>NZ_CP087190.1:4357500-5557500 GCF_024749165.1 Pseudomonas sp. B21-023 | reverse complement strand
CAGCGACGGCCTGAACAAGACCGCCGAGGACCACGAGATCGCCGAGGTGCTCGGCCACGCCGACCCTTATGAGGTGGTGCGCAGTCTCGTACACCTGGGGCTGACCCGTGGCGCCCCCGACAACATCACCGCCGTCGTCGTGAAGGCCAGCTGAAGACACCATGGACATGCAGATTCCCGGATTCGATATCGACAGCGAGCTTGGCCAGGGCGCCATGGCCAGCGTGTACCTCGCCACCCAGCGCTCCCTGGAGCGCAAGGTGGCGCTGAAGATCATGGCGGCGAGCCTGGCCGCCGACCCGACCTTCTGCGAGCGCTTCCTGCGCGAGGGCCGAACCCTGGCGCGGCTGGCGCACCCGAACATCGCCACCATCCACGACATCGGCAACGTCGGCGAGCTGTACTACATGGCCATGGAGTACCTGCCCAGCGGCACGCTGAAGGAGCGGATCGCCGCGGGGCTGACGCCCGAGCAGGGCCTCGTCTACGTGCGCCAGATCGCCCAGGCGTTGGGTTATGCCCACGCCCAGGGCCTGGTGCACCGCGACGTCAAGCCCGCCAACATCCTGTTCCGCGCCGACGGCACCGCGGTGCTATCGGACTTCGGCATCGCCAAGTCGCTGGATGACCGCACCCAATTCACCCAGGCCGGTTTCGCCGTCGGCACGCCGAGCTACATGAGCCCTGAACAGGCACGCGGCATGGACATCGACGGGCGCGCCGACCTGTATGCACTGGGTGTGGTGCTGTACGAAATCCTCGTCGGCAAGCTGCCGTACAACGGCACCGATGCGTTGTCCACGGCGTTGGCGCACCTGACCGAGCCGTTACCGGAACTGCCCATCGAACATGGCCGCTACCAGGACATCCTGCGCGGTCTGCTGGCCAAGGATCCCAACGAGCGCTTCGCCGACGCGGCGGCGTTGCTGGCGGCGCTGGATCGCCTGACGGTCCAGGCGCCGGTCGAGGACAACGACAGCACATTGGTTCGCCCGCTGCCGATCCCGCCACCGGCCATCCCGCAGCCGGTGTCCATCAATATTCCGCAAGCCGTTGCCGCTCCCGTGAGCGAGCCTGCCCGGCGGTCCGAACCCAAGCCCGCGCCCGCTGTGAAGCCCGCCTCGAACAAGCCGGCCAAGGCCGTGCTGGCGGTGGCGATCGCGGCGGCGCTGGGGCTGGGCGGCGCGTTCTTCTGGTTGCTCGGCGGCAATGACGCGCCCGCGCCTGAAACGCCGGTGGTGCAGGCGCCCGCCGACAGCGTGGCCCCCACCGAACCCAAAGTCACACCGGTGGCCGCCTCGGACGACGGTCGTCCACTGCTGATGCCCGGCAAGAAGACCCTGTTCCAGCGTGTGCTGACCAAGCCTGATGCCCAGCTGGTGACCCAGCCTGGCGATGCCTCGGGCGAGACACTGCCAGCTTTCTCCGTGCTCTATGTCTACCAGCGCAAGGACGTCGGCGGCCAGGCCTGGGTCCAGGTCGGCGCCGCCAGCGACGGCCAGCGCGAGGGTTGGCTGCTGGCGGCGCAGACCAGCGACTGGAAACAGAGCCTGGTGCTGAAGTTCACCGAACGCTCGGGCCGCTCACCGGTGATGTTCATGCGCCAGGTGGACGATGTGCAGCATCTGCTCGACGACACCCCGCTGGCTCGCGACAGCCTGCTCAAGGCGCAGAACAACCCCGACCAGGTGCCCCAGGTCATGGCCCTGGAACCGGCGGCCAGCGCCGTGCCGCAGAACCAGTTCTACCTGATGCCGATCTTCGACTACCGCGAAAGCTTCGACGCCGGCGGCCAGCCGGTGCAACTGCTCAACATCGCCTCCATCGACCCCGGTGCCAGCGCCCGCGACAGCGCGCCCAAGGCGGCCGGCGTCGCGGCGGTCGGCGACAACAGCTTCCGTACCGGCATCGTCCTGGTGGTGGACACCTCGGTGTCCATGCAGCCGTACATCGATCGGGTGCGCCAGGTGGTCAGCGAGCTGCAACAGCAACTGGCGGCCCGTGGCGAGCTGGACAGCGTCAGCTTCGGCTTGGTCGGCTTTCGCAACAGCGTCAAGCGCACCCCGGGCCTGGAGTACCTGAGCAAGACCTTGGTCAGCCTGGAGCAGGGCCGCGATCCGGCGCGTTTCCTCAAGGCCGCCTCGCAGGTCAAGGCCACCAGCGTCTCCAGCCACTCGTTCAACGAGGACGCCTTCGCCGGCGTGATGCAGGCGGTCGAGGGCATGGACTGGTCCGGCTACGGCGGGCGCCTGATCCTGCTGGTCAGCGATGCCGGCGCGCTGCGCAAGAACGACCCGTTCAGCAGCACCCAGATGAACGAAGCCGAAGTGCGCCAGGCCGCCCTGAGCAAGCAGATCAAGATCTACGCCCTGCACCTGCGCACCCCCGCCGGGCTCAAGAACCACGGCGCGGCCGAGACCCAGTACCGTGTGCTCACCGCCGACAGCAACCCGCAGATCGGCGACCTCTACGTCAGCGTGCCGGGCGGTGAAGTCGGTGCCTTCGGCGACCGCGTGCGCGAGATCGGCTCGACCTTTGCCGACCTGGTGCACCAGGTGCGCAACCAGCAACCGCAACCCGTGCCGCTGCTGACCTCGGCCTCGAGCCTGGCGGCCAAGTCGCAGGCCATCGGCTACGCCATGCACATGGACTTCCTTGGCCGCCACGGCGCCAGCCAGGCGCCGCAACTGGTCAGCGCCTGGACCGCCGACCGCGACCTGACCAACCCGGCGCTGCCGACCCTGCAGGTGTGCGTGATGCTGACCAAGCTGCAGCTCAACGACCTGCAGCAGTCGCTCAAGCTGATCGTCGATGCCGCGCGCAAGACCCGCAGCTCGCCAGGCGACTTCTTCAACGAGATCGCCAGCGCCAGTGCCTACATGAGCCGCGACCCCGGCGCGTTGCGCAAGGGCGCCAACCTGGCCCAGGGCGGTGTGCTCGGCGAATACCTCGACGGCCTGCCGTACCGCAGCAAGTCCCTGAGCATGACCCAGGACCTGTGGCTGTCGCTGTCGGTGGCCGAGCAGGAAGACTTCATCGACGAACTGGACTCGAAGATCCGCCTGTACGAGACCTTCCACAACGACATGGCCAACTGGGTGCGCTTCGGCAAGGCCGAACCGGGCGACGCCCTGTACCGTGTCCCGCTGTCGACGCTGCCGTGATGATCCGCCTGGACGGAGTGCGCAAGACACGCGGGCAGGGTGCCCAGCGCTACAGCCTGCAGATCGACCGGCTGCACCTGGCCGTGGGCGAGCGGGTGGCGCTGGTCGGCCCCAGCGGCTGCGGCAAGAGCACCTTGCTCGACCTGCTGGCGCTGGTGCTGGCGCCGGATGCGGCAGAGGGCTTCGTCCTCGGCGACGAGGATGTCGCCGGGCTGTGGCGCGGCCGGCAGCTCGACCGTTTGGCCAACTGGCGCAGCCGCCACCTCGGCTACGTGCTGCAGGCGGGGGGGCTGCTGGGTTTTCTCGATGTGCGCGGCAACATCTCTCTGCCGCGCCAGTTGCTGGGGCTCGGCGATGACGGCAGTGTCGAGCGCCTGGCCGAAGCGCTGGATGTACACGACCAGCTGGGCAAGAAACCCGCCACCCTGTCTCTCGGCCAGCGCCAGCGGGTCAGCTGTGCCCGTGCCCTGGCCCATGCCCCGACGCTGCTTCTGGCTGATGAACCGACCGCCTCGCTCGACCCGGTCAACGCCGAGCGGGTGATGCAGCTGTTGCTGTGCGAGGCCGAAGCGCGGCAGGTGACCTGTGTGGTCGCCACCCACGACGAGGCCCTGGCCCGCCACGCCGGGTTGACAGTGCTGCGCATGGCCTGCCGGCGCGAAGCCGATGGCGGCGTCACGGCGTGCCTGGAGCGGGCGGCCTGATGCGCCCGCTGCTGATCGCCGGGCTGGCCTGGCAGGACTACCGCAACGATGCGCGGCTGTCGGCGTGCGCCGTGCTCGCGCTGGTGGCGGTGATCGCGCCGCTGCTGGTGCTGTTCGGCCTCAAGTTCGGCCTGGTCGGCAGCCTGACCGAGCGCCTGCAGCGCGATCCTGGTGTGCGCGAGATCATCCCGCTGGGCGGTGGGCGCTTGCGTGCCGAATTCATCGCGGAACTGGCCCAGCACCCACGAGTGGCCTTCGCCATCCCGCGGACCCGGCAGATCGCTGCCACCGCCGAGCTGTTGCTGCCGGCTCATGGACGTGGCCTGACGGTCGAGATGCTGCCCACTGCCGAGGGCGATCCCTTGCTGGCGCAGGTCGCGCCCCCGGACGGTCTGCAACAGGTGGTGCTGAGCTTTACCGCTGCGGAAAAACTCGGTGCCAAGGCTGGGGACGAACTGCAGGCCAGCTTCAGTCGCCAGCAGGCCGGGCAGATGCAATGGCGACGCACAAGCCTGCAGGTCAGCAGCGTGCTGCCCTTGGCGGCGTTCGAGCGCGATGGCCTGTTTGCCTCGCTGCAACTGCTCGAAGCCGTCGAGGATTACCGCGATGGCCGCGCCGTGGCTGCGCTGGGCTGGCAGGGGGAGGCGCAAGGCAGCGGGGCACAGCGGGTGTACCCGGCCTTCCGCCTGTATGCCCGCGAACTGAGCGATGTCGAGCCGCTGCGCCAGTTTTTCGCCGAACGCAAGCTGCTGGTCTCGACCCAGGCCGCGCAGATCGCCCAGGTGCAATCGCTCAGCCGCAATCTTGACCTGGTGTTCTGGATCATCGCCAGCCTGGCTGTGGCCGGCGCCGTAGCGGCCATCGCCGCAGGCGCAGTGGCGGCGGTCGAGCGCAAGCAGCGTGAGCTGGCAGTGCTGCGTCTGCTGGGCTTCGGCACTGCTGCGCTGCTGCTGTTCGTGGTGCTCCAGGCACTCTACAGCGGGCTGCTGGCCGCCGCCGTGGCAGGGCTGTTGTACCTGCTCGCCGAACACGGCCTGAACCGACTTTTCATGCAGGTACCCGGCGAGTTCGCCAGCCACCTGCTGCCCATGCACTACCTCGTTGCGTTGTGTGCCGTGCTGCTGGCCAGCACCGCCGCCGCCGCCCTGGGCGGCTGGCGGGTGGCGCGCATCGAGGCTTGCCAAGGAATACGTGATGTCTGATCGCCGCCTCGGGGCTGCCGCCCTGCTCCTGACCGCTTTGAGCCTGGGCGCCTGTTCCCCGGCCGATGGCGACGACAAGGCCAAGCCAGTTGCCCAGGCGCAGCCGGGGACTGAAAGCAAGTTCGACAACCCCAAGCCGTTGCCGGGCGATGTCAGCCTGCCGCTGCCCTGTGGCGGTGAGCTGGTGCTGCGCAGTGTCTATGTGCTGGCCCAGGGCAGCCTCGACGACCGCGAGGTCAACCTCGGCTACCCGTTCAGCGAAGGCGAGGCCGGCTACAAGCAGTCGTTCATCTCCGGTTACCGGCGCGACTTCATCAACGGCCAGTTCAGCCTGCAGGACCTGGCGCCACAGTGGCAGAAGGCCGTCGGCCCGAGCTTGCCCAAGGTCGAGAAAGGCAGCCCGCTCACGCCGATGATGTACTTCATCGGCAAGTACGAAGTGACCGCCCGCCAATACGCCCAGGTGATGGCCCAGGCGCCGTCGCTGGCCGGCGGCGACGCGGCACCGGCCTGCGAGGCGAACAACGACGCGGCGGGGCGCCTGCCCAAGGTAAAACTGTCGCGCTTCGAGGCCGAACGCTTCGCCGCCGTCTACAGCGCCTGGCTGATGAAGCACCACCGCGACCTGCTGCCGGTCAGCGGCCGAGGCAGCAAGGCCGAGGATGGTGGCGTGGGCTTCGTGCGCCTGCCCACCGAGGTGGAATGGGAGTTCGCCGCCCGTGGCGGTTCGGCGGTCAGCCGCCAGGAGCTGGAAGGGCGGTTGTTCCCGCGCAAGGTCGAAGGCGCCGACAGCGAAGGGCCGCTGGGCGACTTCGCGGTGTTCAACCAGGTCGCCGGTGGTACCGGGCAGGCGGCGCGGCTGATGCCGATCGGCACCAAACAACCCAATCCGCTGGGCTTGTTCGACGTGATCGGCAACGCCGCCGAGATGGTCCAGGAGTCGTTCCAGCTGGTCAACGCCGGGCGCCTGCAGGGCGCCTACGGCGGCTTCGTGGTCAAGGGCGGCAACTACCTAGAAGGCGAGGGTACCTTGTTCACCGGCATGCGCCGCGAGTACCCGCTGTTCGGCGCCGACGGCACCGAGCAGCGCAACGAGACCACTGGTTTCCGCGTGGCCATCGGCGCCTTGTCGGCGCCGCGCTCGCGTTACCAGGAGCTGTTCGAGCAGTGGCAGAAGGAAGGTCGCCTGGCCGGCCTGACCGACGACATCGACGCCGCCCAGGACCCGACCAAGCGCCTGGACAGCATCATCGCCGCCGCCACCGACCCGCGCCAGCAGGCTGAGCTGGGGCTGGTCAACGAAGAGCTCAAGCGCAACGTGTCGTTGATCGCCCGCCAGCGCGAGGAAGCGGCCGGCAACCTGATCCAGTCCGCCGCCCTGGTGGCCGAGACCGTCAACAACTACAACATCCGCCTGACCAACCTGCAGAACACCCAGGCCAAGGCCGAGTCTGCCGGTGACCAGACCAGCGCGCGCATGTACGGCGCCGCCATCGCCAATGGTCGCGCCGCCCTCGACGGCGCCGTGGCGATCTACATCGACAACCTGGCCAGCGGCACGCGCTACACCGACGCGGTGATCCAGGCGCAGTTCCAGCGGGTCAAGGAAGAGCTCAATCGCAAGCCGGTGCTGGGCAACAGCCTGGTCACCCGCGCCACCCTGTTCGTCCGCCACGTCGGGGAGTACCGCCAGAACCGGCGGGCCGATCCGGCGACGATCCTCAAGGAGCTGCTGGCATCGGCCGCCCCGCGACCCTAAGGACAGCTTCGACAGAAAGGACTCCCGGGTGGCACGAAGCCCCCGGTCACCCAGAAACCCAAGAAGAGAAACCAGACCATGTTCACCCGCAAACCCCTGATCACCGCATCCCAGGCCCGTACCGCACTGCTGCTGGCAGCCGGTTTCAGCACCGTGCTGTTGAGCGGTTGCGCCAGCTCGCCGGCGTCCAAGGTTGGCGCCACGACCAAGGTCGAGTACTACCCCAACTGCTACGAGCCGGTGCAGCACCTGCGCTCCACCGACGGTGACATGACCCGCTCGGTCGCCACCGGCGCGCTGCTCGGCGCGGTCGGCGGTGCCCTCACCGGTGCCCTGGTCGACAAGGAAAACCGCGGCCGCAATGCCGCCATCGGTGCCGCTGGCGGCGCGTTGGTTGGCGGCGCGGCCGGTTACTACACCGAGCGCCAGAAACAGATCAGCGACGACAAGCAGCGCATCGCCTCGTACGCCACCGACATCGACAAGAGCGCGGCCGACATGGACCGCACCACGGCCTACGCCAAGTCGTCGCAGAGCTGCTACCAGCGCGAGTTCGCCAGCCTGATCCAGAACCGCAAGGCTGGCCGCATCAACGACACCGAGGGCCGCAAGCGCCTGGCCGAGATCGTCGCCGGCCTGCAGGAGTCGAACAACCTGCTGACCACCGTGAACGGTCGTTTGGGTGAGAACCTCAACAACTACACCCAGGCCTACGAGCAGGACCTCAAGCAGGTGGGCGTGCAGCGCACCGAAGTGGTCGCCGTGGCCGAGCCGCCGAAGGTGGCGACCACCGGCAAGAAGAAGGATGTGAAGAAGGTCCAGCCGGCCAAGACCAACACCAAGGTGCCACAGGAAGCGGTGGCCACCGAGAAGACCCTGCAGAACGCCAACGGCAAGAAAGCCGAGGCCCAGCAGGTGGCCAAGGCGGGCGCCGACCAGGTCAACGCCATGTGCCGCAACCCGGACATGGGTGACTGGGCGCCGGTGCCGTGCCCGAACGTGTGATACCGCAGCAGGGGGCGCTTTGCGCCCCATTCGCTGCGGTTCGTCGCCACGACAAGCCTCAGTGAATGGGCTGCGAAGTAGCCCCGAGGACACCGAGCATTGTGTAAGGAAAACGATTCGTGACAGACCTGCTCTCCAATTCCCTGGGCAGCACTTCGCAATTCATGGCGCGCCAGCGCATGCAGGGCCGCATCGATCAGCAGAAGCTGTTCAAGGCCATCGACGCCGACCCCGGCATCGTCGGCGCGGGTGTCGTGTACATCGATGCCGATTACAACGTCATCACCCTGCGCGAGTTCCAGCCTATCTGCAGCATCAAGCCCAAGCGCATCATTCTGCGCGAGGCGCCTCGCTACACCTCTCCCGAGCAGTTCATGAACCAGTTGCAGACCAACCCACGCGAAGCTCGGGTGGTGAAGGAAGCAGTCAACACCACATTGTCCTGCGCCGGCGCCGTGCTGGGCTGGATCGTCATGTTCAGCGGCACCATCGCCGTGCCGTTTTCCGGCGGAGCCAGCCTGGCGTTGACTGTCGCAGGGTATGCCGCGGCAACCGCCAGTACCGCGCAATGCGGGATCGGCCTGGTGCGGACCGCTTTCGAGGCAACCGACCCTTCGCTCAATGACGCGCTGGACCAAGAGGCGTGGTACCAGGCGGCCACTCCCGTGCTCGATGCCGTGTCGCTGATGGGTGTGGGGGCTTCAGGGCTTACGACGCTGAAGTTTCTCCAGGTGCGCAAGGCGGCGACCGGCAACAGCTGGTATCAGCTGACCCGTTCGCTGAGTCGACAGCAACGCAAGGCACTCACCACGGAATTGCTGATGATCAAGCATCCGACCCTGACGGCCAAGCAGTTGAAGCTCCGGCAAAGTGCGGGTGAGCTGGTCAAACGCTTCACGCCTACGCAGATCAGTCATTCCACGCAGACGCTGATCAAGGACTCACTGGGTGGCTTCATCGGCCTGGCCGGCAGCGGTACGGTACAGGGGATGGCCGTCGGGCTTTACGAGGAAATCACCGAATGACACGGCATCCTGAGCTGAAGGGTTTTCTCCAGCGTTACTTCGGCGTGTTCATCGGTGCCTATTTTTCGTCGATCATCGCCGTGGCCTGGACTTTTGCATTGGTGTGGAGCACCTATTGCCGAAGCTGCTCGAAGGACGGGGTACTTCCCTGGAGCCTGCTGGCGACATTGACAGTCTTCATGCTGGGACACGGCGCCGTGGTTCGCGGGCGCGCCTGGGGCGCGTGGTTGGTGGCAGGGCTGTGCGTGGTATGCATGGTGCTCACGCTGGCGACCTATGGGCATCGTCCCAACCTGTTCATCTACACCAGCAGCCTGTTGGCTGCCTTGGTGACCTTGCTGTTGCTCAATTGCCAACGATACCGGGAGATGCGTATCCGCCTGGCGGAGTATCGGGCGAAGAGACGCCTGGCGCGACAGGCGCGCCGATGAGCTCGGGTAGCTCGGCACGGTTCATGGCCCGTTACTTTCCTGTCTTTTTGCTGGGCATCTTCATGTCGATCCTTCCGGTGGCCCTGACGGCGACGCTTTGGTTCGACAGCTACTGGCGTAACCATCCGGACAACCCTTTCTACTCCGTGATGGTCACCGGTGGGCTGGTAGTGCTGTTGTGCCTGGGTCATATCGCGATGATTCGCGGGCTGAATGGGGCTCTGGTGATGATACTGCCGGTGCTGGCGGTTGCCTTGCTGATGGCGTTGAGCTTGATCGGGAGCAGTCTGCATACAGTGTTGCAGCTCGCGGCGCTGGTGCTGCCATTACTGGCAATGCTGGTCTTCAACAGCCAGCGACATCGGGAGATGCGCTGGCTATTGGTGGAACTGCGCAAGATGCGGCGCTAGCCCGCTTCTACAGATCCGTCGCAAGGGCGTCGATTTGCTCCTGCCGCTCGGCCTGGTTGACCCGTGCCCCGGGATTGAGCGTGGACCACTGTGGATGCGCCCGCGCCCTGCGCAAGGCCTCGGGCAGCTTGCCTTCGCGCCAGCCTTTGTCCTCTGGCGCCGCGAGGCGGATGCTGTCCTGCGCCGCGTGCCCGCGTGCCTCCAGGGCCAGTATCAACTGTTGCTGACGCAGCGCCAGCAGGCGCAGCACGGCGTCATCCACCGTCAGCTCGCGCTGGCCCTTGAGCTTGCCCATCAGGCGCGAGCCATAGTTGCGCGCGGTCTGCAGCGCGCCGCCGGCAATGGCCCCGGCGAGCGCGGCGGCGCCCAGGGTCAGGCCGCCAACCAGCAAGTCGACGCCGGCACCTGCCGCCGCGCCCGCCGCCACGCCGCTGCCCAGGCGCACACCGAGCAGCTTCAGGGTCTCCGGATTGAACAGGTCGTCGCCCCAGCGCCCATCGAGCAACGGCAAGTCGCCGGCATTGGCGTCCTCGCGACGGAACGCATACAGCTTGAGCAGCGCCTCGACACAGCGTTGCTCGCGCTGGCGCACCGCCTGGCGCAGGGTTTCGATGGCCTGCGCCTCGGCGGCGGGCTCGGCCTCTACGCTGCGCCGGCAGGCAGCGCAGTCGAGCAGCAGCTCGGCGACCAAACGCTTGCCGCTGTGGCGACGGGCTTCGCGCTGGGCCTGCTGGTCATCGATCAGCCGTTGCAGGGCAGGGCGGGCCTCTTCCAGCAGCAGCGCCAGGCTTTCGTAGAGGCGGCGCTCGCCATCCTCGGGCGGGGCCACGCTGTCGAAACGCACCAGCGCATGCAGGCCCAGGCGCGCCAAGGCCTCGCGCCATTCGGGCTCGCGGTGCTGGTTGCTGGCAACGAAGTTGAGCACCGGCAACAGCGGCTTGCCGCAGCTGGCCAGCACCTCAAGCTCGTCGCGGTACTTGGCCAGCACCGGTTCGCGGGCGTCGATCACATACAGACCGGCATGGCTCGCCAGCAGCTGGCGCAGCACCTTGGCTTCCTGCTCGAAACGCTGGCGCGCCTCGCTGCCCTGGAGGAAACGCTCAAGGCGAGCGGGGCCGTCCAGGCGCTCGCCCGGGCGTTCGAGGCGCTCCAGGTAGTCGAGCAGGGCAATGGCGTCCTCCAGGCCGGGGGTGTCGTAGAGCTCGAGCAACGGTTCGCCGTCCACCGACAGGCGGGCGCCTTCGACATGGCGGGTGGTGCTGGGGCGGTGCGAGACCTCGCCGAAGCCGACGTCGCGGGTGAGGGTGCGCAGCAGCGAGGTCTTGCCGACGTTGGTGTGGCCGACCACGGCCAGTTTCAGCGGCTCAGTCATGGCCATGCTCCAGCCAGGTCAGGGGCGAGGTGTCGGCATGGGGCAGGCCCAGGCGGTCGAGGGCCTCGTGCCAGTCGCCCAGGCGTGCCGCGTCCAGGGCCTGGCCGGGCTGCGCCTGCAGCAGCCAGATACGCGTGGCGCCGGCGTTGCGCGCCAGCTCAGCGAGCAAGGCCAGGCTGCCACGGTCGGGTGAGCGGCGAGGATCGCAGGCAATGGCCAGGCGCGCCGGGGGGAAACGGCTGAGTTGCTCGAGCAGCTTGTTGCGCGACTCGCGGCTGTCGAGCACGCCCGCATGGGTGACCGAACGAGGCAGTGCGGGTGGCCAGGGGCGCTGGTCGTCCAGCTCCAGGCCGACCAGCAGGGCACCGCCACCGTCGCGTTCCAGTTGGCCGGCCTCGAAGCGGGGCAGGGTGTCGGGGGCTGCATCCTGCACGCCGAGGCGTTCGCTGCGCGGCATCAGGGCTTCGCGCAGTTGCGCGTAGCCTGGCAGGTTGAGGTCCAGCGCCAGGCGCTCGCGGCCCTGGCGCCAGCGCCACAGGCACAGCGCGGCCAGCAGCATGCGGGGCAGCAGGCCATAGACCAGCACCACGCCGAGCAGCCAGCTGGCCCAGGCCTGGCGCGCCAGATCGAGTGCAGGCAGGGTGTCGCCGCTGGCGCGAATCATCGCCTCGTCGGGGACGGCGAAACCGAGCAGCGAGGGCAGGGCGCCAAGGGCCTGGGTCAGCGTGATGAAAGGTTCGGCGGCAAGCAGCGTGGTTTCCCAGACGAAGCCGTAGCGTCGCGTCGCCAGCAGCGCCAGGAGCATGCCCAGCGCCGCGAGCATTGCCAGCGACCACAGGCCATGCACCAGCAGGCCGAGCAGCCAGCGGTTCAGGCGCTGGCGCTGCAACAGCACCAGCAGCGCGGGAGCCAGTTGCGCGGCCTTGGCGTCACGGGCAAAACGCTCGCTTAGCCACAGCCACAGGCGGCCCAGCGCCGCGCCATGCTCACCGGCGAAGAAGAAACCCACGGCCCAGCCAAGCAGCAGCACGAGATTCAGCCCGAGCAGGCTGCCCAGGGCCCAGAACACGTTCACCGGCCGCTGGCCGTCGCCCAGGGCCGCCAGCCCCAGGCCGGCGCCACTGAACAGAGCCAGGACCATCAAGCTCAGCAATGCCAGCCGTGCGCCCTGCTTCCAGTGGCGCAGCGCCGCGTCCATGCCGTCGCGCTCGGCCAGCCACAGGGCGCGGGCCTCGATGCGTGTGGCCAGGTCGCCGCCCTGCTGGCGGGCGCGGCGGTTGGCCTCCTGGTCCTCCAGGGGACCGGCGTGTTCCTCGCGCAGGCGTACCGCTTCGGTGAGCCAGCGCTTGTCGAGTGGAGTGGGTGCAGTCACAAGCTCTTCCATTGCACAGGTCTGGCCGCAAGCATAACCCACGCGCCCGGTGCTATCCTCGCCGGCATGAAGACATCACTCCCCCTCAGCCTGATCGCGGCGCTCGCCGAGAACCGTGTGATCGGCATCGACAACACCATGCCCTGGCACCTGCCGGGGGACTTCAAGTATTTCAAGGCCACCACCCTGGGCAAGCCGATCATCATGGGGCGCAAGACCTGGGATTCGCTGGGCCGGCCATTGCCGGGGCGGCTGAACATCGTCGTCAGCCGTCAGCCTGGACTGCAACTGGCCGGCGCCGAGGTGTTCGCCTCGCTGGAGGCGGCGCTGGTGCGCGCCGAGCAGTGGGCGCGGGAGCAGGGCGTCGGGGAATTGATGCTGATCGGCGGTGCGCAGCTTTATGGGCAGGCGTTGGAGAAAGGGCTGGTGAGCCGGATGTACCTGACCCGGGTGGCGCTGTCGCCGCAGGGTGATGCCTGGTTCCCCGAGTTCGATCGTGAACACTGGCGACTTGCTTCGAATAATCCACAACCTGCTGAAGGGGGTGGGCCGTCGTATGACTTCGAAGTCTGGGACAAGGTCTGAAAGCCTGGGGCTGCTCAGCAGCCCCGGCAATGTCTCAGGAGTGACTCAACTCAGCATGTTCATCCCCACTCAGCACTTGCTGGTCGGTCTGCTTCAATAGCTGGCTGGTAACCACGCCAGCCGTCATCGAACCGTTCACGTTCAATGCCGTGCGGCCCATGTCGATCAGCGGTTCCACCGAGATCAGCAGCGCCACCAGTTCCACCGGCAGGCCCATGGCCGGCAGCACGATCAGCGCGGCGAAGGTCGCGCCGCCGCCGACGCCGGCAACGCCTGCCGAGCTGAGGGTGACGATGGCCACCAGGGTGGCGATCCACAGCGGGTCGAAGGTATCGATGCCCACCGCCGGGGCGACCATTACCGCCAGCATCGCCGGGTACAGGCCGGCGCAGCCGTTCTGGCCGATGGTGGCACCGAACGACGCGCTGAAGCTGGCAATCGACTGCGGCACGCCCAGGCGCAGGGTCTGCGCCTCGATGTTCAGCGGGATGCTGGCGGCGCTGGAGCGGCTGGTGAAGGCGAAGGTCAGCACCGGCCAGACTTTACGGAAGAAGCGCAGCGGGCTGACACCGGTCAGCGCCAGGATCACCCCGTGTACCACGAACATCAGGCCCAGGCCGATGTACGACACCACCACGAAGCTGCCCAGCTTGAGGATGTCCTCGAGATTGGAGCTGGCCACTACCTTGGTCATCAAGGCCAACACGCCGTAGGGGGTGAGCTTCATCACCAGGCGCACCAGGCGCATGACCCAGGCCTGCAACACGTCGATGGCGGACAGGGCGCGCTCGCCCTTGTCCTTGTCGTCCTTGATCAGTTGCAAAGCGGCGAGGCCCAGGAATACGGCGAAGATCACCACGCTGATGATCGAGGTCGGCTTGGCCCGTGCCAGGTCGCCCACCGGGTTGCTGGGGATGAACGACAGCAGCAGTTGCGGGATGTTGAGGTCGGCGACCTTGCCCGCGTAGTCGCTGTGGATGGCCTGTAGGCGGGCGCTTTCCTGGGCGCCGGCCACCAGCCCCTCGGCGCTCAGACCGAACAGATTGGTCAGGGCGATGCCGATCAGTGCGGCAATCGCGGTGGTCAGCAGCAGAGTGCCGATGCTCAGCACGCTGATGCGGCCCAGCGCCGAGGCATTGTGCAGGCGCGCCACGGCGCTGAGGATCGAGGCGAAGATCAGCGGCATGACGATCATCTGCAGCAAACCGACGTAGCCATTGCCGACCAGGTCGAGCCAGCCGATGGTGGCCTTGAGCACCGGGTGCCCGGCGCCGTAGATCGAGTGCAGCACCAGGCCGAAGCCGACGCCGAGGGCCAGGCCCAGCAGCACCTTCTTGGCCAGGCTCCAGTCGGTGCGGCGGGTTTGCGCCAGGCCCAGCAGCAGGGCCAGGAACGCCAGCAGGTTGAGTGACAGCGGCAGGTTCATTGAAGCTCCGGAAAAAGGCAAAAGAGGCATCGCCTCTGTGAGCGATTACGAACGGAAATGCTAACAGCCTGAAAACAAACGAATTTATACCTAAAAGGAATTTACATAGTCGTTTATGGAATAACGCCTGGTCGTTTTTGGCAATACACATGGCGTTTGCGGTTGCTTCGAGGTCGGTGGCGCATGCCTGCCTGTCACAAATCAGGTCTAGGGTTGAGCGGCCACGTCTTTGGGAGAACCGCACATGATGTCAGCTCCGAAAATCCTTGCCGGCGGCCTTGCCCTGTTGCTCAGTGCCAGCAGTTGGGCGGCCACCGAGCTCAAGCACTGGCCGGCCGAAGCCGCGCAGAAGCTCGACGCGATGATTGCCGCCAACGCCAACAAGGGTAACTACGCGGTGTTCGACATGGACAACACCAGCTACCGCTTCGACCTCGAAGAGGCACTGCTGCCGTTCATGGAGAACAAGGGCCTGCTGACCCGCGACAAGCTCGACCCCTCGCTCAAGCTGATCCCATTCAAGGACACAGCGGAGCATAAGGAAAGCCTGTTCAGTTACTACTACCGCCTGTGCGAACTCGACGACATGGTCTGCTACCCCTGGGTGGCCCAGGTGTTCTCGGGCTTCACTCTCAAGGAACTGAAGCAGCAGGTCGACGAGCTGATGGCCTCGGGCAAGCCGATCCCCAGCACCTACTTCGAGGGCGACCAGGTCAAGAGTATCGAGGTGCAGCCGCCGAAGGTGTTCACGGGCCAGGCCGAGCTGTACAACAAGCTGATGGAGAACGGCATCGAGGTCTATGTGATCTCGGCGGCGTCCGAAGAGCTGGTACGCATGGTCGCCTCAGATCCAAAGTACGGCTACAACGTCAAACCACAGAACGTGATCGGTGTGAGCCTGCTGCTCAAGGATCGCGCCAGTGGCCAGCTGACGACGGCGCGCAAGCAGATCAGCGCCGGGCAGTACGATTCCAAGGCCAACGAAGGCCTGGAGCTGACCCCGTACCTGTGGACGCCGGCCACCTGGATGGCGGGCAAGCAGGCGGCCATCCTCACCTACATCGACGAATGGAAGAAGCCGGTGCTGGTGGGGGGCGACACCCCAACCAGCGACGGCTACATGCAGTTCCACGGCGTCGATGTGAACAAAGGCGGCATTCACCTGTGGATAAACCGCAAGGCCAAGTACATGGATCAGCTCAACGGCATGATCGCGAAGAATGCAGCGGCCCAGGCCAAGGAAGGCTTGCCGGTGACGGCGGACAAGAACTGGGTGATCGTGACGCCGGAGCAGATTCAGTGAAATACGCATAACCTGTTCCGGCCCAATCGCTGGCAAGCCAGCTCCCACAGGTGCAATGCCAAGGCCTGCGATTACATTGTGGGAGCCGGCTTGCCGGCGATGAGGTCTCCTCAGGCATAAAAAAACCGGCGCACCAGGCGCCGGTTCTTATTGCCTTCAGAGCCTCACAGCCCTTCGAGCATTGCCTTGTTGCGCACCGCGCCCTTGTCGGCGCTGGTGGCCAGCAGGGCATAGGCCTTCAACGCAGTGGTCACTTTACGTGGGCGCACTTCCGCCGGCTTCCAGCCCTTCTTGTCCTGCTCGACACGGCGCGCAGCCAGCTCTTCATCGCTGACCAGCAGGTTGATCGACCGGTTGGGGATGTCGATCAGCACCTTGTCGCCATCGCGCACCAGGCCAATGGCGCCGCCTGCGGCAGCTTCCGGCGAGGCATGGCCGATGGACAGGCCCGAGGTGCCGCCGGAGAAGCGGCCATCGGTGAGCAGCGCGCACGCCTTGCCCAGGCCCTTGGATTTCAAGTACGAGGTCGGGTAGAGCATCTCCTGCATGCCCGGGCCGCCTTTCGGGCCTTCGTAGCGAATGATGACGATATCGCCGGCCTTCACTTCGTCGGCGAGGATACCGCGCACGGCGCTGTCCTGGCTCTCGAAGATCTTCGCGTTGCCCTCGAACACGTGGATCGACTCATCCACGCCGGCGGTCTTCACCACGCAGCCGTCCAGAGCGATGTTGCCGTACAGCACGGCCAGGCCGCCCTCTTGCGAGTAGGCGTGCTCGAAGCTGCGGATGCAGCCGTTTTCGCGGTCGTCGTCCAGGGTCTCCCAGCGGGTCGACTGGCTGAAGGCGGTTTGCGTGGGGATACCGGCCGGGCCTGCCTTGAAGAACGTGTGCACGGCTTCGTCATCGGTCTGGGTGATGTCCCACTTGGCGATGGCTTCCTCCATGCTGGCGCTGTGCACGGTCGGCAGGTCGGTGTGCAGCAGGCCGCCACGGGCCAGCGAGCCGAGAATGCTGAAGATGCCGCCGGCGCGATGCACGTCTTCCATGTGGTACTTCTGGATGTTCGGCGCCACCTTGCACAGCTGCGGCACCTTGCGCGACAGGCGATCGATGTCGCGCAGGTCGAAGTCCACCTCGCCTTCCTGGGCCGCGGCCAGCAGGTGCAGGATGGTGTTGGTCGAGCCGCCCATGGCGATGTCGAGCATCATGGCGTTCTCGAACGCCTTGAAGTTGGCGATGCTGCGCGGCAGCACGGACGCATCGCCCTCGCCGTAGTAGCGTTTGCACAGCTCAACGATGGTGCGGCCCGCGGTAAGGAACAGCTGCTCGCGGTCGGAGTGGGTCGCCAACGTGGAGCCGTTGCCCGGCAGAGCCAGGCCCAGGGCCTCGGTCAGGCAGTTCATCGAGTTGGCGGTGAACATGCCGGAGCACGAACCGCAGGTCGGGCAGGCGCTGCGCTCATACTCGGCGACTTTTTCGTCGGAGGCGGTGGAGTCGGCGGCGATGACCATGGCGTCGACCAGGTCCAGGCCGTGGCTGGCCAGCTTGGTCTTGCCGGCTTCCATCGGGCCGCCGGAGACGAAGATCACCGGGATGTTCAGGCGCAGGGCGGCCATCAGCATGCCGGGGGTGATCTTGTCGCAGTTGGAAATGCAGACGATGGCGTCGGCGCAGTGGGCGTTGACCATGTACTCGACGGCGTCGGCAATGATCTCGCGGCTGGGCAGCGAGTACAGCATGCCGTCGTGGCCCATGGCGATGCCGTCATCGACGGCGATGGTGTTGAATTCCTTGGCCACGCCACCGGCGCGTTCGATCTCGCGGGCGACCAACTGGCCCAGGTCCTTCAGGTGCACGTGCCCCGGGACGAACTGGGTGAACGAGTTGGCGATGGCGATGATCGGTTTCTTGAAGTCTTCATCCTTCATCCCGGTGGCGCGCCACAGGGCACGGGCGCCGGCCATGTTGCGGCCATGGGTGGAGGTCTTGGAACGATAATCAGGCATGGAGCGCTCCTGGCGGCTTAATCAGGTCACTGGCTTTGCGAGAAAAGTGCTTTTCCGCAAACCCAAACAGGGAGTGAGCTTCTCTTGTCCTAATACGCCGAAGGCCGGTTGCCACAGGCACGGATGGGGGTCGAAGGACCGCGCGGGATCGCCGCAGGCTCGACCAGAGCTCATAAACCCGCCGGGGGTGTCTGGCGATGAATAGCCCGATTCTACACCGCCGCGCTCGTGAGGGAATGGCGTTGTGATAATTGGCTGCCGCCAGCCCGCAAGGTAAAGGCCTTGGTGTGGAGGGGGCCGGTTTCGGTAGACTTGCGCGCCTTCTACTCCTCTGGCCAAAAGGATTTGCAATGCCAGCGCAAAGACGCTCCTTTTTGTTCTACGTCGTCATCGGCCTGATTCAGGGCGTGGTGTGGCTCACCACCGTGAAGGGGGAGGGTCAGCTGCTGGGTTTCAGCCTGTCGGTAGCCCTGTGCGTCGCGGTGGCGGTAGCGGGCGTGAACCTGCAACTGCTTGGCAGCGCGGTGCTGCAGCGTGGCACCGGCTGGTTGGTACTGGGCCTGACCGTGCTGCTCAGCGGGATCAGTGCCTGGCTCCTCGATACCGGGCATATGGGCTGGCTGCAGCAGACCTGGTGCCTGGCCGCCGTCGTGCTGGCCTATATCGGTACCGCGTTCATTCTCGCCTGGCCGACCGGCGAAGGGCTGCGCCTGCGCTACGAAGACCTGTTCCGGCATGCCTGGAACAACGTGTTCATTGTCTTCCTGGCACAGCTGCTGACCGGCCTGTTCTGGCAACTGCTGTGGTTGTGCGCGCTGCTGTTCAGCATGCTGGGTATCCCGCAGGTCAAGGACGCGGTGGAGTCACCGGTGTTTCTCTGGCTGGTGTTGCCGGTGGTGTTTTCGCTGGGCATGCGCATGGGGCGGGAAAACGAGAAGATCATCGGCCTGCTGCGCGGCATCCTGCTGACGCTGTGCCGCTTCCTGTTGCCGCTCAGCGCGCTGATCGCCGTGCTGTTCACCCTGACATTGCCATTCTCCGGCCTGCAACCGGTGTGGAACACCGGCTATTCGACCACCCTTCTGCTGGTACTGGCGGGCATCAACCTGTTCCTGGTCAACGGCGTGTTCCAGGATGGCCGGCAAGGTAGCGTCTACCCCGCGCCGCTCAAGCGCCTGGTGGAGGCCAGCCTGTTGTGCCTGCCGGTGCTGGTGGGCCTGGCGGCCTATGCGAGCTGGCTGCGTATCGACCAATACGGGCTTACACCGTCACGGATCATGGCGTCGATGCTGGTGGGCGTGATGCTGGCGCACGGCCTGGCGGCGGTCTGGTCGGTGCTGGCTTCGCGCCAGGCCTGGCTGCACAGCCTGCGCCTGAGCAATCCATGGATCGCCCTGCTCAGTGCGCTGCTGGTGGTGGTGTTCTACACGCCGCTGCTCGATCCGCAGGCATTGAGTGCGAGGAACCAGGTCCAGCGCCTGGTCAACGGGTACACGCCGATCACCGAGTTCGACGCCGAGACCTTGTATCGCGACCTCGGCCAGCCGGGGCGTGAAGCCTTCGAGCAGCTTGAGCAGCGGCTGCAGACAGATGAACTGTTCGATGCGGGCCGCCGCGAGCAGTTGCTGGCGCAGATGGCCCAGGTGCGTCAACCGACAGTGGCCGAAGACCATGGCCCGAAGTTCGAGTGGCTCGGGCCGGTGCAGTCGAGTAGCGAATCATTGGCCGACGCGACGCTTGCGCAAAGCCAGTGCGGTGGCAAGGGCTGCTACCTGTGGGCAGTCGACCTGGATGGCGACGGGCACAACGAAGTGCTGATGATCCCCCGGCACACCTATGCATCGCAGCTGTTCGTGTTCACCTGGGAAGACCGCGAGTGGCGCGAGGTGGGCAGCCTGAGCGGCAACATGGAAAACCTCGAAAGCCTGGCCAACGGGATTCGCGAGGGGGCGGTGAAACTGGTGGCGCCGCGTTACAAGACGCTGAGCATCGATGGCCAGGAGCTGCGGCCGGACTTCAGGCGCTAGCGCCCGGCGCGGGAACTCCCGGGGGCCGCTTGGCGGCCCGTCGCGGGCCAAAGGTCATTGCTGGCCGATGCCCTGCAGGTACTCCGACCGCTCATCGCTACGTTGCGCCACGCAGGTGTCCCACGCTGCCTCGAACGCCTTGCTCCCGGGTTTCTCGGCCCAGGTCTCGACCTTGCAGTCGGCGTCACGCAGCTGCGTCCAGAGTTTCTCGGCGGCTTCCATCTTGCCGCTCAGCGCCGCGGCCTTGTCGCTTTCATCCGCGTACTGGTCGCGAATGCGCTGCATGAGGTCGTCATAGGCCGCCTTCAGCTCGCGTTCGGCGGTCTGCTTGTTGTAGGCGGCGCAGGCATAGCCCTGCTGGTCGGTCTCGACGTTGTCGCAGGGGGTGCTCTCCTCTTCGGCGGCGTGCGCGCCGAAAGCCACTGCCAGCAAGACCAGCCATGCCATTGATTTCATCGGGTTTCTCCTGAAGAGGCTGACGATGCGCTGGATTCTCGCTCAGCCCAGGCCCGGGCGATAGCTCCCGGGGAAAATGTTCATGAAACAGCGTTGTCGAGACTCGCTCTCATTGTCGAGGGGCGCGCCAGAGCCTGTCAGGTCGGCCATTGACGCTTTCGGCAAACCCCCTGTCGTTTTTGCATCGGGGCGCCTCGGGCCGCAGGCATATGCTGGCCCCAAAGCGTCGGCACAAGGTTCGGCGCCAGCAAACTTCTATAAAAGGGGACAGCCTGATGAGCCCAGCCGAACTTCACGCCGACAGTATCGTCATCGACGGCCTGATCATTGCCAAATGGAACCGCGAGCTGTTCGAGGACATGCGCAAGGGCGGGCTGACCGCGGCCAACTGCACGGTGTCGGTGTGGGAGGGCTTCAAGGCTACCGTCGACAACATCGCTTCCAGCCAGAAGCTGATCCGCGACAACAGCGACCTGGTGATGCCGGTGCGTACTACCGCCGACATCCGCAAGGCCAAGGAACTGGGCAAGACCGGCATCCTCTTCGGCTTCCAGAACGCCCACGCGTTCGAGGACCAGATCGCCTACGTCGACGTGTTCAAGCAACTGGGCGTGGGCATCGTGCAGATGTGCTACAACACCCAGAACCTGGTCGGCACCGGCTGCTACGAGCGTGACGGCGGGCTGTCGGGCTTCGGCCGCGAAATCGTCGCCGAGATGAACCGCGTCGGCATCATGTGCGACCTGTCCCATGTCGGTTCGAAAACCTCCGAGGAGGTCATCCTCGAATCGAAGAAGCCGGTCTGCTATTCCCACTGCCTGCCCTCGGGCCTCAAGGAACATCCGCGCAACAAGTCCGATGCAGAGCTGAAGTTCATCGCCGACCACGGCGGCTTCGTCGGCGTGACCATGTTCGCGCCGTTCCTGGCCAAAGGCATCGACTCGACCATCGACGACTACGCCGAGGCCATCGAGTACACCATGAACATTGTCGGTGAAGACGCCATCGGTATCGGTACCGACTTCACCCAGGGCCACGGCCAGGACTTCTTCGAGTACCTCACTCACGACAAGGGCTACGCCCGGCGCCTGACCAACTTCGGCAAGATCATCAACCCGCTGGGCATCCGCACCGTCGGCGAGTTCCCCAACCTGACCGAGACGCTGCTCAAGCGCGGCCATTCCGAGCGCGTGGTGCGCAAGATCATGGGCGAAAACTGGGTCAACGTCCTAAAGGACGTCTGGGGCGAGTGAGCACTGCTGGGGCCTGCTGCGCACGCCGATCGCTGCGTCAGGCCCTCACGAAAAGCTCGCCGTGCCTCGGCACTGTCTCGCTTTTCGCTTCGGCCCTTCCTTGCGCTCGACGCGCTCGCTACGGCCCCAACAGCACTCACTGCGGCTTTTTATAAAAGCAAAAGCCAAAGCGGCTTTTGATCGAATCCAAAAATTTTATGGAGTTGAGTTTCCATGGCCAAGATCGCCCCGCAATTGCCAATCGAAGTCGACAGCGAGACCGGTGTCTGGACCAGCGACGCGCTGCCGATGCTGTACGTGCCGCGGCATTTCTTCGTCAATAACCACATGGGCATCGAGGAAGTGCTGGGCGCCGACGCCTACGCCGAGATCCTCTACAAGGCCGGCTACAAGTCCGCCTGGCACTGGTGCGAGAAAGAGGCCGAGTGCCATGGCCTGGAAGGGGTGGCGGTGTTCGAGCACTACATGAAGCGCCTGAGCCAGCGTGGCTGGGGCCTGTTCGAGATCCAGGATATCGACCTGGATAAAGGCACCTGCAGCGTCAAGCTCAAGCACTCGGCGTTCGTGTACGTGTACGGCAAGTGCGGCCGTAAGGTCGACTACATGTTCACCGGCTGGTTCGCCGGCGCCATGGACCAGATTCTCGCCGCTCGCGGCAGCTCGATCCGCACCGTGGCCGAGCAGGTCTACGGCGGGTCGGAAGAAGGCCACGAAGATGGCCTGTTCGTTACAAAGCCGTTGTAAGCCGGAGATAGCGTCATGGCCTTCGAAGCAATGTTCCAGCCGATCCAGATCGGCAAGCTGACCATCCGCAACCGCGTGCTCAGCACCGCGCACGCCGAGGTGTATGCCACCGACGGCGGCATGACCACCGACCGCTATGTGAAGTATTACGAAGAGAAGGCCAAGGGCGGCATCGGCCTGGCCATCTGCGGTGGATCGTCGGTGGTGGCCATCGACAGCCCGCAGGAGTGGTGGGCCTCGGTCAACCTGTCCACCGACCGCATCATCCCGCACTTCCAGAACCTCGCCGACGCCATGCACAAGCATGGCGCCAAGATCATGATCCAGATTACCCACATGGGTCGGCGCTCGCGTTGGGACGGCTTCAACTGGCCCACGCTGATGTCGCCATCGGGCATCCGTGAACCGGTGCACCGCGCCACCTGCAAGACCATCGAGGTGGAAGAGATCTGGCGGGTGATCGGCAACTACGCCCAGGCTGCGCGGCGGGCCAAGGAGGGCGGCCTGGACGGCGTCGAGCTGTCGGCCGTGCACCAGCACATGATCGACCAGTTCTGGAGCCCGCGGGTCAACAAGCGCACCGACGAATGGGGCGGCACCTTCGAAGGGCGCATGAAGTTCGGCCTGGAAGTGCTCAAGGCCGTGCGCAAGGAAGTCGGCGACGACTTCTGCGTGGGCATGCGCATCTGCGGTGACGAGTTCCACCCCGATGGCCTCAGCCACGAGGACATGAAGCAGATCGCCGCGTACTACGACGCCACCGGCATGCTCGATTTCATCGGCGTGGTCGGCTCGGGCTGCGACACCCACAACACCCTGGCCAACGTCATCCCCAACATGAGCTACCCGCCGGAGCCGTTCCTGCACCTGGCGGCCGGCATCAAGGAAGTGGTCAAGGTCCCGGTGCTGCACGCGCAGAACATAAAGGACCCGAACCAGGCCACGCGCATTCTCGAAGGCGGCTACGTGGACATGGTCGGCATGACCCGCGCGCACATGGCCGACCCGCACCTGATCGCCAAGATCAAGATGGGCCAGATCGACCAGATCAAGCAGTGCGTCGGTGCCAACTACTGCATCGACCGTCAGTACCAAGGCCTGGATGTGCTGTGCATCCAGAACGCCGCCACCTCCCGTGAATACCTGGGCGTGCCGCACATCATCGAGAAGACCACCGGGGTCAAGCGCAAGGTGGTAGTGGTTGGCGCAGGCCCCGCCGGCATGGAAGCAGCCCGCGTGGCAGCCGAACGTGGTCACGACGTGACCCTGTTCGAGAAGAAGGACCAGATTGGCGGGCAGATCACCATCGCCGCCAAGGCCCCGCAGCGTGACCAGATTGCCGGTATCACCCGCTGGTACCAGCTGGAGCTGGCACGTCTGAAGGTCGACCTGCGCCTGGGCACTGCCGCCGACGTGGCGACCATCCAGGACCTGCGCCCGGATGTGATCGTGCTGGCGGTGGGCGGGCACTCGTTCCTTGAACAGAACGAGCACTGGGGCGCTGCAGAAGGCCTGGTGGTCAGCAGCTGGGACGTGCTCGACGGCAAGGTCGCGCCGGGCAAGAACGTGCTGGTGTACGACACCATCTGTGAGTTCACCGGCATGTCGGTGGCCGACTTCATTGCCGACAAGGGCAGCCAGGTCGAGATCGTCACCGACGACATCAAGCCGGGCGTGGCCATGGGCGGCACCACCTTCCCGACCTACTACCGCAGCATGTACCCGAAGGAAGTGATCATGACCGGCGACATGATGCTGGAAAAGGTCTACCGCGAGGGCGACAAGCTGGTGGCGGTGCTCGAGAACGAGTACACCGGCGCCAAGGAAGAACGGGTGGTCGACCAGGTGGTGGTGGAGAACGGTGTGCGCCCCGACGAGCAGCTGTACTACGCGCTCAAGGACGGTTCGCGCAACAAGGGCCAGATCGACGTGGAGGCGCTGTTCGCCATCAAGCCGCAGCCGATCCTCAGCCAGCCGGGCGAGGGCTACCTGCTGTACCGCATCGGCGACTGCGTGGCCCAGCGCAACGTGCATGCGGCGATCTACGACGCCTTGCGGCTGTGCAAGGATTTCTGAGCCCAGGACCAACGCGGTTCCTGTAGGGAGAACACGGTGGGAGCGGGCTTGCCCCGCGATAGCGTCAGCAGGTGCAACCTGATTGGCCGATCGGACGCTATCGCGGGGCAAGCCCGCTCCCACCGACCTCTCCCACAGGGACCGGCGCACGCTTACCGCTGTTGTGGGAGCCTCCCATGTTGAACACCCTTCTACCCATCCTGCTGTTCACCGCCCTCGTCCTGGCGGTGCTCGGCGCCCTGCGCCGGGTGCGCATGTGGCGGCGCGGGCGGCCGAGCAAGGTTGACCTGCTTGGTGGCCTGCTGGCCATGCCACGGCGCTACCTGGTGGATCTGCACCATGTGGTCGAGCGCGACAAGTACATGTCCAAGACCCACGTGGCCACCGCCGGCGGCTTCGTGCTCTCGGCCGTGCTGGCGATCCTGGTGCATGGCTTTGGCCTGCACAGCAAGATCCTCGGTTACGCCCTGCTGGTGGCCACGGTGATCATGTTCAGTGGCGCCCTGTTTGTCTTCAAGCGCCGGCTGAACCCGCCCTCCCGGCTGTCCAAAGGGCCGTGGATGCGCCTGCCCAAGAGCCTGCTGATGTTCGCGGCGAGCTTCTTCATTGCTACCTTGCCGGTGGCGGGGATCCTGCCTGAAGGCACGGGCGGCTGGGTACTGGTCGCACTGCTGGGTATCGGCGTACTGTGGGGCGTGTCCGAACTGTTCTTCGGCATGACCTGGGGCGGGCCGATGAAGCACGCCTTCGCCGGTGCCCTGCACCTGGCCTGGCACCGCCGCGCCGAACGCTTTGGTGGTGGCCGCTCCACGGGCCTCAAGCCGCTGGATCTGGAAGACCCGAACGCGCCGCTGGGCGTGGAAAAACCGGTGGACTTCACCTGGAACCAGTTGCTCGGTTTCGACGCCTGCGTACAGTGCGGCAAATGCGAGGCCATGTGCCCGGCGTTCGCCGCTGGCCAGCCGCTGAACCCGAAGAAACTCATCCAGGACATGGTCATCGGCCTTGCCGGTGGCACCGACGCGCGGTTCGCCGGCAGCCCGTACCCGGGCAAGCCGGTCGGCGAGCATGGCGGCCACCCGCACCAGCCGATCGTCAACGGCCTGGTGGATGCCGAGACGCTGTGGTCGTGCACGACTTGCCGCGCCTGCGTCGAGGAATGCCCGATGATGATCGAGCACGTCGATGCCATCGTCGACATGCGCCGCCACCTGACTCTCGAAAAAGGCGCTACCCCGAACAAGGGCGCCGAGGTGCTGGACAACCTGATCGCCACCGACAACCCCGGCGGCTTCGCCCCCGGCGGGCGGATGAACTGGGCGGCCGACCTCAACCTGAAGCTGCTCTCAGAGGTGAAAACCACCGAGGTACTGTTCTGGGTGGGCGATGGCGCCTTCGATATGCGCAACCAGCGCACCCTGCGCGCTTTCGTCAAAGTGCTCAAAGCGTCCGGCGTGGACTTCGCCGTGCTCGGCCTGGAAGAACGCGACAGCGGTGACGTGGCGCGCCGCCTGGGCGACGAGGCAACGTTCCAGCAGCTGGCCAAGCGCAATATCCAGACCCTGGCCAAATATCAGTTCCAGCGCATCGTCACCTGCGATCCGCACAGCTTCCATGTGCTCAAGAACGAATACGGCGCCCTTGGCGGCGAGTACCAGGTGCAGCACCACAGCACCTACATCGCTGAACTGATCGCCGCCGGCAAGCTCAATCTCGGCCAGCACAAGGGCGGCAGCGTCACCTATCACGATCCCTGCTACCTGGGCCGCTACAACGGCGAATACCAAGCCCCGCGCGATGTGCTCAAGGCCCTCGGTATCGAAGTGCGCGAAATGCAGCGCTCGGGCTTCCGTTCCCGCTGCTGTGGCGGAGGCGGCGGTGCGCCGATCACCGATATCCCCGGCAAGCAGCGTATCCCCGACATGCGCATGGACGATATCCGCGAAACCGAAGCGGAGCTGGTGGCGGTGGGTTGCCCGCAGTGCACGGCGATGCTCGAAGGCGTGGTCGAACCGCGCCCACAGATCAAGGACCTGGCCGAGCTGGTCGCCGATGTGCTGATCGAAGATGAGGCCCCCGCCAGCGCAAAGTCGCCAGCGGCCAAACGTGAACCTGCGGAGGTGCACTGATGAGCGACATCATCCGCCGCGACCCACGCGCCGAGTGGATCGCCCGTAACCGTCTGCACCCGCTGCATGCGGCCATGCAGACGCAACAAACCAGCTGGATGGGCCCCAATGGGCTGATGCGCAAGAACCCCCATGCGATTGCTGCCGGTTTCATCGGTCCCAACGGCCTCAAGCGCATCGACCGTAGCGGCGCCCAGCAGGGCACTGGTGTGGGTGGGCGGCGCACAGCCGCCGCCGAGGTACAGCTGCCGCTGCACCAGGTTGCCGCGCCCGCGTTCTATATCGCCGTGGTCCCGGACATGGTCGGTGGCCGTCTCGGCAGCCACGACCGCGACCTGCTCGGCCTGGCCCACAGCTTGGCCGGTAGCGACGGTGCGGTGCTGGCCGTGGTGTTTGGCGAGCACAAGGAAAGCAACTTTTCCACAGCCGGCGTCGACCGCCTGCTGGTCATCGAGGGTGAGGCCTTCGAAGGTTATGCACCGGAACAACAAGTTCAGGGCCTGCGGGCTGTGGATAACCAGTTCGCACCGCGCCACTGGCTGCTGCCTGACAGCCGCACTGGTGGCGGCGAACTGGGCCGGCGCTTCGGCGCAGCCCTGGGCGAACGCCCGGCAACGAGGGTGTGGCAGGTCAAGGATGGCCAGTGCATCGGCCGTGCAGGCGCAGGTCAGCAGGATATCCAGCGTGAGGTGCCGCGCTTGATCCTGGCCGCCGTCGAATGTGCCGAGCCGGTGAGTGAAACCCGCCATGAAGCCCTGCCGGTGGAGTTGTCCACAGGCGTGGCACGCAGCATGTCGCGCATCGAAGACCTTGGCTCGGTGGCCGTGGACCCGGCCGCCATCGCCATGGCCGAGGCCGAGTTCATCGTCTCCGGCGGCAACGGCGTCAAGGACTGGGACCTGTATCACCAGGCCACTGCCGCCTTGGGCGCTACCGAAGGCGCGTCGCGGGTGGCGGTGGACGATGGCTTCATGCCGCGCAACCGCCAGGTCGGCGCCACCGGCACCTGGGTTACCGCGCGGGTTTATGTGGCTGTGGGTATCTCCGGCGCCATCCAGCACCTGCAGGGCATCGGTGCCTGCGACAAGGTGGTGGCAATCAACATGGATCCGGGCTGCGACATGATCAAACGGGCTGACCTGTCGGTGATTGGCGACAGTTCGGCGATTCTCCAGGCACTGATCGAGGCTGTGGACAACTACCGCAGCGGCGGTCAGCGCGACGCGGCATAGGGGCAGCGAGCATGAGTACGAAAGTCATCAGCCTGGTCTCGATCGGCGCCCACCCCAGCTCCGGCCGCGCGCGCCGCGCCGAGCAGGATGCCCGAGCCGTGGAGTTGGGCTTGCAACTGGCTGGGGATAACTTGCAGGTGGTGCATGCCGGCGATCCTTGTGAAGAGGCGCTGCGTGCCTACCTGGGCATGGGGCTGGATCATCTGGATGTGCTGGAACAGCCTGCTGGCGCCGATGTATTGGGCGTGCTTGGCGACTATCTGCGCGAGGCGGGTGCCCAGCTGGTGCTGACGGGCAGCCAGGCGGAAACCGGCGAGGGCTCGGGCATGCTGCCGTTCCTGCTGGCCGAGAAGTTGGGCTGGCCGCTGGTGGTGGGTTTGGCCGAGGTCGAATCCATCGACAACGGCACCGCCCATGTGCTGCAGGCCCTGCCACGTGGCCAGCGGCGTCGCCTGAAAGTACGCCTGCCGTTGTTGGCGACTGTGGATAACGCCGCGCCCAAGCCTCGGCAATCAGCCTTCGGCCCGGCGCGGCGTGGGGTACTGGCGGCGCGAACTGTAGAGGTCGTGGACGATCCGGTGCTGGCTGAAGATGCCCTGCAATCGGCCCGCCCACGGCCCAAGCGGCTCAAGGTGATCAAGGCCAAGAGTGGCGCCGACCGCATGAAAGCCGCGACGGCCAAGGCCAGTGGCGGGGGCGGCAAGGTGCTCAAGGATGTTTCCCCGCGGGAAGGTGCAGAGGCCATTCTCAAGCTGCTGGTGGAGGAGGGAGTAGTGCGCTGAACCGGGCGTTGGCCATGCCGCCGTTCTTGCTTTATGCGGGAGCGCACTTGCCCGCGATGACAGCAGCTGATGCCTTGCCGAGCGCCCAAGGTTCCGCGTGTGCAAAACTCTCGATTCCCAGTTCTCCTGAATCCGCTGCATTCTGCTAGCGCTGCGTTATCCACAAAACCTGTTTTCCAACCTGTGGATAGAATGTTGGCGCTTCGCTGTAGGTCTTGAATGGCGGTACCTCTAGGGCTTCGATCAAGATTTGAACACTTCTATCCGGCCTCTTTATGTCCTCGGTAGATCCGTAGCCAACTACATGCTCTATCTGTTTGTTTATGCTGTGGATAACCTGCTCGCTTGGCGCGAAAGGGGCAGCGAAAAATTAAGAGGCTCTTACTCGTTTCATGTAGAAACCCTGGAAAAAGCGTTGGGTAAGATCGGCATACGTTAGCTGACGTATAGGGGTTACCTGATAAACTTGTCAGTTGTCATCATTGCTCGTTGCGAGCACGCTAAGGTTGACTTTGCGTGATTAGTTCAGCCTCCAGTGGAGTGGTGGGATATGGCTGCGAACCATTTGCTGATTATCGACGGGATGCGAAACCCAATAGCTGACCGGTGTGCATCCGCTTGGGCAACTATGGCGTATTCGCCCTATGGTTATCGGTCTGCGTCAGCAGATTTCACGCAAATCGGTTTTACTGGTCAGCGACGCGAATCGCCACAGGGCTTCTACGTGTTGGGCATGGGCTACCGGATCTACAATCCTGTGTTCATGCGGTTTAATTCTGCTGACGCATTGAGTCCTTTCGGAAGGGGAGGCGTCAATGCGTATGCCTATTGTGAAGGTGATCCTGTCAACTGGCAGGACTCGACTGGGAAAGGAAAATCTGCGTCACGAAAATCGTCTTTAGGTCATCACAGTGGGTATGAAAGTGACTCTAGTGTTGGCTCTGGTTTTAGTGTTGGTAAAGAAGTGATTGGAACATCAGGCGAGGTATGGCTGAATTTTGTTCAGCTGACTAAAGATAAGCAATCGGTTGCCAGCTATTTGAATGATCTGG
Organism: Pseudomonas sp. B21-023; assembly: GCF_024749165.1. Taxonomy (NCBI): domain Bacteria; kingdom Pseudomonadati; phylum Pseudomonadota; class Gammaproteobacteria; order Pseudomonadales; family Pseudomonadaceae; genus Pseudomonas; species Pseudomonas sp. B21-023. The sequence continues at coordinate 5,527,985 of NZ_CP087190.1, read as the reverse complement.
ATACTTCAATCAAAAAAACTGAGCATATTATTACGTCCCAGCGATCGAGTTGGGGAGAGCCTCACTCTCGTGAAAATTTAAAACGTCTCGATGAGCTGGCTAAGCTGGTTGTAAGGCGATCAGAGTATAGTGATGCGATGTACCTGATTGAAAGGGAACTCGGACGTAGGAGGTTGGAACTTACGGGTAATGCTTATGCCATCCGCGATGTGGGTGAGTCTGGCAAGGTGAAAAATAATAACGACTTCCTGAGTGACAAACAGTGGAGAGAAAGGTCTGGAACGTTGTAATTATTTGGTTTGCACGGAAATTGGTTGGCGGCCTTTCGTTGCTGCCGCTGAAATATAGGCTTCTAATGTAATATTTCGTTAAGTGAAAGCCGCGTGAGGTCGTTACTTATGCATCGATCATCCATTCTCCAATGTGATCCTCAGCTTAGTATGGTCGCTTCCATCACCGAAGGGGCGCCGCATTCATTTCAATACACGCCCTATGGATTTATGAGGCGTCAGCCATTGGCAAACACAATCGGTTATGCGGGGCAGCTGCGCGAGAAGGCGTTTGGTTGGTATATGTTGGGGCATGGCCATCGCACGTACAATCCAATGATCATGCGTTTTCACTCACCCGATCATCTCAGCCCGTTTGACCGTGGCGGCATAAATGCATACGCCTATGTCATCAATGACCCAATCAATGCTATTGATCCGGATGGGTTGACGAAACAGCTCTGGAACGCAGCTGCAATCGTGGGGCTCACCAAATCCGGAGTTGGTTTGTTGCATAATGGGGTTAAGACGGCAAAAGCCCTAAGTATGGAAAACCCCAATTTAGTTTCTGAGGCCGCAGGCTATGGGCTCAAATTCGTTGGAGAAGTTGTTTCCTTTGGAGCGAGCGCAACAAAACTTGCGATAAATAAAAGAGGAATGGAGCCGCGTTACGCAGCTGTAGATGACAGCGGAAGTGATTTCGGCATTGCTGTTACCTATCTAGTTGGTCAAGCCATTAGTGCAGTCGGGGAAGCGATACTAACCGGGTTAACACTGGTCGGGCTCTATAAAAATTTCTTGGGTGATAAGAAGGACAAGGCAAGCAGAGAGCAAGGGGACGTAAACTTGGAGTTGTTGAGTAATCCTCCCGTATTAAAATCTCAAGGTGCGACAGGGGTTGCTGTGAAAATTGATGATTGGCGGTCAGGGACTCAATGATTAATTATGTACAGCAACGACAGCACACCGTCAGTCATGGTTAGCGGACAGTGTGCTTGCGTTTGGCGCTTACTGTGCCTGTACTTCCCTCAGGTAGCTCGCTGGCTCGGCTCCGAGATTATTCAGCAGCCGCTGGCTATACCAGTCGATGAAGTTCACCACCCCGAACTCATAGGTCTTCGAGTAAGGCCCCGGCTGATACGCCGTTGAGTTGATCCCCCGCTGATTCTCCTCCGCCAACCGCCGATCCTGGTCGTTGGTGGCATCCCATACCTTGCGCATCTCCTCAGGGTTGTAATCTACCCCCTCCACCGCGTCCTTGTGCACCAGCCACTTGGTGGTGACCATGGTTTCCTGCGCGCTGATCGGCCACACGGTGAACACGATCATATGGTCGCCCATGCAGTGGTTCCACGAATGCGGCAGGTGCAGGATGCGCATCGAGCCCAGGTCGGGGTTCTTGATGCGCCCCATCAGCTTCTTGCACGCCACCTTGCCGTCCATGGTCATCGACACGGTGCCCTTGAGCAGCGGCATGCGCACGATGCGGTTACGCAGGCCATGACTCTTGTGCAGGTAGGGGATCTTCTCGGCGTCCCAGGCGGCGGCGGAGGCGGCGACGTGGTCCTTGAATTCCTGGCTGGCGCGGGGATCGTTGGTGTCGTCCCACTCCAGCAGGGTTTTCAGCAATTCTGGGTGCGAGCCGTTGCAGTGGTAGCACTCGCGGTTGTTCTCCAGCACCAGTTTCCAGTTGGCCTTTTCCATCAAGGTGGTCTGCACCGCCACCTTGGTGTTCTCCATGTCATACGGTTCCATGTAGTGATCGAGCGTGGCGAGGAACTCGTCGATGGCCGGTGGATCCTCGGCCAGGCTGATGAAGATGTAGCCCCCGGCCACCTTCACGTTCACGGGTTTGAGGCCGTACTGGTTCATGTCGAAGTCGGCGCCCATCTCGGTGCCGGCGAACAGCAGGCGGCCATCGAGTTCGTAGGTCCACTGGTGGTAGTGGCAGACCAGCTTGGCCACCTTGCCTTTGTCGCTGACGCACAGGCGCGAGCCGCGGTGGCGGCAGACGTTGTGGAAGGCATGCACCTTACCTTCGGCACCGCGTATCACGATGATCGGGTTCTTGCCGATCTGCAGGGTGATGTAGTTGCCCTTGGTCGGGATCTCGCAAACCATGCCGGCGATCAGCCACTCCTTGTGGAATATCTCCTGCATGTCGATCTGGAACAGGCGCTCGTCGCAGTAGAACGGTTGCGGCAGCGAGTAGGTGCGCTCGCGGGTCTGCAGCATCTCGGCGGTGGCCTTGCGTGCAGGTTCCAGTGGATCGCCCAGGCTCAGGGTTGCGGTGACGTCCATCGTGTGGTCCTCGTGGCCGCGTGCGGCCGGCTGAAGTGGCTAATCGTTGTTGTAATGCCGCAAGGCTGTCGTTGGATGAACAGCGTGTTGTTTTGCCGAGGAGTGTGCGTCCGGGCAGTGAAAGGACCATATCCACGGGCGACATGGCCGCATCGAATTCCGACGCGCCAGCCCTTGTAGCGCGGGGCTGGTCGCGATAAGCACGCCGATGTCGCGGATGGGAATGTACGTACACGGCGCTATGCGCATTATCGGAGCCATAAGAAAGGCCGACAGTCGGCTGCTGGAGATGAACATGTCCGATACCTTCCTCAATCCGGTTACCACCCAGACCTGGGCCAATGGCCGCCACATCGTGCGTTGTGTCAAGGTCATCCAGGAAACCTGGGACGTGCGCACCTTCTGCTTCATGGCCGACCAGCCGATCATGTTCTTCTTCAAGCCCGGGCAGTTCGTCACCCTGGAGCTGGAGATCGAAGGCAAGCCGGTGATGCGTTCGTACACCATCTCCAGCTCGCCGTCGGTGCCTTACAGCTTCTCGATCACCGTCAAGCGGGTGCCGGGCGGGCTGGTCTCCAACTTCCTCCACGACACCATGCACGAAGGCGCCGAGCTACCGGTGCACGGGCCGGTGGGGCTATTCAACGCCATCGACTTCCCGGCCGGCAAGACGCTGTACCTGTCCGGCGGCGTCGGCATCACCCCGGTGATGTCCATGGCCCGCTGGTTCTACGACACCAACGCCAATGTCGACATGGTGTTCGTGCACAGCGCCCGCTCGCCGAAAGACATCATCTACCACCGTGAGCTGGAGCAGATGGCCTCGCGCATCCCCAACTTCAGCCTGCATATCATTTGCGAGAAGCACGGGCTGGGCGAGCCGTGGGCGGGTTATCGCGGTTACCTCAACCAGCGATTGATGGAACTGATCGCCCCGGACTACCTCGAGCGCACCATATTCTGCTGCGGCCCAACGCCCTACATGAGCGCGGTCAAGCGCATGCTCGAAGCGGTCGGCTTCGACATGAAGAACTACCACGAGGAATCGTTCGGCGCGACGCCGCCGGAGGCCAAGGCCGACGCGGTCGAGCACGCGGAGGCCGCGGCCGATGCGCCGGAAGTGGATGTAGCCGACCTCAACCTGGTGGAGTTCGTCGGTAGCGACAAGAGTATTCGCGTGGCCCCGGGCGAGACCGTGCACGCGGCGGCGGCCAAGGTCGGGTTGATGATCCCCAAGGCTTGTGGCATGGGCATCTGCGGCACCTGCAAGGTGCTCAAGCTCGGCGGCGAGGTGGAGATGGAGCACAACGGCGGGATCACCGAGGAGGACGAGGCCGAGGGCTACATCCTGTCGTGCTGCAGCGTGCCGAAGGGGGATGTGCGGATCGAGTATTGATCTGCATTCGCAGGGGCCGCAAAGCGGCCCTGGTTACATGGGGTACCTGATATTTTTGCCAGTTCCACTACCGCCGCATCGCTGCGTATCTTCGGATGGAATTCGCGGCGAAGGATTGTGGACAGTGCCTACCTACTTGTTTGCCTGTGACAGACAGAACACCCCCCTTGGCGGCACTGGTTTTTCCGGTCGGGGCTATACCGCGTATGGGGCGTTAACGGCACCGATCAGCCCGATGACAGGTTTCTGTGGCCAGCCTCGTGACGCCCGGATGGATCGCTATCCATTAGGTAATGGGCACCGTCGATACAGTCCTGCCTTGATGCGGTTCCAAGAACCTGACACGTTGAGTCCGTTCGACAAGGGCGGCATCAACGCGTACATGTATTGTGCGGGAGATCCAGTGAACCAGCTTGATCCGACTGGCGGTTACTCTACCTTGGTCTCGCAGATCATTCAGCGCTCCGAGACCATCGCATTGCATACCGCCTCGCCGCTGGCTTTGTTGTTGGGACCAGAGCCCAAGGGGGCGTTGGCGTTGAACGCCACACGGGTTGCCCTGGCTGGCTCCGCCACCAGTGTGGTGGCAGCAGGGTTGGGGTTGGCCGGGGTGGGGGCGGCAACCTATGTTGCCAATGCCGGGACTGCTCTGTTGGCATTTGGGGCAGGGACTCGAATTGCCAAGGCGGTATGGGAGAACCGAGCGGATCTCTGGCAGTACGTCAAAAACAGTGTCAGCACCAATGCAAGGGCAGTGCTGGGCCTGCGCAGAGAAAGTCCTGTCGGAGCAAGTACGCCATCGGCAACCGATAGCATTCCCAGCGTTCGAGTGTTCACGCTTGACGACAAACCTGTTTCACCGGCGGAAGCCAGAGATGGCATCAGGGGCCCTGCCTGATGCCGTTCGGTTGGGGTCAGTAAATCCCTGGCTTGTCCTGCGATAGCTGTGAAGGTCAGGTACGGAATCGAGCCACCAGGCCGTTCAAGTCAACCGCCAGGCGCGACAGCTCGGCACTCGCCGCGCTGGTCTGATGTGCCCCGGTGGCGCTCTGCACCGACAGGTCGTTGATGTTCACCAGGTTGCGGTCCACCTCGCGGGCCACCTGGGCCTGCTCCTCGGCGGCGCTGGCGATCACCAGGTTGCGCTCGTTGATCTGCGCCACCGCGCCGGCGATGGTGTCCAGCGCCAGGCCCGCGCCACGGGCGATGTTCAGGGTCGATTCGGCGCGCTCGGTGCTGGTGCGCATCGAGTCCACGGCCTGCTCGGTGCCACCCTGGATGCTGCCGATCATCCGCTCGATCTCGCTGGTGGACTGCTGGGTGCGGTGGGCCAGGGCGCGCACTTCGTCGGCGACCACGGCAAAACCACGGCCTGCCTCGCCGGCGCGGGCGGCCTCGATGGCGGCGTTGAGCGCCAGCAGGTTGGTCTGGTCGGCCAGGCCGCGGATCACGTCGAGCACCTTGCCGATATCACGGGACTGCTCGGCGAGGTGTGCGATCAGCTTGGCGGTGGCCTGCACATCGCCGCTCATGCGCTCGATGGCGCCCACGGTCTCCAGTACCAGGTCGCGGCCATCGCCGGCCGAACGGCTGGCTTCGCTGGAGGCTTCCGAAGTGCTGACCGCGTTACGGGCCACTTCTTCGACGGCACTGGTCATTTCGGTAACGGCGGTGGCGGCCTGCTCGATCTCGTTGTTCTGCTGCTGCAGGCCACGGGCGCTTTCATCGGTGACGCTGTTCAGCTCTTCGGCGGCGGAGGCCAGCTGGGTGGCGGAGCCGGCGATCAGTTGCAAGGTGTCGCGCAGCTTGTCCTGCATCTTGGCCATGGCCTTGAGCAGGCGCGCGGCCTCATCGGTGCCGTCGGCGTGAATGCTGTGGGTCAGGTCGCCTTCGGCGATCTGCTCGGCGGCCTTGAGCGCCTCGTCGATGGGCTTGACGATGCTGCGGGTGAGCAGGAAGGCGAACAGCAAGGTCAGCACCGTGGCCGCTACCAGCAGGCTGATGACCAGGGCGAAGGCGCCGCTATACTGCTCGGCCGCCTGGGCGTTGGTGGCGCTGGTCTGGTCGGTGTTGATGCGCACCAGCGCGTCCATGACCTTGTTGATCTGCTCGGAGTTGTCCAGCAGGTCGCGGTTGAGCAGGTCACGCAGGGCATCGAGGTCACCGGCCTGGCTCAGGCTACGCATGCGCGCCTCGAGCTGGCGGTACTGGTTGAGCAGCAGGCCGTATTGGTCGAAGGCGGCCTTCTCGTCGGCGGCGGTCACCAGTGGCTCGTAGGCGCGGCGCGCCTTGTCGATCTGCGCATTGCGCTCGTCCAGCAGGCGCAGGGTGTCTTGCTGGGTGGCCGGTTCGCGGTTGAGCAGCAGGCGGTAGGAGAGGGTGCGCAGGCGCAGGTTCAGTGCGGTCAGCTCGTCGAGGGTCTTGATGCTGGGCACGCTGACTTCTTCGATGGTCACGCCAGCCTGGCGGATGTTGCCCATCTGGATCAGCGAGAAGATACCCAGGCCGAGCATCAGCACACCGATCACGGCGAACCCGAGCAACGCGCGGGGCGCGATATTCATATTGCGTAAGGACATGGAGGCGGTTTCCAAGGCAGAAGAGGTGCCGCGATCCATGCGACGGAAGAAGACCTGCCTGCCTATCGGTCGTGACCGGCCAGTCTTTAGGCTGACTTGATGAAATTGTGAGGCAGCTAACTATTTTCCTGACCAGCGGTTGATCCAGGTCGGAACAAGGGAGCCGATCCTGGGTCAACCTGAACCCGGCAAACACCTTTTGAATCCGATATTTAATGGCGGGGGCGGCAGTTTTTCCTTATCGTGTGCGCCCTTTGCAACAACCGAGATAGACGCATGTTGGAAACTTCCCTGAATCAACTCGAGCAACTGGTCAGCGACCTGATGCACAAGAACGCACAGCTGGCCGAACAGAACGCCAACCTCAGCCAGGAACTGGCCCAGGCCAAGGAAGAGAACGACAGCCTGCAGTTGTCGCTCATGGAACAGGAAGAGAAGCACGGCGCCACCGCCGCGCGCATCCAGGCCTTGGTCGAGCGCGCCAGCGCGGGTGTCGTGAACGCATGAGACTGCAAGCGCAGCCGGTCAATGTCGTGTCGATCCTGGGCAACGACTATTCGCTGAAGGCTCCCGAGGGCCAGGAAGAAACCCTGAACCAAGCCGTGCGCATGCTCAATGTCGCCCTGGCCGAGACCAAGCGCAGCTACCCGACCCTGATCGGCGACAAGCTGCTGGTGCTGGCCGCCCTGAACCTGTGCTCCAGGCAGATCGAACTGCAGCGCGAGCACGACCGCACCCTCGAGCGCACCCAGGCGCAGATCGACGCCACGGTCGATGCCATCAGCAAGGCCGTCTCCGACGTCTGACTGACGCCATCGCGCGGCGACTGGTAGCAGGCTTGCCCCGCGACTAGGGCGGCCGTTGTGTCGCGGATCACTGGAACAACTGGATACTTAAGTGTATACACTTCCCGAAAAACAATAATTATCGGGGAGTGGAACATGCGCATCTGGCGGCGGAGTATCCAGTGGCAACTGATTGCAAGCATGGGCGCCGCCCTGTTGGCGAGCATTCTGGTGGTGGTGGCGATCTACACGGTGGCGCTCAACCGCCTTACCGAGCGCTACCTGGTGGATACGGCCTTGCCGGCCAGCATCGAAGCCATCCGCAACGATATCGAACGCATGCTCGGCCGCCCGCTGGTGGCAGCCGCGGATGTCGCCGGCAACACCCTCCTGCGCGACTGGCTGGCTGCCGGTGAAGATCCCGCCGCGCTGCCGGCGTTCATCGAGTACCTCGACGCCGCCAAGCAGCGCAACCACGCCTTTACCACCCTGTTCGCCTCCACGGTGAGCGGCAACTACTACAACGAAAAAGGCCTGGACCGCACCCTCAGCCGCGCCAACCCCAAGGACAACTGGTTCTACGGCTACATCGACAGCGGCGCCGAACGCATGCTGAACATCGACATCGATGGCTCCACGGGGGAGCTGGCGCTGTTCATCGACTATCGCGTGGAAAAGGCCGGCCAGCTGGTGGGCGTGGCAGGCATGGGCCTGCGCATGACCGAGCTGTCCAAGCTGATCCACGACTTCAGCTTCGGCGAGCACGGCAAGGTGTTCCTGGTGCGCAACGACGGGCTGATCCAGATCCATCCCGACCAGCAGTTCAGCGGCAAGCGTCAACTTGCCGAGCAGCTGGACGTCGAGTCGGCGAAGGCTGTGCTGGTGGGCGGCGAGGGCCTGCGCAGCAGCCGTTTCCAACGTGATGGCGAGGATTACCTGGCTCTGGGCCTGCCGCTGCGCGACCTGAACTGGACCCTGGTGGCCGAAGTGCCGGAAGCCGAGATCTACGCCCAGGCGCGCCAGGCCATCTGGCAGACCTGCCTGATTGGCGGCGGCGTGGCGCTGATCTCGTTGTTGCTGGTGGTGCTGCTGGCGCGCGGGTTGGTGCGGCCGATCCGCCAGGTCACCGCGGCGCTGGTGCAGATCGGCGGTGGCGCGGGCGACCTCAGCCATCGCCTGGATGATGCGCGCCAGGACGAACTGGGTGACCTGGCCCGGGGCTTTAACCGTTTCCTCGACAGCCAGCGCGGTCTGATCGGCGAGGTGCTGCGCACCACCGAACGTCTGCACCAGTCGGTGGAGCAGGTGACCCAGGTGGTGGACAACACCGCCGAGCGCTCGGGCCGCCAGCAGGAAATGACCGAGATGGTCGCCACCGCCGTGCACGAGATGGGCCTGACCGTGCAGGATATCGCCCAGAATGCCGGCTCCGCCGCCCACGCCTCGCAATCGGCGCGGGATGAAGCGCTGCAGGCGCGGGAAGTGGTGCGCCGCTCCATCCACAACATCGAGGGCATGTCCGGGGAGATTGGCCGCGCTGCCGAGGCCGTGACCCAGCTGGCCGACGAGGTTGCCTCGATCGATGAAGTGCTGGCGGTGATCCGCAGCATCTCCGAGCAGACCAACCTGCTGGCGCTCAACGCCGCCATCGAGGCGGCGCGGGCCGGCGAGATGGGGCGAGGCTTCGCGGTTGTCGCCGATGAAGTACGCACCTTGGCGCGACGCACCCAGGTGTCCACCGACGAAGTGCAGCAGATGATCCAGCGTCTCAAGCAGGGCGCCGGCACGGCGGTGGCGTCGATGCAGGCCGGGCAAACGGCCACCGGCAACGGTGTCGAGTCGAGCCAGCGCACCGGGACCTCGCTCGGCGCGATTACCGATCAGGTCGAGCGCATCAGCGGCATGAACGAGCAGGTGGCCACCGCCACCGAGGAACAGTCGGCGGTGACCGAGGAGATCAACCGGACGGTCCAGGGCATTTCCGACCTGGCGCGGCAGACGGCCGCCGAGGTGCAGGATTGCCGCGAGGAGTGCCAGGCGCTGCGTGGTTTGGCCGATGACCTGGCGCGGCAGATGGGTGGGTTCCGCCTTTGAATCGCAGGCGAGCGCTTTGCGCTCGTTTCGCCGGCAAGCCGGCTCCCACAGGTGATCGCTTAACCCTGTGGGAGCCGGCTTGCCGGCGATGGAGGCCTGTCAGGCGTTGAAGATACCGCGGATATCCGCCGCCAACTCCCGCACGCGAGATTCCTGGGTATCCCACGAGCACATGAACCGCGCACCACCGCTACCGATGAAGGTATAGAAACGCCAGCCTTTGTTGCGCAGCGCCTCCAGCGCAGGTTCCGGCATCTGCAGGAACACCCCGTTGGCCTCAACCGGGAACATCAGCTCCACCCCCGGCAGGTCACTCACCAGCGATGCGAGCAACTGCGCGCAGTGGTTGGCGTGCTGGCCATGGCGCATCCACGCGCCGTCTTCGAGCAGCCCGACCCACGGCGCCGACAAGAAGCGCATCTTCGACGCCAGCTGCCCGGCCTGCTTGCAGCGGTAGTCGAAGTCTTCGGCCAGGTCGCGGTTGAAGAACAGGATCGCCTCGCCCACCGCCATGCCGTTCTTGGTGCCACCGAAGCAAAGCACATCGACGCCAGCCTTCCAGGTCAGCTCGGCCGGCGAACAGCCGAGGAACGCGCAGGCATTGGTGAAGCGCGCGCCGTCCATATGCAGGTTCAGGCCCAGTTCCTTGCAGGTGGCGCTGATCGCCTTGAGCTCGTCGGGGCGGTAGACGGTGCCCACTTCGGTGGCCTGGGTAAGGGTCACCACCCGCGGCTTGGGGTAGTGGATGTCCTGGCGCTTGAGCGCCACTTCGCGGATTGACTCGGGGGTGAGCTTGCCGTTGACGCTAGGCGCGGTGAGCAGCTTGGAGCCGTTGGAAAAGAACTCCGGCGCACCGCATTCGTCGGTCTCGACGTGGGCGGTCTCGGAGCAGATCACGCTGTGGTAGCTCTGGCACAGCGAGGCCAGGGCCAGTGAGTTGGCGGCGGTGCCGTTGAAGGCGAAGAACACTTCGCAGTCGGTCTCGAACAGCTTGCGGAAGTACTCCGAGGCGCGTTCGGTCCACTGGTCGTCGCCGTAGGCGCGTTCGTGACCCTGGTTGGCCTTTTCCATCGCGGCCCAGGCTTCGGGGCAGATGCCGGAATAGTTGTCGCTGGCGAATTGCTGGTTGTTATTGGTCATGACGCCTGTCCTTTTTACGACGCAGGCACGCACTCTAAACCATCGATTCGGCGGTTGCCTATACAGGCCAACGCTATCCCTGTGGGAGCCGGCTTGCCGGCGATAGCGTCCGCTCAACCAGCGATGGTTTTACGTCTGGCCCCATCGCCGGCAAGCCGGCTCCCACAGGGCTGTGTGGCGCTTGGGGTAGCAATGTCGTAAACGCGCCATTGCAAGGCGCGCGCAGGCATCTGTGCCACCGTGCCCGGTCATACCATCGCTGCAAAGGGTGGGAAAACCCTCACCAGACAAGAAACGATCGCTGCCGGGAGATACACGATGTTCAGCAAGCAAGACCAGATCCAGGGTTACGACGACGCACTGCTGGCGGCGATGAATGCCGAGGAGCAGCGCCAGGAAGAGCACATCGAGCTGATCGCCTCGGAGAACTACACCAGCAAGCGCGTGATGCAGGCCCAGGGCAGCGGCCTCACCAACAAGTACGCCGAGGGCTACCCGGGCAAGCGCTACTACGGCGGCTGCGAGCATGTGGACAAAGTCGAGGCGCTGGCCATCGAGCGCGCCAAGCAGCTGTTCGGCGCCGATTACGCCAACGTCCAGCCGCACTCCGGCTCCTCGGCCAACGGCGCTGTGTACCTGGCCCTGCTGCAGGCCGGCGACACCATCCTGGGCATGAGCCTGGCCCACGGCGGCCACCTGACCCACGGCGCCAAGGTGTCGTCCTCGGGCAAGCTGTACAACGCCGTTCAATACGGGATCGACACCGCAACCGGCTTGATCGACTACGACGAAGTCGAGCGCCTGGCGGTGGAACACAAGCCGAAGATGATCGTCGCCGGCTTCTCGGCCTACTCCAAGACCCTGGATTTCCCGCGTTTCCGCCAGATCGCCGATAAAGTCGGCGCGCTGCTGTTCGTCGACATGGCCCACGTCGCCGGGCTGGTCGCCGCGGGGCTGTACCCGAACCCGATCCCGTTCGCCGACGTGGTCACCACCACCACCCACAAGACCCTGCGCGGGCCGCGTGGCGGCCTGATCCTGGCCAAGTCCAACGAAGAGATCGAGAAAAAGCTCAATGCCGCCGTGTTCCCCGGCGCCCAGGGCGGCCCGCTGATGCATGTGATCGCCGCCAAGGCGGTGTGCTTCAAGGAGGCGCTGGAGCCCGAATTCAAGGCCTACCAGAAACAAGTCATCGAAAACGCCCAGGCCATGGCCCAGGTATTCATCGAGCGCGGCTATGACGTGGTGTCCGGCGGTACCGACAACCACCTGTTCCTGGTCAGCCTTATCCGCCAGGGCCTGACCGGTAAAGACGCTGACGCAGCCCTCGGCCGCGCCCATATCACCGTCAACAAGAACGCCGTGCCCAACGACCCGCAGTCGCCGTTCGTCACCTCGGGCCTGCGCATCGGTACCCCGGCCGTCACCACCCGTGGCTTCAAGGTTGCCCAGTGCACTGCGCTGGCCGGCTGGATCTGCGATGTGCTGGACAACCTGGGCGACGCCGATGTCGAGGCCGATGTGGCCAAGAACGTCGCCGCGCTGTGCGCCGACTTCCCGGTCTACCGCTGAGTGGAGCAGAACACCATGCAACGTTATTCGGGCTTCGGCCTCTTCAAGCACTCCCTCAGCCACCACGAGAACTGGCAGCGCATGTGGCGCACGCCGACGCCGAAGAAGGTCTACGACGTGGTCATCGTCGGCGGTGGCGGCCATGGCCTGGCCACCGCCTACTACCTGGCCAAGGAGCACGGCATCACCAACGTCGCGGTGATCGAGAAGGGCTACCTGGGCGGCGGCAACACTGCCCGTAACACCACCATCGTGCGTTCCAACTACCTGTGGGACGAGTCGGCGCACTTGTACGAGCACGCCATGAAGCTGTGGGAAGGCCTTTCGCAGGACATCAACTACAACGTGATGTTCTCCCAGCGCGGCGTCTACAACCTGTGCCACACCCTGCAGGACATCCGTGACTCCGAGCGCCGGGTCAACGCCAACCGCCTCAACGGCGTCGACGGCGAGCTGATCCGCACCGAACAGGTGGCGGCCGAGATCCCATATCTCGACTGTTCGAAGAACACCCGCTACCCGATCCTCGGTGCCACCGTGCAGCGCCGTGGCGGCGTGGCCCGCCACGATGCCGTGGCCTGGGGCTTCGCCCGTGCCGCCGACGCCCTGGGCGTGGACCTGATCCAGCAGACCGAGGTGATCGGCTTCCGCAAGGAGAACGGTGCCGTGATCGGGGTTGAAACGAACAAGGGCTTCATCGGCGCCAAGCGCGTCGGCGTGGTCACCGCAGGCAACTCCGGGCACATGGCCAAGCTCGCCGGCTTCCGCCTGCCGCTGGAGTCGCACCCGCTGCAGGCACTGGTATCGGAGCCGATCAAGCCGATCATCGACAGCGTGATCATGTCCAACGCCGTGCACGGCTACATCAGCCAGTCCGACAAGGGCGACCTGGTGATCGGCGCCGGTATCGACGGTTGGGTCGGCTACGGCCAGCGCGGTTCGTACCCGGTCATCGAGCACACCCTGCAGGCGATCGTCGAGATGTTCCCGATCCTCTCGCGCGTGCGCATGAATCGCCAGTGGGGCGGCATCGTCGACACCACCCCCGACGCCTGCCCGATCATCTCCAAGACCCCGGTGAAGAACATGTTCTTCAACTGCGGCTGGGGCACTGGCGGCTTCAAGGCCACCCCGGGCTCGGGCAACGTGTTTGCCGCCAGCCTGGCCAAGGGCGAGATGCACCCGCTGGCCGCGCCTTTCTCCATCGACCGTTTCTACAACGGCGCGCTGATCGACGAACACGGCGCCGCTGCCGTCGCCCACTGACCCCGGAGACAACCGTCATGTTGCACATCTTCTGTCCCCACTGCGGCGAGCTGCGCTCCGAGGAAGAATTCCACGCGTCCGGCCAGGCGCATATCGCCCGCCCGCTGGACCCGAACGCCTGCTCCGACGAGGAGTGGGGCACCTACATGTTCTTCCGCGACAACCCGCGTGGCATCCACCACGAGCTGTGGGACCACGTTGCCGGCTGCCGCCAGTACTTCAACGTCACCCGCGACACCGTGACCTACGAGATTCTGGAAACCTACAAGATCGGCGAGAAGCCTCAGGTCACCGCCGCCTCGAAACAGAGCAGCGCGCCAGCGACCGCCAAGGGCCAAGGGGAAAAAGTATGAGCCAGACCTATCGCCTCGCCAGCGGCGGCCGTATCGACCGCAGCAAGGTGCTGAATTTCACCTTCAACGGCAAGACCTATCAGGGCTATGCCGGCGACACCCTGGCCGCCGCGCTGCTGGCCAACGGTGTCGACATCGTCGGGCGCAGCTTCAAGTACTCGCGCCCCCGCGGGATCATCGCCGCCGGTACCGAAGAGCCGAATGCGATCCTGCAGATCGGCGCCAGCGAAGCTACCCAGATCCCCAACGTGCGCGCCACCCAGCAGGCCCTGTACGCAGGCCTGGTGGCCACCAGCACCAACGGCTGGCCGAACGTCAACAACGACATGATGGGCATCATCGGCAAGGTCGGCGGCAGCATGATGCCGCCCGGGTTCTACTACAAGACCTTCATGTACCCCAAGTCGTTCTGGATGACCTACGAGAAGTACATCCGCAAGGCGGCGGGCCTCGGCCGCGCGCCGCTGCAGAATGATCCGGACAGCTACGACTACATGAACCAGCACTGCGACGTGCTGATCGTCGGCGCCGGCCCTGCCGGCCTGGCCGCCGCGCTGGCTGCTGCCCGTAGCGGTGCCCGGGTGATCCTGGCCGACGAGCAGGAAGAGTTCGGCGGCACCTTGCTCGACAGCCGCGAAACCCTCGATGGCAAACCAGCCTCCGATTGGGTCAACGCCGTTGTCGCCGAACTGGAGTCGCTGCCGGAAGTCACCCTGTTGCCACGCAGCACGGTCAATGGCTATCACGACCACAACTTCCTGACCATCCACGAGCGTCTTACCGACCACCTTGGTGACCGCGCCCCGATCGGCCAGGTGCGCCAGCGCGTGCACCGTGTACGTGCCAATCGTGTAGTGCTGGCTGCTGGCGCCCATGAGCGTCCATTGGTGTACGGCAACAACGACCTGCCGGGCAACATGCTGGCTGGCGCCGTATCCACCTACGTGCGCCGCTATGGCGTGGCCCCGGGCCGCAAGCTGGTGCTGTCGACCAACAACGACCACGCCTACCGTGCCGCGTTGGACTGGCACGATGCCGGCCTGCAAGTGGTCGCCATCGCCGACGCCCGCCACAACCCGCGTGGCTCGCTGGTCGAAGAGGCTCGCGCCAAAGGCATTCGCATCCTCACCTCCAGCGCCGTGATCGAGGCCAAGGGCAGCAAGCACGTCACCGGCGCCCGCGTGGCCGCCATCGATGTGCAGGCGCACAAGGTCACCAGCCCTGGTGAAACCCTCGACTGCGACCTGATCGCCACCTCCGGCGGCTACAGCCCGGTGGTGCACCTGGCCTCGCACCTGGGCGGTCGCCCGGTGTGGCGTGAAGACATCCTCGGCTTCGTGCCGGGCGATGCCCCGCAGAAACGCGTGTGCGTCGGTGGCGTGAACGGCGTCTATGCCCTTGGTGACGTGATCGCCGACGGTTTCGAAGGCGGTGTTCGCGCTGCCACCGAGGCTGGCTTCAAGGCCAGCGTCGGCACCCTGCCGAAAACCCTGGCGCGCAAGGAAGAGGCCACCGTGGCCCTGTTCCAAGTGCCCCACGACAAAGGCACCGCCCGTGCGCCGAAGCAGTTCGTCGACCAACAGAACGACGTCACCGCCGCGGCCATCGAGCTGGCCACCCGCGAAGGCTTCGAGTCGGTCGAGCACGTCAAGCGCTACACCGCCCTGGGCTTCGGCACCGACCAGGGCAAGCTGGGCAACATCAACGGCCTGGCCATCGCCGCCCGTTCGCTCGGGATCGGCATCCCGGAAATGGGCACCACCATGTTCCGCCCCAACTACACGCCGGTGACCTTCGGCGCGGTAGCCGGCCGGCACTGCGGCCACCTGTTCGAGCCGGTGCGCTTCACCGCCCTGCATGCCTGGCACATCAAGAACGGCGCCGAGTTCGAGGACGTCGGCCAATGGAAGCGCCCGTGGTACTTCCCCAAGCCCGGCGAAGATATCCACACCGCGGTGGCCCGCGAGTGCAAGGCCGTGCGTGACAGCGTCGGCCTGCTGGACGCCTCGACCCTGGGCAAGATCGACATCCAGGGCCCTGACGCCCGCGAGTTCCTCAACCGCATCTACACCAACGCCTGGACCAAGCTCGACGTGGGCAAGGCCCGCTACGGCCTGATGTGCAAGGAAGACGGCATGGTCTTCGACGACGGCGTGACCGCCTGCGTCGGCGACAACCACTTCATCATGACCACCACCACCGGCGGCGCCGCTCGCGTGCTGCAGTGGCTGGAGCTGTACCACCAGACCGAATGGCCGGAAATGAAGGTGTTCTTCACCTCGGTCACCGACCACTGGGCGACCATGACCCTGTCCGGGCCCAACAGCCGCAAGCTGCTGGCCGACGTCAGCGACATCGACCTGGACAAGGACGGCTTCCCGTTCATGAGCTGGAAGGAAGGCCTGGTCGGCGGCGTGCCGGCGCGGGTGTTCCGCATCTCGTTCACCGGCGAGCTGTCGTACGAGATCAACGTCCAGGCCAACTACGCCATGGGCGTGTTGGAACAGATCGTCGAGGCGGGCAAAAAGTACAACCTGACCCCGTACGGCACCGAGACCATGCACGTGCTGCGCGCCGAGAAGGGCTTCATCATCGTCGGCCAGGACACCGACGGCTCGATGACCCCGGACGACCTCAACATGAGCTGGTGCGTGGGCCGCAACAAAGCCTTCTCGTGGATCGGCCTGCGCGGCATGAACCGCGAGGACACCACCCGCGAGAACCGCAAGCAGTTGGTGGGCCTGAAACCCGTGGACCCGAACGTTTGGCTGCCGGAAGGCGCCCAGTTGGTGTTCGACCCCAAGCAGCCGATCCCGATGGACATGGTCGGCCACGTCACCTCCAGCTACGCGGCCAACTCCCTGGGCTATTCGTTCGCCATGGGCGTGGTCAAGGGCGGCCTCAAGCGCCTGGGCGAGCGGGTCTATTCGCCGCAGGCCGATGGCAGCGTGATCGAGGCCGAGATCGTGTCTTCGGTGTTCTTCGATCCGAAGGGTGAGCGGCAGAACGTTTGATTCCGGGTCCTGTGGAGGCAGGCCAGGCCCTTCGCCGGCGAGCCGGCTCCCACAGGTTCGATGCAGTTCTTGAGGTCGACGCGGTCCCTGTGGGAGCTGGCTTGCCAGCGATGGGGCCAGCGCATCCATCCAGTTGCTGCATCGCTTCGACGAACACGAATTCAAGGCAGGTAAGAAATGAGCGCTATCAACGTCTTCCAGCAAAACCCAGGCCCTGAAGCCAAGGCTCAGTCGCCGCTGCACCACGCCGACCTGGCCAGCTTGGTCGGCAAGGGCCGCAAGAACGCAGGCGTGACCCTGCGCGAAAAGAAATTCCTCGGCCACCTGACCCTGCGTGGCGACGGCCATGACCAGGCCTTTGCCGGCGGCGTGCACAAGGCCCTGGGCCTGGAGCTGCCGGTGGCCCTGACCGTGGTCGCCAACAGCGAGATGTCGCTGCAGTGGGTCGGCCCGGACGAGTGGCTGCTGATCGTCCCCGGCGGCCAGGAGTTCGCCGTCGAGCAGAAGCTGCGCGACGCCCTCGACGGCCAGCACATCCAGGTGGTCAACGTCACCGGCGGGCAGACCCTGCTCGAGCTGCGCGGCCCCAACGTGCGCGACGTGCTGATGAAATCCACCAGCTATGATGTACACCCGAACAACTTCCCGGTCGGCAAGGCCGTCGGCACCGTGTTCGCCAAGTCGCAACTGGTGATCCGCCGTACCGCCGAGGACACCTGGGAGTTGGTGATTCGCCGCAGCTTCTCCGACTACTGGTGGCTGTGGCTGCAGGACGCATCGGCCGAGTACGGCCTGGCCATCGAAGCCTAAGGAGCAGCACCATGAGTCGGGCACCGGACACCTGGATTCTCACCGCCGACTGCCCGAGCATGCTCGGCACGGTCGATGTGGTGACGCGTCATCTCTACGAGCAGCGCTGCTACGTCACCGAGCACCATTCCTTCGATGACCGGCTGTCGGGGCGGTTCTTCATACGTGTGGAGTTCCGCGCCGCGGACGGCTTCGACGAGGAGGGCTTCCGCGCCGGCCTCGCCGAACGCAGCGAAGCCTTCGGCATGGCCTTTGAGCTGACCGCGCCCAACCACCGCCCCAAGGTGGTGATCATGGTGTCCAAGGCCGACCATTGCCTGAACGACCTGCTGTACCGCCAACGCATTGGCCAGTTGGCCATGGATGTGGTCGCGGTGGTGTCCAACCACCCCGACCTGGAGCCCCTGGCGCACTGGCACAAGATTCCGTACTACCACTTCGCCCTCGACCCCAACGACAAGCCGGCGCAGGAGCGCAAGGTGCTGCAGGTGATCGAGGAGAGCGGCGCCGAACTGGTGATCCTCGCCCGCTACATGCAGGTGCTGTCGCCCGAGCTGTGCCGGCGGCTGGATGGCTGGGCGATCAACATCCACCACTCGCTGCTGCCTGGGTTCAAGGGCGCCAAGCCGTATCACCAAGCCTACAACAAGGGCGTGAAGATGGTGGGTGCCACCGCGCACTACATCAACAACGACCTGGATGAAGGGCCGATCATCGCCCAAGGCGTGGAGGTGGTGGACCACAGCCACTATCCGGAAGACCTGATCGCCAAGGGGCGGGACATCGAGTGCCTGACCCTGGCGCGGGCGGTGGGGTATCACATCGAAAGAAGGGTGTTCCTCAACGCCAATCGCACCGTGGTTCTCTGATAGATCGCTGGGGCCGCTTTGCGGCCCTTTCGCTGGCAAGCCAGCTCCCACAGGTACAGTGCGCGCACCTCTGTGGGAGCTGGCTTGTCGTGGCGACGAACCGCAGCGAATGGGCTGCGCAGCGGCCCCAGCGATGTCCGCCGCAAACAGGCATCCCCCTGTCGCATCCAGTCACCGCCCCATCCCCCATCAAGCCCACAATCCCTTCATTCCAGTAACACAGGCCGCCCACGGAAAGGCGGCGCTTTCCACCACCGCTGCATAAATACAAATCAAGCGAGGTAAGAAGCATGTCTGGTAACCGTGGAGTGGTGTATCTCGGCGCGGGCAAGGTCGAGGTGCAGAAGATCGACTACCCCAAGATGCAGGACCCGCGCGGCAAGAAGATCGAGCACGGTGTCATCCTCAAGGTGGTCTCCACCAACATCTGCGGCTCCGACCAGCACATGGTCCGCGGCCGCACCACCGCCCAGGTCGGCCTGGTGCTGGGCCACGAAATCACCGGTGAAATCGTCGAGATGGGGCGTGACGTCGAGCGCCTGAAGATCGGCGACCTGGTGTCGGTGCCGTTCAATGTCGCCTGCGGCCGCTGCCGCTCGTGCAAAGAGATGCACACCGGTGTCTGCCTTACCGTCAACCCGGCCCGCGCCGGCGGCGCCTACGGCTATGTCGACATGGGCGACTGGACCGGCGGCCAGGCTGAATACGTGCTGGTGCCGTACGCCGACTTCAACCTGCTGAAACTGCCGGACCGCGACAAGGCGATGGAGAAGATTCGCGACCTGACCTGCCTGTCCGATATCCTCCCCACCGGCTACCACGGCGCCGTCACTGCTGGCGTTGGCCCGGGCAGCACGGTGTATGTCGCCGGTGCCGGCCCTGTCGGCCTGGCCGCCGCGGCGTCCGCCCGCCTGCTGGGCGCCGCCTGCGTGATCGTCGGCGACCTCAACCCGCTGCGCCTGGCCCACGCCAAATCCCAAGGTTTCGAGGTGGTCGACCTGTCCAAGGACACCCCGCTGCACGAGCAGATCGTCGATATCCTCGGCGAGCCGGAAGTGGACTGCGCCGTCGATGCCGTCGGCTTCGAAGCCCGTGGCCATGGCCATGAAGGCGCCAAACACGAAGCCCCGGCCACCGTGCTCAACTCGCTGATGCAAGTGACCCGCGTGGCCGGCAACATCGGCATTCCGGGCCTGTACGTGACCGAGGACCCGGGCGCGGTGGATGCCGCCGCCAAGATCGGCGCGCTGAGCATTCGCTTCGGCCTCGGCTGGGCCAAGTCCCACAGCTTCCACACCGGGCAGACCCCGACCATGAAGTACAACCGCCAGCTGATGCAGGCGATCATGTGGGACCGCATCAATATCGCCGAAGTGGTAGGGGTACAGGTGATCAGCCTGGATCAGGCGCCGGAGGGCTATGGCGAGTTTGATGCGGGGGTGCCGAAGAAGTTTGTGATTGATCCGCACAGGACGTTTAGTGCGGCGTGAGTTTAATGCGTGAGCAGAGCCCTGTTCAGGGGCTTTGCTCCTGTTGTTTAAAATACCCTGGCTCAAGTCGAGCTTCGATTCTTTTGGTTGTTATCTTGAACGCTTGAAAGTTCCTGGATTAGGATGGCCAATTCATTTTCGAGCGCTAGGGTTTTCGTGCGTTGATTGTATATTGGCTCTGCGCCTGGGTTCTTGTTTTTGAAGTTCTTCAGTGCTCCTCCTGCTTTGGATGCTTCGGCTATAACTCGAAAATTAGAGTCTGGTTGGGGTAGAATGGAGTTTTGCGTGGGGGTGGAATGAAGTTCTTTTCGAGTTTCTGCATTTCGCTTGCTTGTTAATAGATTGTGGTATTCTTCAAGTTTCCCGGGATTGTTGAAGGCGTAGTTTAGTTCGTTCTGTTTATAGTGTTGTAAGGTTGCTGTTTTTGTTGAGATTTCTTCCTTAATGCTAGAAATCGAAAGGATACTTTCAACTGCTAGGTAATACGCTTTTCCGAGTTGAATTTGAGGCGTTTGGCCTTTGGGTTTGTGCCCCGTAGGATCTGTGTAATTCACTGGGTCATTGGAGCAATAAGTGTATGAATTTAACCCTCCTTCATTGAAAGGGCTTAGATTGTCGGGGGAGTTGAATCTCATTATCGATGGGTTGTAGGGCCGATATCCATTGCCAAGAATATATTTGCAAGTCAATTCACGGGGCTGGGCATTAAATCTCTGCTGTGTCGACTCTGGAGTTTCTGAAGGGTCGTACCCAAAAGGAGTATAAGAGTGTGCTTTGGATTGCTGAGTCGCATGATGTGAAAGTACAGAGCCGTGAGTGTCTGTAGCTAGCAGTCTTGACGACAGGGAAGTTATTTTTTGCATGATGATCTCGAAGTGGTCTGAGAGGGTTGTATAAGTGTGCGATTGAAATAGATAGCCAGCAACTGGCAGAAATGATAGGGGTGCCGAAATTTCCTACTCGCTGCTGGGGCGGATCCCACTTACAGATTGCGTCTTAAGGAAATATCCTGCGCAGTCTGTCGATGCACGTCTGATTGTCCGGGGAAATCCTGCCCACTAGGCTTTCCCGCTCGCTGTCGGTTCAGCGATCGGGTGTGGAAACCCGGATATGCATTCTGGAACGTGTCGTCATGGCGGCTGTGCGCGGGAGGCTTTGTGCCTACCGGGTTTTCCTGAATGCATCCGGGTTTCCACCCCGTGTACAGCTGCGACCCTTTTGTGTGGAAACGAATGGTGCAGCATCACTGCATTCAGGTGACTGCCAGGAAAAAAATCGTCCCCGACCCACCCGAAGACCTCCACGCCAAATTCCAACTCCCACCCGGCCAATCCCTCTCCACCGCTATCCTCGAAGGCGCCGTGCCCATCGAGGAGGTGCTGATGAACGTCTGCCATTTCATGTTCATCGCCTATACCGACGGCTACCACGCGCAGGAACTGGCGACCGAAGGCGATCTGAAGCAGCTCCAGGCGTCGAGCCTGCAGCATCTGACCGTCGCCTGGGGGCAGGTCGATGCGCTGGTGGGGGCGTTGAAGCAGGTGCCTGCCTCGGGCTTTTATCAGCCGGGCTGAAATAGCCGGGGCCGCTGTGCGGCCCATCGCCGGCGAGCCGGCTCCCACAGGGACAGCGCAGGGCTCAGACTATTGCGCAATCCACTGTGGGAGCTGGCTTGCCAGCGATTGGGCCCTGGGATGAACACCGATGGCCGGCCCGGAACAAACCTTTGGCGCTCCAGTCCAATCCCTCGTTTCCCGGCCATTCCGGCCGACGAGGTCCCTCCCGATGAAAGCATTCACCCTGGCAACCCTGATGACCCTGGCCGCAAGCCCGGTGTTCGCCTTCAACCTCAGCGACGCGGCCAATGCCGTTTCGGCCATGCAGAACCAGAACCCACAGGCACAGGGGCAAGCGCCAGCCGCCCAGGCCAACCTGCTCAATACGCTGGGCAGCGAGTTGAAAATCACCCCCGAGCAGGCCATCGGCGGCGCCGGGGCCATGTTGGGCCTGGCGCGCAACAACCTCAGCGGCGATGACTACGGGCAGTTGACCAAGGCTGTGCCGGGGCTCGACCTGCTGTCGGGCAACAATGCGCTGGGTGGGCTGAACGGGCTGGGGCAGTTGCTGGGCAATGACAAGAACAGCTCGGCCCTGAGCAATGCGCTGGGCGGTGAAGTCGAGAACCGCAATGACCTGGACAACGCCTTCAAGGCGCTGGGCATGGATACCGGGATGATCGGCCAGTTCGCGCCGTTGATCCTGCAGTACCTGGGGCAGCAGGGGATTGCCGGGTCGTTGCTGCAGAACCTGGGGAGTTTGTGGGGTAACCCAGCGGTAGCCACCCCGTCGGTTTGATCCAAGATTTTGCAGGAGCGGGACAAGCCCGCTCCTACAGGAAATGTGTGGGACTATGCGGTCTCGGAGAAATCCACCAACCGCACCGGCCGACGGAAACCGGCCGTCAGCACCGCCAGGTACGCCAGCCCCAGGGCAAACCAGCACAAGCCGATCACCAGCGTCAGCGCCGACAGGCTGGTCCACAGCCACAAGGTCAGGCTCAACCCCACCAGCGGTACCGCGCCGTAGCGCAACAGGCCCAGCGGCGTGCGCTGTCCGGCGTGATCCATCAGGTGCGTCTTCACCACCGCCAGGTTCACCGCCGAGAACGCCACCAGCGCGCCAAAGCTGATCAGCGAGGCGAGGGTGGCCAGGTCGATCACCAGTGCCAGCAGCGAGAACGCCGACACCAGCAGGGTGGCGAACACCGGCGTGCCGAAGCGCGGCGACAGGTAGCCGAAGCTGCGCTGCGGCAGCACGCGGTCGCGGCCCATGGTGAACAGGATGCGTGACACCGCCGCCTGCGAGGCCAGCGCCGAGCCCAGGCTGCCGGCAACGAAGGCAGCGGTGAAGAAGTTGGCGAGGAACTGCCCGCCGGCCTTCATCATCACTTCGTTGGCCGCGGCATCGGTGTTGGCGAAGGTGCTGCCCGGCAGCACCAGTTGGCTGACATAGGCCAGCACGGTGAACAGCAGCCCGGCGCCGAGGGTGGTGAGGATGATCGCCCGCGGCACGTCGCGGCGGGCGTCCTTGCACTCTTCGGCCAGGGTCGACACGGCATCGAAGCCGAGGAACGACAGGCACAGCACCGCCGCCCCCGCCATCAGGGCACCGAAGCCCGGCGCGCTGCCATCACCGCGCAGCGGCGCCAGCAGGTCCACCGGCTGCCCGGCCAGGCCCTGCCAGGAAAGGGCGACGAACACGCCGATGAAGACGATCTGCGCGCCGACGATCAGGTTGCTGGTCTTGGCCACCGAGTGGATGCCGACCACGTTGAGCACGGTCACCACGGCGATGGCCGTCAGCACGATGGTCCAGGCCGGGATGGCCGGGAAGGCGATGTTGAGGAACAGCCCGATCAGCAGGTAATTGATCATCGGGATGAACAGGTAATCGAGCAGCAGCGACCAGCCCGCCAGGAAACCCACGTTGGGGCCGAAGGCCATGTTGGTGTAGGAGTACGCCGAGCCCACGACCGGGAAGCGCTTGACCATGAAACTGTAGGAGGTGGCGGTGAACAGCATGGCCAGCAGGGTGACCAGGTAGGCACCGGCGGTGCGGCCACCAGTGAGTTCGGTGACGATGCCGTATGTGGTGAAGATGGTCAGCGGGACCATGTACACCAGGCCGAAGAACGCCAGGGCGGGCAGGCCCAGGACGCGGCGCAGTTGCGCGGGGGCGGAGCAGGGAGGGTTGGCCATCGATCGATCCTGGCTTTTCTTGTAGTTGTGGTTGATCGATTTTTATCCACTCAGGTGGGTGGTGACAAACAAAGAGTTCCTTATGTCGATTATAAATCTGGATTTTAATCGGGATTTGGTGGGGTATTTGTAGGCCCTATCGCGGGGCAAGCCCGCTCCCACGAAGCCCATGTATCTGCGTGGGAGTCAAATCGTGGGAGCGGGCTTGCCCCGCGATAGGGCCGATGGTTCAGCGCATCTCCGCGCGCAACAGCGCGATCCGCTGGTCCTTGTCCAGCCACAGCTGGTTGACCCAGGCCTGCACGGTCTGGCGGAACGCCGGGTCGTTCTCGTAATCGCCCTCGCACAGCGCCGGGTCCAGCTCGCGCACGCGGATGTCGATGATCACCCGGCTGATGCTGCCGTTGAGCAGGTCCCAGAACCCCGGCGCCTTGTCGCCCGGGTAGACGATGGTCACATCGAGCAGCGCATCCAGCTGTTCGCCCAGCGCCGCCAGCACGAAGGCAACGCCGCCGGCCTTGGGCTTGAGCAGGTGGCGGTAGGGCGATTGCTGCTCGGCGCGCTTGGCCTCGGTGAAACGGGTGCCTTCGAGGTAGTTGACCACGGTCACCGGCTGGCGCTTGAACAGCTCGCAGGCGGCCTTGGTGATCTCCAGGTCCTTGCCCTTGAGTTCGGGGTGCTTGTCGAGAAACGCCTTGCTGTAGCGCTTCATGAACGGGTAATCCAGCCCCCACCAGGCCAGGCCAAGCAGTGGTACCCAGATCAGCTCTTTCTTGAGGAAGAACTTGAAGAACGGCACGCGACGGTTGAGGCTCTCGATCAGCGCCGGGATATCCACCCAGGTCTGGTGATTGCTCACGCACAGGTACGAGGTGTCCTGGCGCAGTGTGTCGACGCCGCGGATGTCCCACTGGGTGGGGATGCACAGGGCGAAGATGGCCTTGTCAATCTCCGACCAGGTTTCGGCGATCCACATCACCGCGGCCGACGCGTAGTCGCGGCCACGGCCCGGCAGCACCAGCTTGAGCAGGGCGAAGACCAGCAGCGGGCCGATCAGCACCAGGGTGTTGAGCAGCAGCAGGGTGAGGGTGAGGATGCCGGTCAGCAGGCGACGCATAAGGGGACTCTTGTTGTGTGAGGTGAACGGTTGGCAATGATAAGCAGGGTATGGCCCTTAGCCAAACGTCGTACGCCCATTAACTGGGACAAATGTTTCACATTATGTTGTTTAACCTGTGGCGACGAACCTATCCTGCCCGCACAGTCTAAGCACTGACCCCTCTCAAGGAAGCCTGCCCTGTGAAACCCTTGCTTGCCCTGCTGTCCCTTCTGGCGCTGCCGGTGATGGCCGCCGAACCGACGCTCTATGGCCGTTACGAGAACATCAAGCTGCCGGAGATCGGCCAGACCCTCAAAGCCAAGATGGATACCGGTGCCTGGACCGCTTCGCTGTCGGCCAAGGACATCGAGATGTTTACCCGTGATGGCAACGAGTGGGTGCGCTTCCGCCTGGCGACCGAGGGTGCCAGCGACAAGCTCTACGAACATGAAGTGTCGCGTATCAGCAAGATCAAGAACCGCGCCGAGGAAGATGACGAGGAGGAGTCGCCAGCGCTCTCGCATCGCCCGGTGATCGACCTGGAAATGTGCCTGGGCGATGTGAAACGCACCGTGGAGGTCAACCTGGTTGACCGCAGCAATTTCCGTTATCCGCTGTTGATCGGCTCCAAGGCCCTGCGCAAGTTCAAGGCAGCAGTGGATCCGCGCGAGAAGTTCACGGCAGGCAATCCGGGCTGCTGATGCAGAAGCTGCAAGCATCGAGCGACAAGCTGCAAGAAACGGCGGATCGGTGTAAGTTGCCGCGATCCGCTTTCACTTGAAGCTTGCAGCTCGAGGCTTGCCGCTCAGATGCCCCACATCCTCATCGTCGAAGACGAATCCGCCATCGCCGACACCCTCATCTACGCCCTGCAGGCCGACGGCCACAGCACCGAGTGGGTGACTCTCGGCAGCGCCGCCGTCGAGCAACAGCGTCTGCGCCCGGCCGACCTGGTGATCCTCGACATCGGCCTGCCTGACATCAGCGGTTTCGAAACCTGCCGCCAGTTGCGCCGTTTCAGCGAGGTGCCGGTAATGTTCCTCAGCGCCCGCGACGCCGAGATCGATCGCGTGCTGGGCCTGGAGATCGGCGCCGACGACTACGTGGTCAAGCCGTTCAGCCCCCGCGAGGTGGCGGCGCGGGTACGGGCGATCCTCAAGCGCATGGCGCCCAGGGCTGAAGTGGTCAGTGAAAGCGCGCTGTTCCAGCTCGATACCCTGGCGATGCGCATCAGCTACCGGGGCCAGGCGCTGGCGCTCACCCGCCACGAGTTCCGCCTGTTGCAAAGCCTGCTCGAGCAACCGCGCCGGGTGTTCAGCCGCGAGCAATTGCTCGATGGCCTGGGCGTGGCTTCGGACGTAGGCTATGAGCGCACCATCGACAGCCATATCAAGAGCCTGCGCGCCAAGCTGCGCCAGGTCGCGCCTGACGCCGAGGCAATCCAGACGCACCGCGGCCTGGGCTACAGCTACAGCCCGGAGCATGCCTGATGCGCCTGGGGATTCGTATTTTCCTGGTGTACTTCCTGTTCGTCGGCCTGGCGGGCTACTTCCTGCTCAACACGGTGCGCGAGCAGATCCGCCCGGTGGTGCGTCAGTCATCGGAAGAAACCCTGGTGGACACCGCCAACCTGCTGGCCGAGATCCTTCATGACGATGTGAAGAACGGCACCCTGACCCAGAGCCGCCTGTCGCAGGTGCTGGCTTCCTATGGCGAGCGGCGCCCGAGCGCGCAGATCTGGGGATTGGCGAAAAACCAGGTCAGCCACCGGATCTACGTGACCGATGCCAAGGGCATCGTCCTGCTCGACTCCAGCGGCCAGGCCGTGGGCAAGGATTATTCGCGCTGGAACGACGTCTACCTGACCCTGCGTGGCCAGTACGGCGCACGTTCGACCCGCAGCGACCCGGATGATGAAAGCACCTCGGTGATGCATGTGGCGGCGCCGATCCTCGACGGCGGCCAGATCATCGGCGTGGTCACCGTGGCCAAGCCCAACAGCTCGCTGCAGCCGTACATCGACCGCTCCGAGCGGCGCCTGCTGATCCTCGGCCTCGGGCTGATCGTGCTCGGCCTGTTGGTGGGTGCGGCGCTGTCGTGGTGGTTGACCCGCTCGCTGCGCCGACTCACCCACTATGCCCAGGCGGTCAGCGAGGGCCAGCGTGCCGCGTTACCACACTACAAGGGCGGCGAGCTGCTGCAGCTGGCCACGGCGGTGGAGCGCATGCGCACCCAGCTCGAAGGCAAGGCTTATGTCGAACGCTACGTGCACACCCTCACCCATGAGCTCAAGAGCCCGCTGGCGGCGATCCGTGGCGCCTCGGAGCTGCTCCAGGGCGACATGCCGCAAGAGCAGCGGGCGCGCTTTGCCGGCAACATCGAGCGCGAGAGCGACCGCTTGCAGCAGATGATCGAGCGGCTGCTCAACCTGGCCCGGGTCGAACAGATGCAGGCCCTGGAGGACGAGCAGCAGGTGGCGGTGGCGGCGCTGATCGATGAGCTGTTGCTGGCCCATGGCACGAGGATAGACGGTGCCGGGTTGCAGGTGCGCCAGCGCATTCCGGCGGGCCTCAGGCTGCTGTGCGATCCATTCCTGATGCGCCAGGCGCTGGCCAACCTGCTGGACAATGCGCTGGACTTCACTCCGCAGCAAGGCGCGCTGGCCTTCGAGCTGGAGCGCGATGGCGAGCGTGTGGCATTGAGCCTGTTCAACCAGGGGCAGGCGATCCCCGAATATGCCCTGGGCCGGGTCAGCGAGCGGTTCTATTCGCTGCCAAGGCCCGGCACCGGGCGCAAGAGCACCGGGCTGGGGCTGAACTTCGTGGCCGAGGTGATGCAGTTGCATGGCGGGGCGCTGGCGGTGGACAACGTCGAGGGTGGCGTGCGAGTGAGGTTGTGGCTGCCGGCGCGGCGCGTCAGTTGAGTTACCGGGGGCCGCTTTGCGGCCCTTTCGCCGGCGAGCCGGCTCCCACAGGGATTTGCGCATGGCATGCGCGCGGGTAGCCCGAATCTCCACACAATCTCCACATTCCCTCCCCAAGGGCTCCACGCAGCGGGCAGACACTGCCCGCATCGCAAACGGAGCCCAACCCCATGAACAAGACCCTAGGTTTCAAGCTCGGCCTGATCGCCGTGCTGATCCTGCTGCTGCTGATTCCCCTGCTGATGATCGGCGGTCTGATCGACGAACGTCAGCAACTGCGCAATAACGTGCTGGGCGAGATCGCCGCGAGCTCCAGCTTTGACCAGCTGGTCAGCGGCCCGGTCGTGGTGGTGCCCTATCGCAAGTACGAGCGCCGCTGGATCGACAAGGACGGCAAGAGTGTCCAGGAAACCAGCACGGTCCATGGCCAGCTGTACTTCTTGCCGGAAACCTTCGAAATGGATGTGGGCGTTGATACCGAGCTGCGTGCCCGTGGCATCTATCAGGCGCGCTTGTTCCATGCCAAGAGCAGGATCAGCGGCCGCTTCAAGCTGCCCGAGCGCTGGGGGATCGAGAAGGACTACGACGACTATCGCTTCGACAAGCCGCGGCTGATGGTCGGCATCAGTGATATCCGCGGCATCGAGAACAGCCTTGAACTGAAGTTGGACGACCAGCGCCTGCCGTTCCAGCCCGGCAACGGTGTCGACTGGTTACCGGGCGGCGTGCATGTGGACCTGCCGCAGTTCAGCGAACCGCAGGCCCGGGAGTTCACCTATGCCTTCGATTTGGACTTGCTGGGCACCGGGCAACTGGCCGTGCTGCCGGTCGGGCGCAGCAGTACCGTGGACATGCGCGCCAACTGGCCGCACCCAAGCTTCATCGGCAACTTCCTGCCCAGCCGTCGCGCCATCGACGAGAAAGGCTTCAGCGCCCACTGGCAGACCACGTTCTTCGCCACCAACCTGGAAGAGGCGGTGCGCCTGTGCGCCACGGCGCAGAAGTGCGCTGACTTCACCGACCGGGCGTTCGGCGTGAGCTTCGTCGACCCGGTGGACCAGTACCTCAAGAGCGAGCGGGCGATCAAGTACGCGCTGCTGTTCATAGCCCTGACCTTCGCCGGCTTCTTCCTGTTCGAGGTGTTGAAGAACCTCAGCGTGCACCCGGTGCAGTACATCCTGGTGGGCGTGGCCCTGGCGTTCTTCTACCTGCTGCTGCTGTCGTTGTCGGAGCACCTGGGGTTCGGCCTGGCCTATGGGCTGTCGGCGTCGGGCTGTGTGCTGCTGATCGGCTTCTATCTGGTGCACGTGCTGCGCAGCCTTGGGCGGGGGGTGGGCTTTGCGGCGGGGTTGGCGGCGTTGTACGGCATGCTCTACGGGCTGCTCAGCGCCGAGGACTACGCATTGCTGATGGGCTCGTTGCTGTGCTTCGGCCTGCTGGGTGTGTTCATGGTGCTGACCCGCCGGCTGGATTGGTCGCGGGTGGGGAGGGCGGTATGAGGGAGGACCGTGAGATCGGGCGCTGGTTGGCGCAGAGGATTGGGCAGTTGTTTCCTGTGATACGGCGTTGATGCTGGGGCTGCTGTGCAGCCCAATCGCCGGCAAGCCGGCTCCCACAAGGATTGCGCTGAACTCTGTGGGAGCCGGCTTGTCGTGGCGACGAACCGCGGCGATTGCGGTGGATCAGGCTACAGGAGCTGTAGCCACCATCGACGGCCGCTTCGACACCTCGGTATACCACGCCGCCAGCCCTGGCTGCCTTTCACGCCAGCCGAACTCAGGCTGGCGCAGGTCCAGGTACCCCAGCGCACAGGCCACGCCAATCGCGGCCAAATCAAACCCCGAGGCCAGCTCCGCCAGGTGTTCCTGCTCCAGGTTGGCCAGGCTGCGACGGATCTTCTCGCCCTGGGCCTCGACCCAACCCGTCCACTGCTTGTCCGCCGGGCGCAGGAAGGTTTCATAGCGGGTAGCCACCGCAGCATCCATGATCGCATCGGCCTGGGAGACCAGGGTCAGCCGCCGCCAGCGCGCCGAACCCTCGCGGGGGATCAACGGCAGGCCTACATGCTGGCTGTCGAGGTACTCGCAGATAACCCGGCTGTCGTGCAGCACACTGCCATCGTCCAGGCGCAGGGCCGGAATCTTGCCGATCGGGTTGCCCCGGTTGAGCTGCTCGTCGCCGTTCACCGGGCTGATGTTCACGTCCTGCACGGTGACGCGCTCCAGCTGGCCGGTCTCGTGCAAGACGATCATCACCTTGCGTACGAAGGGCGACAACGGCGAATGGAACAGGATCATGGCTCAGTTGCCCTGCAGGCTGGGCGGCAGGCACACACCGGTGCCACCGATGCCGCAGTAGCCGTCCGGGTTCTTGGCCAGGTACTGCTGGTGATAGGCTTCGGCAAAGTACACGGTCGGCGCCTGGGCAATCTCGGTGGTGATCTCGCCGAAGCCTGCCTTGCTCAGCTCGGCCTGGTAGGCGGCCTGGCTGGCCTGGGCTTCCTCGAGCTGCTGCGGCGAGGTGCAGTAGATCGCCGAGCGGTACTGGGTGCCGACATCGTTGCCCTGGCGCATGCCTTGGGTCGGGTTGTGCAGCTCCCAGAACATCGCCAGCAGTTCGCGGTAGCTGACCTTGTTCTTGTCGAACACCACCAGCACCACTTCGGTGTGGCCGGTCAGGCCCGAGCAGACTTCTTCATAGGTCGGGTTGGGGGTGAAACCGCCGGCATAGCCGACCACGGTGCTGACCACGCCTTCGCGCTGCCAGAAGCGCCGTTCGGCGCCCCAGAAGCAACCCAGGCCGAAGATGGCGAAGTCGATGTCGCCTTCGAAGAACGGGCCGAGCAGCGGGGTGCCTTCGAACACGTAGTGGAACTCGGGCAGGGTCATCGGGGTTTCACGGCCAGGCAGGGCCTGTTCCGCGGTGGGCAGGACGTTTTTGTTCACCAGGATTTCCGAACGCAGGACCATGGCCGTTCCTCTGTGTTTTTTCAGTTGGACAGGTGTTGGCCCAATCGCCGGCAAGCCGGCTCCCACAGGGTTATACGTTCAACTGTGGGAGCCGCCTTGCCGGCGATGAGGCCTGGATGGCTTCTATAGTGCCCGAGGTTTGTGCCGCTGTCAGTCCACCGGCCCACGCGGATAGCGGCGCAGCTTCTCGCTCAGTTCACGGCCCGGGATAGGGCGGTCGAACAGGTAGCCCTGGCCGACATCGCAGCGGTGGCGGCGAAGGAATGCCAGCTGCTCGGGCGTCTCGATGCCCTCGGCGACCACCTTGAGCTTGAGGTTGTGGGCCATGGCTACCACCGCCGAGGTGATCTCCATGTCGTCCTGGTTGTCGGGGATCTCGTTGATGAAGCTGCGGTCGATCTTGATGATGTCGATCGGGAACTTCTTCAGGTAGCTCAGCGACGAGTAACCGGTACCGAAGTCGTCCATGGCCAGGGTCAGGCCCAGGGCCTTGAGCTCGTCGAGCTGGCGGTGGGTGTCTTCGGTGGCTTCGAGCAGCAGGCCTTCGGTCAGCTCCAGTTCCAGCAGGTGCGGCGGCAGGGCTTCCTCTTTGAGGATGCCGGCTATCGAGCCGACCAGCTCCGGGTCTGAGAACTGCTTGGGCGACAGGTTGATGGCCACGTGCAGGTTGCCAAGACCTGCCTCGCGCAGCTGCTGGCTCATGCGGCAGGCCTGGCGCACCACCCACTTGCCGATGGGGATGATCAGGCCGGTTTCCTCGGCCACGCTGATGAACTGGTCGGGGCGGATCATGCCGCGCTCAGGGTGGTTCCAGCGCAGCAGCGCCTCCAGGCCCAGCAGCCGACCGCTGCGCAGGCACAGCTTGGGCTGGTAGAACACTTCCAGTTCGTTCTGGGTCAGGGCGCGGCGCAGGTTGTTCTCGACGAACAGCTTGTAGCTGGCCTCGGCGTTGAGCACTTCGGTGAACACCTGGACCTGGTGCTTGCCGTTGGCCTTGGCCTTGTGCAGGGCCAGGCCTGCGTTTTTCATCAGCGTGGCCGGGTCGCTGCCGTGCACTGGCGCGCAGGCCAGGCCCACGGAGGCGGTGACGTTGATCAACTGGTTGTCGACGAACATCGGCTTGTCGAGGGTGCGCAGCAGCTGGTGGGCCACGCCCTGGCCGTCATCGAGGCTGGTGTCGTCGAGCAGCACGGCGAACTCGTTGCTGGCGAAGCGCGCCAGGCTGCCGCCGTTGCTCAGGCTGTTGCGCAGGCGCCGGGCCAGGCTGATCAACAGCTTGTCGCCGGTCTGGTGGCCAAGGCTGTCGTTGATCCGCTTGAAGTTGTCGATGTCCACCAGCAGCAGGCAGATCGGGCTGTTGCTGTCGCGGGCGAAGCGCTCGTCGAGGTTGCGGATGAACGCCGGGCGGTTGCCCAGGTTGGTCAGGTTGTCGGTGTAGGCCAGGCGCTCAATGCGCTGCTGGGCCAGCTTGCTCTGGGTGACGTCTTCGTAGATGCCGATGTAGTGGGTCAGCTCGCGATTGTCGCCGTACACCTTGGAGATCGACAGTTGTCCCCAGTAGGGCTCGAGGTTCTTGCGCCGGCTCTTGAACTCGCCCTGCCAACTGTTGCCCATGGCCAGGCTCGACGGCGAGTCGAACAGCAGTTCGCTGAGGTTTTCCAGCGCTGGCAGTTCGGCCAGGTGGTGGCCTTGGACTTCCTCGGTGCTGTACTGGGTGATCGCCGTGAAGCTGGGGTTGACGTACTCCACCACGCCGTCGCGGTTGACCAGCAGGAAGGCGCTGGCGCTTTGCTCCACGGCCCGCTGGAACAGGTGCAGGGCGCTGGCGGCGGTGCGTCGGTTGTGGTTGTTGATGACCTGGGCGAACTGGTCGGCCAGCTCGCCAGCAAAGGCGATCTCGTCCGACTGCCAGGCACGTGGCTGGCCGGTCTGCTCCAGGCACAGCACGCCGACTACCTGGCCATCGATGCGGATGCTGGCATCGAGCATGGCGTTGTCGCCGGTGCTGTACAGCGACTCGGCCATTTCGCGGGTACGCGGGTCGTGGCTGGCGTTGTGGGCGTCGATGGCGCGGCTGGCGTGCAGGGCCTCGAGGTAGTCGGGGAAGCGGCTGGCGTCGATCGCTTCGGGCATGCGGTGCTGCTGTTCGCGGCGGTACCAGGCGCTGATCGGCTCCAGGCGCTGGTCGTTCAGGTACCAGATGCTGGCGCAGTCGACCCGGTAGATCTCGCAGGCGCTGCGAGTGATCAGCTCGGCGGCTTCGAGCAGCGAGTTGCCGACGCTGTAGCGCTGTCGCGCCAGGCGCAGGATCAGGTCCTGCTGGGCGCGTACCCGGTCCAGGTGCTCGAGCTGCTCCTGTTGGGCGCGCTGGTTCAGTTGCAGGGCCAGCTGCAGGCGGTTGTTGCGCGATTCCAGGTCGTTTGCGTCGAGGTCGGGGGCGTCCTGCTGGTGGTCATCGAAGACCGTCAGGTAGCCACGCAACAATTGGCGGTTGTGCTGCTTGTAGCTTTCGCCGACCTCCAGCAG
The DNA here is from genome assembly GCF_024749165.1 of Pseudomonas sp. B21-023. NCBI lineage: Bacteria > Pseudomonadati > Pseudomonadota > Gammaproteobacteria > Pseudomonadales > Pseudomonadaceae > Pseudomonas > Pseudomonas sp. B21-023. The sequence goes on along the minus strand of NZ_CP087190.1, from coordinate 5,494,772 downwards.
GCGCAGTGGCGCGGGGCTGGCGTGCAGGGTGTAGCACACCCGGTAATAGCCGCGCTGGGCCAGTTGCAACTGGATCTCGTCGTGCAGCTTGTAGCGCGCCTCCGGCTCCATGAGGCTGGCATAGGGCGAGCCGATCAGGGCACAGAGCTCGGCGGCGGGCAGGCCGAACTGGCGGTCGCAGGCCGGATCGAGGTAAAGCATCGCCCAACTGGCTTCGTTCAGCCGTTCGAAACGCAGCATGCCGAGCCGCGAGGGCACGGGGAGCAGCGTCACGACCTCGGCCGCCACACGGCTGGCGGCATCGGGTTGGCTTTTCATCGAAGACTCGCTTGAACTGGGGCGCGGCCTGAGGCACGGCGTATCGGGCAAGGTTGCATCATGTCCCGTGGGCTGGCAAGCGGCCATGCGGGATGCTGTGAACAGGTTGTCGGCCAACAGGATGAAATCTGAAGCGAGGTCCTTGGTGGGAGCGGGCCCAATAAAAAAAAGCCCCGCCAATTGGCGGGGTTGAGGTACGAGCGTGGCAGCTCGAAAACGGTGCTGCCCCTCGAGTGAGGGGCAGCGTGCAGCTATTACAGCAGCATGGTGCGGATATCGCCCAGCACGTCGCCCAGGCGCTTGGTGAAGCGCGCGGCGGCGGCGCCGTTGATCACACGGTGATCGTAGGACAGCGACAGCGGCAGCATCAGTTTCGGCTGGAAGGCCTTGCCATCCCAGACTGGCTGCATGGTCGCCTTGGACACACCGAGGATCGCCACTTCCGGCGCGTTGACGATCGGCGTGAAGCCGGTGCCGCCAATGTGACCGAGGCTGGAGATGGTGAAGCAGGCGCCTTGCATGTCGTCGGCCGAGAGCTTCTTGGTGCGGGCCTTCTCTGCCAGCGCGGCGGCTTCGGCAGCCAGTTGCAGCAGGCTCTTCTGGTCGACGTTCTTGATCACAGGGACCAGCAGGCCGTCCGGGGTGTCCACGGCGAAGCCGATGTGCACGTACTTCTTGCGGATGATCGCCTTGCCGCTTGGCGCCAGCGAGCTGTTGAAGTCTGGCAGTTCCTTGAGCAGGAAGGCGCAGGCCTTGAGCAGCAGTGGCAGCACGGTCAGCTTGACGCCAGCCTTCTCGGCCACGGCCTTCTGCGCGACGCGGAAGGCTTCCAGCTCGGTGATGTCGGCGGAGTCGAACTGGGTCACGTGCGGCACGTTCAGCCAGCTGCGGTGCAGGTTGGCGGCACCGACCTGCATCAGGCGGGTCAGGGCGACTTCTTCCACTTCACCGAATTTGCTGAAGTCGACGGCCGGGATCGGCGGGATGCCGGCACCACCGGTAGCGCCGGCAGCCGGGGCTTCCTTGGCCTTCTGCATCATCGCCTTGACGTAGACCTGCACGTCTTCCTTGAGGATACGGCCGTGCGGGCCAGTGGCCGCGACCGAACCCAGGTCTACGCCGAATTCACGGGCCAGCTGGCGAACGGCAGGGCCGGCATGGACCTTGGCGTTGCTGCCGGCAGCCGGCGCGGTGGCGACCGGTGCAGGGGCGGCAGCCGGAGCAGCAGCGGCAGGCGCTGCGGCCGGAGCAGCCTCAGCCTTGGCCGGAGCAGCGGCGGCTGGTGCCGGAGCAGCAGCAGGGGCAGCGCCAGCGGCTTTGATCTTGAAGATCAGGTCACCGGTGCCGACTTCGTCTTCCAGCTTGCACAGCACGGCTTCGATCACGCCAGCGGCAGGCGACGGGATCTCCATGGAGGCCTTGTCGGACTCCAGGGTGATCAGCGATTGGTCGGCTTCGACGGTGTCGCCAACCTTGACCAGCACTTCGATGATCTTGGCCTTGCCCGACGAGCCGATGTCCGGCACGTGGATGTCCTGCACGCTGGCGGCAGCCGGGGCTGCGGCCGGAGCAGGGGCGGCTTCGGCGGCAGGCGCTGGAGCAGCTGCCGGGGCCGCTGCGGCCGGAGCCTCGGACGCCGCAGCGGCGCCCTCGACTTCCAGGACCAGCAACTCGTCGCCTTCTTTCAGGCGGTCGCCCAGCTTGACCTTCAGTTCCTTGACCACGCCGGCCTTGGGGGCCGGGATCTCCATGGAGGCCTTGTCGGACTCCAGGGTCAGCAGGCTCTGGTCGGCCTCGATACGGTCACCGACCTTGACGAACAGCTCGATGATTTCACCTTCACCGCTGCCGATGTCAGGTACGCGAATGAGTTCGCTCACTTAAAAATACTCCTCAGCAGTCCAGTGGGTTGCGCTTGTCCGGGTCGATGCCGAACTTGACGATGGCGTCAGCCACAACCTTGGGTTCGATCTCGCCACGGTCAGCCAGGGCTTCCAGGGCAGCCAGCACCACGAAGTGGCGGTCGACTTCGAAGAAGTGACGCAGCTTCTTGCGGCTGTCGCTGCGACCGTAACCGTCGGTACCCAGGACCTTGAACTCTTTGCTCGGCACCCACTGGCGAATCTGCTCGGCGAACAGCTTCATGTAGTCGGTGGAGGCGATGACCGGGCCCTTGCGACCGGCCAGGCACTCTTCGACGTAGGTCTGCTGAGGCTTCTGGCCAGGCTTGAGGCGGTTGGCGCGTTCCACGGCCAGGCCGTCGCGACGCAGTTCGTTGAAGCTGGTGACGCTCCACACGTCGGCGCCGACGTTGAATTCTTCACGCAGGATCTTCGCCGCTTCGCGGACTTCGCGCAGGATGGTGCCGGAGCCCATCAGCTGTACGTGGTGCGCGGCTTCGCGGGTGTCTTCTTCGAGCAGGTACATGCCCTTGATGATGCCTTCCTCGACACCGGCCGGCATGGCTGGCTGCTGGTAGGATTCGTTCATCACGGTGATGTAGTAGAAGATGTCCTGCTGCTCTTCGGTCATCTTCTTCATGCCGTCCTGGATGATCACCGCCAGCTCGTAGCCGTAGGTCGGATCGTAGGTGCGGCAGTTCGGGATGGTGCCCGCCATCATGTGGCTGTGACCGTCTTCGTGCTGCAGGCCTTCACCGTTGAGGGTGGTACGGCCGGCGGTACCGCCGATCAGGAAACCACGGGTGCGGCTGTCGCCAGCGGCCCAGGCCAGGTCGCCGATACGCTGGAAGCCGAACATCGAGTAGAAGATGTAGAACGGCAGCATCGGCTGGTTGTGGCAGCTGTACGAGGTACCGGCAGCGATGAACGACGACATGGCGCCGGCTTCGTTGATGCCTTCCTCGAGGATCTGGCCCTTCTTGTCTTCGCGGTAGAACATCACCTGGTCTTTGTCGACTGGCTCGTAGAGCTGGCCGACCGACGAGTAGATGCCCAGCTGGCGGAACATGCCTTCCATACCGAAGGTACGGGCTTCGTCCGGGATGATCGGGACGATGCGCTGGCCGATGTCCTTGTCCTTGACCAGCTGCGCCAGGATGCGCACGAAGGCCATGGTGGTGGAGATTTCGCGGTCGCCCGAGCCGTCGAGGATCGCTTTCAGCGTTTCCAGTGGCGGGGTCGGCACGCTGAAGCTCTTGGCGCGGCGCTGCGGCACGAAACCGCCCAGGGCAGCACGGCGTTCGGCCAGGTACTTGGCTTCGGCGGAACCTTCTTCGGGCTTGAAGAATGGCAGGTTCTCGAGGTCGGCATCCTTGACCGGGATGTCGAAGCGGTCACGGAAGTGACGCAGGCTGTCGACGTCGACCTTCTTGGTGTTGTGCGCGGTGTTCTTGGCTTCGCCGGCACCGGTACCGTAACCCTTGATGGTCTTGGCCAGGATGACGGTTGGCTGCTCTTTGTGGTTCACGGCCTGGTGGTAGGCCGCGTAGACCTTGTACGGGTCGTGGCCGCCACGGTTGAGCTTCCAGATCTCCTCGTCGGACAGGTCTTCGACCATGGCCTTGAGCTCTGGAGTGTTGAAGAAGTTCTCACGGACGTACGCGCCGTCCTTGGCCTTGTAGTTCTGGTACTCGCCGTCGATGACTTCGTCCATGCGGCGCTGCAGGGCACCGTTGGTGTCCTTGGCCAGCAGCGGGTCCCAGAAGCGGCCCCAGACGACTTTGTTGACGTTCCAGCCACCGCCACGGAACACGCCTTCGAGTTCCTGGATGATCTTGCCGTTGCCGCGAACCGGGCCGTCGAGGCGCTGCAGGTTGCAGTTGATGACGAAGATCAGGTTGTCCAGCTTCTCGCGGCCGGCCAGGGCGATTGCGCCCAGGGATTCCGGCTCGTCGCACTCGCCGTCGCCCATGAAGCACCAGACCTTCTGCTTGCCGGCCGGGATGAAGCCGCGGGCTTCCAGGTATTTCATGAAGCGCGCTTGGTAGATGGCCTGGATCGGGCCCAGACCCATCGAAACGGTCGGGAACTGCCAGAAGTCAGGCATCAGCCATGGGTGCGGGTACGAAGACAGGCCGTTGCCATCCACTTCCTGGCGGAAGTTGTTCATCTGCTCTTCGTTGATGCGGCCTTCCATGAAGGCGCGGGCGTAGACGCCAGGGGATGCGTGGCCCTGGAAGAAGATCAGGTCGCCGCCGTGTTCGTCGGTCGGGGCCTGGAAGAAGTAGTTGAAGCCGATGTCATACAAGGTGGCGCTGGAGGCGAAGCTGGAGATGTGTCCGCCCAGGTCCGAGTCTTTCAGGTTGGTGCGCATGACCATGGCCAGGGCGTTCCAACGCACCATCGAGCGAATGCGGCGTTCCATGAACAGGTCGCCGGGCATGCGTGCTTCGTGGGTGACAGGGATGGTGTTGCGATACGGCGTGGTGATGGCATATGGCAGCTGGGAGCCACTGCGGGTGGCCAGCTCGCCCATACGGGTCATCAGGTAATGAGCGCGGTCTTCGCCTTCTTTGTCGAGGACCGACTCCAGGGCATCCAGCCATTCCTGGGTTTCGATTGGATCGAGGTCTTGCATGGCTTGCTCCAGGGCGGAAAGGCCACCAGAATCGATGGCCTGAGTTTGCGACTGGCCTTATGGGCAGACGTCGTGAATTCTTGGATTACCGGACAGTCATCCGGCGCGGTGTAGTTTTACTACAAATGCTTTCGCATTTCATGCTTTTGCACGTTGGGCGTAGTAGTAAAACTACACAAATGCGACGTTTGGTCGCATCCCGGGTTGTGAGGAAAAACGTTCATGTTGGTTGGCGGTGTGTCGCGAGCAGGTGAATCTTGATGGGTTTTGCCAATTTTTCGGCTTTATCAGCTATTTCCAACTTTTGTACGACAGTCCAACCGTGGTCCAACCCCCGTTTGACCTCCCCAACCGCTCTCTTTCACGCCGATCAAGGATAGACCATGCGCCTGCCTTTGCCGCTCGATCTGCCTGCCGCTCTCCAACCACTGGTCGCTCGCAACCAGCAATTTCTCCGCGATGCCTTGGCCGGTCATGCTGATCTGCACCTGGACAGCCTGGGCGCCGAGCATCGACGCCAGTTCGACCAGGTTGCCGCGGCCAGCGACTTCGTCCTGGCGCAGGCCCAGCGCGATCCGGCGGTGCTGTTCGAGCTGCTGGCCAGTGGCGCGATGGACCGGGCATACACCCCGGGCCAACTGCGTGCTCACATCCACGTCGTCGCCCAGGCTGCGCAAAGCGAGGACGAACTGGCGCGCAACCTGCGCCGCGAGCGTAATCGCCAGCAGTTGCGCATCATCTGGCGCGACCTGAGCCGCCAGGCAGCGTTGGCCGAGACCTGCCGCGACCTGTCCGACCTGGCCGACGCCAGCATCGACGAGGCCTATCAGTGGCTATACCCGCGCCATTGCCAGCAGTTCGGCACACCCATCGGCAACCGCAGCGGCCAGCCTCAGCACCTGGTGGTGCTGGGCATGGGCAAGCTGGGCGCGGTGGAACTGAACCTGTCGTCGGACATCGACCTGATCTTTGCCTTCCCCGAGGGCGGTGAAACCGAGGGCGTGAAGCGCTCGCTGGACAACCAGGAGTTCTTCACCCGCCTCGGCCAGCGTCTGATCAAGGCGCTTGACCCGGTCACCGTCGATGGCTTCGTGTTCCGTGTCGACATGCGCCTGCGCCCGTACGGTTCGGCCGGCGCGCTGGTGCTCAGCTTCAATGCCCTGGAGCAGTACTACCAGGATCAGGGGCGCGACTGGGAACGCTACGCCATGATCAAGGCGCGGGTGGTGGCCGGCGACCAGGCGGCCGGCGCGCAGTTGCAGGAAATGCTGCGGCCTTTCGTCTATAGGCGCTACCTGGACTTCTCCGCGATCGAAGCGCTGCGCACCATGAAGCAGCTGATCCAGCAGGAGGTGCGCCGCAAGGGCATGGCCGACAACATCAAGCTGGGGGCCGGCGGCATCCGCGAGGTCGAGTTCATCGCCCAGGCATTCCAGCTGATCCATGGCGGCCGCGACCTGAGCCTGCAACAGCGGCCGCTGCTGAAGGTGCTGACTACCCTGGAGGGCCAGGGCTACCTGCCGCCGGCGGTGGTCGCCGAGCTGCGCGACGGCTATGAGTTCCTGCGTTACACCGAGCACGCGATCCAGGCCATCGCCGACCGCCAGACCCAGATGCTCCCGGATGACCCGACCGACCGCGCGCGCATCGCCTATATGCTGGGCTTTGCCGACTGGGAGGGCTTCCATGCCCAACTGATGCACTGGCGTGGGCGGATCGACTGGCATTTCCGTCAGGTGATCGCCGATCCGGATGAGGATGAGGCCGAGGGCGAACTCGTAGTCGGTGGCGAATGGTCGCCTCTGTGGGAGCAGGCCCAGGATGAAGAAGCCGCCGGGCGCCAGTTGCAGGAAGCCGGTTTCCACCAGCCTGCCGAGGCGCTGCGCCGGCTCAACGCCTTGCGTGTCAGCCCGACGCTGCGCTCGATGCAGCGCATCGGTCGTGAACGCCTGGATGCCTTCATCCCGCGTCTGCTGGCCCAGGCGGTCGAGCACGACAACCCTGACCTGGTGCTGGAGCGGGTGCTGCCCCTGGTCGAGGCGGTCGCGCGCCGCTCTGCCTATCTGGTGCTGCTCACTGAAAATCCCGGCGCGTTGCGCCGTCTGCTGACCTTGTGCGCGGCCAGTCCATGGATTGCCGAGCAGATTGCCCGTTACCCGCTGCTGCTTGACGAGCTGCTCAATGAAGGCCGGCTGTTCAGCCCGCCGCTGGCCCCGGAGCTGGCTGCCGAGCTGCGTGAGCGGCTCACCCGCATCCCCGAGGATGACCTTGAGCAGCAGATGGAGGCGCTGCGCCACTTCAAGCTGGCCCACAGCCTGCGCGTGGCCGCCTCGGAGATCAGCGGCAACCTGCCCCTGATGAAGGTCAGCGACTACCTGACCTGGCTGGCCGAGGCCATTCTCGACCAAGTACTGGCCCTGGCCTGGCGCCAGACCGTGGCGCGCCATGGCCAGCCCAAGCGCAGCGACGGCAGCCTGTGCGACCCTGGCTTCATCATCGTCGGCTATGGCAAAGTCGGCGGCCTCGAGCTGGGCCACGGTTCGGACCTGGACCTGGTGTTCATCCACGATGGTGACCCCAACGCCGAGACCGACGGCGCCAAGCCGATCGACAGCGCGCAGTTCTATACCCGCCTGGGCCAGCGCATCATCCACCTGTTGACCACCCAGACCAACTCCGGCCAGCTCTACGACGTGGACATGCGCTTGCGTCCGTCCGGCGCCTCGGGGTTGCTGGTGAGCTCGTTGGGCGCCTTCGAGCGCTACCAGCAGAACGAGGCCTGGACCTGGGAACACCAGGCCCTGGTACGGGCCCGGGTGCTGGTCGGCTGCCCGCAGGTGGCGACGGCCTTCGAGGGCGTTAGGGCCAAGGTGCTCGGCCAGCCCCGTGACCTGGACAAGCTACGCGTCGAAGTGAGCGAGATGCGCGCCAAGATGCGCGACAACCTGGGCACCAAGGCCACCGGCGCAGGCACTGCGGGCAATGCCTTCGATGCCGGCCAGCCCTTCGATATCAAGCAGGATGCCGGCGGTATCGTGGATATCGAATTTATGGTGCAATACGCCGCTTTGGCCTGGTCCCACGACCATCCGGCCATACTGCGCTGGACCGACAACATCCGCATCCTCGAAGAGCTCGAACAGGCCGGGTTGATGCCCGCCGCCGACGCCGTGCTGCTGCGCGAACTGTACAAGGCGTTCCGCTCGGCCTCGCACCGCCAGGCCTTGCAGAAGCAGGCCGGGGTGATCGACGCGGCGCAGTTCGCCGAGGAGCGCCGTGAGGTAAGGCGGATCTGGGGGCAGCTTGGGTTGACCTGAGCTTGCCGGGGCCGCGCTGCGGCGAAAAGGGCGCAATGCGCCCTCGGTGGTACACTGTCCGCCACATAGCCTGAATATAAAGAGGGGAGGCCAGGTTGTAGCGCAGCCTGCAGCCTCCCCGAATGTTTCTGGATAAAGCATGAGAATACTGATCATTGGCCCCAGCTGGGTCGGCGACATGGTGATGGCGCAGACCCTGTTCCAGAGCCTCAAACAGCAGCACCCCGACTGCGTGATCGACGTGCTGGCACCCGAGTGGAGCCGGCCCATCCTCGAACGCATGCCCGAGGTGCGCCAGGCCTTGAGCTTCCCGCTCGGCCACGGCGCGCTGGAGCTGGCCACGCGGCGGCGCATCGGCAAGTCGCTGGCCGGCCAGTACGACCAGGCGATCCTGCTGCCCAATTCGCTCAAGTCGGCGCTGGTGCCGTATTTCGCCGGCATCCCCAAGCGCACCGGCTGGCGCGGCGAGATGCGCTACCTGCTGCTCAACGATGTGCGCAAGCTGGACAAGGCGCGTTACCCGCTGATGATCGAGCGCTTCATGGCCCTGGCCTACGCACCGGGTATCGAGCTGCCCAAGCCGTATCCGCGCCCGGCCCTGCAAATCGAGGCCGCCAGCCGCGAGGCCGCCCTGGCCAAGTTTGGCCTGGAGCTGGACCGCCCGGTGCTCGCCCTGTGCCCCGGCGCCGAGTTCGGCGAGGCCAAGCGCTGGCCGGCCGAGCATTACGCCGAGGTTGCCGAGGCGATGATCCGCCAGGGCTGGCAGGTGTGGTTGTTCGGTTCGAAGAACGACCACCCGGTTGGCGAGCAGATCCGCGACCGGCTGATCCCGGGCCTGCGTGAAGAATCCTGCAACCTGGCCGGCGAGACCTCGCTGGCCGAGGCCATCGACCTGATGTCCTGCGCCAGCGCCGTGGTGTCCAATGACTCCGGGCTGATGCACGTGGCCGCCGCCCTCAACCGTCCGCTGGTGGCGGTGTATGGTTCGACCTCGCCGGGCTTCACCCCGCCGCTGGCCGACCAGGTGGAGGTGGTGCGCACCGGTATCGAATGCAGCCCCTGCTTCGACCGCACGTGCCGCTTCGGCCACTACAACTGCCTGCGGCTGCTGGAGCCGGCGAAAGTGATCGCCGCCCTGCACAGCCTGGGTGGCTCCGACCTGATCGATACCGTGGCCGAGGTCGACTGAGTGCGGGTCCTGATCATCAAGACGTCGTCGCTGGGTGACGTCATCCATACCTTGCCAGCGCTTACCGACGCCGCCCACGCCATCCCCGGCATCCGTTTCGACTGGGTGGTGGAGGAAGGTTTCGCCGAGATCCCCAGCTGGCATCCGGCGGTCGACCAGGTGATCCCGGTGGCGATCCGTCGCTGGCGCAAGAATATCTGGCAGACGCTCAAGAGCGGCGAATGGAAGGCCTTCAAGCAGCGCCTGCGCGAGCACAAGTACGACTTGGTGATCGATGCCCAGGGCTTGGTCAAGTCGGCCTGGCTGACCCGTTACGTGAAAGCGCCGGTAGCCGGCCTGGACCGTTACTCTGCCCGTGAGGGCTGGGCCAGCCGCTTCTACGACCGGCGGCTGTCGGTCGCTGTCGGCCAGCATGCCGTTGAGCGCGTGCGGCAACTGTTCGCTCTGGCCCTGGCCTATGACCTGCCGGAAGGGCTGGGCAACTACGGCCTTGACCTCAATCGCCTGCAACTGCCACCCGCCGCGCCCTACGTGGTGTTCCTGCATGGCACAACCTGGGCCACCAAACACTGGCCCGAGGCTTACTGGCGCGAGCTGGCCGAGCGCATGGGCCGGCGCAAGCTGCAGGTGATGCTGCCATGGGGTAACCCTGCGGAAAAAGCTCGCGCCGAGCGTATCGCCCAGGGCTTGAACAATTGCCAGGTGCTGCCCAAATTGAACCTGGCGGGCGTGGCCCGTGTGCTGGCCGCCGCCAAGGCCTGCGTGGCGGTCGACACCGGCCTGGGCCACCTGGCCGCCGCCCTGGATGTGCCGACCATCTCCCTGTTCGGCCCCACCAACCCTGGTCTGACCGGTGCCTACGGACGCGCCCAGATCCACCAGGCGAGCGACTTCCCCTGCGCCCCGTGCCTGCAGAAGAAGTGCACCTACAAACCGAGCGCCGAGGACCTGCGCCGGTTCGATCTCAAACGCGAGTGGCCGCTGTGCTTCACTCGCCTGAATCCCGAGCATGTGGCGGGCCGCTTGAGCGCGCTGCTGCTGGCTGAGGATGTTCGTTGATGCAACTGGCTTTTGTGCTCTACAAATATTTCCCCTTTGGCGGGCTGCAGCGTGACTTCATGCGCATCGCCCTCGAATGCCAGAAGCGTGGCCACCAGATCCGTGTGTACACGCTGATCTGGGAAGGTGACATTCCGCCGGGCTTCGAGGTGCTGGTGGCGCCGGTCAAGGCGCTGTTCAACCACCGGCGCAACGAGAAGCTCAGTGCGTGGATGGCGGCGGACCTGGCCAAGCGCCCGGTCGATCGCCTGATCGGCTTCAACAAGATGCCTGGTCTGGACGTCTACTACGCCGCTGACGGCTGCTTCGAAGACAAGGCCCAGACCCTGCGCGGCGGCCTCTACCGCCGCTGGGGCCGCTATCGCCACTTCGCCGAATACGAGCGGGCGGTGTTCGCCAAGGACGCACGTACCGAGATCCTGATGATCTCCGAGGTGCAGCAGCCGCTGTTCATCAAGCACTACGGCACTCCCGAGGCGCGTTTCCACCTGCTGCCGCCGGGCATTTCCCAGGACCGCCGGCGCCCGGCCGACGCCGAGGCCATCCGCGCCGCCTTCCGCCAGGAGTTCGGCCTGGCCGACGACGAGTTGCTGCTGGTGCAGATCGGCTCGGGCTTCAAGACCAAGGGCGTTGACCGCAGCCTCAAGGCCCTCGCGGCGCTGCCGTCGAGCCTGCGCAAACGCACGAAACTGATGGTCATCGGCCAGGACGACCCCAAGCTGTTCCAGGTGCAGAGTACTGCGCTCGGCCTGGGTGATCAGGTGCAGTTCCTCAAGGGGCGCAGCGATATCCCACGCTTCCTGCTCGGCGCCGATTTGCTGATCCACCCGGCCTACAACGAAAACACCGGTACCGTATTGCTCGAGGCGCTGGTTGCTGGCCTGCCGGTGCTGGTGTCGCAGGTGTGCGGCTACGCCCACTACATCGCCGAGGCCGACAGCGGCCTGGTGCTGGACGAGCCGTTCGAGCAGGACCAGCTCAACGCCTACTTGCAACGCATGCTCGAGGACGCCGCGGCCCGTGCATCCTGGTCGAGCAACGGCGTGGCATTCGCCGCCAACGCCGACCTGTACAGCATGCCGCAGCATGCCGCCGACGTGATCCTTGGGCAGGAAACCACATGAAGCTGATACTGGCCGAACCGTTCAAGCGCCTGTGGGCCGGGCGTGACCCCTTCGACGCCGTCGAGGCCCTGCAGGGCGAGGTGTACCGCGAACTGGAAGGCCGTCGCACCCTGCGTACCGAGGTCGATGGCGCAGGGTTCTTCGTCAAGATCCACCGTGGCATCGGCTGGGGTGAAATCTTCAAGAACCTGTTCAGCGCCAAGCTGCCGGTGCTCGGCGCCGGCCAGGAGTGGCGTGCTATCCAGCGCTTGCATGAAGTCGGCGTGCCGACCATGACCGCGGTGGCCTACGGCGAGCGGGGTGGCAACCCGGCCACCCAGCACTCGTTCATCGTCACCGAGGAGCTGGCGCCGACCGTCAGCCTGGAAGACTTCAGCATCGACTGGGTGAAGCAGCCGCCAGCGCCCCGCCTGAAGCGTGCGCTGATCGCCGAGGTGGCGAAGATGACCGGCGGCATGCACCGCGCCGGGGTCAACCACCGCGACTGCTACATCTGCCACTTCCTGCTGCACACCGATCGCCCGGTGACGGCGGACGACTTCCGGCTGTCGGTGATCGACCTGCACCGTGCCCAGACTCGGGCGACGGTCAGCCGCCGCTGGCGCGACAAGGACCTGGCGGCCCTGTATTTCTCGGCCCTGGACATCGGTCTGACCCGTCGCGACAAGCTGCGCTTTTTGCGCGGCTACTTCCAGCGCTCGTTGCGCCAGGTGCTCAAGGACGAGGCTGCACTGCTCGCCTGGCTGGAGCGCAAGGCGCAGAAGCTCTACGACCGCAAGCAACGTTACGGGGACGCACTCTGATGGCGAGCTGGAACCTGGCGCCTGAGTATGCGCACCTGGCGGCCGATTTCGGCAGTATCGACGCGGTGTTCGCCATCAAGGGCGAGCGTCTGACCCGCGACCCGTTGAGCGAGGTCATCCGCATCGAACGGGACGGGGTCAACTACTACGTCAAACGCTACACCGGAGCCGGCAAGCACATGCGCCGCTACCTGGGGCGCCCGCGAGTCAAGGCTGAGTGGCAGAACCTCAAGCAGTTCGCCAAATGGGGCATCCCCACCGCCGACGTGGTCGCCTGGGGCCTCGAGCGCCAGGGCCTGGCGTTTGGCCGTGGGGCGATGATCACTCGCGAACTGCCACGCACCGAGGACCTCTCGGCGTTGGCCGAGCGCAATGACCCGCGCCTGCGTGACGCGGCCTGGGTCGATCATGTCAGCCGTCAGCTGGCGCGGCACACCCGGGTAATGCACGATCACCATTTCGCCCACAACGATCTCAAATGGCGCAACCTGCTGGTCGATGACCAGGGCACGCTGTTCTTCATCGATTGCCCGACGGGCGACTTCTGGCGTGGTTTCATGCTGCGCCACCGGTTGATCAAGGACCTGGCCTGCCTGGACAAGGTCGCCAAGTATCACCTGTCGGCGACCCAGCGCCTGCGCTTCTACCTGCAGTACCGGGGGCATGCGCGCCTGCATGCGCGCGACAAAAAGCGCATCCGTCATGTGCTGAGCTTTTTCGAGGGAAGGGAATGACCGACTACCTGGCCAGTGCCGACCAGGCACTGCTGCAACGGCACGGACTGGGCGACTTCGAGGCGCTCTGGGCCCTGCAACTTGACGCCGTGGACGAACCCAACACCGGCCGCGGCGGCTGGAGCAGCGTGTTCCGCCTCGAGCTCGAGGGCAAGGGGTACTACCTCAAGCGCCAGAGCGACTACCTGACTCGCAGCCTGCACCGGCCGTTCGGCGAGCCGACCTTCGCCCGTGAGTTTCGCAACATCAGCCGTTACCAGAAGCTCGATATCCCGGCCTTGCAGGCGGTTTTCTATGGGGAGCGCAAACAGGCTGGCCAACACCGGGCGATCCTCATGACCCGGGCGCTGGACGAATGGACCGACCTTGAGCATTTGCTCGGCCATTGGCCGCAGACATCCGCGCCGCAACGCCAGGGCATCCTCCAGGCCTGTGGCCAGCTGGCGCGCACACTGCACGGCGCCGGGCAGATGCACGGTTGCTTCTACCCCAAGCACATTTTCCTGCGTGAGCGCCGCGAAGGCTGGCAGGCACAGTTGATCGACCTGGAGAAGACCCGTCCGCTGCTGTTCGGCATGCGTGACCGGGTCAAGGACCTCGAGCCGCTGCTACGGCGTGCCCGGGCCTGGGGTGAGGGCGACGTGCGCGTGCTGCTGGCCGCCTACCTGGAGCAACCGGCGGACAGCGCCCTGGTTTCCACCTGGCTGCAACGCCTGACCCAACGCCGCCGTCACAAAGAGGCCCGCTGATGCGCCTGTCCGAACTGAAGGAGGCCGGGCGCAGTCCGAGCCTGCCCCTGACCATCACCCTCGCCGACGCCGCAGGCAGCGCCGACTTGCAGCTGCTCAGCCTGCTGCGCGTGCTGCCGGGCCAGCGCTATGTCGGCGCCGGCATCTGGCGTGGCACCAAGGTCCTGGCCAAGTTGCTGGTCGGCGGCAATGCCGCCCGCCACTTCCAGCGCGAACGCGATGGCGCCCGGCTGATGGCCGATCAGGGCCTGACCACGCCGCGCCTGCTGGTCGATGGCCTCAAGGAAGGCGAAGGTGGCTGGCTGTTGTTCGAATACCTCGATCACGCCGAAAGCCTGGGTGACGCCTGGGCCAAGGTGGAATCATTGCCGATGCTCGCCGACGAGCAGCACCTGGTGCTTGGCGAGGCGTTGACCGCCATCGCACACCTGCATGCCAAGGGTTTGTGGCAGGAAGACCTGCACCTGGACAACCTGCTGCGCCAGGACGGTCAGCTGTACCTGATCGACGGCGCCGGCATCAAGGCCGAAACGCCCGGCCAGCAGCTGTCGCGTCAGCGCGTGCTGGAAAACCTCGGGGTATTCTTCGCCCAGTTGCCCAAGCGCCTGGAGCCCTTTATCGAGGAGGCGCTGGTGCATTACATCCTGGCCAACGCCGAGCATGCGTTGCCGCTTGAGGCGTTGCAGAAGCAGGTGGACAAGGTGCGCAACTGGCGCCTGAAGGACTACCTGGACAAGGCCGGGCGTGAATGCACGCTGTTCAGCGTTGCGCGCAACCTGTCGGGCCTGCGCGCCATCCGCCGCGGCGAAGTCGAGGCGCTGCTGCCGGTACTCGAGCAGGCCGATGCGCTGATCGACCAGGGCCACCTGTACAAGACCGGTGGCGCGGCCAGCGTGGCGCGTATCGAGGTGGGTGGCCGCACGCTGGTGCTCAAGCGCTACAACATCAAGAACACCGCGCACTGGTTCAAGCGCTTCTGGCGCCCGAGCCGGGCCTGGCATTCGTGGATCGAGGGGCATCGCCTTGAGTTTCTCGACATTGCCACGCCACGGCCATTGGCGGTGCTGGAGCAGCGGGTGATGGGGCTGCGCAGCACGGCCTACCTGGTGACCGAGTACGCCGACGGGCCGGACCTGATCGAATGCTTCGCGCCCTATGTGGAAAGCGGCGAGGCGCCCGACGAGCAGGTCGAGGCCCTGGTACGGGTGATGCAGCAGCTGATCCGCGAGCGCATCAGCCATGGCGACTTCAAAGGCCATAACCTGTTCTGGCAGGCCGGCCAGTGGTCGCTGATCGACCTCGACGCCATGTGTCAGCACGCCACTCAGCTCAGCTTCGCCCCGGCGTTTGCCCGTGACCGGGCGCGGTTGCTGCGCAACTGGCCGAGCGGCAGCGCCTTGCATCAGCGACTGGACCGGCTTTTGCCAAAACTGGTCGAGTAAGGCAGCTGGTTCGGGCTTTCATTGGGCGGGCGGTGGTTGGTCTGGCAGTGTCAGCCAGTCACTGCTGCGCCCTGCCTGGCGAACGCGTATCAGCCACTGGCCGTTTTCGTGACGCATCACCGCCCACGGCACCACCCCGGCGTTGTTGGCGACAGTAATCTGCAAGTGGTAATGATCTGGCAGCAGGTGGCGACGCACCGGCAACTGTCCGTTCTCGAGCGCCAGGTACAGCTGATCGTCAGCCTCAAAGAGCCCTTGTTCGATGTTCAGTGGCAGGCCGGCCACAGGCACCTGCAGGTAGCAGTCTTGCAGTAACTGCTTCAGGTCGGGCAGCCCGTCGTACCAAAGTACCGGTGAGTCTATGACCCACTGCCCGTCGGACTTGCGCTTGAGCGGTTGCTGCAGGTAGACGTCTGGCTGGTCAGGGTCGATCGCCCGCCAGCGGTAGCCGTCGAAGCTGACCTGGTAATAGCGGTTGTCGTTGTCCTTGACGAAGTACAGTGAGTGCCCGCCAAACGCCGAGCTTTGCTCGTATACACCTTCACCGTAGATGCCGTCTATGCGATAGCGCAGGCTGCTCCCTGGTTGTACCTGGAGGCGTGCGGGCAGTGGCAGTGGCGGTTGTTTGGGAATCCCGCGCAGGGATCGGCGTAGCACTCTGGAACCAAGAAAACTGGTACCCGCATCGTTGAGGTGGCTAAGCGCTTGATAGGCATGCCGCATCACCCCTTCGACATCCTCTTGCTTGAAGGCCTCGACGCCGTCCCAAATATCGATTGCCATGCGGCCGATCGACAGCACCAGCAGCGCACGGTTCGGCAGCAGGAGGCTGATGAAGTCCAGTAAGCGCCAGCTCAGCGCCATGACCGATGCCACGTTCACTTCCCTGGTCGTCATGCTGTCGGCATCGGCCTGAGCGATCAGCGCCCGGGCTTCGGCGATGTAGTAGACGAAGAAAAGGTCGTCCTTGATCTCGGGTGTCGTCAAATGTGTGCTCATGCGCCCCTTGTCCAGCAGCCGTTGCACCGTGGCGGCAGGCAGCAATGGCAGGCGCTGGGCTACGTATGCTCTCAACGTGGGCTGTTGGCGCAACGTGCGAAGCAGTTCGCGGGTTGTTCGAAAACGGCGCCAGGACCTGCGGTCCGGGGCATCCGGGGTGTACAGCACGCATGCCGGGGACTTGTAGGGGGTGCTGTTGAGCAGAAGCACGCCCTGCAGGGTATGGCCCATGATGTTTAGCTGCCGAACAGTGACCGGGTAGCCTGCGACTGGCGCACGCAAGGCATTGTGTGGTTGGTCCAACACTGCGCGCACCCAGTTGTAGCCGTGTTCGAAAGGGTCTTCGCCAAAGTGTCCGGCGTAGCGCGCCTTGACTGCTTCAGCGTGCATGCGTGCACGGTTGACCTTGCTGTGCGCGGTCAGGCGCCATTTGCCCGCTCTGGAACTGACAAGTTGGGTGTGCAGGTACTTTGCGTAGCTGTCACCTACGTTCAGTTCCCGGACCATGTGCTTGACATACTGCGGCGTGAGCCCGGCGGGCATGGCTTTGCCGTGGGCATGGCTCACCCGAGCAGTAAGCCAGTAGTCGGTATCGAACCACGGCAAGTTCTTGAGTGCGATCTCTTCGAGCGTGTTGATTTCCTCGACCATTTCCACCATCTCGTGGCCCACGCGTCGCATGCCGACATAGGTGACATAGGATGAGATGGCGAAGGGATGCATGATGGCGCCAGTGCGGCGGGCACGCACGACCCTGATCTTGATATCGCGAGGATCTGTGTCGTACCCCAGGTTATGGCTAAGGCGCTCGCGAAGGCGTGCGTTGGCCCAGGCCAGCAGGCTATTGCGTTGCTTGAAGTCGTTAAGGCTCAGCACTCCCGGGGCAGCAGCCTGCTCGGCGATTGCCACCAGCTCTTGCATGGCCTGCATCATATGGCTCAGGCCTTGCGCAGAGGTGTTGCGCAGCCAGTTCGGCAGGTTCTTCTCAAGTAATCGGGAGTAACGTGTCAGCAGGATGGGTTTGGCGCCGACTTCGTGCCAGAGTTGCATGGCTTTATGTATTCGGGTGTGCTGGTCGGGTGAGCTGTTGCTCCACAAGCCGGCGTCACTCAAGCGTTGGCGCTGGGCTTCTATCGCACTGTCGATCTGGGCCTCCAGCAGGCTATCGGTGTACCAGTCATAGCGCAGGCGCTGTGACCGACGAACGCGGTCCGCCTGTGGGTCAGGATACAGATGCAGCAGAGGCTTGCTCTGGAGTGGGTCCTCCAGGCGTTCGCAAAGTTCCTGGTGCAGTGCGGCAAGGGAGTCGAAGGCCTCTATGCCTTGTGAGAGGCTGCATAGCAAGGCCATGCCTGCGGCATCCTGAGGCGTGAGCATAGGGCCCTCGGCGGTGCCGGCAACGATGATCAGTGTGCCTGGCAGGTAGCTGCGCCAGTTGGGCCGTATGCCGTCGAGCAGCACGCGATAGACCTGTGGCCTGCTGGCCAGCGGCAGCTGCCTGCGCTGAGAGGGAAGCGGCTGTTCCAGGCACGCCCGCAGCTGCTCGGCTGACCCGTTGGCCAAGGTCTGGTCGCCCAGGCGCAATTCAACCTCGGCCAGCATCAGCGCCTTGCGCAGTGCCAGCAGCTTTTGTCTTGGGGTTTCGCCATGCTCATCGGCCGTTGTCCAGAAGCTGGCCAGTTGGCCGTGCAGCCAGGTGCGTGTATCGGGGTTGATGGGGTGCTGAGGGTCAAGGGTCGGGAGGCCGCCGAGCAGGTCGCTGATCTGTCGGTCGATCTGTTCCAGTTGTTCGAGGGGGCGCATGGGGCGGGTCCTGGGTTGAGGAAAACCCCCATGCTTGGCAATACCTGCGGTTGCGGGGTGGTAGCGGGCTAGCGCACCCGACGCCAGAGCAGCCCGCGCAAGCTCACCAGGGCCGGCAGACCCAGGCCGGCCCATGCCAGAATGTCCCAGCCACCGTCGCCGAGCAGTGCGGCGAACAGGCCCAGGAGCCCAAGTATGGCAATCAACGCTGGCCAGGCGAAGATGCGTACAGTGGCTTGCGACCTGTGGCTCATGCGCGCGACCCTCTGGGTTTGCGCTGCTTGCCCCACCACAGGTAGAGGCCGCTGCCGAGCACGATGATTGTCAGCACGTCCAGCAAAGCCCAGAGGATCTGCATCGGTCGCCCGCCGTAATCGCCGAAATGCAAAGGCTGCGACAGGCCCATCGCATCCATGTACCAGGGACGGTCGCCTACGGCCGTCACTGCAAGGGTGCGAGCATCGATCAGTACCGGCGTGAACAGGTGCGAACTCAGGTGTGTGGCACCGTTCATGAATACCGCGTAGTGGTGCTCGCTGGAAAAACGCGTGCCTGGAAAGGCGATGAAGTCCGGGCGCATGCCGGGTGCCGCCTGTTCGGCGATCGTCAACAGCTGGCTGGCCGGGGCGCGTTCGGTGAGCGGCGGGGCAGCGCGGTAGGGCGCGACCATGGCCGCCAGGCTGTCGTTGCGCCAGGCCGCGATCACCAGGTCGGACAGGGCGCTGATCACACCGGTGACGCCGACCACCAGGGCCCAGGTCAGGGTGACCACGCCGATCAGGTTGTGCAGGTCGAGCCAGCGCAGGCGCCGCGACTTGTCGTGGCGCACCGTGGCGAACTCCAGGCGGCGCATGAACGGCGCGTACAGCACCGTGCCGGAGACGATCGCGACGACGAACAGCAGGCCCATGAAGGCCAGCCACAACTTGCCGGGCAGCCCGGCGAACATGTCCACGTGCAGACGAAGCATCAGCATCATGAAACCACCATTGGCCGCCGGCATGGCCACGGCCTCGCCGGTGCGGGCATCGAGCATGAAGGTGTGCGATTGGTCGGGGTGGGTGCCGGCGGTGGCGGCCATGATCGCCACCACGCCGTTGGGTTCGTCCTCTTCGTAGCCGAAGTACTGCATGACTTCGCCAGGGCGGTGTTGCTCGGCCTTGAGCACCAGTTGCTGCAGGTCCAGGTGCGGGGTGCCGGCGGGCATCTCGCGCAGTTCGGGGGCATCGCCCAGCAGGTGTTCCAGCTCGTGGTGGAAGATCAGCGGCAGGCCGGTGAGGGCCAGCAGCAGCAGGAACAGCGTGCACACCAGGCTGCTCCAGGTGTGGATCGCTGACCAGCGGCGGATGGTTTGGCTTTTCATCACGGCTCCTTAAGCCATCGCGGGGCCAGCCCGCTCCCACTGACCGTGGGAGCGGGCTGGCCCCGCGATGGCTTCGGTCACTCAGAACTTGTAGGTGGCGCTGGCGACGACGCTGCGCTGGTCGCCGTAATAGCAGTAGTAGCCGTCGCAGGTCGAGAGGTAATCCTTGTTCAGCAGGTTGCTGGCGTTGACCGCCACTGAGGCCCCCTTGAGGCTGCTGTCCAGGCGGCCCAGGTCGTAGTGCACCGCAGCGTCGAACACAGTGTAGGCCTTGCTCTTGCCGAGCCAGGTGTTGGCTTCGTCACCGTAGCGGTTGCCGGTGTAGCGTGCGCCAAGGCCAATGCCGAAGCCGTCAAGCACACCGGTATGCCAGGTGTAGTCGGCCCACAAGGAGGCCTGCTGGTTGGGCATCTGTTGCAGGCGGTTGCCTTTGTACTGCCCTTTCTGGACTTCGGACTTGGCCAGGGTATAGGCGGCGATCACTTTCAGGTTGTCGGTGACGTCGGAGACGGCTTCCAGTTCCAGGCCGTGGACCTTGACCTCGCCGGTCTGGCTGGAGACCGGCACCCCACCCACGTTGTTGGTGACGGTCACGTTCTTCTGGGTGAGGTCATACACGGCCGCCGACAAAAGGGTGTTGGAGCCAGGTGGCTGGTACTTGATGCCGAGCTCCCATTGCTGGCCTTCGGTCGGCTTGAACGACTTCTCGACGTCCGCGTCCGAGCCGGTGCTTGGCTGGAACGACTCGGCATAGGACAGGTAGGGAACAAAGCCTGAATCGAACACGTAGCTCAGCGCCGCGTTACCGCTGAACTGCTTGTCGCGCTGGGTGTTGGTGGCATTACCCTTGTTGAGGAACGTGGTGCCGGTATGCACCCAGTCTTCACGCCCGCCCAGGGTCAGGCGCCATTTGTCGAGCGCCATCTGGTCCTGGATGTAGAGCCCGGTCTGCACGGTTTTCTGGTTGTAGTCCATATAGGCCGCGGAGCGGTCCGGGCGAGTGATCGGCAAACCGTACACCGGGTTGTTGACGTTGGTGGGCGGTACGTTGAAGCCATAGATGGAGAGAAAGTCGGATTCGGTGCGCTGGTGGTCCAAGCCGATCAGCACGGTATGGCTGATATCGCCTGTGCTGAAGTCGGCCTGGAAGTTGTTGTCGAGCGCGAACTGGCTGATGTCCTCATTGACGTTGGTGGACATGCGGCTGGCATTGCCCTCGTTGTCCACCGGGCCGCCGGGTTGGTAGTAGCTACCAACGGTGATCGTCTGGAACGACAACTCGCTCTTGGTGTAGCGCACGTTCTGGCGGAACTGCCAGACATCGTTGAAACGATGTTCGAAGGCATAGCCCAGCGCGTAGTAGGTGCGGTCGTAGTATTCGTAATCCGGATCACCCAGGTTCTTGTGGCGGGAGACCTTGCCGAACGGCATGTCGATCTTGGTGCCTTGGATCGGATAGAACTGGCTGGTGGCGCCGGTATCGTCGCGGGTGAACTGGCTGAGGAAGGTCAGCGAGGTGTCGTCGTCGATGTTCCAGGTCAGGCTTGGGGCGATGTTGTAGCGCTTGTTGTCGATATGGTCGATCTGCGTGCCGCTGTCGCGCACCACGCCGCTGACGCCATAGAGGAACTGGCCCTGCTCATCGAGCTTGCCGGTGCTGGCGAAGCTGATCTGGCGGTGGTTGTCGCTACCGTACTGCAGCTGGATCTCGTGGCTGCTCTCGGCCTGGGGGCGGCGGCTGACCATGTCCAGCAGGCCGCCGGGCGGGGTCTGGCCATACACCGACGAGGCCGGGCCACGCAGCAGCGCAAGGCGGTCGAGGTTCCAGGTTTCGGCTTTCGGGTTGGCATACACGCCGCGGGGCAGAGGCAGGCCGTCGAGGAACTGGGTCGGCTCGAAGCCGCGCACGCGCATCCAGTCATAGCGGGTGTCGCTGCCGAAACTGGCCGAGACGATGCCTGGCATGTACTTCACCGCATCATCCAGGCTCTGCACGCCACGGTCGCTCATCTGCTGGCGGGTGGCGACGGAAATGGAGCGTGGGACTTCGACCAGCGCGGTGTCGGTCTTGGTGCCGGCGGCGGTGCGCTTGGCGGTGTAGCCCTCCACCGGGCCCCAGGCACTTTCAAAACTGCTGTTGGCGTCGATGTTGGTCTCCGGCAGCGCCAGGCTGCCTTCCGCCACCAGGCTGTAGCTGCCGGCACTGCTTTGCTGCAACTGCAGGCCGGTACCACGCAGGGCCGCCTGTAGCGCGCCAATACCGTTGTACTGGCCGCTGACCGGCGCCGAACTACGCCCACTGACCAGCGCCGGATCCAGCGCCAGGGCGATACCGGCCTGGCTGGCGATCTGGTTCAGGGTGCTGGCCAGCGGTGCGCTGGGCAGGTTGTAGGCCCGCATGGCGGACTGTTCGGCGGCGAACAGGGCAGTGCTGGCCAACGGGGTGGCCAGGCTGATGGCCAGGGCCATCAGGCTGGGGCGAAGCAAAGCATCAACGGCACGGGACATTCAGCGGCTCCTCGACGAAATAGTGCTGACTGCTTCCTTGCCGAGCGAGAGTGGGAAAGTGACAGGGGGGTGTGAAAAAAAATACGACTGATTTGCAAAAACCTTTGGGAGGCGGCAAGCCGGCTCCCAAAGGGCGGTCTGGCTGGGGCTATTTGGCGGTAACGGTGACCCACCACGGCGTATGCCGTTCGATCTTCACCGGCAGCACCGGTTGCAGCGAGGCCAGGGCCAGGTCGGTGTCGGTCAGCGGGAAACTGCCGCTCACGCGCAGCTCGGCCACTGCGTCGCTGACGCCCAGATGACCGCTGCGGTACTGGCCGAGGGTGGCCACCAGGTCGGCCAGGCGCACGTTGTCCACCACCAGCATGCCGCGGGTCCAGGCGTCGCTGCCGACCGCCACGGGGGTGACACTGCCCAGGCCGTCGGCGCTCATCAGCACTTGCTGGCCTTCGCGCAGCACCTGTTCATCGCCGCTGTGCTGGGGTTTGGCAGCTACCGATGCCTGCAGCACCTCCAGGCGTGTGCCGGCCTCCTCGCGCTTGACCAGGAAGCGGGTACCCAGTGGGCGCAGGCGGCCCTCCTCGGTGCGCACCAGCAATGGGCGGCTGTCCTTGTGGCCGGTTTCTACCGAGATCTCGCCCTGGTGCAGGACGATCAGCCGTTGTTCGCCCTGGAAGTCGATGTCCACCGCGGTCTGGCTGTTGAGGCTGAGCAGGGTGCCGTCTTCCAGGCGCAGGGTGCGCAGCTCGCCGGTACTGGTGCGTTGGTCGGCCAGCCAGTAGGTGGGCGACAGTGACGGTGCGCCGGCCCAGGCCAGCAGGCCGCCGAGCAGCAGCATGCCGGCAAGGCCGCCCAGACGCTGGCGCAACCCGGCCCGGGATTGCAGCAGGGTGTGGCGTACCGGCCCGGCAGCAGCGTTGACGCGCTGGTCGAGCATACCCAGTTGCAGCCAGGCGCGGGCGTGCTCCTCGTGGGCGGCGTGCCAGCGCGTAAACTCGCTGCGTTCGTCCGGGGTACCGCTACCTTCGTCGAGGCACAGCTTCCAGGCGATGGCCGCTTCCAGCACCTTGCTGGAAACCGGGGCATGCTTCATGTCGGCTCCCCGTAAAGGGCGACATAGCACTGGCGCAGGCCTTGGGCGATGTACTGGCGCACGCGCGAGACCGACACCCCGAGGCGCTCGGCGATCTCGGCGTGCCCCAGGCCGTCCAGGCGGCTGTACAGGAAGGCTGCCCGGGCCTTGCTCGAGAGCTTGCCCAGCAAGCGGTCGATGGCCTTGAGGTCTTCGAGGATCAGGTGTTGCTGTTCCGGTGACGGGTGCTCGGCTTCGGGCAGCAGCGCCAGTTCCGCGAGGTAGGCCTGCTCGAGGGCGGTGCGGCGGAAGTGGTCGAACAACAGGCCCTTGGCCACGGCGACCAGAAAGGCGCGGGGTTCGCGGGGGGCGTCCAAACGCTCGCGGCCGAGCAGGCGCACGAAGGTGTCCTGGCTCAGGTCCTCGGCACGCTGGCGGCAGGCGGTGCTGCGCTGCAGCCAGGCCAGCAGCCAGGTGCGATGGTCGCGGTACAGCGCGCCGACCAGTTCGGCATGTGGACTGTGCGCAGACGTCAAGAAGCGTTCCCCGGGAAAGAATGCGTTAACTAACGATAATTATTCGCGATTGTGGCAGAGGCAGGGGGGAGGGCGCAATTGACGCTTATCGGATTGCCAGCATGGCGGGGAAAGCGCAATAAAAATCAGAGACCGTGGTGCTGCGTCTTGCGTCGTCGCCACTGGCGCACCCGCTGCTCCAGCTGCAGCGGGCTGTCCAGTTGCTGGCGGCGCGCTTGGCTGAAGAGGATCAACGCAAGTTCCGCGGTCACCTGGGCATCGGCGCTGGCATGGTGGCGGGCCTGGACTTCGAGGCCGAAACGGGCGATCCAGTCGTCCAGCCCGGCCTCGCGCAGCACTGTGTCGGGGTTGAGCATCGGCGCCAGCTCCGCCACGTCGAGAAACGGATGCTGCAGGCGCAGGCCCAGGCTGTCCTTCAACGCCCGGGCCAGCATGCGCTGGTCGAAAGGGGCATGGAACGCCAGTACAGGACTGTCGCCGATGAACGTCATCAGGTCGAGCAGTGCTTCGGCCGGTTCGCAGCCGGCGGCCAGGGCGCTGGGGCCCAGGCCGTGGATCAGCACGCTGGCGTTGGTTTTCTGTTCGGGGCGGCGCAGGGTCCGCTCGAACGGCCGACCGAGGTCGATGGCACCGTCCTCGATGGCCACCGCGCCGATCGACAGCACCTGGTCGCGATTGAGATTCAGGCCGCTGGTCTCCAGGTCCAGCACCACCCAGCGCTGTTCGCGCAGGGAGCACACGCCCAGGGGCGCAGGGCCGGGCAGCGCGGCCAGGCGCCGCTGCAGCGCCGCATCGAGTTCGGGGGCTGTGGGGCGCAACCAGGCGAACAGGTTCACAACTGGTACCGCAGGGCCAGGCTGCTCTGCAGGCGCTGGGCCTGGCGCAGGGACTCGCGCAGGATGCGCCGGTCCAGGTGGTTGAGGCTGTCGGGGTCGAGCCGGTTGGAGTAAGGCATGTTCTCGCGGCTCTGGCGCTGGTGCTGCTGCATGCGGGTCTGCTGGATGAAGTGGTAGGCCTCTTCATAGGCGGCGCCGTCGAGCGGGTCGATGACGCCCTTGGCGATCAGCTGGCGCAGCCGCTCCAGGGTATTGCACGCCGTGATGCCGTGGGCCAGGGCCAGTAGCCTGGCGCCATCGACGAACGGGGTCAGGCCCTGCACCTTGAGGTCGAGGGTGGCGGCCTTGTCGTCACCCTGGCGGGTCAACACGAACTCGCGCAGGCGCCCGACCGGCGGACGCTGGCGCAGGGCGTTGTCGGCCAGCATGCGCTGGAAGATGCGGTTGTCCGCGACTTGCTCCAGCAGGCCCTGGCGCAGTTGCTCGCAGCCCTGCTCGTCGCCCCAGACCACGCGCAAGTCGAAGTAGATGCTTGAGCCCAACAGGTTCTCGGGGCTGGCTTCGCGCACGAAGCCGGCGAAGCGCCGCGCCCATTCGCCACGCGACAGGCACAGCTCGGGATTGCCGGCCATCACGTTGCCTTTGCACAGGGTGAAGCCGCACTGGGCCAGGTTGTGGTTGATCTGCTGGGCCAACGGCAGCAAGCGTGCGCGGATCGCCTCGGCTTCGGCGCCGTCACGGGCCTCGAATAAAATGCCGTTGTCCTGGTCGGTGTGCAGGGTCTGCTCGCGGCGGCCCTCGCTGCCGAAGCACAACCAGCTGAACGGCACGCCGGGGTCGCCGCGCTCGGCGATGGCCAGTTCGATCACCCGGCACACGGTATGGTCGTTGAGCAGGGTGATGATCTGGGTGATCTGCGTCGAGGAGGCGCCGTGGGCGAGCATGCGTTCGACCAGTTGGCCGATTTCGCCGCGCAGTGCCACCAGGCTGTCCAGCCGCGGTGCATGGCGGATGGTGCGGGCCAGGTGTACCAGGTCGACGCGCTGCAGGGAGAACAGGTCGCGCTCGGAAATCACCCCGCACAGGCGCTGGTTGTCCACCAGGCAGACATGGGCAATGTGGCGTTCGGTCATCGCCATGGCGGCGTCGAACGCACTGGCCTGGGGGCTCAGGTAGAACGGTTTGGCGGTCATGTAGCGCTCGATGGGCGCGGTCAGTTCGGCGCTGGCGTCGGCCACTACCTGGCGCAGGTCGCGCAGGGTGAAGATACCGATGGGGTGGCGCTGCTCATCGATGATCACGATGCTGCCGACCTGTTGCTCGTGCATTTGCCGCACGGCTTCGCGCAGGGGCGTGTCTGGCGTGCACACAACCGGGTGGCGCAGCGCCAGTTCGCCCAGCGGTGTGTTGAGTGAGTACTGGGTACCCAGGGTCTCCACGGCGCGCTGGCGCACTTGCTGGTTGACCTGGTCGAGCAGGCTGCTGACGCCGCGCAAGGCGAAGTCGCGGAATACCTCGGACATGGAAAACACACGGATGAACGCGGCCTTGTCCAGTTGCAGGCAGAAGGTGTCTTCGCCGGCCAGGTGCTCGGTGCGGGTGGCCCGCTCGCCGAGCAAGGCCGCCAGCGGGAAGCATTCACCGCTGGTGATCTCGAAGGTGGTCTCGGTGCCTGGTTTGGTGACATGGTGACGTTCGCCGACCACGCGCCCCTGCTTGACGATATAGAAGTGCTCGACCGGGCCCTCGGCCGGCGTGATGATGCTTTCGCCGCCCGCGTAGAAGCGCAGCTGGCACTGTTCCACCAGGTAGGCCAGGTGGCTGTGTTCCATCTGGTTGAACGGCGGGAAACGCTGCAGGAACTGCAGGGTGCCCTGGATGTTTTGCAGTACCGCTGTCCTGCCGGCCTGGGTGTAGGCGTCCTTTTTGCTCATGAAGCTGACCGTATCGCTACGCCGAACTATATATATCTATCTATAGGGGTCGGCTTTGTTGTTCTCGGCCTCCATGGTCGGCTGGCCGTACTGTGGTGCCCATTGGACGTAAGTCTAGAGCGAGGCTGTCAAGGACCCGACGAAAGGCGAACCGGGCTATGTAAATTTCGCGGTCCTAAGCTGTGAACGAGATTTTTTTGACGAGATGGGCCATGGCCGAGCATGACGACATACTGAGTGACGCCGAGCGCGAGGCACTGGCTGGGGTGAGTGCGCCTGTCGCGGCTCGTCCCGTGGTGCTGGTGGTGGACGACAACCCGGTGAACAGCGAGGCGCTGAGCCTGTACCTGAAGAGTCGAGGTATCGCCTGCATGACGGCTGACGGCGCGCAGGAAGCGATGTTGAAGCTGCATTACGAACCGCGGATCGCACTGATGATCACCGACCTGCGCATGGAGCCGAAGGATGGCCTGGAGTTGATTCGCCAGATTCGCGAGTCCGAGCGGGCGGCGCTGTCGATCATCGTGGTGTCGGGCGACACCGATGTGAAGGAGGCGGTGGACGTGATGCACCTGGGGGTGGTGGACTTTTTGCTCAAGCCGGTGGACCTGGGCAAGTTGCTGGAGCTGGTACGCAAAGAACTGAGAATGGACTAATCGTACTGGGTCTGCTTCGCAGCCCAATCGCCGGCAAGCCGACTCCCACAAGGATAGTGTTGACCTGTGGGAGCCGGCTTGCCGGCGATTGGGCCGCAAAGCGGCCCCTTGATGACCTACAGCCCGTTGCGCGCCTTGAACTCGCGACGACGACGGTGCAGGACCGGCTCGGTGTAGCCGTTCGGTTGCTTGGCACCCTCGATCACCAGCTCGATCGCCGCCTGGAACGCGATGTTGTCATCGAAGTTCGGCGCCATCGGGCGGTACAGGGCGTCACCGGCGTTCTGCTTGTCCACCACCGCGGCCATGCGCTTGAGGCTTTCCAGCACCTGCGCCTGGGTGACCACGCCATGGCGCAGCCAGTTGGCCAGCAGTTGGGCGGAAATCCGCAGGGT
The DNA here is from genome assembly GCF_024749165.1 of Pseudomonas sp. B21-023. Taxonomy (NCBI): domain Bacteria; kingdom Pseudomonadati; phylum Pseudomonadota; class Gammaproteobacteria; order Pseudomonadales; family Pseudomonadaceae; genus Pseudomonas; species Pseudomonas sp. B21-023. The sequence continues at coordinate 5,467,396 of NZ_CP087190.1, read as the reverse complement.
GGCACGGTCTTCCATCAGGCCGACATCGTTGATGTCCGGCACTTTCGAACAGCCCACGCCCTGGTCGATCCAGCGCACCACGTAGCCGAGGATGCCCTGGGCGTTGTTGTCCAGCTCGTTGCGGATTTCCTCGTCCGACCAGTTGGTGTTGGCCGCCAGCGGGATGGTCAGGATATCGTCGACCGAAGCCGGGGTGCGCGAGGCGAGCTCGCGTTGCCGGGCCTGCACGTCGACCTTGTGGTAGTGCAGGGCGTGCAGGGTGGCGGCGGTCGGCGACGGTACCCAGGCGGTGTTGGCCCCGGCCAGCGGGTGGGCGATCTTTTGCTCGAGCATGGCGGCCATCAGGTCGGGCATGGCCCACATGCCCTTGCCGATCTGCGCGCGACCCTGCAGGCCGGTGGCCAGGCCGACGTCGACGTTGTTGTTCTCGTAGGCACCGATCCACTTCTCGTTCTTCATGGCGCCCTTGCGCACCACGGCGCCGGCTTCCATGGAGGTGTGGATCTCGTCACCCGTGCGGTCGAGGAAGCCGGTGTTGATGAACACCACGCGCTCGGCCGCAGCCTTGATGCAGGCCTTGAGGTTGACCGTGGTGCGGCGCTCCTCGTCCATGATGCCGACCTTGACGGTATTGCGCTGCATGCCCAGCAGGTCTTCGACGCGGCTGAAGATCTCGGCGGCGAACGCCACCTCTTCAGGGCCGTGCATCTTCGGCTTGACGATGTAGACACTGCCGCTACGGGTGTTCTTGCGGCTGGTGTTGCCGTTGAGGTTGTGCAGGGCGATCAGGTTGGTGAACAGGCCGTCCTGGATACCTTCGGGAATTTCGTTGCCCTGGGCGTCGAGGATCGCCGGGTTGGTCATCAGGTGACCGACGTTGCGCACGAACAGCAACGAGCGGCCGTGCAGGGTCACGCTGCCGCCATTGGGCCCCGCGTACTCGCGGTCCGGGTTCATGGTGCGGGTGAAGGTCTTGCCGCCCTTGCTCACGCTTTCGGCCAGGTCGCCTTTCATCAGGCCCAGCCAGTTGCGGTAGACGATGACCTTGTCGTCGGCATCGACGGCGGCGACCGAGTCTTCGCAGTCCATGATGGTGGTCAGAGCCGATTCCATCAGGATGTCTTTCACGCCGGCGGCGTCGGTGCTGCCGACCGGGGTGCTGGCGTCGACCTGGATCTCGAAGTGCAGGCCGTTGTGCTTGAGCAGCACGGCGGTCGGTGCGGCGGCATCGCCGTGGAAACCGATCAGCTGGGCGTCGTCACGCAGGCCGCTGTTGCTGCCGCCCTTGAGGGCGACCACCAGCTTGCCGCCGTCGATGCGGTAGGCGGTGGAGTCGACATGTGAGCCTGCGGCCAGCGGTGCGGCCTGGTCGAGGAAGGCACGGCCGAAGGCGATGACCTTGTCGCCACGGGCCTTGTTGTAGCCCTGGCCTTTTTCGGCGCCGCCCTCATCGCTGATGGCATCGGTGCCGTACAGCGCGTCATACAGCGAGCCCCAGCGGGCGTTGGCGGCATTCAGGGCGAAGCGGGCGTTCATTACCGGCACCACCAGCTGCGGGCCGGCCATGACCGCGATCTCGTCATCGACGTTCTGGGTGGTGGCCTGGAAGTCCTCGACCTGTGGCAGCAGGTAGCCGATCTCCTGGAGGAATGCCTTGTAGGCGACGGCGTCATGGGCCTGGCCTTTGCGGGCCTGGTGCCAGGCGTCGATCCTGGCTTGCAGCTCGTCGCGCTTGGCGAGCAGGGCTTTGTTCTTGGGAGCGAGGTCTTTAATGATCTCTGCCGCCCCGGCCCAGAACTTTTCGGCTTCGATGCCGGTTCCAGGAATCGCTTCGTCGTTGACGAAGTCGTACAGGGCCTTGGCGACCTGAAGGCCACCGACTTGAACGTATCCAGTCATTGCTTGCCTCACCTCTGCTCAGCTATTTCGCTTTCGCTCTTCTGTATTAAGCCTGTAGCGCTTCTCTAAACACGGCACCAGTGCATGCCCGCGCATTCCGGGGCGGCTGGGTGCGGCTCGCCAGACGGGCCGGCGGGCGTTTGGCGTATTTTCACAGGCGCCTTGGCAGACATCGAAACGACGTTTTTGTAGTCCGCGCCGATGCATACTACATGAAGCAGCAGGCAGGTAAACATCAGACTAAAAGCGTCGCTCTGCGACCGATTGGTCGCATAGGGTCACGCTGGGAGACGACATGTTCGCAAAAAACAGGTGGATTGTTCCAGATAAATCTTGAAACAGTACACGATTAGTTGGCCTGGCTGTCCTGCGGCAGGTTGCCGCGCCTTGCCTATACTGATTCGATCCCCGTATCGCCCCCATCTGCGGCGGCGCTTGCAGACGAATGAAGGAGTGGCCCCGTGGACCATCTTGTACTGACCGTGATCGCCCCTGACAAGGCCGGGCAGGTAGAGCGTATCGCCCAATGCATCGCCGATCACAATGGCAACTGGCTGGAAAGCCGCATGTCACGCATGGCCGGCCAGTTCGCCGGGATCCTGCGGGTGGCGGTACCGGCGGAGAACTACGCCGAACTGGTCGAGTCGCTGCAGAAACTGGGTGAAAACGGCATTCGTGTGTTGATCGCCGAAAGCGGCATCGAGCCGTCCTGCACCTGGAAACCGATCGCCATGGAGCTGGTGGGCAACGACAGGCCGGGCATCGTCCGTGACATCACCCGCCTGCTGGCGGAGCTTGGGGTGAATGTGGAGCGCCTGAGCACCGAGGTGCGCCCGGCACCGATGAGCAGCGAGCCGTTGTTCCAGGCCGATGCGCTGCTGGCGCTGCCTTTGACCCTGTCGCTTGACGAACTGCAACAGCGGCTTGAGAACCTGGCGGACGATCTGATGGTGGAGTTGAGTTTGCGGCCTGAGGAATGAGGCGAGTTGTCGGGCGTGACCCAGCTTCTTTATCCAGATTCTACGGGGATGCCCCTGTGGATAACCTGGGGGCCTTCGCCGCCAGCCCAGAGCCCGCGCCGGTTAGCCAGCATTGAGCAAAAAACACCCAGTAATCAGTCGCTTGTGCACAAACCACGGGGACGAGGGTGTGGATAACCTCTGGAGACCTTGCTGCAGGCCACGCACTCCGTGGTCTGCAGCTATTTGATCATTAATTGATCAGGCGCGCTTGCGCAAACTCACCCAGGCATCGACGCTGTAGACCGCCAGGCCTGCCCAGATACACGCAAATGCCATCAGTGTGCTGGACGAAAGATGCTCATCGAACAGCCACACCGCTTGCAGCAACACCAAGGTCGGCGCCAGGTACTGCAGGAAACCCAGGGTGGTGTACGGCAGGTGGCGCGCGGCGGCGTTGAAGCACACCAGAGGTATCAGGGTTACCGGGCCGGCGGCGATCAGCCACAGCGCCTCGCTGCTGTTGAAAAATTCCAGGCTGGCGCTGTTGGCCGTTGGGTGCAGCAGCAGCCAGCCGATCGCCAGCGGTACCAGCATCCAGGTTTCGACCACCAGGCCGGGCAGTGCCGCGACCGGCGCCTGCTTGCGGATGAGCCCGTAGAAGCCGAAGGACAGTGCCAGCGCCAACGATACCCAGGGCAGGCTGCCGACCTGCCAGACTTGTTGCGCCACCCCGAGGGCCGCCAGGCCCACTGCCAGCCATTGCAGGCGGCGCAGGCGCTCACCGAGCAGCAACATGCCCAGTAGCACGTTGATCAGCGGGTTGACGTAGTAGCCCAGGCTGGCCTCGAGCATGCGCCCGTTGTTCACCGCCCATACATAGGTCAGCCAGTTGCCGGCGATCAGCGTGCCGCTCAGGGCCAGGATGGCCAGGCGCCTGGGGTTGTCGCGCAGTTCGCGCCACCAGCCGGGGTGCTTCCACACCAACAACAGGAGCGAACCGAACAGCGCCGACCAAAGCACCCGATGGACGATGATCTCTACCGCCGGGACGCTCTGGATGGCTTTGAAGTACAGGGGGAACAGGCCCCAGATGATGTAGGCGCCGAGGCCCAGAATGTACCCGCGACGCGGGTTTGCGGCGTGCATGCAGAATCCTTGCTTAGGTAGCTAAATAAAGCGACGCCTATTGTAGACAGAGCGCGACGTGCACCTAGAACAATTTCAGCGGTTGTTCATCGAGGGCGGCCATTTGCTCACGTAGCGCCAGGATCTGGTCCCCCCAGTAGCGTGGTTGGCCGAACCACGGGAAGCTGCGGGGGAACGCCGGGTCATCCCAGCGCCGAGCCAGCCAGGCGCTGTAGTGCAACTGGCGCAGGGCGCGCAGTGGCTCGATCAGGGCCAGTTCACGCGGGTCGAAGTCGTGGAATTCGTTGTAGCCGTCGATCAGCTCGGCGAGCTGGCCGAGGCGCTCTTCGCGGCTGCCGGCAAGCATCATCCACAGGTCCTGCACCGCGGGGCCCATGCGGCAGTCGTCGAGGTCGACCACATGATAGATATCGTCGCGGTGCATCAGGTTGCCGGGGTGCAGGTCGCCGTGCAGGCGGATCCGCTGGTGCGGGGTGCGGGCGTAGATATCCTCGACCCGCTTGAGCAGGTCGCGGGCCACGGATTCGAAGGCCGGCAGCAGCTCGCGAGGAACGAAGCCGCCGTCCAGCAGGGTGTTGAGCGAGGCATGTCCAAAGTTGTCCACAGCCAGCTGCTCACGGTGTTCGAATGGCCGGATGGCTGCCACGGCATGCAAGCGCCCGAGCAACTGACCCAGGCGGTACAACTGGTCGAGGTTGCCCGGCTCCGGGGCATGGCCGCCACGGCGCGGGAACAGGGTAAAGCGAAACCCCTGGTGCTCGAACAGGGAGCGGCCCTCGTGCAGCAGCGGCGCCACCACGGGCACTTCGCACTCCGCCAGTTCGGCGGTGAAGGCATGTTCTTCGAGGATTGCCGCATCGCTCCAGCGCCCAGGGCGGTAGAACTTGGCGATCAGCGGTTGTTCCCCCTCGATGCCCACCTGATAGACACGGTTTTCGTAGCTGTTGAGCGCTAGCACCCGCGCATCGCTGAGAAAGCCAAGGCTTTCCACGGCGTCCAGCACGAGGTCGGGGGTGAGGGTGTCGAAGGGGTGGGACATGAAAGGCTCCAGGCGCGGGGACGGCGTGGCTGCATGTTACCCCAATCACAAGGCAGGCCCCGCCCTTGTCGTAGCCGGTTAGACCGGCACCCCCAGCAACACGAACGACGGATGGAACTGCACCCGCATCATGCTCTGCGGCCCGACTTGATACTGCGCCAGCCAGTCAGCCTCGGCGAAAGCGCACAAAGTCTGCCCGTTACCCAGTGCCAGGCGCACCTCGACTGGACCGTCCTGCTCACCGACAAGCTCCTCGACCTTGGCCTTCAGGCAATTGCTGCCTTGCTCCGCCAGCTCGTCCGGCCCCAGCAACTGCACCCACCCCGCCTTCAGCAGCGCCACCACCGTGCCCCCAAGTGCCAGTTCCAGGCGTTCGGTACTGCCCCGAGTGATCAAGGCCTCGATCTCCAGGCCGCCGCCCAGGTCCAGGCTGATACGGTCATGCCGGCCTTCGCGGCGCAGCCCGCTGATGCGTCCCTGCAACTGGTTGCGCGCACTGGTGCGCAGCATCAGCCGGCCAAGCAGGGCGAAGTCGCTGCTGTCCTCGGCGGACTCCAGGATCTCTGCCTGCAATGCCTGCAGGCGCTGGTACAGGCACAGTACCCGTTCGCCTTCGGCGGACAGCCGGGCGCCACCACCGCCCCGGCCCCCGGTGCTGCGTTCCACCAGGGGCTGCGCCGCCAGGTTGTTGAGTTCGTCGATGGCATCCCAGGCGGCCTTGTAGCTGATCCCCGCGGCCTTGGCGGCGCGGGTGATGGACCCCTGCTCGGCGACATGTTGCAACAGGGCGATGCGCTGTGGGCGGCGGGCGATGTGCTGGGTGAGCAAGGCGGGCAGGGACATGGGTGGGCATCAGGCGTGGTGAAGGTTCCGCGACGTTGCCGTCGTCACCGGGTCAAGTCAAGCCTGGCCCGGGCGCGGTGTGCGCGCCAGGCAGTAGATATCCACCTGCCGGGCTCCGGCTTTGCGCAGCAACCGGGCGATGGTCTGCGCGGTCGCCCCGGTGGTCAGCACGTCGTCGACCAGTGCCAGGTGCAGGCCCTCCAGTTCACTGCCCGGGGTGAGGGCGAAGGCCTGGCGCAGATTGCGTTGCCGGGCCTTGGCACCAAGCGCCTGTTGCGCCGGTGTATCGCGTACCCGCTGGAGCAGGTGCTCGTCGCAGGGCAGGCGCAATTGCCTGGCGAGCCAGCGGGCGAGCATCGCCGCCTGGTTGAAGCCGCGCTGGCGCAGTCGACGCCTGGCCAGGGGAACGGGCAACAAGCGATCCGGCCGCGGCAAGCCCTCGTGATAGTGGTGGCTCAGGTTCTGGCCGAGCAGTTGGGCGAGCAACCGCCCCAGGGGCCACTGGCTGTTGTGCTTGAAGCGGCTTATCAGGGTGTCGACGGGAAAGCCGTAATGCCAGGGCGCGATCACCCGTTTGAATGCCGGTGGGCGGCGGCTGCAACTGCCGCAGAGAAGGTCGTCCAGGGCCAGGGGCAGCGCGCAACGGCGGCATTGCTCCTGCAGCCAGGGCAGCGCCTGCTCGCAGGCGACGCACAGTGGGTAGGGCTGCCCCGCGAGCTCATCGCAAAGCAAACAGGATTGTTCGATATTTGTACAGATGTAAACCCGTGTGTTCTTGATTGGTTGACAGTTCATGGGGCCTTCCGTGACTATGCGAGCTATCCGTGATGCGCTGGTGGGTTTCCCTGTCCCGGCGTCAGTCAGACCATAGATAAGGAAACGCCGATGAGCGCCAGCGCAATTGCAACAACCCGTCACGACTGGTCCCTGGCCGAGGTCAAGGCACTGTTTCAGCAGCCGTTCAATGACCTGCTGTTCCAGGCCCAGACCGTTCACCGTGCACATTTCGACCCCAACCGCGTGCAGGTTTCCACGCTGTTGTCGATCAAGACCGGCGCCTGCCCGGAAGATTGCAAATATTGTCCGCAGTCCGGCCACTACAACACCGGGCTGGAAAAACAGAAGCTGATGGAAGTGCAGAAGGTGCTGGAGGAGGCCGCCCGGGCCAAGGCCATCGGCTCGACCCGCTTCTGCATGGGCGCGGCGTGGAAGCATCCCTCGGCCAAGGACATGCCCTACGTGCTGGAGATGGTCAAAGGGGTCAAGGCCATGGGCCTGGAAACCTGCATGACCCTCGGCAAGCTCGACCAGGAGCAGACCCAGGCCTTGGCCCAAGCCGGCCTGGACTACTACAACCACAACCTCGACACCTCGCCGGAGTTCTACGGCAGCATCATCACCACCCGTACCTACAGCGAACGCCTGCAGACCCTGGCCTATGTGCGTGACGCGGGCATGAAGATCTGCTCCGGGGGCATCCTTGGCATGGGCGAGTCGCTGGACGACCGCGCCGGCCTGTTGATCCAGCTGGCCAACCTCCCCGAGCACCCGGAGTCGGTGCCGATCAACATGCTGGTCAAGGTTGCCGGCACGCCGCTGGCCGATGAGGAAGACGTCGATCCGTTCGACTTCATCCGCATGCTGGCCGTGGCCCGGATCCTCATGCCCAAGTCCCACGTGCGCCTGTCGGCCGGCCGTGAGCAGATGAACGAGCAGATGCAGGCCCTGGCGTTCATGGCCGGGGCCAACTCGATCTTCTACGGCGAGAAGCTGCTGACCACGGCCAACCCGCAGGCCGACAAGGACATGCAGCTGTTCGCCCGCCTGGGTATCCAGCCGGAAGCCCGCGAAGAGCACGCCGACGAAGTGCACCAGGCCGCCATCGAACAGGCGCTGGTCGAGCAGCGCAGCAGCGAGCTGTTCTACGACGCAGCCTCGGCCTGAGCATGGCCTTCGATCTCGCCGCGCGCCTGGCCGAACGGCGTGCCGCGGACCTCTATCGGCAACGGCCGCTGCTGGAAAGCCCGCAAGTGCCGCAGGTGGTGGTCGATGGCCAGCCGCTGCTGGCCTTCTGCAGCAATGACTACCTGGGCCTGGCCAATCACCCCGAGGTGATCAAGGCCTGGCGCGATGGCGCCGAGCGCTGGGGTGTCGGCGGTGGCGCCTCGCACCTGGTGATCGGCCACAGCACGCCGCACCATGACGTTGAAGAAGCACTGGCCGAGTTGACCGGGCGCCCTCGCGCGTTGCTGTTTTCCACTGGCTACATGGCCAACCTCGGGGCCATCACCGCGCTGGTGGGGCAGGGCGACACAGTCTTGCAGGACCGCCTCAACCACGCTTCCCTGCTCGACGGCGGGCTGCTCAGTGGCGCCCGCTTCAGCCGCTATCTGCACAACGACCCGGCCAGCCTGGCCAGTCGCCTGGAGAAAGCCACCGGCAATACCCTGGTGGTCACCGATGGCGTGTTCAGCATGGATGGCGATTGCGCCGACCTGCCGGCCCTGGCCAAGGTCGCCTGCGGCCGTGGGGCATGGCTGATGGTCGACGATGCCCATGGCTTTGGTACCTTGGGCGCCAACGGCGGCGGCCTGGTCGAGCATTTCGGCCTGGGTGTCGATGACGTGCCGGTGCTGATCGGCACGCTGGGCAAGGCCTGTGGTACCGCCGGCGCCTTCGTTGCCGGCAGCGAGGATCTGATCGAGGCGCTGGTGCAGTTCGCCCGGCCCTACATCTACACCACCAGCCAGCCACCGGCATTGGCGTGCGCCACACTCAAGGCGCTGGAGCTGCTGCGTCGGGAGCGCTGGCGGCGCGAGCACCTGGCCGCGCTGATCCAGCAGTTCCGCACAGGCGCCGAGCAGATCGGCCTGACCCTGATGGACAGCCACACCGCGATCCAGCCGATCCTTATCGGCGATGCGGGGCGGGCGCTGGCATTGTCCCGCTTGTTGCGTGAACGCGGTCTGCTGGTCACGGCGATTCGCCCACCCACCGTACCCGCTGGCAGCGCCCGTCTGCGGGTGACCCTGAGCGCCGCCCACAGTGAGGCACAGGTGCAGCTATTGTTGAATGCATTGGCCGAGTGTTATCCACAGCTGGAGTCCGCCGATGCGTAACCGAATGATCCTTCTGCCCGGCTGGGGGCTGGGCACCGCCTCACTGGAGCCGCTGGCCGCCAGCCTGCGTGCTCAGGACCCGCGCCTGCAGGTCGAACTGATGCCGTTGCCGGACCTGGCCGACAGCGACCCGCTGGCCTGGGTCGACTACCTCGACCGCAAGCTGCCCAACGACGTGTGGCTTGGCGGCTGGTCGCTGGGTGGCATGCTCGCCAGCGCCCTGGCCCACAAGCGCGGCGATCATTGCTGCGGCTTGCTCACGCTGGCGAGCAACCCCAGCTTTGTCGCTCGGCCGGATTGGCCGCACGGGATGGCACCGGATACCTTCGGTACCTTCCTCGATGGCTGCCGCAGCCATACCCAGGTGACCCTCAAGCGCTTTCGCACCTTGTGCAGCGATGGCGCGCAGCAACCGCGCACCTTGCTGCGCCAACTGGGCGTCGGCGTGCCCGACACCGATCCGCTGTACCTGGCCACCGGTCTGGAGGTGCTGGCCAGCCTTGATACACGCGCTGCCCTGGAGCAATACGGCGGCCCGCAGCTGCACCTGTTCGCCGGCAGTGATGCGCTGGTGCCGGTGGAGGCTGCCAAGGCCCTGAGCGACCTGTTGCCCGACGTGGAAGTCGGCCTGGTCGAAGACAGTTCCCACGCCTTCCTGCTGGAGTACCCGCAGGAGCTGGCGGCGGGCATCAAGAGTTTCCTGCATGAGAGTGGCGATGACTGATCTTTCCCAGCCCACCTTGCCCGGTGCCCTGCCGGACAAGCGCCAGGTGGCGGCTTCGTTTTCCCGCGCCGCAGCCAGCTATGACAGTGTCGCGGCCTTGCAGCGCGCAGTAGGCATGGCGCTGTTGGGGAAACTGCCCGCAGGGCTCGTCCCAGCGCGCTGGCTGGACATGGGCAGTGGCACCGGCCATTTCAGCCGGGTCCTGGCCGAGCGCTTCAGCGATGCCGACGGTGTGGCGGTGGACATTGCCGAGGGCATGTTGCGCCATGCCCGTGAGCAAGGCGGCGCCCGGCACCATGTGACGGGTGACGCCGAGCGTCTGCCGTTGCGCGATGGCAGTGTCGATCTGCTGTTCAGCAGCCTAGCGGTGCAGTGGTGCGGCCAGTTCGCCAGCGTGCTGGGTGAGGCGCGGCGGGTGCTGCGCCCAGGCGGGGTGCTGGCATTCAGCAGCTTGTGCGTGGGCACCCTTGATGAGTTGCGTGCCAGCTGGCAAGCCGTCGATGGCATGGTGCACGTCAATCGCTTCCGGCGTTTCGAGGATTACCAGCGTCTATGCGGGGAAAGCGGTCTGGAGCTGATCGGCCTGGAGCGACATCCCCATGTACTGCATTACCCCGACGTGCGCAGCCTGACCCACGAGCTCAAGGCGCTGGGTGCGCACAACATCAATCCGGGGCGCCCATCGGGGTTGACCGGACGTGCGCGGATGCAGGGCCTGTTGCAGGCCTATGAACAGTTCCGCCAGCCTCAGGGGCTGCCTGCCACCTATCAGGTGGTGTATGGCGTCTTGCGCAAACCGCTGGCCGGGGAGCAGTGACATGAGCCAGGCCTATTTCATTGCCGGCACCGACACCGATGTCGGCAAGACCACCATCGCCGCGGGTCTGCTGCATGCGGCGATGCAGTCGGGGCTGAGCACGTTGGCGGCCAAGCCGGTGGCATCCGGGTGCATGGTGACGCCCAGAGGGTTGCGCAACAGCGATGCCCTGGCATTGATTGACGAAAGCTCGGTCAAACTGCCCTATGAATCGGTCAACCCTTTCGCTTTCGAGCCGGCCATCGCTCCACACGTGGCGGCGCACGAGGCGGGGGTGGTGTTGAGCGTACCGGTGCTGCGTGATGCGATGCAGCAGGTGCTGGCGCAGCACGCCGACTTCACCTTGATCGAAGGGGCCGGTGGCTGGCGGGTGCCGTTGTCCGATCATGCCAACCTGTCAGACCTGGCCATTGCCCTGAAACTGCCGGTAATCCTGGTGGTAAGGGTGCGGTTGGGGTGCATCAACCATGCCTTGCTCAGCGCCGAGGCCATCGCCCGCGACGGCCTGCAACTGGCCGGTTGGGTGGCGAACATCGTCGATCCGCGGACATCGCGTCTGGAGGAGAACCTGTCGAGCCTGGCCGAGCGGCTGCCCGCACCATGCCTGGGGCGCGTGCCCTGGTTGAAGGTGGCGGGCGCGGCTGCGGTGGCCGAGCATTTGCACCTGGACCTGTTGGATTAGGCCTACTGTCTATCGGCTGGCACAAGGCTATTAGGGATTTCAACGGGCCTTTTTCCCGTTCTGCTGCTTTAATAAGGCCTGTTAATCATCCAGCGTCATGGAGTCCTGACATGGAAATCAATGCGAGCTCCGCCTACTACGCGGGCCTGGGTGCCATCCAGAACGGCCAGAACCGTGTCGACCAGGCCGCCCAGCAGATCGCCAGCGGCGCCGTCGAGCGTGGCACCAGCGGGCAGTCCACCGACTACCAGGCCGAGCGCCTGCGAGGCGTTGACCGCAGCCAGCAGATGGATCTGGCCACCAGCACCGTGCAACTGGCCCTGGGCAAGCACGAAGTCGAACTGGGTGCCAAAGTCGCCAAGGCTTCCGATGAAATGCTCGGTCGGTTCATCGACACCTACGCCTGACTCGCTGAACCCCATTCGCTTACTTCGCGGGGCAAGCCCGCTTCCATTCGTGGGAGCAGGCTTGCCCCGCGATGCGTTTTAGGGTGCTTGGCTGAATCATCATATTCGGCGGCATAAATGCCATTGTTAGCCCACCTTGACAGCGAGGCCTCCTAAACGTAAGTTTCAAACAACTGTTTGACCGAAAGCCGCCAAGAGCTGGTCGGTACCCGCGGTCTCCCTACCGAACTCATCACAGAGGTTCATCGCAATGCCTGATTACAAAGCCCCCTTGCGTGATATCCGCTTCGTCCGCGACGAACTGCTCGGCTATGAGGCGCATTATCAGAGCCTGCCGGGCTGCCAGGACGCCACGCCCGACATGGTCGACGCGATCCTGCAGGAAGGCGCGAAGTTCTGTGAAGAGGTACTGGCCCCGCTGAACCGCGTCGGCGACCTGGAAGGCTGCACCTGGAGCGAGGCCGGCGTGAAGACCCCGACCGGCTTCAAGGAAGCCTACCAGCAGTTCGTCGAAGGCGGCTGGCCGAGCCTGGCCCACGACGCCGAGCACGGCGGCCAGGGCCTGCCTGAGTCGCTGGGCCTGGCCCTGAGCGAAATGGTCGGTGAGTCGAACTGGTCGTGGGGCATGTACCCAGGCCTGTCCCATGGCGCGATGAACACCATCTCCGAGCACGGTACCCCCGAGCAGCAGGAGACCTACCTGACCAAACTGGTGTCCGGCGAATGGACCGGCACCATGTGCCTGACCGAACCGCACTGCGGCACCGACTTGGGCATGTTGCGCACCAAGGCCGAACCTCAGGCCGACGGCAGCTACAAAGTGTCCGGCACCAAGATATTCATCTCGGCCGGTGAGCACGACATGGCCGACAACATCGTGCACATCGTCCTGGCCCGCCTGCCCGACGCACCGGCCGGCACCAAGGGCATCTCGCTGTTCATCGTGCCGAAGTTCCTGCCCAACGCCGAAGGCGGCGCGGGCGAGCGCAACGGCGTGAGCTGCGGCTCGCTCGAGCACAAGATGGGCATCCACGGCAACGCCACCTGCGTGATGAACTTCGATAGCGCCACCGGCTACCTGATCGGCCCCGCCAACAAGGGCCTGAACTGCATGTTCACCTTCATGAACACTGCTCGCCTGGGTACCGCGCTGCAAGGCCTGGCCCACGCCGAAGTGGCATTCCAGGGCGGCCTGAAATATGCCCGCGATCGCCTGCAGATGCGCTCGCTGACCGGCCCGAAAGCACCGGAAAAAGCCGCTGACCCGATTATCGTCCACCCGGACGTGCGCCGCATGCTGCTGACCATGAAGGCCTTCGCCGAAGGCAACCGCGCCATGGTCTACTTCACCGCCAAGCAGGTGGACATCGTCAAGTACAGCCAGGACGAGGAAGAGCGCAAGAAGGCCGACGCGCTGCTGGCCTTCCTGACCCCGATTGCCAAGGCGTTCATGACCGAAGTCGGTTTCGAGTCTGCCAACCACGGCGTGCAGATCTACGGCGGCCACGGCTTCATCGCCGAGTGGGGCATGGAGCAGAACGTGCGCGACAGCCGTATTTCCATGCTGTACGAAGGCACCACCGGCATCCAGGCGCTCGACCTGCTCGGCCGCAAGGTGCTGATGACCCAGGGCGAGGCGCTCAAGGGCTTCACCAAGATCGTTCACAAGTTCTGCCAATCCCAGGAAGGCAACGCCGCCACCAAGGAGTTCGTCGAGCCACTGGCCGCGATCAACAAGGAGTGGGGCGAGCTGACCATGAAGATCGGCATGGCCGCGATGAAGGACCGCGAGGAAGTGGGTGCCGCTTCGGTGGACTACCTGATGTACTCCGGCTATGCGTGCCTGGCCTACTTCTGGGCCGACATCGCCCGCCTGGCAGCCGAGAAACTGGCGGCCGGCACCAGCGAAGAGGCTTTCTACACCGCCAAGCTGCAGACTGCGCGCTTCTACTTCCAGCGCATCCTGCCGCGTACCCGCAGCCACGTGGCGGCGATTCTGTCTGGCGCCGACAACCTCATGGCGATGAAGGAAGAAGACTTCGGTCTGTCCATCTAAGCTCGCCGGTTGTAAGAAAACCGCCTGCCCTTACCGGTAGGCGGTTTTTTTTTGCTTCTTTTTTGCTGTCTACGCCTGCCCTTGCAGGAGCGGCCTTGTGTAAACAAACAGGAATAATCCTACCGGGTGTCGCATCCAGTAACGAGAAAGTCTCAAGCTTCGCCCCTGATCTGCCGTTAAAGCGGGCATCTGTATTCATCTATTCATGTGCACTGCCGATGAAGTAGGGGCACAATGCCATTATTGATCTGCCGGGTCGGAGATTACCCTTGTTTCGTCTATCCGCTGTACGCGCGAGCCACTTCCTGCCTTCGCTGATTCTGTTGCTGGCAGGGCTTGCGGCAGCCTATGTAAGGGACCTCAGCGTCTTCTTCACATCGCTGTTCAACGTTCTACCCACCTTGGTGCTTTTGCTGGGTGGCGCCTACTGCGCCGTATACCGCCGCCAGCGCGAGCTGTTCCTGATGGTCACGGTCTACATCGCCTATTTCCTGCTCGATACCCAGACCGACTTCTATCGCGACAATGGCCGGGTCCGCGAGGATGCCGCGGTGATCTTCCACCTGGTCTGTCTGCTGCTACCCGCGCTGTTCGGCCTGTACGGTGCGTGGCAGGAACGCACGCACCTGGCCCAGGACCTGCTGGCCCGCTTCGCCGTGCTGTTCGCCGTGAGCAGCGTGGCGGTGGCCCTGGAGCAGAGCTTCCCAGAGGCCCTGCTGGGCTGGTTGGCCGAGATCCGCTGGCCCTCGCTGCATGGCCAGTGGATGAGCCTCATCCAGTTGGCCTATCCGCTGTTCCTGGCGGTGTTCATCCTGCTGGTGGTGCAGTACCTGCGTGAGCCCAGGCCGTTGCATGCCGCGCAGATCATTGGCCTTATCGGCATCTTCTGGATGCTGCCCAAGACCTTCATCCTGCCGTTCACCCTGAACATCATGTGCAGCCAGGTGATGCTGATGATCGCCGCCGCGGTATCCCACGAGGCCTACCAGATGGCCTTCCGCGACGAGCTGACCGGCCTGCCGGGGCGGCGCGCCCTGAACGAGCGCATGCAGCGCCTGGGGCGCAACTATGTGATCGCCATGACCGACGTTGACCACTTCAAGAAATTCAACGACACCCATGGTCACGATGTCGGCGACCAGGTGTTGCGCCTGGTCGCCAGCCGCTTGTCCAAGGTGACCGGGGGCGGGCGCGCCTACCGTTACGGTGGCGAGGAATTCGCCCTGGTGTTCGCCGGCAAGACCGCCGAAGAATGCCTGCCGCACCTGGAGGCGGTGCGCGAGATGATCGCCAACTATGCGATCCAGTTGCGCGACCAGAACAGCCGCCCGCAGGATGACTCCACCGGTCGCCAGCGCCGTGGCGGAGGAGCCAACACCACGGTATCGGTAACTATCAGCATCGGCGTCGCCGAGCGCCAGGTCGAGCACCGCAACCCCGAGGAAGTGCTCAAGTCCGCCGACCAGGCGCTGTACAGCGCCAAGGGCGCGGGGCGTAACTGCGTCATGACGTTCGGTCAGCAGTCGCGGCGTGGGGCCGTGCGCATGGCGAGTTAGGGCGTGACTATGCCTGACTATTCGGTCGCATGATGACCCTATGTCTCGTAAAAGTTGTTCGGTTACACTGCGTTCATCCCAGTGCCGCGGCCTTCACGGGCCGCCCCGACCCTTATAGCGAGAGGTTGTCATGGCTGAATATAAAGCGCCCCTGCGCGATATGCGCTTCGTCCTCAATGAAGTCTTCGACGTGGCCACGCTCTGGTCGCAGCTGCCCGGCCTTGCCGAGGCGGTCGATGCCGACACGGCGATGGCCGTGCTGGAGGAGGCCGGCAAGGTCACCGGCAAGACCATCGCGCCGCTGAGCCGCGCCGCCGATGAAGAGGGTTGCCACTGGGACAACGGCTCGGTGCGCACCCCGGAGGGCTTCATCGAGGCATACAACACTTATGCCGAAGGGGGCTGGGTCGGCGTTGGCGGAGATCCGCTCTTCGGTGGCATGGGCATGCCCAAGGTCGTCTCGGCCCAGGTCGAGGAAATGGTCAATGCCTCGAGCCTGGCCTTCGGCCTGTACCCGATGCTGACCGCCGGCGCCTGCCTGTCGATCAACGCCCACGCCAGTGAAGCGCTCAAGGAAAAGTACCTGCCGAACATGTACTCGGGTGTCTGGGCCGGCTCCATGTGCCTCACCGAGCCCCACGCCGGTACCGACCTGGGTATCATCCGCACCAAGGCCGAGCCCCAGGCTGATGGCAGCTACAAGGTCAGCGGCACCAAGATCTTCATCACCGGCGGCGAGCACGATCTCACCGAGAACATCATCCATCTGGTACTGGCCAAGCTGCCGGATGCACCGGCAGGCCCGAAAGGCATCTCGCTGTTCCTGGTACCCAAGTTCCTGGTCAACGAAGATGGCAGCCTCGGCGCGCGCAACCCGGCCACTTGCGGCTCGATCGAGCACAAGATGGGCATCCAGGGCTCGGCCACCTGCGTGATGAACTTCGACGAAGCGGTCGGCTATATCGTCGGCGAGCCGAACAAGGGCCTGGCGGCCATGTTCACCATGATGAACTACGAGCGCCTGGGTGTCGGCATCCAGGGCCTGGCCTCGGCCGAGCGTTCCTACCAGAATGCCGTGGAATACGCCCGTGACCGTCTGCAGAGCCGCGCCCCGACCGGTCCGCAGGCCAAGGACAAGGTGGCTGACCCGATCATCGTCCACCCGGACGTGCGGCGCATGTTGCTGACCATGAAGGCGCTGACCGAAGGCGGCCGGGCGTTCTCCACCTATGTGGCGATGCAGCTCGACAGCGCCAAGTACAGCGAAGACGCCGCGACCCGCAAGCGCAGCGAGGAATTGGTGGCGTTGCTGACCCCGGTGGCCAAGGCCTTCCTCACCGACCTGGGCCTGGAGTGCACCGTGCATGGCCAGCAGGTCTTCGGCGGCCATGGCTACATCCGCGAGTGGGGCCAGGAGCAGTTGGTGCGCGATGTGCGCATCACCCAGATCTACGAAGGCACCAACGGTATCCAGGCACTGGACTTGGTCGGCCGTAAGGTGGTGGCCAGCGGTGGCGCCTACTACAAGCTGTTCGCCGACGAGATCCGCCAGTTCATCGCAGCCAATGCTGCTGATCTTGGCGAGTTCACCAAGCCCCTGGCAGCCTCCCTCGACCAGCTCGACGAGCTGACCAACTGGGTGCTGGATCAGGCCAAGGGCAACCCCAATGAGATCGGCGCGGCTTCGGTCGAGTACCTGCACGCATTCGGTTATGTCGCCTATGCCTACATGTGGGCACTGATGGCGCGCGCCGCCAAGGCCGGCGAGGGGGATGCGGACTTCTATGGCGCCAAGCTGGGCACGGCACGGTTCTACTTTGCCCGCCTACTGCCGCGAGTCCATTCGCTGGCGGCGTCGGTGAAAGCCGGTAGCGAGTCGCTGTACCTGCTGGACGCTGCGCAGTTCTGATCCCGCCGGGCTGCTTGGCAGCCTGATTGCGGCACGAGGCCGCCCCCGCACCGGATACATCCGGCTGCGGGGGCGGCCTTTTTGTTTTGTCGGCGGCGCATGTTTGTGAATGGACCTCTTTTGTAAGCTTTGGCTTACACGACGTGGTGACGTTTCGCCTCTTTCCTACGATTGGATCCACGGTTACTCTTTCTTACATGGACGTAGCGCAGGATGCGCAATGGACAGAGCAGGACGCCTTACAAGGAAGTTGCGCAGGAAGCGCGAAAAGATAGAACAGGGACAAGAAGGATTTCCTGCCAGGATGGCGGGGTGATAAGGATGTCGAAGGGAAACAGTCTGGAAAACCCCGCTTAGGCGGGGTTTTCTTTGTGCGCGTGTTTCAGCCAAGCACGTCCAGCGGCGAAACACCCAGCTGGCGTGGCTCGGCCTCTTCCTCCAGCAAGCTACGCAGCAGCTCGACCGAGGCCTGTTGACGTTGCGCGTCACGAAACACCAGGCCTACCTTCAGCGGTATACGTGGCTCGCTGAGAGGCTTCCACAGCAGCTCCTGGTCGTCCTGTGCGGCATCCTTGGCCCGGCCCGGCAGGATGGTCACCAGCGCCGTGTGCGCCAGGCTGTCGAGGATCCCCGCCATGTTGTTCATCTCGGCCTGCACCTGCGGCCTGCGCCCTTGGCTGGCCAGCTGCGCCTTCCAGATCTGGCGGATCTGGAACTCCTCGCCAAGCATCAACATCGGCAACTCGGCCGCCTGACGGATCGAGACCTTCTTGAAGTCTTTCAAGGGGTGGGTACGGGGGATGACCAACTGCAGTTCATCTTCGTACAGCAGCAAGCCGTGCAGCCCCGGCTGGCGTGGTGGCAGGTAGCTGATGCCGATGTCCAGGCTACCGTTGAGCAGGCGCCGTTCGATCTCCGACCCCGACAGTTCATAGATCTGTACCACCAGGTGCGGTTGGGCTTTGCGCACCCGCTCCAGGAGTTGCGGTACCAGACTTGGCCGTACGGTCTGCAGCACACCGATGGCCAGGGTGCGCAGCGACTGGCCCTTGAAATTGCCCATGGCCTCGTGGGCCCGTTGCAGGCCATCGAGCAAGGGCACGGCGTGGTTGTACAGGGTATGCGCGGCGAGTGTGGGCAGCAGGCGTTTGTTGCTGCGTTCGAACAGGCTCAGGTCGAGGCTGTGCTCCAGCTGGCGAATCTGCTGCGACAGCGCTGGCTGGGACAGCGACAGGCGTTCGGCGGCGCGGCCCACATGGCCTTCTTCATAGACCGCGACGAAGTAGCGCAGTTGGCGAAAATCCATAAGTGATACTTATCGAAAAAGCTGAGAAAACGAAATGGCCGCGAATCGACCAGAGGCCTAGTCTATCGCCGTATTCCAACGGGTTACAGCGCTCATCCCGGCGATTGTTACCCCAGGTGAAAAACACTTTTGATAGGCAAGGCAGAATATTCAATTCCGGCGCCAGACCGGAACCTTGACCGCCCACCACCGTGATTGGCCGGAGTCCCGATGAACCTGTTCAACCTGCGCCGTTCGGCACCCGCCGTCGCCGAGCCCAAGCGTGCCTTGGTGAGCGTGCCGGCCGCCGCGCAGTGCTCCCGCGAGCGGCTGATGCCCAGCATCGAACGTGCGCCGCACGTGTTCGTGCGCGGTCAGGGATCGTGGTTGTGGGATGACGAAGGGCACGCCTACCTGGACTTCACCCAGGGTTGTGCGGTGAACAGCCTGGGTCACAGCCCGAGCGTGCTGGTCAAGGCCCTGGGCGACCAGGCCCAGGCGTTGGTCAATCCCGGCGCGGGCTACCACAGCCGCGGCCTGCTGAACCTGGTCGAGCTGCTGTGCCAGCGCACTGGTAGTGATCAGGCCTACCTGCTCAACAGTGGCGCCGAGGCCTGCGAGGGTGCGATCAAACTGGCGCGCAAATGGGGCCAACTGCACCGCAACGGCGCCTATCACATCATTACCGCCAGCCACGGCTGCCATGGGCGCACGCTCGGGGCGTTGTCGGCTTCCGACCCGCTGCCATGCAATCGTTGCGAGCCCGGCTTGCCGGGCTTCAGCAAGGTGCCGTTCAACGACCTGGCGGCGCTGCATGCGGCGGTCGACTCGCGCACCGTGGCAATCATGCTTGAGCCGATCCAGGGCGAAGCCGGCGTGATTCCGGCCACCCGCGAGTACCTCCAGGGTGTCGAGCAGTTGTGTCGTGAGCTGGGCATCCTGCTGATCCTCGATGAGGTGCAGACCGGTGTAGGACGTTGCGGCGCCCTGCTGGCAGAAGAAACCTACGGGGTGCGGGCCGACATCATCACCCTCGGCAAAGGCCTGGGCGGCGGTGTGCCGTTGGCGGCGCTGCTGGCCCGTGGGCGTGCCTGCTGCGCCGAGCCGGGCGAACTGGAAGGCAGCCACCATGGCAACGCACTGATGAGCGCTGCCGGGCTGGCTGTGCTGCAGGCCGTGCTGGATACGGGGTTCTTCGAGCAGGTGATGGACAGTGGTCGTCACCTGCGCGATGGCCTCAGCCGCCTGGCTGGTCGCTATGGCCAGGGCGAGGTGCGCGGTCAGGGGCTGCTGTGGGGGTTGCAACTGCGCGAGGGCGCCGCGGCGCAACTGGTCGAGGCTGCATTGCAGGAGGGCTTGCTGCTCAATGCGCCGCAGGCCGACGTGGTGCGCTTCTCGCCGGCATTGACCGTGAGCAAGGGCAACATCGACGAGATGCTCTTGCGCCTGGCCCGGGCGTTCACCCGACTGCATGCCCAGCAGCACAATCGCCGTGAAGTGCCGGCCTGACCCGGCAGCCGACGTACAGAATTTCAACGAACCGTCTCGCGTTCCTGCGCATCGCCTCTGGTCTGAAATACATGGCCAGGGGCGTTTTTTTGTCCGGTGGAACCTCCGGCAGGTACGGCTAGTCTGTGTTGATACACCTTCAAGGAGCACACCGCATGGACTTCATCCGCATCATCATCGCCATCCTCCTGCCGCCGCTGGGCGTTTTCCTCCAGGTAGGGTTCGGTGGCGCGTTCTGGCTGAACATCCTGCTGACCTTGCTGGGTTACATCCCCGGGATCGTGCACGCGGTGTACATCATTGCCAAGCGCTGAGCGCATAGACCGCGCTGCAAGCATGATCAGCGTGGGATCGGCGCACCGCCGCTCCCACGCCGTTGCAATTGAAGCCTGAAGCTATGTTTTGCCCTACCGGCCAAGCAGCCGGCAGTAGAACTTCCACTCTGAGTCGAGCGCATGCGCCAGATTCGCCGCCTGGCGGAACCCATGCCGCTCGCCCGCATAAAAATGCCCCTCGGCTTGGATGCCATTGGCCTGTAGGGCCTCGAGCATCAAGCGTGTCTGCTCCGGTACCACCACCGCATCCAGCTCACCCTGGAAGAAAATCACCGGTACCTTGATCCGCCCGGCGTGCAGCAATGGTGTGCGCTGGCGATACCGTTCGGCATCGCGCTGCGGGTCGCCGATCAGCCAGTCCAGGTAGTCGCCTTCGAACTTGTGGGTGGCCCGGCCCAGCGCCTCGGGGTCGCTGACGCCGTACAGGCTGGCGCCGCCACGGAACACATCCTGGAAGGCCAAGGCGCACAGGGTGGTGTAGCCGCCGGCGCTGCCACCGCGGATGAAGGCCTGGGTCGGGTCGATCAAGCCCTGCTCGGCAAGATGCCTGACCGCAGCGCAAGCGTCCTCGACGTCGCATTCGCCCCAACGCAGGTGCAGCGCCTGGCGGTAGGCGCGACCGTAGCCGCTGCTGCCTCGGTAGTTGAGGTCGGCGACGGCGAAGCCGCGTTGGGTCCAGTACTGGATGCGCGGGTCGAGCACCGGGTAGCAGGCTGAGGTCGGGCCGCCATGGATGAACACAACCAGTGGGGGTAGGCCGGCCGCACCTTGCATGGTCGGATAGAAGAAACCGTGGGCCGTGCCATCGCCACTGGCATAGTGGATCGGCTGCGGGCGGCTGATGTATTCCACCGGCAGCACCTCGGCGCCGCCTGCCAGTACTTCGACTTCGTGGCTGCACCGGTCGATGGCGATCACCGCCGGTGGGCTGATCGGCGAGGCGGCCACTGCATAGATGCGCTCGTTGTCCAAGGCCAGGCTACGGAACCGTGTGTATGCACTGGCATAACGCTCCACTTCGCCAGTGTCACGGCGCAACCCCAGTTGGCCGAAGCCGTTCTCGAACCAGCTGGCCAGGTAGCTGGTGGGGCCGAGGGCCAGCCAGGTGCTGGCGCCCAGTTGCCAGGGCGCGGTGGCATGATCGGCGGCCGCTGCTGGGAGGCGTTGCCAGCCCCCGTCGAGTTCGGCCCAAGGCTGCCAGAAACCCTCGCGGTCGGACAGGCAGTGCAAGCGGCCCTGCTCATCGAAGCGCGGCTGCTGCAACGATTCGTCCTGCGCGGCGATGCAGCGTGCCGTTCCCCAGGCACCGGACGGGGCGCGCTCGCGACACATCAGCCGGGTAACGGTCCAGGGTTGCGCCGGGCGGTCCCATTCGATCCAGGCCAGGCGGCAGCCATCTTGGCTCAGCGTTGGCGAGGCGTAGAAGTCGGCGCCTTCGGCCAGGACTTCCCGATGACCCGCCGCGAGGCTGACCAGGCGATGCTCGACCTGTTGGGCATGGCGTTCCTCGACGGCCAGCACCTGGCCGGCATGCCACTGGACATCGCCGTAGCGACAATCGCCGGCGTGGCTGAGCGGACGCGGGGGGCTGCCGTCGAAACCCTGGGTGTAGACTTGCTGGTCCTGTTCGTTGACGAACACCAGCCCGTCGCCACCGAGGCAAAAGCTGCCGCCACCGTATTCATAGACCCGGCTGCGCACACTGTAGCCGTCCGGGGTCAGGCAGCGAGCCTGGTGGTCGAGCCAATGCCAGATGCGGCAGGCGCCATCGGCGGGCCGGAACTCGTTCCAGAACACACCCTGTTCGCCGACCTTCAGCTCGGCGAAATCGGTCCCGGCGGCCACCGCCTGGGTGGCGCTGAACTCAGCCGCGGGCAATGACATGGGAGTTGCGCTCATTGCGGAAGGTCATCTGTTCAATCTCCAACGTGGCGTGCTCGGCTTCCTCGCGGGCCTTGAGGATGATGCCGTGGTCCGGTGACTTGGCGCACACCGGGTCGGCCTTGCTGGCATCGCCAGTGAGCATGAAGGCCTGGCAGCGGCAGCCGCCGAAGTCCTTTTCCTTTTCGTCGCACGAGCGGCACGGCTCGGGCATCCAGTCATAGCCTCGGAAGCGGTTGAAGCCGAACGAGTCGTACCAGATGTGGCGCAGGTCATGGTCGCGCACATTGGGGAACTGCACCGGCAGCTGGCGCGCGCCATGGCAGGGCAGGGCGGTGCCGTCCGGGGTGATGGTCAGGAACAGGCTGCCCCAGCCATTCATGCAGGCCTTGGGGCGCTCTTCGTAGTAGTCGGGGGTGACGAAGATCAGCTTGCACGGGCTGCCTTCGGCCTTGAGCTTGTCGCGGTACTCATTGGTGATGCGCTCGGCCGTTTCCAGCTGGGCGCGGGTCGGCAGCAGGCCAAGGCGGTTGAGGTGCGCCCAGCCGTAGAACTGGCAGGTGGCCAGCTCCACGAAGTCGGCCTCAAGGGCGATGCACAGCTCGATGATGCGGTCGATCCGGTCGATGTTGTGCCGATGGGTGACGAAGTTGAGCACCATCGGGTAGCCGTGGGCCTTCACCGCCCGGGCCATCTCCAGCTTCTGCGCGAAGGCCTTTTTCGAGCCGGCCAGGAGGTTGTTTACCTGCTCGTCGCTGGCCTGGAAGCTGATCTGGATATGGTCCAGCCCGGCCTGTTTGAAGGCGGCGATCTTCTGTTCGGTCAGGCCGATGCCGGAGGTGATCAGGTTGGTGTAGTAGCCCAGGCGCCGAGCTTCAGCGATCAGTTCGGCAAGGTCCTGGCGCACCAGCGGCTCGCCGCCGGAGAAGCCGATCTGCGCGGCGCCCATCTCGCGGGCTTCGGCCATTACCTTGAACCACTGCTCGGTGCTCAGCTCCTTGCCCTGCTCGGCGAAATCCAGTGGGTTGGAGCAGTACGGGCACTGCAAAGGGCAGCGGTAGGTGAGCTCGGCCAGCAGCCACAAGGGCAGGCCGACCGGCACCTCAGGCGAGGGTGATCCAGTGTTCGGCACGGGCCACCTCCATGAATTGCTCGATGTCGTCGGCGACTTCGGGCACATCGGGGAATTGCTGTTGCAGCTCGCCGATGATCGCGGCGACGCTGCGCTGGCCATCGATCAGCCCGCCGATCAGGCCGGCGCTGTCGTTGAGCTTGATCATCCCTTCGGGGTACAGCAGCACATGGCCCTTTTGCGCGGGCTCGTACTGGAAACGATAGCCGGGGCGCCAGGCGGGCACCTGTTGACGGTCGAAACTCATAGGGCGATCCCCTTGTGCCAGACCCGCTCGGCGGTGACGCTGTGGTACGGCGGGCGGTTCAGTTCATAGGCCATGCTCATGGCGTCGAGCATGCTCCACAGGATATCCAGCTTGAATTGCAGGATCTCCAGCATGCGCTCCTGCCCTTCGCGGGTGGTGTAGTGCTGCAGGGTGATCGCCAGGCCGTGTTCCACATCACGCCGGGCCTGGCCGAGGCGGGTACGGAAGTATTCGTAGCCGGCCGGGTCGATCCAGGGGTAGTGCTGCGGCCAGCTGTCCAGACGCGACTGGTGGATCTGCGGGGCGAACAGCTCGGTCAGCGAGCTGCTGGCGGCCTCCTGCCAGCTGGCGCGGCGGGCGAAGTTGACGTAGGCGTCCACGGCAAAGCGCACGCCGGGCAGCACCAGCTCCTGGCTGCGCAATTGGTCCGGGTCCAGGCCCACGGCCTGGCCCAGGCGTAGCCAGGCTTCGATACCGCCATCCTCGCCGGGCGCGCCATCGTGGTCGAGCAGGCGCTGGATCCACTCGCGGCGCACTTCGCGGTCCGGGCAGTTGGCCAGGATCGCCGCATCCTTCATCGGGATGTTCACCTGGTAGTAGAAGCGGTTGGCCACCCAGCCCTGGATCTGCTCGCGGCTGGCGCGGCCTTCATACATCGCCACGTGGTAGGGGTGATGGATGTGGTAGTAGGCGCCCTTGGCGCGCAGGGCCTGCTCGAACTCGGCAGGGGACATCGGCGTTGCGTCGCTCACAGGGCCTCCTTACAGCTCGATACTCATGCCATCAAAGGCGACTTCCACGCCCCGGCGCTGTACTTCGGCGCGTTCCGGCGAGTCTTCGTCGAGGATCGGGTTGGTGTTGTTGATGTGGATAAGCACCTTGCGCTGACGTGGGAAGCCGTCCAGCACCTCGAGCATGCCGCCCGCGCCATTCTGCGCCAGGTGACCCATCTCGCGGCCGGTGCGGGTACCGACGCCGCGGCGCTGCATTTCATCATCCTCCCACAGGGTGCCGTCGACCAGCAGGCAGTCGGCGCCATGCATCATCTCCAGCAGCTTGGCGTCGACCTGGCCCAGGCCCGGCGCGTAGAACAACTTGCCGCCGGTGCGGGTGTCCTCCACCAGCAGCCCGAGGTTGTCGCCGGGGTGCGGGTCGAAACGGTGCGGCGAGTAGGGCGGCGCGGCGCTGCGCAGCGGGAAGGGAGTGAAGCGCAGGTTCGGACAGGCATCGATGACAAAGCTGCCATCAAGCTCGATGCAGTTCCACACCAGCCCGCCGTTCCAGTGGCTGAGCATGTTGAACAGCGGGAAGCCGGTGCTCAGGTCCTGGTGGACCATGTCGGTGCACCACACCTGGTGCGGGCAGCCTTCGCGCAGGCTGAGCAGGCCGGTGGTGTGATCGATCTGGCTGTCGAGCAGGACAATTGCATCGATACCGGTGTCACGCAGGGCCCGGGCCGGCTGCATCGGCGCGAAGGCCTGGAGCTGGGCGCGGATGTCCGGCGAGGCGTTGCACAGGATCCAGTGCTCGCCGTCGTCGGACAGGGCGATGGACGACTGGGTACGTGCCGTGGCGCGCAGGGTGCCGTCGCGGTAGCCCTTGCAGTTGACGCAGTTGCAGTTCCACTGGGGGAAGCCGCCACCGGCGGCGGAACCGAGAATCTGGATGTACATGCGCGCCCTCGTAAACGCTGATCCGAAAAACGACAACGCCCCGGCGGGCCGAGGCGTCGTAACGCACTGCCGCTTAGCGGTTGGCGAAGTACATGGTCACTTCGAAGCCGATACGCAGGTCAGTGTATGCAGGTTTGGTCCACATGGGTTTGCTCCTTCCGGATGGGGTTTGAGGTGGTCGGTTCATTATTGGGTTCTCCCAGGGACGAGAGGTTCCATTGGCCGAGATTGCGCTATCTTACAAGAAAAAATTGTACCGAAAGGTTAATTATTCGAAATGCGCCCTTGCACAAGCGGTAACAATCACCGCTGACGTCATCGCCATTTGGCGTCCGGCGCGGCGGCATTGGCCAGGCACAGCCAACCGTGCCTGGCGTCGATGAGTTGCTGCAGCAGTTCGTCCAACTGAACTTGCTCGACATTGAGAATAGATCGGCGCATGCGGGGCAGGTCCGGATTGTGTGTCGCCATATGTGCCTGCCAGGCCCATTGCGCGACATCGGCATTGCTCATCGCCGTTTCGTCGAATTGATCGGCGAGCTGGGTACGGGCAGCTGCGTTCAGCGTGGCGCCTTGGCGCAGCAGATTCAGCAGGTGGCCAAGGATCTCTGCGTGGCTGGCGTGCGGCGATTGCACGCCGAACAGGAGCCCGCCGTAGCCTTCGATCTGACGAAAGGCGCTGAACACCGCATAACCCAGTTGTAGCTCGACGCGCAGGCGTTGATAGACCGGGCCCTGCAACAGCTGGGCCAGCAGGCGGCCGGCAGGGTGCAGGCGCGCAGGCAATGGGCAGAACAGCAACAGTGCGGGCTCGCTGCCCGTAGTCGGGATCTGCCGCCAGTGGCGCTCGTGGATCGGACGTGGCGCTGAAGGCGCGGCAGGTTGGCCCATGAGGCTTTGCAGTACCGTTCCCAGCGCCCCCTGTTGCGCTGCGTCGAATCCTTGCGCCAATCCCTGCCACCGGGCCTGTCGCCAGAGTGAATCGAGCTGCGGCTGGTCCGGCGTGCAGACCTGCAGTGGTTGTATTGCGCCCATCAGCAAAGTGTCTGGCAGTGCCTTGAGCAGGGTGCGGATCGGTATCAAGGGTGCTTCGGCTGCCGCTGGCGCGTGCCAATGCTCCCTGGCAGGCGAGCGCAGCAACGCAAGCGCCTCCTGCGTGGCGTTGATCACGGCCAGGGGATGCCCCGCCAGGCGCAACTGCCAGTACTCGCCGCAGGCCTCGAAGCCCAGTTGCAATGCCGCCTGCGTGGCACGTTCGCGCAACGGTCGAAGGCTGTGCTCGAGAACGGGCCACAGGCGTTGGCGCAGAGGTGACAAAATCTGCCAGCGCAGATCCAGCGCCGCGAACTGGCGTGCTGGCGGCAGGCAGTCACCGATACCGAGCGCGGCTGGCAATACGCTGCCGATCATTGGCAGTGCGCCTGCCAGCAGTACTTCTTCGGGAGGGAGCTGCCAGTCTCCTGCCGCCGTGGATGGCAGGTCGGCCAGCAGTGCATCGAAGGCGGCCAGGCCTTGGCCCGACAGGCCGCTGAACGGCCGCCCGGCGCTGTCGCGCTGGGCCAGTTCGAGCGCGCTGCCAGCTTGCTCCCGGCGTTGCTGCAGTTGCGTGAAGCGCAGGTTCAGCTGCCCAGGATCCTGCTGCCGTAGAAAACCCAGCCAGCCATACAGCAGCGCCCGGGCCTCGGCCAGGCAGGCTTCGTCCGCCAGCTGCAACTGGACATGCCAGAGCAGTTGCCCGGCATGGGCGTGGAGTTGTTGCGCCTTGCAGTCCTGCAGCCAGCCGCGCTTGCGCAAGGCATCCAGCCAACCGCCAGACCGGCTGTCGGTGAGCTGGGCCAGTAACAATTCAAGCGCCTGTTCCGCGCCTTCCGGCACGCTGTCATGGGCGAACAGCCAGTCATGACGGGCACCCCATGCGGTTGGCTGGCGCAAAGGCGCTTCGAGCAACGTGGGCGGCCGGTTGCGTACGGTGCCCGCACCCTGGGCGAACAGCTCGCCGTACTGTCTGCCCAATAGTGTCAGCTCATCCAGCGACTGCGGGCCGGCCAGGCTCAAGGTGAGCTGCTTGCCGTGATAGTTGCGTTGATGGAACCGTCTCAGTCCTTGCTGGAAGGCCGGGCTTTCCAGCGGCAGGCTGTAGCGGTTGCCGGCATGGAAAGCGCTCAGCGGATGGCGCGCCGACACCGATTGCAACAGGGTGAACTGGCGTTGGGCTTCGGGGTTGCGCGACCAGGCGATGAACTCGGCATGGATCACCTCGCGTTCGCGGCGCTGGCGCTCGATGGCAAAGTCCGGCTCGGCGAGCATCTGGCACAGGCGCTCCAGCCCGCCGGCCAGCGCCGCGGGCGGCACTTCGAAGAAGAAGTCGGTGGTGCGCTCGCGGGTGCTGGCGTTGACCTGGCCCCCCAGGCCCTGGACATAGCGCATGAGGCCGTCGTCCAGCGGGAAGCGCGCGGTGCCGAGGAAGAACAGGTGTTCGAGAAAGTGTGCCAGGCCCGGCCAGCGTGCCGGGGCATCGTGGCTGCCGGCATGCACCCGTAGCGCTGCCGCCGCGCGCTTGAGGCGCGGGGCATGGCGCAGGGTCAGGCGCAGGCCGTTGGCAAGGGTAAGGTGGCGGATGGCGTCGGACATGACGCCATGCTAGCGCGCAATGCCGAGGTTGTCTGTTCTGGCCCTGCGGCTGTCAATTCAGGTCCCGACGCAGGTCCGCCAAGTAGGGAAACGCTTCGCGCCCTTTCAATATCCGCTCGCGCTGCAGATCTGCCAGCAACAGTCCTTCCTCGTGGTCGGCCATCGCCAGTACATCGCCGTCCGGCCCGATGATGCTGCTCTGCCCGCAATACTGGATCTCGCCCTCGCTGCCGCGGTAGTTGGCGTATACCAGGTAGCACTGGTTCTCCTGCGCTCGCGAGCGCACGGTTACCTGGCAGACGAAGTCGTAGGGCGCCATGTTTGCCGTCGGCACCAGGATCAGCTCGGCGCCGTTCAGCGCCAGGCGCCGGGCGTTCTCCGGGAACTCGATGTCGTAGCAGATCAGCATGCCGACCTTCCAGCCCTCCAGCTCGACGACCGGGAAGTGATCGCCGCCCGGGCTGAACATCGAGCGGTCCAGCTCACCGAACAGGTGGGTCTTGCGGTAGTTGCACAGGCTGCGGCCATGGGCGTCGATCAGTTGCACGCTGTTGTAGATCGCCCCGTCCTCGGCCCGCTCGGGGTAGCCATAGACGATGGCGATGCGGTGCGCCTGGGCAATCTCGACGACGCTCATCGCCGAGGGGCCGTCCTCGGCCTCGGCCAGGCGTTCCACCTGGTCCAGGCCGATGTTGTAGCCGCTGAGGAACATCTCCGGGCACACCAGCAACCGGGCGCCGCGGGCGGCGGCCAGCTGGGCCTGGTGCTGCAGGCGCTCGAGGTTGCCGGGCACGTCCAATGGCTGTGGCGTGCCCTGATACAGGGCGATGCGCATGGCGCTACTCCTTCGCTCAGTCGGCCAGGGCGATCGGACCGATCTCGTGGAACACATCGCCTGGGCCGGGGTTGTCCGGGTGGGTCTGGCCACCGAAGTGGTTGATGATACCCCACACGGCATTGAGCGACGTCTGCACCGCGCCTTCCACCCAGGCCGGGGTCCACGATACGTCGTCACCGGCGATGAAGATGCCGCGCTGCTCGGCGGGCATGTCGGCCTGCATGAAGTGCGCGTACATGCGCTGGTTGTAGCGGTAGTGGCCCGGCAGCGCGCCCTTGAAGGCACCGAGGAAGTGCGGGTCGGCCTCCCACGAGATGGTGATCGGATCGCCGATGATATGCCCGGCGATATCGGTCTTGGGGTAGATCTTCTTCAGCGCGTCGAGAGCCAGTTGCACGCGCTTTTCGGTCGGGTGCGGCAGCATCTTCAGGGCGTCGCTCATCCAGGCGTAGGACAGGCAGATCACCCCCGGCTTGTCGTCGCCGTTGTCGAACAGGTAGGTGCCGCGGGTCAGGCGGTCGGTGAGGGTCATGCTCATAAGGTCGCGACCGGTCTGCGGGTCTTTGTCCTTCCAGAACGGGCGATCGACCATGACGAAGGTCTTCGACGACTGCATGTAGCGGGTGCGGTCCAGGGCCATCCACATTTTCTGCGAGAACAGCGACTCTTCGCAGTCGATCTGGGTGGTCAGCAGCCAGCTCTGGCAGGTGGTGAGCACAGCAGCGTAGTGGCGCACGTCACCGTAGTTGTCGGTGACCGCCAGGCGCCCATCGCTGGCGCGGGCGATGCGCTTGACCCCGGTGCGCGGCGCGCCGCCATGCAGCGTACTGAGGCTGGTGCCCGCCGGCCAGTGGGCGCAGCGCTCCGGTACATGGCGCCAGATGCCTTGTGGCACCTGCTCGACGCCGCCGACCACCAGGTGCTGGTGGTCGTCGCAGTTGGTCATCACCACGCGGAAGATTTCCAGCATCGAGTTGGGGAAGTCCGAGTCCCAGCCGCCGGTGCCGAAGCCCACCTGGCCGAACACCTCGCGGTGCTGGAAGCTCAGCTTGGCGAACGAGCGCGAGGTGGCGACGAAGTCATAGAAAGTGCGGTCGTCCCACAGCGGCACCAGCTTGTTCCACAGGTCTTTCAGGCGCGGTACGTCGCGGTCGCGAATGGCCTGCTGAATGTCGGCGAACTGCGCCCCGCTCTCCAGGGCGTCGGCCCAGGCGTCGGCCACTTCGTGGAACAGCTGCGGCAGGTCGGCGTACTTCTCGGCGTAGTAGGTCTGGCCTTCCAGGTCGATCACCGTACTCCCTGAGGCCGGCGTCAGCGGGTTGGGGAAGGGCTTGGTCTCCAGGCCCAGCTTGTCGACGTAGTGGTAGAAGGCGGTGGACGACACCGGGAAACGCATGCCGCCCAGTTCGGCGACGATGCCGTCGGTGCCGTTGAACACCTGCGAACGCAGCCTGCCACCCAGCTTGGAAGCTTCGTACACCACGGGCTTGAGGCCCAGCTTCATCAACTCGTACGCCGCCACCAGCCCGGCAATACCGCCACCGACGATCGCCACTTCTTCGCCATGGCGCGCCTCGGGAATGCTGCCCAGGCCGGCCGGGTGCTCCAGCCAGTCGTCGAAGGCGAAGGGAAAGTCCGGGCCGAAGATGGTGATGGGTTTCTTGCCGTCGGCGGGGTGGCGGTTTTTCTTGTTCATGTAATGACCTTGCCAGGGGCTGCGCAGGGGGCGGAGCCTGAGTATAGAGAATGCCTGGTGGCCATTTTATGAAGTGGGGTGTTCGTTATTAAGGTGAAAATCGACGTCGTTATGTGATTTGTTTCGTCTTGATGATTGATGTTTATTAAAAAATGACGAATCAGCTCAATGATGCCAGGTGCTCGACGGTTTCAGGGTACTTCTGCACCAGCCGGATCAGCGCCACGGCCTGGGCGTTGGGCTTGGAGCGGCCTTGCTCCCAGCTCTCCAGGGTGCGGGCGTTGGTGCGCAGGTACGCGGCAAATACCGCCCGGGACATGTTCAGGCGCTGGCGCAGCTCGGTCAGTTCATTGGGGGCCAGTGGGGCCAGTTCCTCGAAGGCTACCTTGTGCGAACGCAGGGTCAGTTTGCCGGCGCGCTCATCGGCAAGGGCGTCGAAACCTTCGGTGAGTTCAGTGAAGATGTTGCGTGGCATTGGTGGCTCCTGCTTTTCAGGTGCACCATAATGCCACTTCTATACGTGATTTACGTATAGAGCATTACTTTCAAATTGTTTCACTTGGCGGGTTTCCAAGTCCTGAGGCGAGATGCATCCCTCGCCCAGCACCATGCCCCCGAGGCGGGGCGGGCGATGATCTGGTCGATCCTGCATTCGGCGGAAACGGTACGGGCGCTGCTGGAAGGGCTGCTCGACGCGATGGAGGCCTGAGGGCCTCAGCCTGGCTGCCCGCGGTCCACCTTGCTGCTGAGGATGATCGACGTGGTGGTCTTCTCCACCCCGTCGAGGCTGCCGATCAGGTCGAGCAACTGGTCCAGCTGCTCCGGTGAGTCGCTGAGCAGCCAGGCCACATAGTCGAATTCGCCACTGACTGCGCACAACTGCTGGACCTGCCCCATGGCGCTCAGGTGGCGCACGATGTCCTTGCCCGAGCGCGGCTGCGCCTTGATCCCCACGTACGCCTGCAGGCCGCCGCCGATCAGGCGCTGCCCCAGGCGCACGCCATAGCCGGTGATCACCTTGTTGCGCTCCAGGCGCTCGAGGCGCGAGTTCACCGTGGTACGGGCGATCCCCAGTTGGCGGGCGAGCGTGGCGATGCTTTCGCGGGCGTTGATCTGCAACAGGGAGATCAACTGGCGATCGATGGCGTCGAGGGTGATGGAGGAGGTGGCCGGCATGGTAGGTCTCTTTTGTCGAGGTGCTAGCCTATGCAAGCGCGACCGATTCGCGCAAGGCGCCCAGGGCTGGCATTACGTTGGCAAGGCGGTACGATAGCGGGCCGCTGCCGCTCGGCAGCCTGGACCGTGGCAGGAGTGATTGATCCATGAAGTTCAAGGACTGGTACTGGCGGCGATGGATTCGCCAACACGGTTGCAAGGTGAGCACGGGCATTTCCAAATTCGGCAAGCGCGCCAGGCTGGCGCTCGAGGCCGAGGTGCGCATCGGCGATGTGGCGGTCAGCGCCGCCACCCTGGATGTCTCGATCGGGGCTCACACCTATATCCGCAGCGGCGGCTCGCTGCAGGTGGTCGAATCGATCGGGCGCTACTGCTCCATCGGCAGCGCGGTGGTCATCGGCCAGGAAAAATACGCTCATCCCACCGACTGGCTGAGTTCCCACCCTTTTCA
Organism: Pseudomonas sp. B21-023; assembly: GCF_024749165.1. Classification (NCBI taxonomy): domain Bacteria; kingdom Pseudomonadati; phylum Pseudomonadota; class Gammaproteobacteria; order Pseudomonadales; family Pseudomonadaceae; genus Pseudomonas; species Pseudomonas sp. B21-023. The sequence goes on along the minus strand of NZ_CP087190.1, from coordinate 5,435,383 downwards.
GTTCACCGGCACCCAGTGGCAATACGAGCCGCCGAGCACGCCGGCGCGCATTGGCCATGACGTGTGGATCGGCGAAGGCGCGATGATCATGGAGGGGGTCGAAGTGGGCACGGGCGCGATTGTCGCCACTCGCGCCCTGATGACTCGGGACGTGCCGCCTTATGCCGTGGTGGCGGGCTTTCCAGCCAAGTTCGTGCGTTATCGATACTCGGAAGCCATGATCGAGCGCCTGCTCGCATCGCGCTGGTGGGAGCGCGATACCCGGCAGTTGCTGGAGCTGCCGCTGCACGACCCTGCCGCCTGCCTTGACCGGATCAGCGGGCTGGGTGAGGCAAGTTACACGAGGATCGAGATTTCGCGGCGTGGCTGCAAGGTGCTGGCGTCGGCTTGAATGGCCGAGAGACGTTTACGACCGGGGCTGCTGCGCAGCCCTGATCGGATTTGATCAACGTGACGCGCTGGTCTGCGCCGTGGCGCAAGGTGACTTCAGGCCAGCAGTCATGCTCTCGACGTTGTCGAGCATCTGGTTGCCTTTGTTGACCTTCTGCGCGTTCTCCGCAAGCTGCATGCGCTGGTCATAAGTGGCCGAGGTGCCATTCATGCTGTTCTTGGTTTCGAGCACGGAGTTGGCGATGCTGAGCAGGCTGCGGCCGGTGGAGATCAGGTTGTCGGTCGTACTGGGCGTGCAGGGTGCGTTGCCGCCGGCCATCTGGCTTGGCTGCTGGCCCTGGTTGTAGGAGCCCGGTGCCACGCAACCTGCGAGCGTGGCCAGCATCGGTACAACGAGCAGGGCCCCAAGCGTTCCTTGGATGTTCATGTGACGTTCCCTCGATCACTGGGCTCCGACCCGGTGCCGAAGCGATGGAGGGATTCTAGAAACGCGGCCGTGATGGCGAAATAGAACGGGTGTGCTAAAGGCACTTTGCCGCTGGTCAGAGCGACCCGAGCTACAAATCCAGGGGAAGCTGGGCACTGTAGCGCCAGTGTATTGTTTTTTGTACCGCGGAGCGGTCAGGTTTTTCGGCCATGACGTTGTTCTCCTGGTAAAAATGTGATCAAGGTTGTTGCAAGGTGGCAATTGCACACCTAAGATGCCCGCCTTCTCTCACCCGACAGCAAAGGAGGTACATCATGCAACAGTTGATCACCCTTTGCAGGTCGCGCCTGGCTTGATCGCATTCGCCGCTACTCGTTAGCGGTACCGCAACGCCCGGCCTCTGGCCTGCCAATCCGAACATCTTTTCGTTTCAACCCATCAGGATTGGACTATGGGCACTTGCATTCGCAATTTGTCCGACGGCGCCGTATTGGTCGCCGCGGACGACACCTGGATCGAAGGAAAAGCGATCCAACAACTCGAAACCACCGCTCGCCTAAGGGGCATGCATCGGGTGGCCGGCATGCCGGACCTGCACCCGGGGCGTGGCTATCCGGTCGGCGCGGCATTCTTTTCCGTGGGGCGTTTGTACCCGGCGCTGGTCGGCAATGACATCGGCTGTGGCATGGCGCTGTGGCGCACGGACATCCCGACCGCCAAGCTGCATCTGGACAAGCTGGAGAAACGCCTTGGCAACCTCGACCTGCCGCTTGACGAGACGTGGCAGGAGGCCGTCGCCAGCTTCGGTTTGCCTGCCACGGGGCACGAGCGTTCTCTAGGCACCATTGGTGGTGGTAACCACTTCGCCGAGCTGCAGCAACTCGATGAAAGCTACGACGATGCGGCCCTGACAGCCTTGGGCATCGAGCGCAAACACCTGCTGTTGCTGGTGCACAGCGGCTCGCGTGGTTTGGGCGAGGCGATCTTGCGTGAGCAGGTCGACCTGTTCGGTCATCACGGACTGGAGGCGGGCAGCGAGGCCAGCACTCATTACCTGGGCCGGCACGACGGCGCGCTGCGTTTTGCCGAAGCCAACCGTCAGTTGATTGCCCGGCGCATGCTCGACCGCTTGCGTGCAGATGGCGATGTACTGCTCGACATCAACCACAACCTGGTGTCGCCAGCGCAGGTCGACGGGCTCGATGGTTGGCTGCATCGCAAAGGCGCCACACCTTCGGATCAGGGGGCGGTGGTGATCCCTGGTTCGCGCGGCGACTACAGCTACTTGGTACAGCCGATCGCCGACGAGCGCAGCCTGTTGTCCCTGGCCCATGGCGCCGGACGCAAATGGATGCGCAGCGAGTGCAAGGAGCGCCTCGCCTCGCGCTACAGCGTCGAGCAACTGAGTCGTACGGCACTAGGCAGCCGCGTGATCTGCGCCGACCGGGCGCTGATCTACGAGGAAGCGCCGGAGGCCTACAAGGCTATCGACTCGGTGGTGGGTGCCTTGCGTGAAGCGGGGTTGGTTCGCGTGCTGGCACGACTGAAACCGGTGCTCACCTACAAGACGCGCGGAGGGTGCTGCTGATGATCCTACTGCAACTCTCGGCGGCTCAGGGGCCGGAAGAATGTGCCCTGGCAGTGGCCAAGGCATTGCTCAGGCTGCAGGCCGAAGCGGATGCCCAGGCCGTGGCGGTACGGATACTCGAACAAGAGCCGGGGCCGCGGCGCGGTACCTTGCGCTCGGTGTTGCTGGCACTGGATGGCGAGCAGGCCGAGCGCCTGGCGGATCACTGGACGGGCTCGCTGCAATGGACGTGCAGCAGTCCGTACCGGCCGGCGCATGCGCGCAAGAACTGGTTTTTTGGAGGCGCACGGTTTGCGCCACCGGCACCGGAATTGGCGAGCGAGATCCACTTCGAGACCTTGCGTTCGTCCGGGCCGGGTGGTCAGCATGTCAACACCACCGACTCGGCAGTGCGCGCCACGCACCTGGCCAGCGGCGTCAGCGTCAAGGTACAAAGCGAGCGTAGCCAGCACGCCAACAAGCGCTTGGCGCTGCTGCTCATCGGTCAACGCCTGGCGCAACAGGCAGAGCAGGTCGACAGCGAACTGCGCGCGGAGCGGCGGTTGTTCCATCACCGCATCGAGCGTGGCAATCCACGTCGGGTGTTTCGTGGCGAGCGCTTCGAGCCGGCTGACGAGTAGATTGTGTGCGAATAGTCGTCGAGCAAAAGTCAGGCCGGGCGGCGTAGGCGATGCCGGCCCCACAAAAACGGATGAGGAAAGGACCCGGCTCGCACTCGGGTTTACGAGTTGCAAATGAGCATTCCGTATCTGAGGCGATCCAGCCAAAAACGCAAAAGCCGCGCAATGCGCGGCTTCGAAGATGGTGGGCCCACACGGACTCGAACCGTGGACCAAAGGATTATGAGTCCTCTGCTCTAACCAACTGAGCTATAGGCCCTCAGCAAGTGGGCAGGATTATAACGAGGGTTTAGATAGCGTGCCATCCGAAAGATCCGTTTGTGCTATGCGAAGAAAGGTCGCCGCGAATTCGTCCGGGGGCAGGGGCAGGCTGACGATGTAGCCCTGGATCTGCTCGCAACCTTCGGCGGCTAGGAAGCGCTGCTGCGCCTGGTTCTCCACGCCTTCGGCAATGATCGTCAGTTGCATGCTGCGGCCCAGGGCGATGATGGCGCGGGCGATGGCGGCGTCGTGGGGGTCGTCGGGCAGGCCGCGAATGAACGACTGGTCGATCTTGAGGATGTCCAGCGGCAGGCGTTTGAGGTAGCTGAGCGAGGAGTAGCCGGTGCCGAAGTCGTCGATGGCAAGCTGTACACCCAGTTGTTTGAGTTGGTGCAGTACGCTCAGCGCCTCCTCGGCCTGGCTCATGATGAAGTTTTCGGTGATCTCCAGCTGCAGGTCGCCTGCCTTGAGCTGGTAGTTGCGCAACAGTTGCTCGATGCGCCGGGCCAGGTTGGGTTGGCGCAGCTGGGCGCCAGCGAGGTTGATCGAGAGCGGGCCGAAGGCGTGGTAGGTCTTCTTCCAGCTGTGCATCTGCCGGCAGGCCTGCTCCAGTACCCAGTCGCCAAGTTGGAGAATGGTGCCGTTCTCCTCGGCCAGGTGAATGAACTGCTCGGGTGGCACGTCGCCGAAGGTTGGGTGGGTCCAGCGAATCAGTGCCTCGGCGCCCACCAGGCTCTGGGTCTTGAGGCTGAACTTGGGCTGGTAGCACAGGCTCAGTTCATTGCGCTCGATGGCGCGGCGCAGTTCATGTTCCAGGGCGATGCGCTCGCTGGCCTGGGTGGTCAGTTCGCGGGTGTAGGCCTCGACGCGATTGCGGCCCTTGGCCTTGGAGCGGTACATGGCGGCGTCGGCGTTGCGGATCAGGTTGGCGACATCGGTGCCGTCTTGTGGGTAAAGGCTGATACCGATGCTGGCGCTGGTGAAGAACTCGTGCTCGCCGGCCTGGAACGGTGCGTGGAAGCCGGCCAGCAGCTTGTTGGCGATGGCGCTGGCATCGCTGGGCTTGTGCAATCCGGGCAAAAGGATGATGAACTCGTCGCCGCCCAGGCGGGCCACGGTGTCGACATCACGCACCTGCTCCTTGAGGCGCTGGGCGATGCCCTTGAGCAACAGGTCGCCCACCGGGTGGCCGAGGCTGTCGTTGATGTGCTTGAAGCGGTCGAGGTCGAGGAACAGCACCGCGCCCTGGCGGTTGGATACCTGGGCGCAGCTGAGCGCGGCCTGCAGGCGGCTTTCGAACAGGGCGCGATTGGGCAGGCCGGTCAACGGGTCGTGGTGGGCTTGGTAGTCGAGCTTGGCCTGGGCGTGCTTGATACTGGAAATGTCGGCGAAAACGGCGACGAAGTGGGTGATCTCGCGTTCGTGGTTGCGCACGGCGCTGATGGTCAGCCAGCCGGGGTAGAGTTCGCCGTTCTTGCGTTTGTTGTAGATCTCGCCCTGCCAGTGGCCTTCCGCGGTCAACTGGTGCCACATGGCGACGTAGAAGGCGCTGTCGTGCTGGCCGGAGGCGAGCAGTCGCGGAGTCTGGCCGAGGGCTTCGATCTCGCTGTAGCCAGTGATTTCGCTGAACGCGCGGTTGACCGCGCTGATGCGCTGGTCGGTGTCGGTTATCAGCACGCCCTCGGCGGTGTTCTCGAACACCGTGGCGGCCAGTTGCAGCTTCTCCTGCATCAGGTGGCGTTCGGTGATATCGCGGGCGATGGTCAGCATACAGTCGACGCCGCCGATCGGCAGTGGCCGGGCGGACAGTTCACAGAGGCGGATCTGTCCGTCGCTGCGGCGGATATGGCAGCTGAAATCGCGCACGAAACCGTCACGCTGCAGTTGATCGACCAGGCGTTGGCGCTCGTTGAGGTCGACCCAGATACCCAGGTCCAGCGAGGTCTGGTCGACCGTTGGGCTGATGTCGTAGCCGGTGAGGCGGCAGAAGCCTTCGTTGACCTCCAGCAGCAGGCCGTCGCTCTGGCGTGACAGCAACAGGCCATCGGGTGAGGCGTGGAAGGCCTTGGCGAACTTCTCCTCGGAGGTCTGCAGTTGTTGCTGGGTTTCCTTCAGCTGGCTGATATCGCGGATCGCCACAACCAGTGCCGGCATGCCGTCGAGGTCGAAAGTCTCGGCCGAGGTCAGACCGGTGAACAACTCGCCGTTGTTGCGGCGAAAGGTCATCTCCAGGTTGCGGATGCCGCCGCGATGCAGGCGCTCGAGCAGGGCCGGGCCGGTACCGGCCACGCCCCACAGGCCGAGCTCGGTGGCGGTGCGGCCGATCACTTGCGCCGGGCTCAGGCCGATCAGTTCCTCGAAGGCTTCGTTTACCTCCAGCAGGCAGCCGTCGCTGTGCCGGGCGATGATCAGGATGTCCGGGCACTGCTGGAACACCGAGGCGAACTTCTGCTCCGACAGGCGCAGGGCATCTTCGGTGTGCTTGGTTTCGCTGATGTCGATCATCAATCCGCGCATCAGCGACTTGTGGCCATGTTCGATCATGCTGACGATGTTGCGCACCCATAGGGTATGGCCGTCGGCGCGGATCACCCGGTAGTCGAGGCTGTGGTCGCGCCCGGCGGCTGTTTCGCTGTCGCAGTAGGCCTGCGCCCACAGGGCATCTTCCGGGTGCAGGATGCTGCGCCAGAAGCCCGGTTTGAGCCATTCTCCTGTCGGGTAGCCGAGCAGGTCCTCGGCGTGCGGCGACACATAGCTGTAGCTGAAGTCGTTGGCATCGGCCTCCCAGGCCACTGCTGACAGGCTCTCGACCAGGCCGCGGTAATGATACTCGCTGCTGCGCAGTTCCTGTTCCAGGGCGATGCGCCGGGAAATCTCCGAACTCAGCCGGCGGTTGATGCGGATCACCACAGCCAGGATGGCCATCAGCACCAACACGGCCGGCAGACCGTAGAGCAGCACGTCGTGCCAGAAAGTCCGCTGGTCGACGACGTTGCCCACCCAGCGCTGCTGAATGTGGCTGACTTCGCTGCTGCTCATGTCGGCCATGACCTTGTCGAGGATGCCGACGAGCATCTTCTGTTCCCGCGGCACGGCCATGGCCAACTGGTAGCGGTACGGCGTTTCACCGCTTACATACAAGCCGTCGAGCTTGAGCTGGCGCAGGCTCCAGATGCTCGAAGCGAGGTCGCCGACCACGGCGTCCACCTCGTCGGTAGCCAAGGCCTGCAAGGTGGAACTGACATTGGGCATGGCCACCAGGTTGAGGTCCGGGTGGTGGGTGCGCAGCAGCTCATGGGGGGCGTAGTTCTCCACCACGGCGATCTTCAGGCCGTAAAGGTCCTTGAGGTTGCGCGGTTGCGCACCGCCGGAGTGGGCGAGGATGACGATCGGGAAGTCCAGGTAAGGGCGGGTGAAGGCCAGGTAGCCCTGCCGCTCCGGTGTGGACATGATACCGGGCAGCAGATCGAGCCGGTTGCTGCGTGCCTGTGCCAGGACTTCGGTCCAGCTGCTGGGCTCGATCGGCTTGAGGGTGATCCCCAGGCGTTCCTGGATCAGGGCGATGTAATCGGCGGCCAATCCCTGGTAGCGACCTTCCTGGTCGCGGAATTCGAACGGCGGCCATGAAGCATCGACGCCCAGGCGCAGCTGCGGGTGGGCGCTGAGCCAGGCTTGTTCCTCGTCGGTCAGGGTCAGGGCGCCGGCCGTTGTGTTCCAGGTGAGCAGGAGCAGCAACAGGAAGGCCGGCATCATGGGCATAGCGGCCTCTCGAACAGGGGGTCTGATTCGAGTGTAGACGGGCATTCCGCCCGCTGGGTAGACAGTGGTAACGACCTTCCGTCACATAAGAAAAACCCCGGCCTGGGCCGGGGTTCGTCTTTACTCGTCGAGGAAGGAGCGCAGATGCTCGCTTCGCGTCGGGTGGCGCAGCTTGCGCAGCGCCTTGGCTTCGATCTGACGGATCCGCTCGCGGGTCACATCGAACTGCTTGCCGACTTCTTCGAGGGTGTGGTCGGTGTTCATGTCGATGCCGAAACGCATGCGCAGCACCTTGGCTTCGCGTGCGGTCAGGCCCGAGAGCACGTCACGGGTTGCTTCCTTGAGGCTTTCGACCGTGGCCACGTCGATCGGGGACTGCATGGTGGAGTCCTCGATGAAGTCGCCCAGGTGCGAATCTTCGTCGTCACCGATCGGGGTTTCCATGGAGATCGGCTCTTTGGCGATCTTCAGTACCTTGCGGATCTTGTCCTCAGGCATTTCCATGCGTTCGCCCAGCTCTTCCGGGGTCGGTTCGCGGCCCATTTCCTGCAGCATCTGGCGGGAAATACGGTTGAGCTTGTTGATCGTTTCGATCATGTGCACCGGGATACGGATGGTGCGCGCCTGGTCGGCGATCGAGCGGGTGATCGCCTGGCGGATCCACCAGGTGGCGTAGGTCGAGAACTTGTAGCCGCGACGGTATTCGAACTTGTCCACCGCCTTCATCAGGCCGATGTTGCCTTCCTGGATCAGGTCGAGGAATTGCAGGCCGCGGTTGGTGTACTTCTTGGCGATCGAAATCACCAGACGCAGGTTCGCCTCGACCATTTCCTTCTTGGCGCGACGAGCCTTGGCCTCGCCGATGGACATGCGGCGGTTGACGTCCTTGATCTCGGCGACGGTCAGGCCGGTCTCGGTCTCGAGGTCGATCAGTTTCTGCTGGCAGGCGACGATGGCGGCGTTTTTCTCACCCAGGGCGGCGGCCCATTTGGTGTTGCGCTTGGCCAGGTCACCGGACCAGGTCTGGTCGGTCTCGTTGCTCGGGAACAGGCGCAGGAAGTCCGCACGCGGCATGCGCGCGTCACGCACGCACAGTTGCATGATGGCGCGTTCTTGCTGGCGCAGGCGATCCAGGGCACCGCGTACGCGTTCGACCAGAACGTCGAACTGTTTCGGTACCAGCTTGATCGGCATGAACAGGTCGGCCAGCGCCTGCATGGCGCCGATGCTGTCTTTATGGCCTCGACCGTGCTTCTTCAGCACTTTGAGGGTATCGACCAGCTGATCCTTGACCGCACCGAAACGCTGGGCGGCAACAACCGGATCCGGACCGCTTTCGGCCTCCTCCTCGTCGTCGCCGTCGGCGTTTTCTTCTTCGTCGTCGTCGCTTTCTTCCTTCGCGGCAGCGGCCTTGGCACCCGGGATCGGTACTTCTTCGGTCGGTGCGGCGATGTTGTCGTCAGGGTCGATGTAACCGCTGAGAACGTCGGACAGACGGCCACCTTCGGAGGTGACACGGTCGTATTCGCCGAGGATGTAGTCGACAGTACCCGGGAAGTGAGCGATGGCGCCCATGACTTCACGGATGCCTTCCTCGATACGCTTGGCGATTTCGATCTCGCCTTCGCGGGTCAGCAGCTCGACGGTACCCATTTCGCGCATGTACATGCGCACCGGGTCGGTCGTGCGGCCGATATCGGTCTCGACAGCCGCCAATGCGGCGGCGGCCTCTTCGGCTGCGGCCTCGTCAGTGTCGGCTTCCGCCAACAACAGGGCATCCGCATCCGGAGCACTCTCGAATACGTTGATCCCCATGTCGTTGATCATGCGGATGATGTCTTCCACCTGCTCCGGATCTGAAATATCCTCTGGCAGGTGGTCGTTGACCTCCGCGTAAGTCAGGTAGCCCTGCTCACGACCGCGGGTGATCAACTCTTTGATACGAGATTGCTGTTGCGCTTTTCCGGACATAACACCCTATCCACTGAAGGTCTTGGCGGGCAAAAAACAAGCCGAGGATTATACCCGAGCATGGACCTCACGCGCCAGATGAGGTCGGGGTTTGTGCGGGAACATTCCTGCTTAACAGGACGAGCAGCTGAGATTTTTCCTCTGCGCTCAACTCACTTAGACGCGCTTTCCTGAGCAGATGTTCCAGGCTGCGCTCGCGCTGGCGAGCGGACAAGCTAGTTATAGTGTCGAAAAACTGTTGTTCAAGGTTGTCGGCATCGATCAACCATTCCTTTTCCGCCAGGGCGCGTAGCAGGCGACCCTGTTCGGTCCCGTGCCAGCGCGCAATCAGCTGCATTGAGCTTAGCTTAGGATTCTTCTGTGCGGCCTCGATCAGGGCCACCAGCAGCTGGCTGTAGAGTTGCTCTTCGTCGGCGAAGTGGCTGGCGTCCTCGACCTTGCCGGCCAGCAGCGGGTGATGCAGCAAGGTGCGCAGGGCCGAGAGCGTCGGTGGCTCCACTGGCGCGGGTACCCGTGGTGGCGCCTCGCCGCGCTGGCCATCGCGCTGCCACGGCTTGCCACCTTTCTTGTCCCAGGGTTTGCCGTCCCACTGTTTCTTGCCGCCACCTTTGTTCGGCGTCCAGGGGCGTTGCTCCTGATGTGGTGCGGCATAGTCGGGCTGGTAGTGCATATCGCCATGGTCAGGCACGTAGCTTGCCATGGCGTCGTAGTCGTAGCCGGGGTCGTAATCCGGCGCGCTGGGTGCTGGCGCGCTCTGGGCCAGCTGCTCCATCTGCTGCGGGTCGAGGCCGGTGATATCTTTCAGGCGGTTGCGCATCAGTTGGCGCAGGTTGGCGCCCGGGACCTTTTCGATCAGCGGTGCGGCCAGCGTCACCATGTGCGCCTTGCCTTCCAGCGAGCGCGGGTCGGCCTCGTTGCTCAACTGCTCGAAGAAATAGTCGGCCAATGGCTGGGCGTGCTGGTTGATGCGGGCCTGGAAGGCGTCGGTGCCTTCGGCGCGCACCAGGCTGTCCGGGTCTTCGCCTTCGGGCAGGAACAGGAAGCGTGCACGGCGACCGTCCTGCAGGCTCGACAAGGTTGCCTCCAGGGCGCGCCAGGCGGCCTTGCGGCCGGCCTGGTCGCCGTCGAAGCAGAACAGCACGCTGGGTACCACGCGGAACAGGCGCTTGAGGTGTTCCTCGCTGGTGGATGTGCCAAGGGTGGCCACCGCGTTGCGCAAGCCTTGTTGGGCGAGGGCGATCACGTCCATGTAGCCTTCGACGACGATGATCTCGTCAAGGTTGCGGTTGTGCTTGCGTGCCTCGTACAGCCCGTACAGCTCCTGGCCCTTGTGGAACACCGGGGTTTCCGGGGAGTTCAGGTACTTGGGCTTGTCGTCGCCCAGTACCCGGCCGCCGAAGGCGATGACCCGGCCGCGGCTGTCGCGGATCGGGAACATCACCCGGTCGCGGAAGCGGTCATAGCGCTTGCCGCTTTCGGCGTTCTCGATCAGCAGGCCGGCGTCGATCATCACTTTCTGTTGCAGCGAGTCGGCCCCCAGGTGCTTGAGCAGGTTGTCCCAGCCCGGCGGCGCGAAGCCCAGGCCAAAGTCGCGGGCGATCTCGCCGGACAGGCCGCGCCCCTTGAGATACTCCACTGCCGCCTTGCGGGTGGCGTGGTTGCGCAGGGCCTGGCGATAGAACTCGCTGGCCGCCTCCAGCAAGGGGTACAGCGGCGAGTCGGTCGGCTGGCGTGGCTTCTGCCCGCGGCGGCCTTCTTCGCGAGGGACTTCCATGCCCGCCGCGCGGGCCAGCTCCTCGACTGCCTGGGGGAAGTCCAGGTTGTCGTGGTCCATGACAAAGCCGAGGGCATTACCCCCAGCGCCGCAACCGAAGCAATAGTAGAACTGCTTGTCGGGGCTGACGGTGAAGGAGGGGCTCTTTTCCTTGTGGAACGGGCAGCAGGCGGAAAGATTCTTGCCGGTCTTTTTCAGCTGGATGCGCGAGCTCACCACATCGACGATGTCGGTGCGGTTGAGAAGGTCATCGATAAAGCTCTGGGGAATCAGCCCGGCCATGGCAGCCTCGTCATCTGGCAACTGGCAAGTCTAAACGCTTGTGCGCGGGTTTGGCGTGGGGTGTCGCAGGAAGAGGTGTGTGCTCGTCGGTAGCCGGTGAGGGCTCGTCAGAAAAGACGTGCACGCCTGGCCAAAGACCAGTTCTGACGCGTTGAGGCAGGTTGCCCATGGCTTTTGCCGGGGCGCCCCAGGCGCATGGCCAAGGGTTTCAAGCAACCGCTACCATAAGCCCGGCACGAGGCCGGGCATGGCAGAAGCTTTGCGTAGAACGGCTGTACTTAGTACAGACGAACGGCGCGGCGCTGTTCGCGCTGAACTTTCTTCGCGTGACGCTTAACAGCGGCAGCGGCTTTGCGCTTACGCTCGGCGGTCGGCTTCTCGTAAAACTCGCGGCTACGAACTTCAGCCAGTACACCGGCTTTTTCGCAGGAGCGCTTGAAACGACGCAGAGCTACGTCGAAGGGTTCGTTCTCTTTAACTTTGACGGCTGGCATCCAGGGCTACCTTAATTCATTACCGGGGTAGACGTGCTCCTGGCAAAACATAAGGTGTGCTGGAGAACGTCGGTTTTCAAGGGTTGCGGATGTTAACCCTTAGCTGGCCGGAATGCAAAGCCTCTGATCGAAAACCGCTGGTCGGCATCGGGCACGGGGACTATCATGCGCGCCTTCGAATTCAGCCTCCACAAGGCACGGACCCATGCTAGTACTGGGATTGGAAACATCCTGCGACGAAACTGGCGTCGCATTATACGACAGTGAACGCGGCCTGCTGGCCGACGCGCTGTTCAGCCAGATCGACCTGCACCGCGTCTATGGCGGCGTGGTGCCCGAGCTCGCCTCGCGCGATCACGTCAAACGCATGCTGCCCCTGATTCGCCAGGTGCTGCAGGAGGCCGACTGCGTCGCTACCGAGATCGACGCCATCGCCTACACCGCAGGCCCGGGCCTGGTCGGCGCGCTGTTGGTGGGCGCCTCTTGCGCCCAGGCACTGGCGTTCGCCTGGGATATTCCGGCGATTGGCGTGCACCATATGGAGGGCCATCTGCTGGCGCCGATGCTCGAAGAGCAGCCGCCGCAGTTTCCGTTCGTCGCTTTGTTGGTTTCAGGTGGCCATACCCAGCTGGTTCGGGTCGATGGTATCGGCCAGTACGAACTGCTGGGCGAGAGCCTGGACGACGCGGCTGGCGAGGCGTTCGACAAGACCGCCAAGCTGATCGGCCTCAATTATCCGGGTGGCCCCGAGATCGCCCGCCTGGCCGAACAAGGCACGCCTGGGCGCTTCGTGTTCCCGCGGCCGATGTGCGACCGCCCCGGCCTGCAGTTCAGCTTCAGCGGCCTCAAGACCTTTGCCCTGAATACCTGGCAGCAATGCCGCGATGCCGGGGACGACAACGAGCAAACCCGTTGCGACGTGTCGCTGGCGTTCCAGCAGGCGGTGGTGGAGACTCTGACCATCAAGTGCAAGCGCGCCCTCAAGCAGACCGGCCTCAAGCGCCTGGTCATCGCCGGCGGCGTGAGCGCCAACAAGGCCTTGCGCGTTTCGTTGGAGGAGATGCTGGCCAGCATCAAGGGCAATGTCTACTACGCCCGCCCACGCTTCTGCACCGACAACGGTGCGATGATTGCCTATGCCGGTTGCCAGCGTCTGTTGGCCGGGCAGCAACAGGACCTGGCGATCAGCGTGCAGGCGCGCTGGCCGATGGAGCAGTTGCCAGCAGTATGAGGGGAGCTGGGCTTGTGCGAGCGCATCAGAAGTGGCGTTCGCGCCCGGCGAACAGGTCACGCAGGTTGCGGCGGTGGCGCCACACGATCAGCACCGTCAGCACGGTCATCGGCAGCAGCGCTTCAGGCTCGCGCCAGGCCAGCAAGGGCAGCGTCAGCGGTGTGGCGATCAACGCCGCGAGCGAGCTGGTGCGGGTCAGGTAGAAGGTCAGCAGCCAGGCGCCGATGGCCAACAGGGCGGCTGGAAAGTACAGCGCCATGAGCATGCCGGCGGCGGTGGCCACGCCCTTGCCGCCCTTGAAGCGGAAGTACACCGGGAACAGGTGGCCGAGCACCGCACAGATGCCTACCCAGGCCTGCTCTTGCTGGTCGAGCCCGGCCAGGCGAGCCAGCAGCACGGGCAGCATGCCCTTGCACAGGTCGCCGAGCAGCGTCAGGATCGCCAGTTTGCGGCCCGCCAGGCGTAGCATGTTGGTGGCGCCGGCATTGCCGGAACCGCTGGAGCGCGGGTCGGGGCTGCCACTGAGGTGGCTCAGGACAATGGCGAAGGACAGAGAGCCGAGCAGGTAGGCAAGCAGCGCCAGTGACCAAAACATGCTAACTATTCCGGGCGAGGACGCCCTGATTCTAACGGCGCCCGTCGCCCTTGTCGTGCTGTGGAGAGAAGTGCTTGGACAGAGTGTTCATCGAAGGCCTGGAAGTCGATACCGTGATCGGCGCCTATGACTGGGAGCGGGATATTCGCCAGTGCCTGCGCCTGGACCTGAGCTTCGCCTGGGACAACCGCCCGGCGGCGGCTGGTGACGACCTGTCGCTGGCACTGGACTATGCCAGTGTCTCGGCACGTATCCAGGCGTTCGCCGAACAGGCCCGTTTCGAGCTGGTCGAGACCTTCGCCGAGCGCTTGGTCGCGGTGTTGATGGCGGAATTCAACATTCCCTGGGTGCGCCTGAAACTCACCAAGCCGGGCGCGGTACCGGCGGCCCGTGGTGGTGTTGGCGTGGAGATCGAGCGCGGATGTCTCTGAGCACGGTATACCTTGGGCTGGGCAGCAACATCGAGCGTGAGCGGCACTTGTGCGCCGGGCTCGATGCCCTCGCCGGCATCCTCGAAGACATGCAGTGTTCCGCGGTGTTCGAGAGCCAGGCCGTGGGGATCAAGAGTGGCCCGTTCTACAACCTGGTGGTGCGTGGGCGCACCGAACTGCCGCTGCTGGAGCTCGATCGCCGGCTCAAGTTCATCGAGGCCGACAATGGCCGCTACGCGCCGGACCGCAAGGGGCTGCCGCTGGATATCGACGTACTGATGTTTGATGACCTGTGCGGGACCTTCGATGGCCTGGTGCTGCCGCGCGCGGAGATCCTGAAGAACGCCTTCGTGCTTTGGCCGCTGTCGCTGCTGGCTGCGGAGCTGGTGCACCCGGGCGAGGGCAAGTCCATGGGGCAGTTGTGGCGCGAAGCGCGCATCGAGCAGGTACTGGCGCCGGTACCGTTCGAATGGCGCGGGTTGCAGTTGACCCCCGCTTAAGCCAGCGCCGGCCTCTTCGCGGATCTGCCTGCGAAGAGGCCGGGCAGATCAAGCGGCCTTATAGGCTTCGAGCGCCTTCAGCCGCTCACCTTTAAGCGCTTCGCCCAGGCCCTGGCCGGCAAGCCCGGCGTCCAGCAACGGCTTCACATCCACGGCACGCGCCGCTTCAGCGGCCCCGCGCAAGTACTCGCCTTGTGGATAACCTGAACCCAACGCTGCCATCTCGCAGGCGGCGATGAAGTCCTCGAAGCGCTGCGGCCGTCGGTACACGTCGAACTTCTGCAGCATCTCCAGCAGGCTTGCAGGCTCCAGCTGCAAAGCCTGGTCAGCCCGCTCGGCAAACTCCCCCACCAGCATCGCCAGTTCCTGGCATTCACGCGGCGCCTTGAAGCGTTGGTTCAGCGCCTTGAGCGCGGCAGGCGGCAGTCCGCGTAGCAGGCACGCCCAGCGCACCGCCAGCGGCTGCTGGTGCCTTGCCGCCTGGTGCAGCGCTGCCAGTGTACTGGCGCCCTCAAGCTCGGGCATCAGCTCGACCAACCCGCCGCAGCTGCGCAGCACCTCAATGAACACCTGCGGTTCGCTTTCCATCAATGCACGCTCGATCTCCTTCCAGCTGCGCTCGGCGGTCAACGCCTGCAGTTCGCCCGATTCGGCGATCTGGCGCATCAGCTGCAACGTCTCATCGGCGACACGAAAGCCCAGCGGCGCATAGCGCGCGGCAAAGCGGGCAACGCGCAGCACTCTCAGGGGATCTTCGGCGAATGCCGGGGAAACATGGCGCAGGAGGCGCTGCTCGAGATCTGCCTTGCCATGGTAGGGATCGTGCAGGTTGCCGTGCTCGTCCTCGGCCATGGCATTGATGGTCAGGTCGCGACGAACCAGATCCTCCTCGAGGGTGACTTCGGGGCTCGCGTGGAAGGTGAAACCGCCATACCCGCGCCCGCTCTTGCGTTCGGTGCGGGCCAGGGCATATTCCTCGCCCGTCCTGGGGTGAAGGAATACCGGAAAATCGGCACCGACCGGGCGAAAGCCCTCGGCCTGCATCTGTTCGACCGTGGCGCCGACCACCAGCCAGTCGATGTCGCTGACCGGACGGCCGAGCAGGCGGTCGCGTACGGCGCCGCCAACCTTGTAGATCTGCATGTGGAACCTCCATTACTGGCGACAGGATACCTTGTCGGCAGCAATGGAGGTGGGCTGCCGCTAGAGGTGGTGCACCACGGCCAGGTCCATGCGCCCGTAGTCGCCGGCCTCGCTGTGCTCGCCGCGTGGCGGCATGTGGTGGGTCTTCATCACCTGGTCGCCCTGAACGGTCTCCAGGTGGATATCGAAGCCCCACAGGCGGTGCAGATGCTTGAGCACCTCTTCGGTGGAATCACCCAGGGGTTTGCGGTTGTGCTGCTGGTGGCGCAGGGTGAGCGAGCGGTCGCCGCGGCGATCGATGCTCCAGATCTGCACGTTGGGTTCACGGTTGCCCAGGTTGTACTGGGCGGCCAGTTGCTCGCGGATGGTGCGGTAGCCGGCTTCGTCATGGATCGCCGGGACCAGCAGGTCGTCACGCTGGTCGTCGTCGAGGATGCTGAACAGCTTGAGGTCGCGCATCACCTTGGGCGACAGATACTGCAGGATGAAGCTTTCGTCCTTGAAGCTGCTCATGGCGAACTTGATGGTCGAAAGCCAGTCACTGCCGGCGATGTCCGGGAACCAGCGGCGATCTTCCTCGGTGGGGTGCTCGCACATGCGACGAATGTCGGTGTACATCGCAAAGCCCAGCGCATACGGGTTGATGCCGCTGTAGTAGGGGCTGTCGAAGCCTGGCTGGAACACCACGCTGGTATGCGACTGGAGGAACTCCATCATGAAGCCTTCAGTGATCAGGCCCTCATCGTAGAGGTCGTTCATCAGCGTATAGTGCCAGAAGGTCGCCCAACCTTCGTTCATCACCTGGGTCTGGCGTTGTGGATAGAAGTACTGGGCGATCTTGCGCACGATGCGCACCACCTCGCGCTGCCAGGGTTCGAGCAGTGGGGCGTGCTTCTCGATGAAGTAGAGAATGTTCTCCTGTGGCTCGGCGGGGAAGCGCGCATCGTCCCTGTCGCCACCCTTCTCGGCGCCCTTGGGAATGGTCCGCCAGAGGTCGTTGATCTGCCGTTGCAGGTGCTCTTCTCGCTCCTTCTGCCGACGCCGTTCCTCTTCGGCGGAGATGGGGTAGGGGCGTTTGTAGCGATCCACGCCGTAGTTCATCAGCGCATGGCAGGAGTCGATCAGGTCCTCGACGGCGTCGATGCCATGACGCTCCTCGCACTGGGCAATGTACTGCTTGGCGAACACCAGGTAGTCGATGATCGAGCTGGCGTCGGTCCAGGTGCGGAACAGGTAGTTGCCCTTGAAGAAACTGTTGTGGCCATAGCAGGCGTGGGCGATCACCAGTGCCTGCATGCACATGGTGTTTTCTTCCATCAGGTAGGCGATGCACGGATCGGAGTTGATCACGATCTCGTACGCCAGGCCCATCTGGCCCCGACTGTAGGACTTCTCGGTGCTGAGGAACTGTTTGCCGTAGGACCAGTGGTGATAGCCCAGCGGCATGCCGACCGAGGCGTAGGCGTCCATCATCTGTTCTGCGGTGATGACTTCGATCTGGTTGGGGTAGGTATCCAGGGCATAGCGGGCGGCCAGGCGACTGATCTCGCGGTCGTAGGTCTGGATCAGCTCGAACGTCCATTCGGAGCCGGTGGAAATGGGTTGGCGTCTCTGCTCTCTGGCGGTCATGTGGCTAACCTGCGCTGGAAGAGTTCACGGAAGACCGGGTAGATATCGCCGGCCGATACCAACTGCTGCTGGGCGAAGGTGTCGGGAAATGCTTCGCCGATGCGCTCGTACTCGTACCACAGCGCCTGATGTTCGCGTGGGGTGATCTCGACGTAAGTGTAGTACTGCACATACGGCATGATCTGGTTGGCGAGGATGTCGCGGCAGATCGGCGAATCGTCGTTCCAGTTGTCACCGTCCGAGGCCTGGGCGGCATAGATGTTCCAGTCGCTGGCCGGGTAGCGCTCGGCCATGACTTCCTGCATCAGCTTGAGCGCGCTGGAGACGATGGTGCCGCCGGTCTCGCGGGAGTAGAAGAATTCTTCCTCGTCCACTTCGCGGGCGCTGGTGTGATGGCGGATGAACACCACCTCGATGCGGTCGTAGTTACGCTTGAGGAACAGGTACAGCAGGATGAAGAAGCGCTTGGCGATGTCCTTGGTAGCCTGTGTCATGGAGCCGGAGACATCCATCAGGCAGAACATCACCGCCTTGGAGCTGGGGTTGGGCTGCTTGATCAGCAGGTTGTACTTGAGGTCGAAGGTGTCGAGGAAGGGCAGGCGATTGATGCGCGCCTTGAGGCGCTCGATCTCGGCCTCGGTATCCTGGATGTCGGTGAAGTTGTCGGGCTCTTCGACCTTGAGTCGGTCCAGCTCCTTTTGCGCCTCGCGCAGCAGCGCGCGGCTGCTGCCGGTCAGGGCGATGCGACGGGCGTGGGCCGAGCGCAGGGTGCGCACGATGTTGATGCGCGAAGGGTTGCCCTCGTTGGCAATACCGGCGCGCACGGTCTTGAAGGTATCGGCACCGGTAAGGTGGCGTTTGACCAGGTTGGGCAGCTCCAGGTCTTCGAACATGAATTCGAGGAATTCTTCCTGGGTGATCTGGAACACGAAATCGTCCATGCCCTCGCCGGAGTTGCCGGCCTTGCCGCGCCCACCGCCACCGCCGCCACCTTGTGGCCGGGCGATGTGCTCGCCGGCGGTGAACTCCTTGTTACCTGGGTGAACGATGGTCTGCTTGCCGCCGCGACCGTGGTGCAGCACCGGTTCGTCGATGTCACGCCCCGGGATACTGATCTGCTCACCGTGCTCCATGTCCATGATGGAGCGGCGGCTTACGGCCTCTTCGACGGCTTTCTTGATGTGCTCGCGGTAACGCCGCAAGAAGCGCTGGCGGTTGACCGTGCTCTTGTTCTTGCCGTTCAGGCGTCGGTCGATAACGTAGCTCATGGGCCCTCCGGTAGCTGGGTACAGCTGCAAGCTTCAAGCTACGAGCTGCAAGTAAAAGCAGTTGCTGCCGCCACGGGCCAGCGGTGTGCCGGGGCACCCCGCCAAGCGCCCGGGGCGTGCCGCTTTTACTGCGATTTCCTGACCCGCAGGTACCATTCCGACAGCAGGCGTACCTGTTTGTCGGTGTAGCCACGCTCCACCATCCGGGTGACGAAATCGTTGTGCTTCTGCTGGTCTTCCTTGCTGGCCTTGGCGTTGAAGCTGATGACCGGCAGCAGGTCTTCGGTGTTGGAGAACATTTTCTTCTCGATCACCACCCGCAGCTTCTCGTAGCTGAGCCAGCTGGGGTTCTTGCCATTGTTGTTGGCGCGGGCGCGTAGCACGAAGTTGACGATCTCGTTGCGGAAGTCCTTCGGATTGCTGATGCCGGCCGGCTTCTCGATCTTCTCCAGCTCCTCGTTGAGGGCGATGCGGTTGAGGATCTCGCCAGTCTCCGGGTCGCGGTATTCCTGGTCCTGGATCCAGAAGTCGGCATACAGCACGTAACGGTCGAAGATGTTCTGGCCGTACTCGCTGTAGGACTCCAGGTAAGCGGTCTGGATTTCCTTGCCGATGAACTCGATGTAGCGCGGCGCCAGGTACTCCTTGAGGTAGCGCAGGTAGCGCTCGCGTACTTCGGCAGGGAACTGCTCCTGCTCGATCTGCTGTTCCAGCACGTACAGCAGGTGCACCGGGTTGGCGGCAATCTCATGCGGATCGAAGTTGAATACCTTGGAGAGGATCTTGAAGGCGAAGCGGGTCGACAGGCCGTTCATGCCCTCGTCGACGCCCGCGGAGTCGCGGTACTCCTGGATCGACTTGGCCTTCGGGTCGGTGTCCTTGAGGTTCTCGCCGTCGTAGACGCGCATCTTCGAGTAGATGTTGGAATTCTCCGGCTCCTTGAGACGTGAAAGCACGGTGAACTGGGCGAGCATCTTCAGTGTGTCGGGGGCGCAATGAGCCTTGGCCAGCGAGCTGTTGATCAGCAGCTTGTCGTAGATCTTGATCTCGTCGCTGACGCGCAGGCAGTACGGCACCTTGACGATGTAGATACGGTCGATGAACGCTTCGTTGTTCTTGTTGTTGCGGAAGGTGTGCCATTCCGATTCGTTGGAGTGGGCCAACAGGATACCGGTGTAGGGGATCGCCCCCAGGCCTTCGGTACTGTTGTAGTTGCCTTCCTGGGTAGCGGTGAGCAGCGGGTGCAGCACCTTGATCGGCGCCTTGAACATCTCGACGAATTCCATCAGGCCCTGGTTGGCCCGGCACAGCGCGCCCGAGTAGCTGTAGGCATCGGCGTCGTTCTGTGGAAACTCCTCGAGCTTGCGAATATCCACCTTGCCCACCAGGGCCGAGATATCCTGGTTGTTCTCGTCACCCGGCTCGGTCTTGGCGATGGCGATCTGGTTGAGGATCGACGGGTAGAGCTTGACCACCCGGAACTTGCTGATGTCGCCGCCGAACTCCTGCAGGCGCTTGGTGGCCCAGGGCGACATGATGGTATTGAGATAGCGGCGCGAAATGCCGAATTCTTCCTCCAGGATCGCACCGTCCTCGGTGGCGTTGAACAGCCCGAGTGGCGATTCGAAGACCGGCGAGCCCTTGATGGCGTAGAACGGCACCTTTTCCATCAGCTGCTTGAGTTTTTCGGCCAGCGACGACTTGCCGCCGCCCACCGGACCCAGCAGGTAGAGGATCTGCTTCTTCTCTTCCAGGCCCTGGGCGGCGTGGCGGAAGTAGGAGACGATCTGGTCGATGCACTCTTCCATGCCATGGAAATCGGCAAAGGCCGGATAGCGGCGGATCACCTTGTTGGAGAAGATCCGCGATAGCCGGGAGTTGCTTGAGGTGTCGATCAGCTCTGGTTCACCGATGGCCAGCAACAGCCGCTCGGCCGCCGAGGCATAGGCGCTGCGATCCTCTTTGCACAGCTCGAGGTACTCCTGCAGCGAAAGTTCTTCCTGGCGGGTGGACTCGAAACGTTGTTGGAAGTGGCTAAAAATGCTCATGACGTCACCTCGCTCGATACGTGGAGACGACGCCGGATCAGTCAGCCGATGCTGGCATGCAACCGGTTTTGCCGGTTGCTGTATACCCCCCAGAACACCCTGTAACGCTACCGATGACCCGCACGCCGGTGTACCGGCTCTCCCCTTTTTTGGATGGCCTGGGCTTAAGGATAGTTGGTTATACGAGAGGTCAAGGGCGGGGAGCGGAGAAGACGCCTACGACCGTTCGTCAGGTCGGGCGCTAGCCCGCGCCAAGCGCGGGCTGCAGGAAAAATGAAAAAATTATTCGGCGCTGCCCTGGGCGGTTTCCGCCGGGTAGGTGTTACGCCACAGTTCGAAGCCACCATCGATGCTGTAGACGTTGGAGAAGCCCTGGCCGACCAGGTAGGCGGCGGCACTCTGGCTGGAATTGCCGTGGTAGCAGACTACCAGTGTAGGCGCGTCCAGGTCGGCGCTGCGGATGAAGTCGGCTACCGAGTGATTATCCAGATGAGTGGCGCCGGCGATATGGCCGGCGGCGAACGCCTGTGGGTCGCGGATATCGACAACGATCGCACCTTCGGCACGCAGGGCGAGGGCTTGTTCTGGGGAGATACGCTTGAATTCGCTCATGGGTGCGGTTCCTTCATGGCTGATCGTTGGGTGATGCCGGCGGGCGAGGGGTGCCTTCGCGGGTGCAGTCGCAGCGGTGGAATTCGCCGCTGTCGACATTGTACAGGGTCATCGCGCCCCCCCAGACACAGCCGGTATCCAGGGCAATCACACCGGGGGCGTCGACCCGGCCTTCGAGGGCGGCCCAGTGACCGAAGATGATCTTCACATGGCGCGAGCGGCGGTCCGGGTGAGCGAACCATGGTTTATAGCCTTTGGGCGCGCTGTCGGCGCCTTCCTTGCTCTTGAGGTCGAGCTTGCCAGTGGCGGTGCAGAAACGCATGCGGGTGAAGTAGTTGGTGATCACTCGCAGGCGTTCGACGCCGGCCAGGTCCTTGCTCCACTTGTTCGGCTCGTTGCCGTACATACCGTCCAGATACAGTTTCAGGCGACTGTCGTCGCGCAGCACTTCCTCGACCTCCGTCGCCAGCTCCAGTGCTTTGCCCAGGGTCCATTGCGGCGGGATACCGGCATGGGCCATGGCGATGCCGCGGGCTTCGTCGTAGTGCAGCAGTTTCTGCTGGCGGAGCCAGTCGAACAGCTGATCGGCGTCCGGGGCTTCGATGACTTCGCGCAGGGTGTCGCTTTTCTTCAGGCGCTCGACGTTGTGCCAGGCGGCCAGCAGGTGCAGGTCATGGTTGCCCAGCACGCAGACCAGCGCATGGCGGATCGAGTAGAGATAGCGCAAGGTCTCGAGGGACTCGGGGCCGCGGTTGACCAGGTCGCCCACCAGCCACAGGCGATCGACGGCCGGGTCAAAGCGCACACGATCAAGCAGGCACTTCAGTGGTTGCAGGCAGCCTTGCAGGTCTCCGACGGCATAGGTGGCCATCAGTGCAGCGCCCCGGGTACGGCCAGGCGAAACGGGGCGATCTGGGCATCGAAGCGTTTGCCGTCTTCGGCGAACATCTGATAGCTGCCCTGCATGGTGCCGACACGGGTGCTGATCACGGCGCCGCTGCTGTAGGTGTGGCTCTGGCCTGGCTCGATCAGCGGCTGTTGGCCGATCACACCGGCACCGCGCACTTCCTCGACTTCGCCGTCACCGTTGGTGATCAGCCAGTGGCGGGACATCAGCTTGGCCTTGACCGTGCCATTGTTCTGCACCGTGATGGTGTAGGCGAAGGCGAAACGGCTGCTTTCGGGGTCGGATTGTTCTTTGAGGTAGCGGGTCACGACGCTGACGTCGATCTGGTAGCGGGGGTCGGACATGCAAGGGCCTTGGGCGAACTGACGCAATAACGCAGTCTAGGCCATTGGCGGGGGTGGAGGCCAGTCATGCCTGAGCGCAAACAAGCCCATTCCCACGGTGGGACGGGCTTGTCCTGCGCTGGCCCGGTCAGGCCTGCTGTTCGGCCAGCTTGTCGGCCAGGCGCACGAAGGCGGCCAGGTCGAGCTGCTCGGGGCGCAGGCTGCCATCCACGCCAGCGGCCTCGATGGCCTGGCTGTCGAGCACGCCCTTGAGCGTGTTGCGCAGGGTCTTGCGGCGCTGGTTGAAGGCTTCGCGCACCACGTGCTCCAGCAGCTTGGGGTTCTTGGCCGGGTAGGGCAGCACTTCGTGGGGCACCAGGCGCACGATCGCCGAGTCCACCTTGGGTGGCGGGTTGAAGGCACCCGGGCCGACGTTGAACAGGTGCTCCACGCGGCAGTGGTACTGCACCATGATCGACAGGCGGCCCCAGTCGCCGCCGCCAGGGCCTGCGGCCATGCGTTCGACCACTTCCTTCTGCAGCATGAAATGCATGTCGCGGATCAGGTTGGCATGGGCCAGGAGGTGGAAGATCAGTGGCGTGGAGATGTTGTAGGGGAGGTTGCCCACTACCTTGAGGCTGCGCTCAGGCACGCCCAACTGGTTGAAGTCGAACTTCAGGGCATCGCCCTGGTGCAGGCGGAAGTTGTCGCGCCCGGCGAACTTGTGTTGCAGGATCGGCACCAGGTCCTTGTCCAGCTCGACCACATCCAGCTGTGCGCCGCTACCCAGCAGGCCCTCGGTCAGGGCACCCTGGCCCGGGCCGATCTCCAGCAGGTGTTCGCCGGCCTTGGCGTTGATCGCCCGCAGGATACGGTCGATGATTCCGGCGTCATGCAGGAAGTTCTGGCCGAAGCGCTTGCGCGCCCGGTGTTGATATTGCTCGGTCATGGTCGGTTCTCGGCCATCTGGTAGGCGGTTTGCAGGGCGACGCGCAGGCTGCCGGTGTCGATCCGGCCGGTGCCGGCCAGGTCCAGGGCGGTGCCGTGGTCGACCGATGTGCGGATGATCGGCAGGCCCAGCGTCACGTTGACCGCGGCGCCGAAGCCCTTGTACTTGAGTACGGGCAGGCCTTGGTCGTGGTACATCGCCAGCACCGCGTCGCAGTGCTCCAGATATTTGGGGGTAAACAGGGTATCGGCCGGCAGCGGGCCGCGCAGGTCCATGCCTTCGGCACGCAGGCGCTGCAGCGCCGGCTCGATGATGTCGATTTCTTCGCGGCCCAGGTGGCCGCCTTCTCCGGCATGCGGGTTGAGCCCACAGACCAGGATGCGTGGGTTGGCAATGCCGAACTTGTCGCGCATGTCCGCATGCAGGATGCGGGTGACGCGCTCCAGGCGGTCGCCGGTGATGGCCTCGGCGATGTCCCGCAGGGGCAGGTGGGTGGTCACCAGTGCCACGCGCAGCCCGTGGGTGGCCAGCATCATTACCACTTGCGTGGTGTGGGTGAGGTCAGCGAGGAATTCGGTATGCCCGGAGAAGGCGATACCGCTTTCGTTGATCACGCCCTTGTGCACCGGCGCGGTGATCATTCCGGCGAAGTGCCCGTCCAGGCAGCCTTGCCCGGCGCGGGTCAGGGTTTCCAGGACGAATGCGGCGTTTGCCTTGTCCAACTGCCCGGCTGTCACCGGGTGGGCCAGGGCGGTATCCCAGACATACAGGCTGCCGGCGGGAGCGGGTTGCTCCGGCCAGGCGGTCGGCTCAACCGTGATCAGCTTGACGTCCAGGCCCAGCTGCGTGGCCCGCTCGGCGAGCAGGTCACGGCTGGTGATGGCGATCAGGGGGTGGGGCTGGACCTCGGCGGCGAGCAGCAGGCACAGGTCGGGACCGATGCCGGCTGGCTCGCCGGGGGTGACGGCGAAGCGCAGGGGTTTCACTGGGTGACCTGGTCGGCGCCAGGCAGCTTGATTTCAACGTAGGCTTCGTCGCGGATCTGGCGCAGCCAGTTCTGCAGTTCTTCGTCGTACTTGCGGTTGCGCAGGACGTTCATGGCCTGCTGCTCGCGCGCCTGTTCGGTGCTGTCGGTGGCGCGGCGGCCTAGCACTTCCAGCACATGCCAGCCGTACTGGGTTTTGAAGGGCTTGGTCACCACGCCTTGCTCGGCGTTGGCCATTTGTTCGCGGAACTCAGGTACCAGGCTGTTCGGGTCTACCCAGTTGAGATCGCCGCCGTTGAGCGCCGAGCCCGGGTCTTCCGAGAAGCTCTTCGCCAGCTCGGCGAAGTTTTCACCGTTCTGGATCCGGTCGTACAGGCGCTCGGCCAGTTGCTCGGTGGCGGCTTCGCTGCGGATTTCGCTCGGTTTGATCAGGATGTGGCGTACGTGCACTTCGTCGCGCAGCACGCTCTGGCTCCCGCCGCGCTTCTCTTCCAGCTTGAGGATGATGAAGCCGGTGGGGATGCGGATCGGCTGGGTGATATCGCCAACCGCCATGCTGCTGAGCATCTTGGCGAAGTCTGGTGGCAGCTGGCCTGCCTGGCGCCAGCCCATCTCACCGCCCTCCAGGGCATTTTCACTGCGCGAGCGAGCGATGGCCATCTGGCCGAAGTCCGCGCCTTGCTTGAGCTGTTGGTAGATATCGCCTACCTGGCGCGCGGCGGCCTGGATGGCCTCCGAGTTGGCACCTTCCGGGGTCGGGATGAGGATGTTGGCCAGGCGGTACTCTTCTGACATCTGCATCTTGCCCAGGTCCGAGTTGAGGAAGTTCTTCACTTCCTGCTCGGACACCTGGATACGCTCGGCCACGCGGCGCTGGCGCACACGGCTGATGATCATCTCGCGTTTGATCTGCTCGCGGGCATCGTCGTACGACAGGCCGTCATGGGCCAGGGCGGCGCGGAACTGCTCCAGCGACATGCCATTGCGCTGGGCAATGGTGCCGACGGCCTGGTTCAGCTCTTCGTCGGTGATGCGGATGCCAGAGCGCTCGCCGATCTGAAGTTGCAGGTTTTCGACGATCAGGCGTTCCAGCACTTGCTGTTCCAGCGCACTGGTGGGCGGCACGCCACCGCCACGCTTGGCGATGGTCTGCTGCACTTCGCGAACGCGCTGGTCCAGCTGGCTCTGCATGACCACGTCGTTGTCGACGGTGGCCACGATGCGGTCGATGGGTTGTACCGCGGCATGCACCGCGCCACTCAGCATTGCGGCGCCCAGCATCAGCGGGCGCAGACGATCAATAAGCTTGCTCTTCACGGGTACGGTAACCTTGAATGCCTTTGTCCAGGAACGATTCGACTTTGGTGCCGACTACACCGCCGAGCCCTTTGAGCACGATCTGCAGGAAGATGCCGTGGTCACCCTTTTCGTTTTGCGGTACTGCCTGGCTGTAATCGTCGTAGTCCATCCAGTAGCGGTTGATCAGGCGAAGCTTCCAGCAGCAGTTGTCGTACTCGAAGCCGCCCATCGCCTCCAGGGTGCGGTTGCGGTTGTAGTCATGCTGCCAGCGAGCAATGACGCTCCACTGCGGCACGATCGGCCAGATGACCGAGAAGTCGTGCTGTTGGATCTTGTAGTAATCCTTGATGTAGTTCGGATTCCCTGGGGTCCCATAATCACCACCGCCCACTTTCCAGGTACCGGTCAGGGAGTCGTAGGTGATCAAGTCGTTCCTGTAGCGATAACCGAGGTTGACGATCTTGTTAGGGTTATCCTCTGGCTGGTAGTGGAACATCGCACTACCCGACCGAGTGCTGCGGCTATCCGGATCCCAGTTGAAGTCCGAGTTGAAGCGCCAGTCGCGGTTGAACGCGTATTCGTACTCCAGCGCGTACGGCGAGACATCCGACTTACTGTCCTCTCGGGTGCGGTAGTCGATGCCGGGCAGTTGCACCTTGCGGTTCTTGAAGTAGACGGCCTGACCAATGCTGAATCGCTGACGCTGGAAGCCGTTGTCTTCTATCCAGCGGTTGGTTATTCCGAGGGAAAGCTTGTTCTCGTCGCCAATACGGTCAACGCTGCTGAAGCGGTTGTCGCGGAACAGCGACGAATAATTGAAGAGCGTTTCGCCGGAGTCGAAGATTGGGGTGTCCTTCTGGTCCTTGTACGGGACATAGAGGTAGAACAGCCGTGGCTCAAGAGTCTGGCGGTAATGCGTGCCGAACAATTCTGTGCTGCGATCAAAGTAGAGGCCGCTGTCGACACTGAAGATCGGAATGTCGCGGTTGATGTTGCTGCTGTAACTGCCATACCCAGGAAGGGAAGACTGTGCAATGGCCTGGGCCTTGCCCTGGCTGTCGAGGTCGAGGTCGTAGTGAGTGTAGACGTACTTGAGCTTCGGCTTGATGTAGCCATAGCTCGCCTCCATCGGCAGGCTGATTGCAGGTGCTGCATTCAGGCGCGTACCGTTGGCGCGGGCGATGCCGGAAACACTTTCATCGATACGGCGCCCGCCGAGAATATTGCCGTTGGCATCCCGAACGAAACCGAGCGAGTCGTCCGGTTTGCCGTCTTTGTCAAACACCAGATCGTTCTTCAGGTCGCGATCGAAGCGTACGGCTTCAGTTTCGTAACCAAAATCGAAACCTGCCGGATGGTACGGCAACAAGCCGTTCACAGTGATCTGCGGCAGCTTGTCATAGGGGGTGATCTGCGAGATGGTGGCCATCTCGTAGGCATGCAGGTTCAGCCGCGCTGTATAGTTGTCACCGCGGTAGTTCAATGCACCCTGCTGGTTGATGAAGTCGCGGCGCTCTACGCCAATTTGGTCAGACTCCAGATCCTGGAAATAGAACGGATCACTGATGTCGGTGTAGTCCACCTCACCCATCAAACGCTCGTCCAGGCCACCCTTGTGCTGCCAGTTGATCATCCAGCGTTCTTTCTTGTAGTCCGTCTGCAACTTGCGATCGTCGTCCTGGTCGCTCAGGTACGCACCACCAAACTGCCCTTCGCTGGACTTGGTCAGGTAGCGGAACTCGCCTTCCATCAACATGCCGCGCTTGGCCATGTAGCGCGGGTACAACGTGGCATCGTAGTTAGGCGCCAGGTTGAAGTAATACGGCGTGACCAGCATGAAGCCGGTGTCGCTGCTGGAGCTGAACGACGGCGGCAGGAAGCCGGACTGGCGACGATCGTCGATCGGGAAGTAGATGTACGGTGTGTAGAACACCGGGAAATCCTTGACCCGCAGCGTCACGTTGGTGCCCGTGCCGAAGCCGGTTGCCGGGTTCAGGGTGATGTTGTTGCCCTTGAGCTGCCACGCGTTGCTGCCCGGCTCACAGGTGGTATAGGTACCGTCCTTGAGGCGGATGATGGCGTTTTCCGCACGTTTGGCGTACAGCGCGTTGCCGCGGATGTGCGACTTGTGCATCACGTATTCGGCGTTGTCGACCCGGGCCTCGCCGGTATCGAGCTGGATCTGCGCCTCGTCGCCAACCACCAGCGAGCCGTTGTCGCGGATCTTGACGTTGCCTTTGAGCTCGCCGCGGTTTTCGGCCTGGTACAGGTTGGCTTCGTCGGCCTCGGCCTGCATGCTGCCCTGGCGCATGACCACGTCACCGGCGAGGGTGGCGATCTGCTGCTCCTGCTGGTACTTGGAGACCTTGGCGTTGATGTAGGTCGGCGACTCGTCCTTGGGCGTGGAGTCGTTCATGCCCGGGCGGGTCGGCTCGATGTAGGCGCCGCCGCAGTACGGGCCGGTCTCGGCCAGCTGCGCGGCAGTGAGCTTCTCGCGCGGGACCCAGTCCAGATGGCTGTAGTCTTCGCTGCGCGACTTCAGGCCGCGGCCCTTGGCCTCGGTGACCAGCATCGGCTTGTCGGCCTCGGTCGCGGCGACTTCGCCGGGTGCCTCGGCACCCGTGCTGGCCGCGGCAGCGCCCGGGTGTACCGGGCGCGGAGGCAAGTTGGCAGCGGTCTTGGGCTTGCAGTCCCAGCCACCGGAAGCGGACACTTGGCAGTCGAACTGCTCGGCCGCCACCACGTACGACGTGGCCAGGGGTTGCAGGGCCAGCAAACCGCCAGTCACGAGCAACGGAAACTTTCTACGAAACGCGGGGGATTTCAATGCCATCTTATTAGTCCGGGCTTCCTGCGTGCCATCTGCCCGCGTGTGGGGGCCGCACGCCTCTCGATGGTCTGAAAAAGATGCTGGATAATAAAGCATGACCCGCTTGACGGCTAGGGCCGTCGGAGAACCCTTGTAATGCCCGATCACGATGTACGCCTGCAACAACTGACCGCCTGGCTTGCCGGGCAGCTGGAGAACCTCTTCCGTACCAATGCCTGGGGCGAAGTGCCCGCCGGCAGCCTGACCGCCGCCAGCAGCGATGCGAGTTTCCGCCGCTACTTCCGCTGGGAGGGCGCCGGGCACAGCTTCGTGATCATGGATGCGCCGCCGCCCCAGGAGAACTGCCGCCCGTTCGTCGACATCGACCATTTGCTGGCCACGGCGGGCGTGCACGTGCCGGTTATCCACGCCCAGGACCTGGAGCGCGGTTTCCTGCTGCTGGGGGATCTGGGTCGCCAGACATACCTGGACATCATTGATCAGGGCAATGCCGATGCCCTGTTCGCCGACGCCATCGATGCGCTGCTGGCGTTCCAGCGCTTGCCGATGGATGCGCCACTGCCCAGCTACGATGTCGCCCTGCTGCGCCGTGAGGTCGAGCTGTTCCCCGAGTGGTATGTGGGCCGCGAGCTTGGCCTGAACTTCAGCGACGCGCAGCAGGCCACCTGGCAGCGGCTCAGCCAGCTGCTGATCGACAGTGCCCTGGGCCAGCCCAAGGTGCTGGTGCACCGCGACTACATGCCGCGCAACCTGATGCACAGCGCGCCCAATCCAGGCGTGCTGGATTTCCAGGACGCGGTCTAC
Source organism: Pseudomonas sp. B21-023 (assembly GCF_024749165.1). Taxonomy (NCBI): domain Bacteria; kingdom Pseudomonadati; phylum Pseudomonadota; class Gammaproteobacteria; order Pseudomonadales; family Pseudomonadaceae; genus Pseudomonas; species Pseudomonas sp. B21-023. The sequence continues at coordinate 5,406,263 of NZ_CP087190.1, read as the reverse complement.
GGCCCGGTAACCTACGACATCACCTGCCTGTTCAAGGACGCCTTCCTCAGCTGGCCCCAGGCCCGCGTCGAGGGCTGGTTGCGTGATTACTGGCACAAGGCGCAGGCCGCCGGGATTCCGGTACAGGCGGACTTCGATACCTTCCAGCGAGCCAGCGACCTGATGGGGGTGCAACGCCACCTCAAGGTGATCGGTATCTTCGCGCGCATCTGCCACCGCGACGGCAAGCCACGCTACCTGGCCGACGTGCCGCGGTTCTTTGCTTATATAGATGAAGTGATTAGCCGCCGGCCTGAGTTGGCCGAGCTGGGCCAGCTGATTGCCGAACTGCATGCCGGGGCGCGTTCATGAAGGCGATGATCCTGGCGGCAGGCAAGGGCGAGCGCATGCGCCCGCTGACCCTGCACACGCCCAAGCCGCTGGTGCGAGCCGCCGGCAAGCCGTTGATCGAGTACCACCTCGAGGCGCTGGCCCGTGCCGGTATACGCGAGGTGGTCATCAACCATGCGTGGCTTGGCCAGCAGATCGAGGATCACCTGGGCGATGGCAGCCGCTTCGGCCTGGTGATCAGCTATTCGCCGGAGGGCGAGCCGCTGGAGACCGGTGGTGGGATCTTCAAGGCGCTGTCGCTGCTGGGTGATGCGCCGTTCATCCTGGTCAACGGCGATGTCTGGACCGACTACGACTTCGCCGGCCTGAATGCGCCGTTGCACGGCCTGGCGCATCTGGTGCTGGTGGACAACCCCGGCCACCACGGCCGTGGCGACTTCCGCCTGGCGGACGGGCAGGTGAGCGATGGCGATGACGCCCCGGGAACGCTGACTTTCAGTGGTATCTCGGTGCTGGACCCGGCGCTGTTCGCAGGTTGCCAGCCCGGTGCATTCAAATTGGCTCCCCTGTTGCGCAGCGCCATGGCCGAAGGGCGGGTGAGCGGCGAGCACTATGGCGGGCACTGGATCGATGTCGGCACCCTCGAGCGTCTGGCCGATGTCGAGCGCCTGATCGGGGAGCGTGCCTGATATGTGGTGGCCGAGCACAGTGATTGGTGCCGGTGCCGGTTTCGCCGTGGCCAGCATCCCAGGTGCGTTGCTGGGGGCGTTGCTGGGCCAGGCCATGGATCGGCGCCTGCGGCTGCAGGGTTGGGAGGACGTGCGCGAGCGCCTGGGCGGGCGCCCGGCACTGCGTGACGAAGAGTTGTTGTTCGTTCTGCTCGGGCGGCTGGCCAAGAGCGATGGCCGGGTAGGTGAAGGGCATATCCAGCAGGCGCGGCAGGAAATGACCCGGCTGGACCTGGCGGAGCCAGCGCGGATGCGTGCGATAGCCGCGTTCAACCGGGGCAAGTCGGGCAAGGAGCGCCTGGGGCACTACCTGCGCCGCATAAAGATGCAGCCCCACGGCGCCGAAGGCACCTTGCGTGCCTGTTGGCGCATGGTCTGGGCCGACGGCAAGGCCGGGCGCCAGGAGCGTGACCTGTTGCTCGGCTGGGGGCAGCAGTTGGGGCTCAGTCGCAACCAGGTGCAGGCCTTGTCGCTAGATTATGAGCCGCGACGTTCTTCGATCGAAGGCGGCGTCATGACCTATGCGGCGGCGCTGAGATTGCTGGGGGTAGAGCCGGACACCGAGGCCGACAAGGTCAAACAGGCCTATCGGCGCCTGCTCAGCCGGCACCATCCGGACAAGCTGGTGGGCAGTGGCGCCAGCGAAGCGAAGGTGCGCGAGGCGACCGAGCTTACCCGTGAGTTGCATCAGGCCTATGCCATGATCCGCAAGCGGCGGGGGCTGTAGGTACACCGGCTGGCAAGCCCGCTCCTGCCGAGGCGGGCAGGAGCGGCTGTTGTTACTCTTCCTTCGGCGTCAACCAGCCGCGCACCCGGCGCAACAGTTGCTCCTGTTCCGCCGCTTTGTTGCCAGGTATGGCCATCAGCGACACCTGGCGGTACTGGCTGTCCTTCTGCCGCTTGCTGGCCTGCAGGCGCTGCTGGGCCGACTGCCGATCCGCTGTGCGGGTGACATAGTAGAGGTCGGCGGTGGGTACCTTCAGCGTCGGGGTCAGGCTCAGCAGGTCATGTTCAACCCGCGCGGGTGTCTGCGCGGCGACCATCACCAGTTTCTGCACCTGAGGCGGCTGTTTCTCGCTGAGGTACCGCGCGGCCCAATACGCGCCACTGCCGTTGCCCAGTAGGACGATGCTGCGCGCTTTCTGCTGCTGGGCGTAGGCCACGGCGGCGTCGAGGCGGGCAAAGATACGCTCGGCGTCCTCCTCGCTGGTGTGTTCGTCGGCTTCGACCGCATCGGTGCTCTCTGCGGTGTCCGCCTCCGGCGCGGTCGCCTGGGCAACGTTGGCGTTGGCATCGGCGGGCGTGTCCTTGGCCGGAGCCGACTCGCCTTCCTGCTTTTTCGGTTCGGCCGCAGGCTTGGCCTCGACCCGCGCCTGTGGGCGCTCGGCCAGCAGGTCGGGCATGCTCAGGCTCAGGGTGCTCCAGCCGACATCGGGGAAACCTCGACGCAGCGGGCCGACGGTGGTGGGCCAGTCGGCACTTTCGCCCGCGCCCGGGACAATGATCACCGCGCCTTGTGGATCGCTGTCGTTGGCAGGCTTCCAAAGCGCCAGGAAGTTTTCACCATTGGCCTGCAAGGTCTGTTGTTCGGCCTTGGGTACCTGGCGCTCGAGGGCCATGGCATCGTCCTGGCTGCGCTCGAGCAGCGGTGGGCGCGGAGCGGGAGCGGACGCGGCCGCCTCGGCGGGCGCTTCGGGTTTCTTGGCGTCGTCGGCCTGAGCCGCGAACGGCAGGGCCGAAGCCAGGCAGAACATTGCCAGCGTCGTGCGATAAAGTGTGAACATCGATCAATCCAAGGCCAGAATCATACCGGCAGCCTAATGGTATTTGCCCGCGACGGCCACGCCAGGTGGCCGTCATTGCCAAGACGAGCGTAGAGATGAAGCGAGTGCGTTGCCTGTGGGTTATCGGCTGGTTGTGTCTACCCTTGATCGCCCTGGCCAAGCCGCAGGCGCCGCCTGCCGTGATGCTGGATCCAGCCCAGCAGCAATGGTTGGACGAACACCGCGGCTTGCGCGTCGGACTGGTACTGCAGGCGCCCTATGCCCAGTTCGACCGGCGCCTGCAGCAGTTCTACGGGGCCAACGTCGAACTGGTCGGCGCCTTGTCCCAGGCGTTGGGCCTGGATTTGACCTGGCGCGGCTTTGCCGACCAGGCCGCCCTTGAGCATGCCTTGCAGGCGGGCGAGATCGATTTCGCCCCAGGCCTTATGCAAACGCCGACCAGCCTGCGGCTGTGGCTGTTCAGTGACCCTTACATGCGTGTGCCGCAGCTGGTGGTGGGGATGCGCAGCGGCGCGGTAGCCGTGGAGCTGGAAAAGTTGAGCGGCAATGAACGCGTGGCGGTACGGATGCCCGGTACCTTGGCGGATTACCTGCGCGGCAACTACGGCAATCTGAACCTGCAGGGTGTACCCGACGAGCGCGAGGCCCTGCAGTTGGTGTTGGCTGGGCAGGCCAGCTTCGCCGTGCTGGACGAGTCGCAGCTCAGCCGGCTGTCGCGCGAAGGCGAGTTTGCCGACCTCGCGGTGGTGGGTGATATCGGTCTGCCGCAGTTGCTGCGGGTCGGCTCACGGCGCGATTGGCCAGTGCTGGCCGATATTCTCGAACGTGCCTTGCAGGCCCTGCCGGCCAAGACCCTGGAACAGATGCATCAGCGCTGGTTGCAGCCAAGGTATCCACGGTTCTCCGAATCCGCCGGGTTCTGGCAGAACCTGGCCTTGCTGTTCGGCCTGTTGCTGCTGTGCGCCTTGGCGACCCTGGCCTGGCAGCGTCGTCAGCAGAGCGGCCTGGAGCGCGGGTTGCTGGCGGCCCGGGAGAGCCTGGTCGAGCGCCAGGTGCGTGAGGAGGCTTTGCGCCTGAGTCAGTTTTCCATCGACCAGAGCACGGTGGGCATCCTCTGGGTCAACTGGGACAGCCATGTGCGCTACGCCAACCATGCCGCCGAGCGCATGCTGGGCTTTGCCGAGGGGGCGCTGCTGGAGCTGCCGCTGGTCGTTATCGAGCCGAACCTGAAGATGGATCGCTGGCTGGAACTGTGGAAGCGTGCCCGTACCGGGGATGGCGGCGAGCAGCAATTCGAAAGCCAGTGTCGGCGCGCCGACGGCAGCCTGTTCCCGGTCGAGTTGTCGCTGTCGTTCCTGCGTTTTCGCGATGCCGAGTACCTGGTGGTGTTCCTCGCCGACGTCACCGAGCGCCGGCGCGACCTGGCCGCGCTGCGCGAAAGCGAGGCGCGGCTCAAGGGGATCGCTGGCAACGTGCCGGGGCTGGTGTTTCGCCTGGAGCGCGATCCGGCCGAAGGCGACCCGGAGTTTCCCTATATCAGCGAAGGCAGCGAGGCGCTGGTCGGCTACACCCCGGCGGCGATCCAGCATCCGCAGATGGGGCTGCGCAACCTGGTCCACCCGGAGGATCGCGCCGATTACCATCGGGTCCAGGACATGGCCTTGGCCAGCGATCAGGACTGGTCCTGGCAGGGGCGTATCCTCACCCGCCAGGGCGAGCAGCGCTGGGCCGACATCAAGGCGACCACCCGCCGCCTGGCCGATGGGCGCATGGTGTGGGACGGCGTGGTCTGGGACATTACCCAAGGCAAGCAGGCCGAGCTGGCGTTGGCCGGGTCCCAGGAGCAATTGCGCGAGTTGTCGGCGCACCTGGAAAGCGTGCGCGAAGAGGAGAAGGCGCGGATTGCCCGCGAAGTGCACGACGAACTGGGGCAGATGCTCACGGTGCTCAAGCTTGAAGTGTCGATGTGCGAGCTGGCGTTCGCCGAGCTGGATCCCGCCCTCAACGAGCGCCTGGCCAGCATGAAGCGCCTGATCGCCCAGTTGTTCCAGCTGGTACGCGACGTGGCCACGGCCCTGCGCCCGCCGATCCTCGACGCCGGCATTGCCTCGGCCATCGAGTGGCAGGCGCGGCGTTTCGAGGCGCGCACGCAGATCCCCTGCCTGGTGCAGGTACCGGACAATCTGCCACCCTTGAGCGATGCCAAGGCCATCGGCCTGTTCCGTATCCTGCAAGAGGCGCTGACCAACGTCATGCGCCATGCCCAGGCGCACACGGTGCAGATCGAGCTGGTTCACGAGGCCGGGCAGTTGCGCATGACCGTGATCGACGACGGCGTGGGGTTTGCCATGGAGGCGGCGCGGCCGACTTCGTTCGGCCTGGTGGGTGTGCGTGAGCGGGTGTTGATGCACGGTGGCAGCATGAACCTGGACAGCGAGCCGGGCGAGGGCACCAGCCTGAGCGTGGCGATTCCTTTGAAGCAGGAGAAACAATCGTGATTCGAGTGCTGGTGGCGGAAGACCACACCATCGTCCGGGAAGGCATCAAGCAATTGATCGGCCTGGCCAAGGACATGCAGGTGGCGGGCGAGGCGGGCAATGGCGAGCAGTTGCTGGAGACCCTGCGCCACACGCCCTGCGAGGTGGTGCTGCTGGATATCTCCATGCCTGGGGTGAATGGCCTGGAGGCGATCCCGCGGATCCGCGCGCTGAACAACCCGCCGGCGATCCTGATGCTGTCGATGCATGACGAGGCGCAGATGGCGGCGCGGGCGCTCAAGGCCGGTGCGGCGGGCTATGCGACCAAGGATAGCGACCCGGCGCTGTTGCTCACGGCTATCCGCCGGGTGGCGGGGGGAGGGCGCTACATCGACCCGGCCCTGGCCGACCGCATGGTGTTCGAGGTGGGCCTGACCGAAACCCGGCCGCTGCACACGCTGCTGTCGGAGCGCGAATTCTCGGTGTTCGAGCGCCTCGCCCAGGGCGCCAACGTCAACGACATCGCCCTGCAGCTGGCGCTGTCGAGCAAGACCATCAGCACCCACAAGGCGCGGCTGATGCAGAAGCTCAAGGTCAACTCGTTGGCGGAGCTGGTGAAATACGCCATGGAGCACAAGTTGGTGTGAGTGTTCTGGTTACGACAATGGCTTTTACGCGATCTCACCGTAGGAGCGGCTTTAGCCGCGATGCAAGCGCCGCTGTCTCCGACACCCGCTTCGCGGGTGCTCGCGGCTAAAGCCGCTCCTACAAAGCTCGAGTTACCTGAAAACGCCATCCTTGTAGGGCGATCCCTACAACAACTCTTCCAGCCGGATGATGGCATTCTCTCAGCGCCCCCGATTTCCGGGGCTTTGCGCGTCTTCTACGCTTTTGCCAACGCAGTCATTCCAACAAGAAGGTGCAGGGCATGAGCGAGGCGAATTCGAACGAGACGCTGGTCAGCTTCCGAGGTGTGCAGAAGAGCTACGACGGCGAATCGCTGATCGTCAAGGACCTCAACCTGGACATCCGCAAGGGCGAGTTCCTGACCCTGCTCGGCCCTTCCGGTTCGGGCAAGACCACCAGCCTGATGATGCTGGCAGGCTTCGAGACCCCCACCGCCGGTGAGATCCAGCTGGCCGGGCGCTCGATCAACAATGTGCCGCCGCACAAGCGCGATATCGGCATGGTGTTCCAGAATTACGCACTGTTCCCCCACATGACCGTGGCCGAGAACCTGGCTTTCCCGCTGACCGTGCGCAACCTCAGCAAGACCGACGTCAGCGAGCGGGTCAAGCGCGTGCTCGGCATGGTCCAGCTCGATGCCTTCGCCAAGCGCTATCCCGGCCAGCTTTCCGGTGGCCAGCAGCAGCGCGTGGCACTGGCCCGCGCCCTGGTGTTCGAGCCACAGCTGGTGCTGATGGACGAACCGCTCGGCGCCCTCGACAAACAGCTGCGTGAACACATGCAGATGGAGATCAAGCATATCCACCAGCGCCTGGGCGTGACCGTGGTCTACGTGACCCACGACCAGGGCGAAGCGCTGACCATGTCCGACCGGGTGGCGGTGTTCCACCAGGGCGAGATCCAGCAGATCGCCGACCCGCGCACCCTCTACGAAGAGCCTTGCAACACCTTCGTCGCCAACTTCATCGGTGAGAACAACCGCATCAACGGCACCCTGCTGGCCAGTGACGGTAATCGTTGCCAGGTGCAACTGGCCCGTGGCGAGCGGGTCGATGCGCTGGCGGTGAATGTCGGCCAGGCCGGTGACCCGGTGACTCTGTCGATCCGCCCCGAGCGGGTACGCCTGAACGGCCACAGCGAGAACTGCGTCAACCGCTTCTCCGGCCGTGTCGCCGAGTTCATCTACCTGGGCGACCACGTGCGGGTACGCCTGGAGGTCTGTGGCAAGGCCGATTTCTTCGTCAAGCAGCCGATCGCCGAGCTCGACCCGGCCCTGGCGGTGGGCGACGTGGTACCGCTGGGCTGGGAGGTCGAGCACGCCCGCGCGCTCGATCCGATTGCCGACGCCCATTGATGGTTTGCTTCACCAACCCTGAACTGTGGAGAGAATAATAATGCGCAAGCAGTTGAAACTGACCGCCCTGGCCCTTGGCCTGTTCGCCGCCGGCCAGGCCATGGCGGCCGACCTGACCGTGATTTCCTTCGGCGGCGCCAACAAGGCGGCCCAGACCAAGGCGTTCTACGAACCATGGGAAAAGGCGGGCAAGGGCAAGATCGTCGCCGGTGAGTACAACGGCGAGATGGCCAAGGTCAAAGCCATGGTCGACACCAAGAGCGTCAGTTGGAACCTGGTCGAGGTGGAGTCGCCGGAGTTGGCCCGAGGTTGCGATGAAGGCATGTTCGAAGAGCTTGATCCCGCACTGTTCGGTAATAAAGGCGACTTCGTGCCCGGCGCCATTCAGCCGTGCGGCGTGGGCTTCTTCGTCTGGTCCACGGTGCTGGCCTACAACGCCGACAAACTCAAGAGCGCGCCTGCCAGTTGGGCCGACTTCTGGGACACCAAGAAATTCCCGGGCAAGCGTGGCCTGCGCAAGGGCGCCAAGTACACCCTCGAATTCGCCCTGATGGCTGACGGCGTCGCACCCAAAGAGGTGTACAAGGTGCTGGCCACCAAAGAAGGCCAGGACCGCGCCTTCAAGAAGCTCGACGAACTCAAGCCGAGCATCCAGTGGTGGGAAGCCGGTGCCCAGCCGCCGCAGTACCTGGCCTCGGGTGACGTGGTCATGAGCTCGGCCTACAACGGTCGTATCGCCGCGGTGCAGAAGGAAAGCAACCTCAAGGTGGTGTGGAACGGCGGCATCTACGACTTCGATGCCTGGGCCATCCCGAAAGGTGCCAAGGATGTGGAAGAGGCGAAGAAATTCATCGCCTACACCGTCCAGCCCGAGCAGCAGAAGACCTACTCCGAGAACATCGCCTATGGCCCGGCCAACAGCAAGGCGGTGGAGCTGCTGTCGGCCGAGGTGAAGAAGGACATGCCGACCACCCCTGAGAACATCGCCAACCAGGTGCAGATCGACGTGGCCTTCTGGGCCGACAACAGCGAACAACTGGAGCAACGCTTCAACGCCTGGGCGGCGAAGAAGTAAACCATCTGGAGCCTTCATCGCCGGCAAGCCGGCTCCCATAAAACCTGTGCAGTACTTGTGGGAGCCGGCTTGCCGGCGATGGGCTGCGCAGCAGCCCCAATTTCAGCCTGTATCGCGGAGTTCGCCATGGCCATTGCAGTGCCCCTCAACGAAGGCGCGGGTAAAAGCCTCAAGCAGCGCCTCAAGCATGCCGAGCGGGTCAACCGCTGGAAGGCCCAGGCGTTGATCGCGCCGCTGGCGTTGTTCCTCCTGCTGGTGTTCCTGGTGCCGATCGCGGCACTGCTGTACAAAAGCGTCGGCAACCCCGAGGTGGTCGCCGGCCTGCCGCGCACCGTCGAGGCAGTGACGCAGTGGGACGGCAAGAGCCTGCCGGGCGAGGAGGTCTACAAGGCCCTGAGCCAAGACCTTGCCGAGTCTCGCAAGAAACAGACCCTGGGTGACCTTTCCAAGCGCCTGAACATGGAGCTGGCCGGTTACCGCAGCCTGTTGGCCAAGACTGCGCGGGCGCTGCCGTTCAAGGCCGAGCCTGCCTCCTATAAGGAAGCCTTGCAGACGCTCGACGAGCGCTGGGGCGATCCTGCCTACTGGCAGGCGATCCGTCGCAACACCAGCAGTGTCACGCCGTTCTACCTGCTGGCCGCGCTGGACCACCGTATCGACGACCTGGGTGAATTGGCCAGGGCCACCCCCGACCAGGCCATCTACCTGGACATCTTCGCTCGCACCCTGTGGATGGGTGTGGTGATTACCGTGATCTGTCTGTTGCTCGCCTATCCCCTTGCGTACCTGCTGGCCAACCTGCCGACCCGGCAGAGCAACCTGCTGATGATCCTGGTGCTGCTGCCGTTCTGGACCTCCATCCTGGTGCGGGTGGCGGCCTGGATCGTGCTGTTGCAGTCAGGCGGGCTGATCAACAGTGCGCTGATGGCCATGGGCATCATCGATCAGCCGCTGGAGCTGGTGTTCAACCGTACCGGCGTGTACATCTCCATGGTGCACATCCTGTTGCCGTTCATGATCCTGCCGCTGTACAGCGTGATGAAAGGTATCTCGCCCAGCTACATGCGCGCGGCGATCTCCCTCGGCTGCCATCCGTTCGCCAGTTTCTGGCGGGTGTACTTCCCGCAGACCTACGCCGGTGTCGGCGCCGGCTGCCTGCTGGTGTTCATCCTGGCCATCGGCTACTACATCACCCCGGCGCTGCTGGGCAGCCCGAACGACCAGATGGTCAGCTACTTCGTCGCCTTCTACACCAACACCAGCATCAACTGGGGCATGGCCACCGCCCTGGGCGGATTGCTGCTGCTGGCCACCGTGCTGCTGTACCTGATCTATAGCTGGCTGGTCGGCGCCAGCCGCCTGCGCCTGAGCTGAGGAGCCTTGTCATGCTGAGCCCTTACATGTCGCCCGTGGAGCGGGTGTGGTTCTACAGCCTGCGCATCCTGTGCGGCCTGATCCTGCTGTTCCTGGTGTTGCCGGTGCTGGTGATCATCCCGCTTTCGTTCAACAGCGGGAGCTTCCTGGTCTATCCGCTGCAAGGCTTTTCGTTGCACTGGTACCAGGACTTCTTCGCTTCCGCCGAATGGATGCGCGCCCTGAGGAACAGCATCATCGTTGCCCCGGCAGCCACGCTGCTGGCCATGGTGTTCGGCACCCTGGCCGCCATCGGCCTGACCCGTGGCGACTTCCCCGGCAAGTCGCTGGTGATGGCTCTGGTGATCTCGCCGATGGTGGTGCCGGTGGTGATCATCGGCGTCGCCAGCTACCTGTTCTTTGCGCCGTTGGGCATGGGTAACAGCTTCACCTCGCTGATCCTGGTGCATGCGGTGTTGGGCGTGCCGTTCGTGATCATCACCGTGTCGGCCACGCTGCAGGGGTTCAACTACAACCTGGTGCGCGCGGCGGCGAGCCTTGGGGCCTCGCCTCTGCTGGCCTTCCGTCGGGTGACCTTGCCGTTGATCGCCCCCGGGGTGATCTCCGGGGCGCTGTTCGCCTTTGCCACGTCGTTCGATGAGGTGGTGGTGACCCTGTTCCTTGCCGGGCCCGAGCAGGCGACCCTGCCACGGCAGATGTTCAGTGGCATCCGCGAAAACCTGAGCCCGACCATCGCCGCGGCGGCGACCTTGTTGATCGCCTTTTCGGTGGTCCTGCTGCTGACCCTGGAGTGGCTGCGCGGGCGCAGCGAAAAGCTGAGGACCCAGCAGCCAGGTTGAATCTTCGACGCGGGTGACGTGGGGTCGCCGCATCGCCGCTCCCACGCCATCCGTTCGACCATCTGCTGCGCCGGCGTTGATACCAATCAGCCCCGATCCGCTTCCCTGAGTTACAATGCGCGCCACCGTGATTCTGCCCAACAGGTGCGCCATGCAGCCCTACGCTATTGCCCCCTCCATTCTGTCCGCCGACTTCGCCCGCCTGGGCGAGGACGTCGACAAGGTCCTGGCCGCCGGGGCCGACATCGTCCACTTCGATGTCATGGACAACCACTACGTGCCCAACCTGACCATCGGCCCGATGGTCTGCAGCGCCCTGCGCAAGTACGGCGTGACCGCACCCATCGACGTGCACCTGATGGTCAGCCCGGTCGACCGCATCATCGGCGACTTCATCGAGGCCGGCGCCACCTACATCACCTTCCACCCGGAAGCCACGCAGCACATCGACCGTTCCCTGCAACTGATCAAGGACGGCGGTTGCAAGGCCGGCCTGGTGTTCAACCCGGCTACCAGCCTGGATGCGCTGAAGTACGTGATGGACAAGATCGACATGGTTCTGCTGATGAGCGTCAACCCAGGTTTCGGCGGCCAGAAGTTCATCCCCGGCACCCTCGACAAGCTGCGCGAAGCCCGTGCCCTGATCGACGCCAGCGGTCGTGACATCCGCCTGGAGATCGACGGTGGCGTGAACGTCAACAACATTCGCGAGATCACCGCCGCCGGCGCTGACACCTTCGTCGCCGGCTCGGCGATCTTCAATGCCCCGGATTACAAGGAAGTCATCGACAAGATGCGTGCCGAAATGGCGCTGGCACGCGCATGAGCGGCTTCGAGCAGCTGTTCCCGGGGACACTGCCCAGGCTGGTGATGTTCGATCTGGATGGCACCCTGATCGATTCGGTACCTGACCTGGCCGCAGCCGTCGACAGCACGCTGCTCGAACTCGGGCGACCGCCTGCAGGCCTGGAGGCTGTGCGCCACTGGGTCGGCAACGGCGCCCAGGTGCTGGTGCGCCGGGCCCTGGCCGGCGGTATTGATCACGCCGCGGTGGACGATGCGCTGGCCGAGCGCGCGCTGGCGCTGTTCATGGAGGCCTATGCCGACAACCATGAACTCACCGTGGTCTACCCCGGCGTGCGCGACACCCTGCGCTGGTTGCGCAAGCAGGGTGTGGAAATGGCGCTGATCACCAACAAGCCCGAGCGTTTCGTTGCCCCTTTGCTCGACCAGATGAAGATCGGGCGCTACTTCCGCTGGATCATCGGCGGCGACACCTTGCCACAGAAGAAACCCGATCCGGCAGCACTGCTGTTCGTCATGAAAATGGCCGGCGTCAGCGCCGAGCAGGCGCTGTTCGTTGGCGATTCGCGCAGCGATGTGCTTGCCGCCAAGGCCGCGGGGGTGCAGTGCGTCGGCCTGAGCTATGGCTACAACCATGGCCGCCCCATCGACGAGGAGTCGCCCAGCCTGGTGCTCAGCGACCTGCGCCTGCTGCTGCCCGGTTGCTTAGTCACCGACACTGGGATAACGTTGGCGGACCTTCAAGCCCCGCAAAGCAGAGACAACGACGTGGTGGTTACTGGCAAATTTTGGATGAAAGTCATCAAGGCCCTGGCCCGCTGGCGCTGGCGCGCCTGACTCCCGCCCGCCGGCGCCTGCCGGTACGTCCGTTTGCCCGACCCCATTGCTGCTTGCCCCGAGGCTACACATGACCCGCGAAGAATTCCTGCGCCTGGCTGCTGCCGGCTACAACCGCATCCCCCTGGCCTGCGAAACCCTGGCTGACTTCGACACGCCGCTGTCGATCTACCTGAAACTGGCTGACCAGCCCAACTCCTACCTGCTCGAGTCCGTGCAAGGTGGCGAGAAATGGGGCCGCTACTCGATGATCGGCCTGCCGTCGCGCACCGTCATGCGTGTGCATGGCTACCATGTGAGCATCCTGCAGGATGGCGTCGAGGTGGAAAGCCACGACGTCGAAGACCCGCTGGCTTTCGTCGAGGCGTTCAAGGACCGTTACAAGGTCGCTGACATCCCAGGCTTGCCGCGTTTCAATGGTGGCTTGGTCGGTTACTTCGGCTACGACTGCGTGCGTTATGTGGAAAAACGCCTGGGCGCCAGCCCCAACCCCGATCCGCTGGGCGTGCCGGATATCCTGCTGATGGTCTCCGACGCGGTAGTGGTGTTCGACAACCTGGCCGGCAAGATGCATGCGATCGTGCTGGTTGATCCCGCCGAAGAACAAGCGTTCGAGCAGGGCCAGGCCCGCCTGCAAGGTTTGCTGGACACCCTCCGCCAGCCGATCACCCCGCGCCGCGGCCTGGACTTGAGCGGGCCACAGGCAGCCGAACCCGAGTTCCGCTCCAGCTACACCCGTGCCGACTACGAAAGCGCGGTGGGCCGGATCAAGGAGTACATCCTGGCCGGCGACTGCATGCAGGTGGTGCCATCCCAGCGCATGTCCATCGACTTCAAGGCCGCGCCCATCGACCTTTACCGGGCGCTGCGTTGCTTCAACCCGACGCCGTACATGTACTTCTTCAATTTCGGCGACTTCCATGTGGTGGGCAGCTCGCCGGAAGTGCTGGTGCGGGTCGAAGACAACCTGGTGACCGTGCGCCCGATCGCCGGTACCCGCCCGCGTGGCGCCACCGAAGAAGCCGACCGCGCGCTGGAAGACGACTTGCTGTCGGATGACAAGGAAATCGCCGAGCACCTGATGCTGATCGACCTGGGGCGCAACGACGTGGGCCGTGTATCGTCCACCGGCAGTGTGCGCCTGACCGAGAAGATGGTGATCGAGCGTTACTCGAACGTCATGCATATCGTGTCCAACGTCACCGGTCAGCTGCGTGAGGGCCTGACCGCCATGGACGCACTGCGGGCGATCCTGCCGGCAGGCACCCTGTCGGGTGCGCCGAAGATTCGCGCGATGGAAATCATCGACGAGCTCGAGCCGGTCAAGCGCGGTGTCTACGGTGGCGCGGTGGGTTATTTTGCCTGGAACGGCAACATGGATACCGCCATCGCCATCCGCACCGCGGTGATCAAGGACGGCGAACTGCATGTGCAGGCCGGCGGCGGCATTGTCGCCGACTCGGTGCCGGCGCTGGAATGGGAAGAGACCATCAACAAGCGCCGGGCGATGTTCCGGGCAGTGGCGTTGGCCGAGCAGACCTGCGCCAAGTAAATAGATCGGGGCCGCAACGCGGCCCCGACAACTTAGAAGTCCAGGCTCAACGCCACGCTCACGCCCTGCTGGCGCAACTCATCACTCTTGCGCCAATTGTAGTTCCCCCGCAGGTTCACCCCCGGCACCAGTTGATGGGTCAGCCCCAGGCTGGCGCGGGTCAGGTTGCTGTGTGGCGTATACCCGGTCAGGGTGAAGTCGTTTGCCGGCAGGCTGGTCAGGTGCATGCGCAGGTCCTGCTGGTCGTCCTCGAACTCATGCTCGCGGGCCACCTCGGCAAACAGCTTCGTCGTCGGCAGCAGTTGCACGCTACCCAGCAGGCCGGCCCCGAGCCGACGTGACGTACGTTCCTGGTCGTCGAAACCGAGCGCCGTGGAGCGGCCGCTCTTCTCGTCGTATCCATCGACCTTGACCCGCGCATAGTCGGCACTGATGAACGGCGCCAGTTGCCAGTGGCTGCTCTCGGGCGCCAGGTTGTAGCCCACCCGGCCGGTGACGGCCCAGGCCTCGCCATCGGTGTCGCCTTTCTCGCTGCGGTCGTTCACACCCAGGGCGAAGGTGCGCTTGAGGTCGCGGTAATCCAGGTGACCGGCGGTCAATGCCGCATCAGCCCACCAGCGATCCTGGCGGAACTGGGCGAAGGCGCTGGCCAGGTAGCTGTCGAGCTTGTAATCCGAATCATCCTGGCCCGCCTCGAGCTTTTGCCGGTACACGCCGGCCGCCAGCCCCACGCGCCATGCGTCGTCGAGCCGGTAGCTGCCGCCGAGGGTCAGGTTGTAGCCGCGCCCGTCACCACTGGCGGCGCTGCGCTGGCTGCCGAAGTCCAGGTCCTGGCCGCCGGTGGCGACGAAGGCCTGCCATTGACCGACGGCCTGCCAGGGGGTCTGCCACTGGTTGCGCAGTTCATCCTGGTGGGCGCGGATACTGGCGTGGGCGATTTCCGGGAGCAGGGTAAGCTCCCACGGCGCGGCCAGGATCGAATAGGCATAGTCGGCGATCAACTGCTGGCCGGCGATGGTCGGGTGCACCGAGTCGTTGAACAGCAGCCGGGTCGGGTCCGGGGTCGTGCCGTTCAGCCCGTAGACCGGGTTGCCCACGCAGCCGTCGCCGCTGTAGCAGGTGCCGACCAGGTTCTGGTCGGCGGCCAGGCCGAACTGGGCGGGGCTGGTGAGGGCCTCCTGCAGCAGAGTGGGGATGTTGAGTGGGATGATCTCGGCGTCGATCTGCCCGAGCTGGCTGACCAGCGACTGGTTGAACACGCTGGACAGTTGCGACAGCGGCCCTTGCTGGGGCGTGCCGCTGAAGTTCGGTGTCTGTCCCAGGTCTGGCAGCAGCCAGACCATGATGTAGCGCGCTCCGCCCTGTTGCAGCGCCTGGGCGCTGGCCGCCAGGCGGGCGCCAGCTGCGGCAGCGGTAGCGGGGCTGTTGACCAGGCCCTGGAGGAAGTCGTTGCCGCCACCGGTCAGGTAGTACAGGGCATTGGGGTCGGCGCGCAGGCCGTTGGCCAGGTAACCGTCACGCTCGCGCAGAACCACCCCCGCGCCAGGGCGCCCGGGCGGGATGACGGCTTTCGAAGTGTCGGTGATCGAGTCGAGGATCTGCTGGGTGGTGTAGCCGCCGACGGCCCAGTTGTTGCCGTCGGGCGTGCCTTGTAGCTGGTTGGTGACTGATGTAGAGGGCCCCAGGGCAGTTCCCGAAAAGCCCAGCCTGCCCCCCAGGATCATCGGCGATACGGGCGCGTAGTTGCCATCGGCATCGCGGTTGGTGAAACGCATGCCTGGCGTGCCGCCGGTCAGGTCGGGAAACTGCCCGGCATCACTGAGGCTGTCGCCGAAGACGATGAGCGATGAATAAGGGGAGGGGCCGGCCATCGCCTGGCTGCAAGCCAGGGCGAGGATGCCGAGGGCGGAGTACAGGAAGGGAGTCTTGCGCATGCATGAATATCCTTTTCGTTGTTTTTATCGAAGCAAGCCGCATGACCTTAGCAAATCGCCGGTCTTCGCCCACCATCGCATTGGTTTCCCCGTGGTTACGGGCGTATTGCGCCCGTCGCCCCGGTAGGCTACTGTGCCCTGACGTATGAACGAGACCTACCCCGTGTTGATCGTCAGCAAACTCTTGATGCGCGTTATCAAGGCCGTCGCCCGTTGGCGTTGGCGCGCCTGACTTTATCTCTTGCCGGCATGCCCGGCCCGCTCTTGTTTGCCTTCCTTTCGCTTTACCCGCCGCTCACCGCGGAATTTTCCCGCGCCCATGGCAGCAGGGAAGGCTCGAATCAAAAGTCAGTATTCAAGAGGTTCGTTCCAGATGTTACTGATGATCGACAACTACGACTCCTTCACCTACAACGTCGTGCAGTACCTCGGCGAGCTCGGTGCCGAGGTCAAGGTCATTCGCAATGACGAAATGACCATCGCCCAGATCGAAGCCCTGAACCCCGAACGCATCGTCGTCTCCCCGGGCCCCTGCACGCCGAGCGAGGCCGGTGTGTCCATCGAGGCCATCCTGCACTTTGCCGGCAAGCTGCCGATCCTCGGCGTGTGCCTGGGCCACCAGTCCATCGGCCAGGCCTATGGCGGTGACGTGGTGCGTGCCCGCCAGGTGATGCACGGCAAGACCAGCCCGGTGTTCCACCGCGACCTGGGTGTGTTCGCTGGCCTGAACAATCCGCTCACCGTGACCCGCTACCACTCGCTGGTGGTCAAGCGCGACACGTTGCCCGACTGCCTGGAAGTGACCGCCTGGACCGCGCATGAAGACGGCTCCGTCGACGAGATCATGGGCCTGCGTCATAAAACCCTGAACGTGGAGGGGGTACAGTTCCATCCGGAATCCATCCTCACCGAGCAGGGACACGAGCTGTTCGCCAACTTCCTCAAGCAGACCGGCGGACGCCGTTAAGGACCGATCATGGAAATCAAGACCGCTTTGAGCCGCATTGTCGGCCACCTGGACCTGTCCACCGAGGAAATGCGCGACGTCATGCGCCAGATCATGACCGGCCAGTGCAGCGAGGCGCAGATCGGCGCCTTCCTCATGGGCATGCGCATGAAGAGCGAGAGCATCGACGAGATCGTCGGCGCGGTGTCGGTGATGCGTGAGCTGGCCGACAAGGTCGAGCTCAAGACCCTCGACGGCGTGGTCGACATCGTCGGCACCGGTGGCGACGGCGCCAACATCTTCAACGTGTCCACCGCCTCGGCCTTCGTGCTGGCGGCTGCGGGCTGCACGGTGGCCAAGCATGGCAACCGCGCCGTCTCCGGCAAGAGCGGCAGCGCCGACCTGCTGGAAGCTGCCGGCATCTACCTTAACCTGACCCCGGTGCAGGTGGCCCGCTGCATCGACAGCCTCGGTATCGGCTTCATGTTCGCCCAGACCCACCATACCGCGATGAAGCACGCCGCTGGCCCGCGTCGCGAACTGGGGCTGCGTACCTTGTTCAACATGCTCGGCCCGCTTACGAATCCGGCCGGTGTGAAGCACCAGGTGGTCGGCGTGTTCACCCAGGCCCTGTGCCGCCCATTGGCCGAAGTGCTGCAGCGCATGGGGAGCAAGCATGTGCTGGTGGTGCACTCCAAGGATGGCCTGGACGAGTTCAGCCTGGCTGCGCCAACCTTTGTCGCTGAACTGAAGAACGACCAGATCACCGAGTATTGGGTCGAGCCGGAAGACCTCGGCATGAAGAGCCAGAGCCTCCATGGCCTGGCGGTCGAGGGCCCGCAGGCCTCGCTGGAACTGATCCGCGATGCCCTGGGTCGGCGCAAGACCGAGAACGGCCAGAAGGCCGCCGAGATGATCGTGCTCAACGCTGGCGCGGCGCTGTATGCCGCTGATCACGCGATGACCCTGGCCCAGGGTGTCGAGCTGGCTCACGATGTCCTGCACACCGGCTTGGCCTGGGAAAAACTCCAGGAGCTGGGCGCCTTTACCGCGGTATTCAAGGTGGAGAACGAAGCATGAGTGTACCGACGGTGCTGGAAAGGATCATCGCCCGCAAGTTCCAGGAAGTGGCCGAGCGCAGCGCGCGGGTCAGCCTGGGTGAGCTCGAGCGCCTGGCCAAGGCGGCCGATGCCCCGCGTGGCTTTGCCAATGCCCTGATCGAGCAGGCCAGGCGCAAGCAGCCGGCGGTCATCGCCGAAATCAAGAAGGCTTCGCCGAGCAAGGGCGTGATCCGCGAAAACTTCGCGCCGGCGGAAATTGCCGTCAGCTATGAGAGGGGTGGCGCAACCTGCCTGTCGGTGCTGACCGACGTGGACTACTTCCAGGGCGCTGACATCTACCTGCAGCAGGCGCGTGCCGCCGTTTCGCTGCCGGTGATCCGCAAGGACTTCATGGTCGATCCTTATCAGATCGTCGAGGCCCGCGCCTTGGGTGCCGACTGCGTGCTGTTGATCGTGTCGGCGCTAGACGACGTGAAAATGGCGGAGCTGGCGGCCACGGCCAAGGACGTCGGCCTCGACGTGCTGGTCGAAGTGCATGACGGCGATGAACTGGAGCGTGCGCTGAAGACCCTCGATACACCGCTGGTCGGGGTCAACAATCGCAACCTGCATACCTTCGAGGTCAGCCTGGAAACCACCCTCGATCTGCTGCCGCGCATCCCGCGTGACCGTCTGGCGATTACCGAAAGCGGCATCCTCAACCGGGCCGATGTCGAGCTGATGGAAATCAACGAGGTGTACTCCTTCCTGGTCGGCGAGGCGTTCATGCGCGCAGAGCAGCCAGGGCTGGAGCTGCAGCGGCTGTTCTTCCCCGAGCAAGTGAAGAAGACTGTTCAGCAACTGGACTGATCGAACCGAAAGCCGGCGTTTTTGCCGGCTTTTTCATACCTGTACCGGCCTCATCGCGGGGCAAGCCCGCTCCCACGTTGTCCCGTATTGGCGTGGGAGCGGGCTTGCCCCGCGATGAGGCCGGTGAATCCAACACGCAAGGTGGCTCGATGAGCGATCAACCTCTAGCCCTCACCGTTGAACAAGGCCTGCATGCCGAGCAGGACCTGCTGGCCGCCGTCTGCCGTGGCGAGCGCGAATCCGGTGTATTGTTCTGGCGTCCTACCGACCATGCCCTGGTCATGCCCCGTCGCATGAGTCGCCTGGATAACTTCGAGGCTGCCTGCGCCGAACTGGCCATTGCCGGTTGGCCGGTGCTGCTGCGCGAAACCGGTGGCGAGCCTGTGCCGCAATCCCATGCAACCGTGAACGTGGCACTGGTCTACGTCGCGCCGCGCAGCGAAGGTGACCATGGCCGCATCGAGAACGCCTACGAGCGGCTGTGCCTGCCGCTGTGCGATGTCTTGCGCGAATGGGGCGGTGTGGCCTCGGTGGGCGAGATCGACGGCGCCTTCTGTGATGGCCGCTACAATGTCAACCTCAATGGCCGCAAGCTGGTCGGCACGGCCCAGCGCTGGCGTCAGGGCCTGGGCGGCAAACGGCCGGTGGTGCTGGTGCATGGTGCGTTGTTACTGGACAACGAGCGCGAATCGATGGTCGCGGCGGTCAACCGCTTCAATGAATGCTGCGATCTGCCGCAGCGCTGCCGCGCCGACAGCCATATTGCCCTGCACGAAGTGGCACCCGCCGCGCCCTGGTGCGAGCGTCTGAACCAGGCTTATGCGCAGGTGCTCGCGGCGCTGCCAACAGACTAACGGGTGCCGTAGACCACCATGGTCTTGCCCTTGACCTGCACCAGGCTGCGTTCCTCGAGGTCCTTTAGCACGCGGCCGACCATCTCCCGTGAACAACCGACGATACGGCCGATCTCCTGGCGGGTGATCTTGATCTGCATGCCATCGGGGTGGGTCATGGCATCAGGCTGCTTGCACAGGTCGAGCAGGCAGCGGGCGACGCGGCCGGTAACGTCGAAGAACGCCAGGTCGCCGACCTTGCGCGTGGTGTTGCGCAGGCGCTGGGCCATCTGGCTGCCCAGGGCGTAGAGGATGTCCGGCTCCAGGCGCGCCAGCTCGCGGAACTTGTCGTAACCGATCTCGGCCACTTCGCACTCGGTCTTGGCGCGGACCCAGGCGCTGCGCTGATGCTCCTGACCGACCGGCTCGAACAGCCCCAGCTCGCCGAAGAAGTCGCCGCTGTTGAGGTAGGCGATGATCATCTCATGGCCGTCGTCGTCCTCGATAAGGATGGTCACCGAGCCCTTGATGATGAACGACAAGGTCTCGGCCCGGTCACCCGCGCAGATAATGTTGCTCTTGGCGGCGTAGCGACGGCGCTGGCAGTGGGCCAGCAGCTTGTCGATGTTCTTGATCTTGGGTGGCAGGGCTGAGGAGACCATCACGAAATCCTGTTCGATGCGACGCATTGGCTTTTTATAGAGGCTGCCTGGCAGCATGCGCCAGTCATTTGGCGCCAGCTTATCAGACACTTCAACTTGAATCGGCACAAAAGCGCCGCGGCTTGAGCTTTTCCGACAGCCTCACAAGGTCTAAGCTGACACCCTTTTACGAGATCGGGAGTCCGGATTGATGAAGGCACGCATCCAGTGGGCCGGTGAAGCGATGTTCCTCGGCGAGTCGGGGAGTGGCCACGTCGTGGTCATGGACGGGCCCCCCGAAGCAGGAGGCCGCAACCTGGGCGTGCGCCCGATGGAAATGCTCCTGCTTGGCCTGGGTGGCTGCAGCAGCTTCGACGTGGTCAGCATCCTCAAGAAATCCCGCCAGGCCGTGGAGAGCTGCGAAGCCTTCCTCGAAGCCGAGCGTGCCGGTGAAGACCCCAAGGTGTTCACCAAGATCCACATGAACTTCGTGGTCAAAGGGCGAGGGCTGAAAGAGGCGCAGGTCAAGCGCGCAGTGGAACTGTCGGCCGAGAAGTACTGCTCGGCGTCGATCATGCTCGAGCGTGCCGGTGTGGAGATCACCCACGGTTACGAAATCGTCGAGCTCGGTTGAAAGCCCCTGGCGCCTGACCGTCAGGCGCTTTGCTGGCGCAGGCGTTCGGCGCCCAGCAGCAACACCAGCCCGGGGACCAGAGCGAGCAACAGCCACGGCGTATTCACGCCGAGCAACATGAGGATTTCAAGGTTGCTCCAGGTGGTGCCGAAGTGCTCGGCAAACAGCGCGCACTGCAGCCACGCCGTGATGATGCCGGCCAGTACGAACATGCCGACCAGCAACCGGCGGCTGACAACAAAGCCACCGAGCAGCAGGAACAGCAATTGCCCGGGTAATGTACCCAGCAACAGTTCGACGGTGCTGTTGCTTTCGGGGTCGGTGAGCGTTGGCAGCTCCAGGCTGAAAGGATCTTGCCCGACGCTGGCGAGCATCAGGCAGACGAACAGGTAGGCGACCAGGGCCAGCGCCAGGCTCTGCAGCAATCGGGTCATCGCCAAGCGCATGATCAACGACGCAGCGCTGGCAGCCACTGCAACAGGCCGGCGGGCAATCTTGCTCGAAGCTGCTCGCTCATTGCCTCGCGGCGTTTCTGGTAGAGCACGCCCAGGGCGATCACACCCAGGCCGATCAAGCTGAGTACCACCGGGAACAACAGCGAATCGGCGAACACCTCGTGGGAAAGATGCCCGAGGTAGACCGCCACGCCCATCGCGCCAAAGACCATGAATACCGGCCGGCGCAGCAACACCGCCAGGCCCATCAGTCCCAGGTTGATCAGGCAATAGAGGAATTTGCCCCATTCACTGGCGCTGTTCATCAGCGTCAACCCACCCCAGAATGCCGCCAGCCCGGCGAGATAACCCCAGAAGGCATAGTCGCGCTTGGTGCGCCCGTCGACCACGAGGAACACCAGCAGCAGGCCAAGGCCGAACCACAGCGATACCGTGCGCCGTTGCTCCCAGGTGAATACCTCGCCGTGGAACCATTCGCTGAGGTCCATGGACATGAACCACAGCGCCACGGCAATCGGCATGACGATGAACGGGAAGGGAATCAGGCGCAGCATCAGCAGGCCGGCGAGTACCGTCGCCACCTCCATCACCACCCAGCCACCCTGTACATGGGTGAAGTACCAGTCGTAGCCACCTCTGATGTCGTTCAGCGGCCACCAGCCGACCAACCGCTCGATGGCGAATACCGCCAACGGCACGATGCTTACGGCCACAGCCGCCAGCACGCCTGCGGCAATGGGTTGGGCGCGACGCTGCAGGGAGAGGGCGAACAGGGTGATACCGACGATATACAGCAAGGCGAAAGCCAGCAGCGCGCCGTCGCCGATGCGCATCCAGGCCTCGGTGAGCATCCAGCCCATGGCGCCCATGATCAGCAGCGCGCCCAGGTAGAAGGCGACGTGGGCCAGCTGGAAGCTGGCACGGCTGGGCGGTTGCTGGCGCAGGAACGCCAGCAGGGCCTGGTCTTGGCCGGGCTGCAGGATGCCGGCAGTCACGGCGCGAGCCAGGTCCCTGGCGTTGAAGCGGTCCATGCGGGGAAACCTCAGATACGGTAGGTGCTCTTGGTCATGACCTTGGCCAGCAGGCTCATGCCAAAGCGCACGGGCGCCGGGAAGCGGTAGCCGCCGGCTTCCAGCGCGGACTCGGCATGGTGTTCCTCGTCGACGCGCATCTGTTCGAGGATGGCGCGGGACTTGCCGTCGTTCTCGGGGATCTGCTCCAGGTGTTCGTCCAGGTGCTTGCACACCTGATGCTCGGTGGCGGCGACGAAGCCCAGGCTGACCTTGTCGCTGACCAGCCCGGCGAGGGCGCCGATGCCGAACGACAGGCCGTAGAACACCGGGTTGAGCACGCTGGGGTGGCTATTCAGCTGGCGAATACGTTGCTCGCACCAGGCCAGGTGGTCGATTTCTTCTTCGGCAGCATGCTCCATGGCCTTGCGCACCTGGGGCAGCTTGGCGGTCAGGGCCTGGCCTTGGTACAGCGCCTGGGCGCAGACTTCGCCGGTGTGGTTGATGCGCATCAGGCCGGCGATATGGCGGGACTGCTGCTCATCGAGCTCGGCGTCCGGCTGGACGATGGCCGGCGAGGGGCGGGCGGGTTGGCCGCTGAAGGGCAGCAAGGTGCGCATGGCGGTATCGGCCTGCAGCAACAAGCGGTCGAGCGGCGAGTAGTGACGTTCGGTAGCCATCGGGCACCTCCGCTGAAGTGATGCCCGACAGTCTACCTCAATACCCTTGGGCGGGCTTGCCTTGGATCAGCCCGGCGGCCAGTGCATCTGGCGCTGGCCAAGCACGTGCATGTGGATGTGGTAGACGGTCTGGCCGCCCAACTCGTTGCAGTTCATCACCACGCGGAAGCCCTCTTCACAGCCGAGTTCCCTGGCTAGGCGCTGGGCGGTGAACAGTATGTGGCCAGCCAGGCTTTTATCCGCTTCGGTCAGGTCGTTGAGGGTGCGGATGGCTTTTTTCGGAATGACCAGAAAATGCACTGGCGCTTGGGGGGCGATATCGTGGAAGGCCAGAACCTGGTCGTCCTCGTAGATGATCTTTGCCGGGATCTCCCGGTTGATGATCTTGGTGAAGATAGTCTCCACAGCACTTGCTCCATGGTGAGTGTCCGGGCTGAGTGTACTGAGCCCCGCGCTGCTCGCCCAGTGGCTATTCCATGCCGATCGGACAATAGCGGCGGTGGATCACTCCGGCCAGCTTGCGTGCCAGCCAGCGCGGCAGCAGGCGTGGGGCGAAGGCCAGCCAGCGGTTGCGCCGACCAGGCAGGATCAGAGCGCGGTTCTTGTCCAGGGCGCGCACTGTATACAGGGCGATTTCTTCGGGACTCAGGCAGCGGGTGTTGCCTTCCAGCCGGGGAATGCGACGTCTGGCTGAGCGCACCGGTCCGGGGCACAGCACCGATACCTTGATCCCGGTACGTTTCAGCTCTTCGCGCAACGCCTCGGAAAAACTCAGCACATAGGCCTTGCTGGCCGCATAGGCAGCCATCCACGGCCCGGGGGTGACGCCGGCAAGTCCCGCGACATTGAGGATCTGCCCGCCACCTTGGATCGCCATCAGGTTGCCGATGGCATGGCACAGGCGACTGAGCGCGAGGATGTTGACCTCGAGCAGGTCCTGCTCATCGGCCCATTCATGCGCCAGGAATGGCCCGTAGGTGCGCTGCCCCGCGCAGTTGACCAGAAGGTCGATACGCCGCTCGCCTTCCTCCAGCTCAAGCACGAAGCCCGACAGGCGCAAGGGTTGGCTGAGGTCGCAGGCACGGAACAGCACTTCCACGCCAAAGCGTTGGGTGAGTTCGATGGCCACCGGCTCCAGCGTTTCGCGCTGGCGTGCCACCAGGATCAGGTTGCGCCCGCGCCGTGCCAGAGCCTCCGCCAGGGCCAGGCCCAGGCCGCTGGAAGCACCAGTGATCATGGCGTAACGGGTCATGCAAGGCTCCTGGGGCGAAAGGGGCGCCTAGTGTACAGCGTGGCCGTTTTGCTACAAGGCGTTGCTGCGCAGCTGCTGGCTGCGTTCGAGGGCCGCTCGGTATTCGTCCTGCAAGCGCCCGATCAGGTCACCGGCCGTGGGCAGGTCATGGATTTCGCCGACACCCTGGCCGGCTGACCACACGGTCTTCCAGGCCTTGGCTTCATCGTCCAGCGGCTTGAGCTTGCCGGTCTCGTGGCTGCTCTTGAGTGCGGCCAGGTCGTACCCGGCCTGCTCTAGGCTCTGGCGCAGGAAGCTGGCGGGGATGCCGGACACCGCCGGGGTATGCACGATATCGGCCGCACCAGCGCCCAGGATCATCTGCTTGTAGGCGTCCTGGGCCTGGCTCTCGCGGGTAGCGATGAAGCGTGTGCCCATGTAGCCCAGGTCCGCCCCCAGCAATTGCGCGGCCAGCAGTTCGTGGCCATGGTTGAGGCAGCCCGCCAGCAGCAGGGTCTTGTCGAAGAACTGGCGGATCTCCGCAACCAGGGCGAACGGACTCCAGGTGCCGGCATGGCCCCCGGCCCCGGCCGCCACGGCGATCAGCCCGTCGACACCTGCCTCTGCGGCCTTCTCTGCGTGGCGGCGGGTGGTCACGTCATGGAACACCAGGCCGCCATAGCCGTGCACCGCGTCGACCACCTCCTTCACTGCGCCAAGGCTGGTGATGACGATGGGGACCCGATGCTCGACGCACAGTGCGAGGTCGGCCGGCAGACGCGGGTTGCTCGGGTGCACGATGAGATTGACCGCATAGGGTGCGGGTGCCTGCAGTTCGGCCAGCCCTGCATCGATCTCCTCCAGCCAGGCCTTGAACCCTGCACTGTCACGCTGGTTCAGGGCCGGGAAGCTGCCCACCACGCCATTGGCGCAACAGGCCAGCACAAGCCGGGGGTTGGAGATCAGGAACATCGGCGCCGCGACCAGAGGCAGGCGCAGGTGTTTTGCGAGCGAGGCGGGCAGGGACATGGTGAAACTCCTGTAGGCGGTGGATATCGTCAGAACGGTTTGACCACCACGAGAATTACGATGCCCAGCAGCATCAGCACCGGTGCTTCGTTGAACCAGCGGTAGTACACGTGGCTGCGGGTATTGGTGCCGGCGGCGAAGCGTTTGCGCTGGGCGCCGCACATGTGATGGTAGACGGTGAGCAGCGCGACCAGGGTGAGCTTGGCGTGCAGCCAGCCCTGGCTCAGCCAGCCGGGGTTCAGGTACAGCATCCAGCCGCCAAACACATAGGTGGCGATCATCGCCGGGTTCATGATGCCCCGGTACAGCTTGCGCTCCATGGTCACGAAGCGCTCGAGGCTGATGCTGTCCTGGCTCTGGGCGTGATAGACGAACAGCCGTGGCAGGTAGAACAGGCCGGCGAACCAGCAGACCACGCTGACGATATGCAGCGCCTTGATCCATAGATAGAGCATGGGGAGTTCCTTCAGGTTTTCACGGTCGTCAGATAGTAGAGGCCAAGGGGCCGAAGGGTCATCCCAAGAGTTGTTACAGGCGCCTTGGCCCCCTATTATCGTGCGCTTTCCAGTGGTCTCGTTGATAAGGGGCAAGCGTCATGATCAAGGTCGGTATCGTCGGCGGCACGGGTTACACCGGTGTCGAACTGCTGCGTCTGCTGGCGCAGCACCCACAGGCCGAAGTGGCGGTCATCACTTCGCGCTCCGAGGCGGGCGTGGCGGTTGCCGACATGTATCCGAACCTGCGCGGCCACTACGACGGCCTGGCGTTCAGCGTTCCGGACAGCAAGACCCTGGCGGCCTGCGATGTGGTGTTCTTCGCCACGCCCCATGGTGTCGCCCACGCCTTGGCCGGCGAGCTGCTGGCCGCCGGGACCAAGGTCATCGACCTGTCCGCCGACTTCCGCCTGCAGGACGCTGTCGAGTGGGGCAAGTGGTACGGCCAGCCTCACGGCGCCCCAGAGTTGCTCAAGGACGCGGTCTACGGTTTACCTGAGGTGAATCGCGAGAAGATCCGCCAGGCGCAGCTGATCGCGGTGCCGGGTTGCTATCCGACCGCCACCCAGCTCGGCTTCCTGCCCCTTCTGGAGACTGGCTTGGCCGATCCGTCGCGGCTGATCGCCGACTGCAAGTCGGGCGTCAGCGGTGCCGGGCGTGGTGCCGCTGTCGGCTCGCTGTTCTGCGAGGCTGGTGAAAGCATGAAAGCATACGCGGTCAAAGGGCATCGTCATCTGCCGGAGATCAGCCAGGGCCTGCGCCAGGCAGCCGGCAAGGATATCGGCCTGACCTTCGTGCCGCACCTGACGCCGATGATCCGCGGCATCCATGCCACGCTCTATGCGACGGTCGCCGACACGTCTGTCGACCTGCAGGCGCTGTTCGAGAAGCGCTATGCCAATGAACCGTTCGTCGACGTGATGCCCGCCGGCAGCCACCCGGAAACCCGCAGCGTGCGCGGTGCCAACGTCTGCCGCATCGCCGTGCACCGGCCGCAGGGCGGTGACCTGGTGGTGGTGCTGTCGGTGATCGACAACCTGGTCAAGGGCGCGTCGGGCCAGGCGGTGCAGAACCTCAACATCCTGTTCGGCCTGGATGAACGCATGGGCCTGTCCCACGCGGGCCTGCTGCCGTAAGCCAGCGTACGTCGCCAAGGCCCGCCGCGTGCGGGCCTTTTTCGTGGGGCCGACTAAAGCCGCACAATTCTTGACCGATTTTCTCGGACAAGCGGATAATACGCCCCATCGAGTTTTATGGCGGCACTGCGCCGGGAGAATCAACATGAGCGTCGAATCCTTCACCCCCACGGCTTTGGAGTTCACCCCCGGGGCTGCGCACAAGGTGAAGACCTTGGTCAGCGAAGAGGGCAACGACCGGCTGAAGCTGCGTGTGTTCGTGACCGGCGGCGGTTGCTCGGGCTTCCAGTACGGCTTCACCTTCGATGAGGACGTGGCCGATGACGACACCATCGTCGAGCGCGAAGGCGTTGCACTGGTCGTCGACCCGATGAGCTACCAGTACCTGGCCGGCGCCGAGGTGGATTACCAGGAGGGGCTGGAAGGCTCGCGCTTCGTGATCAAGAACCCGAACGCCACCACCACCTGCGGTTGCGGTTCGTCGTTCTCGATCTGATCAGGTCGGGCAAAAAAACGCCGCGCATTTGCGCGGCGTTTTGCATTCAGGCGGGGTAGATCGCGCCGAGGATACGCAGGCCTCTGGCGGCGGTCACACTGGGCCGATTGGCGGGAATGCCTTCCAGGCAGCAATGGGCCAGCCACGCGAAGGCCATGGCCTCCACCCAGTCGGGGTCCACGCCATGCGCGGCGGTGCTGGCAACCTTCGCCCCAGGCAGCAGGGCGGCCAGGCGAGCCATGAGGACGCCGTTGCGGGCGCCACCACCGCAGACCAGTAGGGCTTCAGTCCCTGACTGAGCCTGGCGTAGCGAGTCGATGATGGTGTGGGCCGTCAGCTCCAGCAGCGTGGCTTGGACGTCTTCGTCGCGATAAGCGGGTAGCCGGGCCAGGTGGGCATCCAGCCATGGCAGGTTGAACACCTCGCGTCCGGTGCTCTTCGGGCCGCTGCCGGCGAAGAATGGATCGCTCAGCAGCGCGTTCAACAGGCCGTGCTGCACGCAGCCGCTGGCCGCCCAGGCGCCATTGGCATCAAAGGCCTGGCCTTGCTTGCGCTCGATCCAGGCATCCAGCAACACATTGCCCGGCCCGCAGTCGAAGCCATGTACCGGTTGGTCCCGCTCGACCAGGCTGAGGTTGCTGAAACCGCCTACGTTGAGGATCGCCAGGCACTGGCCGAGATGCCCGAACAAGGCCTCGTGAAATGCCGGTACCAGGGGAGCGCCCTGGCCGCCTGCCGCCACGTCGCGGCGGCGGAAGTCGCCCACCACGCAGATGCCGGTGAGTTCGGCCAGCAGGGCGGGGTTGCCGATCTGCACGGTGAAGCCGCGGGCCGGCTCATGGCGAACAGTCTGGCCGTGGCTGCCGATGGCGCGAATGGCCTCGGGGCCCAGGCCTTGGGCGTCCAGCAGGTGGTTGATGCCCTGGGCGGCCAGTGTGGCCCAGCGGTTCTCGGCAAGGGCGGCACGGGCGATCTCGTCGGGGCCGCTGGCGCAGAGGCCGAGCAGGTCCTGGCGCAGGTCGACGGGCATGGGGATGTAGTGGGTGGCGAGCAGCCGCAGCTGCTCGTCTTGCTCGATCAGGGCGATGTCCAGCCCATCGAGGCTGGTGCCGGACATCACCCCCAGGTAGAGCGCCATGGGCTCAGCGCTTGTTGGCTGCGAGCAGAGTGGCCTTTTCCTGATCCATGCGGGCAATCAGGGGCTGGCTCTGCTGGTTGAAGCGCTGGCGCTCGGCCTTGGCGATCGGGTCGGCCATCGGCACCTTCTGGCTCAGTGGGTCGACGTGCACGCCATTGACCTGGAACTCGTAGTGCAGGTGCGGGCCGGTCGACAGGCCGGTGGTGCCGATGTAGCCGATGATCTGCCCCTGCTTGACGCTGGAGCCGGTCTTGATGCCCTTCGCGAAGCCCTGCATGTGGCCATAGAGCGTCTTGTACGAGTTGCCGTGGGCGATGATCACGGTGTTGCCGTAGCCGCCACGGCGGCCGGCGAGTTCGATGCGACCGTCGCCTGCAGCCTTGATCGGCGTGCCGCGTGGCGCGGCGTAGTCCACGCCCTTGTGCGCGCGGATCTTGTTGAGGATCGGGTGCTTGCGGCCGGCAGAGAACCGCGAGCTGATGCGGGCGAAATCCACCGGGGTACGGATGAACGCCTTGCGCAGGCTGTTGCCGTCGGCGGTGTAGTAGTTGGTGTTGCCCTGCTTGTTGGTGTAGCGCACGGCGGTGTAGGTCTTGCCGCGGTTGGTGAAGCGGGCGGAGAGGATGTTGCCGGTGCCGACCACCTTGCCGTCCATCATCTTCTGCTCATAGACCACGTCGAATTCGTCGCCCGGGCGGATGTCCTGGGCGAAATCAATGTCGTAGCCGAGGATGCGCGCCATGTCCATGGTCATGCTGTGGGACAGGCCAGCGCGCTGGGCGGAGGCGGACAGCGAGCTCTTGATCACGCCGTGGGCGTAGGCGGTGCGCACCACCGGCTTGCTGACCTCGCGCTCGAAGGCGAAGCCCTTGTCGGTGCGGTTCAGGCGGATGGTCTCGAGGTTGCTGACTTTGCTGTGCAGGCTTGCCAGCTGGCCGTCCTTGTCCAGCTCGAATTGCAGCACCTGGCCATGCTTGAGCAGGCTGAACTGCTTGGCCTGCTTGTTGCTGGCCAGTACGTCGTGAACGACGTTGGCAGGCAGGCCGACCTTGTTGAACAAGGTCGAGAGTGTATCGCCGCGGCTGACGACCACTTCGCGGTGACCCGGGGCCTTGTCCTCCGGTTTTGCCGCAGGGGCTGGAGCGGGTTCCGCCTTGGCGGTTTCGGGTTCTGCACCTTCGATCTGAGCGAAGGGTGAGTCGCTGTTCTGCTCGGCCTGTACCAGCGGGGCGCCGCGAGACTCGTCCTTGAGCTGTTCGGCCGGGCTTTCCAGCTCCAGGCTGAGGGTGGTTTTCTTGGCTTCCACTTCGCTGGACGGGAATACCAGCAAAGCCAGACTGAGAAGGGCGGCGATGCCGCTGGCGGCCAACAGATGGCTTTTCGGATAAAGCGGGGGCGCTTTAGGCGTTTCGTTGGTCATAGATAAGGTGACTTTGAAAAAGGTGAAATGGAAAAGATGAATGACATGATGAAGATGAAATAACTGTATAAAATATAACCAAATCCATTCTCACGCAAGGGCGCATAGACGTTGCGGTGCGCCGTTCGGGTCACAATCCGTTGCGAAACTTGTATTTGATGGCCGATCTTGTATGGTTGGCTCCCCTTGAATCCTAGCGTTGCGGGTCTGTCTATGAAGTCGGTTGAAGAGCAGCTGGCGCTTATCAAGCGCGGTGCGGAAGAGGTATTGGTCGAGTCGGAACTGGTGGAGAAGCTCAAGCGCGGCCAGCCGCTGCGCATCAAGGCGGGCTTCGACCCAACCGCGCCCGACCTGCACCTGGGGCACACGGTGCTGATCAACAAGCTGCGTCAGTTCCAGGAGTTGGGCCACCAGGTCATCTTCCTGATCGGCGACTTCACCGGCATGATCGGCGACCCGAGCGGCAAGAGCGCTACTCGCCCGCCGCTGACCCGCGAGCAGGTGCTCGACAACGCCGAGACCTACAAGCAGCAGGTCTTCAAGATTCTCGACCCGGCGAAGACCGAGGTGGCGTTCAACTCCACCTGGATGGACAAGCTCACGCCTGCCGACTTTATTCGCCTGGCCTCGCAGTACACCGTGGCGCGCATGCTCGAACGCGATGACTTCGACAAGCGTTACACCACCAACCAGCCAATCGCGATCCATGAGTTTCTCTATCCGCTGGTGCAGGGTTACGACTCCGTTGCCTTGAAGGCCGATGTCGAGCTGGGTGGCACCGACCAGAAGTTCAACCTGCTGATGGGGCGCGAGCTGCAGCGCGCCTATGGCCAGGAGGCGCAGAGCATCGTCACCATGCCGCTGCTTGAAGGGCTGGATGGCGTGAAGAAGATGTCCAAGTCGCTGGGCAATTATGTCGGCATCCAGGAAGCCCCTGGGGTGATGTACAGCAAGCTTGTGTCGATTCCCGATACCTTGATGTGGCGTTACTTCGAGCTGCTGAGCTTCCGTTCGATGGAAGAGATCGATCAGTTCCGGGCGGATGTCGAGAACGGCGCCAACCCGCGTGACATCAAGATCAAGCTGGCCGAGGAAATCGTGGCGCGTTTCCATGGTGAAGAGGCTGCGGCCAATGCGCACCGTGCTGCGGGTAACCGCATGAAGGAAGGCGAGCTGCCAGAAGACCTGCCGGAGATCGAAGTGGCCGCTGCTGAAAATCTGCCGATCGCCGCCGTGCTGAACCGGGCTGGCCTGGTGAAAAACTCGGCACAGGCGCGGGATCTGCTCGGCGCAGGCGCGGTCAAGGTGGATGGTGAGGTGGTCGACCGTGACTTCATGTTTGTGCTCGGCGCGACCCACGTGTGCCAGGCGGGCAAGAAGGCGTTTGCTCGGGTTACCCTCAAGGCTGAGTGATTGCCTGCAGGCGTAGCTATATAGAAGCGGGGAGGCCGGTAGGCCTCCCCGCTTTTGCTTTAGCTGTCCCGTCCTGAATAAGGTTTACACCTCCCATCCCGAATTTCCGGAGAGTCAGATGGATCAAGGTGTAAAGCGCACACAGCGTGATTACTCGCTGTCTTTTAAATTGGCAGTGGTCGATCAGATCGAAAAAGGCGAGCTGACCTGCACCCAGGCCCGGGAGCGGTACGGCATCCAAGGAAAATCTACGGTTCTGGTATGGTTGCGTAAGCACGGTCGGCAGGATTGGAGCCAGGGGGCCTCGATCCGCGACGAGAGGAGCTGCGCGATGTCTGACCCCAAAACGCTCACTCCAGAGCAGCGAATCAAAGAGCTTGAGCAGCAGCTTGAGCTGATGAGTCAGAAGGCTCAGTTCTTTGAGACGGTCGTTGATGTTCTGAAAAATGACTACGGTGTATCGGTCGTAAAAAAGCGATCCGGCAAGTCCTCACGCAAGGTCAAGTCGCAGGACTGAGCATTGCCAGGGCTTGTCAGTTTCTAGGCATCAGTCGACAGGCATACTACAAGCGCAACCAAGCCGCTGATGACAAAGAGCGCCAGACGGATCGAGTGGTTGAGTTCGTACAGCAAATCCGGATGCGCCAGCCTCGTCTGGGTACACGCAAGCTGCACTATCTGCTGCATTGCCAACCTGACAGACGAGTCCAGCTCGGCCGAGACAGGCTTTTCCAGGTCTTGGGTGAGCGCCGCTTGCTAGTGCTGCCTAAGCGGGCGTATCACAAGACAACGCAGAGCTTTCATCGCTTCTACCGTCATCCCAACTTACTTAAGCCCGGCCCAAGCCAAGTCGTACCGACAAGGCCAGAGCACGTCTGGGTTGCCGACATTACTTATCTGCCCGCACGTAACGGCCCGCTGTATCTGAGCCTGGTAACGGATGCGTACTCCAGGAAAATTGTTGGCCACCACGTCCATGAAAGCCTGCATGCCGAGTCAGTGGCGCAAGCCTTCAAGCAGGCCTTACGAAAGCGACGTCGTCGCCAGCCATTAGTCCATCATTCGGATCGAGGCATCCAATACTGCTCGACGCTGTACCAGTCACTGCACCAACGGCACGACGTTCAGTGCTCCATGACTGATGGGTATGACTGTTATCAGAACGCGCTGGCGGAGCGCATCAACGGAATCCTCAAGACGGAGCTGTTGTTGAGGATCCCTGAAGATCTTGAGCAGGCGAGGAAGATGGTTGATGAGGCAGTGCAGATCTACAACACAGAACGGCCTCATATGGCCCTGAAAAACAAAACGCCCGATGCGGTGCATCGGGCGTTTTGAGGTCTGTCGGCCTACCTGAACAGGTGTAAACCTATTTCAGGACTAGACAAGCGCTTCTTATATAGGTGTCAGGGTGGTAGGGCGTCGGCGGGCACCTGGCGCGATCTTTTTGATTTTTATGAAATTAACGGTTGACGGGGTTTCAGATCCCCTTATAATGCGCCCCACTTCCGACGTAGTCGAAACGCAAAACCTCTTGTTAATCAATAAGTTGAGTGTTTCAGGTAGTGTCGGAAGTGCTTCGGTCATCTGGTCGGCAGCGGTGAAAAAGGCAGTTGACAGCAGGTTGTAACGCTGTATGATTCGCCTCCCGCTACGAGAGATCGCAGCGAGTCAAGTGTTTGAAGTTGAACGGGTTTCTCGCAAAATACTTCAAAATAAACGCTTGACAGCAAATGAGGAAAGCGTAGAATGCGCGCCTCGGTTGAGATGAAAAGCTCTTGGCCAAACGCTCTTTAACAAATTGAATCAAGCAATTCGTGTGGGTGCTTGTGAGTACGGACTGATAGTCGCCAAGATTATCAGCATCACAAGTGGCCATGCGAGAAATCACATAGTCATTTGAGATTGCTGAGCCAAGTTTAGGGTTTCTTAAAAACCCAAGCAGTATTGAACTGAAGAGTTTGATCATGGCTCAGATTGAACGCTGGCGGCAGGCCTAACACATGCAAGTCGAGCGGATGACGGGAGCTTGCTCCTTGATTCAGCGGCGGACGGGTGAGTAATGCCTAGGAATCTGCCTGGTAGTGGGGGACAACGTTTCGAAAGGAACGCTAATACCGCATACGTCCTACGGGAGAAAGCAGGGGACCTTCGGGCCTTGCGCTATCAGATGAGCCTAGGTCGGATTAGCTAGTAGGTGAGGTAATGGCTCACCTAGGCGACGATCCGTAACTGGTCTGAGAGGATGATCAGTCACACTGGAACTGAGACACGGTCCAGACTCCTACGGGAGGCAGCAGTGGGGAATATTGGACAATGGGCGAAAGCCTGATCCAGCCATGCCGCGTGTGTGAAGAAGGTCTTCGGATTGTAAAGCACTTTAAGTTGGGAGGAAGGGCAGTAAGTTAATACCTTGCTGTTTTGACGTTACCGACAGAATAAGCACCGGCTAACTCTGTGCCAGCAGCCGCGGTAATACAGAGGGTGCAAGCGTTAATCGGAATTACTGGGCGTAAAGCGCGCGTAGGTGGTTCGTTAAGTTGGATGTGAAAGCCCCGGGCTCAACCTGGGAACTGCATCCAAAACTGGCGAGCTAGAGTATGGTAGAGGGTGGTGGAATTTCCTGTGTAGCGGTGAAATGCGTAGATATAGGAAGGAACACCAGTGGCGAAGGCGACCACCTGGACTGATACTGACACTGAGGTGCGAAAGCGTGGGGAGCAAACAGGATTAGATACCCTGGTAGTCCACGCCGTAAACGATGTCAACTAGCCGTTGGAATCCTTGAGATTTTAGTGGCGCAGCTAACGCATTAAGTTGACCGCCTGGGGAGTACGGCCGCAAGGTTAAAACTCAAATGAATTGACGGGGGCCCGCACAAGCGGTGGAGCATGTGGTTTAATTCGAAGCAACGCGAAGAACCTTACCAGGCCTTGACATGCAGAGAACTTTCCAGAGATGGATTGGTGCCTTCGGGAACTCTGACACAGGTGCTGCATGGCTGTCGTCAGCTCGTGTCGTGAGATGTTGGGTTAAGTCCCGTAACGAGCGCAACCCTTGTCCTTAGTTACCAGCACGTTATGGTGGGCACTCTAAGGAGACTGCCGGTGACAAACCGGAGGAAGGTGGGGATGACGTCAAGTCATCATGGCCCTTACGGCCTGGGCTACACACGTGCTACAATGGTCGGTACAGAGGGTTGCCAAGCCGCGAGGTGGAGCTAATCTCACAAAACCGATCGTAGTCCGGATCGCAGTCTGCAACTCGACTGCGTGAAGTCGGAATCGCTAGTAATCGCAAATCAGAATGTTGCGGTGAATACGTTCCCGGGCCTTGTACACACCGCCCGTCACACCATGGGAGTGGGTTGCACCAGAAGTAGCTAGTCTAACCTTCGGGAGGACGGTTACCACGGTGTGATTCATGACTGGGGTGAAGTCGTAACAAGGTAGCCGTAGGGGAACCTGCGGCTGGATCACCTCCTTAATCGAAGACATCAGCCTGCTGATGAGCTCCCACACGAATTGCTTGATTCATTGTGTAAAGACGATGCTGTAACGCGACCCTGTTATAGGTCTGTAGCTCAGTTGGTTAGAGCGCACCCCTGATAAGGGTGAGGTCGGCAGTTCAAATCTGCCCAGACCTACCAATTACTTGGTGCGGCTGGTCAAATGGGGCCATAGCTCAGCTGGGAGAGCGCCTGCCTTGCACGCAGGAGGTCAGCGGTTCGATCCCGCTTGGCTCCACCACTCTTTCAGGTTTCGCAGCACTGCTCAGAACTTAGAAATGAACATTCGGCGATGAATGTTGATTTCTGACTTTTGTCAGATCGTTCTTTAAAAATTCGGATATGTGATAGAAATAGACTGAACACCCGTTTCACTGCGGGTGGATCAGGCTAAGGTAAAATTTGTGAGTTCTGCTCGAAAGAGCGACGTGCGAATTTTCGGCGAATGTCGTCTTCACAGTATAACCAGATTGCTTGGGGTTATATGGTCAAGTGAAGAAGCGCATACGGTGGATGCCTTGGCAGTCAGAGGCGATGAAAGACGTGGTAGCCTGCGATAAGCTTTGGGGAGTCGGCAAACAGACTGTGATCCAGAGATCTCTGAATGGGGGAACCCAGCCAGCATAAGCTGGTTATCTTGTACTGAATACATAGGTGCAAGAGGCGAACCAGGGGAACTGAAACATCTAAGTACCCTGAGGAAAAGAAATCAACCGAGATTCCCTTAGTAGTGGCGAGCGAACGGGGACCAGCCCTTAAGCTGGTTTGAGATTAGTGGAACGCTCTGGAAAGTGCGGCCATAGTGGGTGATAGCCCCGTACACGAAAATCTCTTGCCAGTGAAATCGAGTAGGACGGAGCACGAGAAACTTTGTCTGAACATGGGGGGACCATCCTCCAAGGCTAAATACTACTGACTGACCGATAGTGAACCAGTACCGTGAGGGAAAGGCGAAAAGAACCCCGGAGAGGGGAGTGAAATAGAACCTGAAACCGTATGCGTACAAGCAGTGGGAGCCTACTTTGTTAGGTGACTGCGTACCTTTTGTATAATGGGTCAGCGACTTATATTCAGTGGCGAGCTTAACCGAATAGGGGAGGCGTAGCGAAAGCGAGTCTTAATAGGGCGCTTTAGTCGCTGGGTATAGACCCGAAACCGGGCGATCTATCCATGGGCAGGTTGAAGGTTAGGTAACACTGACTGGAGGACCGAACCGACTACCGTTGAAAAGTTAGCGGATGACCTGTGGATCGGAGTGAAAGGCTAATCAAGCTCGGAGATAGCTGGTTCTCCTCGAAAGCTATTTAGGTAGCGCCTCATGTATCACTGTAGGGGGTAGAGCACTGTTTCGGCTAGGGGGTCATCCCGACTTACCAAACCGATGCAAACTCCGAATACCTACAAGTGCCGAGCATGGGAGACACACGGCGGGTGCTAACGTCCGTCGTGAAAAGGGAAACAACCCAGACCGTCAGCTAAGGTCCCAAAGTCATGGTTAAGTGGGAAACGATGTGGGAAGGCTTAGACAGCTAGGAGGTTGGCTTAGAAGCAGCCACCCTTTAAAGAAAGCGTAATAGCTCACTAGTCGAGTCGGCCTGCGCGGAAGATGTAACGGGGCTCAAACCATGCACCGAAGCTACGGGTATCACCTTTTGGTGATGCGGTAGAGGAGCGTTCTGTAAGCCTGTGAAGGTGAGTTGAGAAGCTTGCTGGAGGTATCAGAAGTGCGAATGCTGACATGAGTAACGACAATGCGAGTGAAAAACTCGCACGCCGAAAGACCAAGGTTTCCTGCGCAACGTTAATCGACGCAGGGTTAGTCGGTCCCTAAGGCGAGGCTGAAAAGCGTAGTCGATGGAAAACAGGTTAATATTCCTGTACTTCCAGTTATTGCGATGGAGGGACGGAGAAGGCTAGGCCAGCTTGGCGTTGGTTGTCCAAGTTTAAGGTGGTAGGCTGAGATCTTAGGCAAATCCGGGATCTCAAGGCCGAGAGCTGATGACGAGTGCTCATTAGAGCGCGAAGTGGTTGATGCCATGCTTCCAAGAAAAGCTCCTAAGCTTCAGATAACTGGGAACCGTACCCCAAACCGACACAGGTGGTTAGGTAGAGAATACCAAGGCGCTTGAGAGAACTCGGGTGAAGGAACTAGGCAAAATGGCACCGTAACTTCGGGAGAAGGTGCGCCGGTGAGGGTGAAGCACTTGCTGCGTAAGCCCACGCCGGTCGAAGATACCAGGCCGCTGCGACTGTTTATTAAAAACACAGCACTCTGCAAACACGAAAGTGGACGTATAGGGTGTGACGCCTGCCCGGTGCCGGAAGGTTAATTGATGGGGTTAGCGCAAGCGAAGCTCTTGATCGAAGCCCCGGTAAACGGCGGCCGTAACTATAACGGTCCTAAGGTAGCGAAATTCCTTGTCGGGTAAGTTCCGACCTGCACGAATGGCGTAACGATGGCGGCGCTGTCTCCACCCGAGACTCAGTGAAATTGAAATCGCTGTGAAGATGCAGTGTATCCGCGGCTAGACGGAAAGACCCCGTGAACCTTTACTATAGCTTTGCACTGGACTTTGAGCTTGCTTGTGTAGGATAGGTGGGAGGCTTTGAAGTGGGGACGCCAGTTCTCATGGAGCCATCCTTGAAATACCACCCTGGCAACCTTGAGGTTCTAACTCAGGTCCGTTATCCGGATCGAGGACAGTGTATGGTGGGTAGTTTGACTGGGGCGGTCTCCTCCCAAAGAGTAACGGAGGAGTACGAAGGTGCGCTCAGACCGGTCGGAAATCGGTCGTAGAGTATAAAGGCAAAAGCGCGCTTGACTGCGAGACACACACGTCGAGCAGGTACGAAAGTAGGTCTTAGTGATCCGGTGGTTCTGTATGGAAGGGCCATCGCTCAACGGATAAAAGGTACTCCGGGGATAACAGGCTGATACCGCCCAAGAGTTCATATCGACGGCGGTGTTTGGCACCTCGATGTCGGCTCATCACATCCTGGGGCTGAAGCCGGTCCCAAGGGTATGGCTGTTCGCCATTTAAAGTGGTACGCGAGCTGGGTTTAGAACGTCGTGAGACAGTTCGGTCCCTATCTGCCGTGGACGTTTGAGATTTGAGAGGGGCTGCTCCTAGTACGAGAGGACCGGAGTGGACGAACCTCTGGTGTTC
This sequence comes from Pseudomonas sp. B21-023, assembly GCF_024749165.1. Classification (NCBI taxonomy): domain Bacteria; kingdom Pseudomonadati; phylum Pseudomonadota; class Gammaproteobacteria; order Pseudomonadales; family Pseudomonadaceae; genus Pseudomonas; species Pseudomonas sp. B21-023. Next base: position 5,368,347 of record NZ_CP087190.1, on the reverse strand, counting down.
CGGTTGTCACGCCAGTGGCATTGCCGGGTAGCTATGTTCGGAAGAGATAACCGCTGAAAGCATCTAAGCGGGAAACTTGCCTCAAGATGAGATCTCACTGGAGCCTTGAGCTCCCTGAAGGGCCGTCGAAGACTACGACGTTGATAGGTTGGGTGTGTAAGCGCTGTGAGGCGTTGAGCTAACCAATACTAATTGCCCGTGAGGCTTGACCATATAACACCCAAGCAATTTGCGCTGAGGCCAAATTGTGGTGGTGAAGACGAAACGAACCGAAAGTTCGCGACGAACCACAAATATCGCATATCCGAATTGGCTGGCATGTCTGCAAGGACGTACTGGCAACCGAATTTCTTGACGACCATAGAGCATTGGAACCACCTGATCCCATCCCGAACTCAGTAGTGAAACGATGCATCGCCGATGGTAGTGTGGGGTTTCCCCATGTGAGAGTAGGTCATCGTCAAGATTCATTTCGCAAAACCCCTATCTGCGCGAGCAGGTAGGGGTTTTGTCTTTTGTGCTTTTGGCAAGTCGATGCGCTCCCTTGTAGGAGCGCGTCGCCTGCAATGCCAACGGTAGCCCTTTTCCTATGCAAGCCCTCGGGGCGTGGCTATCATGCCAGCCTTATTTCGAGTCGAGATTGGCATGCTGAAGTTGTTGAACCTCCTCAAGGATGGCCGGTTCCATTCCGGAGAAGCCCTGGGGGCCGCCCTTGGGGTGAGTCGCAGCGCCGTTTGGAAGCAGCTGCAGCACCTGGAGAGCGAACTGAACCTGACCATTCACAAGGTCCGTGGCCGCGGCTATCAGCTGGCGGCGCCGTTGAACCTGCTCGAAGCGCAGGCGATCGCCAAGTTCTCCCAGGGCGAGCCGTGGCCGGTGTTCATTCACGAAACCATCGACTCCACCAATGCCGAAGGGCTGAGGCTGGTCGCGCAAGGGCAGGCTGCGCCGTTTCTGGTGCTGGCCGAGCGCCAGAGTGCAGGTCGCGGTCGGCGCGGGCGCCCGTGGGTCAGTCCTTTTGCCGAAAACCTCTATTACAGCCTGGTCTTGCGCATCGATGGTGGCATGCGTCAGCTCGAGGGTTTAAGCCTGGTGGTCGGCCTGGCGGTAATGCGTACACTGCAGGCGTTCGGGCTAAAGGATGTGGGGCTCAAGTGGCCCAACGATGTCCTTGCCGGCGGGCGCAAGATCACCGGGATCCTCCTGGAGCTGGTCGGGGATCCTGCGGACGTCTGCCATGTAGTGCTGGGTATTGGTATCAATGTAAACATGCAGGGCAACGAACAGATCGATCAGCAATGGGCCTCTATGCGCGGCGAAGCTGGGCAATTGGTGGATCGCAACCACCTGGTGGCGGTGCTCAGCCAGCAGTTGCAGCACGAGCTTGGTCGCCATCGCCGCTATGGTTTCGCTGCGTTCCAGGAAGAATGGGAACAGGCGCATCTTTGGCAGGGGCGTAAAGTTTCACTTGTCGCGGGCACCTCGCGTATCGAAGGCGTCGCGCTGGGGGTGGATGGTCAGGGCGGCTTGCGTCTGGAGGTCGATGGTGTGGAGAAGAGCTTCAGCGGCGGCGAGCTGAGCCTGAGGTTGCGTGATGATTCTTGAGCTCGATTGTGGAAACAGCTTTATCAAGTGGCGCGTCATCCATTCAGCCGACGCCACCATCAACGGTGGTGGCATCGTGGACTCCGACCAGGCATTGGTCGCAGCTGTCGCGGGGCTCTCGAGCCTGCGACTTACTGCTTGCCGCATGGTCAGTGTACGCAGTGAAGAGGAAACTTCATCGCTGTGTGCGCTGATCCAGGCCTCGTTCGGTGTCGAGGCAAACGTGGCCCAGCCTGTGAGGGAAATGGCTGGCGTGCGCAATGGCTATGACGATTATCAGCGCCTGGGCATGGACCGCTGGCTGGGGGCGCTGGGCGCCTATCACCTGGCCAAGCGTGCTTGCCTGGTCATCGATTTCGGCACTGCGGCCAAGGCCGATTTCGTCGCGGCCAATGGTGAGCACCTTGGTGGCTACATCTGCCCGGGCATGCCGCTGATGCGTAGCCAGTTGCGTACCCATACCCGGCGTATTCGCTATGACGATGCGTCGGCCGAGCGCGCCCTGAACAGCCTGGCGCCGGGGCGCTCGACCGTCGAGGCGGTCGAGCGTGGTTGTGTGCTGATGCTCCAGGGATTCGCCCGTACCCAGGTCGAGCAGGCCAGGGCGATGTGGGGTGAGGACTTCACTGTCTTTCTGACTGGTGGAGATGCGCCCTTGGTGCAGGAGGCGGCGCCGAAGGCTCGGATCGTGCCGGACCTGGTATTCGTCGGTTTGGCCATGGCCTGTCCATTGAACTGAGGTGACTGACTATGCGCTGGTTGTTTCTGCTGTTGGTTGTGCTCAACGTCTTTTATTACGTGTGGCATCAGCAGGAAGCTCCCCTGAGGGTCAAGGAAGTCGCCCCGTTGGCTTTGTACAAAGGTTCCCAGCAGGAAATCCGCCTGTTGCGTGAAACCGGAGTTGCGGCGCCCGCCCGACGCCGTGACGAATGTCTGGTTGTTGGGGGGATGACTGCGCCCGAGCAACTCGAGGCCTTGCGTCAGCGGCTGGTCAGTCTGGATATCGCTGCCCTGCCAGTGGTTGGTCAGCTCCCGGGTGCCGAGGGGCTATGGCTCAAGGTTGCCCAGGAAAGCGAGCGTTTGCTGGACCCAGCTGTGCTCTCGACTCTTTCCAAGGATTTCAAAGACTTAAAACACAAAATTATTTTGTGCGAGGGTATTGCAACTGCTGAATAGCTTGATAGAATGGCGCCCGCTTCACAGGGAACATCACTTAGGTGGTAGATCTGGAGGCAGTGTCAAAGCAGCTAAGTTTCAGATTTGATTGAAAAAATTTGAAAAAACGCTTGACACTGGGGCGGCAGCCAAATAGAATGCCGGCCACATCTGGAGGGATTCCCGAGCGGCCAAAGGGGACGGACTGTAAATCCGTTGCGAGAGCTTCGAAGGTTCGAATCCTTCTCCCTCCACCAGTTTTAGCGAGAGCCGCAAGCTCCGCGGGTATAGTTTAGTGGTAGAACCTCAGCCTTCCAAGCTGATGATGCGGGTTCGATTCCCGCTACCCGCTCCAAGTTTGCTGTTGTTGCACAAAGTGTTGCGCTCTTGTAGCTCAGTTGGTAGAGCACACCCTTGGTAAGGGTGAGGTCAGCGGTTCAAGTCCGCTCAAGAGCTCCATATAAACAAGGCAGATATGAAAATATCTGCCTTTGTTTTATCAGCGGTATGACTATTTCTTCTGCGGAGGACTGTATCGATGGCTAAGGAAAAGTTTGATCGTTCGCTACCTCACGTTAACGTCGGCACTATCGGCCACGTTGACCACGGTAAGACCACTCTGACTGCAGCGCTGACCCGCGTCTGCTCCGAAGTTTTCGGTTCGGCCGTCGTTGAGTTCGACAAGATCGACTCGGCTCCGGAAGAAAAAGCTCGCGGTATCACCATCAACACCGCGCACGTCGAGTACAACTCGAACATTCGTCACTACGCTCACGTTGACTGCCCAGGTCACGCTGACTACGTGAAGAACATGATCACCGGTGCTGCCCAGATGGACGGCGCGATCCTGGTTTGCTCGGCCGCCGATGGTCCGATGCCACAAACCCGTGAGCACATCCTGCTGTCCCGTCAGGTTGGCGTTCCGTACATCGTGGTCTTCCTGAACAAGGCTGACCTGGTAGACGACGCTGAGCTGCTGGAACTGGTCGAGATGGAAGTTCGCGACCTGCTGTCCACCTACGACTTCCCAGGCGACGACACCCCGATCATCATCGGTTCGGCTCGTATGGCGCTGGAAGGCAAAGACGACAACGAAATGGGCACTACCGCTGTCAAGAAGCTGGTAGAAACTCTGGATGCCTACATCCCTGAGCCAGTTCGTGCCATCGACCAGCCATTCCTGATGCCAATCGAAGACGTATTCTCGATCTCGGGTCGTGGTACCGTTGTTACCGGTCGTATCGAGCGTGGTATCGTCCGCGTTCAGGACGCCCTGGAAATCGTTGGTCTGCGTGACACCACCACCACCACCTGCACCGGTGTTGAGATGTTCCGCAAGCTGCTGGACGAAGGTCGTGCTGGCGAGAACTGCGGCGTTCTGCTGCGTGGTACCAAGCGTGACGACGTTGAGCGTGGCCAGGTTCTGGTCAAGCCAGGTTCGGTCAAGCCGCACACCAAGTTCACCGCAGAAGTCTACGTCCTGTCGAAGGAAGAAGGCGGTCGTCACACTCCGTTCTTCAAAGGCTACCGTCCTCAGTTCTACTTCCGTACCACTGACGTGACCGGTAACTGCGAACTGCCGGAAGGCGTTGAAATGGTAATGCCAGGTGACAACATCCAGATGACTGTCACCCTGATCAAGACCATCGCAATGGAAGACGGTCTGCGTTTCGCCATCCGTGAAGGCGGTCGTACCGTCGGCGCCGGTGTCGTAGCAAAAATTATCGAATAAGTAGTTGATTTACTTGATCAGGCCGGTATAATGGCCGGCCTGATACAGCGTTACAGGTCAGTAGCTCAATTGGCAGAGCGACGGTCTCCAAAACCGTAGGTTGGGGGTTCGATTCCCTCCTGACCTGCCATTCACCTCGGTGTGATTGGCTTTCTTCTTACAGGATCCTCCCCGATGACTCCCAAAACTGAAGCCCAAGAATCGCGTTTCGACTTGTTCAAGTGGCTGGCTGTAGTGGCTTTGGTGGTTGTCGCCGTTGTGGGTAATCAGTATTACTCCGCCTCGCCGATCCTGTACCGCGTTCTTGCACTTCTCGCCCTGGCTGCGGTTGCAGGCTTCATTGCCTTGCAGACTGCGAAGGGTAAGTCGTTCTTCACGCTGGCGAAGGAAGCGCGGACCGAGATCCGTAAAGTCGTGTGGCCGACCCGCCAAGAAACCACTCAGACCACGCTGATTGTCGTGGCTGTTGTTCTGGTTATGGCACTGCTGCTGTGGGGTCTCGACTCCCTGCTCGGTTGGGCGGTCTCCTTGATTGTTGGCTAAGGGTGTCCCGTGGCTAAGCGTTGGTACGTAGTGCATGCTTACTCGGGTTACGAGAAGCATGTGATGCGCTCCCTGATCGAGCGCGTCAAGCTGGCTGGCATGGAAGACGAATTCGGCGAGATCCTGGTCCCGACCGAAGAAGTCGTTGAAATGCGTAACGGCCAGAAGCGCAAGAGCGAGCGCAAATTCTTCCCTGGCTATGTATTGGTCCAGATGGAAATGAACGAAGGGACTTGGCACCTTGTCAAGGATACCCCTCGGGTCATGGGTTTCATTGGTGGTACCGCAGACAAGCCTGCGCCGATCACTGATAAAGAGGCCGAGGCGATCCTCCGTCGCGTTGCCGATGGTAGTGACAAGCCGAAGCCGAAGACGTTGTTCGAGCCGGGTGAAGTGGTTCGAGTCGTTGATGGTCCGTTTGCTGACTTCAATGGCACCGTCGAAGAGGTTAACTACGAAAAGAGCCGCCTGCAGGTTGCAGTGCTCATTTTCGGTCGCTCTACTCCGGTGGAGCTCGAGTTCGGCCAGGTCGAAAAGGTCTAGCAGGACGAAGCATCCCATACCCCGCAGCCCTATGTGCTGCGGGGTTTTGTCGTCACTGGGATAAAACGCAAGTCATCCGGGGAGCCATCTGGCGTTTGTACCCGATTTTGGAGTAGCTCATGGCTAAGAAGATTCAGGCTTACATCAAGCTGCAAGTAAAGGCCGGCCAGGCCAACCCAAGCCCACCCGTTGGTCCAGCACTGGGTCAACACGGTGTTAACATCATGGAATTCTGCAAGGCCTTCAACGCCCGTACTCAGGGTCAAGAGCCAGGTCTGCCGACTCCAGTGATCATCACTGTCTACAGTGACCGTAGCTTCACCTTCGAAACCAAGAGCACCCCTGCCTCGGTTCTGCTGAAGAAAGCTGCTGGCCTGACCAGTGGTTCGGCTCGCCCGAACACCGTTAAAGTCGGTACCGTTACCCGTGCTCAGCTGGAAGACATCGCGAAAGCCAAACAGGCTGACCTGACTGCCGCTGACCTGGACGCTGCTGTACGCACCATCGCTGGCTCTGCCCGCAGCATGGGCCTGAACGTGGAGGGTGTGTAATGGCTAAGCTGACCAAGCGCCAAAAGGCAATCGCCGAAAAAATCGAAGCAGGCAAGGCCTACAACTTCGAAGAAGCGGCAACTCTGCTGGCCTCGCTGCCTGCTGCCAAGTTCGTCGAGTCCTACGACATCGCCGTCAACCTCGGTGTTGACCCGCGTAAATCCGACCAGGTCGTACGTAGCGCTACCGTGCTGCCGCACGGCACTGGCAAGACCGTACGTGTTGCCGTCTTCACCCAGGGCCCGGCTGCTGAAGCCGCTCTGGCTGCCGGCGCTGACCGCGTAGGTATGGACGATCTGGCTGCCGAAATGAAAGGCGGCGACCTGAACTATGACGTCGTCATCGCATCGCCTGATGCCATGCGTGTTGTAGGTCAGCTGGGTCAGGTTCTGGGTCCTCGCGGCCTGATGCCTAACCCGAAAGTCGGTACCGTTACCCCAGACGTAGCCACTGCCGTGAAAAACGCCAAGGCTGGTCAGGTTCGCTACCGTACCGACAAGAACGGTATCATCCACACCTCCGTTGGCAAGATCGGCTTTGAAGCTGGCAAGCTGAAGGAAAACGTTGAAGCCCTGATCGCTGATCTGAAGCGTATCAAGCCGGCTTCCTCGAAAGGTATCTACGTCAAGCGCGTTACCCTGAGCACCACCATGGGCCCAGGTCTGATCATCGATCAGAGCTCGCTGGACGTGTAAGACCATGCCGGCGGGTGTAAGCTCGCCGGCAGCAAAAATTGGGGTCCCTGCCTGGCGGGGGCTATCCAAGACCGTAGGCGGCGCAAGCCTTAAACAACCAGCCTACGCAGATGGTGCTCCCGGTTCCTTACCGAATCAGACACCAAAACGACATCCGGCTTCGGCCAGATGAAACGGTAACAAGCAGGAGTTTTACCCGTGGCAATTAAACTCGAAGACAAGAAGGCCATCGTCGCTGAAGTCAACGAGGCTGCCAAAGTCGCTCTGTCCGCTGTCGTGGCTGATGCCCGTGGTGTGACTGTAGGCGCAATGACCGGACTCCGTAAAGAGGCTCGTGAAGCTGGCGTATACGTACGTGTCGTACGTAACACCCTGCTCAAGCGCGCTGTTGCCGACACTGAATTCAGTGTCCTCAACGACGCCTTCACTGGCCCGACCCTGATCGCTTTCTCCAACGAACACCCGGGCGCCGCTGCTCGTCTGTTCAAGGAGTTCGCCAAGGGTCAGGACAAGTTCGAGATCAAGGCAGCTGCGTTTGACGGCAAGTTCATTGCAGCGAACCAGATCGACGTGTTGGCTACCCTGCCGACCCGCGACGAAGCCATCGCGAAGCTGATGAGCGTGATTCAAGGCGCTACCAGCAAGCTGGCCCGTACCCTGGCAGCCATTCGCGACCAGAAAGAAGCCACCGCTGCCTAAGGCACCGGAAACTCTTTCAAATCATACGTTTAATTTGATAGCTGCGTAGGCTGTCACCCCAATACAGGATTTAAGTCATGTCTCTGACTAACGAGCAAATCATCGAAGCAATCGGCCAGAAAACCGTTCTGGAAGTTGTTGAGCTGATCAAAGCAATGGAAGAAACCTTCGGCGTTACCGCTGCTGTTGCCGCTGCCGGCCCAGCTGCTGCCGCTGCCGTTGTTGAAGAGCAAACCGAGTTCAACGTTGTTCTGGTTGAAGCCGGCGACAAGAAAGTAAACGTGATCAAGGCCGTTCGCGAGCTGACTGGTCTGGGCCTGAAAGAAGCCAAAGAGAAAGTCGATGGCGCTCCTCAGGTTGTAGCTGAAGGCGTTTCGAAAGAAGCCGCTGAAGACGCTAAGAAGAAGCTGGAAGAAGCAGGCGCTAAAGTCGAGCTGAAGTAATTTCGACTTTGCGATGCCAGCCCGAGCGTCAAGCGAAGGGCTGATGGCTGGTGGCTTATGCCACCGGCCTTTTTCCGTTATTGGTGGCCGATCAGGTCGGCCCCGATAACGAGCTGCAAGACACCCAAGAGGGTGGCGCAAACCAAAGGGTTTGCACGATTTTCTGGCTGCTCCCGCCGGGAGATGCCAAACAAGCAGGTGACCAAGCTGGGGAATGCTGATGGCTTACTCATACACTGAGAAAAAACGTATCCGCAAGGACTTTAGCAAGTTGCCGGACGTCATGGATGTGCCGTACCTCCTGGCCATCCAGCTGGATTCGTATCGCGAATTCCTGCAGGCGGGAGCATCCAAGGATCAGTTCCGCGACGTCGGTCTGCATGCGGCCTTCAAATCGGTATTCCCGATCATCAGCTACTCCGGCAATGCTGCCCTGGAGTACGTCGGCTATCGCCTGGGCGAGCCGGCTTTCGATGTGAAGGAATGTGTCCTGCGCGGTGTGACCTTCGCGGTCCCGCTGCGGGTGAAGGTGCGCCTGATCATCTTCGACAAGGAATCGTCGAATAAAGCGATCAAGGACATCAAAGAGCAAGAAGTCTACATGGGTGAAATTCCCCTGATGACTGAAAACGGTACCTTCGTTATCAACGGTACCGAGCGTGTGATCGTCTCCCAGCTGCACCGTTCGCCTGGTGTGTTCTTCGACCACGACCGTGGCAAGACGCACAGCTCCGGTAAGCTGCTGTACTCCGCGCGCATCATCCCTTACCGCGGTTCGTGGCTGGACTTCGAGTTCGACCCGAAAGACTGCGTATTCGTACGTATCGACCGTCGCCGCAAACTGCCGGCCTCGGTACTGCTGCGTGCCCTGGGTTACAGCACCGAAGAGGTTCTGAACACCTTCTACACCACCAACGTGTTCCACCTTTCCGGCGAGAAACTCAGCCTGGAACTGGTGCCTCAGCGTCTGCGTGGTGAAGTTGCGGTCATGGATATCCATGACGACAGCGGCAAGGTCATCGTCGAGCAAGGCCGCCGTATTACCGCGCGCCATATCAACCAGCTGGAAAAGGCTGGCGTGAAAGAGCTGGACGTTCCGCTGGAGTACGTACTGGGTCGCACCACCGCCAAGGCGATCGTGCATCCGGCTACCGGCGAGATCATTGCCGAGTGCAACACCGAGCTGACCACCGACCTGCTGGTGAAGATCGCCAAGGCCCAGGTCGTTCGCGTCGAGACGCTGTACACCAACGACATCGACTGCGGTCCGTTCATCTCCGATACGCTGAAGATCGACACCACCAGCAACCAACTGGAAGCGCTGGTCGAGATCTACCGCATGATGCGTCCAGGCGAGCCGCCAACCAAGGACGCCGCCGAGACCCTGTTCAACAACCTGTTCTTCAGCGCCGAGCGTTACGATCTGTCCGCTGTTGGCCGCATGAAGTTCAACCGTCGTATCGGTCGCACCGAGATCGAAGGTTCGGGCGTGCTGAGCAAGGAAGACATCGTCGAGGTCCTCAAGACCCTGGTCGATATCCGTAACGGCAAAGGCATCGTCGACGACATCGACCACCTGGGTAACCGTCGCGTCCGTTGCGTCGGCGAGATGGCCGAGAACCAGTTCCGCGTTGGCCTGGTGCGTGTTGAACGCGCGGTCAAAGAGCGTCTGTCTATGGCTGAAAGCGAAGGCCTGATGCCGCAGGACCTGATCAACGCCAAACCGGTTGCGGCGGCGGTGAAAGAGTTCTTCGGTTCCAGCCAGCTTTCGCAGTTCATGGACCAGAACAACCCGCTTTCCGAGATCACCCACAAGCGCCGCGTCTCCGCACTCGGCCCGGGCGGTCTGACCCGTGAGCGTGCTGGCTTCGAAGTCCGTGACGTACACCCGACCCACTACGGCCGCGTGTGCCCGATCGAGACTCCTGAAGGTCCGAACATCGGTCTGATCAACTCCCTGGCGGCCTATGCCCGCACCAACCAGTACGGCTTCCTGGAAAGCCCGTACCGTGTGGTGAAGGAAGGCGTGGTCAGCGACGACATCGTGTTCCTGTCCGCCATCGAAGAGGCCGATCACGTGATCGCCCAGGCTTCGGCCGCGATGAACGACAAGAAGCAGCTGATCGATGAGCTGGTAGCTGTTCGTCACCTGAACGAATTCACCGTCAAGGCGCCGGAAGACGTCACCCTGATGGACGTTTCGCCGAAGCAGGTAGTTTCGGTTGCCGCGTCGCTGATTCCGTTCCTCGAGCACGACGACGCCAACCGTGCGTTGATGGGTTCCAACATGCAGCGTCAGGCTGTACCGACCCTGCGCGCCGACAAGCCGCTGGTAGGTACCGGCATGGAGCGCAACGTTGCCCGTGACTCCGGTGTCTGCGTGGTTGCTCGCCGCGGTGGTGTGATCGACTCGGTCGACGCCAGTCGGATCGTCGTGCGCGTTGCCGACGACGAAGTCGAGACTGGTGAAGCAGGTGTGGATATCTACAACCTGACCAAATACACCCGCTCCAACCAGAACACCTGCATCAACCAGCGTCCGCTGGTCAGCAAGGGTGACAAGGTTGCGCGTGGCGACATCATGGCCGACGGCCCGTCCACCGACATGGGTGAACTGGCACTGGGTCAGAACATGCGCATCGCGTTCATGGCGTGGAACGGCTTCAACTTCGAAGACTCCATCTGCCTGTCCGAGCGTGTGGTTCAAGAAGACCGCTTCACCACGATCCACATTCAGGAACTGACCTGTGTGGCCCGTGACACCAAGCTTGGCCCAGAGGAAATCACCGCGGACATCCCGAACGTCGGTGAAGCTGCGCTGAACAAGCTGGACGAAGCCGGTATCGTCTACGTGGGTGCCGAAGTCGGCGCTGGCGACATCCTGGTCGGCAAGGTCACTCCGAAAGGCGAGACCCAGCTGACTCCGGAAGAAAAACTGCTGCGTGCGATCTTCGGTGAGAAGGCCAGCGACGTCAAAGACACCTCCCTGCGTGTGCCGACCGGCACCAAGGGTACCGTCATCGACGTACAGGTCTTCACCCGTGATGGCGTCGAGCGCGACAGCCGCGCCCTGGCCATCGAGAAGATGCAGCTGGACGAGATCCGCAAGGACCTCAACGAAGAGTTCCGCATCGTCGAAGGCGCGACCTTCGAGCGTCTGCGTTCGGCTCTGAACGGCCAGGTGGTTGACGGTGGCGCGGGCCTGAAGAAAGGCACCGTGATCAGCGACGACGTGCTGAACGGTCTGGAGCACGGCCAGTGGTTCAAGCTGCGCATGGCCGAAGATGCACTGAACGAGCAGCTGGAAAAGGCTCAGCAGTACATCGTCGATCGCCGTCGCCTGCTGGATGACAAGTTCGAAGACAAGAAGCGCAAGCTGCAGCAGGGCGATGACCTGGCTCCGGGCGTACTGAAGATCGTCAAGGTCTACCTGGCAATCCGCCGTCGCATCCAGCCGGGTGACAAGATGGCCGGTCGTCACGGTAACAAGGGTGTCGTCTCGGTAATCATGCCGGTCGAAGACATGCCGCACGACGCCAACGGTACTCCGGTCGACGTCGTACTGAACCCGCTGGGCGTACCTTCGCGTATGAACGTCGGTCAGATCCTTGAAACCCACCTGGGCCTCGCGGCCAAGGGCCTGGGCGAGAAGATCGACCGCATGATCGAAGAGCAGCGCAAAGCCGCTGAACTGCGCACCTTCCTCACCGAGATCTACAACGAGATCGGTGGTCGTCAGGAGAACCTGGAAGAGTTCACCGACGAAGAGATCATCGCCCTGGCGAACAACCTGAAGAAGGGCGTGCCGATGGCCACTCCAGTCTTCGACGGTGCCAAGGAGCGTGAGATCAAGGCCATGCTGAAACTGGCAGATCTGCCAGAGAGCGGCCAGATGGTGCTGTTCGATGGCCGTACCGGCAACAAGTTCGAGCGTCCGGTGACCGTTGGTTACATGTACATGCTCAAGCTGAACCACTTGGTGGACGACAAGATGCACGCGCGTTCCACTGGTTCCTACAGCCTGGTTACCCAGCAGCCGCTGGGTGGTAAGGCGCAGTTCGGTGGTCAGCGTTTCGGGGAGATGGAAGTGTGGGCGCTGGAAGCATACGGCGCGGCATACACCCTGCAAGAAATGCTCACAGTGAAGTCGGACGACGTGAACGGCCGTACCAAGATGTACAAGAACATCGTGGATGGCGATCACCGTATGGAGCCGGGCATGCCCGAGTCCTTCAACGTGTTGATCAAAGAGATCCGTTCCCTCGGTATCGATATCGATCTGGAAACCGAATAACACGTGACGCGAGGGGAGTGGGCAGGTAATGCCCGCTCCCTGCTCCGCCAGGAGGAAAGGCCTTGAAAGACCTACTGAATTTGCTGAAAAACCAGGGTCAAGTCGAAGAGTTCGACGCCATCCGCATCGGTCTGGCGTCGCCTGAAATGATCCGTTCGTGGTCGTTCGGTGAAGTCAAGAAGCCGGAAACCATCAACTACCGTACGTTCAAGCCTGAGCGTGACGGCCTGTTCTGCGCCAAGATCTTTGGCCCAGTCAAGGACTACGAGTGCCTGTGCGGCAAGTACAAGCGCCTCAAGCACCGCGGCGTGATCTGCGAGAAGTGCGGCGTTGAAGTTGCCCTGGCCAAGGTTCGTCGTGAGCGCATGGCGCACATCGAACTGGCCTCGCCGGTTGCCCACATCTGGTTCCTGAAGTCGCTGCCGTCCCGCATCGGCCTGCTGATGGACATGACCCTGCGTGACATCGAGCGCGTGCTCTACTTCGAGAGCTACGTGGTGATCGATCCGGGCATGACCACCCTCGAGAAGGGCCAGCTGCTGAACGACGAGCAGTACTTCGAAGCGCTGGAAGAGTTCGGTGACGACTTCGACGCCCGCATGGGTGCCGAGGCTGTCCGCGAGCTGCTGCACGCTATCGACCTGGAGCACGAGATCGGCCGCCTGCGCGAAGAAATTCCGCAGACCAACTCGGAAACCAAGATCAAGAAGCTGTCCAAGCGCCTGAAGCTGATGGAAGCTTTCCAGGGCTCGGGTAACCTGCCTGAGTGGATGGTCCTGACCGTCCTGCCAGTACTGCCGCCGGACCTGCGTCCGCTGGTACCGCTGGATGGCGGCCGCTTCGCGACCTCCGACCTGAACGACCTGTATCGTCGGGTGATCAACCGTAACAACCGTCTGAAGCGCCTGCTCGATCTGTCGGCGCCGGACATCATCGTGCGCAACGAAAAGCGCATGCTGCAGGAAGCGGTCGACGCCCTGCTCGACAACGGCCGTCGCGGTCGCGCCATCACTGGCTCGAACAAGCGTCCGCTGAAGTCCCTGGCCGACATGATCAAAGGTAAGCAGGGTCGCTTCCGTCAGAACTTGCTCGGTAAGCGCGTGGACTACTCCGGTCGTTCGGTAATTACCGTAGGCCCGACCCTGCGTCTGCACCAGTGCGGTCTGCCGAAGAAGATGGCCCTCGAGCTGTTCAAGCCGTTCATTTTCGGCAAGCTGGAAATGCGTGGTCTGGCGACCACCATCAAGGCTGCCAAGAAGATGGTCGAGCGCGAGCTGCCGGAGGTGTGGGACGTGCTCGCCGAGGTGATCCGCGAACACCCCGTACTGCTCAACCGTGCGCCTACCCTGCACCGTCTGGGTATCCAGGCTTTCGAGCCTGTGTTGATCGAAGGTAAGGCGATCCAGCTGCACCCGCTGGTCTGCGCCGCGTACAACGCCGACTTCGACGGTGACCAGATGGCCGTTCACGTGCCGCTGACCCTGGAAGCCCAGCTCGAAGCGCGTGCGCTGATGATGTCGACCAACAACATCCTGTCGCCAGCCAACGGTGAGCCAATCATCGTTCCGTCGCAGGACGTGGTACTGGGTCTGTACTACATGACCCGTGAAGCCATCAACGCCAAGGGCGAAGGTCGCGTATTCGCCGACCTGCAGGAAGTCGACCGCGTATTCCGCGCCGGCGAAGCCGCCCTGCACGCGAAAATCAAGGTTCGTATCAACGAAACCGTGAAAGACCGTGATGGCAGCATCACCAAGAACACCCGTATCGTCGACACCACCGTCGGCCGTGCGCTGCTGTTCCAGGTAGTACCGGCCGGCCTGCCGTTCGACGTCGTCAACCAGTCGATGAAGAAGAAGGCGATCTCCAAGCTGATCAACCAGTGCTACCGCGTGGTGGGTCTGAAAGAGACCGTGATCTTCGCTGACCAGCTGATGTACACCGGTTTTGCCTACTCGACCATTTCCGGCGTTTCGATCGGCGTTAACGACTTCGTTATCCCGGACGAGAAAGCCCGCATCATCGGTACCGCTACCGACGAAGTGAAGGAAATCGAGAGCCAGTACGCCTCCGGCCTGGTCACCCAGGGCGAGAAGTACAACAAGGTCATCGACTTGTGGTCCAAGGCGAACGACGAAGTGTCCAAGGCGATGATGGCCAACCTCTCGAAAGAGAAGGTAGTCGATCGCGAGGGCAAGGAAGTCGAGCAAGAGTCCTTCAACTCGATGTACATGATGGCCGACTCCGGTGCGCGTGGTTCCGCCGCCCAGATCCGTCAGCTGGCCGGTATGCGTGGCCTGATGGCCAAGCCGGACGGCTCGATCATCGAGACGCCGATCACCGCGAACTTCCGTGAAGGTCTGAGCGTACTGCAGTACTTCATCTCGACTCACGGTGCTCGTAAAGGTCTGGCGGATACCGCGTTGAAGACCGCGAACTCCGGTTACCTGACTCGTCGTCTGGTGGACGTTGCCCAGGATCTGGTCGTGACCGAGATCGACTGCGGCACCGACCAGGGTCTGCTGATGACCCCGCACATCGAAGGCGGCGACGTTGTCGAGCCGCTGGGTGAGCGCGTACTGGGTCGTGTCATCGCCCGCGACGTATTCAAGCCAGGCACCGAGGACGTCATCGTTCCGGCCGGCACCCTGGTAGACGAGCAGTGGGTCGAGTTCATCGAGCTGAACAGCATCGACGAAGTCGTCGTGCGCTCGCCGATCAACTGTGAAACCCGTTACGGCATCTGCGCCAAGTGCTACGGTCGTGACCTGGCGCGCGGCCACCAGGTGAACATCGGTGAAGCTGTCGGCGTTATCGCTGCGCAGTCGATCGGTGAGCCGGGTACCCAGCTGACCATGCGTACGTTCCACATCGGTGGTGCTGCAAGCCGTACTTCGGCTGCCGACAGCGTCCAGGTGAAGAACGGCGGTATGGTGCGCCTGCACAACCTGAAACAGGTTGAGCGTGCCGACGGTAACCTGGTTGCCGTATCGCGTTCCGGCGAGCTGGCGATTGCCGACGAGTTCGGTCGTGAGCGTGAGCGTTACAAGCTGCCTTACGGTGCCGTGATTTCGGTCAAGGAAGGTGACAAGGTCGAAGCTGGCGCCATCGTCGCCAAGTGGGACCCGCACACCCACCCGATCGTTACCGAGCTGAAAGGTACCGTGACCTTCGTGGGCATGGAAGAAAACATCACCATCAAGCGTCAGACCGATGAACTGACCGGCTTGACCAACATTGAAGTCCTGGACGTCAAGGATCGCCCTGCCGCAGGCAAGGAAATCCGTCCGGCGATCAAGATGGTCGACGCCAACGGCAAGGACCTGTACCTGCCAGGTACCGACGTACCTGCCCAGTACTTCCTGCCGGCCAACGCCCTCGTCGGCGTGGCTGACGGTGCCCAGATCGGCGTCGGTGACGTTATCGCGCGTATCCCGCAAGAAACGTCGAAGACCCGTGACATCACCGGTGGTCTGCCACGCGTTGCCGACTTGTTCGAAGCGCGCCGTCCGAAAGAAGCCTCGATCCTGGCTGAAGTCAGCGGCACCATCGCGTTCGGTAAAGAGACCAAGGGCAAGCGTCGCCTGGTCATCACTCCGACCGACGGTAGCGATCCGTATGAAGAGCTGATTCCGAAGTGGCGCCACCTGAACGTCTTCGAAGGCGAACAGGTCAACCGCGGCGAAGTTATCTCCGACGGCCCGAGCGATCCGCACGACATCCTGCGTCTGCTGGGTGTGAGCGCGCTGGCGAAGTACATCGTCAACGAGATCCAGGACGTTTACCGTCTGCAAGGCGTGAAGATCAACGACAAGCACATCGAGACCATCCTGCGTCAGATGCTGCGCAAGGTCGAGATCTCCGAGTCGGGCGATTCCAGCTTCATCAAGGGCGACCAGATGGAACTGACTCAGGTCCTGGTAGAGAACGAGCGTCTCGCCGGCGAAGACAAGTTCATCTCCAAGTTCACCCGTGTGTTGCTGGGTATCACCAAGGCCTCGCTGTCCACCGAATCGTTCATCTCGGCGGCTTCCTTCCAGGAAACCACCCGTGTACTGACCGAGGCGGCGGTAACCGGCAAGCGTGACTACCTGCGCGGCCTGAAAGAGAACGTGGTCGTGGGTCGTCTGATCCCGGCCGGTACTGGTCTGGCCTATCACAGCGAGCGCAAGCGTCGCCGTGATGCCGACAAACCGCTGCGTGTGAGCGCCAGTGAGGTGGAAGCCGCACTGACCGAAGCGCTGAATTCCAGCGGTAACTAAGTACAGGGCAGGGCCCCGGCAAGCCTCGAGCGGGCATCGGCGACATGATTTGTTGCCGATGACCGGGCGAGGAGGGCCGGGGCCTCGTCTTGACTGGGTGCAAGATCCTCTTTAGACTTTTGTACCCTTAAATTTGGTGAGGCTCCGTCTCGCCAATTTTTGGCTTTCTTGCAAGACAATAGAGTCGCAAGACAATCAGTGGAGCTAGTAGATGGCAACTATCAACCAGCTGGTACGTCAGCCGCGTAAGCGTTCGGTCGAGAAGTCCGACGTTCCTGCGCTGCAGAACTGCCCGCAACGTCGTGGCGTGTGCACCCGTGTGTACACCACCACGCCGAAAAAACCTAACTCGGCACTGCGTAAAGTATGCCGTGTGCGTCTGACCAACGGTTTCGAGGTTTCCTCGTACATCGGTGGTGAAGGCCACAACCTGCAAGAGCACAGCGTCGTCCTGATCCGTGGCGGCCGTGTAAAAGACTTGCCAGGTGTTCGTTACCACACCGTTCGCGGCTCTCTGGATACTTCGGGCGTCAAAGGCCGTAACCAGGGTCGTTCGAAGTACGGTACCAAGCGTCCGAAGTAATCGGCCGTTTGCACATATCCATTTTTTTGAGTCGATAAGAGTAAGGTCGGGCAGGGGTCGAAGACCCACGTCCCGGGCTAACCTGAAGACCGTTTGAGGGCTTATCATGCCAAGACGTCGTGTAGCAGCAAAACGTGAGATCCTGGACGATCCGAAGTACGGATCCCAGATCCTCGCCAAGTTCATGAACCACGTGATGGAAAGCGGCAAGAAGGCTGTGGCCGAGCGCATCGTTTACGGTGCCCTGGATGCAGTCAAAGCACGCAAGAACAGCGACCCCCTGGAAATCTTCGAGAAAGCTCTCGACGCCATCGCTCCGCTGGTCGAAGTAAAGTCCCGCCGTGTCGGCGGTGCCACTTACCAGGTCCCGGTTGAAGTTCGTCCGTCCCGTCGTAACGCTCTGGCAATGCGCTGGCTCGTAGACTACGCCCGCAAGCGCGGCGAGAAGTCGATGGCCCTGCGCCTGGCCGGTGAGCTGCTGGATGCTGCCGAAGGCAAGGGTGCTGCAGTCAAGAAGCGTGAAGACGTGCACCGTATGGCCGAAGCCAACAAAGCGTTCTCGCACTACCGCTTCTAATTCAAGCATCAATTATTTTGCGAGGGCTTTATGGCTCGTACTACAGCAATTAACCGCTACCGTAACATCGGTATCTGCGCGCACGTTGACGCGGGCAAGACTACCACTACCGAGCGGATCCTGTTCTACACAGGTCTGAGCCACAAGATGGGCGAGGTGCATGACGGCGCCGCGACCACCGACTGGATGGTGCAGGAGCAGGAGCGCGGTATCACCATTACCTCCGCTGCCGTTACCACCTTCTGGAAAGGTTCTGTCGGTCAGTACGACAACTACCGCGTAAACGTCATCGATACCCCCGGCCACGTTGACTTCACCATTGAAGTTGAGCGTTCGCTGCGCGTACTCGACGGCGCGGTCGTTGTGTTCTGCGGTACCTCCGGCGTTGAGCCGCAGTCCGAAACCGTATGGCGTCAAGCCAACAAGTACGGTGTTCCACGTGTTGTCTACGTGAACAAGATGGACCGTGCCGGTGCCAACTTCCTGCGCGTCGTAGGTCAGATCAAGAACCGTCTGGGCCACACCCCGGTTCCGGTTCAGCTGGCCATCGGTTCGGAAGATAACTTCCAGGGTCAGGTCGATCTGATCAAGATGAAGGCTATCTACTGGAACGACGACGACAAAGGCACCACTTATCGCGAGGAAGAAATTCCTGCCGATATGCTGGAGCTGGCTCAAGAGTGGCGCTCCAACATGGTTGAAGCGGCTGCAGAGTCCAGCGAAGAGCTGATGAACAAGTACCTGGAAGGCGAAGAGCTGACCGTCGAAGAGATCAAGGCCGGTCTGCGCGCGCGCACCCTGGCCAGCGAGATCGTTCCGGCTGTCTGCGGTTCGTCGTTCAAGAACAAGGGCGTTCCCCTGGTTCTCGACGCTGTCATCGACTACCTGCCTGCTCCGACCGAGATCCCTGCAATCCAGGGCATCAACCCGGACGACAAAGAGCTGGACAAAGAAGATCCGGCTGTTCGTAAGGACGAGCGTCACGCAGACGACGACGAGCCGTTCTCGGCTCTGGCGTTCAAGATCGCGACTGACCCGTTCGTGGGTACTCTGACCTTCGTTCGCGTCTACTCGGGCGTTCTGGCCTCCGGTGACTCGGTCATCAACTCGGTCAAGGGCAAGAAAGAGCGCGTTGGTCGTATGGTGCAGATGCACGCCAACCAGCGTGAAGAGATCAAGGAAGTACGCGCTGGCGACATCGCGGCCCTGATCGGCATGAAAGATGTGACCACCGGCGAAACCCTGTGCAACATCGAGAAGCCAATCATCCTTGAGCGTATGGACTTCCCTGAGCCGGTGATTTCGCTCTCCGTCGAGCCGAAAACCAAGGCTGACCAGGAGAAGATGGGTATCGCTCTGGGCAAGCTGGCCCAGGAAGACCCGTCGTTCCGCGTCAAGACCGACGAAGAAACCGGCCAGACCATCATCTCCGGTATGGGTGAGCTGCACCTGGACATCCTCGTTGACCGCATGAAGCGCGAATTCAACGTCGAAGCCAACATCGGTAAGCCTCAGGTTTCGTACCGTGAGAAGATCACCAAATCCGGCGTTGAGATCGAAGGCAAATTCGTTCGTCAGTCGGGTGGTCGTGGTCAGTTCGGTCACTGCTGGATCCGTTTCTCGGAGCCAGATCAGGACGACAAGGGCAACATCACCGAAGGTCTGGTGTTCTCCAACGAAGTCGTTGGCGGTGTGATTCCTAAGGAATTCATCGCTCCGATCCAGAAGGGTATCGAAGAGCAGATGAAAAACGGCGTTGTTGCCGGTTATCCTCTGATCGGCCTGAAGGCCACGGTATTCGACGGTTCGTACCACGACGTCGACTCCAACGAAATGGCGTTCAAAATCGCTGCTTCGATGGCAACCAAGCAACTGGCCCAGAAGGGCGGTGGCGTGGTTCTCGAGCCGATCATGAAGGTCGAAGTTGTAACCCCGGAAGACTACCTGGGTGACGTGATGGGTGACCTGAACCGTCGTCGTGGTCTGGTCCAGGGTATGGATGAGTCGGTCTCTGGCCGCGTCGTCCGCGCTGAGGTTCCGCTGGGAGAGATGTTCGGTTACGCAACCGACGTTCGTTCCATGTCTCAGGGTCGCGCAAGCTACTCCATGGAATTCTCGAAGTACGCTGAAGCTCCGTCGAACATCGTCGAAGCTCTCATTAAAAAACAAGGCTGATTCAGCCCCTTTAGGCTAGGAGTTCACTGTCGTGGCTAAAGAAAAATTTGATCGTTCCCTTCCGCACGTCAACGTTGGCACCATCGGTCACGTTGACCACGGTAAAACCACTCTGACCGCAGCTCTGACCCGCGTCTGCTCCGAAGTTTTCGGTTCGGCCGTCGTTGAGTTCGACAAGATCGACTCGGCTCCGGAAGAAAAAGCTCGCGGTATCACCATCAACACCGCGCACGTCGAGTACAACTCGAACATTCGTCACTACGCTCACGTTGACTGCCCAGGTCACGCTGACTACGTGAAGAACATGATCACCGGTGCTGCCCAGATGGACGGCGCGATCCTGGTTTGCTCGGCCGCCGATGGTCCGATGCCACAAACCCGTGAGCACATCCTGCTGTCCCGTCAGGTTGGCGTTCCGTACATCGTGGTCTTCCTGAACAAGGCTGACCTGGTAGACGACGCTGAGCTGCTGGAACTGGTCGAGATGGAAGTTCGCGACCTGCTGTCCACCTACGACTTCCCAGGCGACGACACCCCGATCATCATCGGTTCGGCTCGTATGGCGCTGGAAGGCAAAGACGACAACGAAATGGGCACTACCGCTGTCAAGAAGCTGGTAGAAACTCTGGATGCCTACATCCCTGAGCCAGTTCGTGCCATCGACCAGCCATTCCTGATGCCAATCGAAGACGTATTCTCGATCTCGGGTCGTGGTACCGTTGTTACCGGTCGTATCGAGCGTGGTATCGTCCGCGTTCAGGACGCCCTGGAAATCGTTGGTCTGCGTGACACCACCACCACCACCTGCACCGGTGTTGAGATGTTCCGCAAGCTGCTGGACGAAGGTCGTGCTGGCGAGAACTGCGGCGTTCTGCTGCGTGGTACCAAGCGTGACGACGTTGAGCGTGGCCAGGTTCTGGTCAAGCCAGGTTCGGTCAAGCCGCACACCAAGTTCACCGCAGAAGTCTACGTCCTGTCGAAGGAAGAAGGCGGTCGTCACACTCCGTTCTTCAAAGGCTACCGTCCTCAGTTCTACTTCCGTACCACTGACGTGACCGGTAACTGCGAACTGCCGGAAGGCGTTGAAATGGTAATGCCAGGTGACAACATCCAGATGACTGTCACCCTGATCAAGACCATCGCAATGGAAGACGGTCTGCGTTTCGCCATCCGTGAAGGCGGTCGTACCGTCGGCGCCGGCGTCGTAGCCAAAATCATCGAGTAATCACTCGACCGATTGAAAAAGCCCCCGCTCAGCGGGGGCTTTTTTTATTGGGTTGACACTAAATTGGGGCGTCTATAGAATCACGCCTCCTTTTAGCGGGCGTAGTGCGTCCGTTGGGAACAGCCTGGAGTCTGAAATCCAATGCAAAATCAGCAAATCCGTATCAGGTTGAAGGCTTTCGACCATCGCCTGATCGACCAATCCACCCAGGAAATCGTGGAAACCGCGAAACGTACTGGTGCACAAGTGCGTGGTCCAATTCCACTGCCTACCCGCAAAGAGCGTTTCACCGTTCTGGTCTCCCCGCACGTCAACAAAGACGCGCGTGACCAGTACGAGATTCGCACTCATAAGCGTGTTCTGGACATCGTCCAGCCAACGGATAAAACCGTTGACGCGCTGATGAAGCTCGATCTGGCGGCCGGCGTGGAAGTACAGATCAGCCTCGGCTAAGACTTCGGTCTGGTCGTGTAACGCTCTGAAATGGGCGGCCATAGCGGGTGAAAGCCCCGTACACTCATGAGGTTTACAACATGACTATTGGTGTAGTCGGTCGGAAAGCGGGCATGACCCGTATTTTCACCGAAGAAGGTGTCTCCATTCCGGTCACGGTCATTGAGATCGAGCCGAATCGCGTCACCCAGTTCAAAACCGAAGAAACTGATGGCTACCGTGCAGTGCAAGTCACTGTCGGCGAGCGTCGTGCTTCGCGTGTGACCGCCGCTCAGGCAGGCCACTTTGCCAAGGCCAACGTTGCCGCTGGTCGCGGTGTCTGGGAGTTCCGTCTTGAAGAAGGCGATTTCCAGGCTGGCGATCTGATCAAAGCTGAACTCTTCACTGCAGGCCAGCTGGTAGACGTAACCGGTCAGTCCAAAGGTAAAGGCTTCGCCGGTACCATCAAGCGCTGGAACTTCCGTGGTCAAGATAACACCCACGGTAACTCCGTATCGCACCGTGTCCCTGGCTCCATCGGCCAGTGCCAGACTCCTGGTCGTGTATTCAAGGGCAAGAAAATGTCCGGTCACATGGGCGCTGAGCGCGTGACTGTGCAGTCCCTGGAAGTAGTACGCGTAGACGCTGAACGCAACCTGCTGCTGATCAAGGGTGCCGTTCCAGGCGCTACTGGCGGCGACGTGGTTGTGCGTCCAGCTGTCAAGGCTCGCGGGTAAGGGGAAACTGACATGCAACTTAATGTAAATGACGCTCAGGCGATCGAAGTTTCCGAACTGACTTTCGGTGGCGAATTCAACGAGACGCTGGTACACCAAGCAGTCGTGGCCTACATGGCTGGCGGCCGTCAGGGCACCAAGCAGCAGAAGACCCGTTCTGACGTGGCCGGTGGCGGTAAGCGCCCATGGCGTCAGAAAGGTACTGGCCGTGCTCGTGCCGGTACTACCCGTGGTCCGATCTGGCGTGGCGGTGGTGTAACCTTCGCAGCTCGTCCTCAAGATCACTCGCAGAAGCTCAACAAGAAGATGTATCGCGCAGCCCTGCGCTCCATCCTCGCCGAGCTGGTGCGTAGCGACCGTCTGGTCGTGGTTCAGGACTTCGCTGTTGAAGCACCGAAAACCAAAGATCTGCTGAACAAGCTGAACGGCATGGGTCTGAGCGACGTACTGATCGTTTCGGACGCTGTTGATCAGAACCTGTACCTGGCTGCTCGTAACCTGCCGCACGTCGATGTACGTGACGTTCAAGGTTCCGACCCGGTCAGTCTGATCGCATACGAGAAAGTGTTGATCACTGTCTCGGCCGTGAAGAAATTCGAGGAGCTGCTGGGATGAACCAGGAACGCGTATTCAAAGTCCTCCTTGGCCCGCACGTTTCCGAGAAGGCTACCGTTCTGGCTGAGAAAAAAGGCCAGTTCGTATTCAAGGTTGCTACCGATGCAACCAAGCTGGAAATCAAGAAAGCTGTCGAAGGCCTGTTCAACGTAAAAGTTGAAAACGTGTCGACTGTTAACGTTCTGGGTAAAACCAAGCGTACCGCACGTGGTCTGGGCAAGCGTAATGACTGGAAGAAGGCGATCGTCTCCCTTCAGCCAGGCCAAGATCTCGATTTCAGCAGCAGTGCTGAGTAAGGAAGGGGTGCATCATGGCAATCGTTAAATGCAAACCGACTTCCCCTGGCCGCCGTTTCGTGGTCAAGGTGGTCAACAAGGAGCTGCACAAAGGCGCTCCTCACGCACCGCTGATCGAGAAGAAATCGAAGTCTGGTGGTCGTAACAACAATGGCCGCATCACCACGCGTCACGTGGGTGGTGGTCATAAGCAGCACTACCGTCTGGTCGACTTCCGTCGCAACGACAAAGATGGCATCCCAGCCACTGTCGAGCGTATCGAATACGATCCAAACCGTACTGCTCACATCGCCCTGCTGTGCTACGCAGACGGCGAGCGTCGCTACATCATCGCCCCTAAAGGCGTGAGTGCTGGCGACCAGCTGATCGCAGGTGCCCTGGCCCCAATCAAGGCCGGTAACTCCCTGCAACTGCGCAACATTCCAGTAGGTAGCACCATTCACGGCATCGAACTGAAGCCGGGTAAAGGTGCTCAGATCGCTCGTTCCGCTGGTGCTTCGGCTCAGCTGATCGCTCGTGAAGGTGTCTACGTGACCCTGCGTCTGCGCTCTGGTGAAATGCGTAAAGTCCTGGCTGAGTGCCGTGCGACCCTGGGCGAAGTCTCGAACTCCGAGCACAGCCTGCGTTCGCTGGGTAAAGCTGGTGCCAAACGCTGGCGCGGCGTTCGCCCAACCGTTCGTGGTGTTGCCATGAACCCGGTTGACCACCCACATGGTGGTGGTGAAGGTCGTACCTCCGGTGGTCGTCATCCGGTATCGCCATGGGGCTTCCCAACCAAGGGTGCCAAAACCCGTGGTAATAAGCGTACCGACAACATGATCGTCCGTCGTCGCAAGTAACTAGAGGGATACGACAGTGCCACGTTCTCTGAAAAAAGGTCCTTTTATCGATCTTCACCTGCTGAAGAAGATCGAAGTGGCGGTGGAGAAGAACGATCGCAAGCCAGTTAAAACCTGGTCGCGCCGTTCGATGATCCTGCCACAAATGGTCGGTCTGACCATCGCGGTACACAACGGTCGCCAACACGTCCCAGTTCTCGTGAACGAAGACATGGTCGGCCACAAACTGGGCGAGTTCGCCGGTACCCGCACCTACCGCGGGCACGTGGCTGACAAGAAAGCCAAGCGTTAAGGGGTAAGGAAATGGAAGTAGCCGCTAAGTTGTCGGGCGCTCGCATCTCCGCCCAGAAAGCCCGCTTGGTCGCCGACCAGATCCGCGGGAAGAAGGTGGGCGAAGCGCTCAACCTGTTGGCCTTCAGCAGCAAAAAAGCCGCTGAAATCATGAAGAAAGTCCTCGAGTCGGCCGTTGCCAACGCCGAACACAACGAAGGCGCAGACGTTGATGACCTGAAGGTCTCCACCGTCTTCGTCAACGAAGGGCGTTCGCTGAAGCGCATCATGCCACGTGCCAAAGGCCGTGCTGATCGCATCGTCAAGCGGTCTTGCCATATCACTGTCAAGGTTGCGGACAAGTAACGGAGTCGATCAGATGGGTCAGAAAGTACATCCCACTGGCATTCGCCTGGGAATCGTCAAGGAGCACACCTCCGTCTGGTACGCAGACGGCGCGACTTACGCAGATTACCTGCTGAAGGATCTGCAAACTCGCGAGTACCTCCAAGACAAACTAAAAAGCGCGTCCGTTAGCCGTATCGATATTCATCGTCCGGCTCAAACTGCACGCATCACCATCCACACCGCTCGTCCCGGTATCGTTATCGGCAAGAAAGGTGAAGATGTTGAGAAGCTGCGTCAGGACCTGACCAAGCAGATGGGTGTGCCTGTGCACATCAACATCGAAGAGATCCGCAAGCCGGAACTCGACGCCATGCTGGTTGCTCAGAGCGTAGCCCAGCAGCTGGAACGCCGCGTAATGTTCCGTCGCGCCATGAAGCGCGCCGTGCAGAACGCCATGCGTATTGGTGCCAAGGGCATCAAGATCCAGGTGAGCGGTCGTCTCGGCGGTGCCGAGATCGCACGTACCGAGTGGTATCGCGAAGGTCGTGTGCCCCTGCACACCCTGCGTGCCGATATCGACTACAACACCTACGAAGCTCACACCACCTACGGTGTGATCGGTGTGAAGGTTTGGATCTTCAAAGGCGAAGTTATTGGTGGTCGCCAGGAAGAGCTGAAGCCGCAAGCACCAGCGCCTCGTAAAAAAGCTGCTAAGTAAGGGGTACGCCAAATGTTGCAACCAAAGCGTACAAAATTCCGCAAGCAGATGACCGGCCACAACCGTGGTCTGGCACTGCGCGGTAGCAAGGTCAGCTTCGGCGAGTTCGCTCTGAAAGCTGTCGCCCGCGGTCGTCTCACCGCTCGCCAGATCGAGTCGGCACGTCGTGCCCTGACCCGTCACGTTAAGCGTGGCGGCAAGATCTGGATCCGTGTGTTCCCGGACAAGCCGGTTACCAAGAAGCCTCTCGAAGTGCGGATGGGTAAAGGTAAGGGTTCCGTGGAATACTGGGTTGCCCAGATTCAGCCAGGCAAAGTCCTGTACGAGATCGAGGGTGTTTCTGAAGAGCTGGCGCGCGAAGCTTTCGCCCTGGCTGCTGCAAAGCTGCCACTCGCCACCTCCTTTGTTAAGCGGACGGTGATGTGATGAAAGCGAATGAACTTCGTGAAAAATCCGCACAGCAACTGAATGAGCAACTGCTCGGCTTGCTGCGCGACCAGTTCAATCTGCGCATGCAGAAAGCAACTGGCCAGTTGGGGCAGTCGCACCTGCTCTCGCAAGTTAAGCGTGACATCGCTCGCGTGAAAACTGTGCTCAACCAGCAGGCAGGTAAGTGATCATGGCTGAAGCTGAAAAAACCGTCCGTACGCTGACTGGCCGTGTCGTCAGCGACAAAATGGACAAGACCATCACCGTTCTGATCGAGCGTCGCGTAAAGCACCCGATCTACGGTAAATACGTTAAGCGTTCGACTAAGCTGCACGCGCACGACGAAGCCAACCAGTGCAAGATCGGCGACAAGGTTTCCATCCGTGAAACCCGTCCGCTGGCCAAGACCAAGTCCTGGGCACTGGTTGAAGTCCTCGAACGCGCTGTTGAAGTCTAAGGGCTAGGGGTCGGAGAAATTTTATGATTCAGACTCAATCCATGCTCGATGTGGCCGATAACAGCGGCGCTCGTCGCGTCATGTGCATCAAGGTGCTCGGCGGTTCCCACCGTCGTTACGCCGGTATCGGTGACATCATCAAAGTTACCGTCAAGGAAGCAATTCCTCGCGGTAAGGTCAAGAAAGGCCAGGTGATGACCGCTGTTGTCGTCCGTACCCGTCACGGTGTACGTCGCGCTGACGGTTCCATCATTCGTTTCGACGGCAACGCTGCTGTTCTGCTGAACACCAAGCAAGAGCCGATCGGTACTCGCATCTTCGGGCCAGTGACCCGTGAACTTCGTACCGAGAAGTTCATGAAGATCGTTTCGCTCGCCCCTGAAGTGCTCTAAGGAGATCCGACATGCAAAAGATTCGTCGTGACGACGAGATCATCGTGATCGCCGGCAAAGACAAGGGTAAGCGCGGTAAGGTGCTGAAGGTTCTGGCTGATGACCGTCTGGTCATCGGTGGCGTGAACCTGGTCAAGCGTCATACCAAGCCTAACCCGATGGCGGGCGTTCAGGGCGGTATCGTCGAAAAAGAAGCGCCACTGCACGCTTCCAACGTTGCCATCTTCAACAGCGAAACCAACAAGGCTGACCGCGTTGGCTTCAAAGTAGAAGAAGGCAAGAAAATTCGTGTCTTCAAGTCGACCCAAAAAGCGGTTGATGCTTGAACACTGCTAGGTAGAAGACCATGGCACGACTGAAAGAGATTTACCGGAACGAAATCGCTCCCAAGCTTAAGGAAGAACTTAAGCTGTCGAACGTGATGGAAGTTCCGCGCGTTACCAAAATCACCCTGAACATGGGTCTGGGCGAAGCGATCGGCGACAAGAAAGTCATCGAGCACGCTGTTGCCGACCTGGAAAAGATCACCGGTCAAAAGCCGGTCGTGACTTTCGCTCGTAAATCCATCGCGGGCTTCAAAGTCCGTGAAGGCTGGCCGATCGGCGTCAAGGTGACCCTGCGTAGCGACAAGATGTACGAATTCCTGGACCGCCTGCTGGCGATCTCCCTGCCTCGGGTTCGCGACTTCCGCGGCCTGAATGCCAAGTCCTTCGATGGTCGTGGCAACTACAGCATGGGCGTGAAAGAGCAGATCATCTTCCCGGAAATCGACTACGACAAGATCGATGCTCTGCGCGGTTTGGACATCACCCTGACCACCACTGCTCGTTCGGACGACGAAGGCCGCGCTCTGCTGCGTGCTTTCAAGTTCCCGTTCCGCAACTGATTGGAGTAGGAAAATGGCCAAGAAGAGCATGAAGAACCGCGAGCTGAAGCGTCAGCTCACGGTAGCCAAGTACGCCAAAAAGCGTGCCGAGCTGAAAGCGACCATCGTCAACCTGAACGCCTCTCCAGAAGAGCGTTTCGCTGCCGTTGTCGCCCTGCAGAAGCAACCACGTGACGCCAGCGCTTCGCGCATGCGTAACCGTTGCCGCATCACCGGTCGTCCGCACGGCGTGTACCGCAAGTTCGGCCTCGGCCGTAACAAGCTGCGCGAAGCTGCCATGCGTGGTGACGTGCCGGGTCTGGTCAAGGCCAGCTGGTAATCCCGGTTGGCGTGACCGCCGGTGGAAGGGGAGCGATCTTCCGACCGCCGGTGACCTCGCATTGAAACAAGCCCCTATATGGGGCTTGTTTCGTTTCTGCCTTGTGTCTAGAATGACCGGCTCACCTGAGCCCGGGTTTTTTGCCCTGCCTGTTCGGGTGGTTGTGATAGCCGCAAGGCTAATAATTCTTGTATCAGGAGCATCTAGCCCATGAGTATGCAGGACCCGTTAGCGGACATGCTAACTCGCATCCGTAATGCCCAGATGGCTGAAAAGTCTGTCGTAAGCATGCCTTCTTCTACCCTGAAGGTCGCGGTTGCCAAAGTACTGAAAGACGAAGGCTACATCGCTGGCTACGAAGTCAACGGCGAAGCCAAGCCTTCCCTGTCGATCGAGCTGAAGTACTTCGAAGGCCGTCCGGTCATCGAGGAACTGAAGCGTACCAGCCGTCCTGGCCTGCGCCAGTACAAGGCCGTCACTGAGCTGCCGAAAGTACGTGGCGGCCTGGGCGTGTCTATCGTCTCCACCAACAAAGGTGTGATGACTGACCGCGCTGCGCGCGCTGCCGGTGTCGGCGGCGAAGTTCTGTGCACAGTGTTCTAAGGGGAGATAGGCATGTCTCGCGTCGCTAAGAACCCCGTTAAGCTGCCAGCAGGCGTCGAAGTCAAATTCGCCGGCCAGCAGCTTTCGGTGAAGGGTGCCAAGGGCACTCTCGAACTGAACGTTCACTCGTCTGTTGAAGTTACCGAAGAGTCTGGTGAGCTGCGTTTCGTCGCTCGCAACGGTGACCAGCAAGCTCGCGCCATGGCCGGTACCACCCGCGCCCTGGTGAACAACATGGTCCAAGGCGTAAGCCAAGGCTTCGAGCGCAAGCTCCAGCTGGTCGGTGTTGGTTACAAAGCTCAGGCCAAAGGCACCGTCCTGAACCTGGCTCTGGGCTTCTCGCACCCAGTGGATTACGAACTGCCAGCCGGTATCACCGCTGAAACCCCAAGCCAGACCGACATCCTGATCAAGGGTATCGACAAGCAGCTGGTAGGTCAGGTGGCCGCTGAAGTCCGCGGTTTCCGTCCGCCAGAGCCTTACAAGGGCAAGGGTGTGCGTTACGCGGACGAAGTAGTCCGTCGTAAAGAAGCCAAGAAGAAGTAGGGCCTAGCAAATGACCGACAAAAAAGTTATTCGACTGCGTCGCGCTCGCAAAGCACGCCTGAAAATGCACGAGCTCGAAGCCGTGCGTCTGTGCGTGTTCCGCTCCTCGCAGCACATCTATGCCCAGGTCATTTCGGCCGACGGCAGCAAGGTTCTGGCAAGCGCCTCTACCTTGGACAAAGAACTGCGTGATGGCGCCACTGGCAACATCGACGCGGCCACTAAGGTTGGCAAGCTGGTAGCTGAGCGCGCGAAAGCCGCCGGTGTATCTCAAGTTGCCTTTGACCGTTCCGGCTTCAAGTACCATGGCCGCGTCAAAGCGCTGGCTGATGCTGCTCGTGAAGGCGGGCTGGAGTTCTAAGTTATGGCAAATAACGATCAAAAGCGCGACGAAGGCTACATCGAGAAGCTGGTTCAAGTTAACCGCGTAGCCAAAACCGTTAAAGGCGGCCGTATCTTCACCTTCACCGCGCTGACCGTGGTAGGTGATGGCAAGGGTCGTGTTGGCTTTGGCCGTGGCAAATCGCGCGAAGTACCTGCCGCGATCCAGAAAGCCATGGAAGCTGCTCGTCGCAACATGATTCAGGTTGACCTGAAGGGCACCACCCTGCAGTACGCCACCAAGGCCGCCCACGGCGCCTCGAAGGTCTACATGCAGCCTGCCTCGGAAGGTACCGGTATCATCGCCGGCGGCGCAATGCGTGCCGTCCTGGAAGTTGCTGGTGTTCAGAACGTCCTGGCCAAGTGCTACGGTTCGACCAACCCGGTGAACGTGGTTCACGCCACCTTCAAGGGTCTGAAAGCCATGCAATCCCCTGAGTCCATTGCTGCCAAGCGCGGCAAGACTGTTGAGGAGATCCGCTGATCATGGCAACCGTCAAAGTTACGCTGATCAAGAGCGTCTCGGGCCGCATCCCTAACCACAAGCTGTGCGTGAAGGGTCTGGGTCTGCGTCGTATCGGTCACACTGTAGAAGTCCAGGATACTCCCGAGAATCGCGGGATGATCAACAAGGCTTACTACATGCTGAAGGTCGAGGGTTAATCAATGAAACTCAATGATCTGAGTCCAGCGCCGGGTTCCCGTCGCGAGAAGCACCGTCCGGGCCGTGGTATCGGTAGCGGTCTGGGCAAGACTGGTGGCCGTGGTCACAAAGGTCAGACTTCCCGTTCCGGTGGCTCCATCGCTCCAGGCTTCGAAGGCGGTCAACAGCCGCTGCACCGTCGCCTGCCGAAGTTCGGCTTCGTTTCCCTGAAAGCCATGGACCGCGCCGAAGTGCGTCTGTCCGAGCTGGCCAAGGTGGAAGGCGATCTGATCACCGTTCAGTCCCTGAAGGACGCCAACGTGATCGGTCAGCACGTACAGCGTGTGAAAATCATGCTGTCGGGCGAAGTCACTCGCGCAGTCACCCTCAAGGGTATCGCCGTCACCAAAGGTGCACGTGCGGCTATCGAAGCAGCTGGCGGCAAGTTCGAGGAATAAATGGCTAAGCAAGGTGCTCTCTCTTCGCTCGGTAAGGGCGGGATGTCGGAACTCTGGGCTCGTCTGCGTTTTCTGTTCATGGCGATCATCGTCTATCGGATTGGCGCGCACATCCCGGTACCAGGCATTAACCCGGACCGTCTCGCGGATCTGTTCCGGCAGAATGAGGGGACCATTCTTAGCTTGTTCAACATGTTTTCCGGCGGCGCGCTGGAGCGCATGAGCATCTTTGCACTGGGGATCATGCCGTACATCTCGGCATCGATCATCATGCAGCTCATGACCGCTGTCAGCCCGCAGCTGGAGCAGTTGAAGAAGGAAGGTGAAGCTGGCCGTCGCAAGATCAGCCAGTACACCCGCTACGGCACCGTTATCCTGGCGCTGGTTCAAGCCATTGGCATGTCCATTGGCCTGGCCAACCAGGGCGTGGCGTTTTCTGTTGGCCTCGGCTTCCATGTCGTCGCCGTCTCCACCTTCGTGGCGGGCGCGATGTTCATGATGTGGCTGGGTGAGCAGATCACCGAGCGCGGTGTGGGCAACGGTATCTCGATGTTGATCTTCGCAGGTATCGTTGCCGGTCTTCCGAGAGCAATCGGGCAGTCTTTCGAGTCTGCACGCACAGGCGATATCAACATCTTCGCCCTGGTCGCAATCGGTTTGCTGGCAGTAGCGATTATCGGCTTCGTGGTGTTCATCGAGCGTGGTCAGCGTCGTATCGCCGTTCACTACGCCAAGCGTCAGCAGGGCCGCAAGGTCTTCGCTGCGCAGACCAGCCACCTGCCGCTGAAAGTGAACATGGCGGGCGTAATTCCGGCCATTTTCGCGAGCAGCATCTTGCTGTTCCCGGCTTCGCTGGGTGCCTGGTTCGGTCAGTCTGAAGGTATGGGCTGGCTGCAGGACATCTCGCAGTCGATCGCTCCTGGTCAGCCGTTGAACATTCTGCTGTTTAGTGCAGGGATCATTTTCTTCTGCTTCTTCTACACAGCGTTGATGTTCAACCCGAAAGACGTAGCGGAAAACCTGAAGAAGTCCGGTGCCTTTATTCCGGGTATCCGTCCTGGTGAGCAGTCGGCGCGCTACATTGATGGCGTTCTGACCCGTTTAACCATGTTCGGTGCTCTTTACATGATGGCCGTGTGCCTTCTGCCCCAGTTCCTGGTGGTAGCAGCAAACGTGCCGTTCTACCTTGGCGGGACCTCGTTGCTGATTGTGGTAGTGGTTGTGATGGACTTCATGTCCCAAGTACAATCGCACCTCGTTTCGCACCAGTACGAATCCCTGATGAAGAAAGCCAACCTGAAAGGCTACGGCGGCAGCGGTCTGCTGCGCTGATTTAGCCCCTTAAGGTTCGAGGAGTCGGTAATGAAAGTTCGTGCATCGGTGAAAAAGCTGTGCCGCAACTGCAAGATCATTCGTCGCGAAGGTATCGTGCGCGTGATCTGCAGCGCGGAACCGCGTCACAAGCAGCGCCAAGGCTGAGTGTGATCCGCGCTTCAAACCCAGCAGCTAGTGTGCTGCTGGGTTGATTATTCGTTTCTACAGCGATATTATCTCGCGCCCTATTTCTTGGCTTCCGGGGCGTAGGTAGCTGTCAATTGGAGTCCCACTGAATGGCCCGTATTGCAGGCGTCAACATTCCAGATAACAAGCATACTGTTATCTCGCTGACCTACATCTATGGTGTCGGTCGCACAACTGCACAGAAAATCTGTGCGGATGCTGGTGTAAACCCAGCCGCTAAGATCAAGGATCTGAGCGACGAGCAAATCGAAACCCTGCGTGGCGAAGTCGCGAAGTTCACCACCGAAGGTGACCTGCGCCGTGACATCAACATGAAGATCAAGCGCTTGATGGACCTGGGTTGCTACCGCGGCCTGCGTCATCGTAAAGGTCTGCCGGTTCGCGGTCAGCGCACCAAGACCAACGCACGCACCCGTAAGGGCCCGCGTAAGCCGATCCGCAAGTAATCGCCCAGGAATATAGACATGGCAAAACCTGCTGCTCGTCCTCGTAAAAAAATCAAAAAGACAGTGGTTGATGGCATCGCCCACATCCATGCGTCTTTCAACAACACCATCGTGACCATCACCGACCGTCAGGGCAACGCACTGTCCTGGGCTACTTCCGGTGGTTCGGGTTTCCGTGGTTCGCGCAAATCCACCCCGTTCGCAGCACAGATCGCTGCTGAGCGTGCTGGTCAAGCTGCGCTGGAATACGGTCTGAAGAACCTCGACGTGAACGTCAAGGGTCCAGGTCCGGGTCGTGAGTCCGCCGTTCGTGCACTGAACAGCTGCGGCTACAAGATCGCCAGCATCACCGACGTGACGCCAATCCCGCATAACGGGTGCCGTCCGCCGAAGAAGCGTCGCGTGTAATCAGGAGACAGATAAATGGCACGTTACATTGGTCCAAAATGCAAACTGTCTCGCCGTGAAGGCACTGACCTGTTCCTGAAGAGCGGCGTTCGCGCTCTGGAATCGAAGTGCAACATCGAAGCAGCCCCAGGTATCCACGGCCAGCGCCGTGGCCGTCAGTCCGACTACGGTACCCAGCTGCGCGAGAAACAAAAAGTCCGTCGTATCTACGGTGTTCTGGAGCGTCAGTTCCGCGGTTACTACCAAGCTGCTGCCTCGAAAAAAGGCGCAACCGGTGAGAACCTGCTGCAACTGCTCGAGTGCCGTCTGGATAACGTCGTTTACCGTATGGGCTTCGGCTCGACTCGTTCCGAGTCCCGTCAGCTGGTTTCGCACAAAGCGATCAGCGTCAACGGTAAGACTGTAAACATTCCATCCTACCAAGTTCGTCCGGGTGACGTGGTCTCGGTTCGCGAGAAGTCGCTGAACCAGCTGCGCATTGTTCAAGCCCTTGAACTGTGCGCCCAGCGTGGCCGCGTTGAGTGGGTTGATGTGGATGCTGCTAAAAAGTCGGGCGTTTTCAAGAACGTTCCTGCTCGCAGCGACCTGTCCGCCGACATCAACGAAAACCTGATTGTCGAGCTCTACTCCAAGTAAGGGCTAGAAAATAGGTGCATCCATGCAGATTTCGGTAAATGAGTTTCTGACACCCCGTCACATCGACGTGCAGGTTGTCAGTCCAACCCGCGCCAAGATCACGCTCGAGCCTCTCGAGCGTGGCTTCGGCCATACCCTGGGCAACGCGCTGCGCCGCATCCTGTTGTCCTCCATGCCTGGCTGTGCAGTAGTCGAGGCCGAGATCGATGGCGTACTCCACGAGTACTCCGCGATCGAAGGTGTACAGGAAGACGTCATTGAAATCCTGTTGAACCTGAAAGGCCTGGCTATCAAACTGCACGGTCGTGACGAAGTTACGCTGACCTTGTCGAAAAAGGGTTCGGGGGTGGTTACCGCTGCCGATATTCAGCTGGATCACGATGTCGAGATCGTCAACCCCGATCACGTAATCGCGAACCTGGCGTCCAACGGCGCCCTGAACATGAAGCTCACCGTAGCTCGTGGTCGCGGTTACGAGCCGGCCGACTCCCGTCAGACTGACGAAGACGAAAGCCGCAGCATTGGCCGTCTCCAGCTGGACGCCTCGTTCAGCCCGGTGCGTCGTATCGCCTACGTGGTCGAGAACGCCCGTGTTGAGCAGCGTACCAACCTGGACAAGCTGGTCATCGATCTGGAAACCAACGGTACCCTGGATCCTGAAGAGGCTATCCGTCGTGCCGCGACCATCCTGCAACAGCAGCTGGCCGCGTTCGTCGACCTCAAAGGTGACAGCGAGCCGGTTGTGGTCGAGCAGGAAGACGAGATCGATCCGATCCTGCTGCGCCCGGTTGACGACCTGGAACTGACTGTACGTTCGGCCAACTGCCTCAAGGCGGAGAACATCTACTACATCGGCGACCTGATTCAGCGTACCGAAGTAGAGCTGTTGAAGACTCCTAACCTGGGCAAGAAGTCCCTGACTGAAATCAAGGACGTCCTGGCCTCCCGTGGTCTGTCTCTCGGCATGCGCCTCGACAACTGGCCGCCTGCAAGCCTTAAGAAAGACGACAAGGCGACTGCCTGATCGTCGTAATCACCGAACGTTGTGTTTGGTAAGGAATGAATCATGCGTCATCGTAAAAGTGGACGTCACCTGAGCCGTACCAGCTCTCACCGCAAAGCTATGTTCCAGAACATGGCTGTGTCGCTGATCGAGCACGAGCTGATCAAAACCACCCTGCCGAAAGCCAAGGAACTGCGCCGCGTTGCCGAGCCGCTGATCACCCTGGCCAAGGAAGACAGCGTTGCCAACCGTCGTCTGGCCTTCGACCGTACCCGTTCGAAGTCCGCCGTTGGCAAACTGTTCAACGACCTGGGCAAGCGTTACGCCACCCGTCAGGGCGGCTACCTGCGTATCCTGAAGTGCGGTTTCCGCGCTGGCGACAACGCGCCTATGGCGTACGTCGAGCTGGTTGATCGTCCGGTCGGTGGTGCTGTAGAAGCTGCCGAGTAAGACGTTCTGTCTGCTACAAGAAACCGGGCCTAGGCCCGGTTTTTTGTTGTCTGGTGAATTGTTATTTTCTATTGATATAAGTCACTTAATGAATTTGTCCTTGTAACCTCGCTCGACGATACTCTCCTCAAGCCGATTAGCCGGCAATTCAAGACCGATCAGGAGAGCCCATGAGCAAGATTCTCACTACCGCCAGCGGTGCACCCGTAGCCGACAACCAGAACTCCCGTTCCGCAGGCCCTCGTGGCCCGCTGCTGCTCGACGACTTCCACCTGCTCGAGAAGCTTGCCCACTTCAACCGCGAGAACATCCCGGAGCGTCGCGTGCACGCCAAGGGCTCCGGCGCCTACGGTACCTTCACCGTCACCCGCGATATCACCGAGCTCACCAGTGCCAAGCTGTTCGACAGCATCGGCAAGCAGACCGAAACGTTCCTGCGGTTCTCCACCGTGGGCGGCGAACGCGGCTCTGCGGATACCGAACGCGACCCGCGTGGTTTTGCGGTTAAGTTCTACACCGAGGAAGGCAACTGGGACATTGTTGGCAACAACACTCCCGTGTTCTTCATTCGCGACCCGCTGAAGTTCCCTGACTTCATCCACACCCAGAAGCGCCACCCGCAGACCAACCTGAAGAACGCGCAAATGATGTGGGACTTCTGGTCGCATTCGCCCGAGGCACTGCACCAGGTCACCATCCTGTTCTCCGATCGCGGCATTCCCGATGGCTACCGCCACATGCACGGCTTCGGCAGCCACACCTACAGCCTGATCAACGCCCAGGGCGAGCGGAGCTGGGTCAAATGGCACTTCAAGACCCAGCAAGGCATCAAGAACCTGGCGCCGGCTGATGCCGCCCGTCTGGCCGGGAGCGACCCGGACTACGCCCAGCGTGACCTGTTCGAGGCCATCGAGCGCGGCGATTTCCCGCGTTGGACCGTGTGCATCCAGGTGATGAGCGAGGCCGAGGCGGCCAGCCGTGACGAAAACCCGTTCGATGTAACCAAGACCTGGTCGCAGAAGGACTACCCGTTGATCGAAGTCGGTGTGCTGGAGCTCAACCGCAACCCGCTCAACTACTTCGCCGAGGTCGAGCAGGCGGCGTTCGGGCCCAGCAACATGGTTCCCGGGGTTGGCCTGTCGCCAGACCGCATGCTGCAGGGGCGTGTGTTCGCCTATGCCGATGCGCATCGCTACCGCGTAGGCACCAACCACCAGCAACTGCCGGTCAATGCGCCGCGCAGCCCGGTGAACAGCTATCAGCGCGACGGCTCCATGGCCATCGGCGCATACGGCGGCGCTCCTAACTACGAGCCCAACAGCCATGCAAGCGCGCCGAAGCAATCGCCGCGGCATGCCGAGCCCGCACTGGCCCTGAACGGCTCGGCGGATCGTTACGATCACCGAGAGGACAACGATTACTACAGCCACGCCGGGGCACTGTTCCGTCTGATGAGCGATGAGCAGAAGGCGCTGTTGATCAACAACATCGCCGGGACCATGGCCGGTGTCAGCGACGATGTCATCCAGCGTCAGCTGCAGTACTTCTACAAGGCTGATCCGGCCTACGGCGAAGGGATTGCCAAGGCATTGGGCGTGAATCTCGGCTAAGTCGAAGTGATAAGAAGAACCGCCCTCATTTGGGCGGTTTTTCAATGAATATCACTACTGTTTAGCCGATTTTTTGCTTCTAATTGCGCGTTTTTCAGTGACCGCGAGCAAAACCTGGTTCACACTAGCCCTATTGACGTATTCACACGGAGAAGCAGGGCGATGCAAGGTCACCCGGACGTAATCAACTATCTCGTCACGTTGCTGAAGGGCGAACTGGCAGCACGCGATCAGTACTTCATTCACTCGCGCATGTACGAAGACTGGGGCCTGACCAAGCTCTATGAACGTATCAACCACGAGATGGAAGAAGAGACGCAGCACGCCGATGCCCTGATGCGCCGTATCCTCATGCTCGAAGGCACGCCGGACATGCGCGCCGACGACCTGGAAGTGGGCAGTACCGTGCCGGAGATGATCGAGGCCGACCTCAAGCTCGAGTACAAGGTACGTGCCGCGCTGTGCAAGGGCATCGAGCTGTGCGAACTGCACAAGGACTACATCAGCCGCGACATCCTGCGCGCGCAGCTGGCCGACACCGAAGAAGATCATACCTACTGGCTGGAGAAGCAGCAGGGTCTGATCAAGGCCATCGGCCTGGAGAACTACCTGCAGTCGCAGATGTAAGTTATCCACAGCCCTACGAAAAAGCCCCTGGCGCCGACGGTACCAGGGGCTTTTTCATGTCAGTGACTCCACTCAGGCACGGTCACGCTCCAGCAGTGGCTTGAGGTAGTGGCCGGTGTACGACTGCTTCATCTTGCTCAGCTCTTCTGGCGTGCCACAGGCAATGATCTGGCCGCCTTTGGACCCACCTTCCGGCCCCAAATCCACCAGCCAGTCGGCGGTCTTGATCACATCCAGGTTGTGCTCGATGACCACCACGGTGTTGCCGTGGTCACGCAGGCGGTGCAGCACGTCCAGCAGTTGCTGGATATCGGCGAAGTGCAGGCCGGTGGTCGGCTCGTCGAGGATGTACAGGGTCTTGCCTGTGTCGCGCTTGGACAGCTCGCGGGACAGCTTGACCCGCTGCGCTTCGCCGCCCGACAGCGTGGTCGCCGATTGCCCCAGCTTGATGTACGACAGGCCCACATCCATCAGGGTCTGCAGCTTGCGCGCCAGGGCCGGCACCGCGTCGAAGAACTCGCGGGCATCCTCGATGGTCATTTCCAGCACCTCGTGGATGTTCTTGCCCTTGTACTTGATCTCCAGGGTTTCGCGGTTGTAGCGCTTGCTCTTGCACACGTCGCACGGCACGTAGATGTCCGGCAGGAAGTGCATCTCCACCTTGATCAGGCCGTCGCCCTGGCAGGCCTCGCAGCGCCCACCCTTGACGTTGAACGAGAAGCGCCCTGGGCCGTATCCGCGCGAACGCGATTCCGGCACGCCAGCGAACAGCTCGCGGATCGGCGTGAAGATGCCGGTGTAGGTAGCCGGGTTCGACCGTGGCGTACGGCCGATCGGGCTCTGGTCGATATCGACCACCTTGTCCAGGTGCTGCAGGCCATCGACGCTGGCGTGCGGCGCCGCTTCCAGGCTGCTTGCCCCGTTTAGCGCAGTGGCGGCCAGGGGGAACAGGGTGTTGTTGATCAGCGTCGATTTGCCCGAGCCGGACACACCGGTCACGCAGGTCAGCAGGCCGATCGGCACTTCCAGGTCGACGTTCTGCAGGTTGTTGCCGCGCGCGCCCTTGAGTTTGAGCGACAGCTTCTTGTTGCGCGGGGTGCGCTTGGCCGGCACGACGATCTTCTTGCGTCCGGACAGGTATTTGCCAGTCAGCGAGTCGGGATGCGCCATCACCTCCTCGGGTGAGCCCTCGGCGACGATCTGCCCGCCATGCACGCCAGCGCCCGGGCCGATGTCCACCACGTAGTCGGCCAGGCGGATGGCGTCCTCGTCGTGCTCGACCACGATCACCGTGTTACCCAGGTCGCGCAGGTGGTTGAGCGTTGCCAGCAAGCGGTCGTTATCCCGCTGGTGCAGGCCGATCGAGGGCTCGTCGAGGATGTACATCACGCCCACCAGGCCTGCGCCGATCTGGCTGGCCAGGCGGATACGCTGGGCCTCGCCGCCAGACAGGGTATCGGCGCTGCGGTCCAGGGTCAGGTAGTCGAGGCCGACGTTGACCAGGAACTGCAGACGCTCGCAGATTTCCTTGAGAATCTTCGCCGCGATCTCGCCACGGCGGCCGGTGAGGCTCAGCGCGCCGAAGTAATTGCTGGCTTCGCCGATCGGCAGGTTGGTCACTGCCGGCAGGGTCTTCTCACCCACCCAGACGTGGCGCGCTTCGCGGCGCAGGCGGGTGCCGCGGCAATCAGGGCAGGGCTGGGTGCCGAGGAACTTGGCCAGCTCTTCACGCACGGTGGCCGACTCGGTCTCGCGATAGCGACGCTCAAGGTTCGGCACGATGCCTTCGAACGGGTGCGAGCGCTTGACGATGTCGCCACGGTCGTTGAGGTACTTGAAGTCGACACTCTGCTTGCCACTGCCTTGCAGGATGACCTTCTGATGCTCGGCGGACAGCTCGCCGAACGGTTCCTCCAGGCTGAAGCCGTAATGCGCGGCCAGCGAGCCGAGCATCTGGAAGTAATAGACGTTGCGCCGGTCCCAACCGCGAATCGCGCCTTCGGCCAAGGTCAGCTCGGCGTTGACCAGGCGTTTGGTGTCGAAGAACTGCTTAACCCCCAGGCCATCGCAGGTCGGGCAGGCGCCAGCCGGGTTGTTGAAGGAGAACAGCTTGGGCTCCAGCTCGCTGATCGCATGGCCGCACACCGGGCAGGCGAAGCGCGCCGAGAAGATCACTTCTTCGCCTTCCTCGTCGTCCATCGGCGCCACCAGGGCGATGCCGTCGGCCAGCTTGAGCGCGGTCTCGAAGGACTCGGCCAGGCGCTGCTGCAGGTCGGCGCGGACCTTGAAGCGGTCTACCACCACATCAATGCTGTGTTTCTTCTGTTTGTCGAGCTTGGGCAACTCGTCGAGCTCGTACAGCTTGCCGTTGACCCGGGCGCGTACGAAACCCTGGGCGCGCAGCTCGTCGAACACCGCCAGGTGCTCACCCTTGCGCTCGCGGATCACCGGCGCCAACAGCATCAGCTTGCTGCCTTCGGGCTTTTCCAGCACCAGGTCGACCATCTGGCTGATCGTTTGCGCCTCAAGCGGGATGTCATGGTCCGGGCAGCGTGGGGTGCCGACGCGGGCATAGAGCAGGCGCAGGTAGTCGTAGATCTCGGTGATGGTGCCGACGGTCGAGCGCGGGTTGTGCGAGGTCGACTTCTGCTCGATGGAGATGGCCGGCGACAATCCTTCGATGGTGTCGACGTCGGGTTTTTCCATCATCGACAGGAACTGCCGGGCATAGGCCGACAGCGACTCGACATAGCGGCGCTGGCCTTCGGCGTACAGCGTGTCGAACGCCAGCGAGGACTTGCCGGACCCGGACAGGCCGGTGATCACGATCAGTTTGTCCCGGGGCAGGGTCAGGTCGATGTTCTTCAGGTTGTGGGTACGCGCCCCACGGATCAGGATCTTGTCCACTACGGCCTCGCTCGGCGGGCATAAACAAAGCAGTATACGGCGCGCTGCCAGTACGCGGCAAAGCGTCGCGTATATGCCGTCAAGGCGTCGGACTGATAGAATCGCCGCCGGTTCACACGAGGTTAATCCATGCACGACACCCACAACGAGCGCATGAGTGGCAGCGAAACCCGCGCCGCGAGCGGCCTGGCCCTGGTCTTTGCCTTTCGTATGCTGGGCATGTTCATGGTGCTGCCGGTGCTGGCCACCTACGGCATGGACCTGGCCGGCGCCACGCCTGCACTGATCGGCCTGGCCATCGGCGCCTATGGTCTGACGCAAGCGGTGCTGCAGATTCCGTTCGGGGTGATTTCCGACCGCATCGGTCGCCGACCGGTGATCTATGTGGGGCTGGTGATCTTCGCCCTGGGCAGTGTGCTGGCGGCCCAGGCCGACTCGATCTGGGGGGTTATCGCCGGGCGCATCCTGCAGGGCGCGGGGGCGATTTCCGCAGCGGTCATGGCGCTGTTGTCCGACCTGACCCGCGAACAGCACCGGACCAAGGCCATGGCCATGATCGGCATGAGCATCGGCTTGTCGTTCGCCGTGGCGATGGTGGTCGGCCCGCTGTTGACCCGCGCCTTTGGTTTGTCAGGATTGTTCCTGGCCACGGCAGGACTTGCCCTGGTCGGCATCGCGCTGATCGCCTTCGTCGTGCCCAGCTCGCACAGTGTGCTGAGCCATCGCGAGTCCGGTGTCGCCCGTCAGGCCCTCGGCCCGACCCTGCGCAATCCGGACCTTCTACGCCTGGACATCAGTATTTTCGTGCTGCACGCGATCCTGATGGCCAGCTTTGTGGCGCTGCCGCTGGCCTTCGTCGAGCGCGGCGGGCTGCCCAAGGAGCAGCACTGGTGGGTGTACCTGACCGCGCTGCTGGTTTCATTTTTTGCAATGATCCCCTTCATCATCTACGGGGAAAAGAAGCGCAAGATGAAACGCGTGTTGCTCGGCGCGGTCAGTGTCCTGCTGCTGGTGGAGGTGTTCTTCTGGCAGTGGGCTGACAACTTGCGCGGACTGGTGATCGGCACCGTGGTATTCTTTACTGCATTCAACCTGCTGGAGGCATCCTTGCCTTCGCTGGTCAGCAAGGTGTCGCCTGCCGGCGGCAAGGGCACGGCGATGGGGGTCTACTCCACCAGCCAGTTCCTTGGCGCGGCACTGGGTGGCATCCTCGGTGGCTGGTTGTTCCAGCACGGTGGCTTGAGCATGGTGTTCCTCGGCTGCGCTGGCTTGTGCGCCTTCTGGCTGCTGACGGCGTTGCGCATGAACGAGCCGCCGTACGTGACCAGCCTGCGCATGCCGCTGACGCCGGAAGCGGTCCGGGAAGCCGGGCTGATCGAGCGCCTGATGGCCGTGCCGGGTGTGACCGACGCCGTGGTGGTGGCAGAAGAAGCCGCCATCTATATCAAACTGGATACGAAAATTTTGGACCGTGCGACCCTCGAGTGTCTGGTGAACCCAGCCTCTGCGGCGTGCGAAGCCTAGGAGAACGTTATGGCCCGTGGGGTTAACAAAGTCATTCTGGTCGGTACCTGCGGTCAGGATCCCGAAGTCCGCTACCTGCCCAACGGTAACGCCGTGACCAACCTGAGCCTGGCCACCAGCGAGCAGTGGACCGACAAGCAGTCGGGCCAGAAGGTCGAGCGCACCGAGTGGCACCGTGTCTCGCTGTTCGGCAAGGTCGCCGAAATCGCCGGCGAATACCTGCGCAAGGGTTCGCAGTGCTACATCGAGGGCAAGCTGCAGACCCGCGAGTGGGAAAAGGACGGCATCAAGCGCTACACCACCGAGATCATTGTCGACATCAACGGCACCATGCAGCTGCTCGGCGGTCGTCCGCAGGGCCAGCAGGGCGGTGGCGACCAGTACAACCAGGGTGGTGGCAACAACTACAACCAGGGCGGTCAGCAGCAACAGTACAATCAGGCCCCACGCCAGCAGGCCCAGCGCCCGCAACAAGCGCCGCAGCGCCCCGCGCCGCAACAGCCGGCTCCGCAGCCTGCCGCTGACTTCGACAGCTTCGACGACGATATTCCGTTCTGATCCTTTCCTGTGGGCACTAGGTACCACAGGTGAACGGAGCTGTGACAAGAAACCCGCTTCAGGCATGAAGCGGGTTTCTTTTTGCCAGTCAGTTTTCTTCGAGCGCCGCCTGGGCAAATTGTGCATCAAGCTCTGGTGTTGCTCCGCTGACGCCTATACCGCCGATATGCCTGCCGTTCACATCCATAATTGGCAACCCGCCTTCCAGCAAAGTGAAACCGGGCAGCGAAGCGTAGGGATTGGCTGGCAACCCAGCGCTGCGTTCACCCAGTGAACGGGATGAAAGTGGAAAGCGCGCAGATGTAGCGGCTTTGAGCTGCGCTACCTGGACACTACCGCTGCTGGTGCCGTCCATGCGGTGGAAATGCTTCAGGTTGCCGTGGTTGTCGACGATGCTGATGACGATGGCGAAGCCTTGGGCACGGGCGGCCTGCTCGGCGGCATCGGCCATCGCCCGTGCCCGCTCGGCGGTGATCTGCAGGTGAGCGGCGGGTGGGTTGTGATCACTATTGGCGGTTGCCACTACCATCGGTTGAACAAGCACCGAGATGCCGATCAGGAGATTGCCCAAGAGATATTTCATGTCCATTCCTGTGAGCCTCATCCATGTGTGGCGCGTCAACTTAACAGGCACTGGATATGTCGGGATGTAGTCCATTTCCGTTTGTGATGTGGGCCTGGCGATTTAATGATGCATAGTCGCTCTCAAATGCCTTCGTTGGCTTCAGCGTCCAGGTGTGGCGGAGCTTTTCGTCTCAAGGTTTCCCAAGCATCCACGGCTTGTTCTTCGCTATTAGACTATCCAAACGAATAAGTCTCATGAGTAAGGCTATTTAGTCTTATTAGTTATACTAATAAAGTCACTCGGCTAATGATTTTCGAATTCCTGTGTTTGTGGAATGAATGAAAGTCTGTGCGTAGGGTTTATCCATGCTGCTGGAGTGGGTAGGATTTGAATGTGTCAGTAAGTAACTCATCACGCTAACTCACAAGGAGCATTCACATGACGGATGGTGCTGCCGTTCAAGTACGTGTGGAACATAGTCAGGATATTCTGGATTCAGATCCTTTTGCAGGGCAGGACTTTTTCTGGGAGCAACACCGGTTTGCCAGGGATGGTTACCTTAAGATAAATCACTTGATAGACCCCGGTGTGCGTGATCGTATTTCGGAGGATGTAAGGTATCTGCTTGCTAATTTTTCAAAGCGTCGTGATTTTCTCATCGAGTCAACGGGTAATACTCCGCGCTACTTGAGCAATGTGCCTCAGGAGAGCATCGAGGTTAACGGGCGTTATATTCCGCTGGCGTATAAGTCACGCTACCTCATGAGTCTTATTTCTCACATCGTTAAGGAAGAAATCATTCCCACACCGTGGAAGTGGGACAACTTTATCATCAATAGCCAGCATAAGTCCGGTGACACCCATGGCTGGCACTGGGGCGACTACCCCTACACGATCATCTGGATCGTCGAGGCGCCTGCGCTTGAGGCCGGTGGGCTGCTGGAATGCGTACCGCATACCCACTGGGACAAGCAGAACCCGCGCGTCGAAAACCTGTTGGTCGAGAACAAGGTCGACTCCTACTTCCACATGACCGGCGATGTCTATCTGCTCAAGGCGGATACCACACTGCATCGGGTTAAGCCCCTGACGCAGGATGTCACCCGGATTATTCTGAATACGACCTGGGAGCGGGCAAGGGACAAGGATCGACAAGTCGAACATGAAACGTTCGTTTTCCGTGATTGATCCCCGAGGAATTACGCATGGCCAAGGTCAAGTATTCACATACTAACCTGATCGCCACCGACTGGA
This sequence comes from Pseudomonas sp. B21-023, assembly GCF_024749165.1. Lineage (NCBI taxonomy): Bacteria > Pseudomonadati > Pseudomonadota > Gammaproteobacteria > Pseudomonadales > Pseudomonadaceae > Pseudomonas > Pseudomonas sp. B21-023. The sequence continues at coordinate 5,324,387 of NZ_CP087190.1, read as the reverse complement.
AGAAAATTGCCAAGTTTTACATAGATGTATTTGGCTGTGTTCCAGTCGGCCCTGTCCGCCGGCTTTCAGGTCAACCAGTAGCAGACGGAACCGGCCTGCTCGATCCGGAAATAGAAGGTGTTCATCTTCAGTTGCCCGGTCATCCAGAGGGCGGTCCGACGCTGGAGGTTTTTCAATATAGTCGTGTTCGTGAAGCGCCGGAGAAGTTTGCCAATTCGCGTGGGTTCACGCATATCGCATTCGAAGTATCTGACCTGGACGAAGTTTGCGACAAGGTCATTCGTTCCGGTGGCTGGCTGCTCGGAAAGTTGACGCGCCAGCCTGTCGAGGGGGTAGGTGTCTGTACGTTTGTGTATGTACGAGACCCTGACCGGAACATTATCGAGGTCCAAGGATGGGAGGCCGCATGAAGCGCAGACTTGCTCAGTTCGACCTGGTGAAGCCCAGATTTCCCAAGGGTGACACCCGGATGGAAGGGTTCTATGCATCGACCGGCTACGTCAATTGGCTGGCAGAGCAGCATCCGGGTTTTATCTGGCGTGAAACCCAGGAGAACCAACCGTTGCTCGACCGGCTATGGGGCGAAGGCTACCTCTATACGCTTTCGCTCTGGCGAGACGTCCGATCACTCAAGGACTTTCTCTACAACACCCCGCACAAAACATTCATGAAACGCGGATCGGAATGGTTCGAACCCATCTCGCGGCCTCGAGTGGTGCTGTGGTGGGTACCTGAAGGCCATATCCCGGATTTGCACGAGGCGCACACCCGGCTCACACGGCTCTATGATGTCGGACCGTCACATGACGCGTTCGACCTGCGCTCCAGTGAACTCCCAACCGTCCTGTATTGAGGAGGGACAGATGACTCAATTGGCACGTGATACGCAACAGCAACTGGCCGACTATTACCGTTGTTTTCTGGGTGATCCGGCACAGCTCGTCAATGCGCAGAAGTCGGTCAGGCTGTCCCGCAACCTGGTGGAGTGTCTGGAGGATCAATGGAATACGGCCGAGGAGCGCCTGGTTGACTTGCGCGAGTTACCGAGCACCCGGGAGGCCTTCCTGCCCTGGTACCTGATGTGCGAGAAGAAGATAAACGAAGATATCCGCTTCTTCGTGGACTTCATGCGGCACCATGCCAGTGTCGAGCAGGTGGCCTACTACATCTGCATGGAGGAAATGGTCGATGGCTCGTTCGATGACCTGATGGCGGTTGCGCAATTGGGCATGCCGATCCACTGCAAGATGGTCGCAGGCGAGAACTACTGGGATGAAATGGGCAATGGTGATTTCGCTGGCGTGCATACCACGATGTTCCGCACGTCCTCCAGCTACATGCGCGATCTGCTGGGCGAGGCCGGCATCAGTGTGGAGGTTCCCCCGCTCGAGTGCCTGATGAATGGCAACATCCTGCTGATGTGGGCAGTGCGACGCGAGTACAACATGCGCCTGATCGGCGCCATGGGGCTGGTGGAGGGTTCGGCGCCGGTACGCTTCGGCGCGACAACGGCGGCAATGGAGCGTCTGGGCCTGCCCAGGGACGTGATTGCCTACCACAAGGCCCACATCAGCATCGATACACGGCATAGCGCCGCCTGGTACGAAACGGTCCTGCAACATTACGCGGCTGGTGGTGAGGATGTGGTGCGAGAGCTCTCGTTGGGCGTGATGATCCGCTACAACGTCGCGCTGCGCTATTACCACTACATGTATCAGGCCATGCGGAGTCTGCAATGAACACACGAGCGCAAACGGTAGTGGTCATCGATCCGATCAGTTCCGGGCGGCGATACGGTGAGGACATTCGTCGCAAGGGCTATCACGCGCTGGCGCTGGTAACCCGGGAGCGCTTCCCCGGGCGGTTGCAGAAGCTGCATGGGGTGGATGGCTTCGATGAGGTGTTGCACGCCGAGGGGCTGGAGCAAGCCAAGGTGAAACTGGCAGGAAGGACGGTGCTGGCGGTCATTCCCGGTTCTGACTCGGCATTGCTCATCGCCGATCGGTTGGCGGCCCATCTTGGCGTGGCGGGAAATCCGGTGGCAACGCACCTGGCCCGGATGAACAAGTTGGAAATGAAGAATCGGCTGAAGGATGAGGGCGTTCCTTCCATGCCGGCCTTTCGATTGTCCATGGACGAGCTCGCCCAGGGACACGACCCTGGCATTGCTTTCCCCGTCGTGGTCAAGCCCAGCCAAGGCACGGGGGCGAGGCATGTGAAGATCTGCCAGTCCAGAAGCGATATGTATAAGGCGCTGGCCGCCATCGAGAGCAATGAAGAGCCCTGTGCCCAGGAGGAAAAGCATGCGCTGGTGGAAGCTTATGTGGAAGGTCCTGAGTTCTTTATTGTCACGGCGAACCTCGGGGCGGCGCGAGGCCGGCAGATTCTCTGTTTCGCCGAGTACGAAAAAATCCGCGTCGGCGACCACCCTAGCGTCTATCGCAACATTCGATCCATTTCGCCCGTAGGTGACAAGGCTCGTCAGGCGTTTGCCTATATCTCTCGGGTCAACTCGGCCATCGAGGCCGATATCGGCATCAACGACATCGAGTTCAAGATCAATGCCGATGGACATTTCATCATCGAGCAGAATGGCCGGTTGCCGGGGGCGAATGTACCCACCCTGATAGAGCTGTGCACGGGGCTCAATTGCTATGACCTGAACATCGATATCTACCTTGGTAATGCGCCGCAGGCGTTACCTGTTCCGCACTACGACAAACACTTCTGTATTTGCTGCCTGATCTGCGAAGCGGGCGGCACGGTCACGGGGATCGAAGGTGTGGAGCAAGTCGAGGGGCTCGAGTCGTTCCATGAGTTTGGTTTTCTTGTCAGCGAGGGCGAGGTGATCGAGGGGACACGGGATTTCCTGTCGACCTGGGGGTTCGTCTACCTCATCCACCAGGATCCCGCAGTTCTGCGCAGGCATGCCGAGATCGTCCATGAGCGCCTGAGGCTGGTGCTCGCGTAAGCGGTGGGTGCCCGCTCATGGGCACCCGTCGGCAGGAATTCGGGTAAGGGAGAGCCCATGAACTGGATAATGCTGGTGTGTTTGATATTGCTCGCATGTGCGATCTGTGGACAGCTTGCGACAGTGATTGGCCAGAGCCGGGTGATCGGGGAGATCACCGCAGGTATCCTGCTGGGGCCCACAGTGCTTGGTGCCTGGTTTCCGCAGGCCTCGACTCAGTTGTTCGCGCCTGAGTCGATGCATGTCGTCAGGTCGTTGAGCGAACTGGGGCTGATTATCCTGATGGTCGAGGTGCCATGGCACGCCGCTGGCATCGGGTCCAAGGGGGGAGGGCAGCGAGTGCCCGCTTTGATCGCTACCCTGGGGATCGTGCTGTCGTTTTCCCTGGGTTGCATCGTCGGAGCCTGGTCCAAGGCATCGCTTGCACCAATGCAACCCTATTGGCCTTACGTGATCTTCTGTGGGGTTGCCTTGTCCGTGACAGCCCTGCCGGTGTTGGTGCGGATTATCCAGGAGCATGCGGGTATCGATGGGCGAGCCGGGCAACTGGCCCTGTCGGCGGCGGTCTACACCGATGTGTTTGCATGGTTTGCACTTGCGTTGGTGCTGACGCTACAGTTGAGCGGCACCACCGGCGTGGTCGATAGCCTGCTCAGGGTCGCCGGATTGTCGGTTTATGCCGCGCTGACGTTCCTGCTGCTCCGACCCTGGCTGAGAAAGTGGGCCAGTTACGCCGTCCTGGGTGAGCGGTCCAAGGTGGCGCTTGCCTTGCTCTATTGCCTGTTTTCAGCGCAAGTTACCGCAATACTTGGGTTCCATGAGGCAGTCGGTGCGGTAATGGCGGCCTATGTCTTTCACGACCTGCTCTCGATGGAGCAGGCCTGGCGCCGGTGGGTCGGCAGATTTGGCCATCTGTTTCTCACGCCAATCTTCTTTGCCAGTTCCGGTATCCAGGTTTCGCTCGGGGCCTTCAGTGACCCCACTCTATGGTTGTGGTTGCTGCTGTTCCTCGTGGGGGGGACTGTCGGCAAAGTTCTGGGTTCTTATGTCGGGGCGAGGATGTCGGGGCTGACACCAAATGTTTCATTGGAACTCGGTGTGTTGATGAATACCAAGGGGCTTGTGGAATTAGTAGTACTTGGTGTAGGACTGCAGGCTGGAGTGCTGTCCGAAAGTTCCTATGGTGTTCTCCTGATGCTTGCGCTTGTTTCAATGGCTTTAACTAATCCGTTGATTTCATTATTAAATCGCCGGGTCCGTAAGAGTGATACTGGCTACAGTACGTCGCCTCATACGGGTGTTTGATTTTTGTGTTAATCCCGATTACCGTCTGGAGATTAAATAGATCAGTCAAGAATAAGGAACAATGTTGTGGACGTATTCATGGGGTTGCTGGCCGCTGCGTTCTGGGGGGCTACGGATTTTCTGGTCGGTGTGAACGCACGAGCGGTAGGGGTCAAGCGGGCGGTCTTTTTCGGGCAACTGCTGGGGCTTTTGTTAATGATAACTATTATTGTCATTTCGGCCGGTCAGTGGGAGAAGTTCCTGTCGGCTCCCGGACGTGCGGTGGTACTGGGTATTGTGGCTTCACTATGTACCGTGATCGGGGCATTGGCGCTTTCAAAAGCGTTTGCGGTTGGCAAGACCGCTGTCGTGGCGCCATTGGTCACCTCCTATGGCGTTTTTACAACGCTGCTGGCCTGGCTCGGCGGGGACACACTGTCAGCCTGGCAGGTGAGTGGTATCTTCGTCTGCTTCTTCGGTGTACTTCTGGCCAGTCGCAGTGACCATGGCGGCGATTTCGAGCGCAAGGCAAAGGGCACTGTATCGATAGGATATGCGTTGCTGGCGGCCATGCTTTACGGCGTCAGCTTCTGGATTCAAGGCAAGTTCGCCTTGCCGGCGCTGGGACCGGTGAACATGCTGGCGCTAGGTTATGCCGTCGGGGTGGCCTTCTTGATTCCGGAAGCCTTCAGGTTGCTGCGCGATCATGCCACGATCCGTTTGAAGACATTGGGTTCACTGTGTGGCGCAAGCCTGTTCAACCTGGGAGGGTTCTCGGCTTTTTCCTGGGGGGCACTCAACGGTTCGGTTTCAGTCGTTACTGTCATCAGTACATTGTCGGGTGGTATCGCGGCCATCCTCGGATACTTCTTTTATCGCGAGCGGTTATCGGTCATTCAAGTAGGCGGTGTGTGTCTGGTGTTGTTGGGGGCGGTGCTTTTGCATCTTTATGGATGATGTTGTCGAAAAGTTGCAAACGTTTGCGGTGAATTTTTTGGGTCCTTTGGTTCTTTGGTCCTTGGGTCATGGGCGGAGGCTTTCGTTTATTGGCCTGTAGATATGAGTGGTCATAATAATGGAATATCGAGGCTGCCTTCCAAAAAGTCATGTTGATATGTTGCCTTGCATGGCGGCTTTTGCAGTGGTCGTCGAGACCGGAAGTTTTGTAGATGCATCGGTCAGGCTGGGGTTAACTGCCTCAGCGGTCAGCAAACAAGTGTCAAAGCTTGAAAATGCCTTGTCATTGCGTTTGCTTGAGCGCAGCACCCGGCAATTGAGAGTGAATGCCGAAGGCGCCCAGATCTACTCACACTGCAAAGAGTTGCTGGAGTCTTCGGCCAATGTGTTTCGCCTCAAGGACCGCTTTCTCGAAGCACCGCAAGGGCTTATTCGCATTGCGGTGCCACGTTCGCTGTACGCGGCGTGTAACCAGTTGGTTCCGGAGTTTTTGTACCGCTACCCCGGCGTCAATGTACAGCTCATTTCCAATGAGGGAGCACTGGACTTTATTGCCGAGAGTATCGATATTGGGATTCAGATAACGGACAGTCCTCCCCTGGGTTTGGTAGCGCGCAAGTTGTTCCCCGTCGATTTCATTGTCTGTGCCGCCGAGAGTTACCTGGAAAAGTTCGGGCGACCTGAGCATCCCTCGGTGTTGGCGGAACACAGTTGCATCCCTTTTTCCGCGGCCACCGAAATCCAGAACTGGAAGTTCATTTCAACGCATGGAATGTGCGAGGTCAGTGTTTCGGGGCGCTACTTCGCGGACAGTCCGGAGGCGGTCCTCAATGCCACGATCTCGGGCCTGGGGATTTCCTGCCTGCCGGCCGGGCTGGCGGCTGAAGCAATTTCCGCCAATACCCTGGTGGAGTTGTTGCCCGGGTGGAGATACGCGGGGGCGATGCAAGGGATGGCCTGGGTGCTCTATCAGCCCGGCCGGCATGTGTCGCAGAAGGTCAAGGTGATGGTCGACTACCTGGTGAGTGCATTGCGCCGGTCAGGGCAGATGACCTGATGCAATGGCTGGCTTCGTGCGGCACCGGACCATGGGAAAAAGGAACATACGATGGCTACGCAGGTTGCCGATTACTATTGCGAGACCTGTTGGTACACCTATGACCCGACGGTAGGTGATCCGGAGCATGGCATCGCGCCGGGGACTGCATTTGAAGATATTCCACATGACTGGCTTTGCCCTGACTGCGGGCTGGGCAAGGAAGCGTTTGTACCTCGTGTCGAATCGCTCGATGCATGATCTGGGTCATCGCACTTCCCAGATTCTTGACTAGGCTTAACAGTTGGCGGTCTCTACCCACCGCCACCGTGAAGTCCCTGAGGCGCCGGCCAAGTCCCGTGCGCCCGAGAACCTGATCAGGAGTGCACGATGGACCTCAACCGTCGGCAATTCTTCAAGGTCGCCGCCGTCGGCCTTGGAGGCTCGAGCCTCGCGGCGTTGGGCATGGCCCCGACACCGGCATTCGCCGAGCAGATACGCCACTTCAAGCTGGCGCATACCAAGGAAACCCGTAACACCTGCCCCTACTGCTCGGTCGGCTGCGGCCTGATCATGTACAGCCAGGGTGACGCGGGCAAGAACGTCAAACAGAACATCATCCATATCGAGGGCGACGCGGACCATCCGGTCAACCGCGGCACCCTATGCCCGAAAGGCGCGGGCCTGCTGGACTTTATCCACAGCCCGAGCCGCCTGCAGTACCCCGAGGTGCGCAAGCCGGGCAGCAACGAGTGGACCCGCATCGAGTGGGACGAAGCCCTCGACCGCATCGCCGACCTGATGAAACAGGACCGCGACGCCAACTTCATCGAGAAGAATGCCCAGGGCCAGACGGTCAACCGCTGGCTCACCACCGGATTCCTCGCCGCGTCCGCCGCTTCCAGCGAAGCGGGCTACCTGACGCACAAGGTGGTCCGTGCGACCGGCATGCTGGGGTTCGATAACCAGGCGCGTGTCTGACACGGCCCGACGGTGGCAAGTCTTGCCCCGACGTATGGCCGTGGCGCGATGACCAATCACTGGTCCGATATCGCCAACGCAAACCTGGTCCTGGTGATGGGCGGCAACGCCGCTGAAGCGCACCCGTGCGGCTTCAAGTGGGTGACCGAAGCCAAGGCGCACAACAAGGCGCGGCTGATCGTGGTCGACCCGCGGTTCACCCGTACCGCCTCGGTGGCCGATTACTACGCGCCGATCCGTACCGGCAGCGACATCGCCTTCATGGGCGGGCTGATCAACTACCTGCTGAGCAACGACAAGATCCAGCACGAGTACGTGCGCAATTACACCGATGTGTCGTTCATCGTCAAAGAGAGCTATGGCTTCGAGGACGGGCTGTTCAGCGGCTACGACGCGGCCAAGCGCGTGTATGCCGACAAGTCCGGCTGGGGCTATGAGCTGGGCGAGGACGGCTTCGCCAAGGTCGATCCGACCCTGCAGCACCCGCGTTGCGTCTATCAGCTGATGAAGCAGCACTACAGCCGCTACACGCCGGAACTGGCGAGCATGACCTGTGGCATGCCCCAGGACCAGATGATGAAAGTCTGGGAAGAGATCGCCACCTGTTCGGTGCCGGGCAAGACCATGACGATCCTCTATGCCCTGGGCTGGACCCAGCACTCGATCGGCGCGCAGATCATCCGCAGCGCGGCGATGGTGCAGTTGCTGCTGGGCAACGTCGGCATGCCCGGTGGCGGGGTCAACGCCCTGCGCGGACACTCCAACATCCAGGGCCTGACCGACCTGGGCCTGCTGTCGAACTCGCTGCCGGGCTACCTCACGCTGGCCGGCGACGCCGAGCAGGACTACGCCAGCTACATCGACAAGCGTGCCTCCAAACCGCTGCGCCCCGGGCAGCTGTCGTATTGGCAGAACTACGGCAAGTTCCACGTCAGCCTGATGAAGGCCTGGTACGGCGCCAATGCCACGGCGGAGAACAACTGGGGCTATGACTGGCTGCCCAAGCTCGACGTACCGGCCTACGACGTGCTGCGCATGTTCGAGATGATGGGCCAGGGCAAGGTCAACGGCTACATGTGCCAGGGCTTCAACCCGATCGCCGCGTTGCCGGACAAGAACCGCGTCACCGCCGCGCTGGCCAAGCTCAAGTGGCTGGTGATCATGGACCCGCTGGCTACCGAAACGTCCGAGTTCTGGCGCAACGCCGGCCCGTTCAACGACGTCGACACGGCCAACATCCAGACCGAGGTGATCCGCCTGCCCACCACCTGCTTCGCCGAAGAGGACGGTTCGCTGGTCAACAGCAGCCGCTGGCTGCAGTGGCACTGGAAGGGCGCCGATGGCCCGGGCCAGACCCGTACCGACGTGCACATCATGAGCGAGCTGTTCCTGCGCCTGCGCAAGCGCTATCAGGCCGAGGGCGGCGCCTATCCGGACCCACTGCTCAACATCAGCTGGCCGTACAAGGTCCCTGAGGAGCCATCCCCCGAAGAGCTGGCCAAGGAGATGAACGGCTGGGCGGTCAGTGATCTCACCGATGCCAGCGGCGCGATGCTCAAGGCTGGGCAACAGCTCGCCGGCTTCGCGCAGTTGAAGGATGACGGCAGCACCGCGTCGGGCTGCTGGATCTTCGCCGGCAGCTGGACCGAGCAGGGCAACCAGATGGCCCGTCGTGACAACAGCGATCCCTATGGCATGCACCAGGTGCAGAACTGGGCCTGGGCCTGGCCGGCCAACCGCCGCATCCTCTACAACCGCGCCTCCAGCGACCCGCAAGGCAAGCCATGGGACCCGGAGAAGAAGCGCCTGGTGTGGTGGAACGGCAAGGCCTGGACCGGCACCGACGTGCCCGACTTCAAGGTCGACTCGCCGCCGGAAGCGGGGATGAATCCGTTCATCATGAACCCCGAGGGTGTGGCGCGCTTCTTCGCCATCGACAAGATGGCCGAGGGCCCGTTCCCCGAGCATTACGAACCTTTCGAGACACCGATCGGCATCAACCCGCTGCACCCGCAGAACAAGAAGGCCACCAGCAACCCGGCCGGGCGGATCTTCGATTCGGTGTGGGACACCTTGGGTACCCACGACGAGTTCCCGCACGCCGCGACCACCTACCGGCTGACCGAGCATTTCCACTTCTGGAGCAAGCATTGCCGGCTCAACGCCATCGCCCAGCCCGAGCAGTTCGTCGAGATCGGCGAGGTGCTGGCGAACGAGAAGGGCATCAAGGCCGGTGACCGGGTAAGGGTGTCGAGCAAGCGCGGGCACATTGATGCGGTGGCGGTGGTGACCAAGCGGATCCGTCCGCTGCAGGTCAACAACCAGACCGTGCACCAGATCGGCATCCCGCTGCACTGGGGCTTCACCGGCGCCACGCGGCACGGCTACCTGACCAACACCCTGGTGCCGTTCCTCGGGGATGGCAACACGCAGACGCCGGAGTCCAAGTCGTTCCTCGTCAAAGTGGAGAAACTCTGATGGCCAGCCAAGACATCATTGCCCGCTCGGCCACCACCACCGTGCCGCCCTCGGTACGCCAGCAGCAGGAAGTCGCCAAGCTGATCGACACCACCAAGTGCATCGGCTGCAAGGCCTGCCAGGTGGCGTGTTCGGAGTGGAACGAACTGCGTGACGAGGTTGGCCACAACCATGGCACCTACGACAACCCCCAGGACCTCAGTGCCGAAACCTGGACCCTAATGCGCTTCACCGAGCACGAGCGCGACGACGGCAACCTGGAGTGGCTGATCCGCAAGGATGGCTGCATGCACTGCGCCGATCCGGGTTGTCTGAAAGCGTGCCCGAGCCCGGGCGCGATCATCAAGCATGCCAACGGTATCGTCGACTTCAACCAGGACCACTGCATCGGTTGCGGCTACTGCATCACCGGCTGCCCGTTCAACATCCCGCGCATTTCGCAGAAGGATCACAAGGCGTACAAGTGCACCCTGTGTTCCGACCGTGTGAGCGTGGGCCTGGAGCCGGCCTGCGTGAAGACCTGCCCGACGGGGGCGATCGTCTTCGGCAGCAAGGAGGAGATGAAGGTGCACGCCGACGAGCGCATCGTCGACCTGAAGTCGCGGGGTTACGACAACGCCGGGTTGTACGACCCGGACGGTGTCGGCGGCACCCACGTGATGTACGTGCTGCACCATGCTGATACGCCGCGGATCTACGCCGGTCTGCCGGACCAACCGGTGATCAGCCCGCTGGTCGGGCTGTGGAAGGGCTTCAGCAAGCCGCTGGCGCTGCTTGCCATGGGCGCGGCGGTGCTGGCCGGGTTCTTCCACTACGTACGTGTCGGCCCGCAGCGGGTCGAGGAGGATGAGCATCCGGCATCTGTGGATAACGATGTCCACCAGGTGGACCCGGCGGTGCATGTCTATGATCCGAACCGCCCGGGCGGGCAGGGGGAGCAGCGGCCATGAACGACAACAAGCCTATCCTGCGCTACAACGCCAACGAGCGGAGCAACCACTGGATCGTCGCGATCCTGTTCGTGCTGGCCGGCCTGTCGGGGCTGGCGCTGTTCCACCCGGCGCTGTTCTGGCTCAGCCACCTGTTCGGCGGCGGGCCGTGGACACGGATCCTCCACCCGTTCATCGGCGTGGCGATGTTCGTGTTCTTCCTGGGCCTGGTGCTGCGCTTCTGGCGCGCCAACTTCATCACCGCCAACGACCGCCTGTGGTTGCGCCGCATCGACCGGGTGATGCTCAACAAGGAGGAGGGCGTGCCGCCGATCGGCAAGTACAACGCCGGGCAGAAGCTGCTGTTCTGGACCTTGCTGGCGTGCATGCTGGTGCTGCTGGTCAGCGGCGTGGTGATCTGGCGAGCCTGGTTCAGCCATTACTTTGATATCGGTGCTATCCGACTGGCGACCTTGCTGCATGCCCTGGCGGCGTTCGTGCTGATCCTGAGCATCATCGTGCACATCTACGCCGGGATCTGGATCAAGGGCTCGATCGGCGCGATGCTGCATGGCTGGGTCAGCCGCGCCTGGGCGCGCAAGCACCATGAACTGTGGTACCGGGAAGTCACCGGCGACAAGACGCCGCACAATCACGGTAGAAAAGAAGGATGAGCGTTTGAGCACGATTCTCGAACCCGGGCAGATCGAAGCGTCGGCGGTAATGCCGCCGTTCCTGCATCTGCCGCCCGCCAATCTGTTCGCAGTGCGGGCCGCGCGCCTGGAGCACCTGGCCGAGGGCAATGCCCTTGGCGAGTATCTGCATCTGGTCGCGCGCCTGTGCCGGATCCAGCAGCATCTTGTGGATAACCCGCCCGGTGGCTTGCCGGTAGCCGAGGAGCGTCAGCGCCTGTGCATAAGTCATGGCCTGCCACCCCTGGCATCGGACGGCCTGGTGCGCGAAGGGCAGTGGCTGGTGTGGCTGCAAGCGCTGCTCGATCACTTCGAGCCGGCGCCCGAAGGGCCACTGGCAGCGGCGCTGGGCAGCCTGCGCGAGAGCGGTGACGAACAGCGCAAGGGCTGGGCCATCGCGCTGCTCGGTGGCCAGTACGACGCCGTACCGGCGGCCTTGGTGCCCTTCTTGGGCGCGGCGTTGCAGGCCGCCTGGTCGAGTTGGTTGCTGACGCTGCCAGAGCCTGAGCTCAAGCCCGCTGGCAGCCTGGCCCAGTGCCCGGCCTGCGGCTCGCCGGCCATGGCCGGTGTGGTGCGCAATCGCGGCAAGCACAACGGCCTGCGCTACCTGGCCTGTTCGCTGTGTGCCTGCGAATGGCATGTGGTGCGGGTCAAGTGCGTGTACTGCGAGTCGAGCAAGGGCCTGCGCTACAGCAGCCTCGAGGATGACCGCCATGCGCCGGGCAAGGCACCGCTGCGCGCCGAGTGCTGTCCGGGGTGCCAGGGCTACCTGAAGCAGAGCTACCTGGAGAACGACGCGGCGGCCGAGCCGTTGGCCGATGACCTGGCGAGCCTGGCGCTGGATATGCGGCTGGACGAGGAGGGCTTTCATCGGCTGGCGCCGAACCTTATGTTGGCACCGGGTGGTGGGTGAGTGTCTACACTTCGCTATCGAGTTGCCCCCATCGTCGGCAAGCCGGCTCCCACAGGTACAGCGCAAGCCTCGAGTCTGGCGCTGGAGCTGTGGGAGCTGGCTTGCCAGCGATAGGGCCCGAACAGACAACGGATCAGTCACAGGTAGTACCGCATGTCTCCAAGCCCCGCCAGCGACACCCCACGCTTGCCCTCCATCGACACCCTGCTGCGCCACCCTGCCTGCCAGCCGCTGCTCGACCGTCATGGCCGCGACGCTACCCTGGCCACCCTGCGCCAACTCCTCGACGACCTGCGCGAACCGGCCCGTCTGGGTCAGCTGAGCGCCGTGGAACTGAGCGCCGACGTTCTGCTCGGGCGCACGGGCGAGCGCCTGGCCATCCAGCAGCGCAGCCAGGTGCGCCGGGTCTTCAACCTCACCGGTACGGTGCTGCACACCAACCTCGGCCGCGCCCTGCTGCCGGAGGAGGCGGTGGAGGCGATGCAGGTCGCCGCCCGCTATCCGCTGAACCTGGAGTTCGACCTGGCCACCGGCAAGCGGGGTGACCGCGACGACCTGATCGAAGGCCTGATCCGCGAGCTGACCGGCGCCGAAGCCGTCACCGTGGTCAACAACAACGCCGCCGCCGTGCTGCTGGCGCTCAACAGCCTGGGCGCACGCAAGGAGGGCATCATCTCCCGCGGCGAGCTGATCGAGATCGGCGGTGCGTTCCGCATCCCCGACATCATGGCTCGCGCGGGGGTGAAGCTGCACGAGATCGGCACCACCAACCGCACCCACGCCCGCGACTACGAAGGCGCGATCAACCCGCGCACAGGGCTGCTGATGCGCGTGCATTGCAGCAACTACAGCATCCAGGGCTTCACCACCCAGGTACCCACCGCCGAGCTGGCGCGCATCGCCCACGATCATCAGTTGCCGCTGCTCGAAGACCTGGGCAGCGGCAGCCTGCTTGACCTGACCCGCTGGGGCCTGCCGGCCGAGCCGACGGTGCGCCAGGCGCTGGCCGACGGCGCCGACATCGTCACCTTCAGCGGCGACAAGCTGTTGGGCGGCCCGCAGGCGGGGATCATCGTCGGGCGCAAGGAACTGATCGCGAAGATCAAGAAGAACCCGCTCAAGCGTGCCCTGCGGGTCGACAAGATCACCCTTGCCGCGCTGGAGGCGGTGCTGCAGCTCTATCGCAACCCCGATCGCCTGGCCGAACGCCTGCCCAGCCTGCGCCTGCTGACCCGTGCGCAAGCCGAGATCGCCGCCCAGGCCGAGCGCCTGGCGCCCGAGTTGGCTGCTCGTCTCGGCGCGCAATGGGTGGTGAGCGTCGAGCCGGCACTGGGCATGATCGGCAGCGGCAGCCAGCCGGTGGCGCGGCTGCCCAGCGCGGCGCTGTGCCTGCGCCCGCAGGTGTCGAAGAAACTGCGCGGGCGCAGCCTGCATGTGCTCGAGCGTGCGTTGCGCGACCTGCCGGTGCCGGTGCTCGGTCGTATCGACGACGATGCCCTGTGGCTTGACTTGCGCCAGCTGGACGACGAGGCCCAGTGGCTGGCGCAACTGCCGGCGTTGCAACTGGGGGCGGTGCAGTGATTGTCGGGACTGCCGGCCACATCGACCATGGCAAGACCGCGCTGCTCCAGGCCCTGACCGGCCAGGCCGGCGACACCCGCCGGGAGGAGCGCGACCGGGGCATGACCATCGACCTCGGCTATCGCTACGCGGCGCTGGCGCAAGGGGCGCCGCTGACAGGCTTCATCGATGTGCCGGGCCACGAGCGGTTTATCCACAATATGCTGGCCGGTGCCCATGGCATCGACCTGGTACTGCTGGTGGTGGCCGCCGACGATGGGGTGATGCCGCAGACCCGTGAGCACCTCTCGATCATCGAGTTGCTGGGGATTCCCCAGGCGCTGGTGGTGATCAGCAAGTGCGACCGGGTCGAGCCGTCGCGGTTGAGTGAAGTCCGGGCCCAGATCATCGAACTGCTCGCGCCCGGCCCCTACGCCGGGGCCAGGCAGTTTGCGGTTTCGAGCCTGTCCGGCGAGGGCATCGACGCCCTGCGCGAGGCTTTGCTGGCGGCTGAAGCGCATGTTCGCCAGCGCAGCGTGCGTGGCGGTTTCCGTCTGGCGGTAGACCGAGCTTTCGCGGTTTCCGGAGCGGGAGTCGTGGTCACCGGCACGGCGCTGGCCGGGCAGGTCAGCGTCGGCGATACCTTGCTGCTCGGCAAGGCCGGCAAAGCGGTGCGGGTGCGTGGCCTGCATGCCCAGAACCAGGCAGCCCTGGTCGCCGCAGCCGGGCAGCGGGTGGCCTTGAACATCAGCGCGGAAAAGCTCTCGGCCGAGCAGGTGCATCGTGGCGACTGGCTTGTGCCGGAGTGGCTGCATGCGCCCAGCGTGCGGGTCGATATCGACTTCACCCTGCTGCCGGGTGAAACCCGCGCCTTCGAGCATTTCAGCGCAGTGCACGTGCACCTGGGCACACAGGATGTCACCGCCCGGGTTGCCTTGCTCGAAGGTGAGCGGCTCGCCGCCGGCCAGCGCATGTTTGCCCAGTTGCTGCTCAATGCCCCGCTGCAGGCGGTGCATGGGGATCGTCTGGTGCTGCGTGACCAACGCGCCCAGCGCACGCTGGGTGGTGGGCGTGTGCTCGACCCGTTCGCCCCGAGCCGGCAACGGCGCAGCGAAGCGCGCTTGCGTCAGTTGCAGGTGCTGCGCGACGCCGACAATCTCGAGCAAGCGTTGTCGGCCCTGCTCGAGGCGGCCCCCGGCGGTCTCGAGCCCCGGCGTCTGGAGCGCCAGTTCAACCGCCTGCGCGAGAGCTGGCAGTTGCCGGATTCGGTGCTGGTGATTGCCACCCGTCAAGGGCAGCTGTTGTTCGATCACTTACAGTGGCAGGCACTCAAGCGACAGGTGCTGGAGCGTCTGGCGCAGTTCCATGCGCAAGAGCCCGACCAGCTTGGCCCGGACCGGGACCGCTTGCGCCGCTTTACCGCCTTGCCATTGGAGCGCCCCGCGTTTGTCAGCTTGCTCGATGAGCTGCTGGGCGCAGGTGCGATCAGCAGCAGCGGCCCCTGGTTGCACCTGCCGGACCACCGGGTCCAGTTGAGCGACGCGGACAGCGCGTTGTGGGAGCGTCTGTTGCCGCGCTTGTTGGCAGGTGAGTTCGACCCGCCCTGGGTACGGACCCTGGCCGGCGAGGAGGGTTGCGAAGAGGCGGATGTCCGGCTGTTGTTGCGCAAGCTGGCCCGGTTGGGCCTGGTGCATCAGGTGGTGCGTGACCTGTTCTACCCGGAGGCGACGCTCAGGCGCATGGCGGAGCTGCTGTTGCGCCAGGCTGCGACTTCGCCGATAGTGCAGGTCGCGGCGTTTCGCGATGGTTTGGCCATCGGTCGCAAGCGCAGTGTGCAGATACTCGAGTACTTCGACCGCATCGGCCTGACTCGACGGGTCGGTGACCTGCGGCAGGTTCGTGCCGACAGCGCCCTGGCCCAACCGCAACACGGGCCCTGATTTCAAGGAAGGCAATCGCGCCCGGTGGCGCGGCCGGGCTTCAAACCCGGTTGGGGACGGCAGCCGTTCCCGGGCAGGTTCGACTCCCGCTGCCTTCCGCCACTTTTCCAGATGCTGAAACGATCGCGGGGCAAGCCCGCTCCCACGGATTTGTGGGAGCGGGCTTGCCCCGCGATGGCGAACGGAAGATCTGCGAATCAGGCGCGCTCGCCGCACAGGTCCAGCGCGAACCAGTGCTCCGCCGCCTGTACATCCAGCCCCGAGCCCAGCAACGCAAACAGCTTGCCCAGCGCCGCCTCGCGGGTCATGCCGCCGCCACTGACCAGCCCGGTGTCGCGCAGGCGGCTGCCGGCGGCATAGGTGTCGAACACCACCGAGCCTTCCGGGCATTGGCTGATGGCAACGATCATCACGCCGCCCTGGCGAGCGTCATGCAGTGCGTCGAGCAGCGCCTGGTCATCCGACGGGCCGGTGCCGCTGCCGTAGCACTCCAGCACCAGGCCCTGGATGCCGCTGTCGAACAGGCCGCGCAGGTGTTCGGCCGCAAGGCCCGGGAACACCGGCATGACCGCCAACCTGACCGGCTGGCGTGGCTGGCGGTAGTCCAGGCGGGCCGGCAGTTGCGGGGCACGCTCGCCATCACGATGGCGCGGCAGCACGGTGAAGGCGTCGAAGGCTTCGCTGCGCAGTTTCGAGGCGCGGCAGCCGTGCAGCAACTGGCCATGGAAATACAGCTGCACGCCGTCTTCCAGGCCGTTTTCGAACAGATTGAGCGCGCCGACCAGGTTGGCCCAGGCATCGCTGTCCGGGGCGCCGGCCGGCAGCATGGAACCGGTCAGCAGGACCGGCACCGGCAGGCCCAGCAGCAGGAACGACAGGGCTGCGGCGCTGTACGCCAGGGTGTCGGTACCGTGCAGCACCAGCACGCCGTCGTGGCCGTCGCGCTCGACCGCCTCGACGATGGCATCGCGCATCGCCAGCCAGTTGGCCTGTTGCATGTTGGCGCTGTCGATCAGCGGGTTCAGTTCACGCAGCGCCCATTGCACCTTTGGCGCATCGCCGCAGGCGGCAAAGTGTTCGCGCATGCGCGCTTCGAAGCCACCGGCCGGCGCGAGGCCTTCGGCGGTCTGCAGCATGCCGATGGTGCCGCCGGTGTAGAGGACGAGGAGATTCTTGACTGCACGCATGGGAGTATTCCGTAGCGATGTAGCGAAGGAAAGAGACAACCGCCCCGGGCGGGGCGGTTGTGGCAGGGCAGGGTATCAGTGCTGCGCTGGCGCCGGGGCGGCGGCTTTGTCAGCGGCTGTTTCAGCCTGCGGGTTGGCCGGCCAGGCGGCGCGGTCCAGGTCCAGGTCGGCGAACTTGCTGGAGTCGAACACTGGCTGCTTGATGCCCGCCTTGCGTTGGGCGTCGTAGTCGCGCATCACGCGCAGGCCGACCTTGAACAGCATGGCCAGGGCGATCAGGTTGACGAAGGCCAGGCAGGTCATGGTGATGTCGGCGAAGGCGAACACGGTCGACAGGTCCTGGGTCGAACCCCATACCACCAGTGCCAGCACCAGGCCACGGAAGGTCATCAGCACGGCACGGTTGCGGCTGAGGAACTGCAGGCTGTTCTCGCCCAGGTAGTAGTTGTAGAGGATGCAGGTGAAGACGAACAGCGACAGCGCGACGCTGACGAAGATGCGGCCCCAGTCACCGACCACGGCGGCCAGCGAGTTCTGGGTCAGGACGATGCCGTCACCTTCGAAGCCCGGGGTGTAGAAGCCCGACAGCAGGATCAGCAGCGCGGTGCAGGTGCAGATCACGAAGGTGTCGAGGAACACGCTGAAGGCCTGGACCACGCCTTGGGCGCCCGGGTGTTTCACGGCGGCGACGGCGGCCACGTTCGGCGCGCTGCCCAGGCCCGCTTCGTTGGCGAACACGCCACGCTTCACGCCCATGACGATGGCGCTGCCGAGCAGGCCGCCGAACGCCGGGTCGAGGCCGAAGGCGCTCTTGAAGATGGTTTCCAGCATGGCTGGCACGTGTTCGATCTGGGTGCCGATCACGTACAGGGTCACGCCGATGTAGGCCAGGGTCTTGACCGGTACCAGCAGGTCGGACACTGCGGCGATACGCTTGATGCCGCCGATGAAGGTTATGGCCAGCAGCACGGCGAGGACGATGCCGGTCTGCTTGGGATCGAAGGCGAAGGCGTTCTGCAGCGAGTGGGTCACGGTGTACGACTGCAGGCCGATGAAGGCGAAGCCGTAGGTGACCAGCAGCAGGATCGAGAACACGATGGCCATGCTTTTCAGCTTCAGGCCGTGCTGGATGTAGTACGCCGGGCCGCCGCGGTACAGGCCGTCGCCGTCGGCGCGCTTGTAGACCTGGGCCAGGGTGCATTCGAAGAAGCTGCTGGACATGCCCACCAGTGCGGTGACCCACATCCAGAACACGGCGCCTGGGCCGCCGAGGGTCACGGCGATACCGACACCGGCGATGTTACCGGCGCCGACGCGGCCGGCGAGGCTCAGCATCAGGGCCTGGAACGAGCTCAGTTGGCCTGCCTGGCCGCGAAGGGATTCCTTGAAGACGCCGAACATGTGGCCGAAGTGGCGGAACTGGACGAACCGCGAGCGGATGGTGAAGTAACCGCCGAGTCCGACGATCAGCACGATGAGGAGTTTCCCCGAAAGGAAATCGTTGAGTGCTTCGAGCATTGGAAAATGACCTCGATTCTTATTCTTCGCATGGAAAGACCAGCGGACGGCAGGCGCACCGCTATTCATTGGGGGCGCATGGTTGGCCATGACAACTATGGTTACAATTTCGCTGGTTGCTCCATTTTGGTGCGAGTTGATGCTAGAATGGCGCCACTCGCATCACCTGGACCCGCGTATCATGGGCGATCATTTCGCTATCAACCTCAAATTGGCCTGCAGCCATTACCGCTCTATCTCCGAGGTTTGCCGGCAGCTGTCGATCAACCGGGCGCAGTTCAACAAGTACCTGAGCGGCCAGAGCCGCCCGACGGCCTACAACCTCAAGCGCATCGGCGACTTCTTCGGCGTGGAGGACTACGAGCTGGGCCTACCGCCCGAGCAGTTCGCCCGCCTGATCGGCGCACGTAACCAGCAGCAGCCTGTCGGCCCCCAGGATGACCCCATCAGCGAGCTGTTCAAGCCTCTGCATAAAGAAGCCGGCAACCTCTCGCGTTATTGCGGTTACTACTTCGAATATTCCAACTGCATGTCGGTGCCCGGTTCGATCCTGGTGTCGCTGGTGCACCTGTGGGAGGAGCGCGGCAGTTTCCTGTTCGAGCGCCAGGAGCGTCAGGAACGCAGCAGCGGCCTCGACCGGCATGCCGAGGTGCGCTGCCGCTACCTGGGCGCGGCGTTCCAGTTGCAGGACCGGATGTTCCTGATCGACTACGAGTCGCTGACCCTCAACGAAATGAGCCAGACCGTGCTCATCCCCAGTTTCAAGAGCCGTATCAGCCGCCTGAACGGTCTCAAGACCGGGGTTTCCAGCGGTGACCGGCGCAACCCGGCCTGCACCCGGGTGGTGTGGGAGTACCTGGGCGAGGAGATCAACCGCATCAACGCCTTCCGGCAGATCAAGCTGTACCGCCCGGACGATCCGCGCATCGACGACGATATCCGCGACCGCCTCAGTGCAGGGATGATCAGCAACGGGTTGTTCGAGATCGAGTAGCCACCATCACGACCTACTGGAGATTGCCCAGCCCTTCGACTGGCGATGTCGCGATGGGAGCAGCGTTTCCAGCGTCCTTGCGTGGGAGCGGGCTTGCCCCGCGATAGCGTCAGCACGACCAACGAAGGTCGCCCGATCAGACGCCATCGCGGGGCAAGCCCGCTCCCACGCAAGGACAGCAGTGCTTCACCGAATTCAATCGAGAATGAACGCCGCCACCGCGTCGGCCACCTGATCCGCCACCTGTGGCCGGTCACGCAGGTGCGCGGCGATGCCGTGGTCGCAGTCGGTGAGCATCAGGCATTCCACATGGGGCGCCGGCACCGAACGCAGCAAGGCGTGGGTGACCTCCTCGGGGATCGGACTGTAGCGCTCGACTCCCGCCAGGCGCCGGGTGCCGGCCGAGGTGCCGGGGCCCTGGCCGTGCACCTTGGAGTTGAGCCCGTCATATTCGCCGATTACCAGCAGCACCCGGCCCTGGAACTGGCGCAGGAAGGCGTAGCTGTCGCAATCGAGGAACGCATAAGGCTTGCGGATCGCTTCGCTGAAGGCCGGACCGAAGGGGGCGACATGGGCCGCATCGGGATAGACCGCCGGGCAGATCAGCACCAGCTTGCGCACGTTGGGGCGCTGGGCGGCCAGCTTGAGGGCGATGGCGGCGCCCAGGCTGTGGCCGACCAGGGTGTCGCTGCGCGCGTCCAGATGCTGGTGGAAGCGCAGGGCTTCCTGCAGATTGCTGGCCAACGACGCGTCCTTTGCACCAGGCTCGCTGGCCAGGCTGTGGCCGGAGAGGTTGCCGGTCAGCGAACCGATCCCCTGCTGTTGCAGGCGATAGAGCAAAGGGTTCAGGCGGGTGAAATCGGAGCGGGCGCCGCCGACCACGAAGACCGTGGGGGCGCACTCATGTGCCGGGAGCAGCAGGCGAGCCTGTTGCCGATAGCCGTCGAAAGCCTCGTCGATGAAGCGTTCCGGGCCGGGAGCGGGTTCGTCGTATTGCCATCTGGCGCGCAGCGCGGTGTTCGGCTCGGCATCCATGTTGATCTCCTTGAACAGGCCATGCGCAGTATAAGTAGCTGTCGGCAAAGGCGGAACACCCGCCCGACCGGTTCGAATCGGCACGCGGCGCGCGCCAGGCCTTGCCTGGGTTGGACTTCCCCTGTCGGAAACAGCAAAATGAACCCTTTCCTCCATCGACCAGACCGGACCTGTTGACTCTATGCGTATGCGCCTGATGCTGTTGGGTGGTGGCAATGCCCTCGGGCAAGCGCTGATTCGTCTCGGGGCCGAGGAAGATATCGCTTTCCTGGCGCCTCGCCCTCCGGAAAACGGCTGGGATCCGGCCAGCCTGACCCTGCTGCTCGACGAGCAGCGCCCGCACACCGTGATCAACCTGGCCTACTACTTTGACTGGTTCCAGGCCGAGTCGGTCAGCGAGCAACGCCTGGCCCAGCAGGAGCGGGCGGTGGAGCGGCTCGCCGAGTTGTGCCAGCACCACGAGATGATCCTGGTGCAGCCGTCCAGCTACCGGGTGTTCGATGGCTCGCGCGCCACCGCCTACAGCGAGAAGGACGAACCGGTGCCGCTCGGCCTGCGTGGCCAGGCGCTGTGGCGCATCGAGCAGAGCGTGCGCGCCACCTGCCCGCAGCATGTGCTGCTGCGTTTCGGCTGGCTGCTGGATGAAAGCCTCGATGGCGCGCTCGGGCGTTTCCTGACCCGTGCCGAGCAGCCCCAGGAGTTGCTGCTGGCCGATGACCGCCGCGGCAACCCGACACCGGTGGACGACGCGGCACGGGTGATCCTCTCGGTGCTCAAGCAGCTCGATTGCCAGGCGCCGCTGTGGGGGACCTACCACTACGCCGGCAACGAGGCCACCACGCCGCTGGTGCTCGGCCAGGCGATCCTTACCGAGGCCACCCAGTGGCGCAAGCTGGCCGTGCAGGCGCCCACCGCCCAGGCCCACGCCGCCCGCCCGGATGCCAGCGAGGAGCCGCAACACGCGGTACTGGCCTGCAAGAAGATCCTTCATACCTTCGGCATCAAGCCACGCGCCTGGCGCGCCGGCTTGCCGCCCTTACTGGACCGATTCTACCGACATGGCTGACGCCCCCATCCTGATCACCGGCGGTGCCGGCTTCATTGGCTCGCACCTGTGCGATGCGTTGCTGGAGAAAGGCTACGCGGTGCGTATCCTCGACGACCTGTCGACCGGCAAGCGCGACAACCTGCAGCTTGGCCACCCGCGCCTGGAACTGCTCGAGGGCGATGTCGCCGATGCCGCGCTGGTAGCCCGTGCCGCCAGTGGCTGCCAGGCGGTGGTGCACCTGGCCGCGGTGGCCTCGGTGCAAGCTTCGGTGGAAGACCCGGTGAAGACCCACCAGAGCAACTTCATCGGCACGCTGAACGTGTGCGAGGCGATGCGCCTGAACGGCATCCGCCGCGTGCTGTTCGCTTCCAGCGCGGCGGTGTACGGCAACAACGGCGAAGGCCAGTCGATTGCCGAAGACACCCCCAAGGCGCCGCTGACCCCCTACGCGGTGGACAAGCTGGCCAGCGAGCAGTACCTGGACTTCTACCGCCGCCAGCACGGGCTGGAGCCGGTGGTGTTCCGCTTCTTCAATATCTTCGGGCCACGCCAGGACCCTTCTTCGCCGTATTCAGGCGTGATCAGCATCTTCTGCGAGCGCGCCACCAGTGGCAAACCGATCACGGTGTTCGGTGATGGCGAGCAGACCCGCGACTTCCTGTTTGTCGGTGACCTGGTCCAGGTAATGGTGCAGGCGCTTGAGCAGCAGGCGGTGGAAGAGGGTGCGGTGAACATCGGCCTGAACCAGGCGACCTCGCTGAACCAGTTGCTCAAGGCGCTGGAACAGGTGGTGGGCGGTTTGCCTGCAATCAGCTACGGCCAGGCACGGTCGGGGGACATCCGCCATTCGCGGGCGGACAACTCGCGTTTGCTGGCACGTTTCGCATTTCCCGAGCCAACGCCGTTTGTCGAAGGCCTGGCTCGCTTGCTCGGCAAAGCTTGAGCCTCTCGCGGGGCTTGCCCCGCGATGGCTTCACGAATGACGGACCACCCGCCGCCGGCAATCCTCCGGCCCCAGCACCCGCCCGTCCCGCGCCCGCACCTGCAACGTCTCCAGACCCTGGCCGCGATCGTCGACCAGCTGCGAGCGTGACTCTCCCGCCGTGAACAGGTAGCGCTCCCCCCATTGGCGCAAGCCGATCACGATCGGAAACACCGAACGGCCCTTTTCCGTCAGCGCATATTCCTTGTAGGCACTGCCATCGGACGCAGGCTGCTGTGCCAGCAGCCCGGCCTCCACCAGCAGTTTCAGGCGCGAAGCGAGGATGTTCTTCGCCAGCCCGAGGTTTTTCTGCAATTCGCTGAAGCGGCACGGGCCATCGAAGGCATCGCGCAGGATCATCAGCGCCCAGCGCTCGCCGAGCACCTCCAGGGCGCGGGCCACTGGGCATTGCTGGTTGTTCTCGTCGAGCATGAGGCGTTCCTTGAGTGTGATCTGGTTGCAGAATAAAACCATGGTTGCTAGAAATCCAGTTTCATGGTTTTAAATTGAAACCAGATTTGGAGAGATTGCTGATGCCACCGCTCACTCGCGGATTGACGCTGTTGTTGGCTACCGCCTGCGCCCTGGCCGTGGCCACGGTGTACCTCGCCCAGCCGCTGCTCGAGGCCATGGCCGCGAGCCTCGGCGTAAGCGCTGCGCGCGCCGGCCTGGTGGTGGGCATGACCCAGGCCGGCTATGCCTTGGGTCTGTTGCTGATCGTGCCGCTGGGCGACCTGGTTGATCGTCGCCGGCTGATTGTCGGCCAGTTGCTGGCATCGGCCGGCGCGCTGTTGGCCGTGGCGTTTGCCGTGGACTGGGCCATGCTGCTGGCGGCGATGGCCATGGTCGGCCTGGCTGCGGTGGTGGTGCAGGTGATGGTCGCGCATGCCGCCACACTGGCCACGCCAGCTCAGCAGGGGCAGGCGGTGGGGACTGTCACCAGTGGCGTGGTGCTGGGGATACTGTCAGCGCGCTTGGTCTCGGGTGCACTGGCTGACCTGCTGGGCTGGCACGGCGTATACGTCGTGGCGGCGGGGCTGGCGTTGGCCATGGCGTTGTTGCTGGCCTGGCGCTTGCCTGCTGTCAAGCCGCAGGGGCCGAGGCAGCGCTATCGGGTACTGTTGGTTTCAGTGCTGCGCTTGTACCGGCATGACCGTCTGCTACGTCAGCGCGGTGTGTTTGCGGTGCTGGTCTTCGCGGCGTTCAGCGTGCTGTGGAGCGCGATGGTGTTGCCCCTGAGCGCCGCGCCCCTGGCTCTGGACCATACACAGGTCGGGCTGTTCGGCCTGGCCGGCGTGGCTGGCGCGCTGGCGGCGTCGCGTGCCGGGCGCCTGGCGGATCAAGGGCATGGCCGGCGGGTGAGCGGATGGGCGCTCGGGCTGTTGACGCTGTCATGGCTGCCCAGCGCCTACCTGGAGCAGTCACTGCTGGCGCTGGTGATCGGCGTGCTGATGCTGGACCTGGCCGTGCAGGCGGTGCATGTGACCAACCAGAGCCTGTTGCTGGCGGGACGTGGCGAGATGGCCAGCCGGCTGATCGGCGCCTACATGTGCTGCTACTCGGTCGGCAGCGGGGTGGGGGCGGTCGTGGCAACCTGGGTGTACGGGCAGTGGGGCTGGGTGGCGGTGTGCGGGGTGGGGGCGGGGATAAGCGCGGTTGCCTGGGGCTACTGGGGGTACCTGTGGTGGGGCGAGGCGGCGCGGGGCAAGCCCGCTCCAGAAGGAACGGGCTTGCCTGCGGATCAGAACTTGTAGCCGATGCCGACCATGTAGACCCATGGATCGACGTCCACGTCGACCTTGGTCTTGCCGACGCCCAGGGCGCTCGGGCCATCGATGCTGGCCTTGGTGTCGATGTCGACGTACCAGACCGCGGCGTTGAGCAGCAGGTTGTCGGTGAGCATGTAGTCCATGCCCAGTTGGCCGGCGATGCCTACCGAGTCCTTCAGCTTCATGTTGCTGAAGCCCTGGGCCTTGCGGTTGCTGCTCAGGTCTTCATCGAAGAACATCGTGTAGTTGATGCCCACGCCAGCGTAGGGCTGGAATTTGGAGCTTGGCTCCATCGGGTAGTACTGCAGCGACAGGGTCGGAGGCAACTGCTTGATGTCGGCCAGCTTGCCATCCAGGCCTGGGCCGAGGCCCTTGACGCCGACTTTGTGCTGGAATGGCGTGGCGGCCAGCAGTTCCAGGCCGATGTGGTCGGTGAGCATGTAGGCGAAGGCCAGGCCCAGCTGGGTGTCGCTGTCCAGGGTCGCCTTGGTGCCCGAGACTTTGGCGCCATCGAGCTTGATGTCACCGCTGCTTTCGTTCGGCGCGGTGGTGATGGCGCCGGCGCGGAGGATGAAATCCCCCGCCTGGTGGGCGTGGGCAACAGGGGCTGCGAGCGCCAACGCGACGAGCGAGGCACTGAGCAAGGACTTGTTCATGGAAGCTCCCAGAGGACGTGAGTAATCGAGTAGTCCAATGGTACGAAGCTGACTAAACAGAAAGTTTGACCCAGCTCAACGAAGCCTCTTCAAACGGGCGTGCACAGTTCTCACTTCAGCTCATAAGCGTAGATTTTCTCGGCTTCCATCTGGTAGCCCGCATCGGCTAGCTCGCTGCTGGACGCCTTGACCTGCATCGTGCCTTCGATCCAGTAGGGTTGATAGAGGTCTTCGATACGCACGCCCATCTCGCTGAAGATGTGCACGATCTGGTTCGAGGGTGGCGGTGGCACGTGGATGCAGGCGCCGTAGTAGGGCACCAGGAGGAACTCGGTGGTGCGGCCTTCGTCGCTGACCTCCAGCGGCACGATGTAGCCGGGGATCTTCACGGGCTGGCCGTCCAAGGCCTTCACCACTGGTGCGTTTGGTGCCTGCTGGCGCGCGGCGGGGGCGGTCTCGGCAGCCAGCGCGTCGCTGATCTGCGACAGGTCGTGCAGCGGCGTCAGCTGCGGCGGGATGATCGGCGCGCCCTCGGGGATCAGCGCGGGCCAGTCCAGTTCACGAGGTTCGGCGGCACACACCGTGGATGCCAGCAAAACCACTGCCAGTAACAGGTAAAGCCAAGCAGTGGGGGCCTGCCTGTTGTCCATGGACGTCGCGGTCATGAAGGTTCTCAAAGATGAATCGACAGGCCATCGGCCAGCGACTGCCGGTAGGCACGCCAGGCTGGCACGCTGCCCATCAGCAGCGCCGCGCCAAGGATGATAGCCAGCAGCGTCCACTCATGGGCGCTTGGCCAGGCCAATGGCAGGTACAGCCCGTAGTTGGCCTGCACATAGCCCTGCGCCAGGGCAATGCCGGCATACAGCAAGCCAAGCCCGGCGGCGATGCCCGACAATGCCAGGGCCAGTGCCTCGAGCACCAGCAGCCCGGCGATATGCCAGGGACGGGCACCGACCGAACGCAGGATGGCCATCTCCCGGCGGCGCTCATTGAGGCTGGTGAGGATGGCCGTGAGCATGCCGATCAGACCGGTGAGCACAACGAACAGCGACACCACGAACAATGCCTGCTCGGCCGTGCCCATCAGGCTCCACAGCTCCTGCAGGGCCACGCCGGGCAGGATCGCCAGCAGGGGCTCGGCACGGTACTCGTTGATCTCGCGCTGCAAGCTGAACGTGGCGATCTTGCTGTTGAGCCCGAGCATGAAGGCGGTGATGGCGGTGGGCTGTAGGTCCATGGCGCGGGCCTGCTCGGCACTGATGCGCCCGGCGCCACGGGCCGGGACGCCGTTGTGCCAGTCGATGTGGATCGCTTCCATCCCTGCCAGGCTGATGTGCAGGGTGCGGTCCACCGGGGTGCCGGTGCGTTGGAGCACGCCGACCACGGTGAAGGGCTTGTCGTCGTGCTTGACCAGGCTGATGGCGGCCACGCCGTGCGCCAGTACCAGCTTGTCACCCAGTTTGTAGTGCAAGGCCTCGGCGACTTCGGCGCCCAGCACCACTTCGAACGGATCGTCGGCGAACGCCCGGCCCTGGTCGAGTGCCAGGTGCTGGCGGCGACCGAACTGGTAATGGCTGAAGTAGTCGGCGCTGGTGCCCATCACCCGGTAGCCACGGTGCGAGTCGCCCAGTGAAATCGGGATCGCCCACTTCACCCGTGGATCCTTGGCGTAATGCTCGTAGCTGTCCCAGCGGATGTTGTTGGTGGCATTGCCGATGCGGAACACCGAGTACAGCAGCAGATTCACCGACCCCGAACGGGCACCGACGATCAGGTCGGTGCCGCTGATGGTGCTGGCGAAACTGGCGCGGGCTTCGGTGCGTACCCGCTCGACGGCCAGCAGCAAGCACACCGACAGGGCGATGGCGAACGCGGTGAGCAGGGCGGTGAAACGGCGGTTGGCCAGGCTGGCCAGGGCAAGGCGAAGCAGGTACATCAGGCCTCCCGGGGCTTGGCGGCGCGATTGAGCTCGGCCAGGGACAGGTGGCGGTCGAACAGCGGCGCCAGGCTCTGGTCATGGCTGACGAACAGCAGGCTTGCGCCGGCGTCGCGGCATTCGTCGAACAACAGGCGGATGAACGCCTCGCGGGTGTCGGCGTCGAGGGCCGAGGTCGGCTCGTCGGCGATGACCAGCTCGGGCTGGCCGATCAGCGCCCTGGCCGCGGCGACCCGCTGCTGCTGCCCGATCGACAGGCTGTCGGCGCGGCGGGCGAGCAGTGCCGGGTCGTCCAGGCCTAGGTGGGCGAGCAACTGGGCAGCGGCCTGGTCGATGCTGCCATGGCGCTGGGCGGCGCGAGCGGCACGGCTTTTCGAGAAGCGGCAGGGCAGCTCGACGTTTTCGCGCACCGAGAGGAACGGCAACAGGTTGAACTGCTGGAAGATGTAGCCGGTGTGATCGACCCGGAAGCGGTCGCGTGCGCCCTGGCCCAAGGTCGCCAAGTCTTGGCCGAGCAGGCGGATGCTGCCCTGGCCTGGGCGGTTGACCCCGCCCAGCAGGCCGAGCAGGGTGGTCTTGCCACTGCCGCTGGGACCCTTGAGGAACAACGCCTCGCCGGGCTCCAGGCGAAACGCCGGGATCTCCAGCAGCGGCGCCTGGCCAGGCCAGGCGAACACCAGGTCATGCAGTTCGATCAGCGGCTGGCTCATTCAGAACTCGACCACGGCCTTGGCCGGGGTGGCTTCCACGCCTTTCTGGCCATTCGGGCCGATCAGTTGCACGTTGATCTTCTGGGTTTGCGGGAAGGTTTTGAACAGGCGGCCGAGGTCGATCTGGGTGAGTTTGCCCGGGGTGGCGCAGGTCAGCTGGTAATGGGCATTGATGTCGGCGTGCTGGTGCGCCTCGCCGCCAGCCTCGGGGGCATTACCGAACAGCGGGCTTTCCAGCTCCTGGGCCTCCTCCTTGCAACCGGCGGCCTGGGCGATGGCGAACAGCTTCAGGGGTTGTTCGAGCTGCTGGCGGGCGGCGGCAACCTTGGCTTTGTCGGCGTCGCTGCTGGCGGCGTGTTCGAAGCCGACCAGGTTCATCGCCGGGCTGTCCAGCGCCAGCTCGAGGACGTTGCCGTCGAGTACCGCGTTGAGCTTGGCCACGCCGTGCTCATGGGCACCGAGGGTGCCATGGGCGTGATCGTGATCGTGGTCATGGTCGTGATCGTCGTGGGCATGGGCCACGGCCAGGGGAAGCAGGGCGAAGGGCAGGGCGAGCAACAGACGACGCATGGACGGCTCCACAGGCGGCTTGGGATGAATTTGTGATGTTATAACAATTTTTATTTGCGCCGCCAGCCTGCCTGGCACAGGTTTCATGTTCGTGGGAGCATGGCGCAATCGAGCCTGGAAACAAGGAAATAATCGTGAGAATTCGTGGACAGATCGGCGAGTGGCCGGTGGACCTGACTGTCGAGCTGGAGCCGCATGAATGGGCGCAGCTGGGGCGTAGGATGGATGCCCAGGCGCCGGTGGAAGCAGCGCCGGTCAGCGCCAGCCCGGCACCTCGACAGGATGACGGGCAGTGGGCGGCGGCGCGTGAAGTGCTGCGTCAGGCGGGTCAGATGGGTGGTCCGGAGCTGCTGGAGCGTCTGGAAGGTTTGGCCGGAAGCGTGGCGGCAGGCAAGCGGCTGCTGGTGCGGTTGCGCCATAGCAGTGAGGTGAAGGTGGAAAGTGGCGTGGATGCGCCGGTGTATCGCTGGGTGGGATGAGGGGCTGCATAGCAGCCCCAGCAGCCTCAGAACAACGCGGAAGAGAGCTTGCGGCGGTACACACTGACCAGCGGATGCTCGGTGCCCAGCAGCTCGAACACCTGTAGCAGCGCCTTCTGTGGCAGGCCGTTCTCGTAGGCGCGGTTGCGCTGGAACAGCTTCAACAGACCATCCATCGCGGCCTCGTACTGCTGGCGTGCCAACTGCTGGATGCACAGCTGGTAGGCTGCTTCGTCATCCTGCGGATTCTGCGCCAGGCGGCTCTTCAGCTCCGCGGCTTCCGGCAGGCTGGCGGCCTGGCGCAGGAAGGTCAGCTGGGCCTTGGCGCCGGCCAGTGCGGCCTTGTGCTCGTCGGTCTTGACCGCGTCGAGCACCACCTGGGCCTCGCCCAGCTCGCCGCGCTCGGCCAGGCAGCGGGCGTAGAGGATCAGCGCCTCGGCATTGCTGTTGTCTTCACCCAGCAGCACCTGCAGCAGGGCCTCGGCCTCGCTGAAGCGACTTTCGGCGAACAGCGCCTTGGCCTGCTCCAGCGGCGCGGCGGCGGGCGGCGCGGGCATCTGCACATGGGGTTCGAGCATGGCGCGGATGGCCGACTCGGGCTGCGCGCCGGCAAAACCATCGACCGGTTGACCATCCTTGAACAGCACCACGGTCGGCAGGCTGCGGATGCCGAACTGGGCGACGATCTGCTGCTCGACGTCGCAGTTGATCTTGGCCAGCAGCAGCTCGCCCTGATAACCCTCGGCGATCTTCGCCAACAGCGGCATCAGTGCCTTGCACGGCGCGCACCATTCGGCCCAGAAGTCGACCAGTACCGGCTTGTGGAAGGAGTTCTCGATGACCAGTTGCTGGAAGTTGGCATCGGTGGCATCGAAGATATAGGGCAGGTTCTGGTTAACTGGCGCTTGGCTCATCGCAACTCTCGCAAATCCGTGAATGCCCCCACTATAAGGGCTCGCGGCTGGCGTGGTACAGGCTGACGCGGCGGAATTCGTGCGGCTCGGCCAGATCCGGCAGGGTTAGCGCTTCCAGCACGCCGAGCGGGCGGTACAGCGGATGGCTGAAGTCACGCACCCGCGAGTCGGCCACCAGTGCCTGGCGGCCACGGCTGAGGAATGCGTCCAGCAACGGCAGGTTGGCGCGGTCGTACAGTACATCGGCGACCAGAATCAGGTCGAAGCGGTCGTCCTCGGCGAAGAAATCGCGGCTGTAGCCCAGCGTCACGCCGTTCAGTGCGGCGTTGGCGCGGCAGGCGTCCAAGGCCAACGGGTCGAGGTCGCAGGCCACTACTTCCAGCGCGCCGGCCCGGGCGGCGGCGATTCCGGCGATGCCGGAGCCTGCGCCGAAATCCAGCACGCGCTTGCCACGCACCCAGTGCGGTTGCTCGGCCAGGTAGCGCGCCATGGCCAGGCCGCTGGCCCAGCAGAAGCTCCAGTAGGGTGGCTCTTCGAGAATGCGCCGGGTTTCCTCGCTGCTGAATGCGCGATCCATGTTCTGGTCGTCGATCAACCAGAGTTTCAGATCGCATTCGGGCAGTTCGCTGACGATCAGGCGCGCTTCGCCGATCAGGCGGCTCAAGGCCTGTTGCAGGGCCAGCGGGGCCATCTACGGTGCCTTTTCGAAACGCAGCGGGCCGGTGGCCTGGGTCTGGGCCTGGGCGATGCGCACCGGAGGGAGGTGCAGGATCAGTTGCCCGGAGCGGCTGGCGCGGCCACGCAGTTCGACCCGCGCGCCGGCAGGGAAGGCTTCGGGGTTGAAGCGCAGGCGGTAGGGCAGGGCCTGGCCGGTGCCGCTCAGGGTACTGCTGGCCAGCAGTTGCTGTGGGCGGCCGCGCTCGTCGATCACCAGCAGGGCCAGCTCCACATCGGCACCTGCCGGGATTTCCATCAGGGTACCGCTCAGCTCGCGCTGGTAGGCCGGCAGCGGGCCCAGGGGTTCGGTCTTCTTCGCCACCTTGGCCGGCACCGGCGCCGGGGCCTGTTCCGGCTTGGGGCGGTCGCTGCCGCAGGCGGCGAGCAGGGCGGCGCAACACAGCACGACGAGCGCTCGAGGGTACATGGGGTCGTCCTTCACGGGCAGATTTGCATGGATGGTAAACCCTTTGGCTTGTCTTGCCAGTGCAATGCGCTACCATGGCCCTCCCTTTTTTTGTTGCCTGCCACCATGCACTGTCCGTTTTGCGGCGCCAACGACACCAAGGTCATCGACTCGCGCCTGGTCGCCGAGGGCGAACAGGTGCGTCGCCGTCGCGAGTGCGTCGCTTGCGGCGAACGTTTCACCACCTTCGAAACCGCCGAGCTGGTGCTGCCGCGGCTGATCAAGCAGGACGGCACGCGCCAGCCCTTCGATGAGGACAAGCTGCGGGCCGGCATGCAGCGCGCGCTGGAAAAGCGCCCGGTCAGCGTCGAGCGCCTGGAAGCGGCGCTGGCGCACATCAAGAGCCGCCTGCGTGCCACTGGCGAGCGTGAAGTGAAATCGCTGGTGGTCGGTGAGATGGTGATGGCCGAGCTGCGCAAGCTCGACGAAGTGGCCTACATCCGATTCGCCTCGGTCTACCGGCGTTTCCAGGACCTCGACGAATTCCGCGAAGAAATCGACCGCCTGGCCCGCGAGCCAGCCAAAGAGTAAGCATGTCCAGCCAAACCATTCTCGACGCCCACTACATGGCCCGGGCCGTGGAACTGGCCCGCAAGGGCCTGTACAGCACCCACCCCAACCCCCGCGTGGGCTGCGTGATCGTGCGCGATGGCGAGGTGGTCGGCGAGGGCTGGCATGTGCGTGCTGGCGAGCCGCACGCCGAGGTCCACGCCCTGCGCCAGGCCGGCGAGCGCGCCCGAGGCGCCTGTGCCTACGTCACCCTCGAGCCCTGCAGCCACCATGGGCGCACGCCGCCGTGCGCCGAAGCCCTGGTCAACGCCGGGGTGGCGCGGGTGGTGGCGGCCATGCAGGACCCCAACCCGCAAGTGGCCGGCAATGGCCTGCGCCGTCTGAGCGAGGCCGGCATCGAGGTCGCCAGCGGGGTGCTCGAAGCCGAGGCCCGCGCCCTCAACCCAGGCTTCCTCAAACGTATGGAGCACGGCCTGCCATTCGTGCGCGCCAAGCTGGCGATGAGCCTGGACGGTCGCACTGCCATGGCCAGTGGCGAGAGCCAGTGGATCACCGGCCCCGCCGCCCGTGCCGCGGTCCAGCGCCTGCGCGCCCGGTCCAGCGTGGTGCTGACCAGCGCCGAAAGCGTGCTGTTCGACAACGCCCGCATGACCGTGCGTGGCGAAGAACTGGGCCTGGATGAGGCGCTCACCGCCCTGGCCGTGTCGCGCCCGCCGCTGCGCGTGCTGATTGACGGGCGCCTGCGCCTGCCACTGGACGCGCCGTTCTTCCAGGCCGGCCCGGCGCTGGTGGTGACTGCCGCCGGCGAGGACCCTCGTTATGCCGCCGCCGGCCATGAGTTGCTCGACCTGCCCGGCAGCGACGGCCGCGTCGACTTGCCGGCCCTGCTGCGGGTGCTGGCCGGGCGCGGCGTCAACGAAATCCTCCTGGAAGCCGGCGCCGGCCTGGTCGGCGCCTTCGCCCGCCAGGGCCTGGTCGACGAGTACCAGTTGTTCGTCGCCGGCACCTTCCTCGGCTCCGATGCCCGTCCGCTGCTGGACTGGCCGTTGTCGAAAATGAGCGAGGCGCCGCGGCTGAAGATTACCGACATGCGCGCGGTCGGCGATGACTGGCGAGTCACTGCCATCCCCCTGCCGGCCCCCGGCGTATAATGCCTGGCTTGCTTCGCGCAGCCCGTACTTGAGGAGAACAGCATGTTCACCGGCATCATCGAATCCATCGGCACCATCCGCAGCCTCACCCCCAAGGGCGGTGACGTGCGTGTCTATGTCGAGACCGGCAAGCTCGACCTGGCCGACGTCAAGCTTGGCGACAGCATCGCGGTCAACGGCGTGTGCCTGACCGCCGTCGAGCTGCCCGGCGACGGCTTCTGGGCCGACGTCAGCGTCGAGACCCTCAAGCGCACGGCCATGGTCGACCTCAAGAGCGGCAGCCGGGTCAACCTGGAAAAGGCCCTGACCCCGACCACCCGCCTGGGCGGCCACCTGGTCAGCGGCCACGTCGACGGTGTCGGCGAGATCGTCTCGCGCGCCGATAGCGCCCGCGCCATCCAGTTCCGCGTGCGTGCGCCCAAGGAGCTGGCCAAGTACATCGCCCACAAGGGCTCGATCACCGTCGACGGCACCAGCCTGACGGTCAACGAAGTCGATGGCGCCGAGTTCGAGCTGACCATCGTCCCGCACACCCTGTCCGAAACCATCATGGCCGACTACCGAGCAGGGCGTCGGGTGAACCTTGAGGTCGACCTGCTGGCCCGTTACCTGGAGCGTCTGCTGCTGGGCGACAAGGCCGCCGAGCCGAGCAAAGGCAGTGGCATCACCGAAAGCTTCCTGGCCGCCAACGGCTTCTTGAAATCCTGATTGAGAAGGGGGTGCCGCGTGGCGCTCAACAGCATCGAAGAACTGGTCGAAGACATCCGCCAGGGCAAAATGGTCATCCTCATGGATGACGAAGACCGCGAGAACGAAGGCGACATCATCATGGCAGCCGAATGCTGCCTGCCCGAGCACATCAATTTCATGGCCAAGCACGCCCGTGGCCTGATCTGCATGCCGATGACCCGCGAGCGCTGCGAAACCCTGAAGCTGCCGCTGATGGCGCCGCGCAACGGTTCGGGCTTCGGCACCAAGTTCACTGTGTCGATCGAGGCCGCCGAAGGCGTCACCACCGGCATCTCCGCCGCCGACCGCGCCCGTACCGTGCAGGCCGCCGCGGCCAAGGACGCCAAGGCCGAGGACATCGTCAGCCCTGGGCATATCTTCCCGCTGATGGCCCAGCCCGGCGGCACCCTGGCCCGTGCCGGCCACACCGAGGCGGCCTGCGACCTGGCGCGCATGGCCGGTTTCGAGCCAAGCGGGGTGATCTGCGAGGTGATGAACGACGACGGCACCATGTCGCGCCGCGCCGAGCTGGAAGTGTTCGCTGCCGAGCATGGCTTGAAGATCGGCACCATCGCCGACCTGATCCACTACCGCATGATCCACGAGCGCACCGTGCAGCGCGTGTCCGAGCAGCCGATCGAGAGCGAGCTGGGCGAATTCAACCTGGTCACCTACCGTGACGCGGTGGAAGGCGACGTGCACATGGCCCTGACGCTCGGCAAGATCTGCGCCGAAGAGCCGACGCTGGTGCGGGTGCACAACATGGATCCGCTGCGCGACCTGCTGCTGGTCAAGCAGCCGGGGCGCTGGAGCCTGCGCGCGGCCATGGCCGCGGTGGCCGAGGCCGGCAGCGGCGTGGTCCTGTTGCTGGGCCACCCGCTGGACGGCGACGTGCTGCTGGCGCACATCCGCGAAAGTGCGGGCGATGCGCAGCCCAAGGCACCCACCACCTACAGCACCGTCGGTGCCGGTTCGCAGATCCTGCGCGACCTCGGTGTGCGCAAGATGCGCCTGATGAGTTCGCCGATGAAGTTCAATGCGATATCCGGATTCGATCTGGAAGTTGTAGAATACGTGCCCTCCGAGTGACTTGAGGCGGCCTGATCGCCCTTAAGCTCGAGTCAAAACCCTCCCGAGGCCGCCACAGCGCGGCCTCGCTCTTGAAGATGAGAACTCCGGAATGACCCTGAAGACCATCGAAGGTACCTTCATCGCCCCCAAAGGTCGCTATGCTTTGGTGGTTGGCCGCTTCAACAGCTTCGTCGTCGAAAGCCTGGTAAGCGGTGCAGTCGATGCCCTGGTGCGCCACGGCGTCAGCGAAAGCGACATCACCATCATCCGTGCCCCGGGCGCGTTCGAAATCCCGCTGGTGGCACAGAAAGTCGCCCAACAGGGCGCTTATAACGCGATCGTCGCCCTGGGCGCGGTGATCCGTGGCGGTACCCCGCACTTCGAATACGTGGCGGGCGAGTGCACCAAGGGCCTGGCCCAGGTGTCCATGGAGTTCGGTGTTCCGGTGGCCTTCGGCGTACTGACCGTCGATTCCATCGAGCAGGCCATCGAGCGTTCCGGCACCAAGGCCGGCAACAAAGGTGCCGAAGCTGCCCTGTCCGCTCTGGAAATGGTCAGCCTGCTGGCGCAGTTGGAGGCCAAGTGATTAGCGACGAAAGCGATCGTTTCAACCCGCGCGATCCAAAACCCGCGGATGCCGGCAAGCCCTCGAAGAGCGCCAAGCGTCGCGAAGCCCGCAAGCTCGCCACGCAAGCGCTCTACCAGTGGCACATGGCCAAGCATTCGCTGAACGAGGTCGAGGCGCAGTTCCGGGTCGACAACGATTTCACCGATATCGACGGCGCCTACTTCCGCGAGATCCTGCACGGGGTCCCGGCGAAGAAGGCCGAGATCGACGAGGCGCTCAAGCCTTGCCTGGATACGCCGCTGGAAGAGCTCGACCCGGTCGAGCTGGCCGTGCTGCGCCTGTCCACCTGGGAATTCATGATGCGCGTCGACGTGCCGTACCGCGTCGTCATCAACGAAGGTGTGGAGCTGGCGAAGGTGTTCGGCGCCACTGACGGCCACAAGTTCGTCAACGGCGTGCTCGACAAGCTGGCTCCGCGTCTGCGTGAGGCGGAAGTCAAGGCGAACAAGCGCTGATCGCGGCGCTGACGAGCCATGGGTGAGTTCGAGCTGATCCGTCATTTCTTCGCCGCAGCGCCCTGTGCGCAGGGCGGCGAGGGCGTGGCCCTGGGGATCGGCGACGACTGTGCCCTGCTGGACCTGCCTGCCGGCGAGCAGCTGGCGATCTCCACCGACACGCTCGTGGCCGGTGTGCATTTCCCCGCAGTGTGCGACCCGTTGCTACTCGGCCAGCGTTCGCTGGCCGTGGCGGTCAGCGACCTGGCGGCCATGGGCGCCACGGCCATCGGCTTTACCCTTGCCCTCACCTTGCCCCAGGTCGGCGCGCAATGGCTTGCCGGCTTTGCCGACGGCCTCGGCCGCATGGCCGCGCGCTGCGGCATCAGCCTGATTGGTGGCGACACCACCCGCGGCCCGTTGAGCATCACCGTGACCGTGTTTGGCCGGGTGCCGACCGGTCAGGCGCTGCGTCGCAGCGGCGCGCAGCCGGGCGACCTGCTGTGTGTCGGTGGTTTCCTGGGCAATGCGGCAGGGGCCTTGCCGCTGGTGCTGGGCGAACGCGAGGCGGCTGCCGATGTGGCCGGTCCGCTGCTGGAGCACTATTGGTCGCCCTTGCCACAACTGCAACTTGGCGAGCGCCTGCGTGGCCTGGCCACGGCGGCGCTGGATGTTTCCGACGGCCTGCTGGCCGACTGCGGGCATATCGCCAAGGCGTCCGGCGTAGCGCTGCAGGTGAACCTGGCGCAGGTCCCCGTGTCTGCTCCTTTACAGGCTTTCCTCGGTCGAGAAGCGGCCTTGCATGCAGCGCTCACCGGTGGTGACGACTACGTGCTGGCGTTCACCGTGCCGGAAAGCGCACTGACCGCCCTGGCCCGCGAGGTGCACGTCATCGGTCGTGTACTGGAAGGCCAGGGCGTGACCTTGCGTGACCCGCAAGGCCAGGACATCACCCCCGTGCAGCGGGGCTATCAACATTTCAGGGAGACACCGTGACCGACCACCCCAACCAGGTGCCTGCGGAGTTCGTTCCGCCTTCGGTCTGGCGCAACCCGTGGCACTTCATCGCCTTCGGCTTCGGCTCCGGGACTTTGCCCAAGGCCCCGGGAACCTGGGGTTCGCTGGTGGCGCTGCCGTTCATCCCGCTGTGGCAGATGTTGCCCGACTGGGGCTATTGGCTGTTGCTGGGCATCAGCATGCTGTTCGGCGTGTGGTTGTGCGGCAAGGTGGCCAACGACTTGCGCGTGCACGACCACGAGGGCATTGTCTGGGACGAGATCGTCGGCATGTGGATCACCCTGTGGCTGGTGCCGGAAGGTTGGCAGTGGCTGCTGGCGGGGTTCCTGATGTTCCGCTTCTTCGACATCCTCAAGCCGTGGCCGATCCGCTGGGTCGACCGCCATGTGCATGGTGGGTTCGGCATCATGCTCGACGATATCCTGGCCGGCGTGTTCGCCTGGCTGGGCATGCAGGTTCTGGTGTGGGCGGTGGCCTGAGACAGGGAGCGTTGCAATGGGCCTGAAGGCTGTGGTGCTGGCATCGATGCTATTGGTCGCGGGACCGGGTGCGATGGCCCAGGAGGCGCCGGCGCAGGTGCGTCTGGTCAGCGAGGCGTGGGTCGACTACACCAATGCCGATGGCAGCGGGCTGGCCTGGGACGTGTTGCGCAAGGTGTTCGAGCCGGCCGGGGTCAAGGTCGTGGTCAAGAGCGCGCCCTACAGCCGCGCCGTCGGGCTGGTGAAACGCGGCGAGGCGGATGCCTGGGTAGGCTCCTACAAGGAAGAGAACGCCGACAACCTGTACCCGCAGTGGTACTTCGACCAGGACCATATCTATGCCTTGGGCCTGGTCGACAAACCGGTGCCAACGCTCGAGACCATCGGCCAGTACCGGC
The DNA here is from genome assembly GCF_024749165.1 of Pseudomonas sp. B21-023. Taxonomy (NCBI): domain Bacteria; kingdom Pseudomonadati; phylum Pseudomonadota; class Gammaproteobacteria; order Pseudomonadales; family Pseudomonadaceae; genus Pseudomonas; species Pseudomonas sp. B21-023. Next base: position 5,287,245 of record NZ_CP087190.1, on the reverse strand, counting down.
TGGCCTGGGTGCGCGGCTACGACTACGCCAGCTATCTGCCCGAGGTCCACAACTTCCGCGAGATCCAGCGGCGCGAGGGCATCCTGCCCATGCTCGAACATGACCGGGTCGATTTCTACATCGATGCGCTCGCCGAGGTCGACTACGTGCTTGGCCAGGCGCCCGATGCCACGCGCTTTCGCCGCACCCACGTCGCCGAGCTGCCGTTGTATCTGGCCTTCGCCCACAGCGAACAGGGCAAGGCCCTGCGCGACCTGTTCGACCGGCGCATGGGGCAACTGGTGCGCAGCGGCGAGCTGAAGCCGATCTTTGAGCGCTGGAAGCAGCCTTATCCGTTTACGGATGATCACCTGCCTCATCAATAAATGCCCCGCAGTCCGCTCCCGCAGGGGCCGGTGTGCGGCCATATGCATCTAACTTTTCGATCTTAAGCCACGATATTCCTCCTGCGCACCTGCGCCGGGCTGCTGATACAATCGACCGATCTGAAAAATCCTACTGCCCAGGAGCACAACGTGCCCGTCGTCTTTGTTGCCGCCTCGAAACTCCCTACTCCCTTTGCGACCTTCACCATGCATGGCTTCCTCGACGAAGCCACTGGCCGCGAGCACGTGGTGCTCAGCCTGGGTGATATCGCCGACGGCGAGCCGGTGCTGGGGCGTCTGCACTCCGAGTGCCTGACTGGCGATGCGCTGTTCAGCCAGCGTTGCGACTGTGGCTCGCAGCTGGAGGCCGCATTGCAGGCCATCGCCCGTGAAGGCCGTGGCGTACTGCTGTACCTGCGCCAGGAAGGCCGTGGCATCGGCCTGCTGAACAAGATCCGCGCCTACGAACTGCAAGACGGCGGTGCCGACACCGTCGAGGCCAACGAGCGCCTGGGCTTCGCCGCCGACCAGCGTGACTACGCCATGTGCCTGCCGATGCTCGAGCACCTGGGCGTGAAGTCGTTGCGTCTGATGACCAACAATCCGCGCAAGGTAAAGGCCCTGACCGACATGAGCATCAAGGTCGCCGAGCGCGTACCGCTGCACACTGGCCACAACCCGCACAACCGCCTGTACCTGGCCACCAAGGCCGACAAGCTCGGGCACATGATGGGCAACAAGCACCAGGGCGAGGTGCCCCAGGCGTGACTCGCACAGAGGTGAAGCGGCGGCTGGCGCTGGCCTGGTGGCAGTACCTGGCCGTGGGGTTGCTGCCGCTGCCGGTGATGGCCTGGGCCTTTGGTGACGGCGAGGCGCTGATCCCGGTGCTGGCCATGCCGCTGTTCATCGCCGGTGCCGCCAGCATGTTCCTCAGCCTGCCGCGCTTCAGCGCGTACAAGCGGGCGTTGATCGCCACCGACAAGGTATTGGGCAGCGCCGAAGAACCGGCGGCCTGGATCGAGCTGGCCCGCGTGCGCCGCCTGGCCATGCTGTTCGCCTGCTTCCCGGCCTGGGTTGCCGCGCTGTCGGTGCTGGTCGGGTTGGAGGCGGTACCGCAGATTCTCCTCGCCCTGTCCACCGTGGTGTTGCTGTACCTCTATCGCATCCCACGCCAGCTCGGCTGATGCGGGCGCTGTTCGCCGGGTTTTTGCTGCTGTGTCTCGGCGCCGTGGCCGAGGCCGCGCCGCGGGTGGTCAGCCTGGCGCCGTCGATGACCGAGATTGTCCTGGAGCTACGAGCCGGCGAGTTGCTGGTCGGTGTGCTCGATGGCGGCGAGCGTCCGCCGGCGCTGGCCCGGTTGCCTTCCGTCGGCCGCCATGGCCAGCTCGACATGGAGCGCCTGTTAAGCCTCGAGCCCGACCTCTTGCTGCTGTGGCCCGGCAGCGTGCCGCCGGCCCAGCGTGACCAGCTCAGGCGCCTGGGCATCGCCACGTTCAGCGGCGAGCCCGGCAACCTCAACCAGTTGATCGACCAGATCGAAGCCATCGCCCAACGTATTGGCCGTGACCAGCAAGGCCGCGCCTATGCCGCCAGCCTGCGTGAGCGGTTGCAGGGGCTGCGCGACCGCTACCGGCGTGAGGCGCCGCTGCGGGTGTTCTACCAGGTCTGGGACAAGCCGCTGTACACCTTGGGTGGGAGTCAGGTGGTCAGCGACGCCTTGCGCGTGTGCGGGGCGCGCAATGTGTTCGACGACCTGGCCCAGCCCGCCCCGCAGGTCAGTGTGGAGTCGGTGTTGCTGCGCGACCCCGAGGTGATCCTGGCGGGCGATGAGGCGCAACTGGCCAGTTGGCGCAACTGGCCGCGGCTGAGCGCCGTGAAAGGCGAGCGCTTGCTGGTGGTGCCGGACAAAGGCCTGGAGCGGCCCAGCGGGCAGATGATCGAGGCGACTGCTCGGCTGTGTGCGTTGCTCGATGCTAGAGCGCCGGTGTCCAGGTAAGGCTCAACAGCCAGGTGCGTCCTTCTTCGCGGTAGCCGTAGTCATTGCCCTGGTAGTTGTAGAGGTTACGGCTGTAACGCTTGTCCAGCAGGTTGTCGAGCTTCAAGTCGAGCCTCAGCTCGCGAGTGGCAGCCCAGCCACCGCGAACGCCCAGCAGCCCGTAACCGCCGATGGGGGCGTTGTTGGTTTCGTCGTTGTAGCTGCTGCTCACGGCCTGCCAGCTGGCGCCAACATTGAAGCGGTCGTATTGACGGTCGATATCCAGGCTCAGCGTACGCCGCGCGCGCCGGGACAGCGTGTGGCCACTCTTGCGGTCACGCGGGTCGATCAATGCCAGGCCCAACGTCGATGTCCAGGCCCCCCATTGCTGGTCCAGCGCCATCTCGAAGCCGTTGATACGGGCCTGGGCAACGTTGCCCATGGTATTGGCATCTGCGTCGTAGCTGATGGCGTCTCGCAAGTCGGTGCGATAGAGCGAGGTTTCCAGGCGGCTGCTGTCGGTCAGTTGGCTGCGCCATTGCACCTCATAGGATTTCGAGTGCTCCGGCTTGAGATCGGGGTTGCTGAAGCCGGGGTAGTACAGGTCGTTGAACGTGGGGGAGCGGAACCCCTCGCTGTAGGAAAACAGCAAGTCATTACGGGCGTTCAATGGGAGGGTCAGGCTGCCGCTCCAGGTGGTCTGGCCGCCGAACTGCTGGTTCTCGTCGTGGCGTACGCCCAGTTCGGTCGAGAAGTGCTCGTTGTGGAAGCGATGCTGGGCGAACACTGCGCGGTTCCAGCGGCTGTCCTCATTGAAATCGGTACTCGAATGCACCCGGTCCTCGTACCACTCGCCACCCAGTAGCACGCTGTTGTCGTCATCGATGGTCAGATCGTTCTGCCAGGTGACTTGGTCGCGGTAGGTGTTGAATGGCGAGCTTTGGTGCGTGAGCTTGTCGCGGCTGTCGTCGCGGTTCTCGCTGTGGGCTATCTCCAGTCGGGAATGCCACAGATCGGTAAGTTGGGCATCGAAGTAACTGCCTAGGCTGCTGACGGCGAAGTTCGAGTAGGGCACTTGCGGGCTGCTACCACGAGGTTCGTCGAACTCACGACGCCCACGGCTGTCGAGCAGGTTCAGGCCCGCTTCGAAGCGCTCGTTGAAGGTGTGGCTCAAGCTCAGGTTCAGCGAGCGGTTGCGATAAACATCATGGTCGCCATCGCTGGCATACGACGGCCCGGTCGAATCGATGCCGGCCGTCTCGTCCAGGCTGGCGCCGAGGTTGAAGCGGGTCGCGCCATCGCCACCGGAAAGGCCCAGGCTGCGCTGCCAGGTCTGGTTGCTGCCGGCCGCCAGGCGCAGGCGCGGTTGCAGGCCCGGGCCCTCGCCACGCCGGGTGAAGATCTGGATCACCCCGCCGATGGCGTCGCTGCCGTATACCGCCGAGCGCGATCCGCGCAGCACCTCCACCCGTTCGATCTGGTCGATGCCGAGAAACTGCAGGCCGCTGTCGCCGGAGGTGGCGTTGGCGATGCGCACGCCATCAACCAACACCAGGGTCTGGGCGGCCTTGGTGCCGCGCACGAAGATGCCCGGCAGGCTGCCGCGACCGCCGGTGGGCGCGACCTGCACGCCGGGCACGCGGGCGAGCAGATCGGTGACGCTGCTGGGTTGCAGGCGGTCGATGTCGGCACGGGTGAACACCGTGTTGGCGGCGCTGGTGGCAGTACGCGACTCGACCTGGCGGCTGGCGCTGATCAGCACGTCGGGGAGCTTGAGGGCGTCATCGCGGGAAGGTTCGGCTGCCAGGGCGGCGGCGGGGAGGCAGAGCAGGGGGAGGGCGCGGATCTTCATGGGGCAGTTCCATTGCAATCGCGGGGCAAGTCGCATCGGCGCACCGCCGCTCCCACGCAGTTATCGTGGGAGCGGCGGTGCGCCGATGCGACTTGCCCCGAGATATGGCCTTACAGGCCGAGCTTGGCCATTCGGGTTTTGACGGAGGCTTCGATCCCTGCCGCATCCAGCCCGCACTCGGCCAGCATCTGCGCAGGCTTGGCGTGCTCGACATAGATATCCGGCAGCCCCAGGTGCAGCAGCGGCTTGACCACCGCTTCGCGGGCGAGGAACTCGCCGACCGCTGCGCCGGCGCCACCCATGATGGCATTCTCTTCGATGGTCACCAGCAACTCATGGCTGGCGGCCATTTCCAGCACCAGCGCCTCGTCCAGAGGCTTGACGAAACGCATGTCGACCACGGTGGCGTCGATCTGCTCGGCCACCTGCAGGGCTTCGGCCAGCTGTACGCCGAACACCAGCAGGGCAACCTTGCCACCCTGGCGGCGGACCACGCCCTTGCCGATTTCCAGGGGCTCCAGGTCGCCGCTGATCGGCGCGTTGGGGCCGGTGCCACGTGGGTAGCGCACGGCGGCCGGGCCCTTGTAGTGGTGGCCGGTGCTGAGCATCTTGCGCAGCTCGTTCTCGTCGCTCGGAGTCATCACCAGCATGCCGGGGATGCAACGCAGGTAGGACAGGTCGTAGGCGCCGGCGTGGGTCGGGCCGTCCTCGCCGACCAGGCCGGCGCGGTCGATGGCGAACAGCACATCGAGGTCCTGTACCGCCACGTCGTGGATCAGCTGGTCATAGGCGCGTTGCAGGAAGGTCGAGTAGATCGCCACCACCGGCTTGGCACCCTCGCAGGCCATGCCCGCGGCCAGGGTGACCGCGTGCTGCTCGGCGATGGCGACGTCGAAGTAGCGCTCCGGGTAGCGTTCGCTGAAGTCGATCAGGTCCGAGCCTTCCTTCATCGCCGGGGTGATGCCCACCAGGCGATTGTCGGCGGCGGCCATGTCGCACAGCCACTGGCCGAACACCGAGGCGTATTTCGGGCCGCTGGTCTTCTTCGGCGCGACCGGCTTGTCGGCCGGCTCCAGCTTGGTGATGGCGTGGTAGCCGATCGGGTCGACCTCGGCCGGGGCGAAGCCCTTGCCCTTCTTGGTCACCACGTGGAGGAACTGCGGGCCCTTGAGGTCGCGCATGTTGCGCAGGGTGGCGATCAGGGTCGGCAGGTCGTGGCCGTCGATCGGGCCGATGTAGTTCCAGCCCAGCTCCTCGAACAGCGTGCCCGGCACCAGCATGCCCTTGGCGTACTCCTCGGTGCGGCGGGCGATTTCCCAGGCACCGGGCAGGCGCGACAGCACTTTCTTGCTGCCTTCGCGCATGCTCGCGTAGGTGCGGCTGGAGAGGATCTTGGCCAGGTAGTTGGACAGGCCGCCGACATTGCGCGAAATCGACATGTCGTTGTCGTTGAGGATCACCAGCATGTCGGCGTTGACTTCCTGGGCGTGGTTCAGCGCCTCGAAGGCCATGCCGGCGGTCAGCGCGCCGTCGCCGATCACCGCGATCGACTTGCGCGGGTCGTTCTGCAGGCGGGCGGCGATGGCCATGCCCAGCGCGGCGCTGATCGAGGTGCTGGAGTGGCCGACGCCGAAGGTGTCGTACTCGCTCTCGCTGCGGCGCGGGAAGGCGGCGATGCCGTCCTTCTGGCGCAGGCTGAGCATGCGCTCGCGCCGACCGGTGAGGATCTTGTGCGGGTAGGCCTGGTGGCCGACGTCCCACACCAGCCGGTCATCCGGGGTGTCGAAGACGTAGTGCAGGGCGATCGTCAGCTCGATGACGCCCAGGCCCGCACCAAAATGCCCACCGGTCTGCCCAACGGTATAGAGCAGGTCCTGGCGCAGCTCGTCGGCCAGGGTCTCCAGGTCGGCTTCGGCCAGCCGGCGCAGGCCGGCGGGCGTGTCGGCGCGGTCCAGCAACGGCGTGACCGGGCGTTCGCGGGGGATCTCTTGAAACGTCGTGGGCATCAGGCGAGTCGTTATAGGTGTGAAGACGCGGCAGTTTACCCCATTGTAGGAAAAGCTGCCCATTCAGTCGGGTGTTGAGCGGGGGCTGCGGCGCACCCCATCGCCGGCAAGCCGGCTCCCCCAGGTATCGCGTTGTCCGTGAGCGCTGGTGTGCCGGCAGCGGCGCTGATCAGTGGCGGCGTTCGACGATGTAGCGGGCCAGTGCCCGCAGTGGCTCGGCATTCTCGCCAAAGCCTGCCAGCGCGGCCAGCGCCTGGTCGCGCAGCTCCAGGGCATAGGCCTTGGCCGCCTCCAGGCCGAGCAGGGCCGGGTAGGTCGGCTTGTCGCGGGCGATATCGGCGCCCTGGCGTTTGCCCAGGGTGGTGGTGTCGCTCTCCACGTCGAGGATATCGTCCTGCACCTGGAACGCCAGGCCAATGGCCTGTGCATAAGTCTGCAGCGCATCGAGCTGGACCTGCCCGGCGCGGGCGCTGGCCAAGGCGCCGAGGCGCACGCTGGCTTCGATCAGCGCGCCGGTCTTGTGCCGGTGCATGTACTCCAGGGCTTTCTGGTCGAGCTTCAGGCCCACCGAACCGAGGTCGATGGCTTGCCCGCCGACCATGCCCGCAGGGCCGGCCGCCTTGGCCAAGGCCTGGACCATCTGCAGGCGGATGGCGTCGGGCTGCGGGCTCAGGCGCGGATCGAGCAAGGCGCTGAAGGCCAGGCTTTGCAAACCGTCGCCGGCGAGGATCGCGCACGCCTCGTCGAAGGCCTTGTGGGTGGTCGGCTGGCCGCGGCGCAGGTCGTCGTCGTCCATGGCCGGCAGATCGTCGTGTACCAGCGAGTAGGCGTGGATCAGCTCAACCGCGCAGGCGGCGCCGTTGGCCTGCTCCGCCGGTACGCCGAAGGCTTCGCAGGCGGCGTAGGCCAGCAGCGGGCGCACGCGCTTGCCGCCGTTCATCACGCTGTAGCGCATGGCGGCATAGAGGCGCTCGAGCTCCTTGGCGGGAGCCTGGAACAACGGTTCGAGCGCCGCGTCGACCCGGGCCTGGGCGCTCGCCTGGTACTGGGCGATCATGCCTCGGGCTCCGCGTCGAATGGCTGCGCTGCCAGCTCGCCGTCACGCTCCAGCAGGATCTGCACCTTCTGCTCGGCCTGGGCCAGGGCGCCCTGGCAATCGCGGGTCAGGGCGATGCCTTGCTCGAAGGCGGCCAGCGACTCTTCCAGCGACAGTTCGCCGTTCTCCAGGCGCTCGACCAGGGCTTGCAGGTCGGCGAGGGATTGTTCGAAATCGATGGAGGCTTTTTTGCGGGCCATGGCGACGGTCTCGGTGGTGTTCAGAACGGCGCGACACTAGCAGAGCGGGGCAGGGGGAGCAAATTACGCAGGGTTATCGTTCGTCGCATTTTGTTGCACTTGTTCGATGTGAGCCATCTTGCAATCTGCGAAGCAATGGAATTGTGGGGGTGGCGGCCCTCTGCCATAATCCGCGCGCTCTGGCCCGTGGGCCAGCGGCTTCCCTCCCCGACGTCATGTAATGGACTACGTTGTGAGCTTCCTCTCGATCGAATTCGGCCTCTGTTTCACGCTGTTCTTCCTGCTTTATTGGAGCCTGTGCTGGAGTGTCCGGCTGCAGAACCTGCTGCTGCTGACGGCCAGCTATGGCCTGGTGGCCAGCTTCAGCCTGCAGTCGCTTTACATCCTGCTGGGCTACAGCGTGCTGGTATACCTGCTCGGCCTGCTGGCGGGGCGCTACCCTGGACGCTGGTTTAGCCGCGTGCTGCTGTTGACGCTGGTGCTGGGCTGTTTCTACCTGTTCAAGTACCAGGCGTTCTTCGTCGAAGGCGCGCAGGCCGCACTGGCCACCGCCGGGTTCGACGTGGCGCTGCCGTTGCTGGAAGTGCTGGTGCCGATCGGGCTGTCGTTCTATACCTTCCATTCGGTCAGCTACCTGGTGTCGATCAACCGGCGCGAGCTGACGCCGTCGGCGCCGCTGGACCTGGCCTTGTACCTGGCGTTCTTCCCCAGCCTGGTGGCCGGGCCGGTCAACCGCGCCCTGCACATGCTGCCGCAGATCCGCCCGCCAGCCATGCGCCAGGTGCTGGAGCCGCAGCGGGCACTGGGGCTGATCGCGATGGCGGTGGTCAAGTTGTTCTTCCTCAGTGCCTGGCTGGGCAGCGAGTGGGTGGACCCGGTGTTCGACACCCCGGGCAGCGCCACCCCCGAGCAGGTGCTGTTGAGCGTGTACGGCTACAGCCTGCTGATCTACTTCAACTTCAGCGGCTACACCAACCTGGTCACCGGCATCGCCTTGTTGCTGGGGTTCCGCCTGCCGGACAACTTCGACGCGCCGTATGCCGCACACAACCTCAAGGAGTTCTGGGGGCGCTGGCACATCAGCCTGTCGCGCTTCATCCGCGACTACGTCTATATCCCGCTGGGCGGCAACCGCCAGGGCGTATGGCGCGGCAACCTGAACATGCTGCTGGCGATGCTGGTGTCCGGGCTGTGGCACGGGGCGAGCGTGAACTTCATCATCTGGGGCGCGCTGCACGGCATGGGCCTGGCTATCTCCAAGCTGTTCAGCCAGTGGTGCCCAGGGTTCGCCAATCTGCCGGGATCGGGCTTGCTGGCGCGGTTGATGACCTTCCACTACGTGGCTTTTGCCTGGATCTTCTTCCGCAGCCCGACGTTGGAGGGCGCGCTGGAGATGCTCGGCGACATCGCCCAGCTGAGCCTGGCGGGCCTGAACAGTGTCACTGGCCTGATGCTGCTGGCCTGCGTGCTGTTCGTGGCCAGTTATCCACAATGGCTCGCGCTGCTGCGCCAGAGTGGCGCGGCCTTCCAGCGCCTGCCGTGGCAGCTGTATCCGATCCCGCTCGGGGTCGGTGTGTCGCTGGTGATTTTCGCTTCGCAGTCGGGCGTGCCGGGGTTCATCTATGCAAGCTTCTGATAGCAAACAGCTGTTCCAGGTACAGATGGGCGCTGCCCGTGGCCTGTACGCGATCGTGGTCACCACCGCGCTGCTGTTCTGGCTGAACCAGGACTCGATCAAACTCTACTGCCAGCAGAAGTACCACCAGAGCTGCGAAATCCCGCTGCTGGGCCAGATGCCGGCCTGGCGTACGGGGGCGCAACTGACGGCGCTGCTGGAGGCCCGCCGTGACGACCTGCTCGAGCGCCTGCAGCCGGCGCCGCAGGTAGCCGAAGCGCCGCTGCCCGAGGTCCTGCCCGCGCCGATGCCGGTGGTCACGGTCGACCTGCAGACCCCGGCGGCGCTGGCCAAACCGCTGCCGCACGGTGCGGCGCACACGCCGGCGCCTGTTCACGTTGTTCACGTGCCCGCGCCCGTCGCTGTAACCCCGTCCGTCGCGGCAGTGCCGGCGTCAGCGCCAATGCCAGCGGCAACTCCAGCACCAGCCCCGGCGCCGGTATTGCTGCAACCGGGCACCGTGGCCTCCCTGGTCGCTGGTGACGAGGTGTTCCTGGTCGGCGATTCGCTGATGCAGGGCGTTGCCCCGCACCTGGCCAACAGCTTGCGCAAGCGTTACCAGATCCGCACCGTCAACCTCAGCAAGCAGAGCACCGGCCTTGCCTACCCGGGCTTCTTCAACTGGCCGAAGACCGTGGCCGAGACCCTCGACCACGAACCGAACGTGCGCCTGATGGTGGTGTTCCTCGGCCCCAACGACCCGTGGGACATGCCCCAGGGCAAAGGCAAGCCGTTCCTGCGCTTCAAGTCGCCGGAATGGGAGGTGGCCTATCGCGCCCGGATCGATTCGATCCTCGAGCAGGCCCGCACGCACAACGTGCAGGTTATCTGGGTCGGGCCGCCGAACATGGAGAAGGCGCGGCTGTCCACCGCCATGGGTTACCTCAGCGGGCTCTACCAGGAGCAGACCGCGCTGTACGGCCAGTACTACGTGTCGGCCAACCCGATCCTCGGCTACGCCGACGCCAGCTTCGCGTACACGGTGCAGACCGCGCAGGGCAAGCGGGTGAAGGTGCGGGTCGACGACGGCATTCATTTCACCATCACAGGCCAGAAGATGATCGCCGAGCAGATACTGTCTCTGATCAGCTTTCCAGGCCTGACCGTAACAGGACATTGAGATGCGCCAATGGCATCACCTGCTGGGCCTGGCCCTGCTGATCAGCGCCGCGCCGGGTTGCAGCACCGGCGCCAACAGCGTGAGCGCCCAGCCCGCGGCGCGGCCCACCGCCGCGCCCGCCAGCCGCCAGGACGGCAACGTCGCCCTGCTCGCCGGCAAGCTGCGCAATGCCGGGCGTGCCCCGGTTGCCATCGTCCAGCTGGGTGATTCGCACACCGCCGCCGACCTGTTCAGCGGCGAGCTGCGCCGCCTGCTGCAGGCACGCTACGGCGACGGTGGCATTGGCCTGGTGCCGGCCTCGCCGGTGCCGGGGATCCGTAACGACCGGGTGATCATCAAGAGCGAGAAGCGCCAGTGGGAGCTGGTGTCGGCGCGCAACCAGCAGAGCCATCAGTTTCCGCTGGGCGGCTACCTGTCGCTGCCGCAGGCCAACCGTTCCAGCGTGATGCTGCAGGCGCGTGACGAGGACCGCCAGCGCTACAAGGTCTCGGCGCTGTACCAGTCCAGCGGGAGTGCCAGCCTGCTGGTCAATGGCGGCCAGCGTCGGGTGTTGCCGGCCAGCAATGGCCAGTGGCGCTTCAGCCCGGCGTTCGCCAATGTCGGCCTGCCGGTGCAATTGACGGTGGAAGGGGGCCGTGGCGTCGCCTTGGGTGGCTGGTACCTGCAGGGGCAGAAGAATGCCGGGGTGACCTATTCGACGCTGGGCATCAACGGCGCGCGTCTGGAGGTGGTGGACAAGTGGCAGGCGGGTTGGCGCGACAGCCTCAAGGCCGTGCGGCCGGACCTGGTGATCCTGGCCTACGGCACCAACGAGGCGTTCGACGACAAGCTCGACCTGGCGCTGTACCAGGCGCAGCTCGAGGCGACCCTCACGGGCTTGCGCAAGGACCTGCCGCAGACGGCGATCCTGCTGGTCGGCCCGCCGGACTCGATCAAGCAGCGCAAGGCGCGCAGCTGCGCGGCGCGCCAGCCGCAACCGCTGGCCTCGGTGATTCGTATCCAGAAGCAGATGGCGCGCAAGCACAAGGCGCTGTTCTGGGATTGGCAGGGGTTCATGGGCGGGCCGTGCTCGATCGCCGGCTGGCAGGCGCAGGGGCTGGCGCGGCCTGATCTTGTCCATCTGACAGCCGATGGCTATCGCAAGAGTGCGGCGGGGTTGTATGAGTATCTGAAGGGGCCGTTGGGGTTGCGTTGAGGGCAGGGTAAGCCCGCTCCCACGCTGATCGGGAGCGGGCTTGCCCAGGTATCAGGCCGGCTCGGCCTCGAGTTCCACCATCGCCTCACGATAGCGCGCCAGCTCCTCGATGGTCAGCACTGGCAGATTGTACTGCCGCGCATACACCGCCACCTGTTCGCCGCGGGCCATGCTGCCATCGGGGTTCATCAGTTCGCACAGCACCGCCGCCGGGCGCAGGCCGGCCAGGCGGGCCAGGTCCACCGAGCCTTCGGTGTGGCCGCGACGGGTCAGCACGCCGCCGTCACGGGCGCGCAGGGGGAATACATGGCCGGGGCTGACGATGTGGCGCTGTTGCGCGGTGGAGCGCAGCGCGGATTCGATGGTGGTGATGCGGTCCTGCGCCGACACGCCGGTGCTGACGCCCTCGGCGGCTTCGATGGTGACGGTGAAGCCGGTGCCGTGGCGGGCCTGGTTGTTCTGCACCATCGGCGCCAGCTGCAGGGCGTCGACGGTGGCTTCGTCCAGGCACAGGCAGACGATACCGCTGCAATCGCGGATCATCATGGCCATGGTCTGCAGCGAAAGGTTCTCGGCGGCAGCGACGATGTCGGCTTCGTCCTCGCGGTCGTCGTCGTCGAGCAGCAGCACCGGGCGCCCGGCCTGGAAGGCGGCGATGGCGGCGCTGACGTTGGGGAATTGCTTGTTAAGCGGGGTGGACATGAAACGCTCCTCGTGAATGATCGATGAACGTCTCGGGGCGAACAAAATGCGCGCGCAAGGGCGCCTGGACGGCCCCTGCCAAACGCCTTCTTTCATCCGGACTATGACCGTCGGCCCTGGAATCTCACCAGATCTGCTGACCCCCGGCATGGCCGGGGCGCTCGCGGGCTCATCTTTCGATTTACCGCCGGTGGGGACTTTCACCCCGCCCTGAAGACTGGGCAAGCATACCGTACCGAGCCAGCCTGATGGCAAGCCCTACGACTTTAGTTGCTGCCAATCCAGCCCGAACCGCGCCAGGTACTTGCGCAGGCGGTCGGCGTCGTTAGGGTTGGCCTTCTCCTGGCGTGATACCGCGAACAGCTGGCGCCCGGCCTCGGACAGGCTCTGGGCGCGGCGGCACACATCGATCACCGCCTGCAGTTGTACCTGGTCGAACAGGTCCAGTTCGCGGCCGGCCAGCAGCGGCTCGGTTGCCGATTCCAGGCCCCAGGCATAGCGCAGCCGAGCGATCTCTTCCTCGACCAGTGCCTCGTCGATGCGCCCGCTGTCGGCCAGGGTCGCCATGCGCGTGATCGATGCCGACAGCTCGCGGAAGTTACCGGCCCAGCGTGCTTCGCTGGCGTGGGCGAAGGCCAGGTAGCGGCGCTTGGCTTCGAGGTTGAAGCGCACCTGGCGGCCTTGCTCACGGGCGTGGCGCTGCAACTCGAAATCCAGGTTCGGCTCGATGTCCTCGCGCCGCTGGGCCAGGCCCGGCAGGGCGAAGGTCCACAGGTTGATGCGGGCGAACAGGTCTTCGCGGAACGAGCCGTCGGCGACCTTGGCGCGCAGGTCGCGGTGGGTGCCGGCGATCAGTTGGAAGTCGCTTTCCACCTCACGGTCGGCGCCCAGCGGGAAGAAGCGCTTTTCTTCGATGGCCTTGAGCAGCATGGCCTGTTCGTCGGCGCCCAGCTCACCGATTTCGTCGAGGAATAGCATGCCGCCGTCGGCGGCGCGCAGCAGGCCGTCGCGGGCGTTCTGCGCGCCGGTGAAGGCGCCTTTGGCATGGCCGAACAGGGTCGACATGGCGCCGTCGCCGCGCAGGGTGGCGCAGTTCACCTCGATGAAGCGACCGCCCAACTGGTGACGACCGCGCTTGAGCTCATGGACGCGGCGGGCCAGGAACGACTTGCCGGCGCCGGTCGGGCCGACCAGCAGCATCGGCGCCTTCGAGCGCAGGGCGACCCGTTCGATCTGCTCTATGGTGCGGTTGAAGTCCGGGTTGCGCGTGGCGATGCCTGACTTGAGCAGCGACTGCCCCTCGACCTGTTCGCGGCGAAAGCGCGAGGCGATCGGGTCGTAGCGCGACAGGTCGAGGTCGATCAGGGTGGCGATGCCGGCAGGGTCGCTGTTTTCGTCGTGCTTGCGCGAGGGTGAGGTCTGCACCAGGCGCGCCGGCAGGTAGCGCGCCTCGGTGAGCAGGAACCAGCAGATCTGCGCGACGTGGGTGCCGGTGGTGATATGCACCAGGTAGTCCTCGTGCTCGGTGTCGAAGCTGTAGCCGCTGGCGAAGTCGTGCAGGGCGCCGTAGACCTCCTCGAAATCCCACGGGTTGCGCAGCGCCAGCGGGTGCAGGCGCACCTCTGTGCCGGGCGAGACCTGCTGGATGTCGGCGCGGATTCGCTCGGCCAGGCCGAGGTCGCGTGCGCCGGGGCCGTGGATAAGTTCCAGGCGGTCCAGGGGCAGGTCGGGTTGCTGGCACAGGCCGATGGTTGGCCGCCACCTGTTCCAGCGCGCCGCACCCTTGCCGTTGCGGTCGAGGGTGGTGCCGAGAAAACCGATGGCGACGAGAGGCTTGGTCATCCGTGATTATCCAAAAAGATAAATATATATCGCAGGATATACGAAAAATTAAATCGGTTAGACACCTTGTAATGTATCGGCTAACGCGCAATAAGAAATAAATGCTTATAAATCAGTTGATTATGCGGTTTTTTCAAGAACGAATGAAAACCTGGCACGCCGCTCGCTATATCCCTCTCGACCGCATCGCCAGGCAGGCCCTCGGGTCAGGGGATATCAACCCCCGCCGGTGCACGTACCCACCTTCAGGTGTCGGTGTCGTGCATGCCGCCGCTGCAACGAACGGTCATTGCGGCGCAAGCCTGTGAACAGGCTTGCGAGGCGCTCGCCGGGCCAAGTCCCGGCACTACCCTCCACGGTAGCTACAAACGCAACACCCGCAGGTGGGGCACAGGCAACGCAACCAGGGCCAGGATGGTCCGCTTTTGCGAAGGACGCCTGGGCTACCGCTGGCCCACCCGGCCCGCCGGCCGGGCCTGGCGCAACGATGAAGGCCGCCGGAGCAAGCGCTCCCGGCCCCGGACTCCGCCAGGCTTCGCCCACGGCGCTCGGTGAGTCAGCGACCCCTGCAACCAAGGACATTGATAAAAGGATGAGCAAGATGAAACTGTTGAAACGCTTTGTGGTGAAGAAAAACGAACGTGGCCTGCTGATGAGCGAAGGCGACTTCGTGTCGATTCTCGAGCCTGGCCAGTACTCGCGTTTCGACTGGCAAGACCGGCTGACGGTGACCACCTTCAGCCTCCAATCCCCGCTGTTCGACCACCCGCTGGCACAGTACCTGCGCGGGCAGGAGCCAGCTCTGGTCGAGCAGCATTTCGAAGCCATGGACCTGGCGCAGCACGAGGCCGGCCTGCGTTTCGAGGACGGCCGCATGGTCGAGTTGCTGGCACCGGACAGTCGCCGCCTGTACTGGAAAGGCCAGGTCGAGCATGGCTTGCAGCGCATCGACCTGAATCAGGGCCGGCGCCTGGACGATGAACTGGTGGTCCGCCTGAACCGCCCCGGTGTGGCCGGCACGGACCTGGTGCTGCTGGCGCTGGTGCCGGCGTTCCATGTCGGTGTGCTGAAGATCGACGGCGTGGTAGCCGGGTTGCTCGAGCCGGGCCGCCATGGCTACTGGCGCTGCGGCAGCCAGGTAGCGGTGGAGATGGTCGACACTCGCTTGCAGGCGCTGGAGGTCAACGGCCAGGAGATCCTCACCCGCGACAAGGTCAGCCTGCGCCTGAGCCTGGTGGCCAACTGGCGCTACACCGATGTACTCGGCGCCCACGGGCAGATGAGCAAACCGGTGGAGCACCTGTACCGCGAACTGCAGTTCGGTTTGCGTGCTGCGGTGGGCACCCGCACCCTCGACGAACTGCTGGAAGACAAGCAGTCCATCGACGGTAGCGTCACCGAGCACCTGCTGGCGCACCTGCAAGACAGTGGCCTGGAGGTGAGCAGCCTGGGGGTGCGCGACATCATCCTGCCGGGCGAGATGAAAACCCTGCTGGCGCAGGTAGTGGAGGCAGAGAAGGCTGCCCAGGCCAACGTGATCCGCCGGCGTGAGGAAACCCAGGCGACCCGCTCGCTGCTCAACACCGCCAAGGTGATGGAAGGCAACCCGACGGCCCTGCGCCTCAAAGAGCTGGAAACCCTGGAGCGGGTGGCCGAGCGCATCGACCGGATTTCGGTGTTCGGTGGCCTGGATCAGGTATTGAATGGCATGGTCAGTCTCAAGGCGGGTTGACCCTTTGCGACACGACGTACGCAACAAGGAACAAGGTAATGAACATACTCGAAGTGGCGGGCGGCAAGCCGATCAAGCTGTGGACCGACGGTGTGCCGGTCGAGGACGACGCCCGCAAGCAACTGATGAACACGGCGAAGATGCCGTTCATCTTCAAGCACCTGGCGGTGATGCCGGATGTGCACCTGGGCAAGGGCTCGACCATCGGCAGCGTGATCCCCACCGTGGGCGCGATCATCCCGGCGGCGGTGGGCGTGGACATCGGCTGCGGCATGATCGCCGCGCGCACCTCGCTGCATGCCCGTGACCTGCCGGACAACTTGCATGGCCTGCGTACAGCCATCGAGAAGGCCGTGCCCCATGGCAAGACCTTCGGCCGTCGCGACCAGGGTGCCTGGGACAACGTGCCGAACTACGCCGACCAGGTCTGGAGCGGCCTGGCCGGGCGCTTCAAGGCAATCACCGACAAGCATCCGCGCCTGGAGAAGACCAACAACCGCCAACACCTGGGGACACTGGGCGGCGGCAACCACTTCATCGAGGTCTGCCTGGACGAGGCCGACCGCGTCTGGTTCATGCTGCACAGCGGCTCGCGTGGCGTCGGCAACGCCATCGGCAACCTGTTCATCGAACTGGCCCAGGCCGACATGCGCCAGCACATGGTCAACCTGCCGGACCGCGACCTGGCGTATTTCGAGGAAGGCAGCCGGCACTTCGCCGACTATGTCGAGGCGGTGGAGTGGGCGCAGGACTTCGCCCGGCACAACCGCGAACTGATGATGCAGGCGGTGGTCGCCGCCACCCGCAAGGTGCTGGGCAAGCCGTTCGAGGCCAGCCTCGAGGCGGTCAACTGCCACCACAACTATGTGCAGAAGGAGCAGCACTTCGGCCGCGAGGTGCTGGTGACGCGCAAGGGCGCGGTGTCGGCGCAGAAGGGCCAGCTGGGCATCATCCCCGGCTC
This sequence comes from Pseudomonas sp. B21-023, assembly GCF_024749165.1. Classification (NCBI taxonomy): domain Bacteria; kingdom Pseudomonadati; phylum Pseudomonadota; class Gammaproteobacteria; order Pseudomonadales; family Pseudomonadaceae; genus Pseudomonas; species Pseudomonas sp. B21-023. The sequence continues at coordinate 5,270,524 of NZ_CP087190.1, read as the reverse complement.
CATGGGCGCGAAGAGTTTCATCGTGCGCGGCCTGGGCAACGAGGAATCGTTCTGCTCGTGCAGCCATGGTGCGGGCCGGGTGATGAGCCGCACCAAGGCCAAGAGCCGCTTTACGGTCGAAGACCAGCAGCGCGCCACTGCCCATGTGGAGTGCCGCAAGGACAAGGATGTGATCGACGAGATCCCGATGGCCTACAAGGATATCGATGCGGTGATGCAGGCCCAGCGTGAGTTGGTCGAAGTGGTGCACACCCTGCGTCAGGTGGTGTGTGTGAAAGGTTGAGACGGGCGCCGTGTGGCGCCCAGTACAAGGAACGAAGACATGTGTCAGGACGACCCCCACCCACTGCCCGAGGCGATGCGCGCCCGGGTGCTCGATGAACTGCAACGTATCGAGCGCGAGCACCAGGTGACCGTGCTCTATGCCTGCGAGTCCGGCAGCCGGGCCTGGGGCTTCGCCTCGCCCGACAGCGACTACGACGTGCGCTTCGTCTACGTGCCGCGCAACGACTGGTACCTGCGGGTGGACGAGCCTCGCGACGTGATCGAGCGGCCGCTGAGCGACGAACTGGACATCAGCGGCTGGGAGCTGCGCAAGACCCTGCGTCTGATGCGCGGCGCCAACCCGAGCCTGCTCGAGTGGCTGGGCTCGCCGCTGGTGTATCGCGCCGACGCCGAAGCTACTAGGCGCTTGCGCGAGCTGGGCGAGGCGTTCTACTCGCCACGCGCGGTGCGCCATCACTACCTGTCGATGGCACGCAAGAACCTGCGTGGCTACCTGATGGGCGAGACGGTGCGCTTCAAGAAGTACCTGTATGTGCTGCGACCGTTGCTGGCGGTGCGCTGGATCGACCAGGGCCTGGGCATGCCGCCGACGGCGTTCGCCGCGTTGATGGCACGCACCGTCGATGACCCGCGCCTGCAGGCGTCGATCGATGCGTTGCTGGCCGTGAAACGACGCAGCGGCGAAGCCGAGCACGGGCCGCGAGACGAGGTACTGCATGGGTTCATCGAGGCCGAGCTGGCGCGGGCGGATGAGGCGCGGGAGGTGCCGGTGACGCGTGGTGACACCGGGTTGCTGGATGATTTCCTGCGGGACATCGTGCGCCAAGCTGGATGAGGGCGCGCGGCATCTGTAGGAGCGGCTTCAGCCGCGATTACCCGCGAAGCGGGTGCCAGACAACACCTGGCTTGCATCGCGGCTAAAACTGCTTCTACAACGAATTACGCCTCACTGAGCCGACTTGGACATCCTGTCCAGCACGAACCGCAGTGAGGCCGGCAGCATTGCTCCGTGGTCCAGGCCGTCGAATGGCTGGAAAGTCACTGACAATCCCTTCACTCCGGCCAGACTGGCCACCAGCGCCCGGGCAGGTCGTTGCACATCGCCCTGCAGCGGCCCCCGGGGATTGGCCGGCTCCCGCGTGCCGCGCATCAGCAGCAGGCCTGGCCGGTGGCTGCCCAGCCGCCCCTGCAACCCTTGCATCTCGGCCACGATGGCGCCGTCGTTCCACCACAACGATGGGCTGGCCGCCGCATAGTCGCTGAACAGCCATGGGCGGGTGAACAGTGTGTGCAGCACCGCCAGCCCGCCATAGGAGTGGCCCCAGAGCATCTGTCGTCGCGGGTCGATGGGCGCCACAGCGGCGACCATCGGGCGCATGCGCTGCTCCAGCAGGTCGAGGAACGCATCGACGCCGCCACTGGCCTGGCCTGTCAGCGGATCGCGCTGCTCGGCCAGCCCAGGTACGACTGGTGTGTAGTCATAGGTACGGGCGGAGCGCTCGATGCGTTGGTCGGTCTGGTAGCCGATGGCGACCAGCAGCGGTGCCTGGCCGTTGGCGAGCGCCTGCAACTGCTGCGATGCCAATGCGCTGATCGCGGCGTTGCCATCGAGCATCCACAGCACCGGGTAGCCGCTGGCGGGTGCCGGGCGCTGGGGCTTGCCGATCCACAGGCGGTAATGGCGCTGGCCATCCCGTGAGTCCAGGTCGAGGTGGCTGAAGCGATAGGCCATGTCCTGGCGCTGCAGCAGGGTAGTGTCCATCTTCTTTTCGGGGTGCGGCTGCGCCAAAGCCGTACCGGCCAGCAGCAATGCCAGGACAAGGGTCGGGATCTTCATCAGGCGTTCTCGTGGTGTCGTCCATGACACACCGCCGTCGCATCGTGCGAGGCAACGGCGGGGCGGGTTGGGTTCAGAAGGAGGCGGTCAGGCTGGTGTAGAGGGTGCGGCCCGGTTCGTTGTAGGTCGCCGCGCCTGCGCCTTCGATGCCGTTGACCGCCTGGGCGTTGCCGGCGCGGTACAGGCGTTTGTCGAACAGGTTGTCGATGCCGGCAGTCAGGCTCAGGTTCTTTGTCAGGGCGTAGGTGCCGCTGGCGCCGACCAAGGCGTAAGGCGCCACCTGGTCATTGGCGCTGCCGGTCACGCGCTTGCCCTGGTAGTCGTACTTCTTCGGCGTCTGCTTGCCATACCAGGCCACGCTCAGCTGCAGCGACAGGTCGTCGGAGGCTTGCCAGTCGAGCATCGAATTGAGGGTGTAGGCCGGGGTCACCGACAGGGTCTCGCCAGTGGTCTTGTTCTTCGATTGCAGCATGTAGGTGAAGTTGTTGCTCCACTTCAGCTGTTCGCTCAGCGGGATGGTCAGGGTGCCCTCGAGGCCCTCGACCAGCGCTTTGGGGATGTTCTCCCACTGGTAGAGGGTGGCGTTGGCGTTGGCGCCGGTGCCACCGGCTGCCTGGCCGATGCCGCTCAGGCCCGAGTCGATCTTGTTCTTGTAGTCGTTGCGAAAGTACGTCAGGCCGGCGACCCAGCCGTTGTCCTGGAACTCGATGCCCAGTTCCTTGTTGACGCTGGTCTCGGCCTCCAGGTGCGCGTTGCCCTGCAGGTAGCAGCTGGTGCTCTGCCCGTAGCAGCCCTGGCCACGGCTGTAGAGCAGGTAGTCGGGGTTGAGCTGGTACAGGTTCGGCGCCTTGTAGGCGCGGGCGATGCCGGCCTTCAGCGTCAGGGTGTCGCTCAGCGCGTGGGCCAGGTTGAGCGACGGGCTCCAGTTGTCGCCGACGATGCTGTGGTGATCGAAGCGCAGCGCCGGAGTGAGCATGGTGCCGGGCAGCAGTTCGATGTTGTCCTCGGCAAACAGCGAGAAGATCTGCGCCTGGCTGCTGGTGCTGCGGCCGCTGCTGGTCAGGCCGGGCACGCTGCCGCCTTCGCTGGTGGTCTGGGTATTGGCGCTGGGGTCGTCGAGCTTCTGCTGGCTCCACTCGCTGCCCATGGTCAGAGTCTGGTCGCGCCAGGCGTGCAGTGGCAGGTTGAGCTCGCCGTGGGCGGTCAGGTCGCGCAGGGTCGAGGTGTAGAAGTCGGTGTTGCTGAAGATACCTTCGGTGCCACCGGCCAGGCCTTCGTTGATGCGCTGGTTGCGGGTCTTCTCGTATTGCAGGAAGGCCATGCTGCTGCCGAAGTCCCAATCGCCACGGTGAGTGATGGCGAAATTCTCGCGGTAGAGAATGTTGGTCTCCTTGCCCAGCATGCTTTTGACGTTGGCATTGGAGTTGGTGTTCTGCGTATCGCCCGCGTACAGGTTGCCTTGGCGGCTGAAGCCGGCTTCGAGTTCCAGGGTCTGCTCCGGGGTCAGGCGCCAGCTCAGCAGGCCGTTGAGGTCCTTGTTGCGCACGCCTTCGCGGCCGGCGGGCAGGGTGCCGGCCTGGGTGCCGGAGCGTGCGGACTCGTGGCCGGCGTTGATGTCCCAGTCGTCCGCGTCGGTCTTGGCCACGTTGCCGTACACCCGATAGCTGAGGGTGTCGGTGAGTGGGCCGTTGAGGCCGAAGCTCACGCGCTTGGTGGCGCCTTCGTCACCGTGCTGCGGGAAGTTCTGGTACACGGTCATGTTGCCGTGGGTCTCGCCCGCCGGTTGCTTGGTGATGATATTGATCACCCCACCCATGGCCCCGGAACCATAGCGTGCCGCCGCCGGGCCGCGGATCACTTCGATGCGCTCGACCTGGTCGGCCGGCACCCAGTTGGTGTCGCCGCGCGAATCCCGCTCGCCACGCCAGCCGTAGCGTACCGAGCTACGGCTGCTGACCGGCTTGCCGTCGACCAGGATCAGGGTGTTCTCCGGCCCCATGCCACGAATGTCGATCTGACGGTTGTTGCCGCGTTGACCGCTGGTGGAGTTGCCGGTCAGGTTGACTCCCGGCATGGTGCGGATGATCTGCGACAGGTCGTTGGCCGGCGGGCGCTTCTTGATGTCTTCGGCGGTGATGATCGACACACCGGGCGCCTGCTTGGTCTCTTCCAGCGCGGTGGCCACCACGTTCTGGCTTTCCAGCTCGATCGGTGCGGGCTGGTTGGCGGCGTGTACGGCGCTGCTCAGCAGGCAGCTGGACAGCAGCAGGAAGGGTGATAGGCAAAGCGGGCGGGGCGACATGTGTGATCTCCGGCGCGGCGGGCTGATTTCAAGAGATCACAGATGGTAATGGCTCTTATTTGAGAGTAAAGCGCATTAACTTTCTAAACACTTTCGGCCGCGGGCAGCAGCAGGTGCAGGCACAACCCAGGGTAGCCATTGCTCGCCCAGCGCCGTCCGCCCTGCAGCTCGATGGCGCGCCGGGCGATGGCCAGGCCCAGGCCGAAACCGGCGCCGCTGCCGGGTAGGCGGCGATAGGCCTGGAAGATCGGTTCGAGCTCCGCCTCCGGCACCCCAGGCCCGTGGTCGCGCAGGCACAGGTGCCAGTGCGTGCCCTCGCGCCAGCCCTCCAGGCTGACCTGGCCACCGGCGGGCGAATGACGGATGGCGTTGCGCAGCAGGTTTTCCAAGGCCTGGGCCAGGCTGTCCAGGTGGGCCTGCACCACGCAGTCGAGGCCGAGCGAGCAGGGCAGTCGCGCCATCGCCCAGCCGCTCTCGAAGCAGCTGTCCTGCACCAGCGCTTCCCACACCGAGAGCACCAGCACCGGCTCGGTCGCCAGTTGCGGCTGCTCGGTGTCCAGCCACGCCAGGTCGAGGGTGTCCTCCAGCAGTTTCTGCATGTCGTCCACTTCCCGGTCCAGGCGCTGGCGCAACTGCTCCGGGGGCAGGCCGCTGTCATGGGCGATGCGCAGGCGCGCCAGTGGCGTGCGCAGTTCGTGGGACAGGGTGCGCAGCAGCAGGCGTTGCTGGTCGAGGCTCCTGCGCAGGCGCACAGCCATGTGCTCGAAGGCCTGGGCCAGCTCGCCCAGTTCGTCGCGACGCTCCTGCAGGGGCAGGCCGGGGCCGTCCAGGTCGTCTGCACGCAATGCGTCGGCGCGGTCGCGCAGGCGGTTGAGGGGCACGACCAGGTGGCGGTACAACGCCAGGCCCAGCAACAAGGCGAGCAGGGCAGGGGCCACGCCGTGGGTGATCACGTGGGTCCAGGGGGTCAACCCGGTCGGCAGCAGGTGCTCGGGGAGCTGAATGACCAGGCGACCCTCCTGGGGGCGGCTGGGGAACTCGATGCTCACATAGGGCAACTCGTCCTGCAGGCGCCGGCTCATGGGCCAGTCGAGCTTGCGCATGAAGGTCAGGCGGCTGGCCTCTTCGGCGCTCAACGACGTGGTACCGAGGCTCTGCAGGTGCGGGCCGATGATGGCGACCCAGGTGTCTTCCCGGACTTCCAGTTCGCGGCGCAGGCGCTCAACGCCGACGGCGCCGTCCGTGCGCCAGGCCTGCTCGGCCTGTTCGGCGAAGCCGGCCAGGAACATCCGGTCGGCGGGGGCGAGGAAGTAGGTACTGCGCTCCACCGACAGGCCCCAGGTCCAGATCAGCCAGGTCAGCAGCAGGCAGAAGCACACCTGCAGCAGCGCCAGTTTCCACAGCAGCGGATGTCGGCGCATCAGGCGCTACCCGGGTCGACCAGGATATAGCCCTGGCCACGCACGGCCTGGATCTCCAGGTGCCCCGCACCGATGGCGGCGAGCTTGCGGCGTAGGTTGCAGACATGCACATCCAGGCCGCGGTCGAGGCGGGTGTAGGCCCGGTGCAGGACGCTTTGATATAGGAAAGCCTTGCTCAGCGCCTCGCCGGGGTGGGCCTGCAAGGTCATCAGCAGGCGGTACTCGGAACCGGTCAGGCCGGCGTTCTGGCCATGGTGCGCGACATCATGGTTGGCCGTGTCGAAGTCCAGTGCGCAGGCATTGCGCGGAGCGGGCGGGCGCCGGTCCAGCGCCACCCGGCGCAGCAGGGCGTCGACCCGGGCATCGAGCTCGGCCAGGCTGAAGGGTTTGGGCAGGTAGTCGTCGGCGCCACGGGTGAAACCGCTGATGCGGTCCTGCTCGGCACCCAGGGCCGACATCAGCATCACCGGCACGGCCTGGTGCCGGCGCAGTTCGTCGAGCAGGCTGAGGCCGTCGACACCCGGGAGCATGATGTCCAGCAGCAGCAGGTCGAAGTGTGTCTGGTGTATCGCATTCAAGGCCTGGGTGCCGTTCTCGCAGGCTTGAACACTGAAGCCACGGCGCAGGAAGTGGTGTTCCAGGTCCTGGCGCAGGCGGGGATCGTCTTCGGCGAGGAGGAGCTTGGGGGACACGGGATTGCCTTGATGAGAATATATTGCAAATACGAATCATCCCATTGACGGCGGTGCGGGGGCAATGGCCAGGTGCTGGCATTTCGTCGCGTTACACGGCACATGCGGGAGCGGCTGTGTGATGTCAGCGGCTGATGAATGTCCCCCCGGCCTCGCTGCGGATACGCAGCTTATGGCTCTGCGCCAACATGGCCAGAGCCAGGGGCAGGTCATCGATCGGGAAACTGCCCGAAATCTGCAACTCGGCCAACGCCGGGTCGCAGACCAGGCGCTGCTCGCTGTAGCGCATCAGCTCCTGGGTCCATTGCAACAACGGCATCTCGTCGATTACCAGCAGGCCATTGCGCCAGGCCAGCTGGGCGTCGCGTGCATCCTCCAGTGGATCGAATCGATCACGGCTGAAGCGCAGCTGCGAGCCTGCCTGGACGATGACACCGCCGACGGCTTCGGGCTGGACCTGGACGGCGCCTTCGTAGACCGCGAGCAGGGTCTCCTGGGGGAACTGGCGCACGCTGAAACGGGTGCCCAACGCCTGCATGACGCCTTGCCCGGTGCGCACCCGCAAAGGCCGCGACGGGTCCGCCGCGGTGACGATGTATATCTCGCCCCGGCGCAAGTGCAGCAGGCGCTGCTCGGCCGTGAAGCGCACGCTCAGCTCGCTGTGGCTGTTGAGGGAAACCTGGGTGCCATCGGCCAGCAGCACGTCCCGGCGTTCGCCCAGGGCGGTGAGATAGTCGAGGCCACCCTCGCTGCGCCGCCATGCCCACCAACCCAGGGGGGCCGCGCCCAGCAACACCAGCAAGCTGCGCAGCACGGTGCGCCGGCTGCTGTCCGGGCGCACCAGCGTTTGTCGGGCCAGGGTGGGAGGCAAGGTGCCGAGGCGGGAGAGCAGGCGCTGCGCCCGGTTCCAGGCGCGTTCGTGCTCGGCGTCGCGGTATCGCCAGTGCTCCAGTTCGAGCTGTTGTGCCGGCGTCAGTGGCCCTTCCTGCATCAGCAGCAGCCAGGCGGCGGCTTGGGCGAGAATGGCTTGGGCGATGGGGGGCTGGTCATTCATCGCGCATCTGGCTCAGGCAGGCGACGTAGCCTTCGTGGATGTACTTCTTCACTGTCGGCAAGGCGATGTTCAGTGCCTGGGCGATGTCTTTCTGCTTCATGCCGTCCAGCGTTGCCATCAGGAAGGCTTGCCTGACCCGTGGCCGCAGGCTGTCGAGCACGGCGTCGATCTCGTGCAGGGTCTCGAGAATCACGCTCTGCTGCTCGGGCGACGGATGTTCGGCTTCGGGCACCAACGCCAGGGCCTCGAGCCAGGCCTGCTCAAGGGAATGCCGTCGACGCCAGCTGACCAGCACGCAATTGGCGATACGGGCCAGGTAGGCACGTGGCTGACGCAAGGTATCAGGCTGGGTGGTGTCCCGGCTGGCCAGCACGCGCACGAAAATGTCCTGGGCCAGGTCATCGGCCACGCCATGCCCCCAGGAACGCAAGCGGTACGCCAGCCAGCCGCGCAACCAGGCGTGGTGTTCGACATACAGCGTGGTCACGGCGCAGTGCTCGATGTGCCGTGGCGGGTTCTTGAAGAGGGTCATGGGCAGCGGGATCAGGGCGTAAATGCAAACAATTATCACTAGATTTGGCTAAATCACAAGATCAAGTGAAAATGCGAATCGCACGCATATACCTTTTTCGCTGTCGTGCGACAGAAGGGGTGCAAGCCCGCATCGAGTGCCGGGCACTGACCTCACGAGCGAGAAAAGCATGCCCGCCAGTTATCGGCTTCCCCCTGTTTCGCGCCCATTGCAACGCTTGTCCCCGATCAGCTTCGCCGTACGGTGCGCGGTGCTCGGCTGTTTGCTGGGCTCTGGCGCAAGCCTGGCCCAGGCCGCCCCGGCGGCAACCGAGAACAGCCGGCCCGACGACGCCACGCGCCGCGACTACGATATCGCCCAGGGGCCGCTGGGCACCTCGCTGGGCGTGTTCGCCAAGCAAGCGGGGCTGTTGCTGTCTTACGACCCCGACCTGACCCGCGGCCGCACCGCGCCGGCGCTCAAGGGGCGCTTTACGGTGCAGGAGGGCACCCGGCGCCTGCTGGCCCATACCGGCCTGCAACTGCTGCCGAACTCACGGGGGGCATACATCCTCATCCCGCAGGCCCAGGCATCGGCGGCGGCAACGGAGCTGACACCTACCGTGGTCGCCTCCAGCGAAATGGTCGACCCGCAGCGTGACACCTACCGCGCACCGCGTTCGACGGTGCACCTGTCCCGTGAAGACCTCGACCGCTTCAGCACCGTGTCGGTGGGCGACATGCTCAAGGGCGTGGCCGGCGTGCAGGTGGGCGACAGCCGCAACGGCGGCGCGCTGGACGTCAATATTCGCGGCATTCAGGGGCAGAGCCGGGTCGCGGTCAGGGTCGATGGCGCGGAGCAGGCGCTGGATGTGTACCGCGGCTACGGCGGTACCCAGCAGCGCAGCTATATCGACCCGGACCTGATCAGCAGCGTTACCGTGAACAAAGGGCCGAGCACCCGCTCGGGGGCGATTGGCGGTTCGGTGGAGATGAAGACCATTGGCGTCGATGACATCCTGGTCGATGGCAAGGATGTCGGCGTGCGCCTGACCGGCAACCTGTGGAACAACGGCGTGGAGCCTGAACACCGCAACCGCAACTCCAGGGACGAGGACCTGAGTGCAGCGCCGCGTGATGAGCGCGGCAGCCTGTTCGGCTCCAAGGCCGAATCCGGCAGCGCCGCCTTTGCCTATTCCCACGAGCGATTCGACCTGGTGGCGGCCTATGCGCACCGCAACCAAGGCAACTACTTCTCTGGCAAGAAGGGCCAGGACCGTTACCGCCTCTACGATCGCTGGGGCGAGGAGCAGGCCAGTGTCGCCAACACCTACAATGCCGGCGAGGAAGTGCTCAACTCGTCGGCCGAGACCGACTCCTACCTGCTCAAGACCACCTGGCGGCTGGCCGACGACCACACCCTGGACTTCGGCTACCGGCGCTTCGACGGGCACATGGGCGAGATCATGCCGTCGGATATCTTCCGCTATGGCACCGCCGGCATCTACCAGTACCCCACCAGCGAAATCGAGATCGACACCTACACCGCACGCTATCACTACCTGCCCGAAGGCAATCCGTGGGTGGACCTCACCACCAACCTGTGGATGACCGACTCGAAGACCAGCACCTTGAGCGCGGCCTGGATGGCGCCCAAGTCGCAGCTGTTCCGGACCGACCGTGCCTGGTCGCGCCAGGACAACCGTCGCATCGGTGGCGACCTGAGCAACGTGTCGCGGTTCAGCACCGACCATGGCGATTTCAAGCTCGACCTGGGCGGTGCGTTCCAGCTCGAGGACCTGCAGCCGCAGAAGAACGTGGTGGCCACCCAGCACGACATCAATGCCAACCGCATGTTGCGCGATGCGTCGCGCCAGGAGTTCAGCTTCAACGGCAACCTGGAGTACAAGCCCATCGAGGCGGTGACGCTGTGGGGTGGCGGCCGCTATGCCCACTACCGCACCAAGGACAACACCGTGCTCGCCGAGGCACGGCGCGAGGAGCGCGAAATGCGCTGGATTACCGCCAGCAGCCCGGGGCACTGGGGCAGCATGATGTGGTTCCCTGACCAGAACGGCCAGTACACCGACGCCACCGACCCGCGCCTGAACAATGGCATCGTCTTCGAGAACAGCAACGAGCCGTTCAATGGCGTGCCGTTCAACGAGTCCGGCGCGACCAATGTGGTCGTCCACCCGGAAAGCGTCAGCAATGTGACCACCGGCTACAACTACACCCCGCAGGGCAAGAGCAGCGGCGGAGGCTTCTCGCCGGCTTTCGGCATCAACGTCGAGTTCCTCCCCGACACCTTCGTGTATGCCTCCTATACCCAAGGCCTGCGCCTGCCTTCGCTGTTCGAGACCAGCCAGGGCACCCAGCAGGTCACCCCGGGCAAGCACCTCAAGCCTGAGCGCTCGCGCAGCTGGGAGGTGGGGGTCAGTGCCTTGCGCAGCAGCCTGCTGACCGCCGGGGATGAGGCATCGGCCAAGCTGGCGTACTTCGACAACGACATCAAGCACTACATCACCCGCTACTACGACCCAAGCCCGGGGCTGTGGGGGCAGATGACCTTCAGCAATACCGACAGCTTCCACACCCGCGGCCTGGAGTTGCAGTCGCACTACGATGCGGGGCGGGTGTTTGCCGACCTGTCGGCCACCTACTACCTGATGACCGAGACCTGCGACGCAGCCTTTGCCGGCAAGCTGCGCGCCAGCGCCAATCAGTACCAGCGCACTCACGACACCCCGGACTGCACGCCAGGCAGCTACATGGGCTCTTACACCAACACGCAGAACCCGCCACGCTTCTCGGCCAACCTGTTGACCGGCCTGCGCTTCTTCGACGAGGCGCTAACCGTGGGCGGGCGCATGACCTATACCTCGGGGCCCACCGCGCAGATGGACAAGCCCTGGCAGACCGGCGCGACCACGCCGCAGATCGACTACCGCTCGGTGGCGCTGTTCGACCTGTTCCTCAAGTACAAGGTGCTGGAGCACACCGAGCTGAACGTGTCGGTGCAGAACCTGACGGACCGCTACTACCTGGATCCGCTGGCGCAGAGCTTCATGCCGGCGCCGGGACGTACCTGGCGGGTGGGGATGGTGGCGCGCTTCTGAGAGCGCCTGCCTTGTCCAGCGCCTTGACCCGATCATCGGGGTGACTGGAGCCCGCCGCAACCCTTGCAGCGTCTATCAGATCAAGCGCCGCCCGCGCGGCGTTCGATCTCAAGTGCGCTGCAACGCTAACCCCTGATACCCCGCATCGCCGGTGGCCAACTGCAATGCCGAGCAGGTCTCGACTGCTGCTCGGGCAATGGCCAAGGTGCGAGCGTTGATCCCCCCTGATATCGAGCAGCGCTGCCCAAGCGTTTGCCATGTGTTTCGCTGGGCCTGCTGAATACAGGCGTGCCGGATAATAGATTGTGCTTTATCTCGCGCATCTGCTGCGTGCGAAAGTCGCCTCGTTGCGCAGGGCTATCGATAATGGCTAAAGAGTGGCTTGTATTGTCTTGGCGCTCCGTTTAGTATCCGCGAATATTCTAAGTTAATAACTATTTCTTCTGTTGACGTTCGTCCGGGTTGGCCACGCTCAAACGGTTGGCGAGTGGTGTGATCGCGGCTGCAATTCTCGGGTGTAGTTGTGCGCTGCAGTGTCTATCCAGCTGGGTCTGGTATTTTCAAGTCATTGATTTTAAGTGTTTTTTCTATTTGTCTTGAGGCGGGATTCTTGGTGCTGCTTTCAAGGTTGCTTTGGCTTGCTGCGCTCGGTTGCGTGGCAATTAAACTTACGAGTTTAGTTTGTTCGTGCCAGCGACTGACAAATTAAACTTTGCAGTTTAAAAGTTCCAATAGTGTACTGAGGGTTTTATTAATTAGCGGTGTTGCACACATACTGTGTGGTGTCCCGTTGTGCCTGCGATTTACCGTTATTTATTTACTCGTCGGTTTAATTGGCTGGCCGGTGCTATAGGGCAGGCTCGAAATTGTTTGTGACATTTTGCCGAAGGAAGTGTTGGCAGTGTGTCCCTCCTGCGCCTCGCGGGAGGCATGACGGCCTCTGGCAGCATTGCCAAGGCAAGGATCCACACTCGTGAGAAAAGGAGTTTCAGGATGAGCAACGACGATATGCTGAACCGCTCGCTACCTCTGTTGACCGAGGCGGGCATCGACAAGCTTGCGTCCAGCCGGGTGGTGATCGCCGGTTGTGGCGGCGTGGGTGGCGCCATGGCACTTACCCTGTGCCGGATGGGCGTACAGTCATTCAAGCTGGCTGATCCGGGCGCTTTCGATCCGCCCGACATGAACCGCCAATGGGCCGCGACGGGCGCTTCGCTGGGCCGAAACAAGGCCTTGGTGTATCGCGAGCTGATTCTCGACCTCAATCCCCGGGCCAAGGTCGAGATCTTTGTCGAAGGCATCACCGAGCACAACCAGGACGAGTTTCTGTCGGGCGCTGACATCTTGGTCGACTGCCTGGATGCCAACGTGCCCCACTCGCTGCGTGAGTCCATCCACCGCAAGGCGCGCGAGCGTGGGGTGTTCAGCGTTGTCGGGCCGATCATGGGTTTCGGCTGCTTTGCCCTGTGCTCCTCACCGCAAGGGTTGGGAATGGAGTACTGGACGCAGACGCTCAAGATGGCCAAGGAGCAGGGCACCTTGCCGCGGATCTTCGACGAAATCTTCGTGCCCCAGCACATGCAGGCGATTGTCCGCAGCCTCGAGGTTGGCAAGGTGCCAACGGTAGCTGTGGGGCCTCTGATCGCGACATCGCTGTTAGCCACTGAGTGTGTGAACCACTTGCTGCATGACCTGGTGCCGGGTTTCCGTGAACCGATCGTGCTGCCAAAGGTGATGTTCTTCGACCTCAATCGCATGAACCACAGGATCATCGACGTGTCCGAGGGAGCCTTGGCATGACGTTGCTGGCCGACACCGTCGAGGCCCGCGCGCGGGTCCTGGCTCAACATGGGTTCAACCTTGACCTGATACCGTCGCGCCTGGTCCGGGATGACTACCAGACCGACAGCCTGATGCACCGCGACTACCCGAGCGTTCCTCTATTGCGGCAGGACGGCGACGGTGAGCTGGACGAGCGACTGGCTGCGGCGTTCCAGGCCTTGTTCGGCCTGCCCCAGGTGCTGGCGTTGGCCCAGGGGCGGCTGGCGGAGGCGTTGCTGGTCAACGCCCTTGTCACAGCAGGCGACTGCGTGCTTGGCAGCGCGCCATTTCCCACGCTGCAGGCGCACCTTCAGCTCAGGGGCGCCACATACTGCACGGTGTCTACGGCAGATGCCGGCGGCCAATTTCGCGCTGACCTGGACTGCGTGGCCCTGGAGCAGGCGATCAAGCGTGTGGGCCGCCAGCGCATACCTTTCCTGCTGGTCGAAGCCTGCACCAATGCCATTGGCGGCGTGCCCGTTTCGCTGGACAACCTGCGCGCGGTCAAGGCGGTGGCTGACCGCTACGGCATCCCGCTGCTACTCGACGCGACGCGGATCCTCAGTAATGCCTGCCTGATCCGCGAGTACTCCTGCGAATGGCTTGGCCATGACGAATTGAGCATTGTTCAGGCCCTGTGCGCATTAACCGACGGTGTGCTGCTGAGCGCGACGAAGGAGATGCCGACGACCATCGGTGGCTTCCTCGCGCTACGGGACCGCACCCTGTTCGAGCGTTGCCGCGACCAGGCACTGATCTTCGGCACGGGCCTGGACCTGCTGAGCAAGCGTCGTTTGCTGGCGGCAATGCACGAGCCGCACGGTTTGGTGAAGCGGGTACGTTCGCGCATTGACCAGGTACGCCGTTTCCACGGTCTGTTGCCGTTGGGCGACGAGGCGCAGGTGGGTGCCCATGGCGTGTTCCTCATGGCTGGCGCACTGTTCACGGCCATGCATGCACGCGCCTTCCTCAATCATCTGTATGTCGGCTACGGTGTGCGTGGCTCGCTCAACCCAGGGGGCTCGGCAGGCCCTGGCGATGCCCTGGTGCGCTTCGCCCTTGGCGTTCCCGGCAAGGACGAGCATGTCCTGGACACGGCTGCGATCTGTATCCGCGAGGCGCTGCGCGAAACCGACCAGCACATCGCCCTGGAAGAGGTCCACCGCCCCGCAGGTCTCGCCGGCGGCATGCTCGCCACTTATCGCCAGGCCGGGAGCGTGCAGCCATGAAGCGTTTGCTGATGATCATCGGCGTGCTCTGTCCGCTGCTGGCTTTCGCCGGCATGCCGGCGGGCAACCTGGTGCCAAGGGATATCATCGAGCGTTCCGAGGAGCGCCCAACCGGCAAGGACTCGGTCTCGATGTTGTTGGTCACCCTGACCGACAAGGCTGGAACCAAGCGTCAGCGCGGGTTGCTTTGGTATCACCTGGCAGGCGAACAGGGGGACCTCGACCTGCAGAAGTTCTTCTATCCCCGCAGCATTCGCAACATCGCCACTTTCAACGAGGAGGTGCGTGGCGCGGAGGACCTGCAATACCTCTACTTGCCGGCCGCCAGCCGGGTTCGGCGGGTATCTTCCAAGCACCAGACCTGGGTCGGGTCCGACTTGATCTACGAGGACCTGCAGAAGATCAACCTCGAGGACTGGACATTCAGCTATGTGGAGCAGGCCAGCGAGGAAGGTTTCGCAGTGCACGTGGTGGATTGCCAGGCCAAGCCGTCGTCGAACTCGGCGTATGCCAAACGGCGCTACTACATCCGTGCCGACGGCAGTTACTTCCCCAGTCGGATCGACTTTTTCGATGCTGCCGGCCAGTTGATCAAGCAGGTTCGGCGCACCGAAGTTCAGGCATATGGCTCTGCCCTGTACGAGCGTTTCGTGCAGGTGAATGATCTGCGCAACGGCCATCAGACGCTGATGGAGCGACGTTGGGTTCGCGTCGATACCGGGCTGCCTGCGTCGCTGGTGACGGTGCGGCAGATGGAGAAAGGCATCGAGCACTTTGCCGAACCTGCGGACGTGCAACGCCTGGTCAGTGACGAAACCAGCAGGATGGTGGAGTGATGGCCGGGATTGTTCGAACACTTGCAGCCGTCTTGTCGCTGGCTGGCGCGTCTTGCGTGAGCGCTCAGGCGCTGGCGGCCCTGGGTGGACAGAACACGGTGACGGGGTTTCTCGACCTGCGCTCGGCGGTTGGCCTGGGCAGCGGAGGCGAGGTGGGCTCTAGCGCCTTGAAATCTAGTCTGGACAATGGCCTGCGAGGTCGTGGCCGGGTCGAGCTGGATCACCAGGCCGACGGCCTGCGCACGCTGGTTTCGGCGGACCTGGAGCTGGAGCACAAGCGCATGCGTTCGGCAGCCGACGAAAACGAAAGCACTGCCAGGGTGTGGGAAGGGTACGTCGAATGGGAAGGCGAGACGACCAGCTGGCGCATCGGGCGGCAGGTGATCCAGTGGGGGGTGGCGGACGAGGTCAGTGTGATCGACAGCTTCACACCCCAGGATTTTCGCAGCTTCCTGATCCACACCCGCTTCGAACGCAAGTGGCCGGTGACCGCGGTGAGCGGTCGCTACTTTCTTGATGGCGGCGATTTTTTCGAGGTGCTTTGGCAGCCGCAGTTCCGTCAGGACCTGCTGGCCCAGCCTGGCGAGGAATGGAGCCTGTTCGTGGAGAACAACTACGTGCGCGGACTGGGCTTGAGCGAGCGCTCGACCAAGGTTGAAGGTGGCCCGCTGGGCGACAGCGTGTTTGCCGCGCGGCGAGTGCTGCGGCGCGACAACTACGACCTGTCGTTCAACTATGCCTACCAGTTCGAGCAGATGGCGGCATTTCGAGCCGACATCCAGGGCTTCGACGCCAGCGGCAGGGCAGTCGGTACCGTGCAGCCCTACCACGCACGCCAGCACACCACCTCGATGGCGTTCGAGTCGGGGCGTGACGGGATTGGTGTGCGTGGAGAACTGGCTTACGTCACCGATGCTGGCTATGTCAGCTACGACATGGCTGTGCCGGGACTGGTCGAGCGCCGTGACACGCTCAGGGGGGTGGCCGGCATGGACTACACCTTTGCCTCGCGGACTTACATCAACCTGCAGTACACCCTCGACTACATCCGTAACCACAACGGCAACATGCAGCCGGACAAGTACCGGCCAAGCGTGACATGGCGAGTGAATGTGCCGCTCAAGGGCGAGGACCTTTGGCTGGAGTTGCAGGGGCGCGAGTTCATGAACATGACCGACCGCTTCTGGCGCCTGCAATTGCGCTGGCGGGTCACCGACGACTGGGAACTGCGAACTGGCGGAATGCATTTTGCCGGGCATGACGAAGGTATCTTCGGCCAGTTCAGGGATAACGATCAATTGTACGCAGGGGTTCACTATTACTTCTGATTGACAGGGCAATGTAGTTGCGCGCGCATGATCATGCGGGCCATTTGCAGTAAATGCGATCGTTTGAAACGGGAGGAAATAACCGTCCGTCCCTTGGCCGCGATTGCCTGTTTCATGGACTTTAAAGGTTTTATTCATCCTACAAAGGAGCGTGAAAAATGAATGTTGGCAATGATCCGATCATGATGAACGAGTACCAGATTCGTATCACGGCGGCACGTGAGAAGTTTGCCGCCCGTGAGGATGTCCAGGCGTTGTTCAACGCGCCGATGGACGCGCCGTTGGTGAACCTCTTCATGATCTACTGGAGCGCCATGAGCGCGGCACTGACGACGCCTATTCCGGAGTACCTGGCCACGGCCGGCATGCGCTGCGAGGCCCTGGGCCTGAACAGACTGGCCGAGTTCTTCAAGGAACACACCGAAGAAGAAGACGGTCACCACGAATGGGCGGCGGCGGATGTCCGCAAGTTGGTGAACCTGTGGAATGCAAAGTATCCGGTTATGCCGATCAATACCGACGACTTGCTGGTTTCCAATCTGACGCCCTCGGTGCGCCGTTATCACCAGTTGCATAAGGACGTGGTGGCCGGAGATGCACCGTGGGCCGAACTTGCCATTGATGTGGAGATTGAACTTATTACCACCCAATACGGCCCTGCCCTGTTGAAGGCCTGTGCCGCGGCGTTGTGTGAAGAAGGCCAGCAAAGTATCTCCTTCCTGGCCGAGCATGTGAGATTCGACTTTGGCCATACCGATACCAACTTCCGCGTGGTCGCCGAGTTACTCGAAGCCAAGCCTGAATACGCCCAGCACCTGGTCACGATCGGCGAGCAGGCCCTGACCGCTTATGGCGATTTCCTTGGGGAGGCCCTGCAACTGGCCCGGCAAGCATACGCCCGCCTGCCGCACGCCCAGGTCGCCGTGGACGCGTGACTTGACAAGGACCGTTATCGGAGCACGACAAGGATAGAAAGGAGCTGGTCGGTATGTTCAAGAAAGTATGTGTCAGCTGCCTGCTGACCGACGACGTCGAAGGCGTGGCGCTGGATTCGGATGGCACCTGCAACCTGTGCCGCATCTCGCAGGCGGGGGGGCGGTTGCGCCAGGACGCGCAGCGCATGCGCTTCCAGCAGGACCTGGAGGCGACTTTGCGCGCCGCCAAGGGTAGTGGCAGGAAGTACGACTGCATTGTCTCGTTCAGTGGTGGCAAGGACAGTTGCTACCTGCTGCACCGGCTGGTGGTGGACTACGGCCTGAAGGTGCTGGCGTATACCAGCGATTTCGACATACCGGCCAGAACCTGGGACAACATCCGGCGGACGGTCAAGGCACTCGGGGTGGACCATCACGTGCACCGTCCGGTCCAGAGTGTCTACCGGCGTTTCATCCGCCACCTGCTGATGAATCAAGGCCCGAAAGGGGCAGTGCACACGGTTTGCTACTTCTGGCTGGACATTCGTGAAGGGGACCTGCTGCGCTTTGCCGTGGAGAAGGACATTCCGTTGATCTTCACCGGCTACTCACCCGGCCAGCCGGAGCCCGAGCGCATGCTCTACGAGATGCCGGCGGAGCGTATCGCCCAAGATTGGACGCCCCATGAACTGTTTGCCAACGGCGTGTTCAAGGAGCACGAGCGGGCGCTGTTCTGGAATCCGCAACGTCATGGCGAGGGCATCAAGCTGCCGCGCATCCTGGCGCCGTTCCATGCCTGGGACTACGACCAGGCGCGCGTCACCAACACAGTCATCGAACTGGGCCTGGTGCAGAACAAAGTGCATGCCAACCCGGTGCTGAGCAACTTCACCCTGAACTGGCTGCTGATGTATTCGGATCTCAGGCTGCTTGGCTACAACCCGTACAAGCCCGAGTTCGCCAAGCTGGTTCGCGAAGGCAAGGCGGGGCGTCGCAAGTGGCTGCTGATCTTCGCGCTCATGGATTTCATGGTCCGTCGGCGGATCTTCATGGGGCGGCACATCGACCGCTCGTTGCGGGACCTCGACCTGCGTCTGGAAGATCTGAAGATGTCGCCGCTCGAAGCGCCGCCCCCGCCCAGGGCGGTGAGGCGCGTTGCTGACCAGGCACGAGACTGCGCTTGACGGCTTGACCGACGCCGCCACGCGCCTTGGTCACCAAGGCGCGGGTGGCATGCACGAGCGGGTGGCCGGCTGTTGGCCGAGCACCTGCCGCGGATGGCTTACCACGGATGGATGAATGAACGATCTAGCGCTCGCGGGCGACCTTTTCGCAGGTTGCTCGGATTTCCAGTTTTCCCACGAGGGCGTGGCTCGCCAGGTCTTTCGCCTGGGCGAGGGGCCCGCGGTGGTGCTGATGCACGAAGTCCCCGGTCTGCACGATGGCGTGGTGCGCTTGGCCCGGCGGCTTGCCGATGCGGGACTTGGCGTGTGGATGCCGGTGTTGTTCGGCAAGCCAGGGGTGAGGGTCTCGGCGTTATCGGTGGCCGGTTGTATGGGGCAGGTCTGCATCTCGCGGGAGTTCCGGGTCCTGGCCAGTCGGCGCAGCAGCCCGATTACCGACTGGCTGCGAGCCTTGGCCCGGGCGGCGCACGCGGCCAGCCCAGGCCCAGGAGTGGGGGTGATCGGCATGTGCCTGACCGGTGGCTTCGGCTTGGCCATGATGGCGGACCCTGCAGTCATCGCCCCTGTGTTGGCAAACCCCTCGCTGCCCTTCGCCCTGTCTGCTGCCAAGGCCGGTGCATTGGGTATCGAGCAGGACACGCTGGACGCTGTCGTACGGCGCTCGACCGAACAGGCCATTCCCGTGTTCGGCCTGCGCTTCACCGGTGATCCGGCGGTCCCTGACGCCCGTTTCGAAAGCCTGAAGCGGGCTTTCGGCGAGCGTTTCGTCGCTTGCGAAATCGACTCGTCGGCGGACAACCCCCATGGCATCGGGCGTTGGGCCCATTCGGTGCTGGGCGTGAGTTATGTCGACGAACGGGACCACCCCACTTACCTGGCCCAAGAGGCGGTGGTGGCATTTCTTCAGGCCCAGTTGGGCCTGGGCCAGCCAGGAGAGCACACATGCAAACCATAGAACTGGCCAGGCTGATCGCCCCGGTGCTGTTGTTCGTGATGATGATCGGCATGGGGCTCGGCCTGCGTCGCAAGGACTTCGTCAACCTGCTGCAGGCGCCGACCGGGATCGCCATCGGCACCTTGGGGCAGGTGCTGCTGCTGCCATTGATGGGGCTTTGGGTGAGCTGGGTGTTTGCCCTCGACGGCACCCTGGCCCTGGGGGTGATCGTGCTGTGCCTGTGTCCGGGCGGGGTGGCCTCAAACACCATCACCTACCTGCTCAAGGGCGACGTGGCGCTGTCGATCTCGCTGACCGTGATTTCCAGCTGCATCGCCTTCATCAGCGTGCCGCTGCTGGTAGCGCTGGCGCTGGCCCACTACGGCGTTCTCGGCCAGACCGTGCAACTGCCGATGGCCGACACTGTCGTGCGCCTGTTCCTGCTCACCTTGCTGCCCTTGGCCTTGGGCATGGGGCTGGCGCGGCTCTGGCCGACCGCTTGCAAACGTCTGGAACCGCTGCTGCGCATACTCGGCTTCGCGTTCCTCATGCTGATGATCCTGGTGGTGGTGGTAAAGGAGTTCCCGCTGCTGCAGGCCTATGCCGCGCGCCTGGGCTTCAGCCTGGTGGCGCTGTTCGGCAGCACCATGGGCCTTGCCTGGCTGGCAGCGCGGATGGCGGGGCTCGGCAGTGCCCAGACCCGTTCGATCACCGTCGAGATCGGCATCCAGAACAGTGCCCTGGCGCTGGTCATCGCCAGCCTGCTGGGCAGTGTCGACATGGCGATCCCGGCGATTCTCTACAGCGTCCTTGTCTGTCTGGCCGCGTTGCTGGTGGTCACGTTGCACGCCGTTGCTGCTCGCTGGCGCGAGCACCCGACCAACCCCGGGCAGCGGCCGGTCGAACCCTTCGGCGATGGACGGCTCATTGGACAGCACTCAGGCGCCGCGGCGCGCAAGGATTGATCGACCATGAACTCGGCAAACATCTTCATGCAATTGCTGGTGATCCTCGGGGTCTCCCACTGTCTGGGCCGCGTCAGTTTCTGGCTGGGTCAGCCCGTAGTCATCGGGTATCTGCTGACCGGAGTGATCGTCGGGCCGATGGTCCTGGGCGCGATCGATCCCGGCCTCACCGGCGTGTTGTTCGCCAACGTCACCGGCCTGATGGCTCTGGGCAAGATCGGCCTGATCTTCATCATGTTCGGCCTGGGGCTGGAAACCGGCTCGGGGCGCCATGGCGGATCGCAGGCCAAGACTGGCGGGGCGTTGCCGATCGCGGTGTTCGGCTTCATCGGCGCGGGGCTGGCGGGGGTGCTGCTTGGCTATGCCAGCCATGGCGTGTTCTCCGGCCATGTCGAGCGGCTGCCCTACATGCTGTTCTTCGGTGTCGCGATGGCGGCCACTGCTGTCCCAGTGCTGGCCGGCATCCTCGACGATCCGCGTTTTCTCCATCACCGGCTGGCGCCGCTGGTGATGAACGCAGCGGTGATCACCGACATCCTCGCCTGGTTCGCCCTGTCCCTGGTACTGGTGCTGCTATCGAGCACGGGCTCGGCGAGCATTCTGTATTCCGGCATCACCCTGATCGTGCTGGTGGCGGTGGCCGAGTTCGTGGTCAGCCGCCGCCTGGTCGCGCCTTCGTCCTCGACCGCCGGCAGTGATCCGTCACGGCCACTGGTCGCGGCGCTGATCGTGCTGTTCACCTTCTGTGTCATCACCGACCTGGCCAACGCCCACGTGACCATCGGCGCCTTCATCGCCGGGATCGCCTTCCGCCGTCACCAGGGCCTTCGCGAGTTCTGGGAAAAGGGACCGCAGGCCTTGGTCAACCTGTTCTTCGCACCCCTGTTCTTCGGCACGGCGGCGATGAACGTGAACATCGAGGCAGGTAGCTGGTCGGGCCTGCTGGCATGGGGCGGTTTGTTCCTGCTGGTCGGCGCGCTGGGCAAGGCCGGGGTCTCGTACCTGGTGGCGCGCTGCACGGGGCTTTGCCGTCCCGACGCATTCGTCGTTGCGACCCTGATGCACACCAAGGGGGTGATGGAAATCATCCTGCTGACGGTCGGGCTGGAGATCGGCGTCATCACGGCCGACCTCTACGCGATCCTGATGGTTGTCGCGCTCGCGGCGACGGTCATCACCCTGCCGATCGTCCGGCTGGTGCCGCCGCGCGTGCCAGCGCCCGGGGCCTCGAGCGCACGGGTCGTCGCAACGCGCGAAGGCCGAGAGCGGCCAGTGCTGGAAAACCCTTGAGCAATGACGCAACAGGCAGGGAGGAGCGCGACACGCACGGATCTGGGCTTCGAAAGGTAGCGATAGGGATGTTCTCGTTCAATCGATAGGAAGTGAAGCTGATGAGACCTTTGTTGAGTACAGACGTAGAAAAACGATGTGTTGACGAGGCCGGGGGGACCTGGATCCTGAGCGTCGACGATGTCCGGGGCACGGCGCGGTTATGTTCGCTGAGCGAGTCGGCACTTGTGCTGGAGACGACCCTGGCAGTACGCGTGGGCCAGGTGCTGACACTGCAGGGTCGCGACGACATCGCCCGGCGCGACCTGGCCTTCGAGGCACGGGTCGTGCAGGAGGAGGCCACCGGCGCGGTGGCACGTTTGCATTGCCAGCCTTGCGATACCTGCAATGGCGGGCAATGGCCGCGCGAGGTGAAGCACCTGTGCCAGCGCCTGCGGGTCGACCAGGCAATCGCCGAGGCTGGCGAACAGGCCGGTCACCAACCACATTGTCCGGCCAGCGAGCTGCACCCCAGCGCACCGGTGTTGCTGGGGCAGGCCAAATCGATCGACGACCGCGAGGCTGCCTATCGCCTGGTCTATGGCGCCTACTTCCGCAAGGGCCTGGCAGCGCCCGCGCAGAATGGGCTGTACACCAACAGCTTCCTGCTCAACCCGCAGACCGTGACCTTCGTCGGCAAGGTGGAGGGGGAGGTGGCAATGACCCTGACCTCGATCCCCGACTCGGTGGCAGCCCTGCCGATGGACGCGGTGTTCGAGGATTGCCTGGCGCCCTTGCGCAAGCAAGGGCGCCGTCTGGTCGAGTTCGGCATGCTGGCGGTGAGCACCGAGCACTTCGGGGCGATGAACTACAGCATCCATGACCCCGAGCGCATGCTGTGCGTGTACTCGCTGTTCCGCATCGCCCTGCAACACGCCAAGTTCACTCGCGGCTGTACCGACGTGGTATTCGCCGTACCGCCCAAGCACCAGGCCTTGTACCGCTTCATGGGGGTGAGCGCGATCTCCGAGGTGCGCTACTACAGCAACTACAACACCCCGGCCGTGGCGATTCGGATCGACCTGCTGTCGCTCGAACTGCGCCCGCATGTGCGGCAGTTCCTGTTCGGCAACCCCATGGCGCAGCTCAAGGATATCGGGTTGACCGAGTGGTCCGTCCAGGCCCTGGCACGGCTGTTCGGCAGCGGTGCGGTGCAAGGTGCGCCGCAGGACGTCGCAGCGCATTTCAACAGTG
Source organism: Pseudomonas sp. B21-023 (assembly GCF_024749165.1). Classification (NCBI taxonomy): domain Bacteria; kingdom Pseudomonadati; phylum Pseudomonadota; class Gammaproteobacteria; order Pseudomonadales; family Pseudomonadaceae; genus Pseudomonas; species Pseudomonas sp. B21-023. The sequence goes on along the minus strand of NZ_CP087190.1, from coordinate 5,247,570 downwards.
AAACCCAATAAGACAACAGGGAGAGTGATAGCAATGGACAAAGTGATGAATTCCGGCAGTTTCGCCCACGTGGATTTCCCGACCATCGACCTGACCCACGACCCGAAGATCGACTGGCTGACCCGTAGCCAGTACTGGGCGGATTTCCTTCGCCGCTACTATTTCGTCGGGCGCAAGGAACACGGCCCCTATGGCTCGCAGGCGTGCATCGAGCGCACCCGGCGCATCGAGGCGCGCATCCAGGAGCAGTCCAGGGCCTACGGCGACGCTCCGACGCTGCCGGTGCCGGAGGTCGAGCTCAAGGACCTGTCGCCGGAGAACTTCCACAAGATCTACCTGGAACCTAATACCCCGGTGGTGTTCCGCGGCGCCGCCAAGGACTGGGAGTCGGTGCGCAAATGGACCCCGCAATACCTTGCCGAGCACTACGGCGATGTCAAGGTGGCAACCCGCGTGCGGGGTAACGAGCTGAACGAGAAAGCGCTTCAGTACATCGACCTGCCGATCTCCGAAGTGGTGGAGAACATCCTTGGCGGAGGTACCTACTACCCGGGCCACACCGAGGACCTGTTCAACAAGCACCCCGAGCTGCGTCAGGAGCTCGACCTGCCGACCCTGGGGCGCTACCTGAGCACCCGCGACAAGCGGATCATGTCGACGCAGATGTTCCTGTCTGCCGGAGGGGTGATTTCGGGCTGGCACTGCACCGGGGGACCAAACCTTTTCACCATGATCAGCGGCGTCAAGAAGTGGACCTTCGTGCATCCCAAGCACTCGATGTGGATGCACCCGATTACCCGCAAGGACATGTTCTACGCCGCAACCATGCTCGACTGGCGCAAGAGTCACGACGAGATCGAGGCCGACGGCTATCCGCTGTATCGCTACATTCCCAAGTACACCACCACCCTGGAGGCGGGTGACGTGCTGTTCTCGCCGCACTGGTGGTGGCACTGCGTCGAGACCCCGGTGCCTTCGCTGGCCATTGCCTCGCGGGCGATCAACAAGATGATCATGGGCAACAAGATGTTCTCGCTGATGTGGGTCACCTCGCCACGCTTCCGCCAGACCGTGATGACCGTGCTCAAGGAAGGCTGGGGCTCGGACAAGGCGACCGGCGCAAAGCTTGCGTTCGAGTTCGACACCGAGGAGTTCGTGCGGCGCGTATCGCTTTAAGCTCCAGTTGAAAAGAGCCCGGCTGTTACACTGGAGTTGCCCCGGAGGCCTGAACCGCCGGGGCATCGACCAAAACACCGGAAGTTATCTAAAGGAGTAGATATGAGCGTTGTTCTGTACAGCTACACCCTGTGTGTCCTGGTGCTGTTCGCCAAGATGTTCGCGATCTCGCTCTACCAGGGCGCATACAGGATTGGCCGTCTGACCTTCAAGAACGCCGAAGATGCCGGGTTCGTCGGCCGCCCCGCCAGTGCCGAGGAGTTGCCGCAGGTCTCCCGCGCCTCCCAGGCGTGGATGAACGACCTGGAAAACATTCCATTGTTCTTCGTGCTCGGTGGCATCTACGTGCTGCTCGAAGGACCGGCAGGGCCTGCGGTATGGCTGTTCTCGCTGTTCACCGCTGCACGCATCGTGCACACCGTGACCTACCTGGCGCGCTGGCAGCCATGGCGGACCCTGGCCTATGCCGTGGGTGTCGTCTGCCTGTTTGGTATTGCCGGGTTAATCATCGCTCAGCTGGCCGCCAGGGCCGGCTGATGCACCGACGACAATGAAAGGATCGCCATCGCGCGAGGTACACCCATGGGCATGGATGCAATCATTCGATTTCTGATCAACTGGCGCAGGTTGAATGCGCTGTGGGTGTTGATTGCCGTGCTGGCAATCGCACCCGGTGCGCTGGGACTGCGGTTCGATGCGTCAATTGACTCCTTCCTGCCTGAAGGCAACACCGAGCGCCAGCAGTACGATGCGTTCAAGCAGCGCTTCGGTGAAGACCGCATGGTGGTGATTGCCCTGCCACCCCAGGCGTTGTTCAGCGACCAGGCGATGGCCAGGCTCGAGGCGGTCACCGAGCGCTTCAAGCAGTTACCCGACGTGGCCAAGGCGACCAGCATCGCCTCGGTCAACATCATTCATGGCCAGGAGCAGGTGCTGGATATCCTGCCGGTGGCCGAGGCGCTGGCCCAGCCGACGCAGTACGATCGCCAACGGGTGCTCGACAAGCTGCGCGCCAGCCCCTTGTACCAGCGCGACCTGATCTCGCCGGACGGGCAGGTGGCGGCGATCCTCATCGAGGTCCGCTCGGCGGCTGGCGAAGGCAAGTTCGAGCGTGTCCTGGAGAGCGTGGCGCCAATCATGCAAGGCAGCGGCTTCACGCTGTACCACGTCGCCGGCGAGCCGGTGGTCGAGCAACAGGTGACCAGCGACATGTGGAAGGATCTCAAGATCTTCATCCCTCTGACTTCGCTGGTGCTGCTGGTGTTGCTGCTGGCGTTCCTGCGCAACCTGGGCGATGTCTGGGTGGTGATGGCCGTCGTGACCCTGTGCACGGTGCTGCTGCTGGGCAGCATGGGACGCCTGGGGTTGCCGATGAACGCGGTCACGGTCGGCCTGCCGTCGATCATGATGTGCGTCGCCGTGCTGGATTGCCTGCACCTGCTGGATACCCACCGGCAGGGCCTCAACGACGGCCTGCCGGTGCTCGAGGCCGCACGTCGCTCGCTGCGGCAGAACTTCGTGCCGTGTTTCCTTACCTCCTTCACCACGGCCATCGGCTTTCTCACCCTGGCGGTCAGCGAGGTGGCGCCCATACGCTCGTTCGGCGTGATCGCCGCGCTGGCGGCAATCCTTGCCTATGTGCTGTCCTACCTGGTCATGCCGTTCCTGCTCGAGTGCGCGCCGGCCAGGCGCGTGCGGCGGTCCGAGCACAAGCACCATGCCAGGTGGGTGGAGCGCCTTGCGCCGTTGTATCGTTCGCCGCGCACGCTGCCGTTGCTGACGGTCGCGGTGGTGGCCTTGGCACTGCTGCCGATCGGTCGCCTGCATGTGGAAGCCTCGTTCCTCAACTTCATCGATCGGTCAGCACCGGTGAAGGTGTCCACTGACTTCGTCGAGCGTGAGCTCGGTGGCGTGTCCAATCTCGAGGTCAGCCTGCGGACCCAGGACAAGGGCGGGGTACTCGAACCCGGTGCGTTGCGCGAGATCGCCGCGCTGCAGGATTACCTCGGGCGAATCCCTGGGGTGGACAAGACCTTGTCGGTGGTCGACTTCCTGCGCGATATCCATCGCGAGATGAATGGAGGCGACCCGCGCTTCCAGGTATTGCCCGACAGTCGGGAGGCGGCCGAGCAATACGTCTTCACCTACTCGCTGGCGGGGCCGGACCACGAACTGACGCGTTTCATCGACTACGACAACCAGTCCACACGGGTGCGCGTGCGCCTGCAGCAGATGCCTCACGCCCAGCTGCAGCAGGTGCTTGACCAGGTGAACGATTACCTCGACCGGCAGCCGAGCGTGTTCGAGCACAGCCTGACATCGTACTCGGTGATGCAGTCGGCGATGGTCAGGCTGCTGCTCGACGGCATGCTGTGGAGCATCCTGTTCGCGGTCGCCTGCATGCTGGTCGCGTTTTACCTGCTCATTCGTTCGTGGAAGATCGCCGCCGTCGCAGTGCTCGTCAACATCATGCCGCTGGTGGCAGTGTTTGGTGTGATGGGGGCCTTGGGCCTGTCGATCAATGTGGGTACCTCGATGATCGGCTGCATCATGTTCGGCCTGGTGGTGGATGCAACCCTGCATTGCTTCTACCACGCGCGGCACGCCCCGGCGCATCTGTCGGCCCAGCAACTGGTGGTGGTGATCTTCGAGGACATCGGCGAAGCGCTATGGACCGGCGCGCTGGTGCTGTGTGCGGGGTTCCTCGTGCTCGGACTGGGCGAGTCCTATTTCACCCGCCTGTTCGGGTTGTTCTGCGCCTTGGCGATCTTCGTCTCGCTGTTCTGCAACGCCGTGGGCATACCCTACCTCATCCACCATTTCGCCAGGCGCACCGAACCCAGCGCCGATGCGCCCGGCATTGCGCTTTCCGAACGCTGATTCGGCCAGACGATCTGTTCGAGGAATTAACCGATGATTGACTTGTATACCTACGCTACGCCAAACGGTTGGAAGGTCTCGGTGATGCTGGAAGAGCTCGCCACGCCCTACCGGGCCATTCTGGTGGACCTTCCCGCGCGGGAGCAGGAGAGCGAAGCGTTCAGGGCGTTGAACCCCAACGGCCGCATTCCAGTGATCGTCGATCGTGAAGCAGAGGACTTTTGCGTCTTCGAGTCCGGCGCCATCCTGGTCTATCTGGCCCAGAAGCACGGCACCCTGCTGCCCGAGGAGACCAAGGCGCGTTCAACAGTGATGCAGTGGCTGATGTTCCAGATGGGCGGAGTCGGCCCGATGATGGGCCAGGCCAACGTCTTCAACCGTTACTTTCCAGAACGCATTCCAAGTGTGATCGCTCGCTATCAGGCCGAGAGCAAGCGCCTGTTGGCTGTGCTCGACAGGCGTCTGGCCGAGCACGAGTTCCTGGCCGGGGACTACAGCATCGCCGACATCGCCAACTGGTGCTGGGCCCGCGGCCACGAGTGGTCGGGTGTCGATGTGCAGGACCTGCCGAACCTGCGGCGCTGGCTGGCGGCGATCGAGCAGCGTCCCGCAGCGCAACGTGGCGTGAAGGTGCCGTTCGATATCAGTGATGTCTTCGGTGCCGGCCGCACGGCCGTGGCTGGCGAAACCTATGCACAGCAAGGGCAGCGATTGTTCGTACCCTAGGGGCTGTGCGAACGCGGTATGGGCGAGTGCAGATAGATTTCGTACAGAGCCTGAGCCTTGCCGGCTGCCTGGGTCGCCGACCGGGCCGTCATAGCCTCTGCAACACTTGACTGGCCGGCTCGCAGCAATGCGGGCTGGAGGGGCCAGTCATCTAAAAATCAAACAAGAATGGTATGGAAATCAGATGTCTAAACAAACGGTGATGGTGAGTAGATCGGGTCGTCCCAAGGATCAAGCGAAGCGCAAGGCTGTCCTTGAGGCGGCGAAGAGCCTCTTTCTGAGCAAAGGCTACGAGGGGAGCAGCATGGATGCGATCGCCGCCGAGGCGGGGGTCTCGAAGCTGACTGTGTACAACCATTACAGTGACAAGGCGACGTTGTTCTCGGCAGCCATCACGGCCAAGTGCGACGAACAGCTGCCAGAGCGGCTGTTCGAGTTTTCGCCGCATGCCAGCATCGAGTCGGTTCTGCTCAAGATCGGTGGCAAGTACCTGGACCTGATCTGCAGCAGCGAGGCGGTCGCGCTGCAACGCATCATCGTGGCGATGGCCCGCCAGGAGCCGAAGCTGGCCTGCATGTTCTACGAGGCGGGTGCACAGCACATGCTCAAGGAGATGACCAAGTTGCTGATGCGTGCTTCGCTTGCAGGCCGTCTGCGCGTCGAGGATGCGCAGACGTCGGCGAAACGCTTCTTCTGCCTGCTCAAGGGTGATGACTATTTTCGTGTATTGATTGGCCTGTGTGCACCGCTGCAGGGAGAGCACGCCGAAGCGCATGTGCGTGAGGTCGTGTCGATGTTCATGGCTTTGCATGGCGGCGCGGTACCGAGTGCCGAAGGCATGGCCGAGCGCAGTCTGGGGGGCGGGTACCGGTCGCACATGCTGTTCCGGCCGGTGTTGAGCAGCCTGCCGCAGCAGATAGCCGGCGTCGGAAGGAGCGACGTCGGGGCGAGCCACCTTGGAGAAATCGACAGGAATTAAAAAGCCGGCTTGTGGCCGGCTTCTCGGGGACGGTCTTGGCTCATTTTTGATAAGCCGCAACCGCCTTAAACGGTTGGCAACATGGCCTGAAAAAGATGGCGGACGTCTGTGTGAGGCGTCGCCAGGCCCTCTGGAATGCGGCTTGCACCATCAGGGGGCATGATGTGCCGCGTAGCATACCCGTGTGTGTGGCCCCTGCCCAGCAAAAAGTGGTGCGAGGTGTTTCAGCCTGGGCGCGCAGGGCGCAGGCACGACCACCAGAACACCCAGCCGAGGATTTCCACCTTCTGCACGCGGCGTTGATAGGCCGTGTAGCGTTCGCAGGGGTGGTTGAGGCGGTCATGGCTGTGCAGGCACAGCGTGCCGTTCTGGCCCAGGGTGAGATGGTGTACCCGCAGGCGGCCATTGTGCAGCAGTGCGTAGCATTCGCCTTCGACCACCCGGGTGAAGCTGCGGTCGACGGCTAGCAGGGTGCCCTCCGGCAGCAGGGGCAGCATGTTGTTGCCGGGCATACCGAGGCAGATGGCTTTTTCCGTCGACACCTGCAAGGCGTCCAGGGCTCGGCGGGGAACCGGCTGGTAATGCCCCGGCAGCGCCTGCAGGCTGCCCTGCTGCAGGTGATGCAGGGGCAGGTGCGCCATGCCTGTGTCCAGGCCCTGCAGCGGCGGTGGCGGTGCAATGCCCCGGGGCACGCAGCGGGCGGGTGCGAGCGGTGTCGGATGCTTCGGGCCCTCGCCACTGCGCAGCCAGCGCCTGCGCACGCAGAACAGGTCGGCGAGTTCGTCGAGCCTGGCCTGGGGCACGCCGCGTTTGAACCAGTTGTTGACGTGCTGCGGCGTGACCTTGCGTTGCGCGGCAAAGTCGGAAGGGGTCAGGTTGCACTCCAGCAGGAGGGCTTTGAGACGGTCACCGGATGTTTTCATGACGGCGAGTCTATCTCCGGTCGAACGGTGTGGAAATCAACCCGATGTCGAGGGCATTTGTAGGAAATGTGGCGGTTTGTAGGCAGGGGCTGAGGATCGGGTAGGAAGATTCGATATGGTGCCCAATTGCAGGGCCAACACGCTGCCTCAGGCCCGCTGCCGGGTGGCTGACGGCGGCCATAAAAAAACCCTGCCGGAGCAGGGTTTTCTTCGTGTCAGGTTCAGCCCTTGTAGGCTGCGACCGACTTGGTGATCGCGGCGCGGGCGGCGTCGGCGCCGTCCCAGCCTTCGATCTTGACCCACTTGCCCTTCTCGAGATCCTTGTAGTTCGCGAAGAAGTGCTCGATCTGCTGGATCAGCAGGGCAGGCAGGTCGGTGTATTCCTTCACGTCGACATACAGCTGCGACAGCTTGTCGTGAGGAACGGCGATGACCTTGGCGTCGCCGCCGCCGTCGTCGGTCATGTTCAGCACGCCAACCGGACGGGCGCGGATCACCGAGCCTGGGGCGACCGGGTACGGGGTCACGACCAGCACGTCCAGCGGATCACCGTCGTCGGCCAGGGTGTTGGGGATGAAGCCGTAGTTGGCCGGGTAGAACATCGGGGTGGCCATGAAACGGTCGACGAACAGGGTGTCGCTGTCCTTGTCGATCTCGTACTTGATCGGCGCGTGGTTGGCCGGGATCTCGATGGCGACGTAGATGTCGTTCGGCAGGTCTTTGCCGGCTGGAATCTTGCTGTAGCTCATTGGGCAATGCCCCCGTGTTTGATCAAAAAAGTGGCGGCGATTATAGGCACATTCCCACAGTGGGTGCCACGCCCGGCCTGATGTGCGGCTTTCAGCCGTGGCTGGCGCGATAGTCCGGGTGCTCGGCCTGCAGACGTGCCAGGCGGCTCAGCGGATCCTGGCGGTAGAACAGCGACAGCTGCTGGTAGACCCTCGGGTAGGCCTCATGCAGCAGGTCGGGCGCGCTGAAGAAGTATTCGCTGGTGACGGCGAAGAACTCGGCCGGGTTTTCCGCGGCGTAGGGGTCGATGGCCGTTTCGGCGTCGGGGTTGGCGTCGAGCTGGCGGTTCAGCTCGTCGTAGGCCTGCTGCATGGCTTGGGCCCAGTCCTCCACGCGCATGCCGTTGTGCAAGGGTGGCAGGCCGTTGGCATCGCCATTGAGCATGTCCAGCTTGTGCGCCAGTTCGTGGATGACCAGGTTGTAGGCCTCCCAGCCGCCGCTGCTCAGGACGCCGGGCCAGGCGAGGATCACCGGCCCCTGCTGCCAGGCTTCGCCGCTGTGCTCGGCGTCCCAGACATGCTCGACCCCGCTGCTGTCGCGGTGGCGCTGGGGGCTCTTGAAGTCGTCCGGGTAGAGGATGATCTCGTGGAAGCCCTGGTACCAGTTCAGTTCGCCCAGGTGCAGCAGCGGTAACTGGGCCTGGGCGGCGAGGAACAGGCGCTGCTCGTCGTCCAGCTCGACGCCGGGCAGGGTGGTCAGGTGCTTGTCGTGCAGGAACAGCACGCAGGCGTCACGCAACCAGCGGTCTTCTTCGTCGCTGATGCCGTCGAGCAGAGGCAGGCGATCGCGGATCACCTGCCACAGCTGTGGGTCGACCGGATAGCGGGCCAGGGTGCGCCGGCGCCGCCAGGCGCTGAACGACCACATGCCCAGGTCAGTGGGCCTTGGCCGTGCGGCCGAAGCGGCCGCGCAGCAGGCCGAGGATCATCGGCACCAGCGACAGCAGGATGATCGCCACCACCATCAGCGACAGGTGCTGCTTGATGAACGGCACGTTGCCGAAGAAGTAGCCCAGGGTCACCAGGCCGCCCACCCACAGCAGCGAGCCAGCGACGCTGAAGGCCAGGAAGCGCGGGTAGTGCATGTGGGCGATACCGGCGACGAACGGCGCGAAGGTACGCAGGATCGGCAGGAAGCGCGCCAGGGTGACGGTCTTGCCGCCATGGCGCTCGTAGAAGACGTGGGTGCGCTGCAGGTAGTCCTTGCGGAAGATCTTCGAGTTGGGGTTGCGGAACAGGCGTTCGCCCGCCGTGCGCCCGATCACGTAGTTGGTGCTGTCGCCGAGAATCGCCGCGGCCATCAGCAGGCCGGCCAGCAGCGCCGGGTCCATCCCCCCACCGGCGGCCACGGCGCCGGCGATGAACAGCAGCGAGTCACCCGGCAGGAACGGCATGACCACCAGGCCGGTCTCGCAGAAGATCACGGCGAAAAGGATGGCGTAGATCCAGGGACCGTAGTTGTTGACCAGCAGATCGAGGTAGGCATCGAGATGCAGGATGAGGTCCAGCGGGTTGAAATCCATGTACAGCACCTGTGTTCTTGACCCGCTTCCACGGGCACGCGATGACGGACAGCGCCATGGTTGGGGAGGGTTTACCGGTTGTGCCGGTAACTTTTCGCACATGACAGGAGGGGGATTATACGGCGAAGTCCAGATCGTGCCCGGAGAGTTTGTAGCGAGGGGTTACGACTGTGGGATCGCGTTCGTGTCCATGGGAGCGGGCTTGCCCCGCGCTGGGGCCATCGCGGCAACCGCGCTACAGGCCCGCTCCCGGGTACGTGGCTTGCTCAATCCTGGCTGATCGGCAGGATGTAGTTCTCGAACTCGGTGTCTTTGCGAAAGCCCATGGATTCGTAGGTCTTCTGAGCCACTTCGTTGTCGCTGCTGGTGGACACGCGCATGCGCACGGCGTTGGATTTCTTGGCCATCTTCTTGGCCTCGCGCATCAGGTTGTCTGCCACCAGCATGCGCCGCGAGTCTTCGGCGACGTAGATATCGTTGAGGATCCACACGCGCTTGAGCGACAGCGACGAGAAGCTCGGGTAGAGCTGGCAGAAGCCCATCAGGCGGTCATCGCCATCATCCGGCAGGGCCAGGTAGATGATCGACTCCTTGCGCTTGAGGCGCTTCTCAAGGAAGGCCCGCGAACTGTCCGGGTAAGGCAGTTGCCCATAGAACTCGCGGTATTTCACGAACAGCGGGGTGAGCAGGTCGAGGTGTTCCAAGGTTGCCTGGATGATGCGCATGGGCGGGCCTCTGAGTCCATTGGGAATACGGCGGATTGCCAGCAGCGTCCACTGGCATGCTGCCTAAAGCAGGCTAGAAGCGCAATCCGCCTTCGGTGACATGTTTTTTACCCTTCACCGAGCAGGAAGTTTCCGCTTTTCCCGGCAGAATCTTCGCTGTCGATACTATGGACCTCGGCTTCGTCCTTCAGATTCACCCCCGACAGCTGGCGCCTGCAGGCCTCGCGCATCAGGTACAGCAGGCGATGAGCGGCCATGCCGTAGCTCAGGCCTTCGAGGCGCACATTGGAGATGCAGTTGCGGTAGGCGTCGGTCAGGCCGACCTTCGGCGCGTAGGTGAAGTACAGGCCCAGGCTGTCGGGTGAACTCAGGCCTGGGCGTTCGCCGATCAGCATCACCGTCATGCGCGCGCCGAGCAGCTCACCCACTTCGTCGGCCACTGCGACCCGGCCTTGCTCCACCAGGATCACCGGGGCGCTGCTCCAGCCATCGGCGGCGGCCTGTTCCTCGAAGCGGCTCAGGAAGGGCAGGGTGTGGCGGTGCACGGCCAGCGCCGACAGGCCATCGGCCACGACGATCGCCAGGTCGACGCCGCCGGGGTTGGCTTGGGCGTGCTCGCGCAGGCACTGGGCCGAGTCCTCGTGCAGGCGCCGGCCCAGGTCCGGGCGTTGCAGGTACTGGTGGCGGTCGCTGGCGGCGCTGTGCAGCAGCAGGCTGTCGCGCCCGCGGTCGCTGAGTTGCTGGCGCAGGCCGACATGGTCGAAGGGCAGGTGCACGGCGTCACGGGCCTGGGCATGGGCGAACTGGAAGTCCAGCTGGGCGCCGGTCGGCAGGCTGATGCCGGTGCGGCCCAGGGCGATGCGTGCCGGTGTCAGGTTACGCAGGGCCAGCCAGGGGTTGTCGGGGGTGGGGGTGTGTCGTTCCATGCTCACCTCTAGGCCAGCTGCGCCAGGGCCTGGCGGAAGGCCGCCGGCAGGTTGTCGCCGAAGCGGATGCGGCCATCGGCCTGGGTGAAGATACCGGTACGTTCCAGCCACGCCTCGAATTCCGGCCCGGGCTTGAGGCCCAGGGTCTGGCGGGCATAGAGCGCGTCGTGGAACGAGGTGGTCTGGTAGTTGAGCATGACGTCGTCGGAGCCGGGGATGCCCATGATGAAATTGATCCCGGCCACGCCCAGCAGGGTCAGCAGGGTGTCCATGTCGTCCTGGTCGGCTTCGGCGTGGTTGGTGTAGCAGATGTCGCAGCCCATCGGCACGCCCAGCAGCTTGCCGCAGAAGTGGTCCTCGAGGCCGGCGCGGATGATCTGCTTGCCGTTGTACAGGTACTCAGGGCCGATGAAGCCAACCACGGTGTTGACCAGGAACGGCTTGAAGTGGCGGGCCACGGCGTAGGCGCGGGTTTCGCAGGTCTGCTGGTCGACACCGTGGTGGGCGTTGGCCGACAGGGCGCTGCCTTGGCCGGTCTCGAAGTACATCAGGTTCTGCCCGACCGTGCCGCGCTTGAGTGACAGGCCGGCCTCGTAGCCTTCCTGCAGCACGTTGAGATTGATGCCGAAGCCGGCGTTGGCCGCCTCGGTGCCGGCGATGGACTGGAACACCAGGTCCAGCGGCACACCGCGGTTGATCGCCTCGATCGAGGTGGTGACGTGGGTCAGCACGCACGACTGGGTGGGGATGTCGTAACGTTGGATGATGGCGTCGAGCATTTCCAGCAGCGCGCAGATCGAGGCGATGCTGTCGGTGGCCGGGTTGATGCCGATCATCGCATCGCCGTTGCCGTACAGCAGGCCGTCGAGAATGCTCGCGGCGATACCGGCCGGCTCGTCGGTGGGGTGGTTGGGCTGCAGGCGGGTCGACAGCCGCCCGCGCAGCCCCATGGTGCCGCGGAACGCGGTGACCACGCGGATCTTCTGCGCCACCAGCACCAGGTCCTGCACGCGCATGATCTTCGACACCGCGGCGGCCATTTCCGGCGTCAAGCCAGGGGCCAGGGCCCTGAGGCTGTGTTCGTCGGCCTGGTCGCTGAGCAGCCAGTCGCGCAAGCCGCCGACGGTCAGGTGGCTGACCGTGGCGAAGGCTGCGGTGTCGTGGGTGTCGATGATCAGGCGGGTGACTTCGTCCTGTTCGTAGGGGATCAGCGCTTCGCTGAGAAAATGCTTGAGCGGGATGTTGGCCAGGGCCATCTGCGCGGCCACCCGCTCGCCGTCGTTACTGGCGGCGACGCCGGCCAGGTAGTCGCCCGAGCGTGCCGGGCTGGCCTTGGCCATCACGTCCTTGAGGCTGTCGAAGCGGTAGACCTGGTGGCCCACGGTATGCGTGAAACTTGCCATACAGAATCTCCAGGGCGCCGCAGGACTGGCCTGCGGCGCAAGTCGGCAATCAGTGCAGGGCCTCTTCGGCCTTCTGGATCGCGGCGAATTCCTCTTCCGGTGTACCGGCCACCAGGTGGTGGCGGCTGTAGAACGCAAAGTAGGCAATTAATACTGCATAGATCACCGCGGCGCCAATCACCACCCGGGGGTCGACCAGGAAACCGGCGACCACGGCGATGCAGGCCAGCACCAGGGCCACGCTCGAAGTGAAGATGCCGCCGGGGGTGCGGTACGGACGCTCCATTTTAGGGCGACGGATACGCAGGGTAATGTGCGCGGCCATCATCAGCACGTAGGACAGCGTGGCGCCGAACACCGCCACCAGGATCAGCAGGTCGCCCTGGCCGGTCAGCGACAGGGCGAAGCCGATGATCCCGGGGATCACCAGGGCCAGCACTGGGGCCTTGCTCTTGTTGGTTTCGGACAGCTTGCGTGGCAGGTAGCCCGCGCGGGAAAGGGCGAAGATCTGCCGCGAATAGGCATAGATGATCGAGAAGAAACTGGCGATCAGGCCGGCCAGGCCCACCAGGTTGACGAAGCCGCCCATCCAGGTCGAACCGCCGTAGGCCTTCGACAGCGCCTCGACCAGCGGGTTGCCCGAGGCCTTGAGGGCTTCGGAACCGGCGCCACCGGGGCCGACCACCAGGATCAGCAAGGCGAAGGCCAGCAGCACCAGCATCGCGCCGATCAGGCCACGGGGCAGGTCACGCTTAGGGTTCTTGGTCTCTTCGGCGGCCAGTGGCACGCCTTCGACCGCGAGGAAGAACCAGATCGCATAGGGGATCGCCGCCCAGACCCCGACATAGCCGAACGGCAGGAAGCTGCTGGCACCGACGGCGTCGGTCTTGGCGATGTCGAACAGGTTCGCTGCATCGAAATGCGGCACCATGCCGATCAGGAATACGGCCAGGGCGATGGCGGCGACTGCGGTGATGATGAACATCAGCTTCAGCGCCTCGCCGACCCCGAAGATGTGGATGCCGATGAACACGATGTAGAAGGCCAGGTAGATCATCCAGCCGCCGATACCGAACAGCGACTGGCAGTAGGCACCGATGAACACGGCGATGGCTGCGGGCGCGATGGCGTACTCGATGAGGATCGCCGTGCCGGTGAGGAAGCCGCCCCAGGGGCCGAAGGCGCTGCGGGCGAAGCCGTAGCCGCCGCCGGCGGTGGGGATCATCGACGACAGTTCCGCCAGAGAAAAGCACATGCACAGGTACATGGTGGCCATCAGCAGGGTGGCGAGGAACATGCCGCCCCAGCCGCCTTGTGCCAGGCCGAAGTTCCAGCCGGCGTAGTCGCCGGAGATCACATAGGCCACGCCCAGGCCCACCAGCAGGACCCAGCCGGCGGCGCCTTTCTTCAGTTCACGTTGCTGGAAATAGTCCGAGCCGACCTTTTCGAAGTCGACGGAGGAGCTTGCCGGCGCGCCGGCGGAATGATCGCTTGGCATGGATTCACCTGTTTTTCTTCTTGGTGGCCGGAAGGGTTCCGGGCCGATGGTGATAGGTACTGCAGGAAGCGAGCCAGAGCAGGTGCTGCACGGCAACCGCAAATGGCCTGATAACGGTGGTTGCTTCATCGCTGGCAAAGCCAGCTCCCACAGAGCAATGCGCAGTCCCTGTGGGAGCCGGCTTGTCGTGGCGACGAACCGCGGCGAAAGGGCTGCAAAGCAGCCCTAATCCACGATCTAGAAGAAGCCCAGCGGGTTGATGTCGTAGCTCACCAGCAGGTTCTTGGTCTGCTGGTAGTGGTCGAGCATCATCTTGTGGGTTTCACGGCCGACACCGGACTTCTTGTAGCCACCGAACGCGGCATGCGCCGGGTACAGGTGGTAGCAGTTGGTCCATACGCGGCCGGCCTTGATGCCGCGACCCATGCGATAGGCGCGGTTGATGTCGCGGGTCCAAACGCCGGCGCCCAGGCCGAACTCGGTGTCGTTGGCAATCGCCAGGGCCTCGGCCTCGTCCTTGAAGGTGGTGACGCTGACCACTGGGCCGAAGATCTCCTCCTGGAACACGCGCATCTTGTTGTTGCCTTTGAGCAGGGTCGGCTGGATGTAGTAACCGCTGGCCAGCGCGCCTTCGAGTTGCTCCACCTTGCCGCCGGTCAGCAGCTCGGCGCCCTCTTCCTGGGCGATCTTGAGATAGGACTGGATCTTCTCGAACTGCTGCTGCGAGGCCTGGGCGCCGACCATGGTGTCGGTGTCCAGCGGGTCGCCGCGCTTGATCTGCAGCACCTTCTTCATCACCACTTCCATGAACTGCGGGTAGATCGATTCCTGCACCAGGGCACGCGAAGGGCAGGTGCACACCTCGCCCTGGTTGAAGAACGCCAGCACCATGCCTTCGGCCGCCTTGTCGATGAAGCTCGGCTCGGCCTGCATGATGTCCTCGAAGTACACGTTCGGCGACTTGCCGCCCAGTTCGACGGTGGAGGGGATGATGTTCTCGGCGGCGCATTTCATGATGTGCGCGCCGACCGGAGTGGAGCCGGTGAAGGCGATCTTGGCGATGCGCTTGCTGGTGGCCAAGGCTTCGCCCGCTTCACGGCCGTAGCCTTGCACTACGTTGAGCACGCCCTTGGGCAGCAGGTCGCCGATCAGTTCCATCAGCACGGTGATACCCAGCGGGGTCTGCTCGGCGGGCTTGAGCACCACGCAGTTGCCGGCAGCGAGGGCCGGGGCAAGCTTCCAGGCGGCCATCAGCAGCGGGAAGTTCCACGGGATGATCTGCCCGACCACGCCCAGCGGCTCATGGATGTGATAGGCCACGGTGTTTTCGTTGATCTCGGCGGCGCCGCCTTCCTGGGCGCGGATGCAGCCGGCGAAGTAGCGGAAGTGATCGACCGCCAGTGGGATGTCGGCGTTGAGGGTCTCGCGGATCGGCTTGCCGTTGTCCCAGGTTTCGGTGATGGCCAGCAGCTCGAGGTTCTGTTCGATGCGGTCGGCGATGCGCAGCAGCACGTTGGAACGGTCCTGCACCGAAGTGCGGCCCCAGGCATCGGCGGCAGCGTGGGCCGCGTCGAGGGCCTTTTCGATGTCTTCGGCGGTGGAGCGGGGGAACTCGGCGATCAGCTTGCCGTTGACCGGGGAGGTGTTCTCGAAATACTGCCCCTTCACCGGCGCCACGAACTCACCACCGATGTAGTTGCCGTAGCGGCTCTTGAAGTTGACCTTCGCGCCTTCGGTGCCGGGATGTGCATAACGCATGATGTGTCTCCTGGTCTTTGTGATTGTTGCGGAGTTACCAAGCGTAGAGCAAAGGTCGGGCCAGCGCCTGGAGGCCCTTGTGTATCAATGACTTGGGTCAAGGGCGGCGCTGCTATCGAAATGACCTGTGCCAGCCTCGGCACGGCCAGGGTGACACTTTGTACCCTTTGCGACACAGGTCGTGACCGCAGGGTCGGTGCAACGTTGCAAAGCGTCCACGCCTGGAGGATGCTGACGGCACGCTCTATCTGCGGAGAACAACAAGAAATGCAGAGCAATCCGTTCAGCCGCCATGCCCAGCAAGTGCTCACGGTCGCCCAAGGCCAGACCAGCGGGCCGGGCAGCGACCCGTCCATCGCCCGCTCCTGGCTGCGTTGCCTGGAGGACTACCACCTCGACCCCGCGCGGGTCCAGGCACCGGTGGTGCTCGAACACGGCCGCCTGCTGGAGAGCCGCGAGCGCCTGCGCCAGGTGCTGCAGATCGCCGACAACGAGATGAACAGCCTGCACCAGCAGTTGTCCGGTGCCGGGCACGCGGTGCTGCTGACCGATGCTCGTGGGGTGATCCTCAACTGCGTCACCGCGCCCAGCGAGCGGCGCATCTTCGAGCGTGCCGGGTTGTGGCTCGGCGCCGACTGGAGCGAGGCCCGCGAGGGCACCAACGGTATCGGTACCTGCCTGGTCGAGCGCCAAGCCCTGACCATTCACCAGGACGAGCACTTCCGTGGCCGCCATACAGGGCTGACCTGCTCGGCCAGCCCGGTATTCGACCCACACGGCGAGTTGCTGGCGGTACTCGATGTGTCGTCGGCGCGGCCCGATGTCTCGCGCCAGAGCCAGTTCCACACCATGGCGCTGGTCAACCTGTCGGCGAAGATGATCGAGAGCTGCTACTTCCTGCGCCACTTCGAGCAGCAATGGCTGCTGCGTTTCCACCTGCAGGCCGAGTCGGTCGGGCTGTTCAGCGAGGGCCTGCTGGCCTTCGATGGCGACGGGCGGATCTGCGCCGCCAACCAGAGCGCGTTGAACCTGCTGGGGACCATCCGTGGTGGAGTGCTGGGCAAGCCATTGGACAGGTTCTTCGCCTGCAGCCACGACGAATTGTTCAGCCGCGCCACGCCCCAGGGCAGCAGCGCGTGGCCGCTGTATACCCGCGACGGTCGCCAGGTATTCGCCAGCCTGCGCGGCCAGGCGCGGGCACCGGTGTGGTCGGTGCCGGTGGCCTTGCCCCAGACCGCTGCGCCGGGCATCTGCCTGCTCGATCCGGCCTTGCGCGAGGACTTTCGCCGCGCCGTGCGGGTGTTCGAACGTGACGTGCCGCTGCTGTTGCGCGGCGAAACCGGTTGCGGCAAGGAAGCTTTTGCCCAGGCGGTGCACCAGGCCAGCGCACGCCATGACAAGCCGTTCGTGGCGATCAACTGCGCATCGATTCCGGAGAGCCTGATCGAGAGCGAGCTGTTCGGCTATCGCGGCGGCAGTTTCACCGGTGCGCGCAAGGAAGGCATGCGCGGCAAGCTGCTGCAGGCCGATGGCGGCACCTTGCTGCTGGACGAGATCGGCGACATGCCGTTGGCGCTGCAGACTCGCTTGCTGCGGGTACTGGAAGAGCGCCAGGTAGTGCCGATCGGTGGTGAGCCGCAGGCGGTGGATGTGCGGATCATCAGCGCCACCCACCGTGACCTGCTGGAGCGAGTGGCGCAAGGCGGGTTCCGCGAAGACCTTTATTATCGGCTCAATGGCCTGGAAGTAGCCTTGCCGGCGTTGCGCGAGCGTAGCGACAAGGTACAGTTGCTGGATTTCCTGCTGGCCCAGGAGGCCGAAGGGCAGGTCATCGAAATCGAACCGAAGGCACGGCAGGCGCTGCTGGATTTTGCCTGGCCGGGGAACGTGCGGCAAATGAGGAATGTGCTGCGAACCGTGGTGGCGTTGTGCGAGGAGGGGCGAGTCGAGTATCGGGATCTCCCGCTGGTGGTGCGCAACGTGGGAGCGGCGGTGCGCCGATGCGACTTGCCCCGCGACGGCGCACGACCAGACAACACCGGTGGCACTGCCGACGCCATCGCGGGGCAAGCCCGCTCCCACGCCCTCGAAAGTGCCGAGCGCCAGGCCT
Source organism: Pseudomonas sp. B21-023 (assembly GCF_024749165.1). Lineage (NCBI taxonomy): Bacteria > Pseudomonadati > Pseudomonadota > Gammaproteobacteria > Pseudomonadales > Pseudomonadaceae > Pseudomonas > Pseudomonas sp. B21-023. Next base: position 5,230,155 of record NZ_CP087190.1, on the reverse strand, counting down.
TGCTCAGCGCCCTGGAGGCAAACCACTGGCACATGACCCACGTCGCCGAGCACCTGGGCATCAGCCGCAATACCTTGTATCGAAAACTGCGCAAACATGGCATAGCCAAGGCCTGCTGAGCGAAACAGCGGGTGCGATTTCCCTCGCCCTGGGCTACCCTGCCTCGACGTTTTGCGAGGTCGATAATGCATATTCATATTCTCGGTATTTGTGGCACTTTCATGGGTTCGCTGGCGGTGCTGGCCAAGGACCTTGGCCACCGCGTCACCGGCTCCGACGCCAACGTGTATCCGCCGATGAGCACCCAGCTCGAGGCCCAGGGCATCGAGCTGACCCAAGGCTACGACCCGGCCCAGCTGGAGCCAGCACCCGACCTGGTGGTGGTTGGCAACGCCATGTCGCGGGGCAACCCGGCGGTGGAGTACGTGCTGAACAAGGGCCTGCCGTACGTATCGGGCCCGCAGTGGCTGGCCGACCATGTGCTGCAGGGCCGCTGGGTACTGGCCGTGGCCGGCACCCATGGCAAGACCACCACCAGCAGCATGCTGGCCTGGGTGCTGGAACACGCCGGCATGAGCCCGGGCTTCCTGATCGGCGGCGTGCCGCAGAACTTCTCGGTGTCGGCGCGCCTGGGCGATACGCCGTTCTTCGTGGTCGAGGCCGACGAATACGACAGCGCTTTCTTCGACAAGCGCTCCAAGTTCGTGCACTACCATCCGCGTACCGCGATCCTCAACAATCTCGAGTTCGATCACGCGGACATCTTCCCCGACTTGGCGTCCATCGAGCGGCAGTTTCACCACTTGGTTCGCACCATTCCCAGTGAGGGCCTGGTCATTCACCCGACCACCGAGCAGGCGCTGGAGCGCGTCATCGGCATGGGCTGCTGGACCCCGGTGCAGACCACGGGCGAGGGTGGCCAGTGGCAGGCGCGCCTGCTCAGCGCCGATGGCTCGCGCTTCGAAGTGCTGTTCGAAGGCCAGACGCAGGGCGTGGTCGATTGGGCGCTGACCGGCCAGCACAACGTCGCCAACGCCCTGGCCACCCTGGCCGCTGCCCGCCATGTCGGCGTCGCACCGGCCATGGGTATCGAAGGCCTGAGCGCATTCAAGAGCGTCAAGCGCCGTATGGAGCTGGTTGCCGAGGTTAACGGCGTGACCATCTACGACGACTTCGCCCACCACCCGACCGCCATCGCCACTACCCTCGATGGCCTGCGCAAGCGCGTAGGCGAGGCTCCGGTGATTGCGGTGATCGAGCCGCGCTCCAACTCCATGAAGCTGGGCGCGCACCGCGACGGCCTGCCGGAAAGCGTCAACGACGCCGACCAGGTGATCTGGTACGCACCGCCCAACCTGGGCTGGGACCTGGCCGGCACCGCCGCGCAGTGCAAGGTGCCGAGCGTAGTGGCCGACAGCCTCGAGGCGATCATCGAGCGCATCAAGGGCCAGGCCCGCCCGGGCACCCATGTGGTGATCATGAGCAACGGCGGCTTCGGCGGCCTGCACGGCAAGCTGGCCGAGGCGCTGAAGTGAGCGGACCGGAACGCATCACCCTGGCCATGACCGGCGCCTCCGGGGCGCAGTATGGCCTGCGCCTGCTCGATTGCCTGGTGCGCGAGGACCGCGAGGTGCATTTCCTCATCTCAAAGGCCGCGCAACTAGTGATGGCTACAGAGACCGACGTGGTGTTGCCAGCCAAGCCCCAGGCCATGCAGGCGTTCCTGACCGAGTACACCGGCGCGGCCGACGGGCAGATCCGCGTGTATGGCAAGGAGGACTGGATGTCGCCGGTGGCTTCGGGCTCCGGCGCGCCGGCGGCGATGGTGGTGGTGCCGTGTTCCACCGGCACCCTGTCGGCGATTGCCACCGGTGCCTGCAACAACCTGATCGAGCGGGCGGCCGACGTGACTCTCAAGGAACGTCGTCAGTTGATCCTGGTTCCGCGCGAGGCACCATTCTCGACCATCCACCTGGAGAACATGCTCAAGCTGTCGCAGATGGGTGCGGTGATCCTGCCGGCGGCGCCGGGCTTCTACCACCAGCCGCAGACCATCGACGACCTGGTCGACTTCGTCGTGGCACGCATCCTGAACCTGCTGAATATCCCGCAGGACATGCTGCCGCGCTGGGGCGAGCATCATCATGGGGTCGATGATTGAGGCGGCTGGTGCTGGGGCTGCTGATGCTGGCCCAGCTCGGTGGCTGCGCCACGGTGCGCACCCTGGATGCCAACAAGCCCGGGGCGCCGGTGGTGTATGCCGGGACACGGCTTGACCTGTACGTGATCAATGGCGGGTGCTGCCCAGAGGACCGGTTCGGGGCCGAGGCGCCGGCCTATCCGGGGCTGGACCTGCCTGGGAGCGCGTTGCTCGATACGCTGCTGCTGCCGTTGTCGTTGCTGACAGCGGCGGGGGTGGGGTTCAACGCCACGGGCGGTCTTTGATAACCAAGGGCTACTGCGCAGCCCAATCGCCGGCAAGCCGGCTCCCACAGGGTTACGCAATCACTTGTGGGAGCCGGCTTGCCGGCGATTGGGGCGGCTCAGGATTGACTATTTCTTCCCCAGCTTGCGCAACTCGTCCGACTCGACCACGCGAATCCCGTCCTCCTCCTCCAACGCCAGGCGCCAAAGCGCCCGGGCCAGGGTGCAAGCCTCGATGCCGCGGTACTTGCCCGGTATCAGGCGGGCGAACGGTGCGGCCATGCGCTCACCCAGCCGTGGCTCGATCCGCTCGCCCAGCAACAGTGAAGGCCGCACGATGGTCAATTGCGGCCAATCCTGCTGCTTTAGGGCTTCCTCCATCTCGCCCTTGACCCGGTTGTAGAAGATCGACGACTTCGGATCGGCGCCCAGGGCGCTGATCACCAGCAGATGGCGGGCGCCCAACTCCCGGGCGCGTTTGCTGAAGGCCACGACCATGTCCAGGTCCACAGCGCGGAAGGCCGTCTCGGAACCGGCCTGCTTTAGCGTGGTGCCCAGGCAGCAGAAGGCGATGTCGACACGGCCGGCCAGTTGCGGGAGAAACATGGCCGGGTCACCCACCGGGTTTTCCAGGTGCGGGTGCTCGGCCAGCGGGCGGCGCGTGGGCGCCAGCACGCGGCTGATGGTGGGCTCGTTGAGCAGGCGGTCGAGCAGGTGTTCACCTGTCAGACCCGTGGCACCGGCAAGCAGGACATGCTGAGGCGTCAGGTACATGGTGTCTCTCCCTCGTTACTACACAGCTTAGTGGGCACCAGGGTTTTTTGCCTGATCCCCCGAAGCTGGCTGGGCTTCATTGCGCAGGGCGTGCTCGGCTTGTTGGCGGCGCAGACGCTGCCAGTGGCTGATCACCGCCGGCGGCGCCCAGAGCTGCGGCTCAGAGGCTTCGAAACCTTCCCTTCGTTCTCGTTCGGCAACGCTTTGCCGCGCCAGTTCAAACGCCTGTTTCAGATCGTCGGTCTGGTTCAACGCCTGGGCGAACAGGGCGTCGCCGAAGTAGGTGAAGTCGGCCTCTTCCGAACAGCCGAATGACACCCGGTCAGGCCGGGCGGCGGTCATGACCAGGGTGCGGTCGTCCTTGAGCGGGGCGATGTAGCCACCGGAATAGCAGGCGGAGATGACGATCACCTTGTCGCGGTCCTTCAGCGGGGCAAGGGCGCTGGCCAGCTCGTCGGCGGACAAATCGGCCAGTTGCAGGCGTGGCTGGTCGAGCACCAGTTGGTGATCGTGGCTGCCATGGCTGGTCAGGTAGATGAACACCAGGTCCTCGGGGCCGCTGCGCTCGGCCAGGGTGCGGGCGGCGCGGGTGAGGTTCTCGCGGGTGGCCATGGGCCGATCGGCCAGGTGGTCGCGGTGGTTGACCAGGGTGACCTGGCCATGGGCGCCGAAACGCACCTTGAGCATGTTGCTGACATAGTCGGCTTCGCGCAGGAACACGCTCTGCTGGCCGTCGCCGGCCACCACCAGGCTGTACAGCTGCACCGGCGGGATCGACGCCGGCACCTTGGCCAGGGCGTCGGCCAGCAGCTTGCCCTGGTTGAGCAGGGCAAGGTCGAGCGGGTCGGGCAAAAGCTTGCCCTGGGCGTCGCGCACGCGCACGCCGTTGACCCAGGTGCCGGCTTCGCTGCGACCATCCGGGTGGGTCAGCTTGCCACGCCCGTGGTAGGCATCGTCGGCGAAACCGCCGACATACTGGCTACCGTCGGCCAGTTGCAAGGTGCCGGTGCCAGCGAAGCGCCAGTCACGGAAGCCACCCTTGTAGCGGCTGCCATCGCTGCCCAGCAGTTCGCCCTGGCCGGTCAGCGATCCGTCCTTGAAGTCGCCGATCCAGACGTCGCCTTCGGCGCTCTCGTAGCGGCCACGGCCCTCGAGGCGATTGTCCTTGAACTCGCCGATGTACTGTTCGCCGTCGGCGCTGTCGTAGGTGCCGGCACCCTGTAGTTGGCCCTCGATGAAGTGGCCGCTGAACTGGTTGCCGCTGGCATCGCTGCGTACCCCGGCACCGTTCGGCTTGCCCTTGGCGAACAGGCCCTGGTAGCGGCTGCCGTCAGCCAGCTCCAACTGCCCCGCGCCTTCGTACTGGTCGTCCTTGAACTGGCCGCGGTAGGTCTGGTCGTGTTGCTTGAGGGTGCCTTCGCCATCCCGGCGGCCATGCTTGAAGGTGCCGGCGTAGTGGCTGCCGGGCGTGGTCAGGTCGCCCAGGCCCTGGAACAGGCCTTCACTGAACTGTCCACGGTAGACCTCGCCGTTGCTGCCATGCCATTCACCTTGGCCGTGCCACTGGCCATCCTTGAAGTTGCCGGCGTACCAGCTGCCGTTGGGGTAGTCGATACGCCCCTCGCCCTGCAGCAGGCCGTTCACCACCTGACCACGGTAGCGACCGCCATCGGGCAGGCGCGCGTCCGGCGGAGACAGGGATTCGCCTTCGCCACAGGCGGCGAGCAGCAGGATCAGGGTGAGAGGGAGCAGGGGGCGCATGGCGGCTTCCGGGGAAAACGATGCGCCGAGTATGCCGCAGAATACGCCAGGCCGTGAATTGGGGCGCTGCGCGCCCCGTGCGTCTGCACCAGGCGCGGTGTGGTGATCAGACGAAGCAGAGTGACAGTGGTTCGGCGATGTAGGCCGGCTTCTCTTCGCCTTCGATTTCAAGGGTTACCGTGGCCTTGAGCAGCCATTGCCCGGGCTTCTTCTCGGTAGCGTCGGTCAGGTCGACTTTGAGTCGTACCTGGCTGTCGACCTTCACCGGCTGGATGAAACGCACACTGTCCAAGCCGTAGTTGACCACCATCTTCAGCCCTTCGGGCAGCACGAGAATGTCTTCCATCAGCTTGGGGATCAGCGACAGGGTAAGGAAGCCATGGGCGATGGTGCTGCCGAACGGGGTCTTGGCCGCTTTCACCGGATCGACATGGATGAACTGGAAATCGCCGGTGGCTTCGGCGAACAGATTGATGCGTTCTTGGTCGATCTTCAGCCATTGGGAACGGCCCAGCTCCTTGCCAACGTACTGCGAAAGCTCTGTAACGGGTACATAGGGCATCGCGACATCTCCAGATTGTCATTTGGTACGAATGTTCAAGATCAGCACGCTGCACCGTTTCAGTCAAGTTGCCCGTTTTTCGCCGAATATCGCCTTATAGGCAATTGCTTAGCGTGCTTATAATGGCCGCCATGTTCTGACGGAGGTCCCTATGCTGTTGCGTGGTCTGACCTGGCTGGTGCTGTTCCAGTTGCTGGGAACGGCGATCAACCATTTGTTCCTGCACATCCTGCCCGGACCCATCATCGGCCTGTTGCTGCTGCTGGTGTTCCTGATGGTTCGTGGCGAAGTCAGCCAGCCGCTCAACGAGGCCGCTGGCAGCCTGCTGCGCTACCTGCCGCTGCTGCTGGTGCCGCCGGCGGTGGGGGTGATGGTCTATGCCAGGGACATCGCGGCGGACTTCTGGGCCATCGTCGGGGCGCTGTTGATTTCCTGCCTGACCACCTTGGTGTTCGTCGGCGTGCTGATGCAGAAACTCATCCAGCGCCAGGGCAAGCACGAGGAGCAGCCATGACCCTCGATTGGCAAGGCGCGCTCGACGCGGTCATCCACCATCCGCTGTTCGGCATCGGCATCACCTTGGCCGCCTACCAGCTGGTGCTGGCAGGTTATGAAAAGACCCGCTGGATCTTCCTGCAACCGGTGCTGGTGTCGATGCTGGGGGTGATCGGCATCCTGCTTGTCTGCGGCATCGACTACGCCGAGTACCGCAAGAGCACCGAGATCATGAACATCCTCCTGGGCCCGGCCACCGTGGCCTTGGCGGTGCCGCTCTACCTGAACCTGCGGCGGATCCGCCAGCTGTTCTGGCCGACATTTACTACGCTGGTAATCGGAGGCCTGTTCGCCACCGTGGCGTGTCTGGCGCTGGGCTGGTGGTTTGGCGCCGAGCACATGATCCTGATGACCATGGCGCCGAAGTCGGTTACCTCGCCGATTGCCATGCTGGTGGCCGAGCAGATTGGTGGTGTGGCGGCCCTCGCCGCGGTGTTCGTGCTGATCACCGGGGTGATCGGTGCGATCTTCGGCCCGGCGCTGCTAAGCCGCTTCGGCGTGCTCAGCCCCGCGGCCCGGGGCATGGCGCTGGGCGTCACCGCTCACGCGGTGGGCACATCGGTGGCTTTGCAGGAAAGTGACGAATGCGGCGCCTTCGCCGCGCTGGCGATGAGCCTGATGGGGGTGGCCACGGCGGTGTTCCTGCCGTTGGCGGTCAGCCTGGTGGCTTGAGGAATCGACATGACATTACCGCTGTTTCCCCTCAATACCGTGCTGTTCCCCGGTTGCCTGCTCGATCTGCAGATCTTCGAGGCGCGCTACCTGGACATGATCGGCCGTTGCATGAAGCAGGGTGAAGGCTTTGGCGTGGTATGCATCCTGGAAGGCGAGCAGGTGGGCAAGGCGGCGCCGGTGGTGGCGTCGGTCGGCTGCGAGGCGCTGATCCGCGACTTCGTGCAGCAGGACAACGGCCTGCTGGGCATCCGCGTAGAGGGCGTGCGGCGTTTTCGTGTCGAGCGCACCGAGGTGCAGAAGGACCAGTTGATGGTCGGCCAGGTGCAGTGGCTGTCGGAACTGGCGGATGGGCCGCTGCAGGAGCAGGACGATGACCTGCTGGCGCTGCTGCTGGCCCTGGGCGAACACCCGATGGTCGAGGCGCTGGACATGCCGCGGGATGTCGACGGGCGACAGGCGTTGGCCAACCAGTTGGCCTACCTGTTGCCGTTCGTGGAAGAGGACAAGCTCGACCTGCTGGCCATCGACTCGCCGCAGTTGAGGCTGGAGGCGATCCAGGCATTGCTGGAACGGATCCAGGGCGAGTTGTTCGCCTGAACCATCCAGGCCCGCTCCGATGTTCGGTAGGAGCGGGCTGCCCGGGGATGGCCGTCAGTATTGGTAGCGCAGCAACGCCTTGGGCAGCGCGTGCAGGGCAAAGAACGTCAGCAACGCGATGCACGCTGGCAATACCAGCCACCATACCCGCTGCGGCAGCGCCGTGAGCGGCTGGCGATATTGCACCAGGGTCAGGCTCAGCGCGCACACGCAGCATGCCAGCAGCGCGCCGGCGAGGATATCGGTTGGCCAGTGCGCGCCCAGGTATACCCGCGACAGTGCGATGGCCAGGGCCGGAATGCATCCCAGCAGCACCCAGGTCAGGCGCATGCGCGGCGGCTGGCCGCGCCCGGCCAGCACTGCCAGCACCAGGAAGAAGGCGAACGATGCCGAGCTATGCCCGCTGGGCATGCTGTAGCTGGTCAGCGGGTCGGTCAACACCTCGGGGCGGGCGCGGGCGAACAGCCATTTCAGCGTGCCGTTGGCCAGGGCTGTACCGATCAGTGTCGCGCCGGCGAACAGCGCGTGGCGCCATTGCCGGGCCAGCAGCAACAGGCCCGTGAGCAAGCCACCGAGGAAGAACTGGGTACGGAAGTCGCCCAGGCGGGTGATCACCACCACGGCGCCGTCGATGGCCTGGCTGCGGTGCTCCTGCACCAGGGTCATCACGCCCTGGTCGAATTCGCTCAAATAGCGCCAGCCGATGAACAGCGCTGCTACCGCCAGGCCGCTGAGGGCGGCGATCAGGCGGGTGCCGTGGCGTTGATCGCGGATGCTGGTGCTCAGGCTCAGGCCGATCAGCACCGCCAGGGTGCCCATGACAATCCCCGCGTCCAGCCAGAAGCCTTCCGGCAGTGGCAGGCGCATCGCCGCGCCGGTGGCCCAGCCGGGCAGCAGGTAGGCCACCGACCAACCGGCGCCAGCCACCAGGCTGACCGCGATGAAGCGCGGCAGGGGCATATCGAACATGCCGGCGACCATCGGCAGCATCGGCCGCAGCGGGCCGATGAAGCGGCCGACCAGCAGGCTGGCGATACCATAGCGCTGGAAGTACGCCTCGGCGCTGCCAATCCACTCCGGGTGGCTGCGCAGCAACGGCAGGCGGCGGATGTTCTGGTGGAAGTACTTGCCGATGGCATAAGAGATCGCGTCGCCGAGCATGCCACCGAGGAAACCCAGCAATAGCGTTTCGCCCAGGCTGAAGGTGCCGCTGCCGGCCAGCACGGCGACGGCGAACAGCAGCACGGTGCCAGGCACGATGATGCCGGCGATGGCCAGGCATTCGACGCAGGCCACGAGGAAGATTGCCAGGCCCAGCCACTGAGGGTTGGCGCCAAGCCAGGTGGTCAGGCTGTCCAGCCATTGGCCCATGGTTCAGTTTCCTTGTTCAAGCATGAAGAAATCTTGCCCTTCGACCTGGCCGCGCCGCAGCGGGTTTCGGGTGCAGAAACGCGCGAATTCGGCGTCTACGAAGCGATAGGGCAGGTGTTCGTCGCGGCCATGGGGAATGCCCAGGCGCGTGGTCTTGATCACCCGGGGTACCTCGATGCCGCAGTCCTCGACGTACAGGCGCTCAGGGTCGAAGCGCCGGGCATCCCAGTGCGGTACCTTCAGGCCCATGGCGCGGCACAGCAGGGTCTGGCCGTTGCACAGGCGCTCGGGCGGGCGCAGGTTGCCGCTGGTGTCGGGGTTGTTCAGTTGCATCCGGGCCAGGCTGTTGGCGTCGGAGATGGCGTCGATCCAGGGGTAGGCGGACTTGATCAGCACCGCGTTGCCCGGGCCCTGGGCGCTGAAATTCAGCGAATCGCCGCCGCGGGCGTAGTACATGTAGATATGCCCGCCATCGAGGAACAGCGCCTTGCGCTTCTCGGTGAAGCCCAGGGACGCATGGCTGCCCTTGTCGGTGAGGTAGTAGGCCTCGGTTTCGATGATGCGCGCCGCCAGCCAGAGGTCGCCCTGGCGGTGACGGATGACCTTGCCCAGCAGGTCGCGGGCGAGGGTCTGCGCATCGCGATCGAAGAAACTGTCGGGCAGGGCGCGGGCCGGGCAGGGGGCTGGGGCGGACATACGGGCGGTTCGTGGCTGTGAAGGCGGGGATGATAGCAATGAATGGCTTAATCGAGGCTGAATCAAGTTGACGCTATCGCGGGGCAAGCCCGCTCCCACGCAAATGGCTGCATGCCCCGTAGGGCGTGGGAGCGGGCTTGCCCCGCGATGACGCTGAGGTGTGTTTCGATACGGGTGGTTACATCTTTCCTACGTATTGGCGGCAGCCATTTTCTACCATCCGCCACCCGCCGCTGGGCGTACCCGAGCGCTCCAGTTATAATCAGCCGATTTCCCCTTTGCCAAGACACCGAACCCATGACCGAGTCCGTTCTTGACTACATGACCCGCCTGGGTCGCGCCGCCCGTGAGGCCTCGCGGGTGATCGGCCGTGCCAGCACCGCGCAGAAGAACCGCGCCCTGCAGGCCGCCGCCGACGCTCTCGACGCGGCCCGCGACGCGCTCACCGCAGCCAACGAACAGGACCTGGCCAATGGCCGCAAGAACGGCCTGGAACCCGCGCTGCTCGAGCGCCTGGCGCTGACCCCGGCGCGCATCGACGGCATGATCACCGGCCTGCGCCAGGTGGCCAGCCTGCCGGACCCGGTCGGCGCCATCCGCGACATGAGCCACCGCCCGTCGGGGATCCAGGTCGGCAAGATGCGCGTGCCGCTGGGGGTGATCGGTATCATCTACGAGTCGCGCCCCAACGTGACCATCGATGCCGCCAGCCTGTGCCTGAAGTCGGGCAACGCCACCATCCTGCGCGGCGGCTCCGAAGCCATCCATTCCAACCGTGCCATCGCCACCTGCATCCAGCGGGGCCTGGCCGAGGCCGGCCTGCCGCCGGCAGTGGTGCAGGTGGTCGAGACCACCGACCGCGAAGCCGTGGGCGCGCTGATCAGCATGCCGGAATTCGTCGATGTCATCGTGCCCCGTGGCGGCCGCGGCCTGATCGAACGCATCAGCCGCGATGCCCGGGTACCGGTGATCAAGCACCTGGACGGTATCTGCCACATCTTCGTCGATGCCCACGCCGATCTGGACAAGGCCTGGCGCGTTGCCTTCAACGCCAAGACCTACCGTTACGGTATCTGCGGCGCCATGGAGACGCTGCTGGTGGATCAGTCGGTGGCCGAGCGCTTCCTGCCGGAAATGGCCCGCCGTTTCCAGGACAAGGGCGTCGAGCTGCGCGGTTGCGAGCGCACCCGGGCGTTCATCGCCGTCAAGCCAGCCAGCGAAGACGACTGGCACACTGAATACCTCGACGCGATCCTGTCGATCCGCGTTGTCGACGGCCTGGAGCAGGCCATCGAGCACATCAACCATTACGGCTCGCACCACACCGATTCGATCATCACCGAGCACCAGGGCCAGGCCCGGCGCTTCATGGCCGAGGTCGACTCGGCATCGGTCATGCTCAACACCCCGACCTGCTTCGCCGACGGCTTCGAATACGGCCTGGGCGCGGAAATCGGTATCTCCACCGACAAGTTGCATGCCCGCGGCCCAGTCGGCCTGGAAGGCCTGACCTGCGAGAAGTACGTGGTGATCGGCGATGGCCAGCTGCGCGGCCAGGAGCCGTGCTGAGTTGAGCAACCCTGTCGCAGTCCGGCGCGTCGGCATTCTCGGCGGCACCTTCGACCCGGTGCATATCGGTCACCTGCGCAGTGCGCTGGAAGTGGCCGAATTCATGTGCCTGGACGAACTGCGCCTGCTGCCCAACGCCCGGCCGCCTCACCGCGACACCCCGCAGGTGGCCGCGCAGGATCGCCTGGCCATGGTGCGCGGCGCCGTGCAGGGTGTCGAGCGCCTGAGCGTGGACGCCCGCGAGCTGGCCCGCGACAAGCCGTCGTACACCATCGACACACTGGAGTCGATCCGCGGCGAACTGAGCGCGCACGACCAGTTGTTCCTGGTGCTGGGCTGGGACGCATTCTGCGGCCTGCCCAGCTGGCATCGCTGGGAAGAACTGCTGCAACACTGTCACATCCTGGTGCTGCAACGCCCGGATGCCGATGTCGAACCCCCTGACGAGCTGCGCAACCTGCTGGCGGCGCGCTCGGAGAGCGATCCCACCGCCATGTCCGGCCCGGCGGGGCACATTTCGTTCGTCTGGCAGACTCCGCTTGCGGTGTCCGCCACGCAAATCCGACAGCTGCTGGCCAGCGGCAAGTCGGTGCGGTTCCTGGTGCCGGACGCAGTACTGGCCTATATCGAGGCACACGACCTGTATCGTGTGTCCAACTGACGGCGCCAGTGGGCGCCTCATCCAACGAGTTGAACGAGTTTTATATGAGCAAGCAGAAAATCAATGGCATCAGTGGCGAAGAGCTGGTCAAACTGACCATCACGGCTCTGGAGGACGTCAAGGCCCAGGACATCCAGGTCATCGACGTGCGTGAAAAGCACAGCCTGACCGACTACATGATCATTGCCACCGGTACCTCCAACCGCCAGATCAACGCGATGCTGGAAAAGGTCCGTGAAGCGGTCAAGAAACAAGGCGCACAGCCGCTGGGTGAAGAAGGCAAGGGCGACAGCGACTGGGTGCTGCTGGACCTGAACGACGTCATCGTGCACATGATGACTGCCGCTGCCCGCCAGTTCTACGACCTGGAGCGCCTGTGGTTGGGCGCCGAGCAGAGCCGTGCCGCCGATGCCAAGCACCACAGCCCGGAAAACGCCAGCGACTACTTCACCGACAAGCTCAAAGACCGGGAATAAGGAAGCGCCGTGCGTCTGCGTCTGATCGCGGTCGGCTCGCGCATGCCCAAGTGGGTCGAGGAAGGCTGGCATGAATATGCCAAGCGCCTGCCCCCCGAGCTTGCGCTGGAGCTGGTGGAAATCCCGCTGAACACCCGCGGCAAGAACGCCGATGTCGCCCGCCTGATCCGTCAGGAGGGCGAGGCGATGCTGAGCAAGGTGCAGCCTGGGGAACGCATCGTCACCCTCGAGGTCCATGGCAAGCCCTGGAGTACCGAGCAACTGGCGGGCGAGCTGGACCGTTGGCGCCTGGATGCGCGCACGGTCAACCTGATGGTGGGCGGCCCGGAAGGGCTGGCGCCGGAAGTCTGCGCGCGCAGCGAACAGCGCTGGTCGCTGTCGCCGCTGACGTTGCCGCACCCGTTGGTAAGGATACTCATCGGCGAGCAGATCTACCGCGCCTGGACCGTGTTGTCCGGGCATCCCTACCACAAATGAACCTGTAAGCCTGTCCGATGCCGCAGCAGATCCGCCTCAAGGACCACGAGAAAGACGCCCGCCTGGTGCGCAACCGCGTCGTCGTGGGCGCCGTGGCGGTGGTGCTGCTCGTCTGCGTATTGATCGCCCGGCTGTATTACCTGCAGGTCATCCAGTACGACTATCACTCGACGCTGTCGGAGAACAACCGGGTGCATGTGCAGCCGATCCCGCCGACCCGCGGGCTGATCTTCGACCGCAACGGTGTGGTGGTGGCCGACAACCGCCCCAGCTTCAGCCTGGTGATGACCCGCGAGCGCGCCGGCAATGCTGGCAAATGGCAGGAAGTGCTGGACGTGATCGTCGAGGTGCTCGAGCTTACCCCTGACGACCGTGCCCTGTTCGAGAAACGCATGAAGCAGGGGCGCAGGCCATTCGAGCCGGTGCCGATCCTGTTCGAGCTCAACGAAGAACAGATTGCCCGCATCGCGGTCAACCAGTTCCGTCTGCCTGGTGTGGAAGTGGCCGCGCAGCTGGTCCGCCACTATCCCCAGGGCGCGCACTTCGCCCATTCGGTGGGCTATGTCGGGCGGATCAACGAGAAGGAGCTCAAGACACTCGACCCGGTGAACTACAGCGGCACCCACCATATCGGCAAGACCGGCATCGAGCGCTTCTACGAAGACGAACTGCATGGCCAAGTGGGCTATGAGGAAGTCGAGACCAACGCTCGGGGGCGCGTACTGCGGGTGCTCAAGCGTACCGATCCGAAGCCGGGCAAGGATATTGTCCTGAGCCTCGACATCAAGCTGCAGGAAGCCGCCGAGCAGGCGTTGGGGGGGCGCCGTGGCGCCATCGTCGCCCTCGATCCACGCACCGGCGAAGTGCTGGCGATGGTCAGCCAGCCGAGTTTCGACCCCAATCTATTCGTCACCGGTATCGGCTTCAAGGCTTACGCCGAACTGCGCGACTCGATCGACCGACCGCTGTTCAACCGCGTGCTGCGCGGCCTCTACCCGCCGGGCTCGACCATCAAGCCTGCGGTGGCGATCGCCGGGCTCGACAGTGGCGTGGTGACGGCGGGCAGCCGGGTGTTCGACCCGGGTTACTACCAACTGCCCAACTACGATCACAAATATCGCAACTGGAACCGCAGCGGCGATGGCTGGGTTGATCTGGATGTGGCGATCATGCGGTCAAACGATACGTACTTCTACGATCTCGCGCACAAGATGGGCATCGACCGGCTGTCCAGCTACATGAACAAGTTCGGTATCGGGCAGAAAGTCGCCCTGGACATGTTCGAGGAGTCGCCCGGCTTGATGCCGTCCCGCGAATGGAAGCGCGCCACCCGCCGCCAGGCCTGGTTCCCCGGCGAAACCCTGATTCTCGGCATTGGCCAGGGCTACATGCAGACCACGCCGCTGCAACTGGCCCAGGCCACCGCGCTGATCGCCAACAAAGGCGTGTGGAACCGCCCGCACCTGGCCAAGACCATAGAAGGCCAGCCACCGGTGGACGAGAACCCCATGGAAAACATTGTTCTGCGCGACAAGTCCGACTGGGCCCGGGTCACCCACGGCATGGAGCAGGTGATGCACGGCGCCCGCGGGACCGCCCGCAAGGCCGCCATAGGCTCGCAGTACCGCATCGCCGGCAAGAGCGGTACCGCACAGGTAGTGGCGATCAAGCAGGGCGAGAAGTACGACCGCAACAAACTCCAGGAACGACACCGCGACCATGCCCTGTTTGTCGCCTTCGCCCCGGCCGACGACCCGAGGATCGTGGTCTCGGTCATGGTCGAGAACGGCGAGTCCGGCTCCGGCGTCGCCGCCCCCGTGGTACGCCAGGTCATGGATGCCTGGCTGCTTGACGAGAATGGCCGGCTCAAGCCCGAGTTCGCCCCTGCTACAGTCGCCCAGGAATCGGCCCCGTGAAGAACAACTTCGACCGCATGCTCTCCAGCGAGGACGTGATGCGCAGGCGCGCCAGCTTCCTGCAGCGCATCCATATCGACGGCCCCTTGCTGCTTATCCTGCTGACGCTCGCCGCCGGCAGCCTGTTCGTACTGTATTCGGCCAGCGGCAAGAACTGGGATCTGCTGATGAAGCAGGCCAGCTCGTTCGGCATCGGGCTGGTGTCAATGTTCATCATCGCCCAGCTCGAGCCACGCTTCATGGCGCGTTGGGTGCCACTGGCCTACCTGGCAGGGGTGTTCCTGTTGATCGTGGTGGACGTGATGGGCCACAACGCCATGGGCGCGACGCGATGGATCAATATTCCAGGGGTGATCCGCTTCCAGCCCTCGGAGTTCATGAAGATCATCATGCCGGCGACCATCGCCTGGTACCTGTCCAAGCGCACCTTGCCGCCACACCTCAAGCATGTGGCGATCAGCCTGATCCTGATCGGCATGCCGTTCATCCTCATCGTGCGCCAACCTGACCTGGGTACGGCATTGCTGATCCTGGCCTCGGGAGCGTTCGTGCTGTTCATGGGGGGGCTGCGCTGGCGCTGGATCGTCAGTGTGATCGCGGCGGCGGTGCCGGTGGCGGTGGCGATGTGGTTCTTCGTCATGCACGACTACCAGAAGCAGCGCGTGCTGACCTTCCTCGACCCGGAAAGCGACCCGCTGGGTACCGGCTGGAACATCATCCAGTCGAAGGCGGCGATCGGTTCGGGCGGTGTGTTCGGCAAGGGCTGGCTGCTGGGCACCCAGTCGCACCTGGACTTCCTGCCCGAGAGCCACACCGACTTCATCATCGCCGTGCTCGGCGAGGAGTTCGGCCTGGTCGGCATCTGCCTGCTGCTGCTGATCTACATCCTGTTGATCGGTCGCGGGCTGATGATCACCGCCCAGGCCCAGACCCTGTTCGGCAAGCTGCTCGCGGGCAGCCTGACCATGACCTTCTTTGTTTATGTGTTCGTCAATATCGGTATGGTCAGCGGCCTTTTGCCCGTGGTGGGCGTGCCGCTGCCCTTTATCAGCTATGGCGGAACTTCGTTGGTGACGCTGCTGTCAGCGTTTGGCGTTCTGATGTCGATCCATACGCACCGCAAATGGATCGCACAGGTTTGAAAAAGGTGAAGAATTTCATGCAAGCAGTGCGTGGCTGGGCTGCCCGCCTGGCGCCGTGGTTCGGCGTGTTGGGTTTGCTTGGCGCAGTCCAGCAGGCTAATGCCGGTGACTATGACGGCTCGCCGCAAGTGGTCGAGTTCGTTGGCGAGATGACTCGCGACTACGGCTTTGCCGGCGAGCAACTGATGGGTGTGTTCCGCGAGGTGCAGCGCAAGCAGGCGATCCTCGACGCGATTTCGCGTCCGGCCGAACGGGTCAAGCCGTGGAAGGAATATCGCCCGATGTTCATCACCGATGCACGCATCGCTCGTGGCGTGGACTTCTGGCGCCAGCACGAGGCCGTGCTGGCTCGCGCCGAGCAGGAATACGGCGTGCCGGCGCAGGTGATTGTCTCGATCATCGGGGTGGAAACCTTCTTCGGCCGCAATACCGGCAATTACCGTGTGATCGACGCGCTGTCCACGCTGGGCTTCGATTACCCGCCGCGCGCCGAATTCTTCCGCAAGGAGCTGCGCGAATTCCTCCTGCTGGCCCGCGAAGAGCAACTCGACCCGCTCACGCTCAAGGGCTCCTACGCTGGTGCCATGGGCCTGCCGCAGTTCATGCCGAGCAGCTTCCGCGCCTATGCCGTGGACTTCGATGGCGACGGGCACATCAACATCTGGAACAACCCGGACGATGCCATCGGCAGCGTCGCCAGCTACTTCAAGCGCCACGGCTGGGTGGCCGGGGAGCCTGTGGTCAGCCGTGCCACCGTGCGTGGCGAGCGCGCCGACGAAGGCCTGACCAGCGGTATCGAGCCGGTGAAGACGGTCGCGCAGTTGCGGGCGCTGGGCTGGTCGAGTCATGATGCGCTGCGCGATGATCTGCCGGTCACCGCCTTCCGCCTGGAAGGTGAATACGGCCCTGAGTACTGGATGGGCCTGAAGAATTTCTACGCGATCACTCGCTACAACCGCAGCGTGATGTATGCCATGGCGGTGCATCAGCTTTCGCAACAGCTGGTTCTGGCACGGGGCGTCAAGTAAATGCGCGAACTCTTCACTGCAAATACCGTAAAACTGCTCACCTGCGTCGCCGTCGGCCTGGTGCTGGCCAGTTGCTCGTCCAGTCGGCCCTCCACCCCGCAGAGCGGCAACACCGTGCGTGCGCAACCGGGCCTGGACATCAACCGTGCCCACAAGGACGGCGCGCCTTGGTGGGACGTGGACGTCAACAAGATCCCCGACGCCACCCCGACCGTGCACACCGGCAACTACAAGGCCAACCCGTACACGGTGCTGGGCAAGACCTACTACCCGATGCAGGATTCGCGCAACTACCGCGCCGAGGGTACCGCTTCGTGGTATGGCACCAAGTTCCATGGTCAGAACACTGCCAACGGCGAGCTCTATGACCTCTACGGCATGAGCGCGGCGCACAAGACCCTGCCGCTGCCTGCTTACGTGCGGGTGACCAATCTGGCCAACGGGCGCAGCGTGATCCTGAGGGTCAACGACCGTGGCCCGTTCTATTCCGACCGTATCATCGATCTGTCCTACGCTGCTGCGAAGAAGCTGGGCTATGCCGAAAGCGGCACCGCGCACGTGCGCGTCGAAGGCATCGACCCGCAGCAATGGTGGGCCCAGCGTGGCCAGCAGCCGCCGATGGTGCTCAAGGAGCCGCAGGTGGCCCAGGCCCAGCCGATCGCCGCCAGCACCGGGCGCGTCGAGCAGTGGACCCCGCCGCCGCAGCAGCACGCGGCGCCGGTGGTGCCGGTGCAGGTGGGCGGCAACAATGTGCCGAACGCCAGCGGCGGCAGCATCCTGCAAGTGGGCGCGTTCGCCAACCCGGACGCCGCCGAATTGCTGCGCTCGAAGCTGAGCACCATGGTCAGCGCGCCGGTATTCATCAGCTCCGTCGTGCGCAACCAGCAGACCCTGCACCGTGTGCGCCTGGGACCGATCAGCAGCCAGGGCGAGATCCAGCAAGCTCAGGACAGCATTCGCCTGGCCAATCTCGGCCAGGCCAAGGTGGTCACTGACTGATCGGTCGCTTCAGCTTCATCGCGGGACAAGCCCGCTCCCACGTCAGGTGCTCCGAACGGCGTGGGAGCGGGCTTGCCCCGCGATGAACCGATACGCCGACCTGTCGGTTTGTTCATGAATTGCCGGGCAATGATATGTACAATGCCCGTTTTTGCCCGCAGCGGCATTACGCCGCACTTTTTGGGCCAGGCCACAGGCCATAAAACTAGACTGACGGGGCGCTGGGCAAATGAAGTTGCCCACGGAACATCAGACCATTAGCGATTTACGAGAGACGGATGAACATCACCAACCTTGCCAAACGACTTTGCCTGCCTGTTCTGCTGCTGATCACCCCTGCTGCCTTCGCAGCGGAGCAGATGATGCCGGCACCACCGCAACTGGCCGCCAAGTCCTATGTACTCATGGACGCGTCCAGCGGCAACGTGCTGGTCGAGAACAACGGTGACGAGCGCCTGCCGCCAGCCAGCCTGACCAAGCTGATGACCGCCTACATCGCCACCCTGGACATCCGTCGTGGCCAGATTGGCGAGAACGACCCGGTGACCGTCAGCGAGAACGCCTGGCGCACCGGCGGTTCGCGCATGTTCATCAAGGTCGGCAGCCAGGTGACCGTCAGCGACCTGCTGCACGGCATCATCATCCAGTCCGGCAACGATGCATCGGTCGCCCTGTCCGAGCACATCGCCGGCAGCGAAGATGCCTTCGCCGACATGATGAACAAGACCGCCACCGACCTGGGCATGGCCAACAGCCACTTCATGAACCCCACCGGCCTGCCGAACCCGGAGCACTACTCTTCGGCCCATGACATGGCCCTGCTGGCACGTGCGATCATCAACGAGGATCCGGCACACTACGCCATCTATTCGCAGAAAGAGTTCTTCTGGAACAACATCAAGCAGCCGAACCGCAACCTGCTGCTGTGGCGCGACAAGACCGTCGACGGCCTGAAGACCGGCCACACCGACGAAGCCGGCTACTGCATGGTCGCCTCGGCCGTGCGTGACGGCCAGCGTCTGATCGCCGTGGTGTTCGGTACCAACAGCGAGCAATCGCGGGCCGCCGAGACCCAGAAGCTGCTGACTTACGGTTTCCGCTTCTTCGAAACCCAGACCTTCTACCAGAAAGGCACCGAGCTGACTCAAGCCCCGGTATGGAAAGGCGCGACCAACCAGGTGAAAGCCGGCCTGGCCAACGACCTGACCATGACCATGCCTAAAGGCCAATTGAAACGCCTCCAGGCTTCGATGACCATGAACCCGCAACTGACCGCGCCTATCGCCAAAGGTGACGTGATCGGCAAAGTGGAAGTCAAACTGGACGAGAAAGTGGTTCACAGTGCCGACCTCATCGCCCTTGACGGTGTCGAGGAAGCAGGTTTCTTCGGCCGTATGTGGGACAGCATCCGCCTGTTCTTCTACGGTTTGTTCAACTGATACGTGACTTGCACGCCCCCGTGAACCAGGCGGGGGCGCTGCTGCCACGGCTTACGAGGCCGTTTCCGCCATGAGCGAAGAAGACGTCAAGTCGCACAAGATCGAGTTCCCCTGCGAGGATTACCCGATCAAGGTGATCGGTGACACCGTTGTCGGTTTCAAGGACACGGTAATCGAAATTCTCAGCAAGTACGCCAAGGTCGACCTCTCGACGTTGGCCGAACGCCAGAGCAAGGAAGGCAAGTACACCACGGTGCAGCTGCATATCGTTGCCACCGGTGAGGACCAGTTGCATGACATCAACAGCGCCTTGCGCGCTACCGGCATCGTGAAAATGGTGCTGTGATGCCCGCTTGCCTCGGTTTTCGCGATCTTGGCCTGCAGCCCTATGAACCGGTGCTGGAGGCCATGCGTCGCTTTACCGAGCAGCGTGGCCCGGACAGCCTGGACGAAGTCTGGCTGGTCGAGCATCCTCCGGTGTTCACCCAGGGCCAGGCCGGCAAGGCCGAGCACCTGCTGATCCCCGGCGAGATACCAGTGGTGCAGACCGACCGCGGCGGCCAGGTCACCTACCATGGCCCCGGCCAGCTGGTGGCCTACCTGCTGCTGGACGTGCGCCGCCTGAGTATCGGCGTGCGCGAGCTGGTCAGCCGCATCGAGCAGACCCTCATCGACCTGCTCGCCAGCTATGGCGTGCAGGCGCTGGCCAAACCCGACGCCCCGGGCGTCTATGTCGATGGCGCGAAGATCGCGTCCCTAGGCCTTCGAATCCGCAATGGCCGTTCGTTCCACGGCCTTGCCCTGAACGTGGACATGGACCTTGCGCCATTCCGCCGAATCAACCCCTGTGGGTATGCGGGGCTGGCCATGACCCAGCTGCGCGACCTGGCAGGTCCGATCGAACTCATTGAGGTCAGGACAAGGCTGCGCGGACAGCTGGTCAAGCACCTCGACTATGCTGAGCAGACGACCCTGACGGGCGGAATCGACTGATTATGACAACTGTGCAAGAAGCC
This sequence comes from Pseudomonas sp. B21-023, assembly GCF_024749165.1. Lineage (NCBI taxonomy): Bacteria > Pseudomonadati > Pseudomonadota > Gammaproteobacteria > Pseudomonadales > Pseudomonadaceae > Pseudomonas > Pseudomonas sp. B21-023. The sequence goes on along the minus strand of NZ_CP087190.1, from coordinate 5,210,017 downwards.
GTGCCGAACCTGATCCCGACGCAAGACGTCACCCCACGCCCTGCTCCTAAAAAAGTGGAAGCCGGCGTGAAGCTGCGTGGCGCCGACAAAGTGGCACGTATCCCGGTGAAGATCATTCCCACCGAAGAGCTGCCGAAAAAGCCCGACTGGATCCGCGTGCGCATTCCGGTTTCCCCGGAAGTCGACCGCATCAAGCAACTGCTGCGCAAGCACAAGCTGCACAGCGTATGCGAAGAAGCCTCCTGCCCGAACCTGGGTGAGTGCTTCTCTGGCGGTACCGCCACCTTCATGATCATGGGCGACATCTGCACCCGCCGCTGCCCGTTCTGTGACGTCGGTCACGGCCGGCCGAAGCCGCTGGATGTCGACGAGCCGAAGAACCTGGCCGTGGCCATCGCCGATCTGCGCCTGAAGTACGTGGTGATCACCTCGGTGGACCGCGATGACCTGCGTGACGGCGGTGCCCAGCATTTCGCCGACTGCATTCGCGAGATCCGCGCGTTGTCGCCGGGCGTGCAACTGGAAACCCTGGTACCGGACTACCGCGGCCGCATGGACGTGGCGCTGGAAATCACCGCGCAAACCCCGCCGGACGTGTTCAACCACAACCTCGAGACAGTGCCGCGCCTGTACAAGGCCGCACGCCCAGGTTCGGACTACGACTGGTCGTTGGACCTGCTGCAGAAGTTCAAGCAGATGGTCCCGCACGTACCGACCAAGTCCGGCCTGATGCTGGGCCTGGGCGAGACTGACGAGGAGGTCATCGAGGTGATGCACCGCATGCGCGAGCACGATATCGACATGCTCACCCTCGGCCAGTACCTGCAGCCGTCGCGCAACCACTTGCCGGTACAGCGCTTCGTGCACCCGGACACCTTCGCCTGGTTCGCCGAGGAAGGTTACAAGATGGGCTTCAAGAACGTCGCCTCCGGTCCTCTGGTACGCTCGTCGTACCACGCCGACCAGCAGGCCCACGAAGCCAAGATCAAGCTCTGAGACGGGCTTGAGCGGGACATGCCGATGCGCGCCGGAAGGCGGCATCGGCTTTTTTTTGAGCTACAAGTTTCAAGCGACAAGCTGCAAGGAGTGGCGCGATGAATTGCCTGGAAACTGCCGAGTACCTGTTGCCCAAGGCCCTGCCTGACAACGCCCGTTTCGCCATCGTCGCCCCGGCCGGTCCGGCACGGCTGGATACCGACAAGGCCCGCCGGTGGTTCGAAGACCGTGGCCAGCAATGCCGCATCTATCCTGGGGTGCTGCAGGCGGACGGTTACCTTGCCGGTAGCGACGAACAGCGCCTGCGCGACTTGCACGATGCGTTCAGCGCCCCGGACATCGACGCTATCCTGTGCATGCGCGGCGGTTACGGCAGCATGCGCCTGCTGGACCGCATCGACTTCGAGCTGATCCGCCGCCATCCCAAGCCTTTGGTGGGTTACAGCGACATCACCGCCCTGCATTCGGCGCTCAATCGACATACCGGGATGCTGGCCTTCCATGGCGCAATGCTCAATGCCGACCTGCTGGGGGGCAAGCTCGAGCCCACCGTCAGCTCTCTGTTCGGGCAGTTGAGGGGGCGGCTGGGGGCGGGTGATGCGATCGACCATCCAGCGGCTTTTGCGCTCACCAGCGTGGTGTCCGGTGTTGCCAGCGGGCGTCTGGTCGGTGGCAACCTGTCGCTGCTCGGCACCACGCTGGGGACGTTGGCTGAAGTCGACACCCGGGACAGCATCCTGTTCATCGAGGACGTCAACGAGCCGCTCTATCGTGTCGACCGCCTGCTGACCCAATTGCGCCTGGCCGGCAAGCTGGAGGGTGTGCGTGGTGTACTGGTGGGGGATTTTGCCGGGATCACGGTCGCGGCCATGACGCCCTTGCTGCTGGATATCTTCGGCCCGCTCGGGGTGCCGGTGCTGGCGGGGTGGCGCAGCGGGCATTGTGATCCGAATGTGTGCCTGCCATTGGGCGCGCAGGTCAGGCTCGAGGCGGGAGCGAAACGGCTGGTGCTCGAGCAGGCCTTGTTCAAGGCCTGAAACAGTTGGGGCCGCTTTGCGGCCCCAGTACTTTCTAGCGACGCAGGCTGTCGAGCAGCTTGTGCGTCGGATAACCATCTGCCGGCCAGCCCTGCGCCTGCTGCGCATTGCGAATGGCCTTGCGGGTATTGGCGCCGATGATCCCGTCAGGATTGCCTGCCTCATGGCCACTGGCGTTGAGCAAGGTCTGCAGTTCGATACGTTCACTGCGGCTCAGCGGCAGGTCTTCTTTCGGCCAGCTGCCGGCAATGAACCCCCAACCGTAGAAGCGATCCCCCAGCAGGCTCACCGCCAGCGCATAGGAAGACGAGTTGTTGTACTTGAGGATCGCGCGGAAGTTGTCCAGTACCAGGAACGCCGGCCCACGGGCCCCGGCGGGCAGCAGCAGGGCGGCGGACAGCTGGTTGCTGCCGGTGGGCAATGCGGTACCAGCGGGCAGTTTCACACCTAGTTGCAACCATTCGCTGACGCTCTTGCGCTGGCTGCCATCGGCGAGCCAGTAGTCGAAGCCGGCGGGTACCTGTACCTCGAAGCCCCAGGGCTGGCCGCGCTTCCAGCCGGACGCCTGCAGGTAGTGGGCGGTAGACGCCAGGGCGTCGGCGGTGCTGTTCCAGATGTCGCGGCGACCGTCACCGTCGAAATCCACCGCGTGGGTGAGGTAGGTAGTCGGGATGAACTGGGTCTGGCCCATGGCGCCGGCCCAGGAGCCGCGCATCGCGTCAGGCTGGATGTCGCCGTTTTGCAGGATCTGCAGGGCGGCGATCAACTGGTCCTGGGCGAACTGGGGGCGACGGCCTTCATAAGCCAGGGTAGCCAGCGAACGGATCACTGACTTGCTGCCCTGGAACTGCCCGAAGTTGCTCTCCATACCCCAAACCGAGACCAGCACCTGGCGGTCGACGCCGTAGCGTTGCTCGATGCGTGCCAGTAGCTCGTTATTCTGTTCGAGCAGTTTCTTGCCGTTGCGTACGCGCAGTGGCGACAGGGCGCCGTCCAGGTACTCCCAGACCGGGCGGGTGAACTCAGGTTGGCTGCGGTCAGCCTTGATCACGTCCATGTCCGGGGTGACGCCGAGGAAGGCGCGGTCGAACAGGTTGGCGCTGATCCCGGCTTGCAGGGCTTGCTCGCGGAAACCGGCCTGCCATTGGGCGAAGGTCTGCAGGGGCTGGATTTCGTTGCTGCTATCGAGCGTGGCGCCAGGTAGCGTTACGACGGGGGCGGGCTGGGCGGGTGCCAGCGGCAGGGCATCGGCGGCGGTGGGTTTCTCGGCGCAGGCGACGAGCAGGATGAAGCTTGTGGCCGCGATCAGCTGGCGGGGTTGCCAGCGGAGAGTGAGACGAGAGGGCATGCACAGATCCAGAATTGCAGGTCAGGTGCCGACCATACCATGCCTGCGCATTTCATGCCTTTTCAGGCGGCCATAAAGCAGGAAGCCTCCCAATCTCTCGATTGGAAGGCTTCGCGGCGGTAGCTGCCTTTGCCTTTTCCTGCCTGTTCCTGGCGGCAGCGGAACAGCGGTTGGGCGATGATCGACTTGGCCTTGTTGGGGCCGTGCTTTTTCGGCTTCTTGCTCATGGCGGGTTCCCGGTCTAGTTGGATTGCGGGCGCACTGTAGGCCTGTAGCGCTATGTGAGCCAATTGATTGTGTTTATGGCGGCGCGGCGCTTTATTCGGCGGGCAGCGGCAGGCGTTGTCCGGCCATGAGCAGCGACAGGCGCGCCAGACTGGTCCACGGCGAGCCCTCGGCCTGGCCCTTGATCTGCGCATCGATACGCTGGGCATCCTGCAGAAGCATGGCCCAGCGCTGCGCAGAGAGGCGCTGCAGGGCCTTGCTCACCAGCGGTCGGCGCTTGTCCCACACCGGTGGGCGCGCCTGGCTGAAGGCCTTGTCCAGCGGCACGCCCTGGCTGAACTGCTGTGCGAGCCCGGCCAGCAAGCGCAGTTCGCGGGCAAGGGCCCAGAGAATGACCGGCGGCTCGACACCTTCACCGCGCAGTCCTTCGAGCATGCGCAGGGCATGGGCTGCTTCGCCATTGAGAATGGCATCGACCAGCCCGAACACATCGAAGCGGGCGCTGTCGGCAACGGCTGCCTGGACAGTCTCGACGGTGATCTGGTTGCCCTCGGCCAGCAGCTTCAGCTTCTCGATCTCCTGGGCGGCGGCCAGCAGGTTGCCCTCGACCCGGGCGGCGATCAAGTCGATGGCGTCACGCTGGGCCGACAGGCCGGCCTGGGACAGGCGCTGGTTGATCCATTGCGGTAGTTGCTGGGCGTCCACCGGCCAGATCTGGATGAACTGGCAGTGCGCGCCTTCGATCAAGGCCTTGCCCCACTTGGTTTTCTGCGCGCTGCCATCGAGCTTGGGCAGGCTGATCAGTAGCAGCGTGTCCTCGGCCGGGTTGGCGCAGTATTCCATCAGCGCGGCAGCGCCTTTGTCGCCGGGCTTGCCCGAGGGCAGGCGCAGCTCCAGCAGCCGGCGCTGGGCGAACAACGACAGGCTGGCACCGGCCAGCAGCAGGTTGCCCCAGTCGAAGTTGGCATCGGCGCTGAACACCTGGCGTTCGTCGTAGCCCTGCTGGCGCGCGGCGCCGCGGATGGCGTCGGCGGCCTCCTGGCACAGCAGCGGGTCGTCACCGCTGACGATGTAGACGGGCGCCAGCTGGCCTTGCAGGTGCTTGTTGAGTTGGGCGGGGGAGAGCTTCATGGCGAAGGGCGGGGCACCTCAGGTGCCCCGTTCAGGCTCAGGGAGCCGGGACTTCCAGCGGCGACTGCTGGGGCGTCTCGTCCTGGATGCGCTGGGCTTCCTGGAGGGCACGGGCTTCAGCCTTGGCGCGCTCGTCAGCCTTGTGCTGCAGGTCTTGCAGGCGTGCCGGGGTCAGTTGCTGCAGGCGGACCATCATGCCCTGAACCAGGTCACGGCGCATTTCCTGACGGACCTGGACCGCTTCCTGGCCCGAGCCGTTGATGTTATTGCCATCGTAGACGTAGTACTTCTGCACTTGCAGCTTGTCTTCCAGCAACACTGTGTCGTTCTGGCCCTCGACAGCGTAATTCAGCACAGTGGTCAGCTCATACTCAGCCGAGCGGTTGCCGCCCGTATAGGTCGCGGCGCGCTGGCTCTCTTGCTCATTGGTGAGCACGAGCTTGTAGGGAGCTCCGCTATACACTTTGACGCCGCTGTTCTGCAGTGTGCGGCGCAGTTGGGTGACGGTCTCGCCATAGGCGTTGCGGGCGCTGAGGTCCAGCTCCTTGATGGTCAGTTCGGTAGTGCCGGTGCCGCGCAGCTGGAAACCGCAGGCGCTGAGCAGCACAGCCAGGCCCATTACCAGCAGATTGCGTTTGATCATGTGTGTTGCTCCCTCGTGGACCGATTACGCCCGCCTGCAGGGTGTGCAGGCGGGCGTTGCCATCAGTTGGCGACGATGTTGACCAGTTTGCCCGGAACGACGATGACCTTGCGGATGGTCAGGCCGTCGGTGAAGCGCAGGACGTTCTCGTTGTTGCGAGCGGCGGCCTCGACTTCCTCGCGGCTGGCGGCGGCCGGCATCTCGACCTGGCCACGCAGCTTGCCGTTGACCTGTACCACCAGGGTCACGGTGTCCTGTACCAGGGCGCCTTCATCGACAATCGGCCAGTTCGCATCGATCACCGCCTGGTCGTGGCCCAGCTGCTTCCACAGCTCATGGGAGATGTGCGGGGTGATCGGTGCCAGCAGCAGGGTCACGGCCTCGAGGCCCTCCTGCAGCAGGGCGCGGTCCTGGGCGGTCGCCTGTGGCGCCTTCTCCAGTACGTTCATCACGGTCATCACCTGGGCGATGGCGGTGTTGAACTTGTGGTACTGGCCCACGTCGGTGCTGGCCTGCTTGATCGCGGCATGGATGGCGCGACGGATGACCTTCTGCTCGTCGCTCAGGGCGGCGATGTCCAGCGTGCCCGGCAGGCCTTGGGTCACGTGGGCCTGGGCCAGGCGCCAGACGCGGCGCAGGAAGCGGCTGGCGCCTTCGACGCCGGAGTCGGACCATTCCAGGCTCATGTCGGGTGGCGAGGCGAACATCATGAACAGGCGGCAGGTGTCGGCGCCGTACTGCTCGATCATCGACTGCGGGTCGACGCCGTTGTTCTTCGACTTCGACATCTTCTCGGTGCCGCCGATTTCCACCGGCAGGCCATCGGTCTTCAGGCGCGCGCCGATGATCTTGGCCTTGGCGTCACGCTCGATCTCGACGTCGGCCGGGTTGAACCAGTCCTTGCCGCCGTTGCTGGCGACGCGGTAGTAGGTTTCGGCGACGACCATGCCCTGGGTCAGCAGGTTCTTGAACGGCTCGTTGGAGGTGACCAGGCCTTCGTCACGCATCAGCTTGTGGAAGAAGCGCGCATATAGCAGGTGCAGGATGGCGTGCTCGATGCCGCCGATGTACTGGTCGACAGGCAGCCAGTGGTTGGCGGCTTTAGGGTCGACCAGGCCTTTATCGTAGTTCGGCGAGGCGTAGCGGGCGAAGTACCAGGACGACTCGACGAAGGTGTCCATGGTGTCGGTTTCGCGCTTGGCCGCGGTGCCGCATTTCGGGCAGGTGCACTCGTAGAACTCGGGCATGCGCGCCAGGGGCGAACCGGCCCCGTCCGGTACCACGTTTTCCGGCAGGGTGACGGGCAGCTGGTCTTCCGGCACCGGCACGTCGCCGCAGGACGGGCAGTGGATGATCGGGATCGGGCAACCCCAGTAGCGCTGGCGGCTGATGCCCCAGTCGCGCAGGCGGAACTGGGTGCGCGACTTGCCGAGGTCCTTGCGGATCAGCGCGGCCTCGATGGCATCGAAGGCGCCCTGGAAGTCCAGGCCGTCGAACTCGCCGGAGTTGATCAGCTGGCCATGTTCGCCGTAGGCGGCCAGCCACTCGCTGCCGACCTCGTCGCCGACGCTGGTGCGCACCACCGCCTTGACCGGCAGGTTGTACTTGTGGGCGAACTCGAAGTCGCGCTCGTCGTGCGCCGGCACGGCCATGACAGCGCCATCGCCATAGTGCATCAGCACGTAGTTGGCGACCCATACCGGCAGCTTCTCGCCGGTCAGCGGGTGCTCGACGAACAGGGAAGTGGCCATGCCCTTCTTCTCCTGCGTGGCCATGTCGGCCTCGGCGACGCTGCCGCTCTTGCACTCGTCGATGAACGCCTGCAGCGCCGGGTTGCCCTGGGCGGCCTGGGTGGCCAGCGGGTGTTCGGCGGCGACGGCAACGTAGGTGGCGCCCATCAGGGTGTCCGGACGGGTGGTGAAGACTTTCAGGGTGCCCTCATGACCGATGCTCGCCTGGTCATAGGGGAACTGCACTTCCATGCCGCGGGACTTGCCGATCCAGTTGCGCTGCATGGTCTTGACCTGCTCGGGCCAGCCCGGCAGCTCGTCGAGGCTTTCCAGCAGCTCGTCGGCGTAGTCGGTGATGCGGAAGTAGTACATCGGGATTTCGCGCTTTTCGATAAGCGCGCCCGAGCGCCAGCCACGGCCATCGATGACCTGCTCGTTGGCCAGGACGGTCTGGTCCGCCGGGTCCCAGTTCACGGTGCCGTTCTTGCGGTAGATGATGCCTTTCTCGAACAGGCGGGTGAACAGCCACTGTTCCCAGCGGTAGTAGTCCGGCTTGCAGGTGGTGACTTCACGCGACCAGTCGATGGCCAGACCCAGGCTCTTGAGCTGGGTCTTCATGTAGTCGATGTTCTCGTAGGTCCACTTGGCCGGGGCGACGTTGTTCTTCATCGCGGCGTTTTCCGCCGGCATGCCGAAGGCGTCCCAGCCCATCGGTTGCAGGACGTTCTTGCCCAGCATGCGCTGGTAGCGGGCGATCACGTCACCGATGGTGTAGTTGCGCACGTGGCCCATGTGTAGCTTGCCGCTCGGGTACGGGAACATCGATAGGCAATAGTAGGTGTCTTTGCCTGGCTGTTCGGTGACAGCAAACGATTGTTGCTCGTCCCAGGCATTCTGGGCGGCGGCTTCTACATCACGGGGCGTGTATTGTTCGTGCATGGCTACTTTGTATTGAGAGATAAGAGACATGTTCCAGGCAGCTCGACCTCGCTGCGTCCGGCACTCCGGGATCTGCAAGAGTGAACGCCGTAGCATACATGAGCGCCGCGCATCGTGGGAAACCCTGATTGCATCGCCCGCCGCGCGGGCCGTTGGTCGCGGCGCCCGGCCGCTTTTACGAGTGACGCTAAGCTCATCTGTGGGGGGAGATATTCTTACCTTCAATGAGGTGAACGGATGGGAGAGTCGCAACTAACCGCAAGCAAACCGGAGCTTTACGAGCGCCTGATCGACCGTTTGGGCCTGGCACTGGAAGTGGCCAGAACCTCCGTGCGATTGCGCGACGAGATGCCTGCCGAACTGGAGTTGCGTGGCCTGAGCCATGCCGAGTTCGAGGTGATCAAAGCCTACCTGGAATCCCTCCCGGAGGGCCGATTTGCCAGTGCCGGTGCCTACCCGCAACCGGAGCCGTCCTCGGCCAGGATTGTCTGGCTCAAGGACCGCAGGCGCCCCGGCGCCCCAGCCAGCTCCAGGACATTTCCGTCCCGATAGCCGTTCAGGGTTGCAGGCGCGGCGACGCGCCGGTTTTCGCAATGCACGCATCGATCGGCGCCGGTTGCCCTTGAGGCCCGGTGCCGATCCTCTTAGGCTGCACGCCTTCCATGGAGGTGTGTGATGCCGATCCGCTTTTTCATCAAACAATGGTTGATGCCGCCTGGCGTCCTGTTCCTGTTGCTGCTGGCCGCCTGGTGGTGGCGCCGGCGCCGTCCGCGCCTGGCCGCGGCCTGTTTCACCCTGGGGCTGGGTGGCTTGTGGCTGATGAGCTTGCCACTGACGGTCGAGCAAGTTGCCCGAACCCTTGAAACAGAACCTGCGTTGGCCCTCGAGGGGTGGGCAGGCCTGGCATCCAGGGCCGACGCCATCGTGGTCCTGGGCGCCGGACGGGAGCGCGGCGATCCGGCCTGGGGTGGCCTTGATCAGCCAACCTACGTTGCCCTCGAGCGCATGCGCTACGCCGCGCAACTGGCCAAGGCCTCAGGGCTGCCGGTGCTGACCAGCGGTGGCTTGCACTATGGCACGCCGCCCAGTGAGGCCCAACTGATGGCTGACCGCCTGGAGGCGGACTTTGGCGTAAAGGTTTCCTGGAAGGAGGAAGCCAGCCGCACCACCTGGGAAAACGCCGAGTTCAGTGCCAAGGTATTGCAGCCTCTGGGTATCAAGCGGGTGGTGGTGGTGACGCAGGCCTGGCACATGCAGCGCTCGCGCTGGAGTTTCGAGCGGGCCGGGTTCGAAGTGGTGCCGGCGCCGGTGGGATTCCTGGGGCGGAATCATGCGCGGCCGTTCGCGGGATTGCTGCCGGAAAACCGGGCAATGTGGCAGAGCGGACAGTTGCTGAACGAGGCGGCAGGGTTAGTGGGGTATCGCCTGTTCTACTAAGACTTGGGCCGCTACGCGGCCCAAGGGATGCTTCAGACGGTTCGCGCAATGCGCCCGGCCAGCAAGGCCCAGCCCAGCAGCAGCACGCAGACGATCGCCAGCGGCCACGAGCGCCATTGCAGGTACGGCGTCAGTTGCTGCATCGGCACCACCTCGCCGTACAGCACGGCCCGCTGGAACTGCGGGACCTGCGCGGTGATCCTGCCGAACGGGTCTATCAGTGCGGTCACGCCGTTGTTGGTGGCGCGGATCATCCAGCGGCCCGCCTCCAGCGCACGCATCTGGGCCATCTGCAGGTGTTGCAAGGGGCCGATCGAGGTGCCGAACCAGGTGTCGTTGCTGATGGTCAGCAGCAGGTCGCTGCGTGCGGCCAGGCTTGCGGCGAATTCGGGATAGACCACTTCGTAGCAAATGTACGGAGCGATCTGGTAACCCTTGGCCTGCAGCAATGGCTGGTCCTCGGGACCACGGGCGAAATCCGACATCGGCAAATTGAAGAACTCGATCAGGCCGCGCAGCATGTCCTGCAATGGAACGTATTCACCGAAGGGCACCAGCTTCTGCTTGAGGTAGGTGCCGTCGCCCTCGCCGGTCACGGTGATGCCGTTGAAGTAGCGGCGCTGGTGGTGGACCATCTGCCGCACTGGGACCCCGGTGATCAGCGCCGAATGCCGTTCGGCGGCGAAGGTACCCATCATGTCGATGTAGCCCTGGGCCTGGTCCTTGAGCACCGGCACGGCGGTTTCCGGCCAGATCAGCAGGTCGACGGGTTTCGAGCTGAAGCTCATGTCGCGGTACAGCGCCAGTTGGGCATTGACGTGCGCAGGGTCCCACTTCAGGTCCTGCTCGACGTTGCCTTGCAGGGCTGCCACCTTCAGCGGATCACCTGCCGGCTTGGTCCAGGCGTGATCCTTCAAGGCCAGGCCGATGATCCACGGCGCCGCCAGCAACACCGCACCAACAGCCAGGAACGAACGGCGCTCGCGCAGGCGATGGAGGTTGCACAGCAAGGCGGCAGTCAACGCCAGGGCGAACGAGATCAGCCACACGCCGCCCAACGGCGCCAGGCCCGCCAGTGGGCCATCGAGCTGGCTGTAACCTGCATAGAGCCAAGGGAAACCGGTGAGGAACCAGCCCCGGAAGGCCTCCTGCAGCAACCACAGAGCGGCAAAGCACAAGGCGTCTGCCAGCGGCGCCTCGTCGCGGCGCAACCAGCGTGCCCAAAGCCAGGCGGGCAGGGCGAAGAAGAAGGCCAGACAGGCGAAGAATGCCAGCAGCAGCAGGATCGCCAGCAGCGGCGAGGCGCCGCCGTAGGTGTTCATGCTGACGTAGATCCACCAGGTGCCGGCGCCGTAGAGGCCGAAGCCGAAGCACCAGCCCCGGCCCAGGGCTTGTCGCGGGCTCAGCTCGCGCAGCCCGGCATAGAACAGCGCGAGGGACAGCAGGGCCAGCGGCCAGATGTCGAAGGGGGCCAGGGCCAGCAGGGTGGAGGCGCCGGCCGCCATGGCCAGCAGGTTACCGGGCCAGCCGGGGCGGGTGATCCAGCGCATGTTCGTCCTTAACGGTTGATCGGTGTCAGGCGTAGCAAGTGTATCCGGCGGCTGTCGGCATTGAGAATGCGGAAGCGGTAGCCGCCGATCTCGGTGGTTTCGTTACGTTTGGGCAAATGGCCGAACGCACTCATCACCAGGCCGCCGACCGTGTCGAACTCGTCATCGGAGAATTCGCTGTCGAAGAACTCGTTGAAGTTCTCGATCGGGGTCAGTGCCTTGACCAGGAAGTCGCCGCTGGGCAGCGGCTTGATGTAGCTGTCTTCCTCGACGTCATGCTCGTCCTCGATATCGCCGACGATCTGCTCGAGCACGTCCTCGATGGTCACCAGCCCCGCCACGCCGCCGTATTCGTCGATGACGATGGCCATGTGGTTGTGGTTGGCGCGGAACTCGCGCAGCAGCACGTTCAGGCGCTTGGACTCGGGCACGAAGGTGGCCGGGCGCAGCAGGTCCTTGATGTTGAAGCTGTCGCCATTCTCCTTGAGGATCAGCGGCAGCAGGTCCTTGGCGAGCAGAATGCCGAGCACATCGTCGTGGCTCTCGCCGATCACCGGGTAGCGCGAGTGCGCGGCATCGATCACTGCCGGCAGGAACTCGCGGGGCGACTGGTTGGCCTTGATGCTGATCATCTGCGAACGCGGCACCATGATGTCGCGTACCTGCAGGTCGGCGACCTGGATGGCGCCTTCGACGATGGTCAGCGCTTCGCTGTCGAGCAGTTTGTTCTGATGGGCTTCGCGCAGCAGCTCAAGGAGCTCCTGGCGGTTTTTCGGCTCATGGGCAAAAGCCTGGGTCAGCTTACCCAACCAGGACTTCTGCCCGTTGCTCGATCGGTCTTCGCTCATGGCGGTTACTCGTGATCCTTGCAGTATCAGTGTGTGATTGTTTCGGTTTCGTCGTCGGCGTAAGGGTCCGGGTGACCCAGTTCCGCCAGCAATTGCCGTTCCAGCGCTTCCATTTCCTCGGCTTCATCGTCTTCGATGTGGTCGTAGCCGAGCAGGTGCAGGCAGCCGTGGATGACCAGGTGCGCCCAGTGCGCCTCCAGGGACTTGCCCTGTTCGGCGGCCTCGCGCTCGACCACCGGCACGCAGATCACCAGGTCGCCCAGCAGCGGGATGTCGAGCAGCTCGTCGGGGACGTCGGCGGGGAAGGACAGCACGTTGGTGGCGTAGTCCTTGTGCCGGTAGGTGTGGTTCAGCTCGCGACCTTCGGCGGCGTCGACCAGGCGGATGGTCATTTCCGAGTCGGCGCTGCGCTGGCGCAGGGCAAGTTCGCACCAACGGCGGAAGGCGGCGTCATCGGGGGCAGCGGCGTCCGTGGCCCGTTGCAGGTCGAGTTCAAGCATCTTTGCCGGGTGCCTCGGGCTTGGACTGACGGGCTTCGAAGCGGTCGTAGGCTTCGACGATACGCTGCACCAACGGGTGGCGTACCACGTCCTTGGGCTGGAAATGGGTGAAGCTGATGCCTGGCACGTCCTTGAGCACCTCGATCACATGGGCCAGGCCCGACTTGGTGCCGCGGGGCAGGTCGACCTGGGTGATGTCACCGGTGATCACCGCGGTCGAGCCGAAGCCGATGCGGGTGAGGAACATCTTCATCTGTTCGAGCGTGGTGTTCTGACTCTCGTCGAGGATGATGAAGCTGTTGTTCAGGGTGCGGCCGCGCATGTAGGCCAGCGGCGCGATCTCGATCACCTGGCGCTCGATCAGCTTGGCCACGTGCTCGAAGCCAAGCATCTCGTAGAGCGCGTCGTAGAGCGGGCGCAGGTACGGGTCGATCTTCTGGGCCAGGTCGCCGGGCAGGAAGCCGAGCTTTTCGCCGGCCTCGACCGCCGGGCGCACCAGCAGGATGCGGCGCACCTGTTCACGCTCCAGCGCATCGACCGCGCAGGCCACGGCCAGGTACGTCTTGCCGGTACCGGCCGGGCCGATGCCGAAGTTGATGTCGTTGGCCAGGATTTCCTTGACGTAGCGCTGCTGGTTGACGCCGCGCGGGCGGATATTGCCCTTGCGCGTGCGCAGCGAGACGCTGACTTCGTTGACGGCCGGATTCTCGATGTTCTCGATCGTCGACTCCTGGAGATAGAGGTGCACCGTTTCCGGTGACAGCTCGTTCGCCTTGGCTTCGCGATAGAGGCGGCGCAGCAGTTGCTCGGCGGCGGAGGTGGTCTTGGGCTCGCCGATCAGTTCGAACTGATTGCCGCGGTTGCGGATCTCGATGGCCAGGCGTTGTTCGATCAGGCGCAGGTGCTCGTCGAACTGGCCGCACAGGTTGGCGAAGCGATGGGCCTCGAAGGGCTCGAGGATAAAGCGATGGGGTTGTATGGGTGCGTTCAAGGTCGTTTTTAGCCGCTCGACGGCAATGAATGTGAACTCAAGAATAACCCTTGAGTGGCAGTGGCGAAAGCACTGAAACGATCAAGGGTCGCTGGGCAGCGTCCGATCCGTGCGTCAAAGCATGGCAGGGCAAGTTGACGAATCGATGATGCCGGGGCCAGCGCCGGGCCGGGCAACGGTTCAGGGAAGAGGAGAGAAAGGTGTGCGCCCTTCGGCGTTCTGCAGTTCCAGCAGGTATTTGCGGAAGATCTGGCCGAGTACCTGGGTAGCGTGCTCGAGCTCGTCGCGGGGCATCTGCTCGGTGACTTCGTCGGCCATGTCCAGGGCGTCTTCGGCACCGTTGACCGCGGCGATCTTGAGCAGGATGTAGGCTTGCACGTTGTTGGCCTTGACCCCTTCACCGTGGAAGAACATCGAGCCGAGACGATATTGTGCCTGCGCCTGGCCTTGCAGCGAGGCTTTCTCGAACCACTTGAGCGCGTTGTCGAGTTGGCGCGGCGTGCCGCTGTAGTAGAACTCGCCCAGCTCGTACTGCGCTTCGGCATCCCCTGACTGCGCGGTCTGCTCGCACGCCTTCAGGGCATTCTGCAGGTCTTCGGGCGCGGTATCGAGGGCGCAGCGGCCCGTCGCTGGAATCAGCAACGAATTACCGCCCTCCGCCAAGGCCAGCAGGGGCTGAAGAAGCAACAGGCAGCCCAGGGTAAGGGCGCGGCCGGTGCGGTTCATGGGGATCGACTTACCTCTGCAAAGCTACGGCCAATGTCTCTGGTGGCACATTATGGGATAAGCAGCGCCTACCTTACAAAGATTTACGCGAATTTCTACAGACGGATTGGACGTGGCGGGCTGTGATGGGGTTCACAGGCTTGCTTGGTCCGGCCTGATCGTGGGGCAAGCCCGCGATCAGGCCGAGACAGGAACACCCTTACTTCAGTTTGGCAAACGCCCGCTCGGCCGCATCCAGGGTGATCTGCAGTTCCTTGTCGCCATGGGCGATGGAGGTGAAACCCGCTTCGAAGGCGCTTGGCGCCAGGTACACGCCGCCTTCGAGCATCAGGTGGAAGAAACGCTTGAAGCGTTCGGCATCGCTGGCCATCACGTCGTCGAAAGTGACGATATCGTCGGCGCCGCTGAAGTACAGGCCGAACATGGCGCCCGCCTGAGTGGTGACGAACGGGATACCCGCCGCATCGGCACGCTGTTGCAGGCCATCGAGCATGCGGCTGGTGAAGGCACTCAGTTCGTCATGGAAGCCCGGGCGGCTGATCAGCTTCAGGGTGGTCAGGCCGGCGGCCATGGCCAGCGGATTGCCCGACAGGGTGCCGGCCTGGTAGACCGGGCCCAGCGGGGCGATGCAACCCATGATTTCGCGCTTGCCGCCGAAGCAGCCGACCGGCATGCCACCGCCGACGATCTTGCCGAAGGTCGACAGGTCGGGGGTGATGCCGTAGTGGCCTTGGGCACCGCCGAGAGAAACGCGGAAGCCGGTCATCACCTCGTCGAAGATCAGTACCACGCCGTGCTGGTCGCACAATGCGCGCAGGCCTTCGAGGAAGCCCGGCGCCGGCGGCACGCAGTTCATGTTGCCGGCCACCGGCTCGACGATGATGCAGGCCACGCTCTGGCCGACGTCGGCCAGGGTCTTCTCGACGGCGGCGATGTCGTTGAACGGCAGGGTCAGGGTGTGCTTGGCGAAGTCCGCCGGTACCCCAGCCGAGCTTGGCACGCCCTGGGTCAGCAGGCCGGAGCCGGCCTTGACCAGCAGGCTGTCGGAGTGACCGTGGTAGCAGCCTTCGAACTTGATGATGGCGTCACGGCCGGTGTAGCCACGGGCCAGGCGGATGGCGCTCATGGTTGCTTCGGTGCCGGAGCTGACCATGCGCACCATTTCCATCGACGGCACGATCGAGCACACCAGGTCGGCCATCTGGGTTTCCATGGCAGTCGGCGCGCCATAGGACAAACCGTGTTCCAACTGCTTGCGCACCGAATCCAGGACCTCTGGGTGGGCGTGGCCGAGGATCATCGGGCCCCAGGAACCGACATAGTCGACGTAGCGCTTGTCGTCTTCATCGATGACGTAGGCGCCTTCGGCGTGCTTGAAGAACAGCGGAGTGCCACCGACGCTCTTGAAAGCGCGAACCGGCGAGTTGACGCCACCGGGGATGTGTTTCTGGGCTTGGGCGAACAGGGCTTCGGAACGGGACATGGGATCTTCTCTCGAAATCAGCAAGCGAACAGGGCGTTGAAGGCGCGGGCGCGGCGGGTGACTTCCTGCGCGCTGTCGGCACCGAACAGGCCGTGGATAACCGCCAGCAAGTCGGCGCCATGGGCGACCAGCGGGGCGGCGTTGTCGAGGGTGATGCCGCCGATCACCGCGATCGGCAGCTTGACCTGGGCGCGGGCCTGCTCCAGCAGTTCGACGCTGGCGGCGGGCGCGCCCGGTTTGGTGACGGAATTGAAGAAGCGGCCGAAGGCGACATAGCTGGCGCCTTCGCTGGCGGCCTGCCGCGCGAGGTCCAGGCTGGCGTGGCAGGTCGAACCGATGATCGCCTTGCGGCCGAGCAAGGCGCGGGCCGGTGTGAGCGGGCCATCGGTCTGGCCGAGGTGCACGCCAACGCCCAGGCGGGCCGCCAGTTCGGCGTCGTCGTTGATGATCAGCTCGGTGCCGTAACGCTCACACAGCGTCTTCAGCGCTTCTGCCTCGCGCAGTCTGTGGGCGGTATCGTCGCTCTTGTCGCGGTATTGCAACAGGCGAACGCCACCTTCCAGCGCCGCTTCAACGTGGGAGAGGAAACGGCCGGCCAGCAGCTGGCTGTCGGTGATCGCGTACAGACCGCGGAGCTTCATCGGATGGCCTCGTGTCAGGAACAGAAATCCAGGGGCAGGCGGCGCGGCACGTACTGGCCCTTGCCCAGCTGTTCTGCGTCGCGCAGGGTGCGCCAGGTGTAGTCCAAGGCGCTGCGCACGGCGCTGGTCAATGCTTCGCCCAGAGCCAGGCGGCCGGCAAGGGCGCTGGCCAGGGTGCAGCCCGAGCCGTGGTAGCTCCCCGGCAGGCGTTGGCAGGTCCAGGTGTGCTGCTGACCGTCGCGGCTATACAGGCGGTTGTGGATTTCCACCTCGTCGCCGTGACCGCCGGTAATCAAAAGGTGCCTACAGAACGGCAGCAATTTCTCGGCGCACTCGTCCGCGGTGCCTTCGGGCAGTTCCGCCAGAATGCGTGCTTCCGGCAGGTTCGGCGTGGCGATGGTGGCCAGCGGCAGCAGGCGTTCGCGCAGCGCGTAGCCGACCTCGTCCTTGCCCAGGCGGCCACCGCCACCGGCGCGCAGAACGGGGTCGCAGACCAGAGGCAGGTGCGGGTGGGCGGACAGCAGTTCGGCGACGGTGTCGACCATCTCGATCGAGCCGAGCATGCCCAGCTTCACCGCGGCTACCGGGGAGTCGGCCAGCACGGCGTTGGCCTGGGCCAGCACCCACTCGCGGTCAAGCACGCGGAAGTCGGAAACGTTGACGGTATCCTGCACGGTCAGGGCGGTCACGGCGGGTGCGGCGTGACAACCCTGGGCGATCAGGGCTTCGATATCTGCCTGCAGCCCGGCGCCACCACTGGGGTCGTGGCCGGAGAGACAGAGGACAACGGGGCGGGAGCTGTAGGTATTCATGGTCGGCGAGCTTATCACCAAACCTTTTTGTGCGGTTCGGTCGCGGCGAGAGAATTGCTGATCAAGTGGTCAGGTTGGGTTTGTTTGGTGTTCTGAAACGTGCGTCCTAGAGCCTCTGTATTGAAATTCAAAGTAGCTGCTGAGCAGTGCTGGAGGCTATGCTAGAGTGCTCGGATAACTCGATGAACGGGTTCTGCCGGATCACGTCGTCTCAAAGGGAAGGGAGGCAACCGCGACGCGACCGGACAGGCCATGCTGGGGCTGTATGCGCTATTTGCTGATTGTGCTTCTGGGCTGCTTGCCCCTGCTTGCCGGAGCGGTCGAATTCGACGACTCCACCGGGCGCTTGCCGCTGGGCCGCTACATGCAGGTCTATGAAGACCACGATGGCAGCGCCAGCATCGCTCAGGTCAGTACCGCCGCATTCGCCGGACGCTTCCATGCCCATCACGACGAGGTGCTCAACGCCGGCTATTCGACCTCCGTTTTCTGGCTCCGTGTCGATCTCGCCTATTCAGCTACATCTTCGCCAGCACCACGCCAGTGGTTGCTGGAGCTTGCCTACCCGCCGCTGGATCATCTGGAACTCTATCTGCCGGACGCGCAGGGCACCTATCGCCTGGCCCAGCGCACGGGTGATGCCTTGCCCTATGCCAGCCGGCAGATCCGCCAGAACAACTATCTGTTCGAGCTGCCGCTGCACCCCGGCCAGGCGACGACCGTCTACCTGCGCCTGCACAGCCAGGGTTCGATCCAGGCGCCGCTGACATTGTGGTCGGCCCAGGCTTATCTGGAAGACCAGCCCACGCGTCTTTACGTGCTGGGCATGATCTACGGCGTGCTGCTGGTAATGCTGGTTTACAACTTGTTCCTGTACCTCAGCGTGCGTGATGTCAGCTACCTGTACTACATCCTCTACATCGCCTCGTTCGGCCTGTACCAGGTCTCGGTCAACGGTGCCGGCATCGCCTACTTCTGGCCGGACAACCCCTGGTGGGCAAATGCCGCCACGCCATTGTTCATCGGCGCCGCCGGGTTGTTCGGCTGCCAGTTCGCCCGCCATTTCCTGCAACTGGGCAACCTCAGCCGTGGCCTCGACCGCCTGCTGAAGGGGTTGATGGCAGGTGGTGCGCTGGTGATGGTGCTGGCGGTGACCCTGCGTTACGGCGTGGCGCTGCGCATGGCCACGCTGCTGGCACTGTTGTTCACCGTGAGCATCTTCAGTGCGGGGTTGTATGCCTGGTGGCGTGGCTTGCGCGTTGCGCGCTGGTTCATCATCGCCTGGACGGCCTTCCTCGTCGGCGGGCTGGTCAATACCTTGATGGTGCTTGGGTACCTGCCAAACCTGTTCATCACCATGTACGCCAGCCAGCTTGGCGCGGCGCTGGAGGTGGCGCTGTTGTCGCTGGCCCTGGCCGACCGCATCAACAGCTTGCGCGAGCAGCAGGCGCAGACCCTGCGTGACACCGGACGCACCCTGGAGCAACTGAACCTGCAACTGGCCCGCAGCAACCGGCTCAAGGACGAGTTCCTCGCCACCGTGACCCACGAGTTGCGCACGCCGATGAACGGCGTGATCGGTTCGCTGGAACTGCTGCACACCCTGCCCATGAGCGCCGAGCAGGCCCAGTATCATCGCACCGCCAGGGGGTCAGCCCAGGACATGATGGCGATGGTCGACGATATCCTCATCCTCACCGAGCTGCAGGCCGGGCGCCTGCGTAAGCATGGCATGGCGTTCAGCCTGCGGCGGCTGCTTCAGGAACTGCGGGCCGGTTATGCCAGCCAGGCGCTGGCCAAGGGCCTGTACCTGAGCCTGGACATCCCCGCCGACCTGCCCGACAGCCTGGTCGGCGATGCACAGAAGCTCGCCCGCTGCCTGGCGTGCCTGGTGGACAACGGGCTGAAATTCACCCACCAGGGCGGTGTCACCGTGCAGGCCCGTGGCCGGCGAACCGGACCTGACAGCCTGGCCCTGAGCCTCACGGTCAGTGACAGCGGCATCGGCTTCGACGACCTGGATCAGGCGGTGCTGTACCAGCGCTTCTTCCAGGTGGACGGTTCGATGACCCGGCGCTATGGCGGATTGGGGATTGGCCTGTCCATCTGCCGCCAGTTGAGCGAGTTGATCGGGGCCACGTTGTCCCATGAGTCGACGCTTGGGTTGGGGAGCCGCTTCGAGCTGACCTTGAATGTGGCGGTTGCCCAGGTGCAGATGCCGCCTGGGCGCGCGGTTTCTGGTGCGACGCGAGTCTGATTTGCACTCGCCTGCTGACAAGTTCGCGGGCCGACTGAATGATGGTTAGTGCAGTCCTTGTGAGGGGCTGTACTGTAGTTTCTGTGTGCTCCTCAAAACGCTAGTGCACCTATTATCAACCAGGCGAAGGATATCCAGCCCAGCCATGCAGATAAGACCATAATTTGTCTTATGTTTTTCGGGAATTCGGCTACGTCTTTCTCATTGAGTAATCCTTTCCTTATAGATCTCTTTGAGATCGCCATGGCCCCGCATAGCTGAAAGATAATTAATAGTTTGGTTGTTCTACTGTGCCCGCTCCATGTATTTCTAACAGTGTCAAGGCACTGGCTTCTTTGTAGTGATGATGTTATTTCGTGAAAATTTCGCGATTTCGTTAGGTAGAGGTCTAATGCAAGCCCAGTTGCAATTAAAATTATGGGTGGGGTCAGTAGGGTCAGTGTAACGATTGGCGCTAGTTTTTCATTCATTGTCGAATACATCGTAAATCGCTTCCCCTATTATCTCCCCGAGCTTCATTCCCCCAACGCTGCCAGCCAGCGCACCGATACCTGTTACAACCAATGAGCATACAGGGGTACCTGGTCCGGTTACCCAGCAGGCTGTAACAGCGATTGCGCCACCCGCTTTCGCTCCAGCTATCCCCCCGGCGAACCCCACCGAAAAATTTCCTATTTCAGTAAACTGCGTTTTTCTGCAAGTGCCACTGCTGCCCGCTTGGCAGGCTTCGTAGATTTTAAGCGCTGAACCAGTGCCACCAACGGCAATTCCGACATTGCCGCCAGCCTTAAGGAATTTGGAGAGTCGTGCAAGCTTATTCAAATGTGTCGAGTAACCGGGTATTTGACCTGGCGCTCCCGCCTTACTCCAGTGGTGCATTAGGCTTTTCGAGGATATGCCCAAGTCACGCCGTAGCTTTTCATAATTGCCCAAGTTCATCCGCTTGTTGAGGAAAGTCGCTTTCAAATGTGTATCCAGTTGCTTGAACAATTTTTTTCGTTCAGCAAAAAACTCAGGGCTGCGCAGATGCATATACTTGGCAAATTGCGTTTGATGCAAATCTTCGATCTTTCGCAGTATTGAACCCAGCTCATCCAGTGATTTTGCCATCATCGCCTGGCTCACACCCATCGCCAGGCTCACATCACTGAGCAACCCGGCGATCTCAGCTTGATGGCGCATCATGAAGTCGGCTTCTTCCTCCGTCAGATCTGCCAATGCTTCCCGAGCCTGTTGCGCCGCGCTCATTGCGATCAGCTCTTCACGGGTGCAGACCGGCCGGCTCAGGCCGTCACCGATGACGAAGATCTCCCCCGCCTTGAACCCCTGCTGATAGGTCGGGTTCAGGCGCTCCAGGATAGATCTGGGGAGGTTGGCTTGCGGTGCACCTAGTTCAGTCAGCACCTCCTGATACGTCATGCATCGCGGCACGATGTAGAAGCCATGTTCCTGGCTTTGCTGTGTCATCGATGGCTGGACTGTCTGAGGCTGGTAGCCAGTCCTTTTCGGCGTGTTTGCGTAAGCCTGTACTGGCGCCTCTCTAGCAGCCGCCGCTGCAGGTGCAAGGCGCGGGGCTGGGAGTCGATCCAACGGTGCAACCACGCGATTGTCGCCCAAGGGGCAGCCACATTTGACCAGCGTGCCATCCACCGCTGTGGATACGCCGTTCTGCGTCCAGCAAGGCTCTCCTTCGATGATGGTTCCGGCCTCACCACAGCGCGGGCAAGCAGTGGTCTTGTCCCCTTCAAATAGCCAGGCGACGCCGCTCGAAAAGCCCATGGACTGGTTGGCGATGCAGATGGCACCTGTGGTGGTTTCGTCTCCGTCCAGGCCCTGACCCCGGCCGAAGATGCTGATGCGCAAGCCCATGGCTCACCTCATGTTGAACATGGAAGCCTGGAACCTAGCAGTCTTGAGGCGCGCATTTTCAGGGCGAGGGCGGTTTGGGAAATGCCCTACAAGCAATAAAGATTTGGATGTCATTCACCTCTACGGCGTGGGTGTGGGCGATCGAATTGCCTGCTCAAGCATCGTTCATAAAACGGAACGCTAAAGCCAAAAACCACTATCTACCGCTCCAAAAGTGGTGGTTTTAACCTTCTCCCATCAACGCGAAACACCCAACTTACTGAAAATCAAAACCCTTAGGAGCTACCGCCATGACCAACTTCAAATACAACCGCCTGAACAAAGACGACGCCGCTGTCCTGCTGGTCGACCACCAGGCTGGCCTGCTGTCCCTGGTCCGCGACATCGAGCCGGACCGTTTCAAGAACAACGTGCTGGCCCTGGCCGACCTGGCCAAGTTCTTCAACCTGCCGACCATCCTCACCACCAGCTTCGAGCAAGGCCCAAACGGCCCGCTGGTACCTGAGCTGAAGGAACTGTTCCCGGATGCGCCGTACATCGCCCGCCCAGGCCAGATCAATGCCTGGGACAACGAAGACTTCGTCAAGGCGGTGAAGGCCACTGGCAAGAAGCAACTGATCATTGCCGGCGTGGTGACTGAAGTTTGCGTAGCCTTCCCGGCGCTGGCCGCCCTGGAAGAAGAGTTTGAAGTGTTCGTGGTGACCGATGCTTCCGGCACCTTCAACGAAATGACCCGTGATGCTGCCCATGACCGCATGAGCCGTGCCGGTGCCCAGCTGATGACCTGGTTCGGCGTGGCCTGTGAGCTGCACCGCGACTGGCGCAACGACATCGAAGGCCTTGCAGCGCTGTGCTCCAACCATATTCCGGATTATCGCAACCTGATGACCAGCTATAACGCGTTGACTGCAGGTAAGTAATAGCAGCAGATTTTTGGTTCAAAAGGCCGACCCCGATGGCGGGGTCGGCCTTTTTCGTTTGGCTGTGTAATGGCTGCGATGTGCCCGTCTTGAGGTCGTGTCAGGGCAGACAGGTGCATGCCTTGATGGTTGTGCTGTCTGTGAGACCGAGCGCCGCGCGGGCGACGCTCGGTCTCACAGGCGCTGAACCTGTTGTGGTGAACCCTTGGCGGTCCTGGGCCACATGTTTAGTCATTATTGTCACTTTGACTGACCCGCTGGGAGTGCTTCACTGGGCCTTTCAGGCATGCCCGGATTCAGGAGCTCCCGATGAACCTGCACCAGTACGCTGAAACCCACGAAGTCACCAACCAGCCGCCGTCCCTCGACGGTGCCAACCTCTACCGCCTCGACCAGCCCTTGCAGGAGTGGTCGCGGCGCTTCGGTGCCGGCTGGGCCCAGTCGCGGATCGACGCCTACGGCGCCCTGGCCGGTGGCCCGCTGATGGCGGCGGGTTTCCTGGCCAATGCCCACAAGCCCGAGTTCAGAAGCCATGACCGCTATGGCCACCGCATCGATCTGGTGGAATTCCATCCCGCGTATCACCAGTTGATGCGCACCGCCGTCGAGCATGGCCTGCCCTCGTTGCCGTGGGCTGAGCCACGGGACGGTGCCCACGTGGCCCGGGCCTCGATGACCTACCTGCACAGCCAGGCCGAAGCCGGTACCGGCTGCCCGCTGACCATGACCTTCGCCGCCGTGCCAGCCTTGCGCCTGCAACCTGAGCTGGCTGGCTACTGGCTGCCCAAGGTCCTTGCCCGCGAATACGACCCGCGCAATGTCGGCGACCGGCACAAGGCCGGCGTCACGATCGGCATGGCCATGACCGAGAAGCAGGGCGGTACCGACGTGCGCGCCAACACCACCCGCGCTTACCCGGTCGGCGCGCCCGGGCCGGGCCAGCCCTATGAACTGGTGGGGCACAAATGGTTCTGCTCGGCCCCCATGTGCGATGCCTTCCTTACCCTGGCGCAGACCGACAAGGGCCTGAGCTGCTTCCTGTTGCCGCGCCACCGCCCTGACGACAATCGCAACCAGTTCTATATCCAGCGTCTGAAAAACAAACTGGGCAACTGTTCCAACGCCTCCAGCGAAGTGGAGTTCCGTGGCGCCCTGGCGTGGATGGTGGGCGAGGAGGGGCGCGGCGTGCCGACCATCATCGAAATGGTGGCCATGACCCGCTTCGACTGCATGGTCGGCTCCAGCGCATTGATGCGCCAGGCCCTGACCCAGGCCGCGCATCACTGTGCCCACCGCAAGGTCGGTGGGCGCGTGCTGGCCGAGCAGCCCTTGATGCAGAACGTGCTTGCCGACCTGGCCCTGGAAAGCGAGGCCGCATTGGCCCTGAGCCTGCGCATGGGCCAGGCGCTTGATCGGCTCGACGACCCGCAGCAGGCACATTTCGCCCGCCTGGTGACGGCCGTGGGCAAGTACTGGATCTGCAAGCGCGCCCCCGGGATGATCAACGAGGCCGCCGAGTGCCTGGGCGGTGCCGGCTACGTCGAGGACAGCATCCTGCCGCGGCTGTACCGAGAGGCGCCGGTCAACTCGACCTGGGAGGGCTCGGGCAATGTGCAGTGCCTGGACGTGCTGCGCGCCTTGTCGAAGGAACCGGGTGTGCTGGAGGCGCTGTTTACCGAGCTGGGGGACGGGCATGGCGACCCACGCCTGGCGGCGTTCATCGGCAACCTCAAGGGCGCGTTCGCCGATACCGGCGATATCCAGTATCGCGCCCGGCAACTGACCGAGGACATTGCCGTGGCGTTGCAGGCCAAGCTGTTGCTGGAGGCGGGCAACGCCACGGTGAGCGACGCGTTCATCGGCAGTCGGCTGAGCGGCGGCGGTCGCGTGTACGGCGTATTGCCGCGCGGGGTTGATGCTGCGGCACTGGTAGCCAGGGCCACGCCGGTGTGGGCCGGGTAACGCCATCGCGGGGGTGTTTTTACCCTGCAACGCAGGCAAGATGGTTGTCATGCATTCCATAAGACAGGAAGCCCAGCGTGAGCCAAGCGTTTGTAGTCGTTGATACCCCCGAACAGGCCGTCGACCGTCTGGCGGCCTTGCATGAACAGGCCACCGGTGCCCTGAGCCAGGCCCTCAAGCGCTACCTGAAAGACCGCACCGAGCCCGGTGACGAAGAACGCGCGCTGTTTCGCTACCCGGCCCTGCGCCTCATCTATTCCAGCCAGGGTGAAGTCGCCGCGACCACGCGTGCCTACGCCAAGGTCCAGGTGGATGGCACTTACAGCGTAACTGTCACCCAACCTGCGGCGTTCCGTGGTTATCTGCTCGAACAGCTGCGCCCGTTGATGCACGACTACACCGTGACGGTGGAAGTCGGTGTCAGCGAACAGAACATTCCTTACCCTTACGTGGTTGACCAGGGCGATGAGCTGGCGGGCAGCGGCATCACCGCGGCGCAACTGGCGCGGGTGTTCCCCAGCACCGACCTGTCGGCGGCCACCGACAACACCGCCGATGGCCTGTACGACTGGGAAAGCGCCGAAACCCTGCCGCTGGCGCTGTTCGACGCCGCCCGCGTGGACTTCTCCCTGCGCCGCCTGGTGCACTACACCGGCAGCGACTGGCGGCACATGCAGCCATGGATCCTGCTGACCAACTACCATCGCTACGTCGACCAGTTCATCGCCCATGGCCTTGAGCAACTGCGCGAGGACCCACGCTTCGTGCGCATGGTCCTGCCGGGCAACGTGGTCATCGAGAAGGGCATGGACAATGGCGAGGCCCAGGCCCTGGTCGCCAGCGTGGTCTGGCACCGCTACCAGATGCCGGCCTACCACCTGATCGCCGCCGACGGCGATGGCGTGACCCTGGTCAACATCGGCGTCGGCCCGTCCAACGCCAAGAACATCACCGACCACCTGGCGGTGCTGCGTCCGCACTGTTGGCTGATGATCGGCCACTGCGGCGGCCTGCGCCAGTCGCAGACTATCGGCGACTACGTGCTGGCGCATGCCTACATGCGCCGCGACGGCATCCTCGACCGGGTAGTGCCGCCGAACATCCCGATCCCGGCCCTGGCCGAGGTGCAGCTGGCGTTGCAGGAAGCGGCCGCGCAGGTCACCGGCGAACGTGGCGAGCAGCTCAAGAAGCGCCTGCGCACCGGCACCGTGCTCACCTACGACGACCGCAACTGGGAGCTGCGCTGGGCACAGGAGCGCCCGTTGATCAACCTGTCCCGTGCCGTGGCGGTGGACATGGAAAGTGGCACCATCGCGGCCCAGGGTTACCGCCTGCGTGTCCCCTACGGCACCTTGCTGTGCGTTTCCGACAAGCCGCTGCACAGCGAGATCAAGCTGCCGGGGTCGGCCAACGCCTTCTACAACCGCGCGGTCAGCCAGCACCTGAAGATCGGCATCGCCGCCCTCGACCTGCTGCGCACCGAGCTCAACTCGCTGCACTCGCGTAAACTGCGCAGCTTCGATGAGCCGCCGTTCCGCTGAGGATCCATGCCCCTGCCACCCCGTAGCACCCCTCGCCGCCCTGCGGCGCGAACCACCGGCCCGCGTCGCCAGCCCAAGGCGCCGCCGGCCGAGCCGCGCCTGATCCTGTTCAACAAACCGTTCGATGTGCTCACCCAGTTCAGCGATGGCGAGGGGCGCGCCACGCTCAAGGATTTCATCGACATCCCCGGCATCTACCCGGCCGGGCGTCTGGACCGCGACAGCGAAGGCCTGCTGCTGCTGACCAACGACGGGCGCCTGCAGGCGCGGATCGCCGACCCCAGGCACAAGCTGGCCAAGACCTACTGGGTGCAGGTGGAGGGCGAGCCGAGCGAGGAGCAGCTACAGCGCCTGCGCGAGGGCGTCGAACTCAACGACGGGCCCACGCTGCCGGCGCAGGCACGTCTGCTCGAGGAGCCCAAGTTGTGGCCGCGCAATCCGCCGGTACGTTTTCGCAAGAGCGTGCCGACTGCCTGGCTGGAGCTGGTGATCCGTGAAGGCCGTAATCGCCAGGTGCGGCGGATGACGGCGGCGGTGGGGCTGCCGACCTTGCGTCTGGTGCGGGTGCGTATCGGTGACTGGACGATCGAAGGGTTGGAGCAGGGGCGATGGCGGGAAGTGGCGGCGAAGCTGTAGTCGCCGCCCCGGCGTTGGGGTCGTCAGACCCCTTCCAGAAACCCCACGACCACGCTCTTGATAATGAACGCCAGCACGCCAAGGCCCAGCACAAAGAACAGGATCAGCGTGCCAAAGCGCCCCGCCTTGGACTTCTTCGCCAGGTCCCAGACGATGAAGCCCATGAAGGCGATCAGCACGGTGACGAGGATGATCATCATCCACTCTTCGAATACGGCGGGATCCATCGGTTCACTCCAGGCAAGCGCAAAGCCCGATCATACGCCGGGCGCGCAGGGATTCAACGCAGGTGGGTCAATGGCAGCTCGGTGCTGGCCAGCACCTGGTTGAGCACGAAGCTCGAGCGCACGCTGGTGACTCCTTCGATACGGGTCAGGCTGCCCAGCAGCAGTTTCTGGTAATGGTCCATGTCCGGCACCACCACCTTGAGCTGGTAGTCGGCGTCCATCCCGGTGACCAGGCTGCATTCGAGGACCTGGGGCAGGCTGCGGATCGCCGCCTCGAAGGTTTCGAAGCGTTCAGGGGTGTGCCGGTCCATGCCGATCAGCACATAGGCTGTAAGGCTCAGGCCGAGTTTCTTGCGATCCAGCAGGGCCACCTGGCGCGAGATGTAGCCGTCGTCCTCGAGCTGCTTGACCCGGCGCGAGCAGGGGGACGGCGACAAGCCGATGCGTTCGGCCAGTTCCTGGTTGGAGATGCGCGCATCGCGCTGCAATTCGGCGAGGATGCTCAGGTCGTAGCGGTCGAGCTTGCTCATGGAAAGGACCTTTTCTGTTCAGATTGCGGCGAATTATCGATCCTGAGTGAAAAATTGCGCAAGCGGTATTTATAAGAGCAATCTTCGCAATCCTCTGCCCCAGCGTCTCCCCTATCTTTATCACCAGAATCACTGCCCGGACATCAGTCCACGGCGACGCGCCCTAGGCGGGCGGTCGCGGCCAGCCATCCAACAGGATCCGCCAGGCCCCCGGGCTACGCACTGTCCAGAAGACGGCGCGAGGTGAGCCGGTGCCACAAGTGCCGAGCACGGACGACAATTCCCGAAGGGAGGCCGTAAGGCCTCCCTTTTTTATTGTGCTGAAGATTGCACAGGCCTGGCCTGGCGACGACCCGCCATGGCGAGCGCCGCCAGCAGCACCAGCAAGCCGCCGATCACGGCAATCATGAAGCCGCTACGTGCTGTCGTGGCGTCCACCCATTGACCGGCGCCGGCCGCGCCGATAGCCACGCCGACATTCAGCCCGGCGAGCAGCCAGGTCAGGCCCTCGGTCAGCTGGCGCTCCGGCACGCTGCGCTCGACCAGGGCCATGGCCACGATCATGGTCGGGGCGAAGAACACCCCGGCCAGTAACACTGCCGCCGCGAGCAGGGCGATATTGCCGACCAGGAGCAGCGGCAGGGTGCTGAGGGTGGTGGCCAGTGCGCCGACCAGCAACTGGCGGGGCAGCGACATCCGCCAGCGCAGGGTGCCGAACAGCAGCCCGGAAACGCAGGAGCCCACGGCATAGGCCGACAACACCAGGCTGGCGGCAGCCGGTTGCCCTTGCTCGCCGGCGAAGGCGACGCTGACGATGTCCACGGTGCCGACGATCATGCCCATTGCCACCATCAGCAGCGTCAGCTGAGGCACCCCTGCGCATCGCCATGCCGGCAGGTCACGTCTGGACGAGGTTTCGGCACGGACCACCGATGGTTCGCTGCCGGTCTGCAGGGTCAACGCCAGGGTACCCAGCAGCAGTAACGCGGCAGCGGCCAGCAACCCGGTCTGGGGCCACAGCGCCACGCTGAGCCCGACGGCCAGCGGTGGGCCGGCAATGAAGCTGGCTTCATCGAGTACGGTTTCCAGCGAGTAGGCAGTCTGCAGTTGCGGCTGGCCGCGGTACAGCTGGGTCCAGCGCGCCCGGACCATAGCCGACATGCTCGGCATGCAGCCGGCCAGCAGGGCGGCGATGAACAGCAGCCAGTCGGCACTGCGCCACCAGGCGCAGGCAGCCATCAGCAGCAGCCCGAGCACGCTCAGCAGGCTGGCCGGCGGCAGCACGCGGCGCTGGCCCAGGCGATCCACCAGGCGTGATACCTGTGGCGACAACAGGGCATAGGTGAGCACGAAGCAGGCCGACACCGCTCCGGCCAAGGCATAGCTGCCGCGCCATTGCGCCACCAGCGTGATGATGCCGATACCGGTCATGGGCAACGGCAGGCGGGCCAGCAGGCCGGCCAAGGTGAACCCGAGGGTGCCGGTCGGGACGAACAAGTGTGCATAAGGGTTGGGCATGGCGCTTGCTCCGTGAGGCGGCCCGCTTGCTGGCGGCAAGGCAGGGCGTGGATAATACGTACAGTGCGTATGATTAAATATTCATACGAGCTGAATGTAAATATTCATACGAATTGTACGTAAAGGAGAGGCCATGGTTCGTCGCACCCGCGCCGAGATGGAAGAAACCCGCGCCGCCTTGCTGGCAATGGCCCGCCAGGTCTTCAGCGAACAAGGCTACGCACAGGCGTCCATGGATGACCTGACCGCTCGCGCCGGGCTTACCCGAGGCGCGCTCTACCACCATTTCGGCGACAAGCAGGGCCTGCTGGCGGCCGTGGTGGCACAGATCGATGGTGAGGTGGATGCACGTCTTCTGGCCATCTCCGCATCCTGCGATGACCCCTGGCAAGGCTTCTGCCAGCGTTGCGAGGCCTACCTGCGCATGGCCCGCGAGCCGGAGATCCAGCGCATTGTCCTGCGTGACGCGCGCGCCGTGCTGGGTGCGGTGACCCCCGAGGCGCAGCAGCATTGCATTGCATCGCTACAGCGGATGTTGAGTGGGCTGGTCCAGCAGGGTGTGGTTGCCGAGGCCGATCCCTGGGCGTTGGCGGCGCTGGTACATGGCAGTTTGTCGGAGGCGGCGGTCTGGATCGCCCAGGCAGAGGACGGCGATATCCGCCTCGGCCAGGCCTTGGTCGCCCTGGAGTTGCTGCTGCGTGGCTTGCTGGCGCGCTAGGCTGTCGGCTATTTCATCTGCCGGTCGCGGTCTGCGCAGTAGACTGCGAACGGTAAAGGCGGGCGTTATCATCGAGAGGAACAACATGAGTTCGCGCATCTGGCGGTTGGCAGGTGTTGGTTTGCTGGGCCTGGGCATCAGCCTGGGCGCCTTGGCCGAAGAGCCTGGAGAAGGGCATGACGGTCATGGCGGCCAGCAGGAGCAGGGCGGTGGCGAACGGCGTGGATCGCCGCTCAACTCACGTGACGAAGTGCGCCAGACGCAACCGCCACGTCAGGGCTACTACCAGGATATTCCCCGTCGTTACGGTGACAACCGTCACTGGGAGGCGGGCGGTCCGGGTCAGCGCCCGGGCGGCAATTGGTCGGGACGGCCTGATGGTCATGGCAATGGCTGGGGGCCAGGGCCACAGTATCACCCCGGGCACACTGTCGATCGCTTCCCGGACCGCTACTGGAAGGTGCCTTATCGTGGACAGGACTACTTCTACTCCGGCGGTTATTGGTATCGGCCGCATGGCGGCGGCTACGTGGTGGTCACGCCGCCTTACGGTGTGCGGGTCGGCTATCTGCCGCCCTATGCCCGCGAGGTGTGGTTGAGCGGTGCGTTGTTCTTCCTGGTGGCCGACACCTACTACCAGTACCTCGCCGACAGCCGCGAGTACGTGGTGGTCAACCCGCCCAGCGTTGCGCCTGCACCGCAGCAGCAGGGCAGTGGCTATGATGTGATCGCCTACCCGATGTACGGCCAGGGGCCGGAGCAGCAGGAGCAGGACCGCTACCAGTGCCACCGCTGGGCGGTGAGTCAGTCGGGGTTCGATCCGGCGACGGCGACCTATGCGCCTCCGGCCAATGTGGCGGACAACTATAGGCGGGCATTGGGGGCGTGCCTGAGTGGGCGCGGCTACAGCGTCAATTGACAAGGCAATTGCGAGCGCGGGCTACACCGGGTCGGCGTGAACCATCACATCAGCCCGCGGATAGCGCTGGCGAATGACCTGCGAAGCCTGCACGCACAGCTCATGGGCGGCATGCAGCGGCATTTCGCCGGGCAGTTCCAGATGCAGTTGTACGAACCACTGGCTGCCGGACACCCGTGTGCGCAGGTCATGCACCCCCTTCACCCCGGGAATCGCCAGCACCACTTCGAGCATGCGCTCGCCGATATCGGTCGGCAGTTCCTTGTCCATCAGGATCGCCGTGCTCTCGCGGGCGATCTGCAGCGCACTCCACAGGATGTACAGGGCGATACCCAAGCCAAACAGGGCATCGAGCTGTGGCCAGCCGAAGCGGGCCAGCAGCAGCGCCAGCAGGATGCTGGCGTTGAGCAGCAGGTCGGATCGGTAGTGCAGCGAGTCGGCGCGCACGGCCGTGGAGCCGGTCGCGCGGATGACTTTGCGCTGGAATGCCAGCAATGCGAGGGTCAGTACCAGCGACAGCAGCATCACCACGATGCCGGCGGCAGTGTCGCCCAAAGGCTCCGGCGACTTCAGCCGATCAACCGCCTGCACCCCGATCAGCACCGCGCTGACCCCGATGAACAGTGCTTGGGCCATGCCGGCCAGGGCTTCGGCCTTGCCATGGCCGAAACGGTGGTCGTCGTCGGCGGGGCGCAAGGCGTAGTGAACGGCCAGCAGGTTGAGAAAGGAGGCGGCGGCATCCAGCGCCGAGTCGGTCAGCCCGGCCAGCAGGCTGACCGAGCCGCTCAGCCACCAGGCCACGGCCTTGCTCAGCACCAGGATGCAGGCGACGCTCAGCGAGGCGCGGGTGGCCAGGCGCAGCAAGCGTTGGTGTTCGGCGGTGGCGGTCATGCGCAGAGGATCGTCCGTGGTCAGATCAGGCGGCAGGCACCAGGCCGTAGCTGGCCAGTTGCTCGACACTGCCACGGTGCTGGATCAGCCGTGGGTCGTTCAATGGCAGGCGCTGGCCCAGTTCGCTCTCCAGGATAGCCTGCAGCTTGGTCCTGTCGACCTGGCCATCGGCATTGACCGCCGGCTTGAGCTTGGCCGGGTCGATCTGCGCGCTCTTGCCGCCGGGGTAGTAGATGGCGCCAGTGGCGAAGTCGATGCCGAAGGCGATCAGGCCGGGGAGCACGTAGAAGAGAATACCAATGGCGTCCATGGCCGCGACCACAGGGTCGATCTTGCCTTCGATCTGGCCGCGACGGTCAGGGTAGAACAGGGTGCCGCAGGCCGTCAGCTGGGTCAGCAGGGTGGCGATGAGGGCGCCACCGATGACGCGGGAAGGGATGCGCATGTGAATCTCCGGAAGGTAACGACGATCAAGGGCGCGGCAATCGCCGGCGCCTGAGGTTAAGACCATGATAGGGCAGCCTCGGTTCGCCGTTATACTCGGACGATTGTTCGAGGACCACCATGATTTCATTACCGATCGATGCCGTATTGTCCGACCTGCGCCAAGCCCTGGCCAAACGTGACGAAGCGGTGCTCGAGGCGCCCCCCGGCGCCGGCAAGACCACCCGCGTACCGCTGGCGCTGCTCGACGAGCACTGGCTGGCCGGGCAGACCATCCTCATGCTCGAGCCGCGGCGCCTGGCCGCCCGCGCCGCCGCCGAACGCCTGGCCAGTGAACTGGGCGAGAAGGTCGGCGAGACCGTGGGCTATCGCATCCGCCTGGACAGCAAGGTCGGCCCGAACACGCGTATCGAAGTGGTCACTGAAGGCATCCTCACCCGCCGCCTGCAAAGCGATCCTGCGCTTGAAGGCGTGGGCCTGGTGATCTTCGACGAGTTCCACGAGCGCAGCCTGGATGCCGACCTGGCCCTGGCCCTGAGCCTCAACGGCCGGGCGTTGCTGCGTGACCAGCCGCCGCTGAAGGTCCTGCTGATGTCGGCAACCTTGGAGGGCGAGCGCCTGTCGCGCCTGCTCGACGATGCACCGATCATCAGCAGCCAGGGGCGCATGCACCCGGTGGATATCCGCTGGGGCCGGCCGTTCCAGCCTGGCGAGTTCGTCGAGCCGCGCGTGGTCGACTGCGTGCTCCAGGCCCTGGCCGATGAATCCGGCAGCCTGTTGGTGTTCCTCCCCGGACAGGCCGAGATCCGCCGCGTGCACCAGGCTCTGCAGGAGGCTGTGGGCGAGCGTCCGGAGATCCTGCTCTGCCCGCTGCACGGTGAGCTTGAGCTGAGTGCCCAGCGCGCCGCCATCGAGCCGGCGCCCAAGGGCCAGCGCAAGGTGGTGCTGGCCACCAATATCGCGGAGACCAGCCTGACCATCGACGGTGTGCGCGTGGTGATCGACGCCGGGCTGGCGCGGGTGCCGCGCTTCGACCCCGGCAGCGGCATGACCCGCCTGGACACCCAGCGCATCTCCCGCGCCAGCGCTACCCAGCGCGCCGGGCGTGCCGGGCGCCTCGAGCCTGGCGTGTGCTATCGGCTGTGGTCCGAGGCGCAACATGACCAACTGGCGGCCCACGGCAGCGCCGAAATCCTCCAGGCCGACCTGGCCGGGCTGGCCCTGCAGTTGGCGCGCTGGGGTGTGCCGCCGGAGCAGCTTAGCTGGCTTGACCAACCGCCAGCGGCCGCCTTCGCGCAAGCTCAGGACCTGCTGGCCCGGCTCGGCGCCTTCAAGCCGGGTTGTCGCGACAACCTGAGCGCCCATGGTCAGGCCATGGCCGAGCTGCCTGCGCATCCGCGTATCGCCCACCTGCTGCTGCGCGGCCAGGATCTTGGGTTGGCCGACCTGGCGTGCGATGTCGCCGCGTTGTTGGGCGAGCGCGACATCATGCGCGGCGGCGGTGCCGACCTGCATAGCCGGTTGGCTTTGCTCAGCGGTGAAAGCCGCGCCTCCCGGGGCGGGCAGGGCGGCGTGCAGCGCGCCCGGCAACTGGCTCGTCAGTATCGTGGTCAGCTACGTGGCAAACCGCGCAGCCCGGTCTCCGACCCCGATCATCCTCGCTGGTTGGGCGCGGTGCTGGCGCTGGCCTACCCTGACCGGGTGGCGCAACAACGTCGCGACGGCGGCGCCGAGTATCGCCTGGCCAATGGCCGCGCGGCATTGTTCGCCGAAGCCGATGTGCTGATGAAAAGCCCGTGGCTGGTGATCGCCGACCTGGGCAGCCGTCAGGGGCAACGCGAGGAGCGCATCTACCTGGCTGCCGAGTTCGACCCGTCGCTGTTCGACGGAGTGTTGGCCGAGCAGGTGGAGCAGCTCGACCTGCTCGACTGGGACGAACGCGAGCAGGTGTTGCGCGCCGAGCGCCAGCGCAAGGTCGGCGAGCTGGTGCTCAGCCGTGAACCGTTGCCTGGGCTGGACGACGAGGCGCGGGCCAAGGCGTTGCTCGGCCTGGTACGGCGCAAAGGCTTGAACCTGCTGACCTGGACCCCGGAACTGCGCCAGTGGCAGGCCCGTGTCGCGCTGCTGCGCCAGCTCGACCTGGAAAAGGGCAATCAGAGCGAATGGCCAGACCTGGGTGACGATGCCTTGCTGGCCAGCCTGGAAGACTGGTTGCAACCCTACCTCGGCAAGGTGTCGCGGCTGAGCCATTTTTCCAACCTGGATCTGGCCTCGATCCTGCGCAACCTGCTGCCCTGGCCGCTGCCCCAGCGCCTGGACGAGCTCGCACCGTCGCACCTGGCCGTGCCTTCGGGCTCAAGCATCCGCCTGGACTACAGCGAGCAACCACCGATCCTGGCCGTGCGCCTGCAGGAGCTGTTTGGCCTGGCCGACACTCCACGCATCGCCAATGGGCGGCAGCAGGTCAAGCTGCACCTGTTGTCGCCAGCACGTCGGCCTGTGCAAGTGACCCAGGACCTGGCCAACTTCTGGCGCACCACCTATGCCGAGGTGAAGAAGGACCTGAAAGGGCGCTATCCCAAGCACTACTGGCCGGAAGACCCGCTGGTGGCCGAGGCTACGGCGCGGGCCAAGCCGAGGAAAGCCTGAGCGCGCGCGATCAGGTGGCTGCGCCCGCCTCACTCTCCAGTAGCATGAACAACCTGTACAGCACCACGGTGCTGAACAGCTGCAGGAAGCCGCTGAGGCTGTCCAGCGCCAGTTGCACGCCGGCCTGCGGCTCGGGGAACAGCTGCAGCAGCAGGCCGTCGATCAGCCACAGCGGCGCCAGCACCGAGAGCATGCACACCATGATGCGCAGGAAGTGCCCGGTGGTCATGCGCGCGCTGGTGCGCATCGCCTCGATCACCGGCAGGCCGCGCAGCACCAGCAGGTACTCGGCGAACACCAGGTTCACCATGATCCACACGCCGGGGAAGATGAACAGCGCCAGGCCCGCCATGATCAGCAGCGAGCTGATCACGATCAGCAGGGCCAACATCGGCCACAGCTGCAGGGCGCGGGCGAACAGGTCGCGCTTGGCGATGGCCTGGCCATTGCTGCGGGTGTCGAGGTAGAGGATCAGCGCGGCGCTGTACAGCGGATAGAACAGCAGGCTGACCAGCATGCCGTAGGCCGGCGAGGCCTGTTCGCCCAGCTGGTTGTAGAGCAGCTGGGTGCCGAGGGCCTCGAGTACCACTAACGGCAGGCACAGCTGGAGGATGCCCGTCAGGTGACGGCGGAAGAAGTACAGGGAGTCGCGCAGAACGCTCAACGGATTCATCGGTCAACATCGCATGGCGGAAAAAGCAGGGCGTAACTTTAGCCCAGACCGCCCGCTTGCTGAAAAAAGTTTCATGGCCAGCGCAATTGAATCGCCGCGCCCGGCCCCCCATCTTTGACGCTGTCCGATGCCCTGTTCAGCGCACGAGGTTGCCCCGATGAACACTGAAGAACAAACCCTGATCGATGGCCTGTTCGGCCGTCTCAAGCAAGCCGAAGACCCGGCCCAGCCGCGCGATGCCCAGGCCCAGGCACGCATCGAGGAGCACCTGCGCCAGCAGCCGGCGGCGCCTTACTACATGGCTCAGGCGATCCTGGTGCAGGAAGCGGCGATCAAGCGCCTGGACGAGCAGAACAAGCAGCTCGAGGCCGAGCTCAAGCAAGCGCGGGCGCAACTGGAGGCAAGCCGCCCCAGTGGCAGCGGCAGCGGTTTTCTTTCCAGCATCTTCGGTGCGGGAGCGCGCAACCCGGAGCCGCAGCGGCCGGTTGCTCCGGCTTCGACTTCCACAGGGGGCTGGCGTGAGCCGGCGCCGCAGGCTTATTCCCCGCCACCACCACAACAGGGTTTCGGTGCGGCGCCTACTCCGGCGCGCAGCGGTGCCAGCAGCTTCCTCGGCGGGGCAATGCAGACTGCTGCGGGGGTGGCTGGTGGTGTGCTGCTGGCTCAAGGTATCAGCAGCCTGTTCAACCACAACTCGCAGCCTGAAGAAATCGTCGAGGTGATCAAGGAAGAGCCGGCGCCGGCCAGCGACGCTGGCGGCTGGAACGATCAGGACAGTCAGCGCCAGGTGGCCGACAACGGTGGCTGGGGCAATGACCAGGGCGGGTTCGCCGATACCGACTACAGCGGCGGCGATGATGGCGGCTTCTTCTCGGACGACGACTACGTCTGAGGGCTCTGGCATACTGCAGCGTCTGATCGCGGGGCAATCCCGCTCCTGTCGAAGCGTGGGAGCGGGAATGCCCCGCGATTGCCTGCCACTGCCAGAGAGAGGCTCCCGGTGAAGAAAATCGCGCTGTTCGCCGATGTACAGAACCTCTACTACACGGTTCGCCAAGGCCATGGCTGCCATTTCAACTACGCCGCGCTGTGGGCCGAGGTCAGCCGCGAGGGGCAGATCGTCGAGGCGGTGGCCTATGCCATCGACCGCGGTGACAGCAAGCAGCAACAGTTCCAGCAGATCCTGCGCAACCTCGGTTTCGAGGTGCGCCTAAAGCCGTTCATCCAACGTGCCGACGGTTCGGCCAAGGGTGACTGGGACGTGGGCATCACCCTCGATGTGATCGAGGCGGCGGCACGAGTTGACCAGGTAGTGCTGGCCTCCGGCGACGGTGATTTCGACCTGCTGCTGGAGCGGGCGATGCAACGCCATGGCGTGGAAACCGTCGTGTACGGCGTGCCGGGGTTGACGGCGTTGTCGGTAATCCGCGCCGCAAGCCGCTACGTGCCGATCGAGGGCAGGCTGTTGCTGCGTCACTGAACCCGCGCTCAGGTTTTTTTGCCATTGCCCCCCAGATGCCCCAGCGGCACCCTTCGCGCCACCGCGCTGGACAGGATGATCGAGGTCTTGGTGAAGCCTAGCTGCGACACGCGGTTGATCAGCGCCTCCAACTCGCCCATGGACGTGACGGCCGCTTGCATGATCACGCACGGGTCACCGGTCACCCGGTGGCACTCGGTAAGTTCAGGGATCTTCTCCAAGGCCTCGTAGGCCTGCTGGTTGCCATGGCTGGCCAGGCGCAGTTCCATCACGCACTGGATCGGCAGGCCGATCTTTTCCAGGTCGACCTTGGCCGTGTAGCCGCTGATAACACCGCTGGCCTCCAGCTTGGCCACCCGCTCGGCCACCGCCGGGGCGGAGAGATTGACCTGGCGCGCCAGCTGCGCGTAGGTGGCCCGGCCGTTTTCCAGCAGCGCGGCGAGAAGCATGCGATCGTACTTGTCCATGGCGATTCCAGGTGACCTTGCAATCGACGGTGAAGCGTCTGCATAACCGTGCATTGCAAAGTGTTTCGGTATTTTAAACGTGTTTTGTAACTTAAGTTTGCGCGAGGGCCTTTCTAAACTAATCCACCCGTAAACGGATTTCGAGCCCTGCCATGTCCACCGCCCGCCGCTTCCCGCTGTTGCTCATCGGAGCCTTCCTTGCCTTGTACCTGGTGTGGGGCTCGACCTACCTGTTCATTCGAATCGGCGTGGAGTCTTGGCCGCCGATGCTGATGGCCGGCGTGCGTTTCGTGATTGCCGGCAGCCTGCTGTATGGCTTCCTGCGCTGGCGCGGCGCGCCAGCGCCGACCTGGCCGCAGTGGCGCGCGGCCGGCGCCATCGGCTTTCTCCTGCTCAGTTGCGGCAACGGTGGTGTGACCCTGGCCGAGCATGCCGGAGTCGCCTCGGGCGTGGCGGCGCTGGCGGTAGCCACGGTGCCGCTGTTCACCCTGGTGTTCGGGCTGTTCTTCGGCCATCGCAACTCGCGCCTGGAATGGGCGGGGATCGCCCTTGGACTCGTCGGCATCGGCATGCTCAACCTGGGCTCGAACCTGCAGGCCAGCCCCATGGGCGCGGCGCTGATCCTTTTCGCCGCAGCGGCCTGGGCCTTCGGTTCGGTGTGGAGCAAGAGCCTGCCGCTGCCCCAGGGCGCCATGGCCAGCGCCGCGGAAATGCTCGTGGGCGGCGCCGCCTTGCTGATCGGCAGCGCCGTGAGCGGCGAGCGGCTGACCCAGATGCCCACGGCCGCCGGTTGGGGGGCGCTGGCCTATCTGGTGTTCTTCGGCTCGATCCTGGCGTTCAGTTCCTACATGTACCTGCTCAAGCACGTGCGCCCGGCAGCGGCCACCAGCTACGCCTACGTCAACCCGGCGGTGGCGGTGCTGTTGG
Organism: Pseudomonas sp. B21-023; assembly: GCF_024749165.1. NCBI lineage: Bacteria > Pseudomonadati > Pseudomonadota > Gammaproteobacteria > Pseudomonadales > Pseudomonadaceae > Pseudomonas > Pseudomonas sp. B21-023. The sequence goes on along the minus strand of NZ_CP087190.1, from coordinate 5,172,352 downwards.
GGATCGTTTTCGCCGGCGAGCAGATCGGCGCCGAGGAGTGCGTGGCCATGGCGGTGATCATTGGCGCCGTGGTGCTGATCGGCCTGCCGCAATGGCGCAAGGCGCCGCAGCAGCCGGTGCCGCTGAAAGGCGAAATGTGCAAGTAGGGCAGGGCGTTGCGGTAAACTTGCCGCCTTCGCTGAACCCCTGACGGTATTGCCATGAATTTCGCCCAACTCGGCCTGATCGAACCGCTGCTGCGCACCTTGCAGACGCTGGACTACACCACGCCCACCCCGGTCCAGGCCAAGGCCATCCCCGCCGTGCTTGCCGGTCGCGACCTGATGGCCGCCGCCCAGACCGGCACCGGCAAGACCGCCGGCTTCGCCCTGCCGGTGCTGCAGCGCCTGGCCCTGGAAGGGGAGAAGGTCGCCAGCAACTCGATCCGTGCGCTGGTGCTGGTGCCGACCCGCGAGCTGGCCGAGCAGGTGCACAACAACGTGCGCGAGTACGCCGAGAACCTGCCGCTGAGCACCTACGCGGTGTATGGCGGGGTCAGCATCAACCCGCAGATGATGCGCCTGCGTCGTGGTGTCGACCTGTTGGTGGCGACCCCAGGCCGCTTGCTCGACCTCTTCCGCCAAAACGCGGTGAAGTTCAACCAGGTGCAGACCCTGGTGCTCGACGAAGCCGACCGCATGCTCGACCTGGGTTTTGCCGAAGAACTGCAGTCGGTGTACGCGGCGTTGCCGCGCAAGCGCCAGACGCTGCTGTTCTCCGCCACCTTCTCCGAGCAGATCCGTCTGCTCGCGGGCCTGGCGCTGAACGATCCGCTGAGCATCGAAGTGAGCCCGCGCAACGCCGCCGCGAGCACGGTCAAGCAGTGGCTGGTGCCTGTGGATAAAAAGCGCAAGGCCGACCTGTTCATCCACCTGATGCGCAAGCAGCGCTGGAAGCAGGTGCTGGTATTCGCCAAGACTCGCAACGGTGTCGATCAACTGGTCGAGCGCCTGTTGGCCGAGGGGGTGAATGCCGACGGCATCCACGGCGACCGTCCGCAGGCCACTCGCCAGCGCGCCCTGGACAGCTTCAAGGCCCGTGAGATCCAGGTATTGGTGGCCACCGATGTGGCCGCTCGCGGCCTGGACATCGACGACTTGCCGCTGGTGGTCAACCTCGACCTGCCAATCGTCGCCGAAGACTACGTGCACCGCATCGGCCGTACCGGCCGCGCAGGGAACAAGGGCGAGGCGATTTCGCTGGTGTGTGCCGACGAGGTGCAATTGCTGGCCGCGATCGAGACCCTGATCCGCCAGGTGTTGCCACGGCACGAGGAGCCGGATTTCATCCCCGATCACCGGGTGCCGGTGACCGATGCCAGTGGCCAGGTGCTGAAGAAACCGAAGAAGCCCAAGAAGCCCAAGGAGAACAGCGCCAAGCGAGGCCTGGGGCGCTGGATGGACAGCGAGGGAGCGGGGGCTGCTGCGCCGGCGGTCAAGGCGGTGCGCAAGGTACCGGCGTTCGGTGGCAAGCCGCGCAAGCCCAAGCCTTGAGATCCTCGGGGCTGCCTAGCAGCCCCGGCATTCTTCAGGTCAGGCGCGTCAGCCAATCAGCTGCCGCATTTCCCGCCCGCAACCCACTAGCGAAGCACGCCGTTAGCAGGTACCCACCCGTCGGCGCTTCCCAATCCAGCATCTCCCCCGCGCAGAACACCCCGGGCAAGTTGCGCACCATCAGTCCGTCGTCCAACCCTTCGAACTGCACCCCGCCGGCACTGCTGATCGCCTCGTCCAGCGGCCGGGTCCGCACCAGCACGATCGGCAGCGCCTTGATCGCCGCTGCCAGGCACGCAGGGTCGGCAAAGGTCGCCTGGTCGGTCAGTTCGCGCAGCAACGCCGCTTTCACCCCGTCGATGCCCAGCTGACCTTGCAGATGCTTGGCCATCGAGCGCGATCCACGCGGCCTGGCCAGGGCCTGGGCAATCTTGTCCACAGGCCGGTCCGGCAGCAGGTCCAGCAGCAGGGTCGCCTGCCCGTCGCGGTTGATCGCCTCGCGCAGCGCCGCCGACCAGGCATACACCAGGCTGCCTTCCACTCCCTGAGCGGTGAGGATGAACTCGCCCTTGCGCGGCGCGGCGCCGGGGACGCTCAAGGCAATGTTCTTCAGCGGGGCACCGGCGAACTTGTCCTTGAGCAGCGTGCTCCAGCCTTCGACTTCGAAGCCGCAGTTGCTCGGTTGCAGCGCTGAGATATCCACACCCCGTTCAGCCAGCAGCGACACCCAGGCGCCGTCCGAACCCAGGCGCGCCCAACTACCGCCACCCAGCGCCAGTACCACGGCGTCTGCCTGCACTTGTCGTTCGCCCTGTGGATAACTGATCCGCAAGGCACCAGCGTCGGTCCAGCCCAGCCAACGGTGGCGGGTGTGGATAACCACCCCGGCCTCGCGCAGGCGCTTGAGCCAGGCCCGCAGCAGCGGCGCGGCCTTCATGTCGCGGGGAAATACGCGGCCCGAGGTGCCGACGAAGGTTTCGATGCCCAGGCCGTGAATCCACTGACGCAGGGCATCGGCGTCGAAGTCGCGCAGCAGCGTGTCGATCTCGCCGTGGCGTTCACCGTAGCGGCCGACGAAGGCCGGGTAGGGCTCGGAATGGGTGATGTTCATGCCGCCGACACCGGCCAACAGGAACTTGCGCCCCACCGAAGGCATCGCGTCGAAGACTTCCACCGCCATCCCGCGTCGTGCCAGGGTCTCGGCGGCCATCAGGCCGGCGGGGCCGCCACCGATCACGGCGACAAGGGGGCGAGAGGCAGGGCGAGGATCGTTCATGGCGGGCGACGGGCTGTGGAAAAGGCCGCATATTCTACCTCAGCGGACTTGTCACGACACTGCTCAAAAAATGATCAGCTCTTTGCAGCTCAGGCGGTTAAAGGGCTGGAGCACCTTTCTCGCAGGTTATCCACAGGCGGTTCCACAGTCATTGTGAACAACCGAGCACCCGCGCCGCGCTGTGGTGGAGGATGCCATGGCGCCGTGCCAGGGCTTGGCGGTCCTTGCTGTAGCCGCCACCGATCACCCCTACCACCGGGATGTCGCGGCCCAGGCACTGGCGCAGCACATGCTCGTCGCGGGCAGCGAGGCCTGCGTCGGTCAGTTGCAGGTAGCCCAGGGCGTCGTCCTTGTGCACATCGACGCCAGCGTCGTACAGCACAAGGTCTGGCTGGTACAACGGCAGCAGGTAGTTCAGCGCATCCTCGACCACCTTGAGGTAGGCGCTGTCATGCATGCCGCGGGGCAGGGGGATGTCCCAGTCGCTCTGGGCCTTGCGCGCCGGGAAGTTCTGCTCGCAGTGCAGCGACACGGTGATCGCCTCAGGCGTGTCGTGGAGAATGCGCGCGGTGCCGTCGCCCTGGTGCACATCGCAGTCGAATATCAGCACCCGGTGTACGCGTCCGGCCTCCAGCAGGTAGCGGCTGATCACCGCCAGGTCGTTGAAGATGCAGAAGCCGGCCGGGTGGTCGTAGTGGGCGTGATGGGTGCCGCCGGCCAAGTGGCAGGCGATGCCATGTTGCAGCGCTTGCTCGGCGGCCAACAGCGAACCGCCCACGGCGCGCACGGTGCGCCTGGCCAAGGCTTCGCTCCAGGGCAGGCCCAGGCGGCGCTGGTCCTCGCGGGACAGTTCGCCGTTCATGTAGCGCTCGATATAGGCACGGTCATGGGCCAGGGCGAGGATGTCGTTGGGGCAGATTTCAGGGCGCAGCAGGGCGGCGTCGGTGGTCAGGCCGCTGTCTACCAGGTGATCGCGCAGCAGGCGGAACTTGTCCATCGGGAAGCGATGGTCCGGCGGGAATTCGGGGCTGTAGTCGTCGTGGTAGATCAGCGGCAGGGGCATGGTGTCGGCGCGTTGGGGGCGAACACCGATCTTGCCAGTATTGGTGGCGCTGGCGCCAACGCAATCGCGGGGCAAGCCCACGGAGCTGCGGTGATCTTGTGGCGCTCATTGGCCTGCCGATGCCAGCACCCTTTGCCAGTCTGGCTCGTTCATCCGCCCCAGAATCCGCGCCTTGCCATTGCCATCCACCGACACGAACAGCGCACTGGCGTAGCCGCTCTCACGCTCGCCGCCCGGCACATGCTGCTGGCGGGCGAAGTGATCAATGCAGCCATTGTGGGTCACCAGTACCAGGTTGTGCCCGGGCCGCTTGTGGGCCATGGCCTCGGCGGGGAACGGACGGTCGCAGCGCTCCACCCAGTCTTCGCTGGATACGGCCTGGCCAAGGATGAAATGCGCGGTCTGGCGGGTACGCAGCTTCGGGCTGCTGAGCACATCGGCTCCGGTCAGCCCCAGCTGCCGCAAGCCGTGGCCGACCCGCTGCGCCGCCTGGCTGCCGGCCACGGTTATGCCGGTCGCATCGTCCAGGCAGGGGCCTGGGGCGCTGTCACAGCGCTCGGCATGGCGGATCATCACGATCACCGCGCCTTCCTTCCAGTCCTGCAGCAGGCCGCTGTCACTCAGTTGTTGCTCGTTGCCAAGGTTCACGATGTGCGTCCTCGTCGCTAGCCAGGTGCTGGTCCCAGCCAGTACCAGGAGCAGGCCGATGGCGGCGCCGAGCGCGGTACGTGAGCGGCGGCGTTCGGGGCGGGCCAGCAGGGCCGGGTTGTGCAGGGTGTTGCTGGGGGGCATGCGTCACTCCGATGGCAGTGCGGCGTCGACCAAGGCCGCGGTGGGTGCCGGCATTGTGCGAAGGCGCCTGTCGGGGAGCGGTGAAGCCGATGTGAAAAATGCATCGGCTGGACGATGGACGCGGCCTACGCTGTAAACTGCCAGACCGAGATTCTGGAGCCGCGCCGATGACCCCCATCCTCGAACTGGAAAGCCCGCGCCTGGTGCTGCGCCAATGGCAGGACGATGACCTGCGCGAGTTCGCCGCCTTGTGCGCCGACCCACAGGTGATGCGTTACTTCCCCGCACCGATGACCCGGGTCGAGGCGGCCGCGCTGATCGGCCGGGTGCGCGGTCATTTCAACGAGTACGGCTTCGGCCTGTGGGCATTGGAGCGCAAGGACAGCGGTGCTTTCATCGGCATGACCGGGCTGCTCAACGTCAACTTCGACGCGCCCTTCGCCCCGGCGGTAGAGATCGGCTGGCGCCTGGCCCGCCGGCACTGGGGGCTGGGTTTCGCCAGCGAGGCGGCCTGGGCTTGCCTGCGCTGTGCCTTCGCCCAGTTGCATCTGGACGAGGTGGTGTCGTTCACCACCGAGGGCAATTTGCCGTCGCAGAAGGTGATGCAGGCCATCGGCATGGTTCAGGACCTCGAGGGCAGCTTCGAGCACCCGCGCCTGCCGCCGAACGATCCGCTGCGCCCTCATGTGCTGTACCGCATCGACCGCGCCCGCTGGCAACAGAACCTGCGCGGCTGAATAGCTCGCCATTCGTACGACGGGACGAACGGCAAAACCCTGTATCATTCGCTGGCATAAACGCGCCGTATTGCCTTGCCAGGAGAACCCCATGAGCCACGTACTCGACGATCTGGTCGACTTGCTGAGCCTCGAGTCCATCGAGGAGAACCTGTTCCGCGGACGCAGCCAGGACCTGGGCTTCCGCCAGCTGTACGGTGGCCAGGTGCTTGGCCAGTCGTTGTCGGCGGCCAGCCAGACGGTCGAGGACGCCCGCCATGTGCATTCGCTGCATGGCTACTTCCTGCGCCCGGGTGATGCCAGCATGCCGGTGGTCTACTCAGTGGATCGTGTACGTGACGGCGGCAGTTTCAGCACCCGGCGGGTCACGGCGATCCAGAAGGGCCAGCCGATCTTCACCTGCAGCGCCTCGTTCCAGTACGACGAAGAAGGCTTCGAGCACCAGGCGTCGATGCCCGACGTGGTCGGCCCGGAGAACCTGCCTAGCGAGGTCGAGCTGGCCAGCGCCATGGCTGACAAGCTGCCCGAGCGCATCCGCGAGAAGGTGCTGTGCGCCAAGCCCATCGAGATCCGTCCGGTCACCGAGCGCGACCCGTTCAATCCCAAGCCTGGCGACCCGGTCAAGTACGCCTGGTTCCGTGCCGATGGCAACCTCCCGGATATTCCGGCGCTGCACAAGTACCTGCTGGCGTACGCCTCGGACTTCGGCCTGCTCACCACATCCTTGCTGCCCCATGGCAAGTCGGTGTGGCAGAAGGACATGCAGATCGCCAGCCTCGACCATTCGCTGTGGTTCCACCGTGACCTGCGTGCCGATGACTGGCTGCTGTACGCCACCGACAGCCCCTGGGCCGGCAATGCCCGTGGCTTCTGCCGGGGCAGCATCTTCAACCGCGCCGGGCAACTGGTGGCCTCTTCGACCCAGGAAGGCCTGATCCGCCATCGCAAGGACTGGGCATGAGCCTGGGCGACATTCGCCACTGGGTGTTCGACATGGACGGCACCCTGACGGTTGCCGTGCATGACTTCGCGGCCATCCGCGAAGCGCTCGATATCCCGTCCGAGCACGACATCCTCACCCACCTGGCAGCCTTGCCGGCACCGGAGGCGGCAGCCAAGCATGCCTGGCTGCTGGAGCATGAGCGCGACCTGGCGATCGCCTCCCAGGCCGCCGACGGCGCCGTGGAGCTGGTGCGCGAACTGGCCCGACGCGACTGCCGGCTGGCCATTCTCACGCGCAATGCCCGCGAGCTTGCCCACGTGACCCTCGAGGCCATCGGCCTGGCTGACTGCTTCCCGGTTGCACATATCCTCGGTCGCGACGAAGCGGCCCCCAAGCCCAGCCCGGACGGGTTGTTGCAGATCGCCCAGGCTTGGGGTGTGAGCCCCGGTGAAATGGTGATGGTCGGTGACTACCGCTTCGACCTCGACTGCGGGCGGGCCGCGGGCACCCGCACCGTGCTGGTCAACTTGCCGGACAATCCCTGGCCGCAGCTGGCTGACTGGCACGCGGCCGATTGCCGGGCGTTGAGGGCGTTGCTCGGCTGACGGCCCTGTCGCGGGGCAAGCCCGTTCCCACGTGCCTAACATCGTGGGAGCGGGCTTGCCCCGCGATCATCCAGACCTGTCTAAGCTGCACTGCACCTTTTCCCACGATGGAGACCCATCCCATGAGCACCAAGGCCCTCTACGTTCTGCCCGGCGGCGGCTACGACAAGGTCCAGGTCGGCACCTGCGAAACCGCCGCGCCCAAGGCCGGTGAGATCACCGTGCGCCTGCACGCCAGCTCCCTCAACTACCACGACTTCGCCGTGGTCAGTGGCATGTGGGGGCCGAGCGAGCGGCGCATCCCGATGGCCGACGGCGCCGGTGACGTGGTCGCGGTAGGGGCAGGGGTCAGTGAGTTCCAGGTCGGCGATGCGGTAGTCAGCACCTTCTTCCCTGACTGGCTCGATGGTCAGCCCCAGGTCGAGGGTTTCGCCAGCGTGCCCGGTGACGGCATCGACGGCTATGCCCGTGAACAGGTAACCGCCCGGGCCACCGCCTTCACCCTCGCACCCAGAGGTTACAGCCATGCCGAGTCGGCGACGCTGACCACCGCCGGCCTCACCGCCTGGCGCGCCTTGATGAGCGACGATCACCTCAAGCCCGGTGACAGCGTGCTGGTGCAGGGCACCGGTGGCGTGTCGATCTTTGCCCTGCAGTTCGCCAAGCTGGCCGGCGCCACGGTGATCGCCACCTCGTCCAGCGATGCCAAGCTCGAGCGCCTCAAGGCACTGGGCGCGGATCACCTGATCAACTACAAGGCCACGCCTGCCTGGGGCGAAAAGGTCCGTGAACTCACCGGCGGCCGTGGCGTGGACCATGTGATCGAAGTCGGCGGCCCGGCCACCCTGGAGCAGTCGATGATCGCGGCGCGCATCGGTGGCCACGTGTCGTTGATCGGCATTCTCACCGGCGTGGCCGGGCAGTTGCCGTTGGTGCAGGCGCTGGTACGGCAGATCCGCCTGCAGGGCGTGCTGGTGGGCAGCCGCGCCCAGCAGCAGGCGATGGTCCGCGCCATCGACGCCAATGGCCTGCGGCCGGTGGTGGACAAGCATTTCGAACTGGAGCAGATGGTCGAGGCGTTCAGGTATCAGGAGAGCAACCGGCATTTCGGCAAGATCTGCCTGACCTGGTGAAGGTCTGTGCAAGGCCCTGTGAAGAGACGGTGCGCTGTTTGGCGTGGGACCCAGTTCAGGTATGGGACAGCAATGGAAACATCAGCGCCTGTCCATCGACACTGGTGGGTGCCGCGCCCCAGACGAACAGCGCATCATCGCTATCCACAACTCGCGTCGCGAAGCCATCGCTATGTAGCGGCGCAAACCCCAGCACTACCTCCCGGGTCGTAGCCGTGACCAGTTCAGCCACCACATCGGCGAGCACCAGTTCGCGTTCGCAGAACACGTCCACCAGCACCATCCGCTCGCCATCATGTTCGATCACCACATAGGCCTCGTGCTCTGCGGAATGGAACACCGCCTCCCGGTATGTCCCATCGCAATAGAACATCGTCAGCGACACATTCGGCACCAGGCTCAGTCGTGCCTGTGAACAACTCTTTTCCAGCGCATCGATGAAGCGTTGACGTTGTTCGCCATCATCCAGATTCACCGGGTGGAAGGTCGTGGCTCGTGGCTGCGCCGACCAGGGTTGGAAGTACTCGTGTTCGACCACTCGGCGAAAACCAAACTTGGGATAGAGATCGAGTACGGTGCTGTTGGCGAACAGGTACAGCAGGTCGCAGTGGCCTGCCCAGCGCTCGACCAGCACTTCCATCAGATAACGGCTGTAGCCACGGCCTCGTGCTTCGGGCGCAGTCATCACCGTGCCGATCTGAACGCAGCGCATATGTTGGCCACCGAGGGTGAAGTCGAGCAGGTTGGCCGAGGCGTTGGCTAGCATCTTTCCGTCGCGAACCAGTGAGCACGGCTGGTTGTCGGCTTGCCAGAAACCGGCCTGGTACCAGGCTTCGAAGTCGAAGCCATAGGTCTGGCGGGTGAGGGCGTTGAGTTCGGCGCGCAGATGCGGGTTGTCGTGGTAGTGCTCCATCCGCTCAAAGGAGGGATCATTGAGGAAGATTGCCATGGTGTCGAATTTTCAGCGAAAAGGAACTGTAGATTAGCAGTGGTGGGGATGTTGAACTGTAATAAGTTGTAGTCAGTGGGGCGGGTGATAAGTGACGTGTTGTGTTTTAAAGTAAAGTTGTGTCAGTTGTGTCAAATGCTTATTCGGTTCTTATATTTTCCTGGTAAGTGACTGGGGGTGTATAAAATGGTGGTGTGGTTTTTCTGGAAATTTTGAACTGGACGGTCGCGCTTCGCTGTTTGTCAACTGCTTTGCCAAGCCTTATTTTGTTTTTATTTGTTGGGTTGGCTTTATATTCGGACTCTGCTTCTTCAAGTTCGAATTTGGCCTTGGCGGTGTGTTGGTATTTTTTTTCTACGTCGGGCGCGTCTATAAGTCCATAGGCTGCAATGCTGGCTTTTTCAGAGAATTTTACTTCTTTTCTTGACGCCGCATGTCCAGGTGTTCTGTCCGCTCTGCTTGGCTCTGGTGTGTTGGGGGGAGTGGGCGGAGTGGGCTGTACAAATTCCACATGTTCCACATGGTCGTTTCCTACAAAGCTCATAATCTTTTCGATGAAACTGCGAGCCTGCCCTGATTTGTCCTGCCAGTTCATCGGGTCACCCTCACAGTAACCATACGCGTTGAGCCCCCCGGCTTCGAATGGGCTTAGTGCATCCGGGGATTGGAAGCGCATCAACATAGGGTTGTAGGCCCGTCGACCGTTGCCCAGCAGATAGCAGCCAATAGAAGGCTCTAGCGGCAGTGCATTGAAAGCCAGCATTACGGATAGCCCATGATCGGCGGGTAGGTAACCGAAGCAGGAATATGAAAATGGCTTTATCAGCAGATCCAGTACGGAACCACTGCGGTCAATGGTCAGCAGCTTGCTGCCGGAGAAACTAGTCGGGTGATTATACTTTTTCATGAGGCTGAAAACTATAGTTGGGCTGACACTTGTATGGCTGCTATGTGGATTTGTTCAAGGGTCGGTACTGTGATTTATCATGCTCGAGTATCCGAGGTTGTCAAAGGTCGTCAAGGTTGATGGTCTCTGATGAGCGTACTTTATTTCCAGTGATAAAGTTGAATATATTCTTAATGTTTCCTATGAATCCGGGCGTGGACAGAGTGGCCCTGGATGAATGAGCACTGTTGCTGGGTGTCGAGGAGGATGAAACATACAAGGCTCTGCCTCCTATCACATTAACTCTGGCTGGGGTTGAGGGCCTCGAAGAGAAAAGCGAGTCGACATGGTCAGTGCCCGTAGGTGACATTAACGGTGACGAGCAAATATGTTGATCTGCAAGGTTTTGAAATTGTGCATCTTTTGTGGATTTGTAGAATGCGGCAACTGAGGCGATGCCTGATACGTTCACAACCGTGGTACCTACATCTTCCAATATAGTGGCTACATTCTCGTCATATGTGTATCTCGCCACTTTTCCTGCGGCATAAATAGCTGCACCGACACCTCCAGCAGCCAAAATAGCTGCGTCGGTACCAGAAATATTCGCTGAGTTCATCTTACTGATAGCGTGGAATGAGAGTGCAGTGACGCCAGGCATGATGCCTGCCGTGGTATTCGTCGCTGTGCTGAAATTCTGATACGGGGACGTGCTTACCGTGGAATTCGCCAAGCTTTTGATTCGGCCACTTCGATCATGGAAGTTGATTGGATCCCCCTGGCAGTAGATATAACTGTTGACGCCCCCTCCGCTCCAAGGACTGTTGGTCAAATCAGGAGAGTGGAAGCGCATCAGCACAGGGCTATAGCACCTGTGGCCGTTGCCCAGCAGGTACCAGCCCAGTCCGGTCTCGCGCCGTTGTCCGGTGAGTCCTGTATCCGGAGCGCCAGTCGGTGCGCTGCGGTGACCGTAAGGTGCATGGCTGCAAGGCAAGCGCAGCGCTCCGCTTTGCGCAACTTGTGGCGTCTGCATCCAGTCGGACGCGAGCATCTTTGTGGTCGTCATGGTGACCTCTTGTCCAATTGCCAACATAAGTTCAGGAAGTTGATCCATCGAGCCAGGCACCTTCCCACTATTTTTACCGCCGCGTGAAATCAAGCTAGCATCAGGACGATGCCCGGGTAACTGGCAAAAATGTCAGGTCCATCGGGTGCGCATGGCAAGTCACCCCGGCGTGCATCATCTCTGGCCCAAGGCGCATTCGCGCTCGAACAGCACCACCGCCGCCCGCAACTTGCGCCCACCGAACAGGCTCATGCGCTGGAACTCCTGGTGGCTGACCGGCAAGTGCTGGCAGTCCAGGGCATGTCGGTGGCGAGCGTGGTCGGTGTCGGGGTCGTGCAGGTAGACGTAGTCGTCGTCGCAGGCGGTGACCAGCACCCAGTGCGGCGCCTTGCTACCGGTCAGCCGATAGTTGCTGATCAGCACCAGCGCCAGGCCGCCTTCGGCCAATACCCGGGGCAGGTCGGGGGCCTGCCGGGCGACCTCCACGTCGCTGTCCTGCAATTCGGCGCAGAAGTCCTCATGAACCAGGCGCATGACCTCCTTCTTGCCGGGCTGGCGCACGCCGTCGAGAAACAACGGCCCTTCGGTATTGAGCAGCAGCCGCACGCGAAAGCCCCGACGCCATGCGGCCAGCGCCAGCCCGTGGGGGCTGCAGCCGCCGTGGCCTGAGGTCATGAACACGGTGGTTGCCTCGCGCCACAGGCGCAGTTCCTCGCGGCGGCTTGGCGGGCGCTGCGATCGCAGCGCGGCCATCGCCATCAGCAGGCAGGCCGGGCCGCAGGTGAAATCGGTGGTCTGGGCGTAGTAGGGAACCGGTCGCGTCTCGCCCGCCGGGTGCTGGAGGATGCGCTTTTCGTAGCGCAGGGCGCTGGTGTGGTCTTCGTAGTAGTCGTCGACCTGGGCGAAGCGGCGGTAGCCATGGCGTTCGTACAGGGCAATGGCCTTGGGATTGTCGGTGCGTACCTCAAGACGCAGGTAGGCGCGTTCGTGCTCCAGAGCGCAGTGTTCGGCCTGTTCCAGCAAGCGGGCGCCAAGGCCATGGCCACGCGCCTGTTCGGCAATGGCGATGGAATACAGCCGGGCCAGCGAGGTGCCACGGTGGAAGAGTAACAGTGCATAACCCATCAGTTGTCCGTCGCGTTGCGCCACCAGCAGGCTGGCGTTGGCGTGGGACAGCATCCAGCGAAAGCTGCGCGGGGTCAGCCGGTCGATGGCGAAGCACTGGTTCTCCAGCGCCAGCAGGGCCGGCAGGTCGTCAACAGTTGCCAGGCGAAATTCGATGTGCATAGGGCCGCCGTAAAAGTTGCGTAATGAAACGGGACATTCGAAAAACTTCATGCTTAATAGAAACCGTGTCTACCCAACACAGGGCTTCAATCATGTCTTCGTTTCAGGAACCTTTACCTGGCTGGCCCGGGGAAAGTTCACACTCAAGTACAGCTGGTATTATTTATCCACTGACGCTGGATAATAAGTCAAGTCAGCTGGTTATCATCGTTGAACGGCGTGAGGACTGGGCTTCGTACCTGCCCAGCGAGGACGTCGTGACGGCCCAGGAGTACCTGGAGGAGCCACGCGAAGCCGATAATGGCAAGCGTGTCCAGGTAATAAACCTATGTCGTAATTACAAGTATCTAGGTCACGGTTATTATTGTTCGTTGTTGGCCGAGGCGCGAGGGCATAAAGTCATTCCCTCGGTCAGAAGTATCAGTGAGTTGACCCGTAAGTCGTTATACGGATTGGCCCTCGACGACATGGCGCGCAGCCTCGAGAGTGCCTTGGCCAATCACCCCTATGGAGAAACCGAAGGGTTCACCCTGACCCTGTATTTCGGCCGTACCGATCTGGAACCGCTGCAGGACATCGCCCGCCAGCTGTTCGAAAGTTTCCCGTGCCCGATCCTGCTGGTGGAGTTCCGCAAGACCAGCACCTGGCATATCGCCGGGGTCAAGGCCGGTGCGCTGCACAAGTTGCGTGAAGACCAGCAGGACCCGTTCGCCAACGCCCTCGATGGCTTCAGTCGCAGGATCTGGCGCCAGCCACGCTCGCGCCGGGTGGCGCGATACGACCTGGCGATCCTCCACGACCCTGACGAAGCGCTGCCGCCTTCCAACCCCAAGGCACTGGAACACTTCATCCGCGCCGGGCGCCAGTTGGGGGTCGATGTCGAGCTGATCGGCAAGAAAGACTATGCCCGCCTGGCCGAGTACGACGCGTTGCTGATCCGCGAGACCACCAGCGTCGACAACCACACCTACCGCTTTGCCAAGAAGGCCGAGAGCGAAGGGCTGGTGGTAATGGACGACCCGGCATCGATTCTGCGCTGCACCAACAAGGTGTACCTGACCGACCTGCTGCGCAGCCATCGCCTGGCCATGCCGGCCAGCGAGATCCTCTACCGCGACAATCCTCAGGCCCTGGAAGGCATCGGCGAGCGGTTGGGCTTTCCGCTGGTGCTGAAGATTCCCGACGGCTGTTTCTCCCGGGGCGTGATCAAGGTCAAGGACCCCAGCGAACTCCAGGCCGCCACCGCCGAACTGTTCGAGCATTCGGTACTGCTTCTCGCCCAGGAATACCTCTACACCGAGTACGACTGGCGTATCGGCGTGCTCAACCGCAAGCCGATTTTTGCCTGCCAGTACTTCATGTCCAAGGGCCACTGGCAGATCTTCAACCACCAGGCCCAGCGCGACGAAGTCAACGGCGAGTGCCGCACCCTGGCCGTGCACGAGGCGCCGCGGGCGGTGGTGGAGCTGGCGGTCAAGGCCGCCAACCTGATCGGCGATGGCCTGTACGGCGTCGACCTCAAGCAGGTCGGCGAGCGGGTGGTGGTAATAGAGGTCAACGACAACCCCAACCTCGACGCAGGCATCGAGGATGCCTACCTGCACGACGACCTCTACACCCTGGTGCTGGAGGAATTCATCCGTCGCCTGGAGCAGAAGCGCCGGGGGCAAGCCTGGTAACGAGGTGCTGGCATGATCGAAAGCTATAGCCTGGCCCATGGCCAGTTGCGCAAGCGTGAAGGACTCGATTGCGAGGTGCTGCTGTTCGTAGAACCGGACAGCGCCGAGCGTGAGCTGTTGCAGGCTTGGTTCCACCTGGATGCCCATGCCCTGGCGTCGGCACTCGACCCGGACGAGGTGTCACGCATCGAACTTCACCGCGATGGCCTGTTCCTGATCTGGAAACGCCCGGAGAGCTACACCGGGGGCGACAGCTTCGTCTTCCAAGTGTCCTCGTTCGGCATGCTGATGGTCGATGGTCACCTGGTGCTGATCGCCCCGGACGCCTCTCTGCTCGACGGCCTGGGGCAGCGCCATGCGCTGCACGATCCGATGGATGTGCTGCTGGCCATCCTGCTGGACAACCTGCACCACTACCTGGGGCACCTGAAGGTGATCAAGATGGTCGCCCGCGAACTGCAGCAGCGCTTCGAGCAGTCGCTGGAAAACCACCACCTGATGCAGATGTTCAACCTTAGCGAGAGCCTGATCCACTACATCAACGCCATCCACAGCAATGGCGCGGTGCTCTCGCGCTTGCGCGCCCATGGCGAGAAGCGCCATTTCAACCCCGAGGTGCTGGCCCTGATCGACGATCTGGTCATCGAGAACAACCAGTGCCACAAGCAGGCCGAAATCTACTCGACGGTGTTAGCCGGCTTGATGGACGCTCGCGGCAACCTTGCCAACAACGCGATGAACGAGACCCTGCGCAAGCTCACCCTGATCAACGTTGTGTTCCTGCCGCTGAACCTGATCGCCAGCATTGGCGGTATGTCCGAGTTCAGCATGATGACGGCAGGCGTGCCCTGGTGGCTGGCCTATGCCGTGCTGGTGCTGGCGATGCTGCTGCTGGGCGTGCTCATGGTGCTGGCGCTCAAGCGCCTGGCCAGGGGGCGTCGGCCCGTGGTGCCCCTTGCGCAAACCGAGCGCCCCGTTGCGCGGCCGGCCCCCTCATTCCCTGGTATCGCCAATTGGAGAGCGCCATGAGCAATCTGCAGATCGGCCTGATGATCGTCACGGTGATCGTGGTGTTCGCGGTGGTGAACTTCTACTGGGACTACCTGCGTGACCGCGACTGACGCAAACAGGCATGTTCGGGGGCTTGACTGACGTGCACGGGCACGCGGTGTCGTGATCGAACCGTTGTCTGACGTTTTCGAGCATTTTGCTCGCGCCGCGCCCGGCTTAAAGTGAAGCCCGCATCCCCATGGTGCGTTGCCCCAGGCGCGTGAGAAGGCCGATAACAGAGCGTGCGCAACGTACTCCGCCCTACCTCGAGGAGACTGTTTTCGCCTACGCCTGCCCGTCCCTTCCTTGTGTCAGCAAAAAGAGAACAAGACCAATGAACACCGTGGGAACTGATGGCAACCTTGCTCAAGGTTTCAAGCCACGTCACGTAACGATGCTGTCCATCGCCGGCATCATCGGCGCGGGACTTTTCGTCGGCTCCGGACATGCCATCGCGGCAGCCGGGCCCGCCACCATTCTTTCCTATTTCGTCGCCGGCACCCTGGTGGTACTGGTCATGCGCATGCTCGGTGAAATGGCCGTGGCCCATCCTGATACCGGCTCGTTCTCCACCTATGCCGACCAGGCCATCGGGCGCTGGGCCGGCTATACCATCGGCTGGCTGTACTGGTGGTTCTGGGTGCTGGTGATCCCCATCGAGGCGCTGGCCGCTGGGCATGTGCTCAACGCCTGGTTCCCCCAAGTGGACAGCTGGATCTTCGCCCTGGCCTCGGTGCTGTTGCTGGCCTGCACCAACCTGTTCAGCGTGGCCAAGTACGGCGAGTTCGAATTCTGGTTCGCCATTCTCAAGGTCACCGCGATTCTCGGCTTCATCGGCCTGGGTTTTGCCGCACTGGCAGGCTGGTTGCCGGAGCGCGAGGTCAGTGGATTGAGCACACTGGTCGACGAGCATGGCGGCTTCGCCCCCAAGGGCTGGTCGGCGGTGGTCGGTGCCTTTATCACCGTGATGTTCAGTTTCATCGGCACCGAGGCGGTGACCATCGCTGCCTCCGAGTCCAGCGATCCGGCGCGCAACATCGCCAAGGCCACCCGTTCGGTGATCTGGCGCATCAGTACGTTCTATATCCTGTCGATCTTCGTGATCATCTCGGTGGTGCCCTGGAATGACCCGCAGTTGGCTGTGGTGGGCTCCTACCAGCGCGCGCTGGAGATCATGAACATCCCCAACGCCGCGCTGATGGTCGACTTTGTGGTGCTGGTAGCGGTGACCAGTTGCATGAACTCGTCGATCTACATCGCCTCGCGGATGATGTACTCGCTGGCCAAGCGCGGCGATGCGCCAGCGCTGCTGAAGAACACTTCACGGGTTGGCGTGCCGCGTGCGGCGGTGTTCGGCAGCACCCTGATCGGCGCGGCCATCGCCATTCTCAACTACTTCGCGCCCAAGGGCGTGTTCGAGTTCCTGCTGGCCAGCTCCGGCGCCATTGCCTTGCTGGTGTACCTGGTGATCGCCATTTCGCAGTTGCGCATGCGTGCACGGCTGGAGCGCGAGAGCGCCAACCTCAAGTTCCGCATGTGGCTGTTCCCCTGGCTGACCTGGGCGGTGATCCTGTTCATCGGCGGCGCACTGGCCGTGATGATGTTCACCGAGGAACACCGCGCCGAGGTCACCGCCACCTTGAGCCTGGCGATCGTGATCTCGTTCCTCGGCATCATCACCACCCGGGGGCATGCGCGGGGCGCCGCAGCAGCAGGCTCTGCGCGTTGAGGTGAAACCGGGCTTGCCCGCAACGTGGCAAGCCCGAGCCTACGCGTTGCCATGACGTTTCCCGGAGTATTTACGGGTTTTGGCAAAGCCCCGAATCTTCATTGGCGTGATATATCCGTGCCATCATTTTTTGTCTTACACTCCGGCCATCAGCTCGCAAGGGAGTGCGCAACATGCTTCGCGGTTTCCGTCTGGCTTTGACCCTGGGTCTGTTGCACCTGCCGCTGGCGCAGGCCGGCGACCCACCCGCCGACCCCTTGCTCGATACCCCCGCTGCGTCCAGCGCCGGGCAGAATCCCCGTGGTGTGCTGCGTGCCCGTGACCAGGCCGTGCTGTCCAGTGAGCTGGCCGGGCGCATCGTCGAGATGCCCTATGCCGATGGCCAGGACTTCAAGCAGGGCAGCACCCTGGCGCGCTTCGATTGCAGCGCCTACCAGGCCCAGCTCAACGCCGCCCAGGCCGCCGTGCGCGCTGCCCGCGAGGAACTCAACCACAACCGCCAACTGGCCGCGCTGAAGTCGGTCGGCCAGTTCGAGGTGTCGTTGGCCGAGGCCAAGCAGGCCCAGGCCCAGGCCGAGGCCCAGGTGTACCAGGTACAGGTCCGGCGCTGCGTGGTCAGCGCGCCGTTCGATGGCCGGGTGGTTCAGCGCCGGGCCCAGCCCCATGAAAGCGTCGCCAGTGGGTCACCGCTGCTTGAGGTGGTGGACAACCGCTCGCTGGAGATCCACCTGCTGGTGCCCTCGCGTTGGCTGGGGCAGCTCAAGCAAGGCCAGCCGTTCGAGTTCGTTCCCGATGAAACCGGCAAGCCGCTGCAGGCACAGGTCAAGCGCGTCGGCGCACGGATCGACGAGGGCAGCCAGACGTTGCTGCTGATCGGCGAGCTGCCCCGTGACAGCCAGGGGCTGCTGGCCGGCATGAGCGGCACCGCCCACTTCGCCGCACAACCATGACAGCCGCCGCCACGGGGGTGGCTGAGCATGCCTTCGCGCTGTTTCTCGGCCTGCAGCGTCAGGCCCGCCAGGCGGCTGGTCCCGAGCAGCTCGCCTACAACATGGTCAACGATGGCCAGACACTGTTTGGTTTTCGCCATGCCGCCCTGCTGATCGCGGGCAAGGTTCGAGCACTGACCGGCATCAGTGTGGTCGAGGCCCATGCGCCGTTCGTGGCGTTTGTCGAACGCGCCGCTCACACGCTCCAGGCCGGCGGTGTGGCGGCCCGGACGGGGGCCGTGGATCCGGCGACGCTGGATACCCAGGCCCAGGCAGACTGGCAGTTGTTGTCGGCCGCCCACGCATTTTGGTTGCCCTTGCTCGATCGCCAGGGCGAAGCGTTCGGCGGGCTGTGGCTGGCCCGCGACCAGGCGTTCAACCCCGCCGAGCAAGCCCTGCTCAATCAGTTGGGGGAGACTTACGCCCATGCCTGGCTGGCTTTGGGCCCGGCCAAACCCTGGCGATTGCGTTGGCCACGGCGGCGCCTGCTGGCGGCCTTGGGGTTGTCGTTGCTGGTGCTGTTGGTGCCGGTGCGCCAGTCGGTGCTGGCCCCGGCCGAGGTCGTGCCGCGGGCAGGGCGGGTGGTTGCCGCGCCGCTGGACGGGGTGATCGCTGAGTTCCTGGTCAAGCCCAACCAGACGGTCGCCGTCGGTGACCTGCTGGTGCGCTTCGACGCCACCACCCTCAAGGCCCAGGTCGATGTCGCCGAGCGCGCCCTCGGGGTCGCCGAGGCTGAGCTCAAGGCCAGCACCCAGCGCGCCTTCAGCGATGCCGAATCCAATGCCCGCCTCGACCTGCTGGCCGCCCGCGTGGAACAGAAACGCGCCGAACTCGACTACGCCCGCCAGCTCCTCGGCCGCAGCGAAATTCGCGCCGAGCGTGCGGGAATCGCGGTGTTCGCCGACGCCGAGCGCTGGACCGGCAAGCCCGTGCAGACCGGCGAGCGCCTGATGCAACTGGCCGATCCGCAGCAGGCCGAACTGCGCCTGGAGCTGCCGGTGGGCGATGCCATCGCCTTGCAACCCGGGGCCGAAGTGGCGTTATTCCTCGACAGCGACCCGCTGCATCGCCATGGCGCCCGCTTGGAGCGCGCGGCCTACGAGGCCCAGGCCACCGCAGCCGGGCAACTGGCCTACCGGCTGGACGCCGGTTTCGACGAGGCACCGCCGCGCATCGGCTTGCGTGGTACCGCCAAGGTGTACGGCGAGCGCGCCCCGCTGGTCTATTACCTGCTGCGCCGCCCGCTGGCTGCGTTGCGTCAGGGGCTGGGGCTGTGACCCTGCCGGCGTTGCGCGTCGACCTGCAGCTGTCGCCAGCGGCGGCCGGGCATGACGGCGCGCCGCAGTGGACCCTGGCCGACCCGCTGCGCGGGCGTTACTTCAAGCTGGGCGGTGGCGCCGTGCGGCTATTGCAGCACTGGCGCCTGGGCGACCCGCAGCGTGTGCTGGCTGCCGCCAATGCCGAGCCTGGCCTGGCAGTCGACGAGCAGGCATTGGAAGAACTGTTGCTGTTTCTCGGCCAGCACGACCTGATCGGCGCCGAAGATGCCCGCCAGCGCGAAAGCTATGCGACCAAGGCCGCCGCCACCCGGCAGAGCCTGTGGACCCGTGTGCTGCACCAGTACCTGTTCTTCAGGATTCCGCTGTGGCGCCCGGATGCCTTCCTCAACCGCGCATGGCCGGTGCTCGAACGCCATGGAGGCTGGATCTTGCGCTACGCCCTGCCGTTGGTGCTGGCGTTGGGTGTGTTCCTGGTGATCCGCGACTGGTCGCGCTTCATTGCCACGTTCCCGCACCTGTTCAGCCTCGGCGGCATCCTCGCCTTTGGCGTGGCGCTGGGGTTCGCCAAGCTCTGCCATGAGTTCGGCCACGCCTTCATGGCCAAGCGCGCCGGGTGCCGGGTGCAGAGTATGGGCTTGGCGTTCATGGTGCTGTTGCCGATGTTCTACACCGATGTCAGCGATGCCTGGCGCGTCAGCGACCGCCGTGCGCGGTTGCTGATCGATGCCGGTGGAGTGTTCGCCGAGCTGCTGCTGGCGGTGCTGGCGCTGCTGGCCTGGTCGCTGCTGCCTGACGGCCCGGCACGCACGGCAGCGTTCATGCTGGCCAGCGCCACCTGGATCACCACCTTGCTGGTCAATCTCAACCCCTTCATGCGTTTTGATGGCTACTTCCTGATCAGTGACTTGTGGCGGGTCGAGAACCTGCAGAACCGCGCCTTTGCCCTGTGTCGCTGGCGATTGCGCGAGGCGCTGTTCGGCTATGGCGAGCCAGCCCCGGAAGCCTGGTCGCCGACCATGCGCCGCCGTTTGCTGGTGTGGGGCTATGGCGCCTGGCTGTGGCGCGCGGTGTTGTTCTTCGGTATCGCCCTGGCGGTGTATCACCTGTTCTTCAAGGTGCTGGGCATCTTCCTGATGCTGGTGGAGCTGGCCTGGTTCATCGGTTTGCCGGTGTACAAGGAGTTGCGGCAATGGTGGCTGCACCGTGGCCAGGCGGCGCCGGGCAAGACGCTGCGGGTGGCGGCCGGGCTGGGTTTGCTGCTGGCCGTGCTGGTGCTGCCCTGGCGTGGCGCGGTGGACGTGCCGGCGATGCTCGAGGCATCCCGCGTCAGCGCCCTGCATGCACCGGTGGCGGCACGGGTGAAAAGCTTGCCGGTGGTCGAAGGGCAAGAGGTTCGCCAGGGCGAGCTGCTGGTGGAACTGGAGTCGCCCGACCTGATGTCGCGCCAGTCCATCGTGCGCCGCGAGATCGACATCCTGCAGCTGCTGTTGCGCCGCCAGGCTGGGCGCAGCGAGACCGCGGCGGATGCCGGTGTGCTTGAGCAGCAACTGGCCGAAGCCGTGGCCGAGTACCGCGGCCTGGCCGCCCAGCGTGAGCGCCTGCAACTGCGCGCGCCCCGCGACGGAGTGCTGCGCGACCTGCCGGCCGGCCTGGCGCCGGGGCAATGGGTCAGCCCGGCACTGACCTTGGGGCGATTGGTCGAGCCGGGGCTGCGTTTGCGCGGCTACCTGGCCGAGGCCGACCTGTGGCGGGTGGCGGCTGGCAGCGAAGGGCGCTTTATCGCCGATGACCCGGCGCGCCCGGCGTTGCCGGTGCGCGTGGAGCAGGTGGATGCCACTGGCGTGGCTGTGCTGGAGCTCGAAGCGCTGGCCTCCGACCGCCATGGCCCGGTAGCCGTGCGGCGGGATGGCCAGCAGCGTGCGGAGCCGGTGCAGGCCCAGTACGGCGTGCGCCTGAGCCCGCTGGGCGAAGTGCCCGATGTGGCGCAGCCGTTGCGTGGGGTGGTGGTGCTGGAGGGCGCGCGCGAGTCGTTGCTGGGGGTCGCCTGGCGACGTTTGGCGGCGTTGGGGGTTCGTGAGAGTGGGTTTTAGGCGGCCTTTCCCGCCAGGCTCCCGTCGTAATTACGCGATCCATCGCCAGGAACACCGTTCAAGACAATGCCAACGCAAGGAGCCCGCATGACCGAGACCGCTCTGCCACTGTGTTCCCGCCTTACCTTGCCCACCAACCTGCCCGCGTTGCTGCAGGCCCTGACCCGGCTGGACACTCACGCCTGGCAGGCGCACTTCAACCGGGGCTACCACGAGGGTGACTGGAGCGGTGTGGCGCTGGTCGCCGCCGAGGACGCGCCGTTGCCTCTGGCCCCAGGCACAGGCGCGCCGAATAGCCTGGCCTGGTGGCAGGGCGAGCCGGCCTGGCAGCAAGCACTCGCACCCTTCCAGGCATCGCTGCGCGCCGCCCGCCTGCTTCGCCTGGGCGCGGGGGCGCGGATACACGAGCACCGTGACCCCGACCTCGGGCGCCCAGGCGGCTGCCTGCGCTTGCACATACCGCTGCTGAGCCCTCCGGGCGTGGAGTTTCTTGTGGATGGCCTGCAAGTGCCGATGCGCCCGGGCGAGTGCTGGTTCATCGACTTGTCGCGCCCCCACCGGGTCAACAACCCCGGGCCCGGTGAGCGCATCCACCTGGTACTCGACTGCGCGGTCGCCCCTTGGCTACTGGCGCTGATCGACGAAGGCCTGGCGCAGACGCCGGCACTGCAGCCCGGGAGGGCTGGGCAGGCATTCGAACGGTTTCGCCAGCAGGTGAGTGAGGCGCCGGCATTGGCCGCGCAACTACAGGCGTTGGAGGATCCCCAGGCCTTCGTGGCCGAGGCGGTGCGCCTTGGTGCCGAGCTAGGGCTGGCGTTTTCCGAGGCAGAGGTCCTGGGCGCCATGCGCCGGGGCAAGCAGGCATGGAGCGATCAATGGCGAGTGTGAATACCCCGATGGATTTTCACGGCTGGTTGCCCATCCGCCTCTGGCGAGGCGACGCCGGATGGCGGGTGGACTGGTGCTGGTTCGGCGAGAGGCGCCTGGCCCGGCCGTTTTTCCGCGACGACGTCGACCAGGCACTGCGCTTGCCCTTCAACCAGGCCATGCGCCGCGACACCGATGTCCAGGCTTTGCTCGACTGGCAACTGCACAGCCCGGGCCTGGCGCCCTCGGTGCTGGTGTTCCATGCCTCGCGCTGTGGCTCGACGCTGATCGCCCAATTGCTCGCCAGTCAGGCCCGCAACATCGTGCTGTCGGAGCCGCCGCCGTTGGACAACCTGTTGCGTGCCGCGCGCCAGGACCCGTCCGCCGCCGCCTGGCAGGCCGATGCATTGCGGGCGCTGTGCTCGGCCTACGGTCAGCGTCGTCGGGGCGACGAGCGCCACCTGTTGATCAAGCTCGACGCCTGGAGCATCTTCGACGCGCCACTGCTGACGGCGCTGTATCCCCAGGTGCCACGGGTATTCCTCTACCGTGACCCGCTGGAGATCGTGGTTTCCCAATTGCGCCAGCCGGGCATGCACCGGGTACCGGGCCTGCTTGGTGCCTCTGGGCTCGACAGTGTGCTGGCCCAGGACATGGGCGCGGTGCAATACACCTGCCGGATGATTGGCGAAATCCTTGCGGCTGGCCTAGCGTTGTGCGAACGCGAGGGCGCCATCGCGGTGAACTACAGCGAGTTGCCCGATGCTGTCTGGGGGCGCCTGGGGCCACTGTTCGGCATCCTGCCAGGCGAAGTAGCGGATTTGCAGGCGGTCGCGGCCTTCGACGCCAAGCAGCCGGCCCTGAACTTCAGCGCCGATGGCCAGCGCAAGCGTGACGAAGCCAGCGACGAGGTGCGCGCGGCGATCGCCCGTTGGGCCCTGCAGCCTTACAACGCTTTGGAATCCATACGGTTGCGAAATGCCTAGAAACCGGCGTCAAAATACCTCGAACGGGTGTTTGAGAAAATCGTTGCAAAGACCACGCTAGAGTAGTGGCTATATGCCTTGTTGTTCGGCTACGCTGCGGGTGATCGTGTAGGACAATTCACTTGGATGTGCGCCCCTCACCATGGGGTAACCTTACGCAGGGAAGCCAGACCCGATGTCCATCCCCGAGGTGAACCTCCGTCCCATGGTGGACGCCGACCGGGCGTTCCTGCGCGAGCTCTATGGCACCACGCGTGCCGCCGAAATGGCCCTGCTGCCGTGGCCGCAGGCCGCTATCGATGCCTTCCTCGACCAGCAGTTCCAGGCCCAGCACGACTACTACCAGGCCCAGTTCGCCGACGCCGGCTTCTTTGTCATCGAAGCGGCGGGCGAGCGCATCGGCCGTGCCTGCCTGCAGTGGACCGACAGCCACGTGCAATTCATCGACATGGCCCTGCTGCCCGCCTGGCGCGGCCGTGGCATCGGCAGCCGGCTGCTCGGCCAGTGGCTGGCACGTGCCGATGAACGGGGGCTCAGCGCCGGCCTGCATGTGACCGCCGACAACCCGGCCTTGCGGCTCTATCAGCGCTGTGGGTTCCAGGTGGTCGGCGAGAACGGCCTGTCGCTGAAGATGAGCCGGCCAGCGTCCATTGCCGCGATTGATGCAACCGGTGAGCCCCGATACCCAAGGGGGCCGGAGCTCCAGACGATTTTCCACGCCGATCGGCAGTTCTGAGCGTGCCTGTCACGAACGTGATTACCTGCGGGCCTTGAGGCCCGTCCTTGCCGCGTTGTCAAAGGAGTGCAGTAAATGAGTGAGCCATTCATCGGTCAGATCACATTGTTCGCGGGAAACTTCGCGCCACGGGGCTGGATGTTTTGCCAAGGGCAGCTGCTAAGCATCGCCCAGAACACCGCGTTGTTCTCGATTCTGGGTACGACCTACGGTGGCAATGGCCAGACTACATTCGCCCTGCCTGACCTGCGTGGTCGCGCACCTGTCCAGCAGGGGCAGGGGCCAGGCTTGCCGAGTGTCGTGCTGGGCGAGGCAGCCGGCACGCCGACTACCACGCTGACATCGCTGAACATGGCGTCGCAGGCCGTGAACATCCCCGCGCAGACCGTATCGGTCGCCATCCCTGCCGCAGAAGGTGACGCCGACCTGCCTGCACCCTCGACCACTGGCGTGCTGGCCAAGCCAAAGGATTCGTCCGGTTCGGGGGTGTCGATCGACATCTACGCCTCCACCGCCAGCAATACCACGCTCAAACCCTTCAACCTCACCATCCCTGCCACGACAGGGGTGACCGCGGCAGGCAACCAGCCGTTCTCGAACCAGAGCCCTTACCTGGGCATCAACTTCATCATCGCGACCGAAGGGATCTTCCCATCCCGTAACTGAGGCCAGGATTTCGGCAGGCAGGGCTGCGGGGCGCGCATTGGCGCCCCGTCGTCCGTTCAGGATTACCAGACAATGACAGGCCGCCCTCATCTGCAGGGACGGCAAGCATAAGCAGCCGCAGGGCTGAGCGAGGGCATCATGGCATTCTGGAAACGCGGTAAAGACACCCACACACCCAACGTTTCCGCAAGCCGGCCCAGCCTTATCCAGGCCCTGGAACCGCGCATGATGTTCGACGCCTCGGTGGGCGTGGTCGCCGATCAGGGGGCTCAGGCGGTCGAAGCCGCCGCAGCCGCCACCGGAGGCAAGGACACCAGCGCCGCCAGTGATGCGGCCAGTACCCGCGATAACACCGCCCACGAACCGGCCCATCAGGCGGCACCGGCCACCGCGCCGATCTCCCAGGCTCCGGGCAATCATGAAGTGGTATTCGTCGACTCTGCGGTAAGTGATTACCAGAAACTCATCGCCGGCCTGCCTGCCGGGGTCGAGGTGGTGGTGCTGGACAACGGCAAGGATGGCTTCAAGCAGATCGCCGACTATCTCAATGGCCGTAGCGACGTGACTTCGGTCGATATCATCAGCCACGGCGACAGCGGCTATGTGTACCTGGCCGGCAATGCCATCTGGGCCAACCAACTGGCCAGCCATGGAACCGACCTGGCGCGCATCGGCGCCAGCCTGGCCCCGGGCGGCGATATCCGCTTCTTTGCTTGCAACACCGGCGCCGGCAGCGATGGCCAGATGTTCGTCAACGAGGTGGCGCGGCTCAGCGGTGCCGACGTGGGCGCATCGGCCGACTCGACTGGCAACCGCGCTGGCGAGGACTGGGAACTGGAGACCATTTCCGGCGCGGTGGCCACTGGCGTGGGGGTGCAGCGCGGCGACCTGTCGGCATTCAATACCTCGCTGGCGACCATCACCGTCACCAGCAGCAATGCGTCACTCATCGCCAACGATGGCCAGGTATCCCTGGCCGAAGCCATCCAGGCCGCGAACAGCGACACTTCGGTAGATGGCTCCGCCGCGGGCAGCGGCAACGACATCATCGTGTTCCACCAGAACCTGAAAGGCGGGACCATTCGCTGGTCGTCGGCCACGGCGCTGGCGGTGACCAGCAACATCACCATCAACGGTGATGTCGACGGCGACGGCAAGGGCGACATCATCCTCAGTGGCGACGTCAACAGCAACAACATCCGCGATGCTGGCGAGGCCTCGGGCCTGCAAAGCAACGGCGGCGGTGTGCTGACGGTGCGCAACCTGGACATGCGGCATTTCTCCGGCAACATCACCGGTGGGGCCATCCGCGCCAATGGCGGTTCGATCACCATCGAGGATTCCAACTTCCAGGACAACGCCGGCACCGTGATCAACTCGGCGACCACCCTAGGCTCCACGGTGGTGGTACGCAACACCACGATCCATGACAACAATGCGAGCATCATCGGCGCCACCGGCATGTCGTCGCTGGTACGCCTGGGCGGCCCCAACAACCACGTCCTGGAAAACGTGGCGATCTACAACAACAGTGGGACCTACGCTGCCACTGCCACGGTCGCGGGCGCCTCGGTCATCGTGCTGAGCAATACCGGTGGCTCGGTCAGCATCGTCAACAGCACCATCGCCAACAACACCTACCTCAACACCAGCAGTGGCACCATCAACTCCGCCGGCCTGGGTTGGGCCACTGGCGGCGCCGGCACGGTGACGGTGCTCAACAGCATCATCAGTGGCAACACGGTCAACGGCGCTGCCCTTGATGCCGCCACCAACAGCGGCAGTGGCGGTGGCTACACCAGCACCACCAACCTGATCGGCACCCCGGTCAACTTCGTCAATGCCGCCGGCGGCGATTACCGCCTGGCCAGCACTGCCAGCAACGCCATCGACCAGGGCACCCAGGCGGGCGCGCCGGCCACCGACCTGCGCGGCTTCGACCGGCCCCGTGGCGGCGGTGTCGATATCGGTGCCTACGAGGTGCTGTACTCGGCGCCGCCGCTGGTCGACCTGGACACCAGCACCGGTGGTAACGACAGCACCGTCAATTTCGCCGGCTCCCCGGTGGTGATCGTGCCGAACATCAACATCAGCCAATCCGACGGCGATACCCAGGTCAGTGGGGCTACCCTGACCTTGGGCGGCGTGCTTGATGGCGGCAGCGAGACCCTGTCGCTCAGCGCCGGGCAGATCGCCACGGCGGCCAGTTACGGCATCACCATCAGCGGCTCGGGCAGCGCGGTGCTGTCGCTCAGTGGTGTGGCCACCCTGGCCCAGTATCGTGCGGTACTTGCCACAGTGACCTATGGCAACGCCGCAGGGGCCTACACCAGCGGCACCCGTAGTGTGACCGTCAGTATCAATGACGACATGGGCAGTACTACCCGCACCGCTTCGGTGGTGGTCCAGCCACTCAATGCCGCGCCGGTGATTGCCAACCTCAACGGCGACAGCCAGACCTTCACCCAAGGCAGTGGCGCCGTGCTGCTCGACAGCGGCAGCAACGCCACGGTCACCGACAGCGACTCGGCCGACTTTGCCGGGGGTAACCTGACCGTGGCGGTCAGCGCCAACGGCGTCGCCAGCGAAGATGTGCTGGGCATCCGCCACCAGGGCAATGGCGCCGGGCAGATCGGCGTCAGCGGCAGCACGGTGAGCTACGGCGGAGTGGCCATCGGCACCTATACCGGCGGCACGGGCGGCGCCAACCTGGTGCTGACGTTCAACGGCAATGCCACGGCCGCAGCAGTCCAGGCGGTGGTGCGCAACCTCACCTACGACAACAGCAATGCCGCCAACAGCATCGGCCAGGCCACCCGCACCCTGTCGGTCACCGTCAACGATGGCGATGGCGCCACCTCCAGCGCGGCTTCGGTCACGGTGGCCATTCATGAGACGGTTCCGCCCACCGCCACCATCACCCTCAGCGACACGGCCCTGAAAGTGGGCGAGACCGCGACGGTGACCATCACCTTCAGCGAGGTGGTGAGCGGTTTCTCCAATGCCGACCTGACGGTGGCCAACGGCACCCTGAGCGCGGTGGCCAGCAGCGATGGCGGCAAAACCTGGACCGCCACCTTCACCCCGACCAACAGCATCACCAACGCCAGCAACGTCATCACCCTGAACAACGCCGGTGTTACCGACCTGGCCGGCAACGCCGGCGCAGGCATCACCAGTTCGGCCAACTACAGCATCGACACACAGCGCCCGACGGCGACCATCGTGGTGGCCGACAGCAACCTGAGCATCGGTGAGACGTCCCAGGTGACCATCACGTTCAGCGAGGCCGTGACCGGCTTCACCAATGCCGACCTGACGGTGGCCAACGGCACCTTGAGCACGGTGTCCAGCAGCGATGGCGGGATCACCTGGACCGCGACGTTCACCCCGACCAACGCCATCAGCGACGCGACCAACCTCATCAATCTGGACAACACCGGGGTGAGCGATGCCGCTGGCAACGCCGGCAGCGGCACCACCAACTCGAACAACTACGCCATCGACACCCAGCGCCCGACGGCGACCATCGTGGTGGCCAGCCCCACCCTGGCCATCGGCCAGACGTCGCTGGTGACGTTCACCTTCAGCGAGGCCGTGACCGGCTTCACCAATGCCGACCTGACGGTGGCCAACGGCACCCTGAGCGCGGTGTCCAGCAGCGATGGCGGGATCACCTGGACCGCGACGTTCACCCCGACCAACGCTATCACCGACGCGACCAACCTCATCAACCTGGACAACACCGGGGTGAGCGATGGCGCTGGCAACGCCGGCAGCGGCACCACCAACTCGAACAACTACGCCATCGACACCGTGCGCCCGACCGCGACCATCGTGGTGGCCAACCCCACCCTGGTCATCGGCCAGACGTCGCTGGTGACGTTCACCTTCAGCGAGGCCGTGAGCGGTTTCAGCAATGCCGACGTGACGGTGGCCAACGGCAACTTGAGCGCGGTGTCCAGCAGCGACGGCGGGATCACCTGGACGGCCACCTTCACCCCGTCAAGCAACATCACCGACACCACCAACCTCATCACCCTGGACAACAGCGGGGTGGCCGATCTGGCCGGCAACGCCGGTAGCGGCACGACCGACTCGAACAACTACGCCGTCGACACCCAGCGCCCGACGGCCACCATCGTGGTCGCCGACAACAATCTCACCGTCGGCGAGACCACCACGGTGACCATTACCTTCAGCGAGGCTGTAACCGGCTTCACCCTGGCCGATCTGACCGCGCCGAACGGCAACTTGAGCGGGCTTTCCAGCAGTGACGGTGGCATCACCTGGACGGCGACCTTCACGCCTTCGGTGAACGTGCAGGACGCCACCAACGTCATAACCTTGAGCAACACCGGGGTGGCCGACCTGGCCGGTAACGCGGGCAGCGGTAGCACCAATTCCAACAACTACGGCGTCAGCACCCTGCAACCCACGGCCACGGTAGTGGTGAACAACGCGGCGCTGAACATCGGCGGGACCTCGCTGGTGACCATTACCTTCAGCGAAGCGGTCAGTGGCTTTACCAACGCCGACCTGACAGTGGCCAATGGCACCCTGAGCGCGGTGTCCAGTGCCGACGGCGGCATCACCTGGACCGCCACCTTCACGCCAACGAACAATATCCAGGATGCGACCAACCTGATCACCCTGGACAACAGTGGCGTGGTCGGGGTCAGCAGCGGTAACGCCGGGTCCGGCACCACCGATTCGAACAACTACGCCATCGACACCCAACGCCCGACCGCAACCATCGTGGTGGCCGACAGCAGCCTCGCGATTGGCGAGACGTCGCTGGTGACCATCACCTTCAGCGAGGCGGTAAGCGGTTTCACCACCGCCGACCTGGCCGTGGCCAACGGCACCCTGAGCGGGCTGAGCAGCAGCGATGGCGGTATCACCTGGACCGCGACCCTGACGCCGACCGCCGGCATCACCGACACCTCCAACGTGATCACCCTGGACAACAGCGGGGTGACGGACACCGCCGGCAACGCCGGTTCCGGCACCACCGACTCGAACAACTACGCCGTCGACAGTCAGCGGCCAACCGCCACCATCGTCATGGCCGACAGCGATCTGCGCGTCGGTGAAACCTCGTTGGTGACCATCACGTTCAGCGAGGCGGTATCGGGCTTCACCAACGCTGACCTGAACTTGCCCAATGGCACCCTGGGCACGCTGTCCAGCGTCGACGGCGGTATCACCTGGACCGCCGTCTTCACGCCGAGCAACGGCGTGCAGGACGCTACTAACCTGATCGTACTGAACAACACGGGCTACACCGACCTGGCCGGCAACAGCGGAACCGGCACGACTTCATCGGCTAACTACACGGTCAACACCGTCGTCCCCACCGCCACCGTCGTGGTTGCCGATACGGCCCTGCGCGTTGGCGAGTCGAGCCTGGTGACCATCACTTTCAGCGAGGCGGTGAGCGGCTTCACCCTGGCCGACCTGACAGTGGCCAATGGCACCTTGAGCGGGTTGAGCAGCAGCGATGGCGGCATCACCTGGACCGCGACCCTGACACCTGGCAACGGGGTCGAGGACACCAGCAACCTGATCACCCTGGACAACAGCGGCGTGGTCGCGGCGTCTTCCGGTAACACCGGCGTGGGCAGTACCGATTCCAACAACTATGCCATCGATACCCGCGTTCCCAGCGTGACCAGCGTCGGTGGCCCAGCGGGGGTTTCCTACAATGCTGGCGACGCGCTGGTGTTCGTGGTCAACGCCAGCGAAGCGGTCCAGGTCACCGGGGCGCCGCGCCTGGCTCTGGACATCGGTGGGCACACGGTGTTTGCCGAACTGGTGGCGGGCGCCGGCACCTCGACCCTGGTGTTCCAGTACATCGTCCAGGCCGGTGACAACGACGCTGACGGCATCACCGTGACCGGCCTTGTCGCCAATGGTGCGACCCTTGTCGACGCCGCGGGCAATGCCATGGACCTGACCCTCAATGGCGTGGCTGACACCCACCAGGTGCTGGTCGACACCCAGGCGCCGAGCGCGGTCGGCATCGTCACCCTCGACCCGTCGCCGAGCAACGCCCAGAGCGTGCGCTTCACCGTGACCTTCAACGAGCAGGTCAATGGCGTCGATCTCAGCGATTTCAGCCTGGTTGGCACCGGCTCGGCCAGCGGCACGCTCAGCGGCCTGCAAGCGCTGGGCGGTGGCGTCTATGTCATCACCGTCAGTGGTGTGCACGGCACCGGCACCCTGGGCCTGAACCTCAATGGCAGTGCCACGGGTATCACTGATGTGGCCGGTAACGCACTGGTCGGTGGCCTGACCGGCGCCACATACAACATCGACCGCGACGCCCCCACGGTGGGCAGTGTCGGCGTGCCGGTCGGCGTCCCCTATAACACGGGCGATGTGCTCACCTTCGTGATCAACACCAGCGAGGCGGTGATGGTCGACGGCGTGCCGCGGCTTGCCCTGGATGTCGGCGGGCGCACGGTTTACGCCGATTTTGTGGCCGGTTCAGGCACGCCGACGCTGGTGTTTCAGTACCAGATCCAGGCCGGCGACAACGATGCCGATGGCATCCAGGTGCTTGGCCTGTCGGCCAATGGCGCGAGCCTGCACGATGCGGCCGGCAATCAACTGACACCGGCGCTGAACAATATTGGCGACAGCCACGGGGTCATTGTCGACAGCACGCCACCCGGCGTGGTCTCGATCGTGGCGAATCCGTCGCCGACGCCGGGCAGCCAGTCCTTCACCGTTACCTTCAGCGAAGACGTCAGCGGGGTCGACCTGGGCGACTTCGAACTGCTGGCCAGTGGCAACGCCAGTGGCACGCTGCAGTCGCTGGTACGCCTCGACGGCCATACCTGGCAGGTCAATGTCGCAGGCGTGGCGGGTAGTGGTGGCCTGGCCCTTGGGGTCAAGGCCAGTGGCACCGGCATTCGCGATGGCGCAGGCAACGACGTGGTCGGCGGCTTCGCCGGGCAAAGCGTGACATTGCAGTCTACCGACGGTGATCCGGAATTCCGCGCATACCCACCGGCGCGCCCGGGCCAGGCCAGCCCAGGCACGCCGGTGGTGATCGCACCGTTGCCGGTAACGGCGCCGTTCCAGTCGCCGCTGCTGCCACAGCCGCTGTTCGAGGTGCCGACAACGGGCGGCGGGCTGCCGACCTTGGGCAATCTGTTCATCCAGAACGGTGCGCTGGCGCCGAGCTACCTGGCCCAGGTGTTCGCCGGCCAGCACTCTGACAGCGGTATCGGCAATGGTTCGGGGGCCGGTTTCCTCGGCTTTGGTGGTGGTGACGCCAACGTGTTCGGGGCCAGCAGCCTGGCCAACATCTTCGACAAGACGCTGCCGGATGACGGTGGCCAGTATGAACTGAGCGGTGGCAAGCCATTCCGCCAGGGGGCAGAGGCAGGGGCGGGCAAGGGCCTGACCGGGGCGCCGACCCTCGGGCAGCAGTTGCAGGCCTTCCAGGAGGGGGAGCAACGCCAGGCCAGGCAACTGGCGCAGGTGTTGGGGCAGGTCGAGGTACCCGTGCCGCAGGCCTGAGCCGGCGCACGCGAGCAATCCAATTAGAAGAAAAGCAGTGCCGTACCAAGGGGGCGGACAGGGATGAGCAGAACATCGAGGATTTTTGCGGTAAGCGTACTGGCACTGGCGGTAACAGGGTGCGCGGTCAAGACCCAACCCATCGACCGCAGTGTCAGCGAGCAGCGGGCGCGGGCGGACCTTGCCAGCATGTTCAAGGGCCAGGAGGCCTTGCATGGGCCGCTGACCCTGCACCAGGCCATGGCTCGTGCGGTCAAGTACAACCTGGAGGCACGCCTCAAGATCATGGAAGAAGCCCTGGCCCAACGCCAGGTCGACCTGGCCACCTTCGACATGCTGCCGCGCATGGCCCTGTCGGCCGGTTACGCCGGGCGCAGCAACGTCAGCGCATCAAGCAGCCAAAGCGTGCTGACCAATACCCAATCCCTGGAGCCATCGACCTCCCAGGACCGCGACCGCGACGTGGCCGACCTGACCATGGTGTGGAACGTGCTCGACTTCGGTGTCAGCTATGTCAGCGCCAAGCAACAGGGCGATCAGCGCCTGATCGTCCAGGAGCGCCGGCGCAAGGTGGTGCAGACCATCATCCAGGACGTACGCTCGGCCTACTGGCGGGCGGTCGCCGCCGAGCGCTTGCTCAAGCAGATCGACGCGCTGATGGTGCGGGTCGAGCAGGCCCGGGACAACAGCCAGCGCATGGGGGACCAGCGCATCGGCGACCCGATCCAGGCGCTCAACTACCAGCGCTCATTGATCGAGGCCACCCGCCAGTTGGAGGAACAGCGCCGTGCGCTGTCGCTGGCCAAGACCGAACTGGGTGCGCTGATCAACCTGCCGCCGGGTAGCGAGCTGACCCTCGCCGCCACTGACGACTACAGCGTGCCGGAGCTCAAGGTGGGCCTCGAAGCGCTGGAGCAGCAGGCCCTGGCCACGCGCCCCGAATTGCGCGAGCAGGACTACCAGGCCCGCATCAGCGCCGCCGAGGTGCGCAAGTCGATGCTGCGCATGTTGCCGGGGTTGGAGTTTTCGGCGGGCGGGCACTACGACAGCAACAGCTTCCTGACCAACCAGCACTGGGCCGATTATGGCGTCAAGGTCACCTGGAACCTGTTCAACGTGCTGTCGGGGCCGGCGTCCATCGACGTCGCCAAGGCTGGCGAGCAGGTGGTCGAGGCGCGTCGCCAGGCGATGTCGATGGCCATCCTGGCCCAGCTCTACGTGGCCAATGCCAACTACAACGAAGCTCGCCGCCAGTTCGCCACCAGTCAGCAACTGGTCGCCCTTGACCAGCAGATCGTCGAGCAACTGCGCAATCGCCACCAGGCGCAGGGTATTGGCGAGCTGGAGCTGATCCAGGGGGAACTGAATGCGCTGCAGGCCGACCTGCGCCGCGACCTGGCCTATGCCGAGCTGCGCAATAGCTATGGCCAGGTGTTCGCCAGCGCCGGGCTCGACCCGTTGCCACAGACCCTGCCGTCCGGCGAACTCGCCGACATTGCCCAGGCCCTGGGTAATAACGAGGCACGCTGGCAGCGTGGCGATATCGCCCCGGGCAGTTGAGTGCAACCAGCAGCGCGGGGTCAGCCCGCGCCTACTGCGTTTGGTGCAGTACCCGCTGCTGTACGTACGCCAGCAGTTGCGCCGTTGCTATCGGCAGCGGCACTTGTGCCGTCTCCACCACCAGCTCCGGGCGCTCCGGCACCTCGTACGGCGCATTGATCCCGGTGAAGGCAGGCAGCTCTCCCGCCCGGGCGCGGCGATACAGGCCCTTGGGGTCGCGGGCCTCGCAGGTGGCCAGGTCGGCCTTGACGTACACTTCGTGGAAGCCCGCCTTGCAGGCCTGGCGCGCGGCGGCGCGCCCCGCGTGATAGGGCGAGATCAACGCGGCAATGCAGATCAGCCCGGCATCGGCGAACAGCGCCGCCACCTCACCCGTACGGCGGATGTTTTCGTGGCGATCCTGGGGTGAGAAACCCAGGTCGGCATTCAGCCCTGTGCGCAGTACATCACCGTCGAGCACGTAGCAGCCATGCCCCAGCTCATCGAGCTGCCGGGCCAGGGCCTGGGCCAATGTCGACTTGCCCGCGCCCGACAGGCCGGTGAGCCAGATTACCGCGCCAGGGCGGGCACGTGCCGGTGGACGTTCATCGCTTCCTGCGTGATGCACCTTGGGCGTCTCCGAAAGGGGGAGTGCCCGAGTGTACTGCGCCGCGTGGCGGGATGTCAGTGGCCTGGAAACGGCCACGGTGGGTGTTCAGTCGATTCCTCTGCGTACGCCTTCTATATAGCGCAGCACCGCAGGTGACTTCTCGAAGCGGCGGTGCACCAGGCTCAGCCATGAGCTCGCCTGGCTGTCGGCGATGGGCCGGTAGTTGACCTGCGGGAGGCTGATGCGCTGGACCACCGACGCGGGTACCACGGCCACGCCCTGGCCTAGTGAAACCAGGGTGAGCACTGCCACCAGGCTACCCGGCTGCGGCCCCAGGCGCGGCGTGAAGCCGCCCTGGCCGGCGATTGCCAGGGTGCCGGAGATCTGCTCAGGCAAGATGAACGTTTCGTCGGCTAGCCGCGCGGCGGGGATTGTCTTCAGCTCATTGAGGCGCGAGCTGGCCGGCAGCGCCAGGACGAAGCCCTCCTGATGCAGGGCGATAGCCGTCAGGGTCTGCGGCAGCTCCATGGGCGAGCGCAGGTAGGCGAGGTCGAGCTGGCCATCGTGGACCAAGGCGGGGAGCTCGAGCATGGGCACCTCGCGAATGTTCAGGCGCACCCCGGGGTAGTCTTCGACAAATCGGCTCACTTGTTGCTGCAGGGTGCCCGAGTAGGCTGCCGATGCGACGTAGCCCAGCTCTATCCAACCACTGTCGCCGCGGCCTGCACGCTGTGCACCCAATTGCGCTGCGTCGAACTGCTGTACGGCCTGTTCAGCCTCGGTGAGCAATGCCTGGCCTGCGGCGGTGAGGCTCACCTCGCGCTGGCTGCGTTCGAACAGTCGCACGCCCAGCTCACGCTCCATGTCCTGGATCTGCCGGCTCAGGGTCGGCGGGGCGATGCCCAGTTGCTCGGCGGCGCGGGTGAAGTGGCCGTGGCGGGCGACGGCAAGGAAGTAGCGGAAGTGACGTATCTCCATGGGGCCTCGTTAGCCAGGCGCTAATGACGCGGGACGTGCTGGCTAACAAGCCGGGCGCCCTGCGGCGTTATGGTTGAGGCAACACTACAAGGCTGGCGTCGTGGCGGTAAAGCGGCGACGACCTGCCTGCTCTCTATGACGGAGCCTTGCCATGCCTGCAGCCGCCTCACCACGCTTCACCCTGTTCACCGCCTCGGCGGTGTGCGCCGTGATCATCCTCGACACCAACATCGTTGCGGTCAGCCTGCCCAGCATTGCCCGCGATCTGTCCGGCTCGTTCAGCGACATCGAATGGGTGGTCAGTGCGTATTTGCTGGCGTTCGCTGCCTGCCTGCTACCCGCTGGCAGCCTGGCCGACCGTTTCGGCAGGCGGCGCATGCTGCTGCTCGGCCTGGCGCTGTTCGGCGCGGCCTCGCTGGCGTGCGGCGCCGCGCCGAGCCTGTTGTTCCTTGATCTGGCCCGCGCAGCCAAGGGCATCGGTGCCGCGTTGTTGCTGACTGCCGCACTGGCCGCCATCGGCAACCGTTTCCATGCGCCGCAGGAACGCATGCGGGCCTGGGCCTTCTGGGGCGCCTGCATGGGCGCGACCATCACCTTCGCGCCGCTGCTCGGTGGGCTGATCGCCAGTACCTTGGGCTGGCGCTGGATCTTCTATATCAACCTGCCGCTGGTGATCGTGCTGGCGGTCATGGTCGTACGCAGTATCGAGGAGTCCCGCGACGGTTCGGCGGCGCGGTTCGATCCACTGGGCAGCCTGACTTTCGCCGGTGGCCTGGGCTACCTGATCTGGGCCTTGATCGATGCCAATCGGGTCGGTTGGGACAGTGCTCCCACACTGGGGCGTCTGCTGATCGCCGCGTTCCTGCTTGGCCTGTTCGTGATGGTCGAGCGCAGCCAGGCGCGGCCGATGGTCGACCCCGGCCTGATGCGCAGCGGGCGCTTCATCGGTGCCTTGCTGGGGATGTTTGCCTATGCCGCCTGTGCGCAGGTGATGATGACTTTGCTGCCGTTGTACCTGCAGGGCGGTTTGCAGCTCTCGGCCCTGGCCGCGGGCGCGGGCATGCTGCCGTTCGCCGTGGCCATGCTGCTCACGCCTCGGCTGGGCATGCGCATGGCTGCGCGCCTGTCGTCGGCCCAGGTATTCGCATTGGGGTTGGCCCTGGTCGGGGTGGGCAACCTGGCCTGCGCCTGGGCCACCGGCCAAGGTGGCTATGCCGCGTTCGCCCTGGCCAGTGTCGTGCTGGGCGCCGGAGCCGGGCTGCTCAATGGCGATACGCAGAAGAACATCATGGCCTGCGTACCGCGTGAGCGCACCGGTATGGCTTCGGGGCTGAGCACCACCACGCGCTTTGGGGCCATCGTCCTCGCCATAGGTATTCTCGGCGGCATCCTTGCGGCGCGCAGTAGACAACTGCTGCGCGATGCCCTGGCGATCCAGGCACCCGAGGCGTTGGGTGTGGCGGGGGAGATGGCTACGCGGGTGGCGGCGGGGGATCTGCAGGCCGCGTTGGCGTTGCTCGATCCAAGGCTGAGAGAGGTGGTGGCACCACTGGCGCGCCAGGCGCTCATCGGTGGGTTCGAGGCGGTGCTGTGCAGTGCCGGTGTCGCGGCGCTGATCTTTGCGGTGCTGGTGGGAATATTGCTGAACAAGCCCTTGCCGACCGGGGAGGCTCTTCAGCAGGCAGCACCGGACATTGCAAATATATGAAATTAACGGTTGACGGAGTTTCATATCCCCTTATAATGCGCCCCACTTCCAGCGACATCGGAACGAAAAACTCCTTGAATATCAATGATTTGATCGATAAGGAGGGTTGCGGAAGTGCTTCGATCGTCAGGTCGGCAGCGGTGAAAAGGCAGTTGACAGCAGGTTGTAACGCTGTATGATTCGCCTCCCGCTACGAGAGATCGCAGCGAGTCAAGTGTTTGAAGTTGAACGGGTTTATCGCAAAATACTTCAAAATAAACGCTTGACAGCAAATGAGGAAAGCGTAGAATGCGCGCCTCGGTTGAGATGAAAAGCTCTTGGCCAAACGCTCTTTAACAAATTGAATCAAGCAATTCGTGTGGGTGCTTGTGAGTACGGACTGATAGTCGCCAAGATTATCAGCATCACAAGTGGCCATGCGAGAAATCACATAGTCATTTGAGATTGCTGAGCCAAGTTTAGGGTTTCTTAAAAACCCAAGCAGTATTGAACTGAAGAGTTTGATCATGGCTCAGATTGAACGCTGGCGGCAGGCCTAACACATGCAAGTCGAGCGGATGACGGGAGCTTGCTCCTTGATTCAGCGGCGGACGGGTGAGTAATGCCTAGGAATCTGCCTGGTAGTGGGGGACAACGTTTCGAAAGGAACGCTAATACCGCATACGTCCTACGGGAGAAAGCAGGGGACCTTCGGGCCTTGCGCTATCAGATGAGCCTAGGTCGGATTAGCTAGTAGGTGAGGTAATGGCTCACCTAGGCGACGATCCGTAACTGGTCTGAGAGGATGATCAGTCACACTGGAACTGAGACACGGTCCAGACTCCTACGGGAGGCAGCAGTGGGGAATATTGGACAATGGGCGAAAGCCTGATCCAGCCATGCCGCGTGTGTGAAGAAGGTCTTCGGATTGTAAAGCACTTTAAGTTGGGAGGAAGGGCAGTAAGTTAATACCTTGCTGTTTTGACGTTACCGACAGAATAAGCACCGGCTAACTCTGTGCCAGCAGCCGCGGTAATACAGAGGGTGCAAGCGTTAATCGGAATTACTGGGCGTAAAGCGCGCGTAGGTGGTTCGTTAAGTTGGATGTGAAAGCCCCGGGCTCAACCTGGGAACTGCATCCAAAACTGGCGAGCTAGAGTATGGTAGAGGGTGGTGGAATTTCCTGTGTAGCGGTGAAATGCGTAGATATAGGAAGGAACACCAGTGGCGAAGGCGACCACCTGGACTGATACTGACACTGAGGTGCGAAAGCGTGGGGAGCAAACAGGATTAGATACCCTGGTAGTCCACGCCGTAAACGATGTCAACTAGCCGTTGGAATCCTTGAGATTTTAGTGGCGCAGCTAACGCATTAAGTTGACCGCCTGGGGAGTACGGCCGCAAGGTTAAAACTCAAATGAATTGACGGGGGCCCGCACAAGCGGTGGAGCATGTGGTTTAATTCGAAGCAACGCGAAGAACCTTACCAGGCCTTGACATGCAGAGAACTTTCCAGAGATGGATTGGTGCCTTCGGGAACTCTGACACAGGTGCTGCATGGCTGTCGTCAGCTCGTGTCGTGAGATGTTGGGTTAAGTCCCGTAACGAGCGCAACCCTTGTCCTTAGTTACCAGCACGTTATGGTGGGCACTCTAAGGAGACTGCCGGTGACAAACCGGAGGAAGGTGGGGATGACGTCAAGTCATCATGGCCCTTACGGCCTGGGCTACACACGTGCTACAATGGTCGGTACAGAGGGTTGCCAAGCCGCGAGGTGGAGCTAATCTCACAAAACCGATCGTAGTCCGGATCGCAGTCTGCAACTCGACTGCGTGAAGTCGGAATCGCTAGTAATCGCAAATCAGAATGTTGCGGTGAATACGTTCCCGGGCCTTGTACACACCGCCCGTCACACCATGGGAGTGGGTTGCACCAGAAGTAGCTAGTCTAACCTTCGGGAGGACGGTTACCACGGTGTGATTCATGACTGGGGTGAAGTCGTAACAAGGTAGCCGTAGGGGAACCTGCGGCTGGATCACCTCCTTAATCGAAGACATCAGCCTGCTGATGAGCTCCCACACGAATTGCTTGATTCATTGTGTAAAGACGATGCTGTAACGCGACCCTGTTATAGGTCTGTAGCTCAGTTGGTTAGAGCGCACCCCTGATAAGGGTGAGGTCGGCAGTTCAAATCTGCCCAGACCTACCAATTACTTGGTGCGGCCTAGAATACGGGGCCATAGCTCAGCTGGGAGAGCGCCTGCCTTGCACGCAGGAGGTCAGCGGTTCGATCCCGCTTGGCTCCACCACTCTTTCAGGTTTCGCAGCACTGCTCAGAACTTAGAAATGAACATTCGGCGATGAATGTTGATTTCTGACTTTTGTCAGATCGTTCTTTAAAAATTCGGATATGTGATAGAAATAGACTGAACACCCGTTTCACTGCGGGTGGATCAGGCTAAGGTAAAATTTGTGAGTTCTGCTCGAAAGAGCGACGTGCGAATTTTCGGCGAATGTCGTCTTCACAGTATAACCAGATTGCTTGGGGTTATATGGTCAAGTGAAGAAGCGCATACGGTGGATGCCTTGGCAGTCAGAGGCGATGAAAGACGTGGTAGCCTGCGATAAGCTTTGGGGAGTCGGCAAACAGACTGTGATCCAGAGATCTCTGAATGGGGGAACCCAGCCAGCATAAGCTGGTTATCTTGTACTGAATACATAGGTGCAAGAGGCGAACCAGGGGAACTGAAACATCTAAGTACCCTGAGGAAAAGAAATCAACCGAGATTCCCTTAGTAGTGGCGAGCGAACGGGGACCAGCCCTTAAGCTGGTTTGAGATTAGTGGAACGCTCTGGAAAGTGCGGCCATAGTGGGTGATAGCCCCGTACACGAAAATCTCTTGCCAGTGAAATCGAGTAGGACGGAGCACGAGAAACTTTGTCTGAACATGGGGGGACCATCCTCCAAGGCTAAATACTACTGACTGACCGATAGTGAACCAGTACCGTGAGGGAAAGGCGAAAAGAACCCCGGAGAGGGGAGTGAAATAGAACCTGAAACCGTATGCGTACAAGCAGTGGGAGCCTACTTTGTTAGGTGACTGCGTACCTTTTGTATAATGGGTCAGCGACTTATATTCAGTGGCGAGCTTAACCGAATAGGGGAGGCGTAGCGAAAGCGAGTCTTAATAGGGCGCTTTAGTCGCTGGGTATAGACCCGAAACCGGGCGATCTATCCATGGGCAGGTTGAAGGTTAGGTAACACTGACTGGAGGACCGAACCGACTACCGTTGAAAAGTTAGCGGATGACCTGTGGATCGGAGTGAAAGGCTAATCAAGCTCGGAGATAGCTGGTTCTCCTCGAAAGCTATTTAGGTAGCGCCTCATGTATCACTGTAGGGGGTAGAGCACTGTTTCGGCTAGGGGGTCATCCCGACT
Source organism: Pseudomonas sp. B21-023 (assembly GCF_024749165.1). Classification (NCBI taxonomy): domain Bacteria; kingdom Pseudomonadati; phylum Pseudomonadota; class Gammaproteobacteria; order Pseudomonadales; family Pseudomonadaceae; genus Pseudomonas; species Pseudomonas sp. B21-023. The sequence goes on along the minus strand of NZ_CP087190.1, from coordinate 5,132,225 downwards.
TACCAAACCGATGCAAACTCCGAATACCTACAAGTGCCGAGCATGGGAGACACACGGCGGGTGCTAACGTCCGTCGTGAAAAGGGAAACAACCCAGACCGTCAGCTAAGGTCCCAAAGTCATGGTTAAGTGGGAAACGATGTGGGAAGGCTTAGACAGCTAGGAGGTTGGCTTAGAAGCAGCCACCCTTTAAAGAAAGCGTAATAGCTCACTAGTCGAGTCGGCCTGCGCGGAAGATGTAACGGGGCTCAAACCATGCACCGAAGCTACGGGTATCACCTTTTGGTGATGCGGTAGAGGAGCGTTCTGTAAGCCTGTGAAGGTGAGTTGAGAAGCTTGCTGGAGGTATCAGAAGTGCGAATGCTGACATGAGTAACGACAATGCGAGTGAAAAACTCGCACGCCGAAAGACCAAGGTTTCCTGCGCAACGTTAATCGACGCAGGGTTAGTCGGTCCCTAAGGCGAGGCTGAAAAGCGTAGTCGATGGAAAACAGGTTAATATTCCTGTACTTCCAGTTATTGCGATGGAGGGACGGAGAAGGCTAGGCCAGCTTGGCGTTGGTTGTCCAAGTTTAAGGTGGTAGGCTGAGATCTTAGGCAAATCCGGGATCTCAAGGCCGAGAGCTGATGACGAGTGCTCATTAGAGCGCGAAGTGGTTGATGCCATGCTTCCAAGAAAAGCTCCTAAGCTTCAGATAACTGGGAACCGTACCCCAAACCGACACAGGTGGTTAGGTAGAGAATACCAAGGCGCTTGAGAGAACTCGGGTGAAGGAACTAGGCAAAATGGCACCGTAACTTCGGGAGAAGGTGCGCCGGTGAGGGTGAAGCACTTGCTGCGTAAGCCCACGCCGGTCGAAGATACCAGGCCGCTGCGACTGTTTATTAAAAACACAGCACTCTGCAAACACGAAAGTGGACGTATAGGGTGTGACGCCTGCCCGGTGCCGGAAGGTTAATTGATGGGGTTAGCGCAAGCGAAGCTCTTGATCGAAGCCCCGGTAAACGGCGGCCGTAACTATAACGGTCCTAAGGTAGCGAAATTCCTTGTCGGGTAAGTTCCGACCTGCACGAATGGCGTAACGATGGCGGCGCTGTCTCCACCCGAGACTCAGTGAAATTGAAATCGCTGTGAAGATGCAGTGTATCCGCGGCTAGACGGAAAGACCCCGTGAACCTTTACTATAGCTTTGCACTGGACTTTGAGCTTGCTTGTGTAGGATAGGTGGGAGGCTTTGAAGTGGGGACGCCAGTTCTCATGGAGCCATCCTTGAAATACCACCCTGGCAACCTTGAGGTTCTAACTCAGGTCCGTTATCCGGATCGAGGACAGTGTATGGTGGGTAGTTTGACTGGGGCGGTCTCCTCCCAAAGAGTAACGGAGGAGTACGAAGGTGCGCTCAGACCGGTCGGAAATCGGTCGTAGAGTATAAAGGCAAAAGCGCGCTTGACTGCGAGACACACACGTCGAGCAGGTACGAAAGTAGGTCTTAGTGATCCGGTGGTTCTGTATGGAAGGGCCATCGCTCAACGGATAAAAGGTACTCCGGGGATAACAGGCTGATACCGCCCAAGAGTTCATATCGACGGCGGTGTTTGGCACCTCGATGTCGGCTCATCACATCCTGGGGCTGAAGCCGGTCCCAAGGGTATGGCTGTTCGCCATTTAAAGTGGTACGCGAGCTGGGTTTAGAACGTCGTGAGACAGTTCGGTCCCTATCTGCCGTGGACGTTTGAGATTTGAGAGGGGCTGCTCCTAGTACGAGAGGACCGGAGTGGACGAACCTCTGGTGTTCCGGTTGTCACGCCAGTGGCATTGCCGGGTAGCTATGTTCGGAAGAGATAACCGCTGAAAGCATCTAAGCGGGAAACTTGCCTCAAGATGAGATCTCACTGGAGCCTTGAGCTCCCTGAAGGGCCGTCGAAGACTACGACGTTGATAGGTTGGGTGTGTAAGCGCTGTGAGGCGTTGAGCTAACCAATACTAATTGCCCGTGAGGCTTGACCATATAACACCCAAGCAATTTGCTAACGCAGATTGCGGTGGTGAAGACGAAACGAACCGAAAGTTCGCGACGAACCACAAATATCGCATATCCGAATTGGCTGGCATGTCTGCAAAGACGTACTGGCAACCGAATTTCTTGACGACCATAGAGCATTGGAACCACCTGATCCCATCCCGAACTCAGCAGTGAAACGATGCATCGCCGATGGTAGTGTGGGGTTTCCCCATGTGAGAGTAGGTCATCGTCAAGATTCATTTCGCAAAACCCCTATCTGCGCGAGCAGGTAGGGGTTTTGTCTTTGTGCCTGGAAAACCCATGGCCTGCCGGGCAGCATCGCGAGACCTTGTCTGCTGTCTCCGTGATAAGGTTTCCCGTCAGCATCAACCGCATTCCCGAGAGCTCCTATGCCGCAGACCACCTCACTCCACCCAGGTTTCATGATCGTCCAGGGCAATCGCTTGGACGAACTGCGTAATCTGGTGGTGAGCGTGATGCGCCGCTACCCCCTGGCGCCACTGGAAAACGAGATTGCGCTGGTACAGAGCAACGGTATCGCCCAATGGCTGAAACTGGCTCTGGCCGAGGACCCGCAAGACGACGATCAGGGCGGTTGCGGGATCGCCGCTGCCATCGATGTGCAGCTCCCGGGCAGCTTCATGTGGCAGCTGTATCGCCGTGTGTTGGGCCGTGATGAAATCCCCGAGGTTTCGCTGCTCGACAAGGCCCCCCTGACCTGGCGCCTGATGCGTCTGCTCCCGGAAGTGATCGAGCGTCCGCACTTCGAACCTCTGCGCCGCTTCCTCACCGACGATAGCGACCTGCGCAAGCGTTACCAGCTAGCTGAGCGCCTTGCCGACCTGTTCGACCAGTACCAGGTCTACCGCGCCGACTGGTTGAAGGACTGGGCAGATGGTGCCCATGTACTCAATACCGCCCGTGGCGAGCGCAAGCCCTTGGCTGCTGGCAATCGCTGGCAGGCCGAGTTGTGGCGGCTCCTGCTCGAGGACGTGGGCGAGGAGGGCATGGCCCAGAGCCGAGCCGGTGTGCACCAGCGCTTCATCGAACGTATCAACAGCCTGGAGCAGGCGCCCCCAGGGCTGCCGGCGCGATTGATCGTGTTCGGCATTTCGTCGCTGCCGGCACAGATCCTGGAAGCCCTGGCAGGTCTTGCCCGTTTCAGCCAGGTGCTGCTGTGCGTGCACAACCCCTGTCGTCACCACTGGGGCGATATCGTCGCCGACAAGGACCTGCTGCGGCACCAGTACAAACGCCAGCAACGCAAGCAGGGCATGCCTTTGCAGCTGGACGACGAACTGCTGCATCAGCATGCCCATCCGCTGTTGGCGGCCTGGGGCAAGCAGGGGCGCGACTACATCAACCTGCTCGACAGCTACGACGACCCAGGCAGCTACCAGAATGTCTTCAGCGAAGGCCGTATCGACCTGTTCAGTGATGCACAACCCGAGACCCTGCTCAACCAGCTGCAGGACGATATCCTCGAGCTGCGGCCTTTGGCCGAGACGCGTACGCAATGGCCAGCAGTCGATCCGGCCAAGGACCGCTCCGTGCGCTTCCACCTGGCCCATAGCCCGCAGCGCGAAGTCGAGATCCTCCACGACCAGTTACTCGCCCGCTTCAGCGCCGACCCGACCCTGCGCCCGCGCGACGTCATCGTCATGCTGCCGGCCATCGACACCTACGCACCGCATATCCGTGCCGTGTTCGGCCAGCTCGACCGCAGCGACCCGCGCTACATCCCCTTCACCCTGACCGACCAGGGCCAGCGTGGTCGCGACCCATTGCTGATTGCGCTGGAGCACCTGCTCAAGCTGCCCGACAGCCGCTTTGCCGTCAGTGAAGTGCTCGACCTGCTGGACGTACCGGCCGTGCGCGCCCGTTTCGCCATCCAGGAAGGCGACCTGCCGACGCTGCATCGCTGGATCGAAGGGGCGGGTATCCGCTGGGGGCTGAGTGCCGAACAGCGCGCCAGCCTGGGGCTGCCGGAAGGGCTGGAGCAGAACAGCTGGCGATTCGGCCTGCGCCGGATGTTGCTGGGGTACGCGGTCGGGGTGGGCGAAGGCTGTGACGGCATCGAGCCTTATGACGAGATCGGCGGCCTCGATGCCGCGCTGATCGGGCCGCTGGTCGCGTTGCTCGATGCCCTGGAGGTCGCTTGCCAGGCTCTGACCCAGCCGGCCTCTGCGCCAGACTGGGGCGCACGGCTGCACGCCCTGCTGCAGATCTTCTTCCTGGCCGAGAACGAACACGACGAGCTGCTCCTGGTGCAACTGCAGGATTTGCGCGACACCTGGCTGGAAACTTGCGAAACGGTGGGCCTGCAAGACTTGCTGCCGCTCACGGTGGTGCGCGAAGCCTGGCTGTCGGGGTTGGACCAGGGCAAGTTGTCGCAACGCTTCCTTGCCGGTTCCGTGAACTTCTGCACGCTGATGCCCATGCGTGCCATTCCGTTCCGGGTGGTCTGCCTGCTGGGCATGAACGATGGTGACTATCCACGCGCCCAGCCGCCCCTGGACTTCGACCTGATGGCCAGCGACTATCGCCCGGGCGACCGCTCCCGGCGAGAGGATGACCGTTACCTGTTGCTCGAAGCCCTGCTTTCGGCACGTGACCAGCTCTATGTCAGCTGGGTCGGACGCAGTATCCGCGACAACAGCGAGCGTCCGGCCTCGGTGCTGATCGGGCAACTGCGCGATCACCTGGCCGCCGGCTGGCAGCTCGCCGGTGCCAAGGCCGGGTTGCGCGATGACGCTGGACAGCAGTTGCTGCATGCGTTGACCCAGGAGCATCCGCTGCAGCCGTTCAGCCAGCGCTATTTCCAGAAAGGCAGCCCGCTGTTCAGCTTTGCCCATGAGTGGCTGGCCTTGCATCAGGCCGAGGACGGCGCAGCGACCGCCGCTATCGGGCTGTCGCCCTACGTCAGCGATGAACCGCTGAACCTGGTGCAGCTTCAGGACTTCCTGCGCCACCCGGTACGGCATTTTTTCAGCCAGCGCCTGAAAGTGTTCTTCGAAACGTTGGAGGCGCCGACTCCGGACGAAGAACCCTTCGTCCTGGATGCCCTGCAACGCTATGGCTTGAGTGAAAGCCTGCTCGGCGCCGCGCTGGCCGACCCCGACAACGCCGAGCGAGCCCTGCAAGCCCAGGCCCGGAGGCTGCAGGCCTGCGGGCTGCTACCGTTGGCCGGGTTCGGTGAGGCCTTGCAGGCGGAACTGATCCAGCCGCTGCCGGACTTGCTGCAACGCCATCGACAGTTGCTGCAGCGCTGGCCGACGCTGGTCGAGGGTGCCCTGCCGATTCACTTCGAACAGGGCGCGCAGCGCCTGGAAGGCTGGCTCGGCCGTGTGTACCAAGGCGAAGACCAAAGCCTGCTGAGCATCGCCACCGTGCCCAATACCCTCAGTGCCGGGCGCAACAGCCTGAAATGGCATCGCCTGATCCCGGCCTGGGTCATGCACCTTGCCGCCTGCGCCTCGGGCTATCCGCTGCACAGCGCGTTGGTGGCCAGCGACCTGACCTTGTTGTTGGCACCACTGCCGCAGGCCGATGCGACGCAGCGCCTGGGCGAGTTGCTGGTGGCACGTCAGGCGGGAATGAACGCGCCCTTGCCCGTCGCGGCCAAGACCGCCTTCGCCTGGCTGGCCCAGGAGGACCCGGACAAGGCCCTGGCTGCCGCAGCCCGGGCCTACGAAGGTGACGGCCAGAACAGCTTCGGCGAGCGCAGCGAGAGCCTGGCCCTGGCCCGTCAATACCGTGACTTCGCCGCACTGGCCCTCGAGGAAACCTTCGAGGGTTGGTGCGAAACCCTGTATCGCCCCTTGTTCGCGGCGCCCTGGCAAACCCTGGGTAACCCGGAGAGCGCCCAATGACCCAAGCCCGCCCCCTGGCGCTGAGCTTTCCTTTGCACGGCAGCCAACTGATCGAGGCCAGCGCCGGCACCGGCAAGACCTTCACCATCTCGGCCCTGTACCTGCGCCTGATCCTCGGGCATGGCGGCGAGCAGGGCTTTGCCCGCGAGCTGCTGCCGCCGCAGATCCTGGTGGTGACCTTCACCGATGCGGCAACCAAGGAACTGCGCGAGCGTATCCGTGCGCGCCTGGCTGAAGCGGCGCGCTTTTTCCGCGGCGAGCTCGAGGACGCCGACCCCTTGCTGCACCTGCTGCGCGAGGATTATCCACCGGCGCACTGGCCACGCTGTGCCAACCGTCTGGAAATCGCCGTGCAATGGATGGACGAAGCGGCGGTGTCGACCATCCACGGCTGGTGCCAGCGCATGTTGCGCGAGCATGCGTTCGACAGTGGCAGCCTGTTCACCCAGAGCCTGGAAACCGATCACAGCGAGTTGCTGGGCCAGGTCATGCGCGACTACTGGCGGCGCTTCTGCTACGGCATGCGTGGCGAGTCGCTGGCCTGGGTGCGCGGCAACTGGGGCAGCCCCGATGCCTTGTTGCCAAGGATCAGGCCATTGTTCGGCCGCGTCCGTGGCCAGGTGGACGACCAGGAGCCGCAAGCCTTGATCGAGGCGACCCTGCGCCAGCGCACCGAGCAGTTGGCCCAGCTCAAGGCCCCTTGGGCCGCCTGGGCCGATGAGCTGCAGCAGATCTGCCGCGATGCCGTGGCCGCGAAGCAGGCGGACGGGCGCAAGTTGCAGGCACGCTACTTCGAGCCCTGGTTCGACAAACTGCGCGCCTGGGCCGGTGATGGGCAGGCCATGGAGCTGGACCTGGGCACCGGCTTTACCCGACTGACCCCGGCGGGCATGGCCGAGGCGTGGAAGGCCGGCGAGCCACCGCAGCACCCGGCGTTGCACGCCATGGCGGCCCTGCGTGAACAGTTGCAGGGGCTGGCCAGTCCCGATGCGCGCCTGCTGGAGCATGCCGCCGCCTGGGTTTCGGCGCGCTTCGAGGTGGAGAAGCGTCGACGCGCCGAAATGGGCTTCGACGACATGCTTTTGCGCCTTGAGCATGCCCTGGGCAGCGATGCCGGCGAGCGCCTGGCAGCGTTGATCCGCGAGCAGTTCCCGGTCGCGTTGATCGACGAGTTCCAGGACACCGACCCCGTCCAGTACGGCATCTTCGAGCGCATCTACCGTATCAGCGAGAACAACCCGGACACCGGCCTGTTCATGATCGGCGACCCCAAGCAGGCGATCTACGCCTTCCGCGGCGCCGACATCTTCACCTACCTGGCCGCGCGCCGCGCCACCGCCGGGCGCCTGCACAGCCTGGACACCAACTACCGCTCCAGCCAGGCCATGGTCGCAGCGGTGAACCGGGTATTCCTCCAGGCCGAGGAGCGTGCCGAGGGCCGTGGGGCATTCCTGTTCCGGGCCCATGGCGACAACCCGCTGCCTTTCGTCGAAGTACGCGCCAAGGGCCGTGGCGAGCAATTGCTGGTGGCCGGTCAGCCGAGCGCGGCCCTTTGTTGCTGGCAGCTGGACAGCGATGAACCGGTATCCAGTACCTTGTATCGCCAGCAGCTGGCGGCCAGTTGCGCGAGCCATATCGTCGAGCTGCTCAATGGCGGGCAGCAAGGCGTCAGTGGTTTCGCCGACGCCGCTGGCAAGTTGCGCCCCTGCCTGCCCTCCGATATCGCCATCCTGGTGCGCGACGGCCGCGAGGCCCAGCTGATCCGCGCCGAGCTGGCCGCCCGCGATGTGCGCAGTGTGTACCTGTCAGACAAAGACTCGGTGTTCGCCGCCCAGGAGGCCCACGACCTGCTGGCCTGGCTCAAGGCCTGCGCCGAACCGGACTCGGAGCGCCTGCTCAAGGCCGCCCTGGCCAGCCTGACCCTCGATCTGCCGCTGGTCGAACTGGAGCGCCTGAACCAGGACGAGCGGGTCTGGGAGGGCTGGGTGATGCGTTTTCGTCGCTACCGCGACATCTGGCAACGCCAGGGCGTGCTGCCGATGCTGCGCCGCCTGCTGCATGACTTCCAGCTGCCCCGCGCGTTGATGGGCCGCAGTGACGGCGAACGCGTGCTGACCAACCTGCTGCACCTGGCCGAGCTGTTGCAGCAGGCGGCGGGCGAACTGGATGGCGAGCAAGCGCTGATTCGCCACCTCACCGAGCACCTGGCCAACGCAGGGCAGGCGGGCGAGGAGCAGATCCTGCGCCTGGAAAGTGACGAACAACTGGTCAAGGTGGTGACCATCCACAAATCCAAGGGCCTGGAATACCCGCTGGTGTACCTGCCGTTCATCTGCACCAGCAAACCGGTGGATGGCCAGCGCCTGCCCTTGGGCTGGCACGATGACCAGGGCGTGGCGCACCTGACCCTGACGCCGAATGCCGAGCAGATCGAGCGCGCCGACGACGAGCGCCTGGCCGAGGACCTGCGCCTGCTCTACGTCGCCCTGACCCGTGCCCAATACGCCTGCTGGCTGGGCGTCGCCGACCTCAAGCGCGGCACCCAGCGCAGCTCGCAACTGCACCGTTCGGCACTGGGTTACCTGCTCGGCGGCGGGCTGCCGTTGCCCGCCTCCAGCCAGCTGGGCGAGTGGCTCCAGGCACTGGCGGCGAGCAACCCGGCCATCAGCCGGGAGGCGCTGCCCGAAGTGCAGACACAGAGCTATCGCACGCCGGACAGCCAGCGCGAACTCCTGCCGCCGCGCAAGCCACGGCGCGCCGCCACGGAACACTGGTGGATTGCCTCCTACAGTGCCCTGCGGGTGGGCGACCAGACGCTGATCGCCGACAGCTCCCAGGCCCAGCAACTGCTGGACGACGAGCTGCTGGACAGCCAGCTGCTGCGCGAGGTCCCGGCCGAGGCGGGCGATATCCACCGCTTCCCCCGTGGGCCGAACCCGGGGACCTTCCTCCATGGCCTGCTCGAATGGGCGGGCCGCGAAGGCTTCGCCGAGATCAGCAGCCAGGCCGAGGTGATCGAACGCACCGTGGGGCGGCGCTGCAATCGACGCGACTGGACCGGCTGGATCCCCACGCTGACGCAGTGGCTGCAGCAATTGCTGCTGCAACCCATGCCGCTGCAGGGTGCCACCCTGACCCTGGCGCAACTGAACCATTACCAGATCGAAATGGAGTTCTGGTTCGCCAGCCACCAGGTCGACGCCCTGCGCCTCGACTACCAGGTGGCGCGCCATACCCATGGCGGCGCGGCGCGCCCGGCCGCGCAGCCGACCTTGCTCAATGGCATGTTCAAGGGCTTCATCGACCTGGCGTTCGAGCTCGACGGGCGCTACTACGTGGCCGACTACAAGTCCAACTGGCTTGGCCCCGACGCCGAAGCCTATGGCGACCTGGCGATGGAGCAGGCGATCCTCGAGCACCGCTACGACCTGCAGTACGTGCTCTACCTGCTGGCCCTGCATCGCCAGTTGCGCGCCCGCCTGCCTGACTACGACTACGATCGGCATGTCGGTGGCGCCGTGTTCATCTTCCTGCGCGGCGTCACGTCGGCGGGCCACGGGCTGTATCATGCGCGGCCACCCCGGGCGCTGATCGAGCAGCTCGACGCGATGTTCCGGGGTGAGCAAGAACCTGAACAACAGGACCTGTTTGCCGGAGCCGCGCCATGAGCCGCAACCTCGATGACCTGCTGCCCACGCCGTTGCAGGCGGAGCATCTGAGCGCCCTGGCGCCGCTGAGCGCCAGCCAGGACCTGCTGGCGTTGCTCGATCGTTGGGTCGAGCGCGGTTGGTTGCGTGCCCTGGACCGGGCCTTCGTGAGCTTTCTCGAGGAGCGGGCGCCAGGCAGTGATCCTCTGGTCCTGCTCGCTGCGGCGCTGGCCAGCCACCAGCTGGGGCATGGGCATGTGTGCCTGGATCTGCGCCAGACCCTCGCTGAACCAGACTTCGCCCTGTCGCTGCCACCGGAAGGCGATGTCCTGGCCGGGCCGCTGCTGCTGCCTTCGCAACTGCTGGCCAGCCTTGACCTGGGTACCTGGCTGCAACGGATTGCCGAGAGCCCGCTGGTCGCGGCGGGCGATAGCGTCGAACAGCGCGCCCGGCCACTGGTGCTCAGCGCCGAGCGCCTGTACCTGCGCCGCTACTGGGCCTACGAGCGGCGGATCGACGACGCCCTGCATGAGCGCCTGGCGCGCCGTCAGCCTCAGCCCGCCGATCTGGCCCAGCGCCTGGCGCAACTGTTCGACGGCGGCTCGGCGGCCGGCGAGGTGGACTGGCAGAAACTGGCCTGCGCGCTGGCCACCCGAGCGGGTTTCAGTGTGATCACCGGCGGCCCCGGCACCGGCAAGACCACCACCGTGGTACGCCTGCTGGCATTGTTGCAGGGGCCGGCGGTCGAGCAAGGCCGGCCGCTGCGTATCCGCCTGGCGGCACCGACCGGCAAGGCCGCGGCGCGCCTGACCGAGTCCATCGGCCAGCAGGTCGAGCGCCTGCAGGTGGACGTTGAGGTACGGGCGCAGATCCCCACCGAGGTCAGCACCGTGCACCGCCTGCTGGGCAGCCGCCCAGGCTCGCGGCATTTCCGCCATCATGCCGGCAACCCGTTGCCGCTGGACGTGCTGGTGATCGACGAAGCCTCGATGATCGACCTGGAGATGATGGCCAACCTGCTCGATGCCCTGCCGTCCACCGCACGGCTGGTGCTGCTGGGCGACAAGGACCAGCTGGCCTCGGTGGAAGCCGGGGCGGTGCTGGGCGACCTGTGTCGCGACGCCGAGGAAGGCTGCTACTGGCCGCAGACCCTGGCCTGGCTGGAGCAGGTGGGCGGGCAGTCGCTGGCGGGCATCGGCCTGAAACCGGGCGATGGCCAGCGCAATCCGCTGGCCCAGCAGATCGTGATGCTACGTCATTCGCGGCGTTTCGGCGAAGGCAGCGGCATCGGCCAGCTGGCGCGCCTGGTCAATCGCCAGCAGGCGCTGGAGGCGCGAGCGCTGCTGGCGACCCGGCCTGCGGACGTTCATTGCCTGACCCTGGGCGGCGAACACGACAAGCGCTTCGATCGCCTGTTGCTAGACGGCCTTGGCCAGGGCGGCGAAGGGCCGCAGGGTTACCGTGGCTACCTGCGCACCATCGGCCGCTTGCGCCCGCCGCCTGGCACGCCGGGCGACGATCCGCGCTGGGAGCGCTGGGCGGCCGAGGTACTGCAGAGCTTCGAAGCCTTCCAGCTGCTTTGCGCCGTGCGCAAGGGCGCCTGGGGCGTCGAAGGCCTGAACGAACGCGTGGCCCGGGTGCTGCACAATGCCGGGCTGATCGATAGCCAGCAACCCTGGTACGAGGGCCGCCCGGTACTGGTCACCCGCAATGACTACGGTCTTGGGCTGATGAACGGTGATATCGGCATTGCCCTGCGCCTGCCGGACGAGCAGGGCGAGGCGCTGCTGCGCGTGGCCTTCCCGCGCAACGATGGCAGCGGTGGGGTGCGCTTCGTCCTGCCCAGCCGGCTCAGCGAAGTGGAAACCGTGTTCGCCATGACCGTGCACAAGTCCCAGGGCTCGGAATTCAGCCATACCGCGCTGGTGCTGCCCGATGCCTTGAACCCGGTGCTGACCAAGGAACTGGTGTACACCGGCATCACCCGCGCCAAGCAATGCTTCAGCCTGATCGAGCCGCGCGCCGGGGTGTTCGAGGAAGCGGTGGAGCGCAAGGTCAGGCGTGTCTCGGGGCTGATGCTGGAGCAAGTCTGACTCTGGAGTTCGCCGCCGATATGCTATCGTTGCGGCATTATCCGCAAACATTTTGTGAGATTTTCCCCCATGACTGTGGCTGTCTCGGTCTTGAGACGAGTGACGGGTTGTGCGCTCTCGCTGCTGATGGCCACGCTGTTGTCGACCGGCGCTCCCGCCTGGGCGGGCACTGCCGCGTCGGACGCGCAGGCGCAGCAACGGGCCAAGGCCGTGACCCAGGTGGTACTGGGGATCCTCAGCTACGCACGCTGGCCTGCCGACCCCAACCCCTTGCGCCTGTGCCTGGTCGGCCCTACCGAGTACGCCGACGACCTGATCAAGGGCAACGTGCAGAACTCCGGGCAACCCCTGCAGGTGCGTCGTCTGCTGGCCGACGACCCGAGCGTGGCCAGCGCCTGCGATGCCATCTACCTGGGCAAGCTCGACAAGCTGGAGCGCGAGCGGCTGTTCCAGCGGGTCAACGGTCATCCGCTGCTGAGCATCAGCGAGGCCGATGACCCGTGCACGGTGGGTAGCCTGTTCTGCCTGCGGGTCAGCGACCAGCAAGTGGCGTTCGACGTCAACCTCGACTCGGTGGCGCGCAGCGGTGTGCGCATCCACCCCAGCGTGCTGCAGCTGTCGCGACGGCGGGCAGGGCAGCCATGAAGCGTTCAGCCAAGCGCTTCAGCCGGCCGACCCTGCGTGCCGTGCTCGGCCGTCGTCACCTGAGCGTGGCGCTGCTCGCCGCGGGCCTGGCCGGTGTGCTGGTGACCCTGCTCGGCGTGGCGGCGTTGCGCGTCTATGCCAATCACAACCTGCACCTGATCGCCCGCTCCATCAACTACACCGTCGAAGCTGCGGTGGTGTTCGACGACAGTGCCGCGGCCAATGAAGCACTGGCATTGATCGCCTCCACCGAGGAAGTCGCCGACGCCAAGGTCTACGACAACGATGGCGAACTGCTCGCCCATTGGCAGCGTGATACGCCCGGCGTGATGGCGCAGTTGCAGACCCTGGTGGCGCGCAGCCTGCTGGAAGAGCCGATCAACATGCCGGTGCAACACATGGGCCAGCGCGTCGGGCATATCGAGTTGACCGGGCAGGGCGGTAGCCTGGTGCGCTTCCTGCTCAGCGGCCTGGTCGGGATCCTGGTGTGCACGGTGCTCAGTGCGGTGCTGGCGCTGTACCTGTCTCGGCGCCTGTTCGGCGACATCATCCGGCCCCTGCGCAACCTGGCCAGCGTTGCCCATGCGGCGCGGCGCGAGCGCAGTTTCGACCGCCGCGTGCCGGAAACCCAGATCGCCGAGCTCAACGAGCTAGGCAACGACTTCAATGCCCTGCTCGATGAGCTGGAGGTCTGGCAGAGCCACCTGCAAAGCGAGAACGAAACCCTTGCCCATCAGGCCAGCCACGACAGCCTGACCGGCCTGCCCAACCGCGCTTTCTTCGAAGGGCGGCTGAGTCGCAGCCTGCGCAACGCCGCGCGCACGGAAGATCACCTGGCCCTGTTGTTCCTCGACAGCGACCATTTCAAGCAGATCAACGACAGTCTCGGCCATGCGGTGGGGGACCAAGTGCTGATCAGCGTGGCCAGCCGCGTACGCGCACAGTTACGCGAACATGATTTGGTAGCGCGTCTGGGCGGTGACGAGTTCGCCGTGCTGCTGACGCCGCTGCACTCGCGTGAGGATGCCAAGCGCATCGCCGAGAAAATCGTCGCCAGCATGAAGCTGCCGGTGCAGCTGGAGGATGGTACCAGTCTGACCACCTCGCTGAGCGTCGGTATCGCCTATTATCCGGACGACGGCCGCGACCCGGCCAGTCTGCTCAATGCCGCCGATGCGGCGATGTACCAGGCCAAGCGCAATCGCCGCGGCCATTGGCAAGTGGCACAGACGGAACGCTGTGCCAACGATGCAAAGAACAGGAGCTGAACCGTGACCAAGCGTTTTTCCCTACTGCGTTTCCCGTTGCTCACCCTGCTGCTGGCGCTGTTGGCCCTGGCCGGCTGCCAGAGCGTGCCGCCCAAGGGGCTGACACCCGAGCAGGTCGCCGTGCTCAAGCGCGAGGGCTTCGCCCCGACCGATGACGGCTGGGCGTTCGACCTGTCCGGCAAGGTGCTGTTCGGCAGCGACCTGGACAGCCTCAACAGCCAGAGCGAGTCGATCGTCGAGCGCATCGGCAAGGCGTTGCTGTCGGTGGATATCCAGCGCGTGCGCATCGACGGCCACGCCGACGCCTCGGGCAAGGCCGCCTACAACCAGCAGTTGTCCGAGCGCCGCGCGCAGAGCGTGGCCAAGGCCTTGGCCGGCATCGGCATGCAGCCGCAGAACATCCAGACCCGCGGTATGGGCAGCAGCCAGCCGGTGGCGGACAACCGTACCGCCGCAGGGCGCATGGAGAATCGCCGTGTGTCGATCGTGGTGGGGTCGGAGTGATACCGACATCGCGGGGCAAGCCCCGCGATGATGCCTACCCTCAATCCCGAGCGAACTTCATCTCCCGCGTCTCCCCCATCAACAACGGCGCATTGGCCTCGGTCACCTCACGGATGTAATCCCACAGCAGGGTGATCCGCTTCAACTTGCGCAGGTCCTCCCGGCAGTACATCCAGAACTGCCGCGTCACCTCGATCTGCTCCGGCAGCACCGTCACCAGGCGTGGATCCTGCGCCGCCAGGAAGCACGGCAGGATCGCCAGCCCACGCCCCTGCAACGCTGCTGTGTACTGGGCGATCACGCTGGTGCTGCGCAGGTGCGCGTTGGCGTTGGGGATCAAGTTGGCCAGGTACAGCAACTCCGAGCTGAAGGCCAGGTCGTCCACGTAGCTGATGAACGGGTGGCGCCCCAGGTCGGCGATCTCGCGAATCGGCTCGTGGCGATCCAGGTAGTCCTGGGTGGCATACAGGCGCAGGCGGTAATCGCACAGCTTGCAGCACACATAGGGGCCGTGTTCCGGGCGCTCCAGGGCGATGACGATATCGGCTTCGCGCTTGGACAGGCTGATGAAGTGCGGCAACGGCAGGATGTCCACCGAGATCGCCGGCCAGGCATCGACGAAGTGGCTCAACTGCGGGGTGACGAAGAAGCTGCCGAAGCCTTCGGTGCAGCCCATGCGTACATGCCCCGACAATGCCACGCCCGAGCCCGAGACTTGCTCGCAAGCCATGTGCAGGGTGCTCTCGATCGACTCGGCATAGCCCAGTAGGCGCTGGCCTTCGGCGGTGAGGACGAAGCCGTTGGTCCGCGATTTTTCGAACAGCAAAGTGCCCAGCGCCCCTTCCAGTGAACCGATGCGCCGCGACACCGTGGTGTAGTCCACGGCCAGGCGCTTGGCCGCACTGCTGGCCTTGCGGGTGCGCGCTACCTCAAGAAAGAACTTGAGGTCGTCCCAGTTCAGCGCGCTCAGGGAGGTGAGGTCTTTTTGCATGATGATCCGGTTTTTTTGTGCATTCTTGTTGGATGTTTGCACATCTATACTCGAACTCAGCCCCTAAGCGCCACCCCGTGTTCGCTCCGGCGTAGGCGTCCTCGTTCCGACAATAATTCCAAGGAGAGCGCAGATGAACGCACCCCAGACGCCCGACCAGACCAAGGTCGAGCAGGTCAAGCTGCTGATCGACGGCCAATGGGTCGAGTCGAAGACCACCGAATGGCGTGACATCGTCAACCCGGCGACCCAGCAAGTGCTGGCGCGGGTGCCGTTCGCCACCGTCGAGGAAGTGAACGCCGCGGTAGCCGCTGCCGAGCGTGCCTTCAAGACCTGGCGCGACACTCCCATCGGCGCGCGCATGCGCATCATGCTCAAGCTGCAGGCGCTGATCCGCGAACACAGCAAGCGCATCGCCGTGACCCTCAGCGCCGAACAGGGCAAGACCATCGCCGACGCCGAGGGCGATATCTTCCGCGGCCTGGAAGTGGTCGAGCACGCCGCCTCCATCGGCACCCTGCAGATGGGTGAGTTCGCCGAAAACGTCGCCGGCGGCGTCGACACCTATACCCTGCGCCAGCCGATCGGCGTGTGCGCCGGCATCACCCCGTTCAACTTCCCGGCGATGATCCCGCTGTGGATGTTCCCGATGGCCATCGTCTGCGGCAACACCTTCGTGCTCAAGCCATCCGAGCAGGACCCGCTGTCGACCATGATGCTGGTCGAGCTGGCGCTGGAGGCTGGCATCCCCGCCGGTGTGCTCAACGTGGTGCATGGCGGCAAGCAAGTGGTCGATGGCATCTGCACCCACCCGGACATCAAGGCGATCTCGTTCGTAGGTTCCACCGAGGTCGGCACCCACGTCTATAACCTGGGCAGCCAGCACGGCAAGCGCGTGCAGTCGATGATGGGCGCCAAGAACCACGCCGTGGTGCTGCCCGACGCCAACCGCACCCAGACCATCAACGCCCTGGTCGGCGCCGCCTTCGGCGCGGCCGGCCAGCGCTGCATGGCCACCTCGGTGGCGGTGCTGGTGGGCAAGGCCCGCGAATGGCTGCCGGATATCAAGGACGCGGCCAGCAAGCTCAAGGTCAACGCCGGCAACGAGCCGGGCACCGATGTCGGCCCGGTGGTCTCCAAGCGCGCCAAGGAGCGCGTGCTGGGCCTGATCGAGAGCGGCATCAAGGAAGGCGCCAAGCTCGAGCTCGACGGTCGTGACGTCAAGGTGCCGGGCTACGAGCAAGGCAACTTCGTCGGCCCGACCCTGTTCTCCGGGGTGAAGACCGACATGCAGGTCTACACCCAGGAAATCTTCGGCCCGGTGCTGGTGACCCTGGAGGTCGACACCCTCGACGAGGCCATCGCCCTGGTCAACGCCAACCCGTTCGGCAACGGCACCGGTCTGTTCACCCAGAGCGGCGCGGCGGCGCGCAAGTTCCAGAGCGAGATCGACATCGGCCAGGTCGGCATCAACATCCCGATCCCGGTACCGGTGCCGTTCTTCAGCTTCACAGGTTCCCGCGGTTCCAAGCTCGGTGACCTCGGCCCGTACGGCAAGCAGGTGGTGCAGTTCTACACTCAGACCAAGACCGTCACCGCCCGCTGGTTCGACGATGACAGCGTCAATGACGGTGTGAACACCACCATCAGCCTGCGCTAAGGAGCTCGTCATGCGTATCGCATTCATTGGCCTGGGCAACATGGGCGCGCCCATGGCCCGCAACCTGATCAAGGCCGGGCACCAGCTCAACCTGTTCGACCTCAACAAGACCGTGCTGGCCGAACTCGCCGAGCTGGGCGGGCAGGTCAGCACCTCGCCCAAGGACGCCGCCGCCAACAGCGAGCTGGTGATCACCATGCTGCCGGCCGCCGCTCATGTGCGTGGCGTGTACCTGGACGAAGAAACCGGCGTGCTGGCCGGCATTCGCCCCGGCACCCCGACCGTGGATTGCAGCACCATCGACCCGCAGACCGCCCGTGAGGTCTCCAAGGCCGCGGCGGCCAAGGGCATCGACATGGGTGATGCGCCGGTCTCCGGCGGCACCGGTGGCGCGGCCGCCGGCACCCTGACCTTCATGGTCGGCGCCAGCGCCGAGCTGTTCGCCACGCTCAAGCCGGTGCTGGAGCAGATGGGCCGCAATATCGTGCATTGCGGCGAAGTCGGCACCGGGCAGATCGCCAAGATCTGCAACAACCTGCTGCTGGGTATCTCGATGATCGGCGTGTCCGAGGCCATGGCCCTGGGCAATGCGCTGGGCATCGACACCAAGGTGCTGGCCGGGATCATCAACAGCTCGACCGGACGTTGCTGGAGTTCGGACACCTACAACCCGTGGCCCGGCATCATCGAGACTGCCCCGGCTTCACGGGGCTACACCGGCGGCTTCGGCGCCGAGCTGATGCTCAAGGACCTGGGGCTGGCCACCGAGGCCGCGCGCCAGGCGCACCAGCCGGTGATCCTGGGTGCCGTGGCCCAGCAGCTGTACCAGGCCATGAGCCTGCGCGGCGAGGGTGGCAAGGATTTCTCGGCGATCGTCGAGGGGTACCGCAAGAAGGATTGACCCGCGAGTGGACTTGATCGCGGACCGTATGGTCTTCCCCCTTGTAACTGCGCACCTTGGGGGAGGGGCATGCGCTCCGCGTTTTTTTTGCCCGGCAGAACGGGCGTTTGAATCGTGGGAGCGGGCTTGCCCCGCGATGACTTCAAATCAGGCGACGGCGTTGTCCCGCCTGACGTCATCGCGGGGCAAGCCCGCTCCGACGATTACCGCTTCAGGCAAACACGAAATACTTGCGCACCGTCTCCACCACTTCCCAGGTCCCTTTCATCCCCGGCTCGATCACGAACACATCCCCCGCCTTCAGATGCTTCGGCTCCTCGCCTTCCGGGGTGACGATGCAGTAGCCATCGAGGAAATGGCAGTACTCCCACTTTTCGTAGTTGACCTCGAATTTGCCCGGCGTGCAGATCCAGGTGCCCATGATCTTGCTGCCGTCGGCGGACAGGTAGGCATTGAGGTTGACGGTGTGCGGGTCGCCGCCGATGCGCTTCCACTTGGTCGCGTCGACCACCGGGGTCGGACAGGTTTCGCGCAGGACGGTGATGAAATCGGACATGGCGTGGCTCCAGATAGCAGGTGAGATGACGCGTCACCATAGGGCCATCGACGTACGGGCAGTTGCCTGGGCTCGACGTCCAGCTGTCAGAGCGCGCTATCTCAACCCAAGCCTGCCGATCGGCCAGGCCTCACGCCCACCAGTACCGCACGAAGTGGAAGAACACCGGCGCGGCGAAGCACACCGAGTCCATGCGGTCGAGCATGCCGCCGTGGCCTTCGATCATGTGGCCCCAGTCCTTCACCCCGCGGTCGCGCTTGATCGCCGACATCACCAGCCCGCCGAAGAAGCCCATGGCGTTGACCGTCAGCGCCATCAGCGCCGCCTGCCAGAAGGTAAACGGGGTGATCCAGCACAGCAGGGCGCCGACCAGCGTTGCCAAGGCCACGCCGCCGGCCAGGCCTTCGACGGTCTTCGACGGCGACAGGTTGGGCGCCACCTTGCGTTTGCCGAACAGCTTGCCGCAGACGTACTGCAGCACGTCGCTGATCTGCACTACCAGGATCAGCCAGGCGATCAGCAGCAGGTTGCGGTCTTCGTAGCCGGGGATGTCCAGGGTCATCAGCGCCGGCACCGAGGACACGCAGTACACCGCGATCATCAGGCCCCACTGCACCTTCGAGGCGCGCTCGAGGAAGCGCGTGGTGTCGCCGCCGAAACTGGCGAGGATCGGCAGCAGCAGGAACAGGTACACCGGGATGAAGATGCTGAACAGGCCGTACCAGTCCATGGCGATCAGCAGGTACTGCACCGGCAACGCCACGTAGAACGCCGCCACCAGGGCGGGGTAGTCGCTGCGCCGGGTCGGGGTGAGGGTCATGAACTCGCGCAGGGCGTAGAACGAGACGCCGTAGAACAGCACGATGACGCCGTACTTGCCGAACAGGAAGGCGATGCCGATCACCAACACCATCACCCACCAGGCATTGATGCGCGCGTTGAGGTTGTCGATCACCGCATGTGGCGCGGGGCCGGCACGCCACTTGAGCAGTCGGCCGACGAGGCTGGCGAGCAGCAGCAGGGCGCCGATACCGGCGAACAGCGACAGGGTGTTGTGATCCATCTCAGGCTTCCTTCGGGGCCAGGTTCAGCAGGGCCTGGCGGGCCCGCTCGAGAAAGGCGTGCTTGGCTTCGTCCGGCTGCAGGTGCAGCGGCTCGCCGAAACTCAGGGTGCACAGCAGCGGCAGGGGTAGGGCCCGTCCTTTGGGCATGACCCGGTTGAGGTTGGCGATCCACACCGGCACCAGCTCCACCTGCGGGTTGGCCGAGGCCAGGTGGAACAGGCCGCTCTTGAACGGCAGCAGCGGGTCGTCGGTGAGGTTGCGCGTGCCCTCCGGGAAGAAGATCAGCGAGTCACCCTGGGCGAAGGCGTCGAGCACCGGTTGCAGCGGGTTGCCCTCGCTGGCCTGCTGGCGATCGATCAGCACGCCGTTGAACACCTTGCGGATCAGGAAATCGCGGATGCCAGGCTTGCACCAGTAGTCGGCGCCGGCCACTGGCCGGGTGCGGCGGCGTAGCGGCTCGGGCAGCGCGGCCCAGAGCAACACGAAGTCGCCGTGGCTGCTGTGGTTGGCGAAGTACAGGCGCTGTACCGGTTGCGGCGTGCAGCCCAGCCACAGGGCGCGGGCACCGGTGATCAGGCGGGCGGCGGAGGTGATGACGAAGGCAGTCAGGCTGGCGAGCATCGGGGGGTTATCCGGTGAAGGGGAGGGTGACGGCGAGCAGCACCTGCACGGCGAGGCACAAGGCCTGACGGCGCAGCAGGGCCAGGGCGGCCTCGCTGCGTGCAGGCCAGCGGCGTGGATCGTCGACGGTCGGTTTCAGGCGCAGTTCGAACAGGGCGCGGTCCAGGGCCAGGGTATCGGCGGGCAGGTCGTCGCGGGTGGCGAGCCGGGCGAACAGCTCGGCATCCAGGGCAACGCGTATGGCCCAGTACTTGTGTGCCAGGCCAAGCGCCAGCAGCGCTGCGCAGAACACCCGGGGCAGCGCTGGCAACGGCACGCCCAGCATGGGCGCCAGGCTGCAGGCCAGGGCCAGCAAGGTGATGCCGTCCGACCAGCGCTCCAGTTGGCGACCACGGGCGAGCAGGCTGGCAACGACGAACAGGTTCATGGCCGGGTCTCCAGCGGCCGCAGGGACTGGCGATGGGCGGGATGCAGGACTACGCCGGGGCGGGCCTGGCGGATCAGTGTTTCGGCATGCGAGACTGCCTTGCAGCGGCCGCTGACCACCAGCCAGGCGGCGACCGCGCTGGCGCTGCGCGAGTAGCCGAGCGCACAGCAGACCAGTACCGGGCCGTGCCGGCGCAAGTGTTCGATAGCCTCGGCAGCTTGCTGCAAGGTCTGCGTGTCAGGGGCGACCAGGTCCAGTGACGGCAGATTCAGGTAGGACTGCGAAGCCTGTGGCGTCTGCTCGTGGGAGCGGGCTTGCCCCGCGATGAGGAGGACCCTGCAGGCCAGCTCTGCGCTGAGGTCGATCACCGCCGGGAACCGCCCCGCGTCACCCGCGCCCGGCACACGCCCGAGGTACACCCCCTCGCACACCTCATCCGCCTGCGGGTGGCGCCAGGTCCACAGTCTTGAATTGATCCAGGCCCCAATCAGGTAAGGCGCCAGCAATGCCGTCGCCGCGACCGACAGCCGGCCATCGTTGCCTTTCTGGAAACCTTGCGCCCCGAACAGCGCATAGTTCAACGCTACCAACAGCAGTGAAAACCCAGGCCAGAGCAGCCACAAGGCGGTGTGTCCCAGCTTGAACCCGAGCACGGCCAGCACCAGCGCGCCCAGTCCATAACGCAATGCCAGACGCCAGCGTTTGGGGTCGCGTGCCAGGCGCGCCTGCTGCCAGGGCAGCGGCCCTTGTTGCGGCCACAGCCACAGGCAGACGAACCCGGCCAACGCCCCGGTCGGTACATCGATAAAGTGATGCTGCCAGGTGCTAAGGACCGACAGCCCGATCAGCCCCATCCAGCCGTGCACCAGCCAGCGCCTGGCTGGATGCCGTGTATGGCGGGCAAACATCGTCCAGATGATCACCAACAGCGCGATATGCAGCGAAGGCGCCTGGTTGTAGGGCTTGTCGAAGCCCATCAGCACATCGAACAGCCAGCCGAACAACCCCGACAGCTCGGGGCGCTCGAAGGTGAAGCGCAGCGGCCAGAGCAGGAAGCAGGCCACGCAGATCACCTGTGCCGTGAGCAATGCCAGGGCATGTCGGTCCATCTCGCGACGTGTACGCGGCAGCAGGAACGACAACCCGTACAGCAGGTCGATCGACCAGTACGGGATGATCGTCCACGGCCACAGCGGCATGTGCCGTTCCCAGGCGAACACCAGGCTGCCGATATCGTCGCGTCCGGCCGTGTAGGTGTTGGCCAGGCCGTAGCTGAGGAAAAACAACGGCCCGAGCAACAGCAGCCAGAGCACGCTGCGGCGGATCAGCCCGGCTTCACGGGCCATCAACGCACCCGCTGCGCCAGGCTGACGCTGAAGATGCCCCATTCATCGATGCGCTGGGTGATCTTGCGGAACCCTGCGGCCTCGACCAACTGATCCATTTCTGCCTGGCTGCGTCGGCGCATCACCCAGGCCTGGCCGCCGCGGTGGCTGGTCAGGGCGCGGGCGATCATCTCCAGCTGCGGATGCCAGGGCTGGCCGGTGTAGACCAGGTAGCCGCCGTCCTCGACGGCATCGGCCAGGCCCGCCAGCGAATTGCCGACCAGCTCGTTGCTGGCGAACAGCTCGTAGAGGCCCGAGACCACCGCGAGGGTGGGGCGTGGCGTGAGGCTGGCCATGCTTTGCCGATCGAAGGCATCACCCTGGACGAAGCGGGCGATCTCGGCGAGGCCTTTTTCGGTGATCAGTGCGTTGCCCTGTTGCACGTTCAGTTCGCTGTAGTCGCGCAGCAGGATCGAGTCGGGCAGTTGCTGCAGGCCTTGCAAGGCCTCGAGGATATAGCGGCCATGGCCGGCGGCGATATCGACGATGTGGACCGGGCGCTGTTGCTCGCGCAGCTGGGCGATGGCCAGGCGCAACAGCTCCTCGACGTTCAGCTTGCGCTGGCGGATACCGCGCCAGCCGATGGCGTCCAGGTAGTTCCGGTCGACCAGCTCGCCCAACCGGCCTTTGCCGGTCGGCGTATTGCGGTAGACGTAGTCGAGGGTGGAGCCGGAGTCGAAGCCGGTGTCGAAGCCCAGTTTCACCCCCTCGGACAGGCCCTTGCCCAGCCGCAGGCCGGCACGGGTGGCGCGCCAGTAGAGGTCGCGTGGCGAATGGCGTGGCAACGGCGCAGCCAGGCTCTCGGCCTCGGCGCAGCTGGCGCCGCTGCGGTCGGCGTCGAGCAACGCCGGCCGCAGCGGCGGCGCGTCGAAGCAGTGCGCTATGAAGCGCTCGATCCGCGCCAGGGCGTGGGCGCGGTCGCGCTCGCCGAGGGTATCGTGGAAGAAGCCGGGCAGGATGTGCTTTTCCTTGCGTGCGCTGCCCAGGCGATCGAAGAACTGCTCCTGCGGCTTGCGCTCGACCACCAGGTCCGCGCCGGAGATCAGCAGTTGCGTCGGCACCTGGATCGCCTGGGCGTCGGCCACCACGCGGTCGGCGGCGTCATACAGGCCCAGCAGCATGGTGACCGAAATGGGCCGGCTGATCAGCGGGTCGGCGACATACGACATGACCCGCTCCGGGTCATGGGTCAGCAGGCGCGGCTTGACGTAGCTGTTGACGAAGAAGTTGCCGCGCAGGGCCTTGAGCAGCTTCAGGCCAGGGCGGGCGAAGGGGACGTAGAGCTTGACCTTGAACGCCGGCGAGGCGAGCACCAGGCAGCGCACCCTGGGCGCATAGTCGTGGGCCCAGGTGGCGATCAGCACCGCGCCGACGCTTTGCGCCAGCACTACCATGTCCGCCTCGGCGATGCCGTGCCGGGCCTGAAGATGCTCAATGAAGGTCTGCACGTCGCGCACGCTGGTGGCGAAGCCCGGACTGTCGCCGCGAGCGCCCGGCGATTGGCCATGACCACGGGCGTCCCAGGCGAAGAAATCATAACCGGGCATGTTCAGTTCGTCGGCCAGGTGGGCCATGCGCCCGCCGTGCTCGTGGCCGCGGTGGAACATCACCACGGCGCGGCGTGGTTGATGCTCGTTGCGCGTGGCGGGCCAGTGACGATAGTGCAGCTCGACGCCGTCATGGGTGCAGAAATGCAGCGATTGCGCTTGGCGCATGGCGAATATCCTTGTCCGGCAGCGAGGGGCTCAGCGGGTTTCGGCCAGGCCGTGGCGAACCCGGTTGTACAGGGTATAGAGCGAGAGCAGCAGGATCACCAGCAGCAGGCCATTGATCCAGCTCGCGGCCAACAGTCCGAACGCCACGCCGGTGCCCAGCACGCCGAAGGCGAAGGCCCGGTCGCTCTTGCCCATCGGCCCGTCGTAGCGGCGTGACGCGCCGGCCAGCGGGCCCATTACCCCGGCGTATTCGCTGATCACGGCGAACACCACCACCAGCACCACCAGTGTCGGCGAAACGCCCGGCAACAGGGCAAACGGCAGGTACAGCGCGGTGTCGGCGATCACGTCGCACAGTTCATTGAGGTAGGCGCCGAGCCTGGACTGCTGGCCGAACTCGCGGGCGAGCATGCCGTCGACCGCGTTCAGCGCCATGCGTAGCAGCATCCACAGCGGTATCAGGATGAACAGCCAGGTGACCTGGTGCTGCCAGGCGAGCAGCAGGCCAAGGAGGATGGAGACCGCCGCCGCGGCGACGGTCACCTGGTTGGCGGTGACGCCACGGTCGTACAGGCGTTGCACCGAAGGGCGCAGCAGCGCCTGGAAGCGGGGTTTGAGCTGGTAGATGGATGGCACGGCGAATTCCCTGTCATGGTGCGGCATGGCCGCGATTGTGGGGAATCAGGCCGGGCGCAGGCAAGGGGGCAGGTGAGGGCTTTCTCCTGGTTTCGTGACGCAGCGCTGCAAAGCGGCGCCGTTCTCAGGGAATCCAGCGGTCGCGCTGCTGCAAACGCCACCCCAGCCACCCCAGCGTTACCGCCCGCAGCACCATGAAGCCGAGGAACGCCCACCACAGCCCATGGTTGCCGAACCCGCGCATGGCAAGCGCCAGGGGCAGCGCAACTGCCACCGACAGCAGCATCGCATTGCGCATCTCGCGGGCTCGCGTCGCGCCGATGAACAGGCCGTCGAGCAGGTAGCTCCACACAGCTACCAATGGCAGCACCGCCAGGTAAGGCAGGTAGGGATATGCCGCGTCGCGCACGCTGGCGATGTCGGTTTGCAGGTCGATGAACAGGTGCCCGCCCAGCAAAAACAGCACGGCGAACACCAGACTGACGATCAGTGACCAGCCGCAGGCCACCACCAGTGCCTGCTTCAGGGCACTGCGGTCACGGGCGCCGATGGCATGGCCGCACAGGGCCTCGACCGCATGGGCCAGGCCATCGAGGGCATAGGCGGTGAGCATCAGGCCATTGAGCAGCAGGGCATTGGCCGCCACCGTCGCCTCGCCCAGGCGCGCACCCTGCACGGTGAGCAGCAGGAACACCAGTTGCAGCGCCAGGCTGCGCAGGAAGATGTCGCGGTTGACCGCCAGCAGCGGCCGCCAGCTCTGCCAGCGTTTCAACGCGGCCCAGACGACCTGCCCGGGGTAGGCGCGCAAGGCCGGGCGGGTGAGGGCCAGGCCGAGCAGGGCAGCGCTCCATTCGGCGATCACCGAGGCCCGCGCCGAGCCGACCACCCCCCAGTCAAGGCCAAGCACGAACCACAGGTTCAAGGCGATGTTGAGCAGGTTGGTGGTCAGCAGGATCGCCAGCGGCGCCCGGGCGTTCTGGGTGCCGAGGAACCAGCCGACCAGGGCATAGCTGGCCAGTGCTGCCGGCAGGCCGAGCAGGCGGGTGTGGAAGAAGGCTTCGGTCGAGGCATGCAGCGCCTCGCTGGGCTGCATCGCCTGCAGCGCCAGTTGGCTGAAGGGCAGGGCCAGCAGGCCGATCAGCACGGCGAAAGCCAGCGCCAGCAGCAACCCCTGCACCAGCACCTGGCGCAGCGCGGCGCCATCGGCGCGGCCGGCGGCCTGGGCGGCGAAGCCGGTGGAGCCCATGCGCAGGAAGCCCAGCAGGCCGACCATGAAGGTGAATAGCGTGGCACCGACGGCCACCGCGCCCAACTGATGGGCATGGGGCAGATGGCCGATCACCGTGCTGTCAACCAGCGCCACCAGCGGCACCGAGATGTTGGACAGGATCATCGGCGCGGCCAGGGCCCAGACCTTTTGGTGGGTGGGGCGGTTGCGCCAGGCGGTGGACAGTGAAGACATGCACATCCTTCATATCAGGGCCGCTTCGCGCCCCATCGCCGGGAAGCCGGTTCCCACAAGGCGGCCTCGGTCCCTGTGGGAGCCGGCTTGCCGGCGATGGGGCGCGAAGCGGCCCCTTGCAAGATCAAATGCGCTCATTGTACCGGCCTGGCAACCTGTTGGCGCGAACACGGTCTCACTTGCCGCGCATCGCCAGGTAAGCTTCGAGCCGTTGCGCTATAGTTGCCCCCCTCATGTACACGCTGCCGAAGAGTTCTCTCTCAAATGCTCAACAAAGGATTGTTGCTGGCCTGCGCGCTGGCCCTGCTCAGTGCCTGTGATTCCTCCACCCCGGACAAGCCTTCGGCGCCTGCCGATGCCGCCACTGCCGTCGCGCCCGTCGAAACCAGGACGGCCAAGCGCGAAGATCCGGCGGTGCTCGCCAAGCGCTACGCCGGCCGCGAGCTGACCGTGCTGGACGTCTCGGAAGTGCAGCTCGACGGCGCCAGTACCCTGTCGGTCAGCGTCTCCGCGCCACTGGACGCCAACCAGGACTTTGCCGGCAAGTTGCACCTGGTCGATACCGTCAAGGGCAAGGTCGACGGCGCCTGGGAACTCTCGGACAACCAGATGGAACTGCGCCTGCGCCACCTGGAGCCGCAGCGCAAGATGGTCCTGACCATCGACAAGGGCTTGCTCTCGGTCAATGGCAATCAGTTGCAGGCCGAATCGGTCAGCCGCTTCGAGACCCGCGACATGCAGGCCACGGTGGGCTTCGCCAGCCGCGGTTCGCTGCTGCCCACGCGCCTGGCCGAAGGCCTGCCGGTGATTGCCCTGAACGTCGACAAGGTCGATGTCGAGTTCTTCCGCATCAAGCCGGACATGCTCTCGAGCTTCCTGGTCAACTGGGGGCGCAACAGCAGCCTTTACTACTACCAGTCCAAGGAAACCCTGGAGATGGCCGAGCTGGTCTACAGCGGCCGTTTCGACCTCAACCCGGCGCGCAATACCCGCGAAACCGTGCTTTTGCCGATCGCCGGGATCAAGCCGCTGCAGGAGCCTGGCGTGTACCTGGCAGTCATGCGTGCCTCGGGCACCTATGACTACTCGCAGCCAGCGACTCTGTTCACTCTTAGTGACATCGGTGTCTCGGCGCACCGCTATCGCGACCGCCTGGACGTGTTCACCCAGGCCCTGGAGGGCGGCAAGGCGCTCAAGGACGTCACCCTCGAGCTGCACGACGACAAGGGCAAGCTGCTGGCCCAGGCCAAGACCGACGGCGACGGCCATGCCCAGCTGCCGATCACCGCCAAGGCCGATACGCTGATCGCCACCCAAGGGATGCACACCACCCTGCTGCGCCTTAACACCGCGGCGCTGGACTTGGCCGAGTTCGACATCGCCGGCCCCCAGGCCAACCCGCTGCAGTTCTTCATCTTTGGCCCGCGCGACCTGTACCGACCAGGCGAGACCGTGCTGCTCAACGGCCTGCTGCGCGACCAGGACGGCAAGCCGGTCAAGGCCCAGCCGGTGAACGTGGAAGTACGCCGCCCCGATGAGCAGGTCAGCCGCAAGTTCGTCTGGGAGGCCGACCAGAACGGTCTGTTCCAGTACCAGCTGCAACTGGCCAGCGAAGCGCCGACCGGCCGCTGGCAGTTGCTGCTCGACATGGGCGGTGGACGCAAGCAGGTCTACGAATTCCTTGTTGAGGACTTCCTCCCCGAGCGCCTGGCGCTGGAGCTCAAAGGCAGTGCCGCGCCGCTGGCGCCGGACCAAAACGCCACGATCCAGGTCAATGGCCGTTACCTTTATGGTGCGCCTGCCGCCGGCAACCGCCTCAGTGGCCAGGCGTACGTGCGCCCGCTGCGTGAAGCGGTGAAGGCGCTGCCGGGCTACCAGTTCGGCGCGGTCACCGAGACCGACCTGAACCAGGACCTGGAACTGGACGAAGTCACCCTCGACCAGAACGGCAAGGCCCGCATCGACATCGAAAGCCGCTGGGCTGAAGCCCGCTCACCGCTGCAACTGACCGTGCAGGCCAGCCTGCAGGAGTCCGGTGGTCGGCCGATCACCCGGCGCCTGGAGCAGCCGATCTGGCCTGCCGAGCGCCTGCCGGGCCTGCGCGGCCTGTTCGACGGCGAAGAAACCGACGGCGATGGCCCGGTAGAATTCGAGTTCCTGGTGGCTGACCGCAACGGCAAGAAGCTGGCCGCCGACAACCTGAAGGTACGACTGATCCGCGAGCGCCGCGACTACTACTGGAGCTACTCGCAGAGCGATGGCTGGAGCTACAACTACAACGAGAAATTCCTTACCCAGGCTGAAGAAACCGTCAGCGTGAAGGCAGGCTCCACCGCCAAGCTGAACTTCCAGGTGGAGTGGGGCCCGTACCGCGTCGAGGTGGAAGACCCGCAGACCGGCCTGGTCTCCAGCGCCCGCTTCTGGGCCGGCTACCGCGCCCAGGACAACGCCGAGGGCGGTGCCGTGCGTCCCGACCAGGTGAAGATCGCCCTGGACAAGCCTGCCTACAAGGAAGGCGGCACCGCCAAGGTCACCGTCACCCCGCCGGCCGCCGGCAGCGGCTACCTGATGATCGAGTCCGCCGACGGCCCGCTGTGGTGGCAGGAAATCGAGGTGCCGGCCGAGGGCAAGACCTTCGAGGTCGAACTGGACAAGAAGTGGGCGCGCCACGACCTGTACATCAGCGCCCTGGTGATCCGCCCGGGTGAGCGCAAGGCCAATGCCACGCCGAAACGCGCCGTGGGCGTGCTGCACCTGCCGCTGGACCGCGCCGAGCGCAAGCTGGCCGTATCGCTGCAGGCACCGGAGAAAATGCGGCCCAAGCAACCGCTGACCGTCAAGGTCAAGGCGGTCAACGCCGATGGCAGCGTGCCCAAGCAGGTGCATGTATTGTTGTCGGCGGTGGACGTGGGCATCCTCAACATCACCGACTTCAAGACCCCCGATCCGTTCGCCAGCCTGTTCGGCCGCAAGGCCTACGGCGCCGACCAGCTGGACATTTATGGCCAGTTGATCGAAGCCGGCCAGGGCCGTCTGGCCAGCCTGGCCTTCGGCGGTGACGCCGCCATGGCCAAGGGCGGCAAGCGCCCGAACACCACGGTGACCATCGTTGCCCAGCAGAGCCTGCCGGTCACCCTCGATGAAAAAGGCGAGGGCCAGGCCAGCGTCGATATTCCCGATTTCAACGGTGAGCTGCGCCTGATGGCCCAGGCCTGGACCGAGGAACACTTCGGCATGGCTGAAGGCAAGACCGTGGTCGCCGCGCCGCTGATCGCCGAGCTGTCCGCGCCGCGCTTCCTCGCTGGTGGCGACCAGACCCGCCTGGCGCTGGATCTGGCCAACCTCTCCGGCCGTGACCAGCAACTGAGCGTGCAGGTGTCCAGCGAAGGCCAACTGAGCCTGGTCGGTGGCGCGCAGCAGAACTTCACCCTCGCCGAAGGCCAGCGCACCACCCTGATGATCCCGGTGCAGGCCCGGGGCGGCCTGGGCCAGGGCAAAGTCCGCGTGCAGGTCAACGGCCTGCAGCTGCCGGGTGAGCCGGCCAATACCTTCGAGCGTGAGTGGACCCTGGGTATCCGCCCGGCCTACCCGGCGATGCTCAAGCACTACCGCGTAGCCCTCAAGGACCAGCCCTGGAGCCTGCCCGACAGCGACCTGGCCGAGTTCGAGCCTGCGGGCCTGGAGGCCAGCCTGGCGCTGTCGAGCCGCCCACCGCTGAACCTTGCCGAGCAGATCCGCGCCCTGGAAGCCTACCCGTATGGCTGCCTGGAGCAGACCACCAGTGGCCTGTACCCGTCGCTGTATGCCGATGCCGACAGCCTCAAGCGCCTGGGCATCAAGGGTGAGCCGGCTGATGTGCGCAAGCGCAAGATCGAGATGGGCATCGAGCACCTGCTGGGCATGCAGCGCTACAACGGCAGCTTCGGCCTGTGGAGCTCGGACAGCGAGGAGGAGTACTGGCTGACCGCCTACGTCACCGACTTCCTGCTGCGCGCCCGCGAGCAAGGCTACGGCGTACCGGCCGAGGCGCTGAAGAAAGCCAGCGAGCGCCTGCTGCGCTATGTGCAGGAGCGCAACCTGATCGAAGTCGACTACAGCCAGAACGCCGACCACACCCGCTTCGCCGTGCAGGCCTACGCTGGCCTGGTGCTGGCGCGCAGCCAGCAAGCGCCGCTGGGCGCCTTGCGCAGCCTGTTCGAGCGCCGCGCTGACGCCCGCTCCGGTTTGCCATTGGTGCAACTGGCGGTGGCGCTGGACAAGATGGGCGACAAGCAGCGTTCGCAGCAGGCGCTGCAGGCGGGCCTGGCGGTCACCCGCGGCAAAGGCTGGCTGGCCGACTACGGCAGCGCCCTGCGTGACCAGGCGTTGATCCTGGCCCTGCTGCAGGAGAACAACCTGGCCGCCAATCAGGTCGATCAGCGCCTGTTCGGCCTGTCCGACGAGCTGGCCGCCAACCGTTGGCTCTCCACCCAGGAGCGCAACGCGCTGTTCCTCGCCGGGCGTGGCCTGCTGGGCAAGCCGGAAGGCAACTGGAAGGCCCGCCTGGACAGCGCCGGTGAGGTCCGCGAGTTCGACAACAATGACTCGGGGATGAAGCTCGAGGGCCCGCTGCTGGCCTCGCCATTGACCGTGCAGAACCAGGGTGGCGAGACCCTGTACCAGCAGCTGACCCTGTCCGGCTACCCGCGCCAGGCGCCGGCCGCCAGCGGCAATGGCCTGGAAATCCGTCGCGAATACCTGGGCATGAATGGCCAGACGCTGGATGTGCGCAACCTGCGCAGCGGTGACCTGGTGCTGGTGCACCTGGCGCTCAAGGCGCAGGACCAGGTGCCCGACGCCCTGGTGGTCGATTTGTTGCCGGCAGGCCTGGAGCTGGAGAACCAGAACCTGGCGCAGAGCGCCGCCAGCCTGGACAACGCCAGCAGCGCGGTGAAGCAATGGCGCGAGTCGATGCAGAACGCCAGCGTGGTGCACCAGGAGTACCGCGACGACCGCTATGTGGCCGCGCTCAAGCTCGACAGCTACGGCACCACCCACCTGCTGTACCTGGCCCGTGCGGTGACGCCGGGCAGCTACCGCATTCCGCCACCGCAGGTGGAGTCGATGTACCGGCCCAACTTGCAGGCGGTAGGTGATAGCCAGGGCGAGATGATTGTAAGAGCTCGCTGACCCTCAAGCTGTGAGCTGCAAGCTACAAGAGAAAGCAGTCGACGCAGGCTGCTTTCAATTTGTCGCTTGTAGCTCCAAGCTTGCAGCTGCTTTCAATGCACCACCCAGCTCAACACCCACAGCCCCAGCAACGCCCAGATGATCCCTAGGATGATCGATGCGCGCATGAATGCGCGGACCGCCGAGTACAGCAACATCAGGCCGACGATAAGCGCCAGGATGCTCACCAGCGAGGTGTCCATTCCCAGCGTGCGCGCCAGGCCATCGATGAAATTGCCACCGGCGTTGGCCAGCAGGTTGAACAACCCGCTCAAGCCGTCGACGATGAACCGGATCACCGAACCCAGTGCCTGGCCCAGCCATTCGAAAAAACCTTCTACATGCATAGTCGCTTCCTGATCAACGAATCGGCGATTCCCAGCCTTTGGCCATCACCTGGCCCGGTCGGTTCCCGATGCCAAGCTTAGCGCGCCCGCGCCTGACCAGGCTGCTGCGGCGTGTTACCGTCAGCGTGCTGCTGGGCATGGCCCTGCTGTGGTTGGCCGACCGTATCTGGCCATTGCCCATGCCAGGCGACGACCTGGCGCGGGTGGTGTTGGCCGAGGACGGCACACCGCTGTGGCGCTTCGCCGACGCCGACGGCGTGTGGCGCTATCCGGTCAGCCCGCAGGAAGTCTCGCCGCTGTACCTTGAAGCCCTGCTCGCCTACGAGGACCGCTGGTTCTATCATCACCCCGGCGTCAACCCCATGGCCCTGGCCCGGGCTGCCTGGCTCAACCTGCGTGGCGGGCGGGTGGTGTCCGGCGGCAGCACCTTGTCGATGCAGGTGGCGCGCCTGCTCGACCCGCACGACCGCACCTTGCCCGGCAAGCTGCGCCAGCTGTGGCGCACGGCGCAGCTGGAGTGGCACCTGTCCAAGGACGAGATCTTGCAGCTGTACCTCAACCGGGCACCGTTCGGCGGCACCTTGCAGGGCGTGGCAGCGGCCAGTTGGGCGTACCTGGGCAAGTCGCCGAAACACCTGACTCCGGCCGAAGCCGCGTTGCTCGCCGTGCTGCCCCAGGCGCCGAGCCGGCTGCGTCCGGACCGCCACCCTGAACGCGCCCAACGCGCCCGGGACAAGGTGCTGCAGCGCCTGGCCGAGTACCAGGTATGGCCAGCCCAGCGCATCGATGAGGCGCGTGAAGAGCCGCTGTTGCTGGCGCCACGCCAGGAGCCGGCGCTGGCGCCGCTGCTGGCCCGGCGCCTGAATACGCCGAACAGCCCGCCACTGATCCGTACCACCCTGGATGCCGCCTTGCAGCGCCGCCTCGAAGACTTGCTGATGGGCTGGCGTGCCCGCCTGCCCGAGCGCACCTCGGCGGCGTTGCTGGTGGTCGAGACACAGAGCATGGCCGTGCGCGCGTATCTCGGCTCCATCGACTTGAACGATGAGCGCCGTTTCGGTCACGTGGATATGGTCCACGCCCTGCGTTCGCCCGGTTCGACCCTTAAGCCGTTCCTCTACGCCATGGCCATGGATGATGGCCTGATCCACTCCGAATCGCTGTTGCAGGATGTGCCGCGGCGCTACGGTGACTACCGCCCCGGCAACTTCTCCATGGGCTTCAGCGGCCCGGTGTCGGCCAGCTCGGCGCTGGCACTGTCGCTGAACCTGCCGGCGGTGCAACTGCTCGAGGCCTATGGCCCGAAACGTTTCGCCGCGCAGATGCGCATGGGGGGGATGCCGCTGGTGCTGCCGCCGCTGGCCGAGCCGAACCTGTCATTGATCCTCGGTGGCGCAGGCAGCCGGCTGGAGGACCTGGTCGGTGGCTATGCCGCGCTGGCCCGTGGTGGGCTGAGCGCGCAGGTACGCCTGCAACCCCAGGACCCGCTGGTGGAGCGCCGCTTGCTGTCGTCGGGTTCGGCCTGGATCACCCGGCGCATTCTCAGCGGTCTGGCCCGGCCGGACCGTGACCCCCACGCCGAGCTGGTGCAGCGCCCGCAATTGGCCTGGAAAACCGGCACCAGCTACGGCTTTCGCGATGCCTGGTCGGTGGGCGTCGGCCCGCGCTACCTGATCGGTGTGTGGATCGGCCGCCCCGACGGCACCCCGGTGCCGGGCCAGTTCGGCCTGGCCTCGGCGGCCCCTTTGATGCTGCAGGTGCATGACCTGTTGAGCAACCGCGATAGCCAACGCGGTATCGAAGTGCCGGTCGAGCCGGTGCCGGCGTCGGTCGGTGTGGCGGCGATCTGCTGGCCGTTGGGCCAGCCGATGAACCGCCAGGACCCCAACTGCCGTCGCCAGCGCTTCGCCTGGACCCTCGAGGCCACCACGCCACCGACCTTGCAGGCCGCCGACCAGCCTTTGGGCCTGGGCTTGCGCGAGACGGTGTGGCTCAACGAGCAAGGACTGCGTGTCGATGCATCGTGTCCTGGAGCCAAGGCCCAAGACATTGCCTTGTGGCCGGCCCCGCTCGAGCCGTGGTTGCCCCGGGTCGAACGTCGAGCGGCGCGGCTGCCGGCCGTTGACCCCGCCTGTCCACCGCAGGTGGTGAGCAGCGCGCCACCGCTGTCGATCGTCGGTGTGCGCAGTGGCGACAACCTGCGCCGCCCGGCCACCAGCCACGAGCCGTTGCAGTTGCTGGTGTCGGCATTGGGCGGGGCAGGGCGGCGCTGGTGGTTCCTCAATGGACAGCCCATGGGCGAGACCCAAGGGCAGGACAGCTTGCCGGTAAGGTTCGAGCAGGCCGGGAGCATCGAGTTGAGTGCTTTGGATGAAAGCGGTGAAACGGCGCGGGTGCAGTTCCAGGTCAGCGAGTGAGCCCGTTGCCCAGGCTCAGCCTTTGACCGGGTTCAGGTCGAAGGCATTGGCCTGGTACTGGAACAGCAGGCAATCCGCAGCCGCGGTGCAACCACTTTCATGCACGAGGTTGGCGGGCAGCTTGTAGTAGGCGCCTGCCGGGTACTCCACCCGCTTGCCATCGATCACCGCATAGAAGGTTCCGCTCAACACCACGGTCGGCAGGGTCTGGCTGTGAGTATGCAGTCCATTGTCGGTGCCTTTGCGGAACTTCACGTAGGCCGAATACGGCCCCTTGCCGAAGAGGTCGCCTTCGACATTGGCGTAGCTGACAGCGCCTTGGGTGCCGGGCACCTGCTGCCATTTCAGCGAGGTGCTGTCAGGGACCGAGCTCAGGGTGTCGCCAGCGGCGCTGGCGGTGATGGCAATCGCGGCCAGGGAAAGGCCGGCGAACAGGGTGTGCAGTGCTTTCATGGGGGAGGCTCCTTCGCCAAGTGACAATGGACGAAGGTTAAACAATCAATATGCGCACAAATACATCTTAAATTTGCCATGTCTTGTGCGTTATAAGCACAAATCAATGCCGCAATCTCGGCTCTGCGTAGTACCCCTGCACGTAGTCGAGCAGTGCCCGTACCTTGGGGGCCACATAGCGGCTCTGCGGGTAGACCGCGTACAAGGTGCGCGAGGGCAGCGACCAGTCCGCCAGCACCGGCACCAGGCGCCCGTCGCGCAAGGCATCGTGGGCAATGAAGCGGTCGAAGCTGGCAATACCCAACCCGCCGATCGCTGCCGCGCGCAGGGCCATCGGCGAATTGGCGCTCAGGCGCTGGGGCATCAGCAGTTCCCGGCGCTCGCCGGCGGGGCCGGTCAGTTGCAGGCGCTGCGGGTGCGGCAAGCGGCTGTAGCCGAGCAATGGGTGGGCAGCCAGGGCGTCGGGCGTGGTCGGCGTGCCGTGGCGCTCCAGGTAATTGGGCGCGGCCACCAGCACCACTTCGCTGTCCGCCAGCCTGCGGGCCACCAGGCTGGAGTCGGGCAGGTGGTCGGTGACCCTCAGGCAGACATCGATGTCTTCTTCCAGCAGGTCGATGAAGCGGTCGCTGCAATGCAGTTCCACCTGCAATCGCTCGTGACGTCCGACGAAGTCCGGCAGCCAGTGTCCCAGCTCCAGCTCGCCAAAGGCAGTGGCCACACCCAGGCGCAGCGTGCCGCTGGGCTGTTGTTGATGCTCGGACAGTTCAAGGTTCATGGCCTGCATCTGCTCGAGAATCCGCGTGCAGTGGCGATAGAACAGCGCGCCGGCTTCGGTCACTTGCAGGCGACGGGTGGTACGGTTGAGCAGTTGCGTGCCGAGATGGCGTTCGAGGTGCTTCACCTGGCGCGACAGCACGGTGTGGGAAACGCCCGCCTGGTGGGCGGCGGCGCTGAAGCTGCCGAGGTCGACGACCCGGCGGAAGGTCTGCATGGCGCTCAACTGGTCCAATGGCACATCACTCCTTGCAGCGAACGGCGGGGCCCTGGTGGCCCCGCGTCGTCGCGGGTCAGCGCCGAACCAGCAGCACCCCGCTTTCCATATGGTGGGTGTAGGGGAACTGGTCGAACAGCGCGCAGCGTTCGATACGGTGGGTATCGTGCAGCTGGGCGATGTTCTGCGCCAGGGTTTCCGGGTTGCAGGAGATGTACAGGATGCGTTCGAAGCGACGGGTCAGCTCGCAGGTGTCCGGGTCCATGCCGGCGCGCGGCGGGTCGACGAACACCGTGCCGAAGTCGTAGCTCTTCAGGTCGATGCCTTCCAGGCGACGGAACGGGCGGACCTCGTTCAGGGCCTGGGTCAGCTCTTCGGCCGACAGGCGCACCAGGCGCACGTTGTCCACGCCGTTCTCGTCGAGGTTGTGCAGGGCGGCGTTGACCGAGGTCTTGCTGATCTCGGTGGCCAGCACCTGGCGGGCGCGGGTGGCCAGCGGCAAGGTGAAGTTGCCGTTGCCGCAATACAACTCGAGCAGGTCGTCCTGGCGTTCGCCCATGGCCTCGAAGGCCCAGCCGAGCATCTTCTGGTTCACCGCGCCGTTGGGCTGGGTGAAGGCGCCTTCGGGTTGGCGATAGCTGAAGGTGCGCCCGGCGATGTCGAGCTTCTCCACCGCGTAGTCGCGGCCGATCACCACGCGCTTGCCTTTCGAGCGGCCGACCACGCTGACACCGAGGTCGGCGGCCAACTGCTGCGCGGCGGCCTCCCAGGCCTCGTCCAGCGGGCGGTGGTAGCACAGGGTGATCATTGCGTCACCGGCCAGGGTGGTGAGGAACTCCACCTGGAACAGCCGGTTGTCGAGGTCTTCATTGGCCTGCCAGGCGACTTTCAGGCGCGGCATCAACGCATTGATGCGCTCGCTGGCGATCGGGAAGTCGTCGATCAGGATGGCCTTGTGCTTCTCGCCCGGGGCGAACATCGCATAGTGGCGCTGGCCGCCTTCGCGCCACAGGCGGAACTCGGCGCGCAGGCGGTAGTGCCCGCGGGGCGAGTCGAACACGGCCGGCTCCGGCGTGTCGAACGGGGCCAGCAGGTCGCGCAGGCGGGCGGCCTTGGCCGCCAGTTGCGCGTCGTATTGCGCGGGATCGTAGGCAGCACTCATGCGGGGAACCAACCCAGCTTGATGACGAACAGGATGGACAGGATCACCAGCGCCGGGTTCAGGTCGTGGCGACGGCCGGAGATCAGCTTGATGGCGGTCCAGGCGATGAAGCCGAAGGCGATGCCGTTGGCGATCGAGTAGGTCAGCGGCATGGCCAGGGCGGTCACCACCACCGGCGCGGCTTCGGTAACGTCGTCCCAGTTGATCTCGGCCAGGCCCGAAGCCATCAGTACGGCGACAAACAGCAGCGCCGGGGCGGTGGCGAAGGCCGGCACGCTGCCGGCCAGCGGGGCGAAGAACAGCGCCAGCAGGAACAGGATGGCGACCACGATGGCGGTCAGGCCCGTGCGTCCGCCGGCACTCACGCCCGCCGCCGATTCGATGTAGCTGGTGGTGGTGGAGGTGCCCAGCAGTGAACCGGCCATGGCGGCGGTGCTGTCGGCGATCAGGGCGCGGCCCATCTTCGGCATGTGGCCGTCCTTGCCCATCAGGCCGGCGCGCTTGGCCACACCGATCAGGGTGCCGGAGTTGTCGAACAGGTCGACGAACAGGAAGGCGAAAATCACGCTGATCAGGCCGACGTCCAGGGCGCCGGCGATGTCCAGTTGCAGGAAGGTCGGGGCCAGCGACGGCGGCATCGAGACCACCCCGCCGAACGGCGTGACGCCCAGCGCGATCGCGGCCACGGTCACCGCCAGGATACCGATCAGCACGGCGCCGCGAACCTTCAGCGATTCGAGGGCGACGATCAGGAAGAAGCCCAGGGTGGCGAGAATCGGCGCGGGCTTGCTGAGATCGCCCAGGCCTACCAGAGTGGCTGGGTTATCGACGACGATGCCGGCGTTATGCAGGGCGATCAGCGCCAGAAACAGGCCGATGCCGGCGGCAATGGCCGAGCGCAGCGGCAGCGGGATGCTGTTCACGATCCATTCGCGGATGCGGAAGATCGACAGCAGGAAGAACAGCACCGCGGAGAGAAACACCGCCCCCAGCGCCACTTGCCAGGTATGGCCCATGTGCAGGACCACGGTGTAGGTGAAGAAGGCGTTCAGGCCCATGCCCGGTGCCAGGGCGATCGGGTAGTTGGCGATGATGCCCATGGTCACCGAGCCGATGGCCGCAGCCAGGCAGGTGGCGACGAAAATCGCGCCCTTGTCCATGCCGGTCTCGCCGAGGATGCTCGGGTTGACGAACAGGATGTAGGCCATGGCCAGGAAGGTGGTGACGCCCGCGAGAATCTCGGTGCGCACGTTGGTGTTGTGTGCTTTTAGTTGAAACAGCCTTTCCAGCATGCCTGCTCCCCGGGCGCCCTCGCGCCGTGAATGTATCGACCCCAACAGCAAAGCACAGACCGTACCGGGTGCCGTGGTTTTGTGCGGGGTGGAAAAAAGCCGCGCATCATACCAGCAAGGATGGCGGGGGCCTATGGCCATTGGGGAAGGCAATCGGGCAACGGTGTCGTCTTCCTGCACTGGCCTCATCGCTGGCAAGCCAGCTCCCACAGGGATGGCGCTTGGCTTGAAGGCGGCACGGTCGGTGTGGGAGCCG
This sequence comes from Pseudomonas sp. B21-023, assembly GCF_024749165.1. Taxonomy (NCBI): domain Bacteria; kingdom Pseudomonadati; phylum Pseudomonadota; class Gammaproteobacteria; order Pseudomonadales; family Pseudomonadaceae; genus Pseudomonas; species Pseudomonas sp. B21-023. The sequence continues at coordinate 5,094,628 of NZ_CP087190.1, read as the reverse complement.
GCTTGCCGGCGAGAGGCCGGTGCAGGACAAACCAGCATGCTGCCCCCGCGCGAGATTGCCTAATCTCTGGGTGCCAGCAGGTCGATCAACCGTTATGCATACGGTCGCGATGGGTCAACGTCGGGAACAGCTTCATCCATACCCCGGTCACCAGCAGCGTGCCCACGCCGCCGAGCACCACCGCCGGGACTGTGCCAAACCAGTGCGCGGTCAGCCCCGACTCGAACTCGCCGAGCTGGTTCGAGGCACCGATGAACAGCCCGTTCACCGCGCTTACCCGGCCGCGCATCTCGTCTGGCGTCTCCAACTGCACGAAGGCGCCGCGGATGACCATGCTGATCATGTCCGCCGCGCCGAGCACCACCAGCACCGCCAGGGAGAACCAGAACGAGGTCGAGAGGCCGAAGGCGATGGTCGCCACCCCGAACACGCCGACCGAGGCGAACATGATCAGGCCTACCTTGCGCTCCACCGGGAAGCGCGCCAGCCACAGCGACATCAGCAGCGCGCCCACAGCCGGCGCCGAGCGTAGCAGGCCCAGGCCCCAGGCGCCGGTGAGCAGGATGTCCTTGGCGAACACTGGCAGCAGCGCGGTGGCGCCGCCCAGCAGCACGGCGAACAGGTCCAGGGAGATGGCGCCGAAGATGTCCGGGCGGCTGCGGATGAAGCGCACCCCGGCCAGCAACGATTCCAGGTTGGCCCGACCGCGCTGGGGCAGTTGCTGGCGCGCGTCGAGGCTCAGGGTCAGCAGGCAGGCGATGAGGTAGAGGGCCACGGTCGGGCCGTACACCCAGGTACTGCCGAAGGCGTAGAGAAAGCCGCCGACCGCCGGGGCGACGATGGTCGCCGACTGGGTGGCCGACGCCGACGCCGCCACGGCCCGTGGGAACAGCCCTGGCGGTACCACGTTGGGTAGCAGCGCCTGGGTCGCCGGCATCTCGAACGAACGGGTGGCGCCGAGCAGGAAGGCCAGAATGAAGATCAGCTCGCGGCTGACGTTGTCGGTGACGCTGCCCAGGGCCAGCGCCAGGGCGATCAGCGCCTGCAGGGTCTGGCACAGGGCGGCTACCTTGCGTCGGTCGTAGCGGTCGGCGACATGGCCGGTATGCAGCATGAACAGCACCCGGGGTGCGAACTCGACCAGTCCGACCAGGCCCAGGTCGAGGACATTTCCGGTCAGTTGGTAGAGATGCCAGCCAATGGCCACGGTGAGCATCTGGAAGCCGCTGGCGGTGAATACGCGGGCCAGCCAGAAGGCCAGGAACGGGCGGTGATGACGCAGCAATTGCGGGGCGGAATCGGACATCGGGGGGCTGCAGCCTCGAGATAGAGGGGCCTGCAGGGTAACATCTGTTTGTAACAAATAGTTGCTGAAAGTCGCGTGGATCAACCATCGCGACTTCGCAAAAGAGGGTGAGGCAACGGGTCACGCGGCAATCAACCACACATCCGGATGGGTCATTCAGGACTATGCTTCCATTCAGTCGTTGATCTGGATCAATCGTTCCAGATGCAACGATCTTGGCCCTTGGGCCGGAATCCCCGCGATCGAACAGAACAATTCCAACGCGCCGCACTCGATACCCGTGGGGGCAGTGGGCGACAGGCCATGAGCCCGGTCGCCGGATTACCTGAAGAGGAAGCACCATGTTCGGATTGGAAGCCCTAGAGCTCGCCCGAATCCAGTTTGCCTTTACCGTGTCCTTTCACATCCTGTTCCCGGCCATCACCATTGGCCTGGCGAGCTACCTGGCGGTCCTCGAAGGCCTTTGGCTGAAGACCGGCGACAACACCTACCGTGACCTCTATCACTTCTGGTCGAAGATCTTCGCCGTGAACTTCGGCATGGGGGTGGTCTCGGGCCTGGTCATGGCCTACCAGTTCGGTACCAACTGGAGCCAGTTCTCCGATTTTGCCGGTTCCATCACCGGCCCCCTGCTGACCTACGAGGTGCTCACGGCATTCTTCCTCGAGGCCGGTTTCCTCGGCGTCATGCTGTTCGGCTGGCACCGTGTCGGCCGGGGGTTGCACTTCTTCGCCACCTGCATGGTGGCGCTCGGCACGCTGGTGTCGACCTTCTGGATCCTCGCCTCCAACAGCTGGATGCAGACCCCCCAGGGCTACGAGATCGTCAATGGCCAGGTGATTCCGGTGGACTGGTTCGCGGTGATCTTCAACCCGTCCTTCCCCTATCGCCTGATGCACATGGCCACCGCGGCCTTCGTCGCCACCGCGTTCTTCGTCGGCGCCTCGGCCGCCTGGCACCTGCTGCGCGGGCGTGACAATCCGGCAGTGCGCAAGATGCTGTCGATGGCCATGTGGATGGCCCTGGTGGTGGCGCCGATCCAGGCCGTGATCGGCGACTTCCATGGTTTGAACACGCTCAAGCATCAACCGGTGAAGATCGCCGCCATCGAGGGCCACTGGGAGAACAAACCCGGCGAGCCGACGCCGCTGATCCTGTTCGGCATACCCGACATGCAGGCCGAAACCACGCGCTTTAAGGTCGAGATCCCAGCCTTGGGCAGCCTGATCCTGACCCATAGCCTGGACAAGCAAGTGCCGGCGATGAAGGAGTTCCCGCCTGAGGACCGACCCAACTCGACCATCGTGTTCTGGTCGTTCCGAGTCATGGTCGGTTTGGGCATGTTGATGATTTTTGTCGGCCTGTGGAGCCTGTGGCTGCGCAAGCGCGGCACCCTGTACAGCTCGCGGCCGTTCCTCTACCTGACCCTGTGGATGGGGCCGTCGGGGTTGATTGCGATCCTCGCCGGCTGGTTCACCACCGAGATCGGCCGCCAGCCGTGGGTGGTCTACGGGTTGATGCGCACCGCCGATGGGGTGTCCAACCATAGCTATGCGCAGTTGGGGTTCACCCTGGTGATGTTCGTGGTGGTCTACTTCGCGCTGTTCGGCACCGGTCTGGGCTACATGATGCGCCTGGTGCGCAAAGGGCCGAAGACCGGCGAAGGCGAGGAGCACACCCCGGGTGGCCCTGGCCAGAAACGTACGCCGGCGCGGCCGCTGTCCGCCGCCGATGAAGGCCATGAGGCCGACTCCACCCGCCTGAGCAAGGGGAACTGAGATGGGTATCGATCTTCCGCTGATCTGGGCCGTGATCATCATCTTCGGCGTCATGATGTATGTGGTAATGGATGGTTTCGACCTGGGCATCGGCATGCTCTTCCCCTTCGTCCAGGACGAGCGTGACCGCGATGTGATGATGAACACGGTCGCCCCGGTATGGGACGGCAACGAGACCTGGCTGGTGCTGGGCGGGGCAGCGCTGTTCGGGGCTTTCCCGCTGGCGTACTCGGTGGTGCTCGAGGCACTGTACCTGCCATTGATCCTGATGCTGGTGGGCCTGATCTTCCGTGGCGTGGCCTTCGAGTTCCGCTTCAAGGCCAGGGCCCACAGGCGTCATATCTGGGACAAGGCCTTCATCTGGGGCTCGCTGGTGGCGACTTTCTTCCAGGGGGTGGCGCTGGGCGCGTTCATCGAAGGCTTCAAGGTGGTCGACCGTAAATTCACCGGCGGCACCCTGGATTGGCTGACCCCGTTCACCGTGTTTTCGGGCCTGGGCCTGATCGTCGCCTACACGCTGCTGGGCTGCACCTGGTTGATCATGAAGACCGAAGGGCCCTTGCAGCAGAAAATGCATGACATGGCCCGCCCCCTGGCGCTGGTGCTGCTGGTGGTCATCGGTATCGTCAGCCTGTGGACGCCGATCGCCTACCCGCAAATCGCCGAGCGCTGGTTCAGCATGCCCAACCTGATCTGGTTCATGCCGGTGCCGATTCTGGTGCTGGTGACCTTCTACGGGTTGCTGCGGGCGGTGGCGCGTAACGCCCACTACACCCCGTTCCTGCTGACGCTGGTGCTGATCTTCCTTGGCTACAGTGGGTTGGGCATCAGCTTGTGGCCGAACATCATCCCGCCGTCGATCAGCATCTGGGAGGCCGCGGCGCCGCCACAGAGCCAGGGCTTCATGCTGGTGGGCACGCTGTTCATCCTGCCGTTCATCCTGGGTTACACCTACTGGAGCTACTACGTGTTCCGCGGCAAGGTGACCCATGAAGACGGCTATCACTAGGAGCGTCGGGTGATGAATGTCGAAGAGAAGAAACCGCTGTGGCAACGCCTGGGTTGGCTGGTGCTGATCTGGGGGGTGAGCGTGGCAGCGCTTGGGGTGGTGGCTTATGGCATGCGCATGTTCATGAGCGCGGCAGGCCTGAGTACTCACTGAGCCATTGAGTGATCGCGGGGCAAGTCGCATCGGTGCACCGCTGCGACTTGCCCCGCGATGCTTTTATTTCCGGGCCTTGAGCACCACGAACTTCGGCGTCGCCGCGACCTGCTCGACACCCCGGAACAAGCGCGCCAGCTTGCTGTGGTAGCCCAGGTGGCGATTGCCGACGATGTACAGCGCGCCACCGACTTCCAGTGCCTCGCGGGCCTGCTGGAACATGCGCCAGGCGAGGAAGTCGCCGACCACCTGCTGCTGGTGGAACGGCGGGTTGCACAGCACCACGTCCAGCGATTGTTTCTCCTGCCCCGCCAGGCCGTCCGCAGCCTTGATCGTCACTTCGCGTTCGCCCAATGCCGCCCGCCAGTTCTCCCGCGCCGACTGCACCGCCATGTACGACTCGTCGACCAAGGTGAAATGCGCATCCGGATTGGCCAGGGCGCTGGCAATCGCCAGCACGCCATTGCCACAGCCAAGATCGGCTACGCGGGCGCGACCCAGGTCACGCGGCAGATGCGGCAGGAAGGCACGGGTGCCGATGTCCAGGCCTTCGCGGCAGAACACGTTGGCGTGGTTGACCAGCTCCAGGGGCGGCGTCTCCAGACGATAGCGACTGGGGTAGGGGGAATGTGCGAGAGGCCGTTGCGTCACAGTGGCAATCAGCAGGCGCGCTTTCTTCTGCGCCAGCGACGCCTGCACCGGGCCGATGTACTTCTCCATAAGGTCGCCGGCGGCTCTGGGCAGGTGCTTGATCATCGCCCCGGCGATCACCTGGGCGCCAGGCGCCAATTGGCCCTGCAGGCGGATCAGTTGCTCCTCGAGTAGGGCCAAGGTCTTGGGCACGCGCACCAGCACGCGGTCGAACGGGCCCTGGAAGGGCTCACTGGCCGGGATGAAGGGTACGCTGTCGAACGGCTTGCCGTTACCTGCCAGGTTTTTCTCCAGGGCCAGGTGCGCCAGGTGCGAGTCGCCGCTGCTGGTCACGTCCAGGTGCCCGGCCAGGCTGGCGGCCAGGGCGCCGAAGCTGTCGTTGAGCACCAGCACCTTGCAGCCTGCGCCTGGTGCCTGGGCGGCCATGTGTTCCAGCAGGTACTGGTCGGCGGCATCGAACGCCAGCAGCGGGTCGTTGGTTTGCTCCGGCTGGCGGATCAGGTCGAGGTCGGCGAAGGGGCTGTTGAACAGGGGCATGGCGTGGGGCTCTGCTGCGAATCCTGCCCGGCGCGCTGTGCGCGGGCTTGCGGCGTGTGATTCTACAGGGCTTTGCGTCTGTGCGGGGGGAGGGCTGTCAGAGCAGGCCTCGCAGGGCGGCGATGGCGATGGCGCCGGCTTTGTTGGAGGCGTTGGTCTTGCTTATCACACTGCGGATATGAAAATTCACGGTACTGGTCGACAGCGAGAGAATCATCGCCACGTCGGCGGCGGTCTTGCCGGCGGCGGACCACTTGAGCACTTCAAGCTCGCGTTCGCTCAATTGCGGCAGTGGGCTGTACTTCGCCAGGTGGTGCGTGCTGAGGGCGGCGTGCAAGGTGTTGCACAGCCACATCACCTGGGCGCTCTTCTCGAACAGTTCGTCACGAGAGACTGCGCCTTTGGCCCTGGAGACGCTCAACTGGCTTTCGTTGTGCTGCTGGTCGTGCACTGATTGGCTCCAGCCATGGGTCATGCCGTAGGCAGTGGCGGCCTCCCGCAGCTGAGGCACCTCGTGGAACAGTTCGTCGTTCCAGACCAGCGGTAGCGTCGTGTGGTGGCATTTTGATACTGATGGATCTATCTTGATGAAGTCTTCAGCCTGGTAGCGAGCGTTCCAGGCGCTTGGGTAGTTGTTGTAGAGGATCACCTGGGGGCCACGAGCAGCCACATGCAGGTGCAGCGTCAGGCCGACGAACTCCATGTCCAGTGCCTGGGCCAGTTGCACGGCCTGGCCGAACAACCGCTGCGGTTCCTGCTCCTCCAGCAGTTGCTGGAGTTGCTCACTCTTCCAATGTGGCATCGATGAAGCTCCCTTTGCGTCTCTGTGGATCCAAAGTCAGCATTGCACGGTCCCTAGTGTAGGAAATCTCCTAACGGTGTGCTGGGTTTTTTTGTTATAGCTGCCACGCATCCTTAGTTGTTTGCGCTTGGTGCCATGGCATGCCCTACAAATCGACGGTGTTTATCTCCGCTACTTTGCGCGACACTGTGCGCACTTGATTCGTGGAGCCCGTCATGACCGCCAGCGCCGACAAATTCACCCGCCAGACCCTGCTCGGCGTCCAGCCCCTGACCCCCAACCTGTTTTCCCTGCGCGTCACCCGCGATGCAGGCTTTCGCTTCCGTGCGGGGCAGTTCGCCCGGCTGGGCGTGAGCAAGGCAGATGGCAGCGTCGTCTGGCGCGCCTATTCCATGGTGAGCGCGCCCCATGACGAACATCTCGACTTCTTTTCCATCGTGGTGCCCGGTGGGGAGTTCACCAGTGAGCTGAGCCGCTTCGGCGAAGGCGACACCCTGCTGATCGACCGCCAGGCCTTCGGTTACCTGACCCTTGACCGCTTCGTTGGCGGTCGTGACCTGTGGCTGCTGGCCACTGGCACCGGCATCGCACCGTTCATGTCGATCCTGCAGGACTTCGAGGCCTGGGAGCGCTTCGACAACATCAAGCTGGTGTATTCGGTGCGCGAGGCGAAGGAGCTGGCGTATGTCGATGAAATCGCCGCGCTGGAACAGCGCGACTACCTGGCGGAGTACGCGGGCAAGCTGCAGTTCATTCCGGTGGTCACCCGAGAGCAGCATCCGGGAGCGTTGAATGCGCGGATCACCACGTTGATCGAGAACGGTGAACTGGAAAAGGCGGCGGGGTTGGCGCTTTCGCCGGAGCATTCACGGATCATGCTGTGCGGCAACCCGGAGATGATCGACGAGACGCGCAAGGTGCTCAAGGCGCGGGACTTGCAACTGAGCCTGAGCAAGCGGCCGGGGCAGGTGGCGGTGGAGAACTACTGGTAAGGAACAATGGCGCCTTTTGGATCGCCGTCACTGGGGCCGCTGCAAAGCGGCCCCAGTCGTTTTGTGCTTCAGGGCTGGCGATTCTGCGCCTTGAGCAGGTCACGAATCTCGGTCAGCAGGGTTTCCTCGGCGCTGGGCACCGGCGGAGCGGTCGGTGCCACTGCCTCTTCGCGCTTGAGGCGGTTGATCACTTTCACACCCATGAAGATGGCGAAGGCGACGATGATGAAGTCGAGCACGGTCTGGATGAATTTGCCGTAGGCCAGCATTACGGCCGGCACATCGCCTTCGGCAGCCTTGAGCGTGATGGCCAGGTCGCTGAAGTCGACACCGCCGATCAGCAGGCCGATGGGGGGCATGATCACGTCACCGACGAAGGACGAAACGATCTTGCCGAACGCCGCGCCGATGATGATACCCACCGCCATGTCGACGACATTTCCCTTGACCGCGAAGGCCTTGAATTCACTGAGCATGCCCATGCTGTATTCCTTTGTTACGAATGGAGAGGTAAACGCAGTGTAAGCCACTAAAACGCTTCATGCGTGACGTTCGCAGCTACAGACTGTTTATAGAACGAATAGTTTTGTCGCCCGCCGAGGCCTCCGGGGCACGTCCGAGTTCGGCTATCATGGCGGTTTTTTCCAGGAGACCCAGCCCATGGCCAAGGCCAAGCGTTTGTATGGCTGCACCGAGTGCGGCGCGACCTTCCCCAAGTGGGCCGGGCAGTGTGGCGAGTGCGGGGCCTGGAACACCCTGGTCGAGAGCATGATCGAAAGCGGTGGCGCCGCGGCACCGAGCGGGCGCACCGGCTGGACCGGGCAGCAGGCGCAGATCAAGACCCTGGCCGAAGTGAGCGTCGAGGAGATCCCGCGCTTCACCACCAGCAGCACCGAACTCGACCGCGTCCTGGGCGGCGGCCTGGTGGATGGATCGGTGGTGCTGATCGGGGGCGATCCGGGTATCGGCAAATCGACCATCCTCCTGCAGACCCTGTGCAACATCGCCGTGCAGATGCCGGCGCTGTATGTCACCGGCGAGGAGTCGCAGCAGCAGGTGGCCATGCGTTCCCGGCGCCTGGGCCTGCCCCAGGACCAGCTCAAGGTCATGACTGAAACCTGCATCGAGACCATCATCGCCACCGCGCGCCAGGAAAAGCCGCGGGTGATGGTGATCGACTCGATCCAGACCATCTTCACCGAACAACTGCAGTCGGCGCCGGGTGGCGTGGCCCAGGTGCGCGAGAGCACGGCATTGCTAGTGCGCTACGCCAAGCAGAGCGGCACGGCGATCTTCCTGGTCGGCCACGTCACCAAGGAGGGCTCGTTGGCCGGTCCACGGGTGCTCGAGCACATGGTCGACACCGTGCTGTATTTCGAGGGCGAGTCCGATGGCCGCCTGCGCCTGCTGCGCGCAGTGAAAAACCGCTTTGGCGCGGTCAACGAACTGGGCGTGTTCGGCATGACCGACCGCGGCCTCAAGGAAGTCTCCAATCCGTCGGCGATCTTCCTCAACCGCACCCAGGAAGAGGTGCCCGGCAGTGTGGTCATGGCTACCTGGGAGGGCACCCGGCCAATGTTGGTGGAAGTCCAGGCGCTGGTCGACGACAGCCACCTGGCCAACCCACGGCGGGTGACCCTGGGCCTGGACCAGAATCGCCTGGCCATGCTGCTGGCGGTGCTGCACCGGCACGGTGGCATCCCCACCCACGACCAGGACGTGTTCCTCAACGTCGTGGGTGGCGTGAAGGTGCTCGAGACTGCCTCCGACCTCGCGTTGCTGGCGGCGGTGATGTCCAGCCTGCGCAACCGGCCGTTGGCCCATGGCCTGCTGGTGTTCGGCGAGATCGGCCTGTCGGGCGAGGTGCGCCCGGTGCCCAGTGGCCAGGAGCGTCTGAAGGAGGCGGCCAAGCATGGCTTCAAGCGTGCCATCGTGCCCAAGGGCAACGCACCGAAAGAGGCTCCCGCCGGGTTGCAGGTGATTGCCGTGACCCGTCTGGAACAAGCGCTGGATGCACTATTCGAGTAGGTCATTTTCTTGTAAGTGATTCTCAATAACGAGTAGCGTACCGCCACCTTGCGACCACCTCATGGAGCGCGTGTGGCGGAGTTAGACCTCAAGCGGCTGTTTCTCAAGCACGCGAAAAACCTTCAAGGCCTGCTCTCGCGCAAGGTGCGCGACCCACAGCTGGCCGCTGACCTTGTGCAGGACAGTTTCCTGCGCCTGGCCGAGCAGCAGCGTACCGAGACCATCGACAACGCCCAGGCGTACCTTTATCGCACCGCGCACAACCTGATGATCGATCACGTGCGTCAGCAGCAAAGGCGCAAGACCGACACGCTGCCCCACGAGGCTTTCGAGGCGCTCGTCGAGGATGGCCCCGGGCTCGAGGAGCAAGCCGTGCGCGAGCAGCACCTGCGTCGCCTGCAGACGATCCTTGGCGAGTTGCCCGAGCGCACCCGGGAAATCTTCCGCCTCAACCGCCTGGAAGGCATGACCCATGCCGAGGTTGCCCGGCAACTGGGGATCTCCGACAGCTCGGTGCAAAAGCATCTGGCCAAGGCCCTGGCCTATGTGATGCAGTGCCTGCAGGAAACCGAATGACCAACGGTTTACTGACAAATGCCGCTTCAGACGTCAGCCCAGACATAACCAGATCGCGAGAGAACCGTGTGAGCAGCCAGAACGAGCAAGCCATCCGCGAGCAGGCCGCCGAGTGGGTGGTGCTGGAAGGGGGCGGCCCCCTGAGCCCGGCGCAGCAGCTGGCGTTGGCGCAATGGTGCGGCAGCGATCCGCGCCATGCACGGGCCTATGCCTTCGCCCAGGCGACCTGGGCCGATCTCGGGCAGGTGGCGAGCCTGGCACCGACAACGCCGCACCGGGCGCCAGTAGCCCGGGCCGAGCGTACGCGTGGCCGGCGTCGGCCGACGCGGCTGCGCTGGGCGGTGGCCAGCAGTGCGTTGCTGCTGTTGGCAATCCTGGGTGTCGAACAAGGCCCTCGATTACTGCTCGACTGGCGTGCCGACTACGCTGCGGCTGGCGAAGTGCGCCGCGTCAGCCTACCCGATGGCAGCCAGGTCGATCTGGACAGCGGTAGTGCCGTACAGCTCGACTTCGATGGTCGGCAGCGTCGGGTGCGCCTGCTGGCGGGGGAGGCGGTGTTCAGTGCGGCGCCGGTCAGCGCGGATGAGCCGCGGCCCTTCGTGGTCGAATATGCCGGTGCCACCAGCCAGGCACTGGGCACCCGATTCGTGGTGGGCAAGGCGGGTGATGGCGGCTGGGTGGGCATGCTCGAGCACAGTGTCGACGTGCGCCTGCAAACGGCGCCGACCCAGGGTGCCGCCCATCAGATCCTGCAGGAGGGGCAGGCAGTGCGCTACGACCTGGCCCAGGGTATCCGACCATGGAGTGGCCACGATCTGCAGCGCGCCACCGACTGGCAGCGAGGTGTGCTGGTGTTCGAGCGCCAGCCTCTGGCCGAGGTGGTCGAGCGCCTGAACCGTTATCGCGATGGCCGCCTGATGGTGGTCGATGGCACGCTGGCGCAGCGGGAAGTGAGCGGGGTGTTCCGCCTCGACAACCTGGCCGTCGCCGCCGATACCCTTACCCGCGAGCTGAAGGCCAAGCGCCTGCAGTTACCGGGTTTGACCGTGATCTACTGAGTCTTTCGCAAAAACTTTCATCTGGTGTTACTGAGTTTTCCCGCGTTGCTCGTCTGACTGTTGAGATTGATTTTCATTACTAGAAAACGCCAACAGACGAGACGCGCAGTGAGCACGCAATCAACTCGACCCCTCCGGCCTCTGGGCCGCATCGCCCTTGCCGGCAGCCTGGCCCTGGGCACCTGCACCCTGCCGATGGGGATCGGCATGGTGCAGGCTGCTACCGCCGCCAGCAGCGCCAGGCACACCGTCATTCAGTTCGATATCCCTGCCCAGGCCCTCGACAGTGCCGTCCTGGCCTATGCCGAGCAGTCCGGGGTCCAGGTGTTCTTCGACAGCCGAACACTGGCTGGCTTGCAAAGCGAAGGCCTGCACGGCGGCTACAGCGTCGAAGAGGGGTTGCACCGGTTACTGCGCGGCATGCCCGTACGCTATCGCTTCAGTGCTCCGGGCCAAGTAGGCCTGGAGCGCCTGGCGGAGGGTGGCCAGGTCATGGAACTGGGCGCCACCCATATTGACTCGATGCGTGACGGCGACTGGGTCTACCAGACGCCTCGCTCGGTCAGCGTGATCACCCGCGAGCAGATCGACAAACGCCCGCCGCGCCACGCTGCCGACCTGCTCGAGCAGACTGCCGGGGTGTACACAGCGGTCAACCAGCGCGACCCCGGGCTGTCGGTGAACATCCGCGGCGTGCAGGATTATGGCCGAGTCAACATGAACATCGATGGCATGCGCCAGAACTTCAGTGTCAACGGCCACCAGCAGCGCAACGGCACGATGTTCATCGACCCGGAGTTCATCCAGGGCGTGGAAATCGACAAGGGCACCTCTGCCGGCATGGGGGGCGCCGGGGTGATCGGTGGCATCGCCAGTTTCAATACCGTCGAGGCCCGTGACCTGCTGGGCGCCGGCAAGGAAGTAGGCGGTCGCCTGCGCGCCGGCCATGGAATCGGCGAGCTGGGCAATGGCACGTACTTCAACGGCAGTGCGCTGTTTGCTGCCGGCAACGAGATAGGCGACATCCTCGTCGGCTACAGCGAGCGGCACTTCGGCGACTACCGCAGCGGCACGCAGAATGCCGACAACCTGGGCACGCAGATCCGCGGCAAGCTGGAGAATCGCGAGGCCTGGAAGAGCTGGCTGCACGGTGAAGTCGGGGCGATGGACAGCATCACCCGCTCCCAACTGTTCAAGTTCGGCATCAACCTGCCTGAGCATCAGCGCCTGCAGTTCAGCTACTTCGAGACCGATGCCGACAGCAAGGATGCCTGGACCTACAACGACAGCAACAGTAACCGCTATTACTACCGGGTCACCGGGACCAATGACATCAATGCGAAGAACGCTGCAGTCGACTACAGCTTCTCGCCCGACAACGACCTGATCGATTTCAAGGCCAAGCTTTATTACGTAACCACCCGCCAGGACCGCTGGAACGCCGACAACATGTCCAGCGTGGGTACCGGCAACCGTGTCGAGGCCTATACCGACCGCTTCCAGACCGACACCTGGGGGCTGCAGGTGCAGAACACCTCGCGCTGGCACTTCGGGCAGGTCGACACCTTGAGTTTCAACTACGGCACCGAGCTGTTCCAGGACAGTTTCCGTCCCAGCACGGACCGTGTCGCCGCCCAGAACGAAGTGGAATCGCTGCCCTATGTGCAAGGTGCCAATCCCAAAGGTAAGCGGATCATGGCCAGCCTGTTCGGCAATCTCACCTACGAGCATGACGACTGGCTCAGTCTGGATGCCGGTTTGCGTTATGACCGCTACCGGCTGAGCGGCAAGACCGGCGTCACCACCTGGATGTACCCCGAGGGGGTCACCGAGGTCAGCCTTTCGCGCCAGCAGACCCATATGATCTTCGACGAGCAGACGGAGGAAGGCCGTTTCTCGCCAACCTTCGGTATTGCGGTCAAGCCAGGGCCGGACTGGTTGCAGGTCTACACCCGCTGGGGCCGTGGCTGGCGTCCGCCGGCGGTGACCGAGGTGTTCATGAGCGGCCGCCCACATGCCGGCGGCAGTGCCGAGATGGTCTATCCCAACCCGTTTCTCAAGGCCGAGGAATCGCACAACTGGGAGTTGGGGCTGAACATTTTCAAGGAGTCGCTGCTGCGCGACGGCGATCGGTTCGGCGCCAAGGTCGCCTACTTCGACACGCGCATCGACAACTTCTCGTTTCTCGACACCAATGTCTCGTTGCCCGGCAGCAGCGTGGCGGGTATCGCGCTGGGTCGCTCGGCCTACCAGAACAACCTGGAGACCACGCGCTTTCGCGGCGTGGAATACAGCCTGGATTACGACGCCGGCGCCTACTACGGGCAGCTCAGCTACACCCACATGATCGGCAGCAACGAGTTCTGCTCCAACCAGTTCTACATGGGCGGCGCACAGCGGCTGGTCAGCGCTGGCACCGTCATGCGCCCGGTCCGTGTGGGCAGCCGCATCATCATGCTGCCGGTGCGGGTATCACGCGCCGAGGGCGCCGCAGACACCAACAACATCGTCAGCTGCGGCGACATCATGGGCAACGCTTCCTATATGCCTGCAGACCGCGGTGCGCTGACCTTGGGCATGCGCCTGCTCGATCGCACCCTGGATGTAGGCCTGCGTGTGCGCTACAGCGAAGGCAATGGCGAAAACCTCAAGAGCCATACCTACAACCAGATTGATCAGGCCCAGTGGCCCCAGTACACCGTCTATGACCTGTACGCAAGCTACTGGATGACTCCCAGCCTGAACCTGGCCCTTTCCCTGGAAAATGCCACAGATGAGGCCTACTTCGTGGCGATGGGCGACGGCAACAACCTGTCGCTGGCCCGTGGTCGCACCTTGAGCGGCATGCTCGAGTACCGCTTCTGATTCAACCGGGTTTGCCCATTCGGGCGACGCGAAGGCACGGAACACGCCTTCGTCATAACTGTGCAACAACGAGGAACTGTCATGACCCTTTCCGTTAACTACGACGCCGCTTTCGCCAGCTCCACCGTCGACGATTACCTGGCCTTCTGGAGCGCCGGCTTCGTCACCGCCGGCCACGGCTACAGCAACACCGGCGGCTTCAGCAACGGCACTTTCGACGGCGACCAATACGCCACCCACGGTCGCAACAGCTCGGATTACGCCTTCATTGCCGACAGCGACAGCGCCAACGGCCTGCACTACGTGTTCGACCCATCGAAGGCACCGGGCGACAACCTCAATCACTACCTGTGGGGTTCGCTCGACAACGTTTCCCTGGGCGAAGTGCTCGGCGGCGGCAGCGGCAGCGACTTCACCCTGGGCAACTACGTGGTCAGCTTCAACGGCCTTGACCTGGATGCCGCGCAGGGCGCAGGTCGTGCCGGCAACGAAGTGCAGAGCGTGATCTACGGCCTGATGCAGGGCAACACCTCGGCCCTGGAGGGCGTGCTCGACAACCTGCTGGCCGGTTTTGGCGTGTCCACCAACAGCACCTTCGCCGAGATCGGCGCGGCCCTGGCCGCAGGCCCCGCTCACGCGGCCTCCGCCGAAGCGGTTGGCGTGCAGGCGCTGCCTGAGGACCTGGCCCTGGCGGCCTGAGCGCAGGCATGAAAAAGCGAATGGAAGGTCACCCTGCCATTCGCTGATCTGATGCACTTACCCCGCAGCCCGTGTCTTTGCCGGGCCCAGGCTGCGGCGGTGCGAATTCTGTGGCGACGATGGCGCGAATGCAATCGCCTGTCGGCGCCTTCTACGAGGTTTCCAACAAATGCGAACCGCTCCCGCCGCGGCCAACGAAGTGCTGCGGGCGCTCAAGGCCTGCCGTGCCGGGCTTGGCAACGTCGCGTTGTTCACCGCGGTGATCAATGTGCTGATGCTGGCGCCGGCGCTGTACATGCTGCAGGTCTATGATCGGGTTTTGTCGTCGCGCAACGAGATGACCCTGTTGATGCTCAGCCTCATGGTGCTTGGGGTGTTCGCCTTCATGGGGCTGCTGGAGTGGCTGCGCAGCCAGGTGGTGATCCGCCTGGGCACGCGCATGGACATGGACCTCAACCCGCGGGTGTTCGAGGCGGCCTACGAGGCCAGCCTGGCCGGGCACAAGGGTGCGGCGGGGCAGATGCTCGCCGATCTGACCGCGCTGCGCCAGTTCGCCACCGGCCAGGCGTTGTTCGCCTTCTTCGATGCGCCGTGGTTCCCGGTGTACCTGTTGGTGATGTTCATGTTCAGCCCGTGGCTGGGCCTGATGGCGCTGGCGGGCGCGGTGTTGCTGACGGTGCTGGCGTGGGTCAACGAGCGCATGACCCAGGCGCCGTTTGCACAAGCCGGGCAACTGTCGCAGCAGGCGGGCCTGGAGGCCAGCGCCAACCTGCGCAATGCCGAAGTGATCGAGGCCATGGGCATGCTCGGCGCCGTGCGCCAGCGCTGGGCACGGTTGCATCATGGGTTTCTGGCCCAGCAGAACCTGGGCAGCGAGCGCACCGCGGCGGTCACCGCGCTGACCAAGACCGTGCGCCTGGCCTTGCAGTCGCTGGTGCTCGGGCTGGGCGCCTGGCTGGCCATCGAACAGTTGATCACCCCAGGGATGATGATCGCAGGCTCCATCCTCATGGCCCGCGTGCTGGCGCCGATCGACCAGTTGATCGGTGCCTGGCGCCAATGGAGCGGTGCGCGCCTGGCCTATCAACGCCTGAGCGAGTTGCTGCAGGCCCAGCCGCCGCGGCCGGCGGGCATGCCGCTGCCGCCACCGCTCGGCAAGCTCACGGTCGAGCAGGTGGGCGCGACGCAGCCGGGCAGCAGTCGCCTGTGCCTGAGCAACCTGGGCTTCGCGCTGCCAGCGGGCGAGTCGCTGGGGATCATCGGCCCTTCCGGGTCGGGCAAGTCGACCCTGGCGCGGCTGCTGGTCGGCGCTGGCGCGCCGATCGCTGGCAAGGTGCGCCTGGACGGCGCCGACTTGCGGACCTGGGACCGTGGCGCGCTGGGCCAGCACATCGGCTACCTGCCGCAGGATGTGCAACTGTTCGCCGGCAGCATCGCCGACAACATTGCGCGACTGGGGCTTGTCGACGCCCAGCAGGTGGTCGCCGCGGCGCAACTGGCGGGCGTGCACGACATGATCCTCGCCTTGCCGGATGGCTATGACACGCTGCTGGGGGAGGGCGGCATGGGGCTTTCCGGTGGTCAGCGCCAGCGCATCGGCCTGGCACGCGCGCTGTACGGGCTGCCGGCGCTGATCGTGCTCGACGAACCTAACTCCAACCTCGATGACGCTGGTGAGCGGGCGCTGGTCGAGGCCATTGCCAGGCTGCGCGAGCACAAGCGCACGCTGATCCTGATTACTCACAAGTCTTCGCTGCTGGCCGGCCTGGACAACCTGTTGATGCTCAAGAGCGGCCAGTTGCAGGCCTTCGGCCCCACCGCCAGGGTACTGCAGGACGCCCAACGGGCCGCTCGGCCCGCCCCCGTTGCCCCCTCCACCGCCCGCAACCCCATCGGCCTGAACGTCACGTTCGGCCAGCCAAGAGCCTGACTTCATGAGCGTACACGCCCTCTCCACGCAAAAGACCGAGGCAAGCCTGCTCAGCCTCGATGAACACCGGCCGGGCCGTGTCGGCCGCTGGCTGGTGCTGGCAGGTTTCGGCGGCTTTCTGCTGTGGGCCGCGCTGGCGCCCTTGGACAAGGGCGTGCCGGTCAGCGGCAGCGTGATGGTCGCCGGTAGCCGCCAGGCAGTGCAGCACCCCACGGGCGGGGTGATCGAGCAGTTGCTGGTGCGTGACGGTGACACGGTGAACGCCGGCCAGGTGCTGCTGCGCATGGACGCGACCCAGGCCCAGGCCCAGGTCGGCTCGTTGCGGGTGCAGTACGTCAACGCCCGCGCCGGGGAGGCGCGCCTGTTGGCCGAGCGCGATGGTCGGGCGACGCTTGCCTATCCCGAAGACCTGCAGGCCCAGGCACACCTCCCCTGGGTCGCCACGGTGCTGGAAGGGCAGCGCCAGCTGCGTGGCAGCCGGGCCCAGGCGCTGGACATGGAGCTCGGCGGCCTGCGTGAGAGCATTGCCGGTGCCGAAGCCTCGCTGCAGGGGCTGCAGGGTTCGCTGGCCAGCAAGCAGGCCCAGCGCGATGCACTGGACGAGCAGTTGCGCGGCCTGCGCGAGCTGGCGCGGGACGGCTATATCGCCCGCAATCGCTTGCTCGACAGCGAGCGCCTGCTAGCCCAGGTCAATGGCTCGATCGCCGAGGACTTCGGCAACATCGGCCGCACCCGGCGCCAGGTGCTGGAGCTGAAGCTGCGCATCGGCCAACGCCAACAGGAGTACCAGAACGAGGTGCGCCAGCAACTCGCCGAGCTGCAGGCCAGCGCAGAGGACCTGGGCAACCGCCTGCGCAGCGCCGAATTCGAACTGGCCCATGCCCAGGTGCGGGCCCCGGTGGCCGGTACGGTGGTCGGCCTCAGTGTGTTCACCAATGGCGGGGTCATCGCCCGCGGCCAGCAACTGATGGAGATCGTGCCGCGCGATGCGCCTTTGCTGGTCGATGCGCGGGCCTCGGTGGAGATGATCGACCGCCTGCGCCCTGGCCTGCCAGTGGAGCTGATGTTCGTGGCGTTCAACCAGAGCACCACGCCGCGGGTGGACGGCGAGGTGACCCTGGTCTCGGCCGACCGCCTGGTGGACGAGAAGACCCATCAGCCCTACTACCAGGTACGTATTAAGGTCAGCGAACAGGGCCTTGGGCAACTGGCGGGCCTGGATATTCGCCCTGGCATGCCAGTGGAGGCCTTCGTTCGTACCGGCGAACGCTCGATGCTCAATTACCTGTTCAAGCCTTTGGCCGACCGGGTGCACGTTGCCCTGGCGGAGGAGTAAGGGTAATGCCGGTATCTTTGCGTTTCGCAGGCCTGTTTCTGCTGCTCACCAGTCTCTCGGCGCAGGCCCTTGACCTGGGTGATGCCTATGCCCTGGCCCTGCGCAACGACCCGACCTGGCAGGGTTCGATCGCCGAGCGTGAGGCCGGGCTCGAAAACCGTCTGATCGGCCGCGCTGGACTGTTGCCGAAACTGTCATACCGCTACAACCGCGCCCGCAACGACTCGGAGGTGACCCAGCGCAACCCGTCTGGCAACGTGACCACCCAGCGTGATTACCGCAGCTACAGTTCGGCCCTGACCCTCGAGCAGCCGCTGTTCGACTATGCCGCCTGGAGTGACTACCGCCGTGGCGTGGCCCAGGCCGCGCTGGCCGACGAACGCTACCGTGGTCGTGGCCAGGAACTGATGGTGCGGCTGTTCGGCGCCTACAGCGAAGCGCTGTTCGCCAATGAACAGATCGCCCTGGCCCAGGCCCAGCGGCGTACCTTTGCCGAACAACTGACGCTCAACGAACAACTGGTCAAAGGTGGCGAGGGTACCCGCACCGATGTGCTCGAGACCCAGGCCCGCTACGAGTTGGCCCAGGCCCAGGAGATCGAGGCAGGGGACAATCTCGATGCGGCGTTGCGGGCGTTACAGGCGATCATCGGCGAGCCGGTAGAGGTCGATGACCTGGCGCCGATGACCGGTGATTTTCGCGTCCAGCCACTGAAGCCCGCGCGTTTCGAGCCCTGGCGCGACCTGGCTGTTGCCCGCAACGCCGAGCTGGCCAGCCAGCGCCATGGGCTGGAGGTCGCCGAGCAGAACATCGAGCGTCAGCGGGCCGGTCATCTGCCCTCGTTGAGTGCCTATGCCAGCAAGGGTATATCCAGCTCCAGCGCCGAGAGCAGCTATAACCAGCGCTATGACACCGACAGCATCGGCGTGCAGTTGAACGTGCCGCTGTTCGCCGGTGGCGGCGTGTCGGCGTCGGTGCGCCAGGCCCGGGCCCAGCGGGATGCCGCGGGCTTCGAGCTGGATGCGCAACTGCGCGACACGGTCAACCAGTTGCGTCGACAGTTCAACCTGTGCGCCAGTGGCACGGCGAAGATTCGCGCCTACGACCTGGCGGTCAAGGCGGCCACCGCCTTGGTGCAGGCCACGCGCAAGAGCGTGCAGGGCGGTGAGCGGGTTAACCTTGATGTGCTGGATGCCGAGCAACAGCTGTTCGGCGCCAGGCGCGACCTGGCCCAGGCGCGGCATGAGTACCTGCGGGCCTGGTTGCAGCTGCGCTATCTGGCGGGGGTGCTGGAGGCCGGTGATCTGAATGTGTTGAATCGGTACTTCGTGGCGCACGGCTAGGGCGATCGTGGTAGCGCGCTCGCTTTCACGCATCTGTTCAGACAAAAAAGGAGCCGACGATGCGCGTCGGCTCCCCTCGATGACCGTCCTGGTCAGCGATCAGTGTTCGGCAACCGCCTTGCGCCTGGGCGTCTCGTTGCCGTGCTCGTCCAGTTCCAGCACCGGTACCTCGTTGCCCTCGGCGTCGAACAACTTGCCATCCTTGAAGTAGTCGCCATCGCGCAGGGCCGAGATGTCGGAGTACTGGATGGTGCGCTCGTAGGCCGCGGCAAATACCGACTGGTTTTCCGAGTTGCCGGTGGTGAAGTGGTTGAACATCAGGTTCAGCAGAATCGCCATGATCGCCGCCGAGCTGATGCCGGAGTGGAAGATGGTTTCGAACCAGTTGGGGAAGCTGTGGTAGAAGTTCGGCGCCGCGATCGGGATCATGCCGAAGCCCAGCGAGGCGGCGACGATGATCAGGTTGACGTTGTTCTTGTAGCTGACTTTCGACAGGGTGCGGATGCCGCTGGCGGCCACGGTGCCAAACAGCACGATACCGGCGCCGCCGAGTACCGGGGTAGGCACTGCCGCAATCACCCGGCCCATGATCGGCAGCAGGCCGAGCACCACCAGGATCACGCCGCCGGTGGCCACCACATAGCGGCTCTTCACGCCGGTCACTGCCACCAGGCCCACGTTCTGGGCGAAGGCGCTCTGGGTGAACGAACCGAAGATCGGCGCCAGGATACTCGATGCCATGTCGGCGCGCAGGCCGTTGCCCAGGCGCTTGGAGTCGACCTTGGTGTCGATGATCTCACCGACCGCCAGGATGTCCGCCGAGGTTTCCACCAGGGTCACCATGATCACGATGCACATCGACAGGATCGCGGCGATGTGGAAGGTCGGCATGCCAAAGTGGAACGGGGTGGGGAAGGCGAAGATCGGGCCTTCGGTGACCTTGCTGAAATCAGCCATGCCCAGCGACCAGGCGATCAATGTGCCGGCGACCATCGCCAGCAGGATCGACAGGCGCGAAATGCTCGCGCTGCCCAGCTTGCTCAGCAGCAGGACGATGGCGAAGGTCAGTGCCGCCAGGCCGATGTTGGCCATGCTGCCGAACTCTGGCGATGCGCTGTTGCCGCCCATCACCCAGCGGGCCGCGACGGGCATCAGGGTGAGGCCGATGGTGGTGATGACGATGCCGGTCACCAGGGGCGGGAAGAACTTGGTGATACGCGAGAACACCGGGGTAATCAGGAACCCGATCAACGAGGCTGCCATTACCGCGCCCAGCACCGCCGGCAGGCCACCGCCGCCCTGGCTGCCGAGAATCGCGCCCATGGTCGCCACACCCGCGAACGATACGCCCTGGACCAATGGCAGCTGGCAGCCGAAGAACGGCAGCCCAAGGGTCTGCAGCAATGTCGCAAGGCCACCGGCGAACAACGAGGCAGCGATCAGCAGGCCGATCTCCGCCGGGGCCAGGCCGGCGGCCTGGCCAAGGATCAGGGGTACGGCGACGATCCCTCCATACATGGTCAGGACATGCTGCAGCCCGTAGGCCAGGTTGGCGCCGAGGCCGAGGTTTTCGTCCTCGGGGCGCGGGGCGGGAGACGTGCTGGGGGACGTGGTCATTGGAGCAGGCTCTCTGTTTATTGTTGTGTCGCTACTGTAGACAACTAGTGCAAATAATTGCCACTAAAATTGTATACAAAGTTTTGATTGTAGCGCCGTAACGGGTGCGTCCAAGGTGCCTGAAACCTGGATGCACATTACGTTCCAACCTGCGAGAGACTGTTCCAGAGGGGTGTGTACAAAGAGGCTGGTAAAGGCAGGAAAGCTGTCTGGCTGGACAAGAAAGCTGTCACAGCCAGATCATTAGCAAGCTAAGAGATATCAATCTTCGATGAGTTCGCGCAGCTCACGCATCATTTCGGTGCTGTCTGCCAGGTTCAATTCCACAAGACGGTGCAGATGAGTCATCGAATCGACATCTATGAACAGGCAGATAAAACCCAGCCGGGCGGACTCGTCGTGGCGCAGTTCGACCTGCATCCTGACCTGGGTTTTCTTGTCGTCGAGGTGGATGATCGCGTCGAAGTCCTGGGTGGGGTCGGCATCCCAGGGGCTTGGGCGCTCTACCAGCAAGCCCTTAAGCGACAGGTCCAGCAGTTTCACCAGCCAGCGACGTTCGCCCTGGCGCAGTTCGGTAGGGGCATCGAAGGCGATGCGCTGGAAGCGGCGGCGTTCGTCGTGGGCGTTCATGGTGGTTTCTCCGGGTGACATCCTGACTATAGTGAGTTTGGTATGTGCATCAGGTACGGCAATCTGGCCGCAGAGGCTCTAGACCAAAGCAAGTGTGGCAATGCGTCTTGACTGGCCCTAGACTCGATGGGCGGTCTTTCCAATCCACCAGCTGGAAGTAAACCATGAACAACAATAATAGCCTGCTACGCCACATTCCGTGGCTGGCGCTGGCAGTCATAGGGGCCTGCGCGCTGGGTGTGGTTGCCCTGCGTCGCGGTGAGGCGATCAACGCCTTGTGGATCGTGGTCGCGGCAGTGGCCATCTACCTGGTTGCCTACCGTTACTACAGCCTGTTCATCGCCACCAAGGTGATGCAGCTCGACCCCCGCCGGGCCACGCCCGCGGTACTCAACAACGATGGCCTGGACTACGTCCCGACCAACAAGCACATCCTCTTCGGCCACCACTTCGCCGCCATCGCCGGCGCGGGCCCGCTCGTGGGCCCGGTGCTCGCCGCGCAGATGGGCTACCTGCCCGGCACGCTGTGGCTGATCGCCGGCGTGGTGCTGGCCGGCGCGGTGCAGGATTTCATGGTCCTGTTCCTCTCCACCCGTCGCAACGGCCGCTCGCTGGGCGACATGGTCCGTGAGGAGATGGGCCGCATTCCCGGCACCATCGCCCTGTTCGGTTGTTTCCTGATCATGATCATCATCCTCGCGGTGCTGGCGCTGATCGTGGTCAAGGCCCTGGCCGAGAGCCCGTGGGGCATGTTCACGGTGATCGCGACCATCCCGATCGCGATGTTCATGGGCATCTACATGCGCTACATCCGCCCGGGCCGCATTGGTGAAATCTCCATCGTCGGCGTGGTCCTGCTGCTGCTGTCGATCTGGCTGGGGGGCCAGATCGCCGCGGATCCGGTGTGGGGCCCGGCATTCACCTTCACTGGCGTGCAGATCACCTGGATGCTCGTGGGCTACGGTTTCGTCGCCGCGGTGCTGCCGGTGTGGCTGGTACTGGCGCCGCGCGACTACCTGTCGACCTTCCTCAAGATCGGCACGATCGTCGGCCTGGCCATCGGTATCCTGATCATCGCGCCCGAGCTGAAGATGCCGGCGCTGACCCAGTTCACCGACGGTACCGGCCCGGTCTGGAAGGGCACCCTGTTCCCGTTCCTGTTCATCACCATCGCCTGCGGCGCGGTGTCCGGCTTCCACGCGCTGATCTCCTCGGGGACCACGCCCAAGCTGCTGGACAACGAAACCAACGCCCGTTACATCGGCTACGGCGGCATGCTGATGGAGTCGTTCGTCGCCATCATGGCCATGGTTGCCGCCTCGGTGATCGAGCCTGGCGTGTACTTCGCCATGAACAGCCCGGCCGCAGTGGTCGGTGCCGACGTCGCCTCGGTGGCGCAGACCGTCAGCAGCTGGGGCTTCCTGATTACCCCCGAGCAACTGGAGGCGGTCGCCCGTGACATCGGGGAGCACACCATCCTGGCTCGTGCCGGTGGTGCGCCAACACTGGCGGTTGGTATCGCGCAAATCCTTCACCAGGTGCTGCCGGGTGAGAACACCATGGCGTTCTGGTACCACTTCGCCATTCTGTTCGAGGCACTGTTCATCCTCACCGCCGTGGACGCCGGTACCCGTGCCGGGCGCTTCATGCTACAGGACCTGCTGGGCAGCTTCGTCCCGGCGCTCAAGCGCACCGAGTCGTGGGGGGCCAACCTGCTCGCGACCGCCGGTTGCGTGGCGATGTGGGGCTACCTGCTGTACCAAGGCGTGATCGATCCGCTGGGGGGGATCAACACCTTGTGGCCGCTGTTCGGTATCTCCAACCAGATGCTGGCCGGTATCGCCCTGATGCTTGGCACCGTGGTACTGATCAAGATGAAGCGTCAACGCTACATCTGGGTCACCCTGGTACCTGCGGTATGGCTGCTGATCTGCACCACCGCCGCGGGCCTGATCAAGCTGTTCGACCCGAACCCGGCTGTGGGCTTCCTGGCCCTGGCCAAGAAGTACAGCACCGCGCTGGACGCCGGCCAGGTGCTGGCGCCTGCCAAGGACATCGGCCAGATGCAGCATGTGATCTTCAACGCCTACACCAACGCCGGCCTGACGATCCTGTTCCTGGTGGTGGTGTTCAGCATCCTGTTCTTCGCCCTCAAGGTCGGCTATGCCGCCTGGGGCCGCAAGGAGCGCAGCGACAAGGAAACCCCGTTCCAGGCTTTGCCTGACGCTTGAGAGGAATGCCGCGATGTTCAACGACCTGGGTCGACTGGGCAAGTATCTGGGGCAGGCCGCCCGCCTGATGGTCGGCATGCCCGATTACGACAACTATGTCGAGCACATGCAGACCAAGCACCCGGACAAGCCGGTGATGAGCTACGAGGCGTTCTTCCGCGAGCGCCAGGAAGCGCGTTATGGTGGCAAGTCCGGGCCCAAGTGCTGTTGAACCCGCGACACGCATGAACCAGTGGGAGCCCGGGCAACCGGGCTCCCACTTTCATTTTCAGCTGCAGGAGACAACCGCGTGCAAACGCCGATTCCCGTTACCGTGCTGACCGGCTTTCTCGGCGCCGGCAAGACCACCCTGCTCAAACATATGCTCAAGGCCGAGCACGGCCTGAGGCTCGCCGTGATCGAGAACGAGTTCAGCGAGGCAGGCATCGACAGCCAACTGCTGGGCGATGAACCGGTGCAGGTGATGACCCTGGCCAACGGCTGTGTGTGCTGCAGCATCCATGGCGACCTGACCCGTGCCCTGTACCTGCTGCTCGAACGCCTGGACGCCGGCGAGATCGCCTTCGATCGCCTGGTGATCGAGTGCACGGGTCTCGCCGACCCTGCACCCGTGGCACAGACCTTCTTCATCGACGAAGAGCTGCGCGAGCGCTATATCCTCGATGGCATCATCACCCTGGTCGACACCGCCCACGCCGAACTGCACCTGACCCAGGCCATCGCCCAGGCCCAGGTCGGCTTTGCCGACCGCCTGCTGCTGAGCAAGACCGATCTGGTCGAGCCGCAGGTGGTCGATGCCCTGCGCGAGCGCCTGGCGCGCATCAATGGCCGGGCGGCGATCCGCGTGGTCGAGCATGGGCGTATCGACTTGGCCGAGCTGCTCGATGTGCGGGGGTTCAACCTCAACCCGGACCTGGGCATCAGCCCCGGGCCCAGCTTGCGCCCGGTCCTCAAACCCGCCACCCCGGATCGCATTTCGACGCTGGTGCTGCGCACCGAAACGCCGTTGGATATCGATCGGCTCAGCGACTTCATGAACGAGCTGCTGGAGGAGCACGGCAAACAGCTGTTGCGCTACAAGGGCGTGTTGAATATCGCGGGTGAAGATCGCCGTTTGGTGTTCCAGGGAGTGCTGAAGCTGTACGGCTTCGACTGGGACGCCGAGTGGAAGGAAGGCGAGCTGCGGGAAAGTGTCATGGTGTTCATCGGCGATGAACTGCCGGAGGAAAAGATTCGGGCAGGGTTTGAGGCCTTGAGTTAAAGGGGCAGAAGTATCTGATTTGCTCATGCCGCCTGATGGCGGCATTTTTTTCAAGCAGTGCCTAATTTGGCTATTGATGCAATTTATCAAGAATATTCAGCCTGCAAGAAACGATGGCGTTCAGGGGCTGGCGCGAGTCGCCAACCAGGCGAGTGATGCCAATCCAACGCATAACATAACCAGCATAACGGCACTGGTGTCCAAGGTGCTGGATATCAAGTTCGCCAAAGCCGCCAGCAGTTGATGAACAAGAGCAATAAGTGCCATGGCGGGGGACGCAGCTCCCGTTGACTGCCTGCTAGCCAATGACAGGCTCACTGGGTATGCAATTCCCTGAGCTACAAGCATCAGGCAATAAGGAAGCCAGATCGCGTACGCCGCACCCTTCAACAGTGATGATGCAATAAGCATGATGAGTGCACCAAATAACAGCAAGGCACTCGAATATCGAAGCATCCGTATTTCATTATCACCGGTTGCAAGGTTACTGGCCAGACGGGTGCCGAGCAGATAGGCAATGCTGATTGGCCATCCCAACAGACCATATTCCCACATCGACCAATTGAAAGACTGCTGAAGAAGCAAGGGCGCTGTACTGCTAAATACGACGATGATGGAGTACCCCAAGCCTCCAGCCAGCACAGGTAGAATGAAGCGCGGTTGCACAATGAGCTTATGGAGGCTGGTGCTCTCACCTGCTCGATACGGAAGCCCCCTGTGGTGAGCCGTTACATTCAGCCCCTTCACTGTGGCCATTAGTACGCAAGGTATCGCGACGACAAGCATGGCCACCCGCCAGTTCGTGAGTGTGGCAATCATAGCCCCGATAAACTGGGAGGCTCCGAGGGAGAGTACGAAGCAAAGTGAAAGGCTGCTGTAGGCTCGTGTCAGATCCTTGCCATCATACTGCTCGACCATTAACGCGCGAGCTGCAACTGATATACCGCCCGCCAACGCTCCCTGAAGCAGGCGTAGGACAAGGAATGCCCAGTCACCTGGTGATACTGCGAGCAGTAATGTGCAGCAGCCGTAGAGGAGTAGCGTCCAGGTCAGCATACGGCTTGAACCGAGAGTGGCTCCCAACCGACCCCACAGCATTACGCATGTCCCCATTCCCACAAGAAACAGGCTCAGGCTGAGTGCGGCGAATTCATCTGTTGCATTCAGGTCATCAGCAATAGTTGGGAGCATGGGTAGGTAGAAGGTTATACCTGACTGGCACAACAGTACGGCTAAGCAACTGAAGTAGAGAATTCGCCGTTTGGTCATGGTTGAGTATTTAGTAATTGAAGTGGATTCCTGGCAGTAACCTGAACCTGTAAGCCGGAAAGATGCTTGGCATACGATGTCTGCCAATCCGTCTCGGACCGCTGAATCATGCTCCTGTAATTGGTGTATCGATTTCGAGCGACTGCCATGTCAAACACTTCCCGTAATGGTTTGGAGCAAGCAGTGTGCATTGGAGGGAAACTTAGGTATGTCCGAAGTCGGGTGTTTTGGTCGAGGTAGTTTTCCGAGGAGAATGTCAGAGATACCTTGGTGTATCGCGGAGGGTTAAACACTTACGTTCAAGGTTTGTAGGCGCAGACCTTCTTCATCGACGAAGAGCTGCGCGAGCGCTAGATCCTCGATGGCATATCAGCTTGGTCGACGCCGCCCGTGCCGAGCTGCACCTGAACCCTGGGCATTGCCCAAGTCCAGGTCGACTTCGCCGACCGCCTGCTGCTAAGCAAGACCGATCTAGTCGAGCCGGCTCGACTGGGACACCTAGTGGAAGGAAGGTGAGCTGCGGGAAAGCGTGATGGTGTTCAATGCCGATGAGCGGCCGGAAGAAAGGATTCGGTCTGGTTTCGAAGCTTTGAGCCACGCCTGATTGAGATACAGCCGACTGTTCGATGCCGCCGTAAGGCGGCATTTTTTTGGCCTCGTTTCAGCGATCAGGCCAGTCGAGGTGGCCGCTTGCAGGAGGTACTTTTTTTGGTACACTTGGCCGCGTCGGATCTAAAAATAAAGGTGCAGTTCTTCCGTAGTGCGTCGGGTAATGAGCCCGTGAGGGAGTGGCTAAAGGGCTTGGCACGTGAAGAACGCTATCTGATTGGCATGGAAATCAAGACCGTTCAGTTGGGATGGCCACTTGGCATGCCCTTGGTCAGAAAGCTGGAGCACGGGCTTTGGGAAATCCGTATCGACATGGGGCATGTCGTTGCCCGTGTACTGTTCACGATCATGGATGGCGTGATGTTCATGCTCCATGGATTCATCAAGAAAAGCCAGAAAACGCCTTCAGCAGATCTGGCTCTGGCCAGGCAACGCAAGGCCAGCTTACGGAGGTCAACTACATGAACCCGCATATCGGTTCGAACTTCGATGATTTTCTCGCCGAAGAGGGCATCCTCGAAGAGGTCACGGCGGCTGCGCTGAAACGGGTGATCGCCTGGCAACTGACGCAGGCGATGAAGCAGCAAAAGATCAGCAAGAAGGCCTTGGCCGAGCGTATGCACACCAGCCGGGCGGCGGTCGATCGAGCCTTGGATCAGACTGACGCTGGCATGACCTTGGCAACACTGGCCAGCGCAGCCAGGGCCTTGGGGCAGCGCGTGGAAATACGTCTCGTGCCGGATGTCGCACCAGCCCGATGAAGCACAAACATGAAAAAGCCCGGCACAAGGCCGGGCTTCTTCATTTCAGGCGTCTGCCAATCAGTTGCCGTACACCGGCAGCTTCTTGCAGATGGCCTTGACCTTTTCACGCACGGCGTCGATCACCGCTTCGTTGTTCAGGTCGGCCAGGATGTCGCAGATCCAGCCGGCCAGTTCGCGGCACTCGGCTTCCTTGAAGCCACGGGTGGTGACGGCTGGGGTGCCGAAACGCAGGCCCGAAGTGACGAACGGCGAACGTGGGTCGTTCGGCACCGAGTTCTTGTTGACGGTGATGAAGGCCTTGCCCAGGGCGGCGTCGGCGTCCTTACCGGAGATTTCCTGCTTGATCAGCGACAGCAGGAACAGGTGGTTCTCGGTGCCGCCGGAGACGACGTCGAAGCCACGCTCGATGAACACGCTGGCCATGGCCTGGGCGTTTTTCACGACCTGCTGCTGGTAGGCCTTGAACTCAGGCTGCAGGGCTTCCTTGAAGCAGATCGCCTTGGCGGCGATTACGTGCTCCAGCGGGCCGCCTTGGGCGCCCGGGAAGACGGCGGAGTTCAGCTTCTTCTCGATGTCGGCGTTGGCACGGGCCAGGATCAGGCCGCCACGTGGACCGCGCAGGGTCTTGTGGGTGGTGGTGGTGACCACGTCGGCGAACGGCACAGGGTTCGGGTATACGCCAGCGGCGACCAGGCCGGCCACGTGGGCCATGTCGACGAACAGGTAGGCGCCGACCTTGTCGGCGATTTCGCGGAAGCGTGGGAAATCCAGCACTTGCGAGTAGGCGGAGAAGCCGGCAACGATCATCTTCGGCTTGTGCTCGACAGCCAGGCGCTCGACTTCGTCGTAGTCGATCAGGCCGTTGGCGTCGATGCCGTACTGGATGGCGTTGTACAGCTTGCCCGAGGAGGAAACGCTGGCACCGTGGGTCAGGTGGCCGCCGTGGGCCAGGCTCATGCCCAGGATGGTGTCACCGGCCGACAGCAGGGCCAGGTAGACGGCGGCATTGGCCTGGGAACCGGCGTGCGGCTGGACGTTGGCGTAGTCGGCGCCGAACAGCTCCTTGGCGCGGTCGATGGCCAGCTGCTCGACGACGTCGACGTACTCGCAACCACCGTAGTAGCGCTTGCCTGGGTAGCCTTCGGCGTACTTGTTGGTCAGAACCGAACCCTGGGCCTCCATGACCGCCGGGCTGGTGTAGTTTTCCGAAGCGATCAGCTCGATATGCTCTTCCTGGCGCAGGGCTTCTTGCTGCATGGCTTCGAAGAGCTCGGCGTCGTACTTGGCAATGGTCAAATCACGGCTGAACATGGCGGTCCTCAAGGATCGGGCAGAATTGGGGGAGCATTCTAACCGATTGATTCGCCGCTGGCATATGAAGTGGCATCAAGTCGCGGACCAATGGGCTTCATGTTGCAGGCCGCGTGGCGACTGGGCTGGAGTTGACTTCTAGGTCCGGTTTTTTCCAGGCTCTTAAGAGGTCTGCGTGGGGGCGAAGGGCCCGCGCAGCGACTACTGGAACATGAACAACGTCTCGTTGCTGAACTGTGCCTCGAACTGGTTGGCCGGCATCGGCCGGCCGAACAGGTAGCCCTGCACCTCGTCGCAACCGTGCTCGCGCAGAAACTCCAGCTGCTCGTGGGTCTCAACCCCTTCGGCGA
The DNA here is from genome assembly GCF_024749165.1 of Pseudomonas sp. B21-023. Lineage (NCBI taxonomy): Bacteria > Pseudomonadati > Pseudomonadota > Gammaproteobacteria > Pseudomonadales > Pseudomonadaceae > Pseudomonas > Pseudomonas sp. B21-023. Next base: position 5,065,523 of record NZ_CP087190.1, on the reverse strand, counting down.
TTACCGCGAGATTGAGGCTGTGGGCCATGGCAATGATCGCCCGGGCGATCTGCGCGTCCTGCTCGCCTTCGGGCAGGCCATCGACGAAGGTACGGTCGATCTTCAGTACGTCGATGGGGAACTGCTTGAGGTAGTTGAGCGACGAGTAGCCGGTGCCGAAGTCGTCGACCGCGATGCTCAGGCCCAGGTTCTTCAGGCTGTCGAGGATCTGCATGGCCTCGTTGACCTCGCGCATCAGGATGCTTTCGGTCAGTTCCAGCTCCAGGCACGCCGGCGGCAGCCCGGTTTCATCGAGGATGGTGGCGATGCGGGTGCCCAGCTGGCCGTCGGAGAACTGCCGGGCGGAAATGTTCACCGACACCTTGGGTACCCGCACTTTCTGCTGGTGCCAGGCCTTGAGCTGGCGGGAGGCCTCGCGCAGCACCCAGTCACCGACGTCGACCACCAGGCCCAGTTCCTCGATCACCGGGATGAAGTCGCCCGGCGGCACCAGGCCGCGGGTTGGGTGACGCCAGCGCAGCAGCGCCTCGGCACCGGTCAGGCGTTTGCCGTCGCCGCTGAACTGCGGCTGGTAATAGAGGATGAACTCGTTCTGCTCCAGGGCATGGCGCAGGTCGCTCTCCAGCTCCAGGCGCTCCAGGGCGCTGGCGTTCATGTCCGCCTGGTAGAACTGGAAGTTGTTCTTGCCGCGCTCCTTGGCGTGGTACATGGCCGTGTCGGCGTTCTTCATCAGCTGGCTGAGCTCGCTGCCATCCTGGGGGCTCAGGGCGATGCCGATACTGGCGGTGACGAAGAATTCGCGGTTTTCCAGGACGAAGGGAGTGACCAGCCCGTCGAGGATGTGCTCGGCGACATGGATGGCGCGGTTGAGCGCCTGCTCGCGGCTGGCCTTGGGCTGCAGCAGCAGGGTGAATTCGTCGCCGCCCATGCGCGCCACGGTGTCGTCGTCGTCGACGCAGGCCAGCAGGCGCTCGGCCATGTCCTTGAGCATGCGATCGCCCGCCGCATGGCCAAGGGAGTCGTTGATCGGCTTGAAGCGGTCGAGGTCGAGGAACATCAGCACTACCCAGGCCTTCTGCCGCTCGGCCTGTTGCAGGGCCGTGTACAGGCGGTCCTGGAACAACGTGCGGTTGGGCAGGTGGGTGAGGGCGTCGTAGTAGGCCAGACGGTGGATGCGCTGCTCGCTGGCCTTGCGTTCGCTGATGTCGGTGAAGAAGCACACATAGCTGGCCAGGTCGCCTTCATCGTCGAGCACCGCAGTGATGCCTACCCACGCCGGATAGTGCTCGCCGTTGCGCCGCTTCAGCCAGACCTCACCTTCCCAGCTGCCGCGCTGGCTCAGTTGCTTGAGCACGTAGCCTTGCTGGGCGTTCTGTTGCTGCTCGACGGTGAGCATGCCGGGGAGCTGGTCGAGCACCTCGGCCACGGCATAGCCGCTGACGCGGGTGAACGCTTCGTTAGCCTGGACGATATAGCCGGCCGGGTCGGTGATGAGGATCGCCGAGGTGGAGTGCTCGAACACGGTCGCGGCCATGCGCAGGTCTTTTTCGGCCCGGCGTTGCTGGCTGATGTCGCGGCCCACGCCGAGCACCCCCTCGAAGCGCTCGTGTTCGTCCCACACCAGCACCAGGCGCAGCTCGATGGGGATCTTGCGGCCGTCGGCGCGCAGGCAGTCGAACAGGAACAACTGCGTGGGCAGGGTGCTGCGTAACTGGGCCAATTGCGTGCTGTCGTCCAGCACCTGGCTGACGCGCTCGAGCAGGTTGTAGACACCGCTGAGCTGGGCCGGGTTGGCAATGATCGACTGCCAGCCGTTGGCGAAGATCCAGTCGGCCTGGTAGCCAAGCACCGCCTGCACCGAAGGGCTGACATAGTTGAGCTGCAGCTGGCTGTCGGTGGAGAAGATCACGTCGCTGATGCTCTCGGCGAGCATGCGGTAGCGCTGTTCGCTGTCGCGCAGGGACTCGCTGGCCTCGATCTGCACGGTGACATCCTTGCCCACGCCGATGATGCGCGTGACCAGGCCTTCACTGTCGCGGGTCAGCACCTGCTCGCGGATGTCGTAGCAACGCCAGCCGCCATCGCGGTGGCGGAAGCGCAGCTGGCAGTGCAGTGACTGGCCGTAGCCGGTGTCACGCTGCTGCTGGCGCAGGTCGCGGTAGTGCTCGGCGTCGCCGGGATGCAGGAGCATCTCCCAGAAGCGGTCGCCCATCTGCGCCAGTTCCGCGCGGTCGTAACCCAGGGTCTGGCCAAGGTGGCGGTTGCTGAAGATCATCCGCTGGCTGTCAACGTCCTGCACGTAGAGTTGGTCGGGCACGGTGCGTACCACGTCCGACCAGAAGCCCTCGCGTTCGAGCAGCGACAGCTCCACCTGCTTGCGGCTGGTGATGTCGCTGATACTCAGGATCACTGCCTGGTAGTCGCGACGCTGCTGTGGCAGGCGGGCCATCAGCCACAAGTGCAGTTCGCCGCCCAGCGGGGCCGGCAGGCGCACCTCCAGCTCGAGCTGCGGGCGCTCTTCGATCAACGCGTCGATCAACTGCATGCCGACACTGTCGCGGCCGTCGCCACTGCCATCGATCAGGCGCTGCCAGGCGCCTTCGTGGCAGTCGACGTTGAGCAGTTGGCGGGCCACCTGGTTGATCTCGGTGATCTTCAGCTCCGTGAGCAGCGAGCGGCGCAGCTTGGTGTCCAGGGCCAGGCTCTGCTTGAGCGCGGCGCGGTTGCGCAGGTGGTAGCGGTCGAGCTGCCCCGGCAGGCTCGAAAGATCGAGCACGCACAGGGCCACGCCGGTGCCCTCGAAAATTTCCTGGTAACGCCGGCGGTCTTCCTGCAAGGCGCGTTGGCGGCGGCGCATGTTGATCAGCGCCAGCACCGGCAGCAGTGCGCAGAACAGCACCAGCACGCATTTGCCGAGCAGCGCCGGCAGCAGCCTGTCGCGGGCCAGGCCGGCATCGAACAGGCCACGCAGTTGCCAGGTGCTGTTGTCGATGAAGGCAAGCATCACGCTTTGCAGAGGCTCTTCGCTGGTCTGCCGGTCCCCATGGCGCTCGATGACCGCGCCGCTGCGGCTGTTTTCCAGCAGCCACAAGGGATGGGTGGGGCCGTCAAGATGACGGGTCAGCTCCTGGTAGTAGTCGGGGCTCAGGCGCAGCAACCAGTAGCCGCGGTCTTGCTCGGTCGGCTGGCGCAGCAGCAGGTAGACCCGCTGATTGTCGGCATCGTTGCCATAGAAAAATGCACGGCCCTGGTTCAGTTGCAGCAGGTCGTCAATCAGCTGACGGTCGGGTGAGCCAGCGAGGGTGTCACTGCGCACCTGCCCGGTGGCGTCAAGCCAGGCCAGGTCGCGCAGGGCCGGCAGGCGGGCCTGCAAGGTGGCGAGCAGGCTTGGCAGGGCGGCAGGCGCCGGAGGTTTGACGTAGGGCTGGACCAGGTTCAACGATTGCTGGGCCTTCAGCGCCATGTTCAGGCTCAGGTGGTCGGCCAGTTCGGCGCTGGTGGCCAGGCTTTGCTGGCGCAGGTCGTCCTGGGTATGGCGGAACTGGGCGAACAGTTGCCATAGCAGCAGACCCAGCAGAACCAGGGCGAGCAGGGCCAAAGCCCCCTTGAGCGAGCCACGCAGGTGTGTGCCGGCCGTGGAATCGGCAGGACGCAGGGATGACGGTTGCGTGAGATTGGTCAAGCGTTGGGTCCTGCGATTGGGCTGACGATGGCAGGGGTTGCGTTCTCGCGGCATGCACGGCCCGTGCCGTGGTTGCTGGGCGCACTATAAGACGCATGCGGGAAGCCGACTAGCATGCCTTCAAATATGGCAAAGTGCCAGTCCGCATGTCCGATGCCGGGCGGCAGTTGGTCATGCCGGTTCGGCAAGTCCCTGCAACCTGTGCGAGAATGCCGCCCGCTTCATAGTCAACGCATCGGAGATGTACGGTTTTGGTTACCCACTATTCCACCAATGGCCTCGATTCCGCCTGCGGGCGTAGCAGTGAGACGCTGGTCAGCACTGCCGTGGCCGAGGACGTATCCTGCAAGACCTGCCAGCGCTCGCTGGCCAAGCCGGACGCGGCTGCCGCCAGTGCCAACAAGACGCCGTCGCTGGCCGAGTTGCGCAAATCGGCCAAGGCTGCCGCCGAGCCGGTCGCACAGGTTGCCGCTCAACCCACCGCCAAGCCCACTGCCGCGCCTGCCAAGGCCGTGAGCAAGCCGGCTGGCAAACCTGCCCGCAGTGGCGGCTTCAGCGTCAAGTCCGCCTGGGCCGCGCGCCTGGCCGGGCAATCGGACCGTTGCCGCCTGCCACGTGGCAAGGCCAGGCAGTCACACGTCTGAGCCCGCGCCAAGCCCGCCCCACCCGTGCCGGCGTGGGCGCGGGCTTGCCCCGCGAAGGCCGCCGAGCGGTCCCGCCATCTACCTCATCTGTGCAATGCCGCGACTTGGCGTAGAATGGCCCACTTTGTTCAATGACCCCGTAATCACATCCCCTGGCCAATACCGGGGCGCGTGTCTTTACCTATCTGATAGAGGGCTTGGTTTTGGCTCAATACGTCTACACCATGCATCGGCTGAGCAAGGTCGTGCCGCCGAAGCGGGAAATTCTCAAGAACATTTCCCTGTCGTTCTTCCCGGGCGCCAAGATCGGCGTGCTGGGCCTGAACGGCGCGGGTAAATCGACCCTGCTGCGGATCATGGCGGGCGTCGACAAGGAATTCGACGGCGAAGCCCGTCCGATGCCCGACATCAACGTCGGCTACCTGCCCCAGGAGCCGCAGCTGGACCCGAGCAAGACCGTGCGTGAAGTGGTCGAGGAAGCGGTCAGCGTGATCAAGGACGCCCAGGCTCGCCTGGATGAGGTCTACGCCGCCTACGCCGACCCGGATGCCGACTTCGACAAGCTGGCCGCCGAACAGGCCAAGCTCGAGGCCATCCTGCAGGCCGCCGACGGCCACAACCTCGAGCGCCAGCTGGACGTCGCCGCCGATGCCCTGCGCCTGCCAGCCTGGGAGGCGAAGATCGAGCACCTGTCCGGTGGCGAGAAGCGCCGCGTGGCCCTGTGCCGCCTGCTATTGTCGGCCCCCGACATGCTGCTGCTGGACGAACCGACCAACCACCTGGATGCCGACTCGGTAGCCTGGCTGGAGCGCTTCCTGCACGACTTCCCCGGCACCGTGGTGGCGATCACCCACGACCGTTACTTCCTCGACAACGTCGCCGGCTGGATCCTCGAGCTGGACCGCGGCGCCGGCATCCCGTACGAAGGCAACTATTCGGGCTGGCTGGAAGCCAAGTCGGACCGTCTGGCGCAGGAATCCAAGCAGCAGAGCGCCCACGAGAAGGCCATGAAAGAGGAACTGGAGTGGGTGCGCAAAGGCGCCAAGGCCCGTCAGTCCAAGTCAAAGGCCCGTCTGCAGCGCTTCGAAGAGATGCAGTCGCAGGAATTCCAGAAGCGCAGCGAGACCAACGAGATCTACATCCCGGCAGGTCCGCGCCTGGGCGACAAGGTCATCGAGTTCAAGAACGTCACCAAGGGCTACGGTGATCGCGTGCTGATCGACAACCTGTCGTTCGCCATGCCCAAGGGCGCCATCGTTGGCGTGATCGGTGGTAACGGTGCCGGTAAATCGACCCTGTTCCGCATGCTGATGGGCAAGGAGCAGCCGGACTCGGGCAGCATCGAGATCGGTGAAACCGTGCAGCTGGCCTGCGTCGACCAGAGCCGCGAGGACCTGGACGGCAGCAAGACCGTGTTCCAGCAGATCTCCGACGGCTCCGACCAGATCCGCATCGGCAGCTACGAGATCCCGTCTCGCACCTACGTCGGCCGCTTCAACTTCAAGGGCGGCGACCAGCAGAAGTTCGTCAAGGACCTCTCCGGTGGTGAGCGTGGCCGCCTGCACCTGGCCCTGACCTTGAAGGAGGGCGGCAACGTCCTGCTGCTCGACGAACCGTCCAACGACCTTGACGTCGAAACCCTGCGTTCGCTGGAGGAAGCCCTGCTGGACTTCCCGGGCGCCGCCATCGTGATTTCCCACGACCGTTGGTTCCTGGACCGTGTGGCCACTCACATCCTGGCGTACGAAGACGACTCCAGCGTGGTGTTCTTCGAAGGCAACTACACCGAGTACGAAGCCGATCGCAAGAAGCGCCTGGGCGATGCTGCTGCCCAGCCGCACCGTGTGCGTCACAAGAAACTGGCCCAGTAAGCCGGTTTTCGCTGCACAACGATGGGGCCCTCAGGGGCCCCATTTTTGTGCCCGGCGTACAGGCACTGGGATGGCTGGCGTGGGAGCGGGCTTGCCCCGCGGTTGCTGCGTTACAGGAAAGCAGGGAGCAAGTGCGCTTTCACGAGTACAGCGGAAAACTTGTATACAGTTATAGAAAACGCACCAATTAATTTCATAAAAACGACATTGCGCCCTGTTCCAGTGCGATTGGTTCTTGGTACATTCCCGAAAAAACCAAAAACAATCCCTCTCTTGGTGAGATGTCTACCATGATCGAATCTGTCGACGATTTCCTGGCCCGACTGCAACAACGCGACCCGGCCCAGCCCGAATTCCACCAGGCCGTTGAGGAGGTGCTGCGCAGCCTGTGGCCTTTCCTCGAAGCCAACCCTCACTACCTGCAGGCAGGCATTCTCGAACGCATGGTCGAACCCGAGCGCGCCGTGCTGTTTCGTGTGTCGTGGGTCGACGACCAGGGCAAGGTCCAGGTCAACCGCGGCTACCGCATCCAGATGAGCAGCGCCATCGGCCCATACAAGGGCGGCCTGCGCTTCCACCCGTCGGTCAACCTGGGCGTGCTCAAGTTCCTGGCCTTCGAGCAGGTGTTCAAGAACTCGCTGACCTCGCTGCCCATGGGGGGCGGCAAAGGCGGCTCGGACTTCGACCCGAAGGGCAAGAGCGACGCCGAAGTGATGCGCTTCTGTCAGGCGTTCATGAGCGAGCTGTACCGCCACATTGGCGCCGATCTGGATGTGCCGGCGGGTGACATCGGCGTCGGTGCCCGCGAGATCGGCTTCCTGTTCGGCCAGTACAAGCGCCTGGCCAACCAGTTCACTTCGGTGCTGACCGGCAAGGGCATGACCTATGGCGGCAGCCTGATCCGCCCGGAGGCCACCGGCTACGGCTGCGTGTACTTCGCCGAAGAGATGCTCAAGCGCCGCGACCAGCGCATCGACGGTCGCCGCGTGGCGATCTCAGGTTCCGGTAACGTCGCCCAGTACGCGGCGCGCAAGGTCATGGACCTGGGCGGCAAGGTGATCTCGCTGTCCGATTCCGAAGGCACGCTGTACGCCGAAGCCGGCCTGACCGACGCCCAGTGGGAGGCCGTGATGGAGCTGAAGAACGTCAAGCGCGGCCGCATCAGCGAGCTGGCCGAGCAGTTCGGCCTGGAGTTCCGCAAAGGCCAGGCGCCCTGGAACCTGGCGTGCGATATCGCGCTGCCGTGTGCGACGCAGAACGAACTGGGCGCCGAAGACGCACGTACCCTGTTGCGCAATGGCTGCATCTGCGTGGCCGAAGGGGCCAACATGCCGACCACCCTGGAGGCTGTGGATATCTTCATCGAAGCCGGCATCCTGTACGCGCCGGGCAAGGCGTCCAATGCCGGCGGCGTGGCCGTGTCTGGCCTGGAGATGTCGCAGAACGCCATGCGCCTGCTGTGGACGGCCGGGGAGGTGGACAGCAAGCTGCACCACATCATGCAGTCGATCCACCATGCGTGCGTGCACTATGGCGAAGAGGCCGATGGCAGCATCAACTACGTCAAGGGCGCCAACATCGCCGGCTTCGTCAAGGTAGCTGACGCGATGCTGGCCCAGGGCGTGGTCTGATTCGAGAACTTGGGGCCGCTTCGCGCCGAAAGGGGCGCGAAGCGGCCCCGGTGATTTCAGCACTCACCCAGAATGGCCAGCACTTCGATCATCTGGTCCCCCGCCGGCCTTCGCCACAACACTTCATCGCCTGGCCCGGCCCCCAGAAGCGCCCGCCCCAGCGGCGAGCCCCAGTTGACCAACCCTTGGGCGGCATCGGCCTGATCCTCGCCCACCAGTTGCACCTGATGCTCCTGGTCATGCTCATCGATGAACCGCACCAGGCTGCCGATCTGCACCTTCTCCGTGGACGTTGCAGCAGGTACCACCTGCGCGCTCTGTACCCGGGCGGTGAAATAGCGCAGGTCGCGCTCGGTATCGGCCAGCCGCTGCTTGTCGGCATCGCCCTCGGCCTGCAGCTCGGCGCGCAATGCATTGAGCACGGCCACTCGCTGCTGCAACTGTGCCAGGCCGTTGGCGGTGACGTAGTTGGGCTGATCGCTGACCAGGCGCTCGACCGGCTGGCTGGCCTGGGCGGCGGCCTGGTCTTCATTGACGAATGCTCGGCTCATGGTTGGCCTCCTTGTGCTGGAGACCATGGTGGCAGGCTGCGGGTTTCAATAGTTGTCCGTTTGCGACGTCAATTGCGGCGATAGGCGCGTGCGGCGCCTTGATCCTTCTCTTGCTGCCAGTCGCGGTCACGCTCGTCCCAATAGCGTTCGCGATACTCGCGCAGGTCTTCGTTGGACTGCATGGCGTGGCACTGGCGAAAGCCGTCGTCCCAGCCGCTTTCGTACTGGCGGTTGTGCAGGTAGCGGGGGACATCCTTGCGAAAGTCCCCGGCCATCAGCCCGGCGGCCTGGCGACCGCTGCTGCAACCGTCCTGAAAGCCGTCGGCGTAGGCGGGCGGGTAGCCCTGGTTGACCATCTGTTCATGGGTGGTTTCGCAACCCGCCAGCAGCAAGAAGCACAAGCCTAACCAGTACCGCGACATGACCACAGGACCCTCGGATTGATACCGCAAAGTCTAGGTCGGGAATTGTTGGCACGATGTCAAAACGCTGTCGAAGGATTGCACCGGGACTGGGACCGCAAAGCGGCCCAGGTGCTCAGTACTGATACCACTTCAACTCCAGCATCACCTCGTTCTGCGCCGTGGCCAGGTGGCTGAACTGTCGCGAGGCACTCAACCGCAAGCCCAGGTCGCGGCTGATCTCCCACTGCTGGTTCAGGCTCACGCTGCGCCGCACTTCGCCGTTGGTGAAAAAATCACCCTTTGCCTCAAGCGTCAGGTTGCCCAGCGGGTTGCGCCACAACAGTCCGCTATTGAACCCGGCGGCGGGCGAGATGAATTCGGCGAAGTCGTTGTGATGCTCGACCCGCACCGTGCCCAAGGCGAAGCCCAGCAGGTCGTCACCCAGTTGCCAGGTGCCGCCGGCGCCGCCGTTGACATGGCTGACCAGCACCTCGTCGTCATGCTTGCCCGGCACGCGTTCCAGGCCACCGGCGACCTGCCACGACCAGGGCTTGAGCAGTTCGTTGCGCGGTGTCAGCGAGCGGATGGTGGCCAGGTCCAGGCGTTGTACCTGCCAGTCGTTGCCCTCGTATTGGCGCAGCTTGAGTTGCAGGATCTCGATCTGCGCGCCGAGGGGGAAACTGTCCATGTTGTCGTTGAGGTCGTGGTACGCCATGCGCAGGCCATACTCGGCGTAGGCGCGGTCCTCGCGGGTCCCCACCCCCAGTTGCCAGGTGCGCGACTGGTGGCCGTCCTCCGGCAGGCCGGGCCGCTCGATCTGCAATGGCGGCGGCGGGTTGCGGTTGATCGCCCTGAGCAGTTCATAGCTGCGGCCGGCCTGGGCCGGATCACGTTCCTGGCCATTGGCGCGGTAGCGTTCCAGGCGATAGGCGGCATCCTGCACCAGCGCCTGGCGGTCGCGGGGCAGGGCGGTGAAAGAGGGGCTTTGCAACTGCGCGGTGTCGGCGCTGATGGCCAGCACCTGCTGCTTTTCTTCATGGTCCAGCGGCTCGGCACGGGCCAGCAGTTCACGCTCGCGGGACGGGCGGTAGCGCACGTCCGCCACCAGCCCGGACTGTTTCACCGCCTTCACGGTGTCGGTAGGGATGGCGGTCAGCGGGAACTGCGAGGTCAGGTCCAGGCTGGGGCGTGCCACCTGCAACAGCTCCAGCAGACGATAGGAGCAGTTCTCGTCGAAGAAGAAATAGTCGAACTTGATCTGCTTGAGTTCCCACACATGCTCGACCATGCGCCCGGTCTCTTCGGGCGTCAGGTCCAGCTGGTACTCCCACAGGTCGCGGTTTTCCAGGCTGCGGTACTCGGACAGCTTTTCCTGGTAGGGCATCATCGCGAACAGCCCGGGATAGCCGCCCATCAGGCCTTTCCAGGCATAGAGGATGCTGTTGTCGCTGCCCTCGATGTAGGCGCCGAAGTTGATCGCGTAGCTCAGCAGCGTGGTGTCGTCACGCTGGGTATTGGACTGGTCGATGCGCAGCAGCGTATGGCCGAACATCGACGACGGGCTGTTGAGATAGGCCGCCGGGAAGATCAGCGCCGCGCTGTGCGGGTCGATCGACTTGTACCAGGTATCGAATTCCTGGCAGGCCGGGCTCGGCAGATCGGTGAGGGCCAGTTGTTCGCGCAGCCAGCGGGTCCGCGCGGGGAACACGCACTGGGCGTGCTTGTCGCCCAGGCTGGCCGGGGCATACAGCGCGGCGACCGTGGCCTGCAGCTCCTGATCCGGGTGGTGCGCGCCATCCTCGGCGAGAAAGAAGCGCGGGTCGTCCACATAGCTGCGCCAACCACCAAGCTTGGCAGTCTCGTAGTGTCCGATGGCGATCCAGTATGGCGTGGCCGCCAACTGCTGGACGCGGGCCGGGTCAAGCTGTGGGGTGGCATGAAGCGGTGCGCTGACAATCAGCGCCAGGGAAGCGAGGCGTTTGAGCATGTCGGGCAACTACATCCTGATGATGCCGAAGGTGAAGCGCCAAACCCGCCCCGGTACCGGGGCGGGAGGCGTGGTACTCAGGCCTCGGTGGCGTACTTGGCCAGTTGCGGATCGCTCTTGAGCACCGCCAGGGTGTTGGAGTGGACAGTCTCGGCAGTCACGTCGGCGCTGCTGAAGATCTGCTGGAAGTGCTCGTGGGTGACGGCGGCAAAATGCGCGCGGTCTTCAGGCGCCACACCGAGGACCACGGCGTAGGTAGTCAGGGCTTCGCCCTGGCCCTGGGCCATGTCTTCGGAGAGCTCGTTCATCATGCCGTTCATGGCGAACCAGGATTTGCCGCCATAGGTGAGTGCGGCCTTGGTCGAGCAGCCGTTGGTGCCCGAGGTCATGCCGAAGGTTGCGTTGCCGGAGGTGCCGTTGGTGGTGGAGGCCAGGAAGTGGGCCGGTGTGCCGCGCTGGCCCTCGAACAGCAGGTTGCCCCAGCCGCAGTTCGGGCCGCCTGGCGCTTCGGCCATGGCGTTGATCGAGACAGCGGCGAACAGAGTACCCAGAAGAATCCGTTTCATAGCGTTGTTCTCTTTCTCAAGTGACGTACCAATGGTCAGGGTTCTGGCAACGCGGTTGCCAGGGCGGGAGGATTTCCATCCCCCTGCGCAGCTTGGAGTTTAGGCACGATCCAAAGGTTGCGTTGTTTATTGCGAAAAATTGCTTGCGTGATTGCCTGGCTTGGGCTGTGACATAAAGTCCCACGGAGCCTTGCCGCTGCGCGCTGGCAGCGCCAGAATGCCTTTCATCCGCCCCGCCGAAGTAAGGAAACCCAATGCCCGATCCTGTCGCCTCGCGCCTGCGTCTCGCGCCAGAAGCCCTGACCCGGCGTTTCTCCGCTGAACAGTTTGCTTTTTCCAATACCGACGATCTGGAGCCGTTTCGTGGTGTGCTGGGCCAGGAGCGTGCCGTCGAGGCCCTGCAGTTCGGCGTGGCGATGCCGCGCCCCGGTTACAACGTGTATGTGATGGGCGAGCCCGGCACGGGCCGGTTCTCCTTCGTCAAGCGTTACCTCAAGGCCGAGGGCAAGCGCCAGCACACCCCGGCCGACTGGCTGTACGTCAACAACTTCGAGGACTCCCGCGAGCCACGCGCGCTGGAACTTCCGGCTGGCAGCGCCCAGGCGTTCCTCGCCGACATGAACGGCCTGATCGACAACCTGTTGGCCACGTTCCCGGCGGTGTTCGAGCACCCTTCCTACCAGCAGAAGAAGAGCGCCATCGACCGCGCCTTCAACCAGCGCTATGACCGGGCGCTGGACGTGATCGAGCGTGCCTCGCTGGAGAAGGACGTGGCGCTGTACCGCGACAGCAGCAATGTCGCCTTTACCCCCATGGCCGATGGCAAGGCGCTGGACGAAGCCGAATTTGCCCAACTGCCTGAGGAGTTGCGCGAGCGCTTCCACGAAGACATTGCCGAGCTCGAGGAGCGCCTGAACGAAGAACTCTCCAGCCTGCCGCAATGGAAACGTGAATCGAACAACCAGTTGCGCCAGCTCAACGAGGAGACCATCACCCTCGCCCTGCAGCCGCTGCTGGCGCCGCTGTCGGAAAAGTACGCGGAAAACGCCGCGGTGTGCGCCTACCTGCAATCGCTGCAATTGAACCTGCTGCGCACCGTGGTCGAGCAACTGGTCGATGACAGCAAGACCGACGCGGTGGCGCGCAAGATGCTCGAGGAGCAGTACGCGCCCAACCTGGTGGTCGGCCACCCGGGCAAAGGTGGAGCTCCGGTGGTGTTCGAGCCGCATCCGACCTACGACAACCTGTTCGGTCGCATCGAATACAGCACCGACCAGGGGGCGCTGTACACCTCCTATCGCCAGCTTCGCGCCGGTGCGTTGCACCGCGCCAATGGCGGCTTCCTGATTCTTGAAGCCGAGAAGATGCTCGGCGAGCCCTTTGTCTGGGACGCGCTCAAGCGTGCCTTGCAGTCGCGCAAACTGAAGATGGAGTCGCCGCTGGGTGAACTGGGCCGTGTCGCCACCGTGAGCCTGACGCCGCAGGTGATCCCGCTCAGCGTCAAGCTGGTGATCATCGGCTCGCGCCAGCTGTACTACGCGCTGCAGGACCATGACCCGGATTTCCAGGAGATGTTCCGGGTGCTGGTGGACTTCGATGAAGACATGCCCATGGTCGACGAGAACCTGGAGCAGTTCGCCCAGTTGCTGCGCACCCGCACCAACGAGGAAGGCATGGCGCCGCTGACCAGCGATGCGGTGGCACGCCTGGCCACCTACAGCGCTCGCCTGGCCGAGAACCAGTCGCGCTTGTCGGCGCGTATCGGCGACCTGTTCCAGCTGGTCAGCGAGGCCGACTTCATCCGCCAGCTGGCCAGCGAGAGCATGACCGACGCCGGCCACATCGAGCGGGCCCTCAAGGCCAAGGCCCAGCGCACCGGACGGGTGTCGCAGCGGGTGCTCGACGACATGCTCGCCGGGATCATCCTGATCGACACCGAAGGCGCGGCAATCGGCAAGTGCAACGGCTTGACCGTGCTCGAGGTCGGAGATTCGGCGTTCGGCATGCCGGCGCGCATCTCTGCCACCGTCTACCCGGGCGGCAGCGGCATCGTCGACATCGAGCGCGAGGTCAACCTGGGGCAGCCGATCCACTCCAAGGGTGTGATGATCCTCACCGGCTACCTGGGCAGCCGCTATGCCCAGGAATTCCCCTTGGCGATCTCGGCGAGCATCGCGTTGGAGCAGTCCTACGGCTACGTCGATGGTGACAGCGCCTCGCTGGGGGAGGCGTGCACGCTGATCTCGGCGTTGTCGCGCACCCCGCTCAAGCAGTGTTTCGCCATTACCGGTTCGATCAACCAGTTTGGCGAGGTGCAGGCGGTCGGTGGGGTCAACGAGAAGATCGAAGGCTTCTTCCGTCTTTGCGAAGCCCGTGGCCTGACCGGTGAGCAAGGGGTGATCATCCCGCGTGCCAACGTCGCTACGCTGATGCTCGATGAGCGGGTGGTGCAGGCGGTCGAGGCCGGTCGCTTCCATGTCTATGCCGTAAGCCAGGCCGACGAAGCCTTGAGCCTGCTGGTTGGCGAGGAGGCTGGTGAGATGGATGACAAGGGCGAGTTCGCCGAGGGCAGTGTCAACGCCCGAGTGGTCGAGCGCTTGCGGGTGATTGCCGAAATGATCAGCGAAGAAGAAATCAAGGAAGCCGAGAAAGAGCGCCTGGAGGAGGTCATCGCCCAGGCCAAGCCCGCTTAAGTCAATAAACTGGCGCTGGAGGCTAAGTGCTACCGTTCAGCGCCAGTTTTCCAACTTTCGCCTCGGCTCGGCTACAGTGGAACTTAAGGACGTTGTCAGGGTTCAGGATGGAAACAGCCTGATGGTTTCAGGCTGAACAGGGCTTTACAGAGGGGACGCCGCCATGCGCAACCTCAGCCTCACCCGCCAGTGCCTGGGCCTGGTGACCCGCATCGAATGCAGCATCCGTCCGCTGGCCGGGGACAATGGCATGTGGACCTTGCTGTTCGCCGCCGGCATGGCCGGTGAACAACCCTCGGCGATCAAGGCCCAAGGCCCATTCCATGGGCCGATGGTGGCCGAATCGGTGATGAACGCCATCGTCGACAGCCTTACCCTTCATGGCTATCAGGTCGCTGAAGATCCGCAGATCTGGTGCCTGCACCTGCAGGCGCAGTTGCGTCGGATCAATGGTGAACGTTGCCGGAACCTTGGGGATTATCAGTTCCATCCCGAAACCTGATCCAATGATCTCATTGCCCGCAAGCTGCCACACACTTGACCTGTGTGAGCCGGCTTGCCGGCGATAGGGTATCGAGGATGTATCGGGCCTGCGGCAACTGACCGCAGGCTTTTGCTGTCACAGGTGGCTGGATATACTCGCGCTCGCTTTTCCAGTCACCTCACGAGTCCCCTACTGTCCATGGAACGTATCCTCGAAAACGCGATGTATGCCTCGCGTTGGCTGCTCGCCCCGATCTACTTCGGCCTCTCGCTGGGCCTGCTGGCACTGGCCTTGAAGTTCTTCCAGGAAATCATCCATGTCCTGCCCAATGTCTTCACCCTCGCCGAAGCCGACCTGATCCTGGTGATCCTGTCACTGATCGACATGTCGCTGGTTGGCGGCCTGCTGGTAATGGTGATGATCTCCGGCTACGAGAACTTCGTCTCGCAGCTGGACATTGACGAGAGCAAGGAAAAGCTCAACTGGCTGGGCAAGATGGATTCCTCGTCGTTGAAGATGAAGGTCGCCGCGTCGATTGTCGCCATTTCCTCGATCCACCTGCTGCGGGTGTTCATGGATGCGCAGAACATCTCCACCGACTACCTGATGTGGTATGTGATCATCCACATGACCTTCGTCATTTCGGCATTCGTCATGGGTTACCTGGATCGCATCACCAAGCACTGATCGTCTGCTCTCATCGCGGGCTAGTCCCGCGATGCTTTTCAGCTCCTGACGGATGGTGGCTTGTACTTTTAGCAGGTCTGTACAAAAAATGAGCACTCATGCGTGGTTCCCGCAGCGAGGTGCGCCCATGAACCTGCATCAGCTCAATACCGAGGCCAGGGCTGGCCATGTCGACGAACTCAACCTGATCGCCATCGAAGGCGGTGATTACCTGCTCGAGGCCCGGGTCAAGGGCCGCGCCCACCCACTCGACGACCCGCGTGGTCAACGCTTGCGCGTGCATTCGGTCGAGGATGCGCGCCTGCTTCTGCAATCGATCCCCCTGCTGTCGCTGAACCTGGTGCACTGGTCCGTGCAGGACGAGATGTGCGGCATGGGCACGCACCCGGAAGAAGACCTCAAAGTCCCGATTTCCCAGCGTTCGGCCTGGTAGCTGCTTCGCGCGGCGCCAGTGTGCTAGGCTGCTCGCCCTTTTCATCAGGGCGCGGATGCAGTGCGCCCTCAAGCGGAGCACGCCAATGTCCGAACTCATCCTGTCCACCGACGAATCCCGCGTCAGCTACGGCATCGGCCGTCAGCTGGGTGGCCAGCTGCGCGACAACCCGCCACCGGGCGTCAACCTGGACGCCATCGTCGCCGGCCTGACCGACGCCTTCAACGGCACCGACAGCCGTGTCAGCGAAGAAGACCTGTCGGCGGCCTTCAAGGTCATCCGTGAAGTGATGCAGGCCGAAGCTGCTGCCAAGGCCGAAGCCGCCGCTGCCGCCGGCAAGGAATTCCTGGCTGACAACGCCAAGCGTGAAGGCATCGTGACCCTGGCCTCGGGCCTGCAGTACGAAGTGCTGACCGCAGGCGACGGCGCCAAGCCGTCCCGCGAAGACAACGTGCGTACTCACTACCACGGCACCCTGATCGACGGCACCGTGTTCGACAGCTCCTACGATCGTGGCCAGCCTGCCGAATTCCCGGTTGGCGGCGTGATTGCCGGCTGGACCGAGGCCCTGCAACTGATGAACGCCGGCAGCAAATGGCGCCTGTACGTGCCGAGCGAACTGGCCTACGGCGCCCAGGGCGTCGGCAGCATCCCGCCGCACAGCACCCTGGTGTTCGACGTCGAGCTGCTCGACGTTCTGTAATACCTTCGGGGCCGCTTTGCGGCCCATTCGCGGGCAAGCCCGCTTCCACAGGAACAGCACAAGACCTTAGGTCGTTGCGATCAGTGTGGGAGCCGGCTTGCCGGCGATGGGGGCAGGCCTGCTAAATTCAGTTCCAATCCGTTCCCCCCGGGCGCAATGCCCGCGCATAGCAAAACAGGAACAGGTTCCTCACCAGTTCCTTGAGCACTCCTGGCTCACTCGAATTCAGCCCCATGAGGTCCAGGTCGCCCTGGTCGCGCAGTTCATCGAGCGCGTCTTCCTCGAGCACGGCGCAGACTTCGCCAGTCTCGCGATGCAGGATACGCAGGTAAGGGTGGGGGCGGTCGAGCCAGGCGTCGATCAGATAGGTCATGGCTACTCTCCTTGGATAGCGGTTCCAATGAGAATAATTCTTGTTATCAAAATAGCAAGAGACTATTGGAAGAATTCTTCCGAATGGTCCCGGCGATCCTGTTGCAGGATCTGTCAGGGCCGCCCGTTGGGCAGCCCCGAAGGGCAGGCGATCAGACCTTGCGCACGAACTCGGACTTGAGTTTCATCGCGCCGATACCGTCGATCTTGCAGTCGATGTCGTGGTCGCCGTCGCACAGACGGATGTTCTTGACCTTGGTGCCGACCTTGACCACCAGGGACGAACCCTTGACCTTGAGATCCTTGATCACGGTAACGGTGTCGCCGTCCTGCAGGACGTTGCCGACCGAATCCTTTTTCACCACGTCGTCGCTGGCGGCTTCGGCTTCGCCGTTGGCCGACCACTCGTGGGCGCATTCGGGGCAGATCAGTTGGGTGCCATCCTCATAGGTGTATTCGGAGTTGCATTGGGGGCAGGGTGGCAGAGTGCTCACGGCTTTTCCTTTCAAGTACAGGCGGGTAAAGGCGCACATTGTATAGGGTTTAGTGATTTCCTGCACAAAAGCATCGCGGGGCAAGCCCGCTCCCACGCCATGATGTGCTGGCGTGGGAGCGGGCTTGCCCCGCGATAGGGGTGATGCGATGTATCAGTGCGTACGCGCTACTGCAAACTCGCTCAGCTCTACCAGTGCATCCCGGTACTCGCTGGCCGGCAGCACTTCCAGGCAGGCAATGGCGCGGGCGACGTAGTCGCGGGCCATCTGCGCGGTGTAGTCCAGGGCGCCGGACGCCTCGACGGCGATGCGGATCTGCTCCAGGTCCTCCAGGCCACCCTTCTGGATCGCCTGGCGCACCAGCGCGGCTTGCTCCGCGGTACCTTCGCGCATGGTGTAGATCAGCGGCAGGGTCGGCTTGCCTTCGGCCAGGTCGTCACCGACGTTCTTGCCCAGGGTCTCGGAGTCGCCCTTGTAGTCGAGCAGGTCGTCGACCAGCTGGAAGGCCACCCCCAGGTGGTCGCCGAAGGTGCGCAGGGCTTCGCGCTGCGCGTCCGTGGCGCCGGCCAGGGCCGCGGCACTGTGGGTCGAGGCTTCGAACAGCATCGCGGTCTTGCCGCGGATGACGTCCATGTAGATTTCCTCGGTGGTGCTGGCATCACGCACGCGCGACAGCTGCAGCACTTCACCTTCGGCGATCACCCGGGTGGCCTTGGAGAGGATCTGCATGACCGGCATCGAGCCCAGCTCGACCATCATTTCGAACGAGCGCGAATAGAGGAAGTCGCCCACCAGCACGCTCGGCGCGTTGCCCCACAGGGCATTGGCGGTGGAGCGGCCACGGCGCATGCCGGACATGTCGACCACGTCGTCGTGCAGCAGGGTGGCGGTGTGCAGGAACTCGATGGTCGCCGCCAGCAGGCGCAGGTCGTCGCCCTCGCGCCCCAGGGCCTTGCCGCACAGCAGCACCAGCAGTGGGCGCAGGCGTTTGCCGCCGGCGGACGTAATATAGTCGCCGATCTTCGATACCAGCGGCACGCGCGAGGTCAGCTGCTTCTTGATGATCTCGTCGACGGCGCTGAAGTCATCAGCTACCGCGCGGTAGAAGGTTTGGGGTTGCATCGGCTGCTCCATTGAGGTTGCGCGGCATGCTAGGTCGCAGGTACCGGTGTGTCAAGGCGCGGTGGCCGTGGCCCCGGGCCGGTACTTGCAAGCATTTATGGGGTTGCGTACAATCGCGCACCCTAACTTCCTGGGCAGCACCTGCCTTACGCAATTGCACCGGGCCGTTCCAGCCCTGTGCAGCCATGCCAGCCAATACTCATCATATAAAGCGCTGGGTGAGCAGGATTATCGGAGAAATACCATGTCTTACGCAGTAATCGTTACCGGCGGCAAGCAGTACAAAGTCGCTGAAGGTGAATTCCTCAAGATCGAGAAACTGGAAGTCGCCACTGGCGAATCCGTGACCTTCGATCGCGTTCTGCTGGTCGCCAACGGTGAAGAAGTCACCATCGGTGCTCCAGTTGTTGCTGGTGCTAAAGTAGTGGCCGAAGTCGTTTCGCAAGGCCGCCACGACAAGGTTCGCATCATCAAGTTCCGTCGTCGTAAGCACCACATGAAGCGCATGGGCCACCGCCAGTGGTTCACCGAAATCAAAATCACCGGTATCCAGGCTTAATCGCCCCGATCCCCTGAATTTATTGGAGAATTGAACCATGGCTCACAAGAAGGCTGGTGGTAGTACTCGTAACGGTCGCGACTCAGAATCGAAACGCCTTGGCGTGAAGATGTATGGCGGTCAGGTCATCAAGCCTGGCAACATCATCGTCCGTCAGCGCGGCACCGAATTCCACGCTGGCTACGGCGTTGGCATGGGCAAGGATCACACCCTGTTCGCCAAGATCGAAGGCGTGATCAAGTTCGAGAAGAAAGGCGAGTTCATGCGCCGTTACGTGAGCATCGTCGCCGCTTAATCGCGACGTCGCTCCAGAAGCCCCGTCATGCGACGGGGCTTTTTCGTTTGTGGTGAGCCTCTTGCAAAGCTGTTTGTCTGGGCTGCCGGCGTTGGTTTCTGGTTCGTGCGGGGCCGCCGCGCTCATTTTTGCAAGAGCCTCATGGTTTTCTGGTTTTCGACTCGTCGTCCGACGAGAGGCGGTTTTGAATGAAGTTTGTAGACGAAGTATCGATCCGGGTAAAAGCCGGTGACGGCGGCAACGGTTGCATGAGCTTCCGCCGCGAGAAATTCATCGAGAACGGTGGCCCCAACGGCGGCGACGGCGGTGACGGCGGCTCGGTGTACATGGTGGCCGACGAGAACCTCAACACCCTCGTCGACTACCGCTATACCCGCCACCACGAGGCCCAGCGCGGCCAGAACGGCGGCAGCACCGATTGCACCGGCAAGAAAGGCGAGGACCTGTTCCTGCGCGTGCCGGTCGGCACCACCGTGATCGACGCCTCCACCCAGGAAGTGATCGGTGACCTGGTCACTCCTGGCCAGAAGCTGATGGTCGCCCAAGGCGGCTGGCACGGCCTGGGCAACACCCGTTTCAAGTCGAGCACCAACCGTGCGCCGCGCCAGACCACTCCAGGCAAGCCGGGCGACCAGCGCGACCTGAAGATGGAAATGAAAGTCCTGGCCGACGTCGGTCTGCTGGGCCTGCCGAACGCCGGCAAGAGCACCTTCATCCGCTCGGTCTCGGCTGCCAAGCCGAAGGTCGCCGACTACCCGTTCACCACCTTGGTGCCGAACCTGGGCGTGGTCAGCGTCGATCGTTGGAAGAGCTTCGTTATCGCCGACATCCCCGGCCTGATCGAAGGCGCCTCCGAAGGCGCGGGCCTGGGTATCCGCTTCCTCAAGCACCTGGCCCGTACCCGCGTGCTGCTGCACCTGGTCGACCTGGCGCCGCTGGATGGCAGCAGCCCGGCCGACGCCGCCGAGGTGATCATCAACGAGCTGGCGCAGTTCAGCCCGGCGCTGGTCGACCGTGAGCGCTGGCTGGTGCTGAACAAGGCCGACATGATCATGGACGACGAGCGTGACGAGCGCGTCAAGGAAGTGGTCGAGCGCCTGAACTGGGATGGCCCGGTGTACGTGATCTCGGCTATCGCCAAGCAGGGCACCGAGAAGCTCAGCCATGACCTGATGCGCTATCTCGAAGACCGCGCCGACCGCCTGGCCAACGACCCGGCCTACGCCGCAGAGCTGGCCGAGCTCGACCAGCGTATCGAAGACGAAGCCCGTGCCCAGCTGCAGGCCCTGGACGACGCCCGCACCCTGCGTCGCACCGGCGTCAAGAGCGTGCACGACATCGGCGACGATGACGACTGGGATGATTTCGAGGACGACGAAGACGGCCCGGAAATCATTTACGTGCGCGACTGATCGGTTGCAGTACACTAAACGCCGCTCTCTGGAGCGGCGTTTTTGTATCCAAGGTATCTACAGATTCGACATAGGTTGGAAGAGAAGATGCGAAGCAAGGTGACTGGCGCCAAGCGCTGGGTCGTGAAGATCGGCAGCGCGCTGCTGACCGCCGACGGCAAGGGCCTCGACCGGGGCGCCATGGCGGTTTGGGTCGAGCAGATGGTGGCCCTGCGTGAAGCGGGCGTGGAACTGGTGCTGGTCTCCTCCGGGGCCGTGGCGGCGGGCATGAGCCAGCTGGGCTGGACCACGCGACCGAGCGCGATGAACGAGCTGCAGGCCGCCGCCTCGCTCGGCCAGATGCGCCTGGTGCAGGCCTGGGAGTCGAGCTTCGGCGAGCACGGCAAGCACACCGCGCAGATCCTGCTGACCCACGACGACCTTTCCGACCGCAAGCGTTACCTCAACGCCCGTAGCACCCTGCGTACCCTGGTCGACCTGGGCGTGGTGCCGGTGATCAACGAGAACGATACCGTGGTCACCGACGAAATCCGCTTTGGCGACAACGACACCCTGGCGGCGCTGGTGGCCAACCTGGTTGAAGCCGACCTGCTGGTGATCCTCACTGACCGTGACGGCATGTTCGACGCCGATCCGCGTAACAACCCCGAAGCCCAGCTGATCTACGAAGCCCGCGCCGACGACCCGTCGCTGGACGCCGTGGCCGGCGGCACCGGCGGCGCCCTGGGCCGTGGCGGCATGCAGACCAAGCTGCGCGCCGCGCGCCTGGCCGCCCGTTCCGGTGCGCACACCATCATCATCGGTGGTCGTATCGAGCGCGTGCTCGACCGTCTGAAGGCCGGCGAGCGCCTGGGCACCCTGCTGTCGCCCGAGCGTGGCATGCTCGCCGCGCGCAAGCAGTGGCTGGCCGGCCATCTGCAGACCCGCGGCACCCTGGTGCTCGACGCTGGCGCCGTAAAGGCCCTGCGCGAATCGAGCAAGAGCCTGCTGCCGGTCGGCGTGAAGACCGTGCAAGGCAGCTTCCGCCGTGGCGAGATGGTGGTCTGCGTCGGCCCCGACGGCCTGGAAGTGGCCCGTGGCCTGGCCAACTACAGCGCCCTGGAAGCGCAGAAGATAATCGGCCAGCCGTCCGATGCCATCGAGAGCCTGTTGGGCTACAGCGCCGAGCCTGAGCTGGTGCACCGCGACAACCTGGTGTTGGTCTGAAGGAGATGCAAGTGCTTAAAGGATTGATTGCCGCCGCCGCGCTGGCGCTGCCGATGCTGGCCGAGGCCGAGGAAATCGGCCAGGTGTCCACTGTGTTCAAGTTCGTCGGGCCGAATGACCGCATCGTCGTCGAGGCGTTCGACGACCCGAAGGTCGATGGCGTGACTTGCTACCTGTCGCGGGCCAAGACCGGCGGCCTGAAAGGTGGGTTGGGTCTGGCCGAGGACCGTGCCGAAGCGTCGATTGCCTGCCGTCAGGTCGGGCCGATCCACTTCAAGGGTGAGCTCAAGGATGGCGAGGAGGTGTTCAAGGAACGCACCTCGCTGGTGTTCAAGACCATGCAGGTGGTGCGTTTTCTCGACAAGAAGCGCAATACGTTGGTGTACCTCGTGTACAGCGACCGCGTGATCGAAGGCAGCCCGCAGAATGCGGTGACGGCGATTCCGATCGTGCCTTGGGCTCAACAGTAACAGCCGGTTGAAATGATCGCGGGGCAAGCCCGCTCCCACAAGGCTCTGTGGGAGCGGGCTTGCCCCGCGATGCTTTTCGGTTTGAATCAGGCCAACTCCTCGGCCTCATCCTCACGCACGATCGCCTTCACCTCGTCGCGACGGCTGATGTACTTCCAGTCCGCCTCGTCGATGTAGATGCCGTTCGGCCCGCTACCACCTTCCAGGTCGATCGCCACCCGCGCCGACACCTGCGGCTTCACGCTCGCCAGGATCGGCACGAAGCCCAGCTGCTGGCTGGTCTCCAGCAACGCGGCCTGGTTGCGTTCGTCGATGTCCGCCGCTTCGTCGAGGTAGTACGGCAGGCGAATGCGCCCGGCCAGGTCGCGGTCCATCAGGTGCAGCAACAGATACATGTTGGTCAGCGCCTTGATGGTCATGGTGGTGCCGTTGGACGCGGCGCCATCGATGTCGGCGTGGATCACCGGCTGGCTGTTGATCTTGGTGATCTCGAAGGCCAGTTCGAACAGGTCTTTCAGGCCCAGCTGGTTGTGGTTGGCCGCCACCAGCCGCGCCAGGTACTCCTTGGCCTCTTCGTTCTTGTGATCCTGCTCGGCGCTCTGGGTCAGGTCGAACACCGACAGGGTCTCGCCTTCCTCGTACTGGCCGGCGCTGTGGATGATCTGGTCGATGTGCTTGAGCGCTTCCTTGTTCGGTGCCAGCACCACGCGGAAGCTCTCCAGGTTCGACACCTGGCGCTTGTTGATCTCGCGATTGAACAGCGCCAGCTGGTGCTCGAGGCTGTCGTAGTCGCTGCGGATGTTGCGCAGGGTCCGGGCAATGTCGGTGACCGCGGCGCGGCGGGCCTTGGCCAGGGTCAGCGCTTCCTCGGTGCGGTGCGAGTAGGCGTTGATCAGCAGCTGCAGGCGGCGTTCCATGTCGTCTTCGCTGTCGAACTTGGCCACGCCCTTCAGGCGCACCTGGGCGTACAGCGCCTCGATCTGGTTGTCCACGCGCTGCAGGGCCTGCCAGCTGTCCTGGTAGTCGTTGAGCAGCGGCAGCAGGTTGTCCATGGAGTCGTCGATCGCCTCCATGAACGGCGTGCCGAACGGCAGGTCGGCCGGCAGCAGTTGGCGACGGCGCAGGGCGTCTTCCAGGGTGCGCTGCTTGGCTTCCAGGTCGGCGATCTGTCGGCCCACCAGTTGCAACTTGGCCGACAGCTGCTGGACGCGCTCGGTGAAGGCGTCGCTGGAGCGCTTGAGCTCGTCCTGGGCCGCTTCCAGCTGGCCCAGCTGCTCCATTTTTTCTGGCTCTTCGGCGGCCAGGGTTTCGGTGCGGCGGAAGTCCTCCAGGGCCTTCTGCGCGTCCAGCACCTGTTGGTACAGCGCCTCGGTCTGCGCCTTGCTGGCGGCGCGGTCGAGGGCCACGGCTTGCTGGGTCTTGAGCTGCTTGAGCTCTTTCTCCAGGCGTTCCTTCTGGTCGCGCAGGGCGGCGCGGTCGGCCAAGGCCTGCAACGCGGGTGGGTCAATGTGCGAGATGTCGATGGACAGGCCTGGCACTTCGAAGCGCTCGCCCTTGAAGCGGTCGAGCACGCCTTCCAGGGTTTTCACCCACACGTCGCTGTCGTCCAGCTCGATGCCGCGGTCACCCATCGGCAGGCTGAACAGCGCGCCGTTGAACAGGCGCATCAGGCGGTCCACGTCCTGCTGCGAGAACTCTTCGCGCAGGCGGGCGTAGCTGTTGTTGTCGGCGTGGTCGAGCTGCTGCTTGACCGCCTTGACGCGTTTTTCCAGGTCGCGCACGCGCTCGTCGAGGTCTTCGGCGGAGAACTGCCGCGACTGGGCCAGGGCGCCGGCCAGTTCATCGTGGGCGTCCTTGGCGGCCAGCAGCTGCTGCTCCAGTACCTTGACGTCGGTGACCAGGGCGAAGCGGTGCTTGAGCACCGACAGCTCGCCCAGCCAGCGCTGGATACCGGTGATCTCGCGCTCCAGGCGCATCAGCTCCTGGGTGCCGCCGCGCTGGTCGTTCTGCAGGCGGTCCTGCTCGCCGCGGTAGTGCTCGGATTGGATTACCAGCTCTTCCTTGCGCGCCATGGCGTATTCCTGCCAGGTGCCCAGCAGGTTGTCGAGCAGCGGCGAGATGCGGTGCAGCTTGCCGCGCAGGATGTCGCGCTGGGCCACGCCGCCGGCCAGGGCCTCGACCAGCGGGCCGGCAGCCACCAGGGCGTTGTAGTCGCCCTCCATGCGGCGCACGTCGCGGAACGCCTCTTCACAGGCGGCGATGTAGTCGACGCTACCTGAACGCAGGCTGTGTTCGAAGGCGTCGAGGAACAGCTGCTTGAGCTTGGCGGCGGTGATTTCGCGCATGTGCAGCAGGTTGATGAACAGCGCGCGGAAGGTCTTCAGGCTCTGTTCGCTGGTCGAGCGCAGCGGGATCAAGGTCAGGTCCAGCGGCACCGAGGTGTGGCCGCCGACCAGCAGCCGGCGCAGTTCGTCCGGCTTGAGCTCGTAGGCCTTCAGGCCATGGCGCTCGAGGTTGGTGAACAGCTCTTTCTGGCGCAGGCAGGTATCGTCTTTCTGGTAGTGGGCCAGGTCCAGTTCGCCCTGGTAGGCGAAGAACTGGTGGCCGAAGCCGCCACCCGGCCCGCGGCCGACCACGCCGATCACGTGCGGGCCGTGGGGTAGGTTCAGCTCGCAGAGGATGTAGCTGGTGTCGGTGGCGAAGTAGAAGCGGCGTGACTGCTCCAGGCTGTACTTGCCAAAGCTCATGTCGGACATGCGCGCCAGGATCGGGAACTGCAGTGCGTTGATCGACGCCGATTTACCCAGGTTGTTTGCGCCATAGACCGACAGCGGGTGTTCCAGGGGGAACAGGCCGAGGCTGTAGCCAGCGGTGTTGAGCAGTGCGAAGCGGCGGATGCCGTAGCGTTCCTGGCTCATGCGTCAATCTCCTGTTGCTCTTCGCGGATCGCCCGGGCCAGGGCATCCTCTTCGCTTTCCTCGCCGTCGAACGGGGTGAGGTCGAGCGGGTCGTCGGTGCGGTTGAGTTCTTCGGGCGTCTCTTCCACCACCAGCACGGGTACCGGCAGCGGCAGGTCGCTGTGCAGGGTGGCGGCCAGGTCGCGGTCCTGCTGGACCGACAGGCATACGTCGAGGAAACGGTGCATCGGCGGCAGGAAGCGGTAGATGCCGCCTTCCTCGTGGGCAAAGCCGAGCTGGCTCATGCGGCGCATGATCTTTTCTTCGAGCTCGTCGACGGTCTGCACCTCGGCCTGCAGGAACAGGTCGCGGTACTTGTCCAGCAGCGACGGCAGTTCGTCGCGGCCGATGCTGCCACCGTCGAGCACGGCCATCGGGTCACGTCCCTGGTCGGCGAGGTGCTCGACCAGGATGAAAGTGAACAGCGACAGGCGCTGGGCGGTCTTGTTGACCTGCGCGGCGGCCTGCTCGGGGACGAAGTAGTAGAAGCCGCGGGTATCGCACACCAGCTCGAAGCCCAGGGCCTTGAACAGGGTGCGGTACTGGTCCTGGAAGTTCGACAGCTGGGCGTACAGCTCCGGGTCGCGGCGGCTGACGTGGAAGCCCTTGAACAGCTCGCGGAAGATCGGCGCGAGCTGGGACAGTTCGGAAAGATCAAGATGCATGGGTGGGGCTCGCGGTGGATTCGGTCGTGGTCGCCGGCTTGTCGCGGCTGGAGGTCAGGGCGAAGGAACGCAGGCTGACCAGGTGTTCGCGGGTGAGGTATTGCTGGCGATCGAGGCGCTCGCGGCTGAAGCGTTTCTCGCGCGACAGGCGCGAGAACCAGTACAGCAGTTCGTCGGTGGCGCCTTCAGGCTCCTGTTCCAGCAGCCAGACCATCAGGTCCGGTAGCGGCAGGGCGTCTTCGCAACGTTCGAGCATTTCCTTGACCGTGCGCGGGGCGCGGGGCAGCGGGCCCTTTTGCGTCTTGTGCGCCTTGGGGAAGCGCGCGGGCTTGGGCTCGAAGCGGGCCAGGGCGTAAACGTAGGCCTCGACCTGGCTGGCGCTGCCGAGGAAGGTGCTCTGCGGGCGGGTGAACATCGGCATGGCCGCCTGCGGCACGGCGTCGATGCCCTTCTTGCGGATCACCGACAGGGCCAGGGCGGCGCCTCGGGTCACGGCGTTGTGCCGGCGCGCCTCCTCACGCAGCGGCAGCAGCAGCTCGCGGGCGTGGCGCAGGGTCAGCTGGGCGCTGGTCTGCATCTCGAGGATGCGCGCGTGGGTGCGCAGCAGCATGTCGTCGTCGACCAGGTGGCCCAGGCGCGCCTGCTCGCCCAGCAGGCGCAGCAGCACGGTCTCGACCTTGCGCACGCCCTGCTCGAAGGCGCCATCGGCGTTGACCAGCTGGATCATCGGCTCGACGTACTCGTCCCAGGTCGCCAGCACTTCGGCGTAGCGCTGGCGCAGAGGGATCTGGCGGTTGCTGGTTTTGGCCCGCTCGGCCACTGCCACCAGCGCCTGCTCGTCGTTGTCGAGCTTCTTCAGTACATCGCGCACGCGCATGTCGAGCAGGCGCAGCTGGCGCGCCAGGTCGTCGCTGTCGCGGTTGTCGAAGGCGTCCTGGATATGCCCGGCCAGGCGCTCCAGGTGGCGCAGGTAGGCCTCGATCTCCAGGCACAGGCCCAGCCGGTGCTCGCGGCGCAGGTAGGCGAGGAAGTCGTGGATCTGCGCGTTGAGCTCGAAACGGTTGGGGCTTTTGGCCACCGGGACCAGGATGTCCAGGCGGATCCACACGTCAAGCAGCTGGGTGATGTCCTGCGGGGTGCTTTCCACCTGCTGGCGGGCCAGTTGCTGGCGCAGCTCGACCAGGCTCAGGGTGCCCTGGTCGAAGCGCTCGCACAGCGGCTCGATCAAGGCCCAGTGTTCGGCTAGGGCGCGCAGGACGCGCTTGGGTTCGATCATTGGCGGGTCGACTCGTTGCCAAATAAAAGCGGCGATTGTACTGCATCCGGGGGGGAGGATTTCACCCCTTGGTCTGTTATGGGGATAACCCTGATCCTTTTGGGGGATTCACCGGCCTCATCGCGGGGCAAGCCCGCTCCCACGTCCTAAGGCAGGCGTGGGAGCGGGCTTGCCCCGCGATGGCCGACAATCTGTTGCGGCGCATCCAGGTCAACAGCGTTAGAATGCCCGACTGTTTCGACTATCCACCGGATACCCGCGCCTTGCTGATCGAGTCCCGCCGCCGCGCCTACCTGTCCGCCATGCAAGTGGTGCACTGGCTGCCGCGCGCCGAACTGCCGTTCGCCGCGCCGTCGCGGCCAGAGCTGCTGTTACCGGTGGCGCCGGTCGATGAGGTTGACTTCGAGGTGAGACCGGCCGCTCCTGCAGCTGCGCCGAGCGCCACCCCGGCAGCCCCTCAGGCGCGTGCCGAGCGGCCGAAGATCGAGATCCCGCGCCCGGGCAGTGCGCCGAAACCCGCCGCCAAGCCGGTCGAGGCCGAGGCAGAGCCCCCCGCGCCGCGTCCGGCGCCTGTGCCACCGCCACGCTTCGCCCTGCAGTTGCTGCGTGCCGGCGACTGTCTGCTGCTGGTGGAACTGGCCACCGGCCAGCCGTTCCAGAGCCGCGACCCGTCCTACCTGCTGCTCAAGGACATGCTACGCGCCGCCGGCCTGCCGGACGCCCCGCAGATCATTGGCGAGCCAGTACGCTGGCCGTTGCTGATGCGCGGCAACATGGACCAGGGCCCGGACGCCGCCCGGGACTTTGTCCAGGGCTTTATCGCCGCGCGCCTGGAAGAGGCGCCGTGCGCCTGCCTGTGGCTGATCGGCCTGCCGGCCATTCGCTTCGCCGGCCAGGCCGACGACGAAGCCTATTACCGAGAACTCAAGGTCGACCTGCTCGGCGATGCCTGGGCCTTGCCCGGCCTTGAACTGTTGATGGACGAGCCGCAGCGCAAGGCGGACGTCTGGAAAGCCATGCGCCAGCTGATGGCGCGCTGGAAATGTGTTGAATGAGTGACTCGATCAGTTTCCGCCCGGCGACCGAGGCGGATCTGGATACCCTGCTGAAGATCGAATATGCCGCCTTCAGCCATCCCTGGACCCGCGGCATCTTTCAAGATGCACTGAAGTCCTACGAAGTGTGGCTGATGTTCGACGGCCAGCAGCAGGTCGGCCACGGCGTGATCAACGTGATCATCGATGAGGCGCACCTGCTCAACATTACCGTCAAGCCGGAAAACCAGGGCTGTGGCCTGGGCCTGCGCCTGCTCGAACACCTGATGGCGCGGGCCTACCAGCTCAATGGTCGCGAGTGTTTCCTGGAAGTGCGCGCCAGCAACCAGTCGGCGTATCGCTTGTACGAGCGCTATGGCTTCAATGAAGTCGGTCGGCGCCGTGACTACTATCCGATGGCGGGTGGGCGGGAAGATGCGCTGGTGATGGCCTGTACGCTGCTCGAAGATTGATTTCGCGAGCTGTCTTGTAGTGGGGCCGCTACGCGCCCATCGCTGGCAAGCCAGCTCCCACAAAGATGGCGTCAGGCGCCCGGTGAGGGCGCCGGCTTGCCGGCGATAGGGCCGCATCGCGGCCCCTTGTGCAAGTGACTCAGATCTCTGGGTGCTGCACTTCGATTGGTTTACGCAGATCTCGCAAGCTGCGCGTCACCGCCCCGGTATTGCACTTGGCCGCCGCCTGCTCCGGGGTCATCTCGCGAATGGTGCGGTAGAACAGTTCGCAGGTCTGCTTCTTCTGGGTGACCTGCCACTTGCTGGTGCAGGCATCCAGGGTGAGCTTGGCATCGGTCTGGGGGTTGCGCCCCATGCCGGCCTGCCAGCAGGCTGCGGAGAGGTCCTGGCCCATCATCTTTAAACCGGCCGCGTCGGCCTTGTCCTGGTCGCCGTCGTAGCTTTTCGGGTCGGCGGCGTACCAGATCGCGCTCGGGTGGTTGGCGCCGAGCACGGGCACCTTGGCGCTGTTGGCCTCGGGGCTGATGCTCACCAGGCCGAGCACGTTCACCTTCGGCCCATACTGTTGCTGGATCCAGGCCCGTACCGGCGCGCCGAACGCGACCATCGGCAAGGCGCCTTTGCCATCGTGGGTCAGGGTCACTTCCTTGACCATGCGCACCTGGTAGTCGTTGAAGTAGCTGTAGACCCCTTCCAGGTCCTTGCCGGCGCTGGCCGGCGCGGCGATCGGGGCGATGTCGACGATGGTCTGGTAGGCCGGGGTCTGGGTAGCCTCGATACCATTGAAGGTCAGAAGCTCCGCCCAGCGGTCGGTGGTGTTGGACTTGAGGTAGTCCTGGTAGCGGGTCAGCGAATAGTCCGGCGGGAAGTGCAGCAACTCGATGCTGCGGCGATTCTCCAGGGCCATGCCCAAGGGCAGGAACAGGTACCAGCTATAGTCCCAGCCGCCTTTCTGGTTGAGGCGGGTGGCGCCCTGGTAGGCCAGCTCGCCGCTGTCGAGCAGCTTGCGCAAGGGTTCGATATAGCTGGCCGGCACGCCGGTGATGCTGGCGTGCAGCTTGTCGTTGTCGCGGTTCACCGTGACCTTGGCATTGGCATAGCCGTCGCGCTGCACGCTCTGAGTGAGGTAGTGCTCGACGGTCTTCTCCAGTGACCAGTCGCGGTAGCAGATCACGTTGCAGTTGTTGGGGTATGCGAACAACCGGGTGACCCGCTGGGCATCGCCCAGGTCGATCTGCGCGTCGGCCATGGCCAGGCCGCTGAAGGCGAGGGCGGCCAGGCCCGATACAGCAATCTTGTGCATGCTTAACTCCTTGTCAGTGGCCGCCAGGACGGCGGACTGCCCATGGTGGATGAAGAGGTGGGGGAATGAAAAGCGCCAGGATATGGCTATTGGCTAGCGCGCTGGTCGGGCTGGGTACGGTCCAGGCCGATGAACGTGATGTGTGGATGTTCGCCCAGTGGGCCGGGGACCACGAGAACCGCCGGTTTCGTGAAATGCTGGTGGACGCCCGGCTGTATGGCGTGGTGCCGATCCATCAGTTGCTGCGCTCGGCCTCGGACTGGCGCCTGTGCCAGGCTTCACCCTTTGCGGTGCCGCCGGCGAGCCATTGGCCGGCGGTGCGCTCGACGCTGGCCTTGATCCAGACCCTGGACCAGCAGGGTGTCCTGCGTCAGTTCGAAGTGGTGTCGGCCTACCGCGATCCCCGGCTCAATGCCTGTGCCGGCGGCGCGCCGAGCAGCGCGCATATGCGCGCCTTCGCCGTCGACCTGCTGCTGCCGCCCTGGGCCGACCCGAACCCGCTGTGTCGTTTCTGGCAGCAGCACGGCCGTGCCTGGAACATGGGGCTTGGCCGTTACCCCTCGGGGCGCATCCATATCGACACGGCCGGCTATCGCACCTGGGGCGGCGATGGCGGGGGCGGTTCGTCGTTCTGCAGCAAGCCCAGGTGAGCGAGGCAGATACGGCATTCTTGACCGACCCACTGGGCGAAGCGCTGGCGCTTGCTGCCGTCGTCCAGTGGTAGCGGGCTGAGCAGGTGATAGCTGGAGCCGTCGCGCAAAAAGCCGAAAGGGGCCTCCATCTGGCCGTTGTTCAGCTCATCGCACACCATCAGTGCCGAGGCGATGGCCATCCCCATGCCGGCGCTGGCGGCCTGCAGCGACAGGTAGAAGTGCTCGAAGTCGCTGCGTGTCCTGTGCGGGAGGTGCTGGCCGCTCAGGCGCAGCCACGTCGCCCAGGCATCTGGGCGAGTGCTGCTATGGAGCAGGCGTTGGCCGTTGAGGTCTGGCCTTGCTACCGGCCCGATCCATTCATCGCAGATTTTCAGGCTGTGCAGCTGACGATCCCAGTGGAAGTCGTCCCGGCGCAGTGCCAGGTCGATGCCGCCACGGGCGAAGTCCACCGGCCCACCGGCCGCCACCAGATGCAGTTGCAGGTCGGGGTGTGCGGCGTGAAAGCGCGGCAGGCGCGGGATCAGCCAGCGCATGGCGATGGTCGGCTCGCAGGAGACCACCAGCACGTTGTCTTCAGCCTGCTGTTGCAGGCGCTGCACGGCGCCCTCCAATTGCTCGAAGATCGACTGGGTGGTGCTGTGCAGCTCGCGACCGGCGGGGGTGAGAAAGATTGCCCGGTTGCGCCGTTCGAACAAAGCCACGCCGAGGCTTTCCTCGAGCAGGCGCACTTGGCGGCTGACGGCGCCGTGGGTGACATGCAGGTGCTCGGCGGCGCGCACGAAGCTTTCAGTGCGGGCGGCGATGTCGAAGTAGCGAAAGGCGGTAAGGGGAGGCTGTTTCATGGGCTGGCCTGTTCTGGCTTTATCGCGGGGCGAGCCCACTCCCACGAGTGCGGCGTGAAGCACGCGTGGGAGCGGGCTTGCCCCGCGATAGGCCAGTCGATTCAATGCAGATAGGTGAGTAAAACTAGCAGATTAGCCAGACTATAAATCGATTTTTACTCGTTCCAGGTAACAGGATAATCCCATCTTCCGTGAATTTTCATCGAGGATCCCTGTTTGTGAACGAACTCATCGCCGTTGCCCTGTTCACCATCCTGGCCGTCATCAGCCCTGGTGCCGACTTCGCCATGGTTACCCGCAGCAGTTACGCGCAAGGCCGCAAGGCCGGTCTCGCCGCTGCGGCGGGCATCGCCCTGGGTGTGCAGGTGCATGTGCTGTACACGGTGCTCGGCATTGCCGTGATCATCAGCCAAACCCCCACACTGTTCCTGGCCATGAAGGTGGTAGGGGCGGGCTACCTGCTCTACCTGGGCTACAAGTCGCTGACCAATACCACGCGCATTGAGCTAGACGGCCTGTCGCAAGGTGCGTCCAGTGTGGCGAGCGCGTTGCGCACGGGCTTTCTGACCAACGCCTTGAACCCCAAGACCATGCTGTTCGTGGTCAGCGCCTATACCCAGGTAGTGCGGCCGGGCAGCCCGCTGGCGCTGGACTTCGCCTATGGTGCGTTCATGTCGTTCGCCCATTGGGCCTGGTTCAGCCTGGTGGCGGTGTTCTTCTCCAGTGCGCGATTGCGTGCGGCGATGATCGAGCGTCAGCGCACGGTTGACCGGGTAATCGGGGTGGCCTTGATCGGCCTGGGGCTGGCCGTGGTGGTGGCGGGAGTGAAGTAACGTTTTCGCGGGCAAAGAAAAAGGGCTTATCTTTCGATAAGCCCTTTTAGAAGGTGGTGGCTACACAGGGACTTGAACCCCGGACCCCAGCATTATGAATGCTATGCTCTAACCAACTGAGCTATGTAGCCAACTTGGCGCGCATTATTAGCTCGAATCGCGATCCTGTCAACAACGTTTTCAAAAAAATTTTCCAACCTTTCAAACGCTTAGCCGAGAAGGGCGCTTCAGCGCACGATCAGCCAGTGGCCAAACAGGTTGTGCAGGCGCAATTGCTGATCGGCGGCCAGGCGCTCGAGGCTCTGCGCCGGGTGGTCGAGGTCGAAATCACCGCTGACCCGCTGGTAGGCCGTTGGCTCGTTCATCATCCAGACACGCTGGCCACGGTAGTTGGCCAGGCGCTCCAATATTTCGCCCAGCGGCAGGTTCCGGGCCTTCAACTGACCGTTGCGCCAGGCATCGACCAGCTTGGCGTCGATCTTCTCGACGGAATTGATGCGGGATTCACTGAACGTCACCCGTTCGCCGGCGCTGACCATGCGCTGGTCACCGCCCTGCAGGACCGCGGCCTTGCCGCTGAGCACCACCAGTTCGTCGTACTCGGCATGGCGGGCGATCTGCAGGCGAGTGCCGAACACCTGGATCCGGGTGTCATCGACCTGCACCTCCATGGCCCGGCCATCGAGCCTCACCTCCAGGTAGACCTGGCCCTGCACCAGGTGCAGTTGGCGGGTGCGGCCACGCAGGTCGACATTCATCGCGCTGGCGCTGTCCAGGTGCAGGGTCGAGCCGTCGGCCAGGCGCACGCTGCGGCGTTCGCCGCTGTCGGTGTGCAATTCGCTGCCCAGGCGCTGCATCAGCGGCCAGTAAATCCAGGCGAGTGCCGCCACCAGCATCAGGAACAGCAGCGCCAGGCACAGCCCGGCACGGCTGCGGCGCACCTTGGCGACCCGTGGTCGTGGCCGGGCTGCCGGCACCTGCAACTGCTGCCAGTAAGCTTCGAGCTGGGCATACGCCCTGGCGTTGAGCGGGTCCTGGCACCAGCTGGCGAACGCCTGGCGCAGGGCCTCGTCACAGCCGGGTTGGCGCAGGCGCGAGAACCAGTCCAGGGCTTCCTGCTCGGGGTCGGGCGTGGGCTGCAAGGCGGGCATCGGGCTCATGGGATCGGTCTGCTCGCAGAGGGCGGGCGGTTTCGCCCAGCGTTCACAGGGAAGAGGAGAAAGGATGCTAAATATATTGAGAATTATTTACAAGTACGTGTCGGATGGAAGGCTCGCGCAAATAAAAAGGTAGCTTCGTATCTATTTGTTTCACGATAATCGGATCCCAACCCGCAGACGGACATCCAGCCCATGGCCATCAGCAGCACACCGACTTCCAGCGCGAGTAGCCCGGCAAACCCGGCCACGCCGCTGGTGATGAGCATCATTGGTTTCTGCGCCCTGGCGCACCTGATCAACGACCTGATCCAGGCGGTTCTGCCGGCGATCTACCCGATGCTCAAGGCCAACTACAACCTGAGCTTCGCCCAGATCGGCCTGATCACCCTGACCTTCCAGATCACTGCCTCGTTATTGCAGCCGTGGGTGGGCTTCTTCACCGACAAGCGGCCCACGCCGAACCTGTTGCCGCTGGGCACCCTGTGCACCCTGGTGGGTATCGTGATGCTGGCCTTCGTTGGCAGTTTCCCGATGATCCTGCTGGCCTCGGCGCTGGTGGGCATCGGCTCCTCGACCTTCCACCCGGAGACTTCGCGCATTGCCCGGCTGGCCTCGGGCGGGCGCTTCGGCCTGGCCCAGTCGAGCTTCCAGGTTGGCGGCAACGCCGGCTCCGCCCTTGGCCCGTTGTTGGCGGCGGCAATCGTCATTCCCTTCGGCCAGACCCACGTGGCCTGGTTCGGCGTGGCCGGGCTGTTCTTCTTTGCCGTGACCCTGATGCTGCGCCGCTGGTACAAGGAGCACCTGAACCAGGCCAAGGCGCGCAAGGCGGTGCAGGCCACCCACGGCATCTCGCGCCAGCGGGTGATGATGGCCTTGGTGGTGCTGGGCCTGCTGGTGTTTTCCAAGTACTTCTACATGGCCAGCTTCACCAGCTACTTCACCTTCTACCTGATCGAGAAGTTCCAGCTGTCGGTGGCCAGTTCGCAGCTGCACCTGTTCCTGTTCCTGGGCGCGGTGGCGGCGGGCACTTTCTTCGGCGGGCCCATCGGCGACCGCATCGGGCGCAAGGCGGTGATCTGGTTCTCGATCCTCGGCGTGGCACCGTTCACCCTGGCCCTGCCCTATGCCGACCTGTTCTGGACCACCGTGCTCAGTGTGTTGATCGGCTTCGTGCTTGCTTCGGCGTTCTCGGCCATCGTGGTGTATGCCCAGGAGCTGGTGCCGGGCAATGTGGGGATGATCGCCGGGATCTTCTTCGGGCTGATGTTCGGTTTCGGCGGGATCGGCGCGGCGCTACTGGGATATGTGGCCGACCTGCGTGGGATCGAATATGTGTACGGGGTTTGCTCGTTCCTGCCGTTGTTTGGGTTGCTGGCGGTGTTTTTGCCGTCTACTGGCAAGCGCTGAGGCGCAGCGGGGACTGTACTGCGTCCAGTCAGTCCCAATTCCTCCCATGAGGCCAAAGCATTCCGACTGAGGGCATCGTGACCATACAGTGATTGTTACGGTCTACCTGTGATTTTTGTCAGTAGTAAGGACTGTATCTTCGTGGAACTATTATTGCATTATCCAAGCGGCAGACGGTTTGCATGACCACGATCAGAGATAGACAGCAATCAAACCTATTGGCAATCGATAGCTCAGCCTCTGTTGTCGGGTACGCAGATCATCATGTCAGCTACACCCCACATGGATATAAAAGGCAAGTGCGTATGTCAGGAATTGCGTTCAAGGGGCAGCACTTGGACGCAGCAACAGAGCGGTATCCCTTAGGTAATGGATATCGTTTCTATAGCCCAATCCTGATGCGCTTCTGCTCTCCTGACAGTGAAAGCCCGTTTCGATTGGGAGGGGTCAATATTTATGCTTTCGTATCTGGGGATCCTGTGAATGGTGCGGACCCGACGGGGCATTTCAACTGGACGAAGATGCTGAAATTACTCGGTAAAGACTATGGCGGGAAAGGCCAGGTCATAGATGGAATCATGGTGTTCTACTCCGAACAGCCCGATCAATCAGGTGAAACTGTTCTCAATGTTCTTACCCATGGACAGCCCGGCTTATTATTGGGTGACGAACTAGGCTACACCCCAGATCGGCTAAAAACTCTGCTTGAAGACAACGGGATTTCGCTGAAGGGGCAGAAAACACATGTGATGGCTTGCTACTCGGCGGCAGCATTGCCTTCAGGGGGAGCATCTTTTATTCAGGAATGGTCAAACATCACTGGGGCTCAGACGACGGGGTACATGAAGGGAGTACCTACGCCTCGCTCGGTAGATGGAGATAATCACCATGCGGTCGTGTTGCCAGTGCTTCCTGTGTTCAAGCAGCTTCTTAGTCTCAGTTCCAAGCCTATTTCAGTAGAGCCGTCTGATACGTTAACAGGGATTCGCAGTGATAGGCCGGCAGGGCGCCACGCTAGGCGTTGAGTTGTGCATGCTTCGAGTACCCAATTGACGACTCTGCACTCCCTGGCCTAGAGTGCCGCCTCCTCAATCCCTGCGTAGCCGATGCAATGCGCCGTACCCGTAGTCCCCGCCCGCACCGCCAGCCTGTCGCCCCGACGGCGCGCCGCGCGTGGCCGAGCGACACGGTGCTCAAGCGTCGACGCAGCGTGCTGTTCGCCTTCACCTTCTCGCCACACCTTGCCCTGAACTGATCCGCGCCCCTGCGTAGCGCGCCATTGCGGCGTGATTGCGGGCGTCTGCGTTCGAACATCTTTCAGCGGATTTTCCAGTCGGCCAGGGCCAGAGCCCCTGCGCGCCGGCTTGCAAGGAGTGGTACATGAACATGCGTTTGCTGGCGGGCCTGTTGTTCGCCGTGTCGGTGGTCGGTTTCAGCCTCGGGGCGAGCCTGCCGCTGGTGTCGTTGCGCTTGCACGAGGCCGGGGCGGGAACCCTGGAGATCGGCATCATCTCGGCGATCCCGGCGGCCGGCATGATGCTCTCGGCGTTCATGGTCGATGCCTGCTGCAAGTACCTGACCCGCCGCGTCATCTACCTGCTCAGCTTCAGCCTGTGCACCCTGAGCATCGCCTTGCTCGAGTGGGCCTTCGACTCGATGCTGTGGTTGGCGCTGCTGCGCCTTGGGCTGGGCATCGGCATGGGCATCGCGATCATCCTTGGCGAGTCGTGGGTCAACGAGCTGTGCCCGGAGCACAACCGCGGCAAGATCATGGCGCTGTATGCCACCAGCTTCACCGGCTTCCAGGTGCTTGGCCCGGCGTTGCTTGCGCTGTTGGGCGCCAATAGCCCATGGCTGACCGGCGTGGTCACCCTCTGCTATGGCCTGGCCTTGCTGTGCATCCTGTTCACCGTGCCCAACGATCATGTCGAGCATGAGGAAGACGCCAAGAGCTTCGGCCTGGCCGGTTTCTTCCGTGTGGCCCCGGCCTTGTGCGTGGCGGTGCTGTTCTTCTCGTTCTTCGATGCCGTGGTGCTGTCGCTGCTGCCGGTGTACGCCACCAGCCATGGTATCGCCGTGGGCGTGGCGGCGCTGATGGTGACCGTGGTGTTCGCCGGCGACATGCTCTTCCAGTTGCCGCTGGGCTGGCTCGCCGACCGGGTCGAGCGTACCGGGCTGCACCTGGTGTGCGGGCTGGTGGCGATGAGTATCGGTATCGCCTTGCCGTGGCTGCTGCAGATGACCTGGCTGCTATGGCCGCTGCTGGTGGTGCTCGGCGCGGTGGCGGGGGGCATCTATACCTTGGCGCTGGTACTGATCGGGCAGCGCTTCAAAGGCCAGGACCTGGTCACGGCGAACGCCAGCGTCGGCTTGCTGTGGGGCGTCGGCAGCCTGGTCGGGCCACTGGTCAGCGGCGCGGCGATGGACGTGGCGCCCCATGGCTTGCCCATGGCGTTGGCGCTGATGGCGGGACTGTTCGTGTGCTTCGCCCGCCAGGCTTATCGCCGGGCAGGCAAGCTTCAGGCAGTGGCGGACTGATCCCCAGCCATCGCGGAGCAGGCCCGCGATGGCCATGGTCAGCTCAGAACGTTCCGCGCAAGGTCACCGACACATTGCGCGGGTCGCCCCAGTAGTACCCGGTCGGCGTTGGCGCCACCTGGCGGTAGTACTTCTTGTCGAACAGGTTGTTGGCGTTCAACTGCAACGAATAGTTGTCGTTGAAGCGGTAGTTCACCATCGCGTTGTACACCGCATACCCCGACTGCGAAGCTTCGGCTGTGCCGCTGCGGTTGTAGATGGCGCTCTGCGCCTGCACGCCGCCGCCCACGGTCCAGGCCTGCAGCTCACCGGGCAGGCGATAGCTGGTGAACAGACGCAGCATGCGCTTGGGGTCGGTGGTGCGGATCGGGTTGCCGTTGTTGCCGGTGGTGTCCTTTAGGTATTCGGTGGTGTTGTAGGTGTAGCCGCCGGTCATGTTCCAGCCCGGCAGCACTTCGCCGGAAATCTCCAGCTCGAAGCCCTGGCTGCGGTTCTTGCCCGCGGCGACCTTGCAAAAGCCGTTGGTGTAGTTGGGCAGGCACGGGTTCGGCCCGCTGAGGTCGTCCAGCGCGTTGCCGACCTGGTAGATGCGGAAGAACGCCAGCGAGGTGTTCAGCCGGCCCTCGTAGAACTCGCCCTTGATCCCGGTCTCGTAGGCTTCGCCGGTGACCGGCTCGAGCACGGAGCCTGCGGCATCGGTGTTGGTCTGCGGGTTGAAGATCTCGGTGTAGCTGGCGTAGGTGCTGAAGTTGTCGTTGAGGTCGTAGATCAGTGCTGCGTAGGGCACGATCTCGTTGTCGACGCTGAACTTGCCGTTGGCCTTGGTGTTGTTTTCCTGCTCGTAGTCGTACCAGTTGGCGCGGGCGCCGATGATCGCGGTGAGCGGATCGGCCAGGGAGATGCGCCATGTGGCGTAGGCACCTTCCTGGGTGGTGCGGGTGCGCACCGGGTGGGCGGTGATGTCGATGCTCGGATTGGCCAGGCTGGTCTTCGGGTCCCAGGTGCGGATATCGAACACGCCCGACTGCACATTGTTGGTGGCCGAGGCATAGGAGTCGTTGCGGATGCGCTCGACGCCCAGCATCAGCTCGTGGCTGCGGCCGAGCAGGTCGAACGGGCCGTTGAGGGTGGCACTGAGGTTGTTCTGCAGGCTCTCGCCGCCATCGCCTTCGGTTACCTGGTAGCTCATCAGGTAAGGGTTGCGGGTCGGGTTGGCGGTGCCGGTGGCGCGGCTGAAGTAGGTCTGCTTGAAACCGTTGTCGTCCAGCTCGAAGTGAGTGCGCTGGGCCATCAGCTTGAGCGTCCAGTCGTTGTCGAAACGGTGCTCGAGCTCGGCGAAGGTCTGCAGGTTGCTGCGGTTCCAGCGGTTCCAGTCGGCGCCCAGGTAGGTGCTGCGGCCGAACGGCAATGGCGAGCCGTCGTAGTCAGCCGGCAGGTTGCCCCAGGCGCCGGTGGCGTCGAGCTGGGTCCACTCAAGGCCAGTGGTCAGGGTGGTGCTGTCGTCGAGATCGAAGGCCATGACCCCGTACAGCACATCCTTGCGCTCCTGGCGCGATTGCTGGAAGTGGTCTTTCTCGTCATGCACCGCGATCACCCGGCCACGCACGTTGCCGGTCTCGGTCAACGGCCCGGATAGGTCGGCGACGTAGCGC
This sequence comes from Pseudomonas sp. B21-023, assembly GCF_024749165.1. NCBI lineage: Bacteria > Pseudomonadati > Pseudomonadota > Gammaproteobacteria > Pseudomonadales > Pseudomonadaceae > Pseudomonas > Pseudomonas sp. B21-023. Next base: position 5,026,464 of record NZ_CP087190.1, on the reverse strand, counting down.
TGGGCGTCCCAGGTGCCGAGGGTGACGCTGCCTTCGCCCTGGAACTCATAGGTGGGGCGCTTGCGCACCAGGTTGACGGTGCCGGAGGGGTTGCCGGCGCCGCGCAGCATGCCGGTGGCGCCGCGCAACACCTCGGCGCGGTCGAGGATCGCCGAATCGCTCTGGATGAACGAACCACCGCCGCTGCTCTGCACCACGGTGGCGCCGTCGTACTGGATGGCGTCGATCTGGTAGCCGCGTGAGTAGTACTGCACCCGCTCGCTGTCGGTCAGGTTGACCACCACGCCAGGGGTCTGCTCGAGCAGGTTGGTGAGGTTGGTGATGTTCTGGTCGTCGATGCGCTGGCGGGTGACCACGGTCACCGATTGCGGGGTGTGGCGGATGCTCTGCGGCGTCTTGCCGATGGTCACCGCACCGGTGGTGTAGGAGCCGCTGTGCTCGGTGGTCTCGCCCAGGCGGTTGCTGGAGATGCTGGTGGCGCCCAGTTGCAGGGCATCGCCCACCTCCAGGGCGGGTATCAGCAGGAAGCTCTTCTCGCTTTCCTGCTGGACTTGCACATCGCTGCCCTGCAGCAGGATCTGCAATGCCTGCGCACTGTCATGCCGGCCCTGCACGCCTTGAGTGGCCTTGCCCTGCAGGCTGCCGGCGTCGAACGACAGGTTCAGCCCGCCCTGACGCGCCAGCTGGTCCAGCGCGGCAGCCAACGGGCCGGCCGGGATGTTCCAGTCGCGCTGCTGGCTCTGGCTGGCGGGCGCGGCGACGGCGACTGTCGGCAGCACGCCGGCGCAGGCCATGCCCAGGCCGAGGGCGGCAGCGTGGATGGCATGGCGCAGGGTGGCATTGCGAGGGGAACACGGGTGAATCATGAAGCGCTCCTGAAGGTTGTCAGACCACTGTTCGGGCTTGTTTTCCTTCAGGCCGGACGAGAATGAGATTCCACCTCATTTATTTTCATCAATTGTTCAGGCGGCGCCGATGCTCACCCAATAGCGTGTGCGATAGTCGATTCGCACCGGCAGGCTGCGGGCGACCAGCAGCAGGACCTGGTCGGTGTCGGCCAGCTGGTAGGTGCCGGAAACCTTCAGCCCGGCCACCTCCGGCGCGCAGCGCAACACGCCGGGGCGGTAGCGCGACAGCTCGTCGATGAACTCGCCCAGGGGCATCTGTTGCACGCTCAGTACGCCGTCGGTCCAGCCCCAGGGATCGCCATGCACGGTGGCGGGCCGGTAGTCGCCTTGGGCGAACACCTGCAGCACCTCGCCAGGCTTGACCGAATGCGCGGCGCTGGAGGCGGGGAACAACGTCACCTCGCCGCGGCGTACGGCCACCAGCAAGCCCTGGGCGTTCTCGCGCAGCAGCAGCTGGCCGCCCTGGGTACCGAGGGTGCCAACCGGGGTGTCGATGCTGAACGGACGGTTGTCATTGACGTTGCTGTCCAGGCTGATTTCGCCGCGCAGCAGGGTCAGCCGGCGTTGGTCGGCGCTGTAGCGCAGGTCGATGGCACTGGCGGTGTTCAGGCGGATCAGGCTGCCGTCGCTGCCGAGCAGTTCACGGCGCTCGCCGGTGGCGGTGCGGCTGTCGGCCATCCAGCCGGACAGGCCCAGCGGTTCACGCGCCGCCCAGCCAGCGGCGCCGCCCAGTGCCAATACCGACAGCAGCTTGAGATGGTCGCGCCGGCTCATGCGTCGGCGCTCGGTACCGGCGAGGGTCTGCCGACTCAGCTCGGCTGGCAGGCTGGCCAGTTCGTCACCGAGGCTGCTGACCCGCTGCCAGGCCTGGGCATGCTGCGGGTGGCTGGCCAGCCAGCGCTGGAACTGCTGTTCGGTACGTGGGCCGGGGCTGTCGTAGCGCAGTTTGACCAGCCATTCGATGGCCTGGTCGACCTGGGCCTGGGTCGGTGTCTGGTCAGGCGTCGGCATAGCGCATCCGGTAGCAGACGCCCAGGGCCTTGGCCAGGTCGCGTTCCACGGTGGCCCGGGAAACGTCCAGGCGCTGGGCGATCTGTGCCAGGCTGAGGCCGTCGAGCTGGGCCAGCAGGAAGGCCTGGCGGGCCCGGGGCTTGAGGCGTTGCAGGGCAAGGTCGAGGCGTTCGAGGGTATCGAGGATCAACAGGCGTTGCTCCTCGCTGGGCGCCTCTTGTTCCGGCAGGTTGGCCAGGCTTTCCAGGTAGGCCTTTTCCAGGGCGCGACGGCGGAACTGGTCGATCATCAGGCCACGGGCGATGCTGCTCAGGTAGGCGCGTGGCTCTTTGAGTGGCGAGGCCTGGCGCGCCTTGAGCAGGCGCACGAAGGTGTCCTGGGCCAGGTCCGCGGCGTTCTCCCGGCAACCCACCCGGGCGCCGAGCCAGCCGCGCAGCCAGCGATGATGGGCCTGATAGAGCAGATCGACCTCGGCCGGTTTCAGCGTGTCTTCGATCTGCATCGTCTGGAGAGCCTGCCCGGATAATGTGATTGTTAATAGTTCTCAATTCTATGCGCGGCGCTACTGGCGGATCAATGGTATGCCAGCGATTAGATAAGCAAGATTGAGCGTTTCACCGATGAACGGTTGGGCTAGGCTCGGAGATCGTATCCATGCGAACGCCGAAGATGATCCTTGCAGACCTTTCCCCGCAGGCCTTTGACCATGCCTCTGCCTGGCTGGCCGGGCAGGATGCGCACTGGGCGCGGCATATTGCCGCCGTCGGGCCCTGCCTGCATCGGGCCACCCCCGGGCGCGAGCCGTACGAGGCGCTGGTGCGGGCCATCGCCTACCAGCAGTTGCATGCGCGGGCGGCCGAGGCGATCCTCGGGCGACTGCTGGCGCTGTTCCCGGATGGAGCGTTTCCCTCGCCCAAACAGTTGCTGGCGTTGACGCCGGAGGCGATGCGCGCCTGTGGGCTATCCGCGAGCAAGATCGCCACGGTTCACGGGATTGCCCAGGCGCGTGTGGAGGGTGTGGTGCCCAGCCGGGAAGAGGCGCTGCATATGTCGGATGCCGCACTGGTCGAACGCCTGGTGGCGCTGCGAGGAGTCGGGCGTTGGACGGTGGAGATGCTGTTGATCTATAGCCTGGAGCGATCGGATATCCTGCCGGTGGACGACTTTGGCGTGCGCGAGGGGTATCGGCGCATGAAGGGGCTGGACAAGGCGCCGACGCCCGCGCAGATGCGGGTTTTGGGCGGGGCGTGGAGCCCGTACCGGACCGTGGCGGCCTGGTACCTGTGGCGGGCTTGAAGTGTCATCCGCCTGCACGGCCCTATCGCGGGTTCGTTGAAGATAACGCAAGATTCGGAGTGTTCACTGTCGGCCAAGCCGCCAAGCTCAGCGCATCGAACCAAGGAGAGGCGCCATGAACCACGCCCCGACCACCTACACCACCGACGCTGAACGCTGGCACGCCGTGCACTCCCGCGACACCGCCGCGACCGGCCATTTCGTCTATGCCGTGCGCACCACCGGCGTCTACTGCCAGCCCGCCTGCAAGTCGCGCCTGGCCAAGCGCGAGAATGTCGAGTTCTTTGCCGACCCCGGCCAGGCCGAGGCAGCTGGCTACCGCGCCTGCAAACGCTGCAAGGCCGCGCAGGGCAGTCGGCGCACCGACCTGGTAGCCCGCGCCTGCCGCCTGATCGAGGCCAGTGAAACCGCGCCCAACCTCGACCAGCTCGGCAGCGAGCTGAACGTCAGCCCCTTCCATCTGCATCGCCTGTTCAAGGCCGAGACCGGCCTGACCCCCAAGGCCTACGCCTCGGCCTTTCGCGCCCAGCGTCTACGCGAGCGCCTGGATGCCGCCGACAGCGTCACCGAGGCCATCTACGACGCGGGTTACAACTCCAACAGCCGCTTCTACGAGAGCGCCGCCGAACGGCTGGGCATGCGCCCGAGGGAGTACCGTGCCGGCGGCCAGGGTGCCACCATCCACTTTGCCGTGGCCCAGTGCTCGCTGGGGGCGATCCTGGTCGCCCAGAGCGAGCGGGGCATCTGCGCGATCCTGCTGGGTGACGAGCCCGAGCCCTTGCTCAAGGACCTGCAGGACAAGTTCCCCAAGGCCCGGCTGATCGGCGGCGATGACACTTTCGAGCGGCTGGTGGCCGAGGTGATCGGCTTTGTCGAGGCGCCGGCGCTGGGCCTGGCGTTGCCCCTGGATGTGCAGGGCACGGCGTTCCAGGAGCGGGTCTGGCAAGCGCTGCGCGAGGTGCCGCCTGGGACCACGGTCAGCTACACCGACATCGCCGAGCGCATCGGCGCGCCCAAGGCGGTGCGGGCGGTGGCCCAGGCCTGCGCGGCCAACGCGATCGCCGTGGCGATTCCGTGCCACCGGGTAGTGCGCCGTGACGGAGACCTCAGTGGCTACCGCTGGGGTATCGAGCGCAAGCGCCAACTGCTGGACCGAGAGACGGCACTCTCCTGAGCGCGCGGACCGAGTAGAATTCACGCCCTGTCGAGTTGCGTAGAGGAACATTCGATGAGGCGTGTCAGCCTTGACCGATTCTGTGCGGGGATTTTCGCCCTGTTGTTATGCCTGGCCGTCCCGGCCTGGGCTGCCCCGGCCACGCCGGCATCGCGCCTGGCCGTGGCCGAGCAGCAGGTGCTGGACGAGAACGCCAGCCTGGACGAGTTGAGCGAGCGGCTCGACCAGATCCGCCAGGGCGTTACCAGCAACGCCAACGACGATCTGCTCGCGCAGTTGCGCCAGTCGGCCCTGCAGGTGCAGCGCCAGGCCGATGTGCTGGCCACCCAGCGCACCGCCGACGTGCAGCGCCTGGACGACCAGCTCAACGTGCTCGGCCCACCCATGGCCGAGGAGGCCGAGAGCCTGACCCGCCAGCGCAAGCAGCTCACTGACGAAAAGAACAAGGTGGTCGCCGAGCAGAAGGACGCCACCACGCTGACCCAGTCGGCCCGTGACCTGTCCACGCAGATCGTCAACCTGCGCCGCAGCCTGTTCAACTCGCAGATCACCAGCCGCGCCGCCAGCCCGTTGAGCCCGGCGTTCTGGTCGAGCCTGATCCGCCCCACCGATGACGACGTGGCGCGCCTGCGCGACCTGCGCGGCGAGGTGTCGGACGCCATGGCCAGCGCCTTCAGTGCCGAACACCGCTGGTTGTTCATCACCGCGCTGGTGGCGGCGGTGCTGGTCTGGACCCTGGTGCGGCGGCTGCTGGAGCGCCTGCTGGCCGACGCCATGATCCGCTGGCTGCCCGAAGGCCGTCTGCGCCGCAGCGCCCTGGCCCTGAGCGTCAGCCTGGCTACGCTGGGCACTATCTCCGGCTCCGTGTCGTTGCTGCGCTGGGGCCTGGAGAGCAGCGCGGAGCTTGGCGCCGACCTGGCCAGCCTGACTAACCATATTCTTGCGCTGGTGATCTTCAGTGCCTTCATCTCGGGGCTGGGCCGCGCCATGCTGATGCTGCAGCGCCCGTCCTGGCGCCTGCCGCCGATCGCCGACGAGGTGGCCAGCGCCTTGGGCTGGTTCCCCAAAGTGCTGGCCCTGGCGCTGATGGTGCTGCTGACCCAGGAACGCATCAACAGCGTGATCGGCACCAGCCTGGCGCTGACCCTGGCCACCAATGGCCTGACCGCGCTGGTGGTGTCGCTGCTGTTCGTCGTGGCCCTGCTGCGCTATCGCCGTGCCCATCGCTTGCACGACCTTGAGCGTCCCAAGGGCCTGGCCGGGTTGATCCCGTTCGTGATCGTGGCCTGGGTGGCGGCTATCCTGCTGACCCTGCTCGCCGGCTACCTGACGCTGGCCTACTTCCTCACCGCCAAGCTGCTGTGGGTCAGCGTGGTGGTGACCTGCGCCTACCTGCTGGTGACCGTGTTCGGCGACCTGTGCGAAACCTTGCTGTCGCCGCGGCAGCCAGGTGGCCTGGCGCTGGCCTCGGCGCTCGGCCTGCAGCAACGCCACCAGGCCCAGGCCAGCACGGTGCTGGCTGGCATCGGCCGCACACTGCTGCTGTTCGCCGCCGCGTTGCTGATATTCATGCCATCGGGCACCAGCCCGGGCGAGCTGCTGCTGAGCCTGGCGGACTGGGACGGCACCGGTGGCAAAGTGCTGGGCAACCTGAACATCGTGCCCCAGGACATCTTCCTGGCCGTGGCGATCTTCCTCGGTGGCTGGTTCGCCATTCGCGTGGTCAAGCGCTGGCTGAGCGAACGCCTGCTGCCGGAAACCGACATGGACGCCGGCATGCGCGCCTCGCTGGTGACCTTGGTGGGCTACCTGGGCTTCCTGTTCCTGGCCATGCTGGTGATGTCCACCCTGCACATCAACCTGACCAGCCTGACCTGGGTAGTCAGTGCGCTGTCGGTGGGTATCGGTTTCGGCTTGCAACAGATCGTGCAGAACTTCATCTCCGGCCTGATCCTGCTCACCGAGCGCCCGGTGAAGGTGGGCGACTGGGTGAGCCTGGCGGGTGTCGAGGGTGATATTCGCCGGATCAACGTGCGCGCCACCGAGATCCAGATGTCCGACCGCTCGACGGTGATCGTGCCCAATTCGCAGTTCATCTCGCAGAACGTGCGTAATGTGACCATGGCCAATGCTCTTGGGGTGGTGGGCATCACCCTGACGCTGCCGCTGGAGACCGATCCTGCGAAAGTGCGCGAGGTACTGCTGGCGGCGTACAAGGAGCATGAGTCGATCCTCGACGCGCCGGCCACCTCGGTGACCTTCAAGGATCTGACCAGCAGTGGCATGGTCATCGGGGTGAGCGGCTATGTCGCTTCGCCTCGACAGGTATCGGGCACGCGCAGCGACCTGTTGTTCACTATCCTCGGGCGCTTGCGTGAGGAAGGCATCGCCCTGTCGTCGCCGGCGAGCATGGTGCTGGTGCAGGAGAACGGGCGCCAGGCCGACGAACCGGCATAAGGCCAATCGCGGGGCCAGTCGCATCGGCGCACCGATGCGACTGGCCCCGCTAATGTTCTAAGTGATATCGCGAAAAGGCGACCATGTGTTCGCCAATAGCCTTGCAGCGCTTATGAGATCGAGCGCCGCCCGCGCGGCGCATCGCTGGCAAGCCAGCTCCCACATTTGTTTCGGGCCAGTTATGCCTGCGCTGCCGCGGCTGTACGCCTTGTGAGTACGACGCAGTTTCAGTGGGGGCACCACGGCGCTCCACCTTTCTCAAGACATCCACCAAGGCGGGCAGCGATAACCTCACAGGAGAGACTGGCCCGAAACAAATGTGGGAGCTGGCTTGCCAGCGATGCGCCGTGTGGACGGCGCTCGATCTGACAGGCGCTGCAAGGCAGTCGTCGAACACCTGCCTGCCTCCCCCTTTCTTTAAAAGGGACGCTTAAAAATCACCCCAAGCACCGCGTCACATGCTTCACCGACTGATACCCCGAAAGCCCCCAAGGCCCGAGCTCACGCCCGATCCCGCTGCCCTTGGTGCCGCCCCACGAAGTTTCGACAAACACCGCCTGCACAGAGTTGATCCATACATGCCCCACCTCCAGCGCATCGGCCACGCGCTCGGCGCGCTCCAGGTCGGTGGAACACACGGTGGCGACCAACCCGAAGCGGCTGTCGTTGGCTTGGGCGATGGCCTCGGCCTCGCTGCCGAAGCGCCGCGCGCACAGCACCGGGCCGAAGATTTCTTCGCCCCAAAGGCGACTGCTTACCGGTACATCCACATACAACGTCGGGCTGACGAACCAGCCGTCGCGGTCCAGTGCGGTGCCGCCGGTCAGGCACTTCAGGCCTTCTTCGCGGGCTGTGGCGAAATAGCCGGCGACCTTGAGCCACTGCGCCTGGCTGGTCAGCGGTCCCATGTCCACTTCTTCAGATAGCGGGTTGCCCACGCGCAACGCCGCCAGCGCCGCCTGCAAGCGCGGCAGCAGGGCATCGGCGATGCCGTCCTGCACCAGCAGGCGCGAGGTGGCCGAGCACATCTGCCCGGCGTTCCAGGTGATTCCGGCGACGATCCACTCCACCGCCTGGTCGACATCGCAATCGTCGAACACCACGATGGCCGACTTGCCGCCCAGCTCCAGCGTTACCGGCCGGCACTGGGCCGCGGCGGCGCGCATCACCTGGCTGCCGACGCCGTTGCTGCCGGTGAATGACAGCTTGTCCAGGCCGTTGTGGCCGCTCAGCGCAGCGCCGGTCTCGGCCTTGCCGCCCACGATGTTCAGCACGCCGGCCGGCAGGCCAAGCACCTCGGCGATCTGGCCGTAGGCCTGCTCGATCAGCGGGGTGATTTCGGAGGGCTTGAGCACCACGGTGCAGCCGGCCGCGAGGGCCGGGGCGAGCTTCCAGGCGCTGGTCACCAGCGGGAAGTTCCACGGCACGATCAGGCCGACCACGCCCACCGGCTCAAGGCGGGTGCGGGCGGTGAAGCCCGGCGCGGCCAGGGGTACGTCGCGGTTCTTCGCCGGTAACTGCTCGGCCAGGTCGGCGTAGTAGGCGAAGGTGGCGATGGCGTCGTCGAGGTCGATCTCGGCCTCGTGGCGCGGCTTGCCGTTGTTGCGCATCTGCAGGGTGATCAATTCGTCGCGGCGCTGGCCCAGCTGTTCGGCGAAGCCGCGCAGGTAGTTGGCACGCTCGGTGGCGCTGACCGTCTTCCAGGCCGCCAGGGCCCGGCGCGCGGCGGCAACGGCTTGGTCGACTTGGGCGCTGCTGGCGGCCATCAGTTCGGCGAACGCCTGGCCGTCGGACGGGTTGTGGACAACGATACAGTCGCTGCCCTGGCCTTCGACCCAGCGGCCGTCGATGTAGTGAGGAGTGGTCATGGTCGGATTCCAGTCAGGCCATTTCGGCAGTGGTCACGGGCTTTAACGGCGTGCTTTTGCAACGCACCCAGCGCGGGCCCAGGGGGCCATACACGCCAGCAGGTTCAGGGAACAGGTTGAGCAGGATCAGGTACAGCACGGCGGCGATTCCGAGGGTCACCGGCAGGCTCAGGTCGATGCCGCCGGCGAGCTCGCCCAGCGGGCCGACGAACTGCCCGGGCAGGTTGACGAAGCACAGGCCAACCACCGCGCTGGGGATCCACGCGCCCATGCCGCGCCAGTTCCAGCCGTGGTCGAACCAGTAGTGACCGCCTTGCTGGCCACGGGTGAACACTTGCAGGTCGTCGGCATGGTAGAAGCCGCGGCGGGTGATCAGGCCGAGGATCATGATCACCATCCACGGGCTGGTGCAGGTGATGATCAGCACGGCGAATGTCGACACGCTCTGCACCAGGTTGAAGGTGAAGCGGCCGACGAAGATGAAGCCGATGGCCAGCACGCCGATCAACAAGGTAGCGGCGGCGCGGCTGAGCAGGCGCGGGAACACGCTGGACATGTCCAGGCCGGTGCCGTACAGCGCTGTGGTGCCGGTGGACATGCCGCCGATCACCGCGATCAGGCACACCGGCAGGAAGAACCAGCCCGGCGAGATCGCCAGCAGGCCGCCGACGTAGTTGTTGGCGGCGATGTAGTCCGGTGCCTGGCTGGCCACCAGGGTGGCGGTGCACAGGCCGAACAGGAACGGGATCAGCGTGGCGGCCTGGGCGAGGATCACCGCCAGCATGATGCGCGACTTGGGCGTTTGCCGCGGGATGTAGCGCGACCAGTCGCCGAGGAAGGCGCCGAACGACACCGGGTTGCTCATGGCCAGGATCGCCGCGCCGACGAACGCCGCCCAGAAGCCTGCCTGGCCGAGGTTGACGCTGCCGGCGTAGCCTGCATCGAAGGGCCCGGCGAAAGCGAAGATGCCCAGCAGGAACAGCAGGCTCGAGGCCCACACCGCAATCTTGTTGACCCACAGCATGAAGCGGAAGCCAAAGATGCACACCACCAGCACCAGTATCGCGAACAGGCCGTAGGCCAGGCCGAGGGTCAGGTCGGTTTCCGGCAGGCCGACCAGGCGCTTGGCGCCGCCGACCAGGGCATCGCCGGAGCTCCATACCGATAGCGAGAAGAACGCGACGGCGGTCAGCAGCGACAGGAACGAGCCGACGATACGCCCGTGCACACCGAAGTGCGCGCCGGACGATACCGCGTTGTTGGTGCCGTTGAGCGCGCCGAACAGGCCCATCGGCGCGAGGATCAGCGCACCCACGCCGACGCCGAGCAGGATCGCCCAGACCCCGGCCTGGAACGACAGCCCGAACAGCACCGGGAAGCTGCCCAGCACGGCGGTGGCGAAGGTATTGGCACCGCCGAAGATCAGGCGGAACAGGTCCAGCGGGGCGGCGTCGCGTTGATCGTCGGGGATCTGTTCGACGCCATTGGTCTCGATACCGGTCGAGTGGCTCATGGTGATGCTCCAGCGCGAATGTTGTCGGCCGTCGGGCGGCCTTGTTGTGGGTGCGATGGCAGTGCGGCAGGGCCGCTTGAAAGGGGATCAGGCCGGCGAGACGACCGACAGGTGCTCGTGACAGGCCAGCCAGCGGTCGCCGTGCAGACGGAAGACGATGGTCTCGCGCTCGTTCTGGTCGAGGATCTCGCCGGCGACGCGCAGGCGCGTGGCCACGTCGTGCATGAAGATCGCCACGTCGCCCTGCAGGCTCACCTGGACATTGCTCGACTCGCAGCCGAGCACGGCGAAACCGTCCGCCTGCCAGCTGGCCCAGAGATCTTCATAGGCACGGCGCGACAGCAGCGGTTGCGGCAAGGTGTGGAAGAGGAAGGTGGCGTCTTCGCTGAAGCAGGCGAAGTAGCGGGCGGTGTTGTTGCTGGCGAAGGCGGCTACGAGGCCGGCGGCGGCCTGCCGTACCTGGAGTGTCTGGTCCACGGGAGTGGCCTCACGGTTTATTGTGATTGTTGGTGAAGCGATTCTGGTGGGGGCAGGCGGGGGGAAAAATCGCTGTGGACAAATAATCAGTTCAGGAAATCGTGAACCAATGGGCTGACCGACCAAGTAACCGACTAAGTTATCGACCAAGCGCTGCTGAAAATTGCCGATCCATCGGATCGGTGATTGCGCGCTGGCATTTCATCATCGTTCTCCCAGCGCAACTCTGAGGGTTCACCCATGGGCCTACCGGCCCGCGTCTCTGCTCTCTACCGTTAGCCCTGCCGCCCGCCTGGCCACAGGCCACACGGGCATTTGCCACGGCCCGCCGACTGACGGTCGCTTCGTTCAGCCTGCGTTGCCTACTCTCATAGTCCCCACTGTGGATGTGTGGGGCGCGGCCCGACCGCAGCGGCCAGGATGGCCTGTTCTCACACCAAGAGGAGAGAACGATGAGCAATTTCTCGCAAGCCGCCAACTTCGAAGGCCAAGTGCCACGCATCGACCCCGACAACGCCACGATGCTGCTGATCGACCACCAGAGTGGCCTGTTCCAGACGGTCAAGGACATGCCCATGACCGCACTGCGGGCCAACGCCATCACCCTGGCCAAGGTCGCCAGCCTGGCGAAGATCCCGGTCATCACCACCGCCTCGGTACCCCAGGGTCCCAACGGCCCGTTGATCCCGGAAATCCACGAGGCTGCGCCACACGCGCAATACGTGGCCCGCAAAGGTGAGATCAACGCCTGGGACAACCCCGAGTTCGTCGCTGCGGTGAAGGCCACTGGGCGCAAGCAACTGATCATCGCCGGCACCATCACCAGCGTGTGCATGGCCTTCCCCAGCATCAGCGCGGTGGCCGCCGGCTACCAGGTGTTCGCGGTCATCGACGCGTCAGGCACCTACTCCAAGATGGCCCAGGAAGTGACCTTGGCGCGGGTGGTCCAGGCCGGCGTGGTGCCGATGGACACCGCCGCCGTCTGCTCCGAGGTGCAGCGCACCTGGAACCGCCCGGATGCCGCACAGTGGGCCGAGGCCTACAGTGCGGTGTTCCCGCACTATCAACTGTTGATCGAGAGCTACGCCAAGGCCCAGGCCGTCGTCACCGGCCATGAGCAACTGGACTCGCAACGCAACTGAACCTGGCTGTTTCCCATCCAAGCAAGGAGATCCATCATGGCATTCCAATACAAGCGTCTGGACAAGAACAACGCCGCGGTACTGCTGGTCGATCACCAGACCGGCCTGTTGTCGCTGGTACGCGACATCGACCCGGACCGGTTCAAGAACAACGTGTTGGCGCTGGCCGACCTGGCCAAGTACTTCAAGTTGCCGACCATCCTCACCACCAGCTTCGAGACCGGCCCCAACGGCCCGCTGGTACCCGAGCTCAAGGAGCAGTTCCCCGAGGCGCCCTACGTCGCCCGCCCCGGCAACATCAATGCCTGGGACAACGAGGACTTCGTCAAGGCGGTGAAGGCCACCGGCAAGAAGCAGCTGATCATCGCCGGTGTGGTCACCGAGGTGTGCGTGGCCTTCCCGGCGCTGTCGGCGCTGGAGGAGGGCTTCGAGGTGTTCGTGGTCACCGACGCTTCCGGCACCTTCAACGAACTGACCCGCGACTCGGCCTGGCGCCGCATGGAAGCCGCCGGCGCCCAGCTGATGACCTGGTTCGGCGTGGCCTGCGAGCTGCACCGTGACTGGCGCAACGACATCGAAGGCTTGGGCACGCTGTTCTCCAACCACATCCCCGACTACCGCAACCTGATGACCAGCTACAGCAAGCTGGCCAAATGACCGCCAGCCCGGGCCCCGTTGCCGGGGCCCGGGCCTGATGACGCCCACGGCCCCTGTGACGATCCCTGGAGAATGGCGGATGATGCAGCGGTGAGCCGTGGACGAGTGTTGCCGATGTTCGACCTGAACGACCTTTATCTCTATGCCAAGGTGGTGGAGCACGGCGGCTTCGCGCCCGCCGGGCGCATCCTTGGCCTGCCCAAGTCACGCCTCAGCCGGCGCGTGGCCAAGCTCGAGGAGCGCCTGGGCGTGCGCCTGATCCAGCGCTCCACGCGGCAGTTCCAGGTAACCGAGGTGGGCCTGGAGTATTACCGCCATTGCCTGGGCATGCTCGAGCAGGCCGTCGCCGCCGAGGATGCCGTCGAGCGCAACCGCGCCGAGCCCCGTGGCATCGTGCGCCTGGCCAGCAGCACCGCGCTGCTCGATTCACGCCTGGCGCCGATGCTGGCGCGCTTCATGGCGCAATGTCCGGTGGTCGAGTTGTTGGTCAAGAGCTACAACCGTCGGGTGGATGTGATCGGCGAGGGCTTTGACCTGGTGCTGAGCGTGCAGCACCAGCCATTGGAAAGCAGCGAGCTGGTGATGCGTCGCCTGGCCCCGAGCCGTCAGTGCCTGGTGGCTGCGCCGGGCCTGCTGGCCGAACACGGGCGGCCCGTGTCGCCGGAAGGGCTCCAGCTCCTGCCGAGCCTGAACTGGGGCGCCAATGTGCAGGACGCGACCTGGATGTTGGTCGGGCCTGCTGGCGCCGAGGCTGCCGTGCGCCATCGTCCCCGCGTGGTGTCGGACGACCTCGCGGTACTGCGCGAGGCCGCCCTGGCCGGCGTGGGCGTGGTGCTGCTGCCCGAGGAGGCGGTGCGTGCTGACCTTGCTGACGGGCGGCTGGTACATGTTCTCGACGACTGGGCGCCACGGGAAGGGGAGGTGGTGGCGCTGTTCCCTTCCCGGCGCGGGTTGATGCCCGCGGTGCGCAAGCTGATCGACTACCTGGCCGACGCCTTCGAGCAGGAGCAGCAGGTCGCTACGCCGGTTCGCGCTCGCTGAAGCCTGGCTCGGCAGGAGGGCGGGCCGACCAGAACGCCAGGCCCGCCGCCAAGGCGGTCAGCGCGGCGCCGGCCCAGGGGGTGGCCGCCAGCGTCGCCCCGGTGATCACCACGCCGCCGATGGCTGAACCCAGCCCGACGCCCAGGTGCATGGCCGACATGTTCAGGCTCATGCCGGCTGGGAAGGTGTCCGGGCCACGGGTCGCCAGGTAGCTCTGCACCACCGGTGAGGTGGTCCAGCTCAGCCCGCCCCAGAGCATCATGGTCGCCAGGAACAACCCTGGTGTGTCCACGCTCAAGGGCAGTACCAGCAAGCTGGCGAGATAGAGCAGCGGCGCCAGCGCGATGGAGCGGCCTGCGCCGAGCCGGTCCGCCATCCAGCCGCCGACATAGCCGCCCGAAACACCGGCGATGCCGAAGGCGGCGAACACTGCCGCCAGCCATTGCAGCGGAATGGCGGCGACCTGGTGGGCATAGGGGGCCAGGTAGGCAAAGACCGTGAAGTGCCCGGCAATCATCAGCAACGACACGCCCTGGGCTGCCATCAGGCGGCTGTCGCGCAGATGGCGGACATAGCTGTGCAGGGCGATGCGTTCGCTGCTCTGCAACTGCGGCAACCCTTGGCAGGCCATCAGCAGCACTGCCATTGCCAGCACGCTCAGCCCGGTGAAGACGCCACGCCAGCCCAGCACGTCGCACAGCAGCATCCCGGCCGGCACCCCCAGCACCAGCGAGCTGCAGATGCCCATGAAGATCACCCCGATGGCGCGGCCACGCAGGGCCTCGGGCACCATGCGCGTGGCCATCAGGGTGCAAGTCAGGCAGGTCAGGGCGCTGGTCGCGGCCATGCCTATGCGCGCCACCAACAACGCGGTATAGCCAGGCGCCAAGGCTGCTGCCAGGTTGCACAGGGCAAAAATCGCCAGGGTGGCGCACAGCAGGCGGCGCAATGGCAGGCGTGTGGTCAGCAGGGGAGAGAAGGGCGCGGCGAGGGCGAAGCTCAGGGAGAACACCGTGGTCAGCTGCCCGGCGATACCGAGTGGGACTTGCAGGCCATCGGCCAGGGCCGGCAGGATGCCGACCGTGATGTTTTCTGCCATGCCCGTGACGAAAGTCGCCAGGGCCAGCAGCCAAATACGCGGGCTCATTGTATTGCCTCCGATAAACAGGCCGGCCAAGGTCCGGACCCATTTGTCCCGACGGTTGACCGGCAAGGGTCAGGTCCATCGGGTTTCGAGGCAGTGCTTCGGTTATCCCGGTTCAAGCAAGGGGGAGTGTAGCCGGTTGCAGGAAGTGAGTGAAGCACGTCGGCCTACAGGTGCTGGCAGTCAGTCGCGTTGACACTCATTTTTTCCCTGCACAAATGCATCGCGGGGCAAGCCCGCTCCCACGCGTCCAGTGCAGACTACGTGGGAACGGGCTTGCCCCGCGATGGGAGGGCGCCGAGCGGTACTCAGACGTTGAAGCGGAAGTGCATCACGTCGCCATCCTTGACGATGTAGTCCTTGCCCTCAAGGCGCCATTTACCGGCTTCCTTGGCGCCGCTCTCACCCTTGAACTGGATGAAGTCGTCATAGGCCACCACTTCGGCGCGGATGAAGCCTTTCTCGAAGTCGGTGTGGATCACGCCGGCCGCCTGCGGCGCGGTGGCGCCCACGCGCACGGTCCAGGCACGCACTTCCTGCACGCCTGCAGTGAAGTAGGTCTGCAGGTTGAGCAGCTCGTAGCCGGCGCGGATCACGCGGTTCAGGCCAGGCTCTTCCAGGCCCAGGGCCTCGAGGAACATGTCCTTCTCCTCACCGTCGTCGAGTTCGGCGATCTCGGCTTCGATCTTGTTGCACACCGGTACCACGACCGCGCCTTCTTCCTCGGCGATGGCCTTGACCACGTCCAGGTGCGGGTTGTTGTCGAAGCCATCTTCGGCAACGTTGGCGATGTACATCACCGGCTTGCTGGTCAGCAGGTGGAAACCGCGGATGACGGCCTTCTCGTCGTCAGCCATGTTCTTCATCAGGCTGCGTGCCGGCTTGCCTTCGGTGAAGTGCGGGATCAGTTTTTCCAGGATGGCCTTCTGTGCCAGGGCATCCTTGTCGCCGCCCTTGGCGTTGCGGGCGACCTTCTGCAGTTGCTTCTCGCAGCTGTCGAGGTCGGCAAAGATCAGTTCGAGGTCGATGATCTCGATGTCGCGCTTGGGGTCGACGCTGTTGGAAACGTGGATCACGTTCTCGTCTTCGAAGCAGCGCACCACGTGGGCGATGGCGTCGGTCTCGCGGATGTTGGCGAGGAACTTGTTGCCCAGGCCTTCACCTTTCGAGGCGCCAGCGACCAGGCCGGCGATGTCGACGAATTCCATGGTGGTCGGCAGGATGCGGTTCGGCTTGACGATCTCGGCCAGCGCGGCCAGGCGTGCGTCGGGCATCGGCACGATGCCGCTGTTCGGCTCGATGGTGCAGAAGGGGAAGTTCTCCGCCGCGATGCCGGACTTGGTCAGGGCGTTGAACAGGGTGGACTTGCCGACGTTGGGCAGGCCGACGATGCCGCAATTGAAACCCATGGGTATTCCCCTATCTAAAAGTGTCAGGCCTTCTGGCTGTGCAGTTCGCGCATCGCCTTGGCGAAGTCGCCGGCAAGCACGTCGGGCATCACGCCGAGGGCAAAATCGATGCTGGCGTCGAGCTTCTCCTGCTCGGCGCGCGGCGCGCGGCCCAGGACGAAGTTGGAGACCAGTTTGGCGTCACCCGGGTGGCCGATGCCAAGCCGCAGGCGGTGGAAGTCGTTCTGGTTGCCGAGCTGCGCGATGATGTCGCGCAGGCCGTTGTGCCCACCATGGCCGCCGCCTCTCTTGAGCTTGGCGACGCCGGGGGGCAGGTCGAGTTCGTCGTGCGCCACCAGGATCGCTTCCGGCTTGATGCGGAAGAAATTGGCCAGAGCCGCCACGGACTGGCCGCTACGGTTCATGTAGGTGGTGGGGATCAGCAAACGAACATCGTTGCCTTGATGGCTGAACTTAGCCGTCAGGCCGAAATACTTCTTGTCAGCGGACAGCGAGACGCGCTGGGCGCTGGCGAGGCGTTCAACGAAAAGAGCCCCTGCGTTATGCCGGGTCTGTTCGTATTCGGGGCCGGGGTTACCCAGGCCGACGATCAACTGGATGGCGGTCACGTCAGGGGCTCTTCCTTGGAGTTGGTGGGTTACGGTGCGCGCGGCACTGTAACCCGATCAACGCCGGCGTGCGAGTGGATTACTCGGCAGCGCCTTCAGCAGCTTCAGCGGCAACGCGCGGGGCGTGGACGTTGGCAACAGCTTTGTCATCACCGTGGGCCAGAGCAACGAACTCTACGCCTTTCGGAGCTTTCAGGTCCGACAGGTGGATGATGGTGCCGACTTCGGCGTTGGCCAGGTCGACTTCGATGAACTCAGGCAGGTCTTTGGCTTCGCAGGAAACTTCGATCTCGGAAACAACGTGCGAGATCTCGCCGCCTTTCTTGATCGGGGCTTCTTCGCCGACGAAGTGAACCGGGACCTTGGCGGTCAGCTTCTGGCCAGCAACGACGCGAACGAAGTCGGCGTGCATGATGAAGCCTTTGGCCGGGTGACGCTGCATGGCCTTGACCACGACGTTCTGCTTGGCGCCGTCGACATTCAGTTCGATAACGTGGCTGAAGGCAGCTTCGTTTTCGAACAGCTTGGCGATTTCCTTGGCCACGATGGTCAGGGATTGGGCTTCTTTATCGCCACCGTAGACAACGGCAGGGATGTTGGCGGAGTGACGCAGGCGGCGGCTCGCACCTTTCCCCAGGTCAGTACGCGCTTGGGCGTTCAGGATGAAATCAGTCATTTTGCTTCTCCAAAATAGCCCCCCGAGGGCGTTTGCGACCAGCGCCAACGGGGATGGCAAAAAAGCCCCGCCCCAACGAATGCTGGGGCGGGGCGCTTCATACCAACACGTGTTCCGCTTAGCGGAACATCGCGCTGATCGATTCTTCGTTGCTGATGCGGCGTACCGCTTCAGCGACAACCGGTGCGATATCCAGCTGGCGGATACGGTCACAGGCTTGAGCAGCGGCGGACAGCGGAACGGTGTTGGTCACCACCAGCTCGTCCAGTACCGACTTCTCGATGTTCTCGATCGCGCGGCCCGACAGGACAGGGTGCGTGCAGTAGGCGTAAACCTTGGCAGCGCCGTGTTCTTTCAGGGCCTTGGCCGCGTGGCACAGGGTGCCGGCGGTGTCGACCATGTCGTCTACCAGGATGCAGGTGCGTCCTTCGACGTCGCCGATGATGTGCATAACCTCGGAGTGGTTAGCCTTTTCGCGGCGCTTGTCGATGATCCCGAGATCGACGCCCAGGGACTTGGCGACGGCGCGAGCACGCACCACACCACCGATGTCCGGGGAGACGATCATCAGGTTCTCGAAACGCTGGTCTTCGATGTCGTCGACCAGTACGGGCGAGCCGTAGATGTTGTCGACGGGGATATCGAAGAAACCCTGGATCTGGTCAGCGTGAAGGTCGACGGTGAGTACACGGTCGATACCCACGACAGTGAGCATGTCAGCGACGACTTTGGCGCTGATGGCTACACGTGCCGAACGCGGACGGCGATCCTGGCGGGCGTATCCGAAGTAAGGAATCACGGCAGTGATTCGCGACGCTGAGGAGCGGCGGAAGGCATCGGCCATCACTACCAGTTCCATCAGATTGTCGTTGGTAGGGGCACAGGTGGGCTGAATGATGAAGACGTCTTTACCGCGGACATTTTCGTTGATTTCAGCACTGATTTCGCCGTCGGAGAACTTACCGACAGAAACATCACCCAGTGGAATATGCAGCTGACGTACGACACGCCGAGCCAGATCGGGGTTTGCATTCCCCGTGAAGACCATCATCTTGGACACGCGCAGTACCTGAAGGCTGAGGGTAACCTGGATGAGTATAAGAAATGGCAGGGGCGGCTGGATTCGAACCAACGCATGGCAGGATCAAAACCTGCTGCCTTACCGCTTGGCGACGCCCCTGTATCTGTTGCTGCGAATTCTTATGAACTCGACTTCTTGATCAGACTTTGCAGCTTGCGATGCAACATCGAAATATTGCTTCCTTTCGCCACAAACCCTGTTTGGGTCTCTGAAAGAAGGGCCAGAACTCTATCAGCTTCGGCTTTGCTTGGGAAGGCCCCAAACACACAACTTCCAGTGCCGGTCATTCGAGCTTCAGTGAATTTACCCAGTGAAATCAGCGCATTGCGAACTTCAGGATACCGTTGCTCTACTACCGGTTGGCAGTCATTTCGACTGTTTCCCTCGGGAACGGGGCGCATCTTAAGGGGGAGGGAATCACGTGTCAACTCTGGATGCGAAAAAATTTCCGCTGTGCTGACAGACACTTGCGGCACCAGCACGACATACCAGGGTTCGGCGGGGTCGACCGGGGTCAGTTGCTCGCCGACACCCTGTGCGAAGGCAGCATGTCCGCGGACGAACACCGGCACATCGGCGCCGAGCGAAAGGCCCAGGGCCGCCAGGCGATCTTCGTTCCAGTCCAGGTGCCACAGGTGCGCGAGTCCCAGCAGGGTAGTCGCCGCGTCGGAGCTGCCGCCACCGATGCCGCCGCCCATGGGCAGCACCTTGCGCAGCCAGATATCGGCGCCGAGCGGAGTGCCGGACTGTGCCTGTAGCATCCGCGCCGCGCGGACGATCAGGTTGCTGTCGTGGGGCACGCCGTCAATTTCAGTCTGCAGGCGGATCTGGCCGTCGTCGCGTAGGGCGAAGCTCAGTTCGTCGCCGTGCTCGAGAAACTGGAACACGGTTTCCAGCTCGTGATAGCCATCGGCGCGGCGCCCAGTAATGTGCAGCCACAGGTTGAGCTTGGCCGGGGCCGGCAGTGTCAGCATTTGCATCGAATCAGTGCCCCAGCTGGCGTGGCTGCCAGTCCTTGACTACCAGGGTCACGTCGATGTTCTCGCCGTGCAGCTTCAGGCGCTCGGGCAGCCAGTAGCCGTTCTGCTCCACATAGCTCAGGTATTCGACCTTCCAGCCGTCCTGGGCGAGGCTGGCCAGGCGGCTGTCGCCGTCGAGGGTCAGCTGGCTCTTGCTGTCCGGGGCGGGCAGGCCGCGCACCCACCAAACCAGGTGCGACACCGGCAGGCGCCAGCCCAGTTGTTCTTCCAGCAGCGCCTCGGGGTTAGCCGCCTCGTAGCGACCTTGGTTGGCGACTTCCAGCACTACGCCGCCGGGGCGCCCGGTCAAGCGTGCCGCGCCGCGGCCCAGGGGGCCGGCCAGGCGGATGTCGTAGTAGTCCTGGCGCTGCAGCCAGAACAGCGTGCCGCTGCCCGAATCACGCGGGGCGCGGATGCCGACCTTGCCGTTGATCTGCCAGCCGTCGAGATTGCCCAACTGCTGCTTGTGCTCGCGCCACAGCTGCGGGTTGCCCTGGCCCTGCACGGCTTCCTTGCTGCCGAAACCGGCGCAGCCGGCGAGCAGGGCGATGAGGGTGAAGGTGATGCAATGACGCAGGAACATGATTTACAGGCTCTCGGATCCGGTCAGGCGCAGGAGGGTCTTGCGCAGGATGGGGCTGTCGGCCTGGGCTTCGAAGCCCTTGGCCCAGACTTGGCGGGCTTCGCGGCGTTTGCCGTTGGCCCAGAGGACTTCGCCCAGGTGGGCGGCGACTTCATGGTCGGGAAAGCGTTCGAAGGCCAGGCGCAGCTGGCGCTCGGCTTCCTCGAGGTTGCCCGTGCGATAGGCGATCCAGCCCATGCTGTCGAGCACGGCCGGGTCGTCCGGGGTGAGCTGGTGGGCTTTTTCGATCAGCGCCTTGGCTTCGCCGTAGCGGGTGGTGCGGTCGGCCAGGGTGTAGCCCAGGGCGTTGAGGGCCATGGCGTTTTCCGGCTCGCGGGCAATGATGGCGCGCAGGTCTTTTTCCATCTGCGCCAGATCGTTGCGTTTTTCGGCGAGCATGGCCCGGGTGTAGAGCAGGTTGAGGTCGTCCGGGTAGCGTTTTATCGCCTGCTCCAGTACCTGGCCGGCCTGGGTTTCCTTGCCGTTGTTGCCCAGGCTTTCGGCCTCGATCAGGTACAGCTGGATAGCGTAGTCCGGCTGCGCCTCGCGGGCCTCGGCGAGCAGTTTCGAGGCCTCGGCGCTGCGACCGTTGGCAATCAGGATATCGGCCTGGCGCAGTTGCGCCGGCAGGTAGTCCGGGCCGGGGCCGACCAGGGCGTACTCGCGCAGGGCGGCTGCCGGCTGGCTGCGTTCTTCGCGGATGCGGCCGAGGTTGAGGTGGGCGGCATCGACGTTGGCCTCACGTTCGACCAGCTCCTGCAGGTAGCCTTCGGCCTCGTCCCAGTGCTTGGTCTCCAGGCATACCAGGGCCAGCGAGTAGCGGATCTCGTCGTCTTCCGGGTATTGCTGGAGCAGGCTCTCAAACTCGGCCTTGGCGTCGTCGATGCGGTCCTGCTCGACCAGGGTGCGCGCGTAGGTCAGGCGCAGGCGCTTGTCTTCGGGGTTGTCGCGGATTGCGCCGCGCAGCAGCGGCAGGGCCTCCGGGCCGCGGTCCAGGGCCTGCAGCAGGCGGGCGCGCAGCAGCACCGGGGCGATCTCGCCATTCTGTGGCGGGTGGGCCTCGAGCAGGTCGAGGGCCTGTTGCGGCTTGTCATCCTGGTTCAGCAGCAAGGCCTTGCCAAACACCAGCTGGCTGTTCTCGGGGTATTTCACCAGCAGGCGGTCAAAGCTTTGCATCAAGCCGTCGCGGGTATGCTGGTCGGTCTCGGCGGCCGACAGGGCGAGGAAGTCGAAATGGGTATCGCCCTGGCCTTGCAACACCTTCTCCATGTAGGTCATGGAGTCGTCGTAACGCCCGGCGCGGGCCAGCTGGATGGCGGCGGCGCGCTGGGCGTCGAGGTTCTGCGGGACGTTGCGGGCCCAGATCAGCGCGGTGTCCAGGGCCGGTTCGTCGGCGCCCAGGTACTCGGCGATGCGGTAGGCGCGTTCGGAGACAGCCGGGTCCTGGGTCTTCTCGGCCTGGTCGACGTAGTTGGCCAGGGCGATGTCGAAGCGGTTGCGCTGGCCGGCCAGCTCAGCCACCAGCAGGCTGTACAGCGTGTCCTGCTTGAACGATCCGTACACCACGGGCTTTTCCGCGCTCTTGCCGGCTACGGGGGCGGGCGTCTGGACGTCCGTCTTCGGGGCCAGGCTCTGGCAGCCTTGAAGCAGGGCGAGGGCAAGCAGCAATGCGTAGGATTTGTTCATAGGGGCTTATAAAGAGGCTAAACCGGCGGTCGGAGCATGATGACACAAGCGCGATGGCAAACCCACCTGCGAAGGTCGTGGTGTGAAGCGGCGCTTCGGAGTATAGGGACAATGTATGGCGGTGGTGGTTCGCAAACGGCCTTGCCCTTGCCCTTGCCCTTGCCCTTGCCCTTGCCCTTGCTTTTGCTTTTGCTTTTGCTTCTAAGCGCGCGGTAGTTCAGGCAACGCCAATTGCGACTTCAGGAGGCCGAACGCAGGTCTTGCGGAGGGAGGTGACGGGCATGGATGCCCGTCAAGCGCTGCGCCCCAGGATGGGGCGTTCAGCGCGGTCCTCCCGGGAGCAAGACCGGAGTGAGGGGACCCCGGAGCGAAGCGTAGGGGCTGGATGAATGGAGCTGGGCGGCTTTGGTTACTTTGGCCGTCCAAAGTAACCCGCCGTAAGGGCGGAAAGGTGACTGTGAGTCGCCGCTACGAATGAATGCGCATGCAGCTTTCAATACACATGCTCTAAAAAGGCAAAGGCAGATAGAGGTGGCGGGACAGCCGATAGCCTGGCCGCATTAGCACAATAGCGAACGGTGGTTGTTCTAAAACCTGCGAAGTAGGACAATTATCGGCTTCACGTCCCAACCAGCGATCTTGCATGGCCTTTCTTGCCCTTGGTATCAACCATAAGACTGCCTCGGTAGACGTACGCGAGCGCGTGGCGTTTACGCCCGAGCAGCTGGTCGATGCCCTGCAGCAGCTGTGCCGACTGACCGCCAGCCGCGAAGCGGCGATCCTGTCGACCTGCAACCGTAGCGAACTCTATATAGAACAGGACCACCTTGCCGCCGATGCTGTGCTGCAATGGCTGGCCGACTATCACCAGCTGAGCCTCGACGAGCTGCGCGCCAGCGCCTATGTCCACGAGGAGCACGACGCGGTCCGGCACATGATGCGGGTGGCCTCCGGCCTCGATTCGCTGGTGCTCGGCGAGCCGCAGATCCTCGGCCAGATGAAGTCGGCCTACGCCGTGGCGCGCGAGGCGGGCACCGTCGGGCCGCTGCTCGGGCGCCTGTTCCAGGCCACCTTCAGTGCCGCCAAGCAGGTGCGCACCGACACCGCCATTGGCGAGAACCCGGTGTCGGTGGCATTTGCCGCGGTCAGCCTGGCCAAACAGATCTTCTCCGACCTGGGCCGCAGCCAGGCGCTGCTGATCGGCGCCGGCGAGACCATCACCCTGGTCGCCCGTCACCTGCACGAGCAGGGCGTGCGGCGTATCGTCGTGGCCAACCGTACCCTGGAGCGCGCCAGTATCCTCGCCGAGCAGTTCGGTGCCCATGCGGTGCTGCTGGCGGACATCCCGCAGGAGCTGGCCAACAGTGACATCGTCATCAGTTCCACCGCCAGCCAGTTGCCGATCCTGGGCAAGGGCGCGGTGGAGAGTGCGCTGAAACAGCGCCGGCACAAGCCGATCTTCATGGTCGACATCGCCGTGCCGCGAGACATCGAACCGCAGGTCGGCGAGCTGGACGACGTCTACCTCTATACCGTCGACGACTTGCATGAAGTGGTCGCGGAAAACCTCAAGAGCCGCCAGGGCGCGGCCCAGGCCGCCGAGGAACTGGTATCGGCGGGCGCGGACGACTTCATGGTGCGCCTGCGCGAGCTGGCGGCGGTGGACGTGCTCAAGGCCTACCGCCAGCAGAGCGAGCGCCTGCGCGACGAGGAACTGCAGAAGGCCCAGCGCCTGCTGGCCAATGGCGGCAACCCCGAGGACGTGCTCATGCAGCTGGCCCGGGGCCTGACCAACAAGCTGTTGCATGCTCCCAGCGTGCAACTGAAAAAGCTCTCCGCCGAAGGCCGCGTCGATGCGCTGGCCATGGCCCAGGAACTCTTCGCCCTCGACGAGGGCTCGACGGACAAATCCCCGCAATGAAAGCGTCGCTGCTGAACAAACTGGACACGCTCCAGGACCGCTTCGAGGAACTCACCGCGTTGCTCGGTGATGCCGAAGTCATTTCCGACCAGACGCGCTTTCGCGCCTATTCCCGCGAATATGCCGAAGTGGAACCGGTCATCGGGGCCTATAAAGAGTGGCGCAAGGTCCAGGACGACCTCGAAGGTGCTCAGGCGTTGCTCAAGGACGCCGACCCTGACCTGCGCGAGATGGCGGTCGAGGAGGTGCGCGAGGCGAAGGAGCAACTGGTGGGCCTTGAGTCGACGCTGCAGCGCATGCTGCTGCCGAAGGACCCTAACGATGGGCGCAACGTGTTCCTGGAAATCCGTGCCGGCACCGGTGGCGACGAGGCGGCAATCTTCTCCGGCGACCTGTTCCGCATGTACTCGCGCTATGCCGAGAAGCGCGGCTGGCGCCTGGAGATCCTCTCCGAGAACGAAGGCGAGCACGGTGGCTACAAGGAGATCATTGCCCGGGTCGAAGGGGACAGCGTCTACGGCAAGCTGAAGTTCGAGTCCGGTGCGCATCGCGTGCAGCGTGTGCCGGAAACCGAGTCGCAAGGCCGTATCCATACCTCCGCCTGCACCGTGGCGGTTTTGCCCGAGCCCGATGAGCAGGTGGCGATCGAGATCAACCCGGCCGACCTGCGCGTGGACACCTACCGCGCATCCGGTGCCGGTGGCCAGCACGTCAACAAGACCGATTCGGCGATCCGCATCACCCACTTGCCCACTGGCATCGTGGTCGAGTGCCAGGAAGAACGTTCGCAGCACAAGAACCGTGCCCGCGCCATGTCCTGGTTGTCGGCCAAGCTCAACGACATGCAGACGAGCGCCGCGCAGAACGCCATTGCCAGCGAGCGCAAGCTGCTGGTCGGCTCGGGCGACCGCTCCGAACGCATCCGTACCTACAATTATCCGCAGGGCCGGGTCACCGACCACCGCATCAACCTCACCCTTTACTCGCTCGACGATATTCTCGCCGGTGGCGTAGACGCGGTGATCGAACCGTTGCTGGCCGAATACCAGGCCGATCAGCTGGCTGCCCTGGGGGACTGAGATGACCATCATCGCCAGCTTGTTGCGCAATGCACAGTTGCCCGATTCGCCGACCGAACGGCTGGACGCCGAGCTGCTCCTGGCCGCGGCCCTGGGCAAATCGCGCAGCTACCTGCACACCTGGCCCGAGCGCATCGTCAGCAGCGAGGCGGCAGCCGCCTTCGCCGGCTACCTCGAGCGCCGTCGCGCCGGTGAACCGGTGGCCTATATCCTCGGCCAGCAAGGGTTTTGGAAGCTGGACCTGGAAGTGGCGCCGCACACACTGATCCCGCGCCCGGACACCGAGCTGCTGGTGGAGACCGCCCTGGAGCTGGTTGCGCCCAAGCCCGCCCGGGTGCTCGACCTGGGCACCGGCACCGGGGCCATCGCTCTGGCCCTGGCCAGCGAGTGTCCTGGTTGGCAGGTGACGGCGGTGGACCGTATCGACGAGGCCGTGGCCCTGGCTGAGCGCAACCGCCAGCGCCTGGGCCTGGGCAATGTCCAGGTGCGTGCCAGCCACTGGTTCGACGCCCTCGCCGGTGAGCGTTTCGACTTGATCCTCAGCAACCCGCCCTACATCCGCGCCGCCGACCCGCACCTGGTGGCCGGTGACGTGCGTTTCGAACCCAGCAGCGCACTGGTGGCCGGTGAAGACGGGCTGGACGATCTGCGCGTGATCGTCGCCCAGGCACCAGGGCATCTGTTGCCTGGTGGCTGGCTGCTGCTCGAACATGGCTACGATCAATCCGCCGCGGTTCGTGAATTGCTGGTGATCGGCGGCTTCACCGAGGTGGTCAGCCGCGTTGACCTGGGTGGCCATGAGCGCATCAGCCTGGGGCGCCTGCCATGCTGAGCGACCAGGAGCTGTTGCGCTACAGCCGGCAGATCTTGTTATCGCAGGTGGATATCGACGGCCAGTTGCGCCTGAAACACGGCAAGGCCTTGGTCATCGGCCTGGGCGGGCTGGGTTCGCCGGTGGCACTGTACCTCGCCGCGGCGGGTGTCGGTGAGCTACACCTGGCCGATTTCGACACCGTCGACCTGACCAACCTGCAGCGCCAGGTGATCCACGACAGCGACAGCGTCGGCATGAGCAAGGTCGACTCGGCTATCAGGCGTCTGCAGGCGATCAACCCGCAAGTCAGCCTGATTGCCCATCGCCAGGCGCTGGACGAGGATTCGCTGGCCGCCGCGGTGGCGGCAGTCGATGTGGTGTTGGATTGCTCCGACAACTTCAGCACTCGCGAGGCGGTCAACGCCGCCTGCGTCGCCGCTGGCAAACCGCTGGTCAGCGGCGCGGCGATCCGCCTCGAGGGCCAGTTGTCGGTATTCGACACACGGCGCGACACCAGCCCCTGCTACCACTGCCTGTATGGCCATGGCAGCGAAGCCGAACTGACTTGCAGCGAGGCCGGGGTGATCGGCCCGTTGGTGGGGCTGGTCGGTAGCCTGCAGGCACTGGAGGCCCTGAAGCTGCTGGCCGGTTTTGGCGAGCCACTGGTGGGGCGCCTGTTGCTGATCGACGCCTTGAGTACCCGCATGCGCGAGCTGCGGGTCAAGCGCGATCCGGCCTGCGCCGTGTGTGCCACGCGCCATGGCTGAGCGCACGGCGCCGGTGGGC
Organism: Pseudomonas sp. B21-023; assembly: GCF_024749165.1. NCBI lineage: Bacteria > Pseudomonadati > Pseudomonadota > Gammaproteobacteria > Pseudomonadales > Pseudomonadaceae > Pseudomonas > Pseudomonas sp. B21-023. The sequence continues at coordinate 5,000,075 of NZ_CP087190.1, read as the reverse complement.
GTGATGGACTCCGGCGTCGGCGGCTTGTCGGTGCTGGCCGAAATCCAGCGCCTGCTGCCCAGCGAGTCCTTGTTGTACGTGGCCGACAGCGGCCATGTGCCGTATGGCGAGAAATCGCCGGACTACATTCGCCAGCGCCTGCGGCACATCGCCGGGTTTTTCCACGAGCAGGGCGCCAAGGCCATGGTGTTGGCGTGCAACACCGCCACCGTGGCTGCGGTGGCTGACCTGCGCGAGCTGTACCCGGACTGGCCGCTGGTGGGCATGGAGCCAGCAGTCAAGCCGGCGGCGGCGGCGACCCGTTCCGGCGTGGTCGGTGTGCTGGCGACCACCGGTACCCTGCAGAGCGCCAAGTTCGCCGCCTTGCTCGACCGTTTCGCCAATGATGTGCGGGTGGTCACCCAGCCTTGCCCCGGGCTGGTCGAGCGTATCGAGGCGGGCGACCTGTTCAGTGAGCAGCTGCGCCAATTGCTGTCAGGCTATGTGAAGCCGTTACTGGCGGCCGGCTGTGACACTTTGATCCTGGGCTGCACCCACTATCCCTTCCTGCGGCCGATGCTGGCCGAAATGGTGCCTGCTGAGGTGGCGATCATCGACACCGGGGCTGCCGTGGCGCGCCAACTGCAAAGGCTGCTGGAGGCACGCGGGCTCCTCGGCGAGGGCCCGGCGCAGGCGACTGCATTCTGGAGCAGTGGAGAGCCGGAGCGCCTGCAGAAGGTCTTGCCGTTGTTATGGCATCAGCCTGGCAGCGTGCAGCGCTTCCTGCCTTGAGCTGACCCATGCAGGAGCGGGCAAGCCCGCACCTGCATGTATCAGCTGTGCTTCGGTAGCGGCCACAACTCGCCTGGCTCGAGAACCTCAAGCACCAGTTCGGGTTGACGCTGACCCAGGCGTGCCAGCAACTCCTGGGCAGCACTTTGCGCCGCCCAGGGCTCCGGAATGACCTGTGCCGAGGTCACCGGGGTTTTCAGCGATTGTGGCGCCACCACGGTCAGGTCTATACCCAGCGCCTTCAGGGCGGGACGCTGCAGACGAAGCCACTGTGGCAGGCTGTTGCTGCCACTGGCTGGCTGGTTCGGCTCGTACAACTGCAATGCCGAGTAACGGCTTAGAACGGCCATGACCTGGGGTTGGTCACCTTTGGCCAGATGCGGCAATGCGCCGACCAGGCTCTGTTCGGTGGCGCGCAGGTTGCTGCTGACGATCTGTTCGAACAGTTGCGCATCCGTCACATCGACGGGCAGGTAATCGCAGGTTCCGGCATTGATGATCAGGCAATCCAGCGCGCTCCAGCGGCTCGGGAGGCGCAGGGCGGCGTCCGGCAAGTGGTCCCCAAGGCGCACCAAGTGCCCACCGTAGCGTTGGCCCAGGTTGTCGAGTTCCTGGCTATCCCTGCCACTGGCGGCAACCTCGTGCCCGCGCGCGAGCAACTGCTCCACCAAGGCCAGGCCAAGTCCGTGGCTGGCGCCCGTAATACAGAAGCGACGTGTCATGCTCTATGCCCCCTGATCCTGCCAGCTGGACAAGCTTTTGAAGGCTTCCAATGCGCGTTGGCGACTGCTATCGAGATCGACTATCGGGCCCGAGTAATTATTAGTAGCAAATAGATCGGGAGATTTCACCGGGTAGTGAATCGATTTATCGTCCCTGCCCTTCAATTCCGGCAGCCATCGACGAATGAACATGCCCTTCGGGTCAAAGCGCTGCGACTGGGTAACAGGATTGAAAATGCGGAAATAGGGCACTGCGTCAGTGCCTGTAGAGGCGCTCCACTGCCAGCCGCCGTTGTTGGCGGCCAGATCGCCGTCTATCAGGTGGCGCATGAAATGCCTCTCGCCATATCGCCAGTCGATCAGCAGGTTCTTGCTGAGGAACATGGCGACGATCATGCGCAGCCGGTTGTGCATCCAGCCGGTGTGCAGCAACTGACGCATGGCTGCATCGATGATAGGGAAGCCGGTGCGGCCTTCCTTCCAGGCTTGCAGGTCGCCAGGCGCATCACGCCAAGGCAGCGCCTCGGTGTGTGGGCGGAAGGCGCGATGCCGCGAGACCCGGGGATAACCCACCAGGGTGTGCTTGTAGAACTCGCGCCATAGCAGCTCGTTGACCCAGGTCTGCACACCGACGCTGCCACTGTCGAATTCACCCCGGTTGCTCCCAAGGGCCGCGTGCAGGCACTGACGTGGCGAGACCACACCCGCAGCCAGGTAAGGCGAAAGCTGGCTGGTACCGGCCTTGGCGGGCAAGTCGCGCAGTTGTGCGTAATCCTCGACGGTTTCGTCGACAAAACGCTGCAACCGCTGCCGTGCTTCATCCTCACCGGCGGGCCAGTGCTGGCGCAGGGCGTCGGAAGGTGCTTCGAAGCCTTCGATATGCTCGGGTATGGCGTCGCCGTGAATACCCAGCATCTCTTGACGACGTACAGGTGGAACGAGAGAGGGGAGGCTGCGGTGCAGATGTTCCAGGCAGACCCGTTTGAACTGGCTGAAGACCTGGAAATACTGGCCTGCGCGGGTCAGCACGCTACCGGGCCTGAACAGCAACTGGTCGAGGTGGGCGGTAGCGCCAATTCCTGCGTGTTGCAGCAGGTTCCGAGTCGCTTCGTCGCGCCGGGTCTCGTTGATGCCGTATTCCTCGTTCCAGTGCACGGCCTCGATGCTGTGCTGGCGGCAGACATCGAGCACGCATTGCGGGACGTCTTCCCAGGTATCGACTTGGCGAATCAACAGCGGAATATTCAGCGCCGCGAGTGACTGGCGCAGCAGCCGCAGGTTGCGCAGCCAGAAGTCGACCTTGCAGGGTGCGTCGTCATGGGCCAGCCACTGGCCAGGACTGGCGACCCACAGGGCCACGGTCGGGCCGCGCTGGCAGGCGGCCGCGAGAGCGGTGTTATCGTCCACACGCAGGTCATTGCGTAGCCATATCAATTGCATGGAAAACGAGCCCAAGTTGGTCAGGGTTGTTGAAGGCCGCGCAAGGCAGCTTGCGGGCTATCGAACAAGTACAGATCGGATAGCGACAATGCGCGTAGCTCGGCCTCATGGAGAGTGACCCGGCCGCCGCCCAGGAGTTTCCTCACGGTGATCTCCTTCAGCATGCGGCCCAGTGCGGCGAGGTCGGGGCGGCGTCCGAGGTGCAGCAGCAGCGCTTGTGGCTGTAAGCGCTCCACGGCTTGGCGCAGCTGACGAGGCTCGACCGACCACTCGAGAATCTCCAGAGGGTGGCCATTGCTGCTCAGCAGCCAGGCGCAGAGCCAGAACTCCGGGTCGAAGGCTGTATCGTCCGTACGGGCGAGCAGCACGCAGGGGCCGGTGAGCGAGTGGCCGTCGTGATAGACCCGCGCCCCCAGCTTGCTGCGCAGCCAGGTGTGAAAGAACACTTGCTCCAGGCGGGCATCGAAATGGGTTTGCCAGCGCAGGGTGAGGGACTCCAGCAGGGGCAGGAGCAGGTATTCGCACACGGTCACGGCAGGGTAGAGGGCCATCATCTGGTTCAACAGCTGGTCCAGGGGGCGCTGGGCAAGGCGGGCGATCGCCGTGATCAATTGCTCGACGCTTTCGCCCCATTCGCCTTGGAGGGTTGGCGTGGCGGCCTTGGTGTTGTCCAGCAGCTCGCGCACCTGGCTGATTGCGGCGCCGCGCTCCAGCCAGCGTAGCGCGGCCTGGACCCTTTGTACCTGGTCTTGTGGATAGAGGCGGTGGCCTTTGGGTGTGCGCTGGGGCTTGATCAGGCCGTAGCGACGCTCCCAGGCGCGCAGGGTGACCGGATTGACGCCGGTGAGCCGCGCCACCTCACCGATGGGCAGCAGTTCGTCAGATGGCATTGCGTAATCCAAGGTCTTCCGGGTGGGGTTGCAGGTAGGCCTGTTGCAACAGGTAAGGGTCGGGATGGCAGCGCAAATGGTGCTTGAGCAGGGTCAGTGGGACCACCAGCGGCACTACGCCTCTCTGGTACTGGCCGATGACCTGCTGCAGCTCGGCCTTGTCGCTTTGGCCCAGGTTGTTGCGCAGGTACCCGCTCAGGTGCTGCAGCACATTGCCGTGGGTGCCGCGGCTGGCGCATCGGCGCAGGGCCTGCATCAGCTGGCTGAAGTATTGCAGGCCGAGTTGCAACGGGTCGTCGTCCCGGCGCATGTTGCCAAGCAGGCGGCCAAGGGTTCGGTACGCCTGGGGGTTGTGGGCCATCAACAGGTACTTGTAGCGGGCATGGAAGCGAATCAGAGCGCCGCGGCTCATGCCCTGGCGCAGCTGCTGCTGCCAGTCGGCGTAGGCATACACACGGGCGATGAAGTTTTCTCGCAGTACCGGGTCGTGCAGGCGACCTTCTTCCTCGACCGGCAGGTCCGGGCGCAGGGCGCAGAAAGCCGCGGCATAGACACCGCGGCCATGGTGAGGCGGGCGGCTGTCTTCCTGATAGACCTTGACCCGTTCGAGGCCACAGGACGGTGACTTTTGCATGAAAATGTAGCCGCAGATATCGTCCAGTTCGCCGGCCATCTGCTCACCGTAGGCGCGCAGTGGGCCGGCGAGGTCGGTGGTGCTGTTGCGCGTGCCGGTGACCGCTGGATGTGCAGGGTCCCCCACCAGGCGGATAGGTTCGCGCGGGGTGCCCAGGCCGATGGCGACTTCGGGGCACAGCGGCGCCCAGTCAAAGTGCTTATCGAGCAGGTCAAGACACAGGCTGGAGGCCTTGTGGCCGGCGTTGTAGCGCACGTTGAGGCCGGTCAGGCAGGCGCTGATGGCCAGGCGTGGCTTGCCGTTGGGCGTGGGAGCGTTCATCACTGTCTCCGAATGACTTGTACAGGCAGCACAATTTGTACAAGGCAATTTCAGCACAGATGAAAACTTATACAAACAATTTTTTTGTATAAGTTTAATGAGCGCCTATTCCAGGTGCTCCAACAAGCGCCTGGCGGCTTCCTGGCCGCTAAGCCAGGCGCCCTCGACGCGCCCGGACAGGCACCAGTCGCCACAGGCGTACAGGCCCAGGTCGGCATCGGCCAGCGCGCCCCACTCATGGTTGCTGGTGGGGCGGGCGTAGAGCCAGCGGTGGGCGAGGGCAAAGGTTGGCGCGGGCACCACGCAACCGACCAGTTCAGCGAACTCACCCCGCAGTTGCTCGATCACTTCCTCCTTGGCCAGGTCGATATGCTGCCTGCTCCAGCTGGAGGTGGCATGCAGCACCCAGGTGTCGAGTTGCTCGTCACGGCCTGGCTTGCTGCGGTTGCGCGCCAGCCAGTCGAGCGGGTTGTCCTGGACGAAACAGCCCTGCATCGGGGTGTCGAGTGGTGTCTCGAAGCCCAGGGCGATGGCCCAGGTCGGCTCCATCTGTACACCGGCGGCAACCGCCGCGAGTTTCGGCGCGGCCGCCAGCAGCGGTGTGGCCTGAGGGGCCGGCACGGCGATCACCACGCGGCTGAACGGCCCATGGCTGCAGCCTTCGGTGTCCTGCAGGTGCCAGTACTGCTTGCCACGGAACACTTCGGCGATGCGGCAGCCGAAATTGACCGTGACATCCTTGAGCAGGCCACGGGTGATGGCGCTCATGCGCGGCACGCCGACCCAGCGGACCTGTTCGTCGGGGGAGGGCGTCAGTTCGCCATCGCGGTAGTTGTACAACTGCGGTTTCCACTGCTCGGCCCAGCCTGAGGCGACCCAGTGCTGGACCTGTTCGACGAAGCGCCGGTCACGTGCCGTGAAGTACTGCGCGCCCAGGTCGAGGGCTCCGGCCTCGCTGCGCTTGCTGGCCATGCGGCCTCCGCTGCCATGGCCCTTGTCGAACAGGTGGACGGTCTGCCCGGCCTTCTGCAGGGCCTGGGCTGCGGACAGGCCGGCGATACCGGCTCCGATGATGGCGATGGGTACTGTCATGATGGCCTCTTCGAACCTAGCTTTACGCAGCGTACGCTGCCAGGCAAACCTGTACAATGCACAATGTTTGTATAAGGTTATTCCGCTCGATAGGCAGGTGGCCTATGTTTATCCGAGAGCGATCGGTCAAAAAAGTGCCTTGATCTTAAAAATAGACCACGGCCGCCAACTGTGAGGACACAGCCATGCATATATTGCTGACCGGCGGTACCGGCCTTATCGGCCAACACCTTTGCCAACGGTGGCAGGCCGAGGGCCATCGGCTGACGGTCTGGAGCCGCCGGCCGGAACAGGTGGCGAAAATCTGTGGCACTGGAGTGCGTGGCGTCGCGCGGCTGGACGATATCGCCGCCGACGCCCCAGTGGATGCGGTCATCAACCTGGCCGGCGCGCCCATCGCCGATCGTCCCTGGACTGCGGCGCGCCGCACCCTGCTCTGGGCCAGCCGGGTGGCGCTCACCGAGCAGCTGCTGGCCTGGCTGGAGCGCCGCGACCAGCGCCCGTCGGTGCTGATCTCGGGCTCAGCGGTGGGCTGGTACGGCGACGGCGGCGAGCGCGAGCTCACGGAGAGCTCGGCCCCGGTGAAGGAGGACTTCGCCAGCCAGCTGTGCATCGCCTGGGAGGAGACTGCCCTGCGTGCGCAGGCATTGGGTATCCGCGTCGTGCTGGTGCGCACCGGCCTGGTGCTGGCTGCCGATGGCGGCTTTTTGTCACGCCTGCGCCTGCCCTACAAACTGGGCCTTGGCGGGCCATTGGGCGATGGTCGGCAGTGGATGCCTTGGGTGCATATCGACGATCAAATCGCCTTGATTGATTTTCTCATGCAGCAAAAGGAAGCCAGCGGTCCCTATAATGCCTGCGCGCCGGAGCCGGTACGCAACCGCGAGTTCGCCAAGCGCCTGGGGCGCACCTTGCATCGTCCGGCATGGATGCCGATGCCGGCGCTGCTGCTCAAGGCCGGGCTCGGCGAGATGTCGACGCTGCTGCTCGGTGGCCAGCGCGCCCGCCCTGTGCGTCTGCTGGCGGCGGGTTTCACGTTCCGTTTCAACGATCTGCAATCGGCGTTGGACAACCTGTCCAGCCGCCTCTGACATAGGACGCTGCATGACCGATCATGCCCTGCTGCTGGTCAACCTCGGTTCGCCGGCTTCCACCTCGGTGGCCGACGTGCGCCGCTACCTCAACCAGTTCCTGATGGACCCGTACGTGATCGATCTGCCCTGGCCGGTGCGGCGGTTGCTGGTGTCGCTGATCCTGATCAAGCGGCCGGAGCAGTCTGCCCATGCCTATGGGTCGATCTGGTGGGACGAAGGCTCGCCCCTGGTGGTACTGACCCGCCGCCTGCGCCAGGCGATGGTCGAGCATTGGCCCCATGGCCCGGTGGAGATCGCCATGCGCTATGGCGAGCCGGCACTGCCTGGCGTGCTCGAGCGCCTGGCTGCGCAAGGTGTGCGCAAGGTGACGTTGGCACCGCTTTATCCACAGTTCGCCGACAGTACCGTGACCACGGTGGTGGAACTGGCGAAGCAGACCATCGCCGAGCGCCGGCTGCCCCTGCAGACCCGCGTGCTCCAGCCGTTCTACGAGCATCCCGACTATATCGAGGCATTGGTCGCCAGCGCCCGCCCGTACCTCGAGCAGGACTACGATCACCTGTTGCTGAGCTTCCATGGTTTGCCTGAGCGACACCTGAAAAAGCTCGACCTCACCGGCAATCACGACTTCCAGGCCGCCGACTGCTGCAAGGACGCCAGCGCCGAGATGCGCGCGGTGTGTTATCGCGGCCAGTGCCTGGCCACGGCCAGGGCCTTCGCGACGAAGATGGGCATTCCGGACGGCAAGTGGTCAGTATCGTTCCAATCGCGCCTGGGCCGGGCCAAGTGGATCGAGCCCTACACCGAAACGCGGCTGGATGAACTGGGCAAGGCGGGGGTGAAGAAGTTGCTGGTGATGTGCCCGGCTTTTGTTGCCGACTGCATCGAGACGCTGGAAGAGATCGGTATGCGCGGCAGTGAGCAGTTCATCGAGGCCGGCGGCAAGGAACTGGTGCTGGTGCCGTGCCTGAACGATCACCCGGAGTGGGTGAGGGTGCTGGCGGGGATGTGCGAGAAGGCCTGAGCGTGAGTTCGTGGTGCTGCGTGGGAGCGGGCTTGCCCCGCGATGGCGATGGCCTGGGCTGACGCCATCGCGGGGCAAGCCCGCTCTCACATAGGTGCAGCTACTTCGTCATTCAAGGCAACTGATCATCCAGCTTCTTGTTCTTCCAGCCATCATTGCCCGGCAGGATCAGGTTCAGGGCAATGGCCACCACGGCGCACAGGGCGATGCCCTTCAGGCCCCAGTCGTCCGGGCCGTCACCGCTGCCGATCAGCACGCCGCCGATACCGAATACCAGGGTCACCGAGACGATCACCAGGTTGCGGGCTTCGGCCAGGTCGATCTTGTGGCGGATCATGGTGTTCATGCCCACCGCGGCGATCGAGCCGAACAACAGGCAGAGAATGCCGCCCATCACCGGCACCGGAATGCTCTGCAGCAATGCGCCGAATTTGCCGATGAAGGCCAGGGTGATGGCGAAGACCGCGGCCCAGGTCATGATCTTCGGGTTGTAGTTCTTGGTCAGCATCACCGCGCCGGTCACTTCGGCGTAGGTGGTGTTGGGCGGGCCGCCGAACAGGCCGGCTGCCGTGGTGGCCAGGCCGTCACCCAGCAGCGTGCGGTGCAGGCCGGGTTTTTTCAGGTAGTCGCGGCCGGTCACGCTGCCCACCGCAATCACCCCGCCGATGTGTTCGATCGCCGGGGCCAGGGCCACGGGCACGATGAACAGAATGGCCTGCCAGTTGAAGGCTGGCGCGGTGAAGTTGGGCAGTTCCAGCCATGGGGCCGCGGCGATCTTGGCAGTGTCGACCACGCCGAAGGCGAACGACAGAGCGAAGCCCACCAGCACGCCGGAAATGATCGGTACCAGGCGGAAGATGCCTTTGCCGAACACGGCCACGATCAGCGTGGTCAGCAGTGCCGGCATGGAGATCAGCATGGCGGTCTTGTACGGCATCAGCGCAGCGCCGTCACCACCCTTGCCCATCGCCATGTTGGCGGCAATCGGGGCCATGGCCAGGCCGATGGAAATGATCACCGGGCCGATGACCACCGGCGGCAGCATGCGGTCGATGAAACCGGTGCCCTTGATCTTCACCATCAGGCCCATGAAGGTGTACACGAAGCCTGCCGCCATGACGCCGCCCATGGTCTCGGCCAGGCCGAACTGGCCCTTGGCGAGGATGATCGGGGTGATGAAAGCGAAGCTCGAGGCCAGGAACACCGGAACCTGACGGCCCGTGACCAGCTGGAACAGCAGGGTGCCGATGCCGGCGGTGAACAGCGCCACATTGGGGTCGAGGCCGGTGATCAGCGGCATCAGCACCAGCGCGCCGAATGCCACGAAGAGCATCTGCGCGCCCGAAACGACCTGGCGCCAGAGCGGGTCGTTGAAGCCGTCCTGCATGGTCAGGCGTCCTTCTGCTTGGTGCCGAAGATCTTGTCGCCGGCATCACCCAAGCCCGGCACGATGTAGCCGTGCTCGTTGAGGCGCTGGTCGATCGAGGCGGTATAGATCTGCACGTCCGGGTGGGCTTTTTCCACCACTTCGATGCCTTCGGGCGCCGCGACCAGGACCATGGCGCGGATTTCCTTGCAGCCGGCTTTTTTCAGCAGGTCGATGGTGGCGACCATCGAGTTGCCGGTGGCCAGCATCGGGTCGATGATAAGGGCCAGGCGCTGGTTGATATCCGGCGCGAGCTTCTCGAGGTAGGTATGGGCCTCGAGGGTTTCTTCGTTGCGGGCCACGCCCACGGCGCTGACTTTGGCGCCGGGGATCAGGCTGAGCACGCCGTCGAGCATGCCGATGCCGGCGCGCAGGATCGGCACTACGGTGATCTTCTTGCCGGCGATTTTCTCGACTTGCACCTTGCCGCACCAGCCGTCGATCTCGTAGGTTTCGAGCGGCAGGTCCTGGGTGGCTTCATAGGTCAGCAGTGCACCGACTTCCTGGGCGAGTTCGCGAAAATTCTTGGTGCTGATATCGGCACGGCGCATCAGGCCGAGCTTGTGGCGGATCAGCGGATGGCGGATCTCACGAGTAGGCATAGGGGGAGGGCTCCGGGAGGCGGGCAAAAAAACCGCGCTAGATTAATCTATTCAGTCCTTGATGTCGTGCAGTCATTGTGCACGTTAGTCCATAAAGGCTTGATCTGGGACGAGCGGATGCGTACCTTTGCCCGCTTTTCCAAAACGCACCCCCTGGAGAGCGCCATGTCCGCCGATCTCGAGCATATCCGTCAAGTGATGCGCGAGGCTGATTGCCTGTACAACGAAGCCGAGGTCGAGGCCGCCATCGCCGAGGTCGGTAAACAGATCTGCAAGGACCTGCACGACAAGAACCCGGTGGTCTTCTGCGTGATGAACGGTGGCCTGATCTTCTCTGGCAAGCTGCTGACCCACCTGCAGTTCCCGTTGGAGGCCTCGTACCTGCACGCCACCCGTTACCGCAACACCACCAGCGGTGGCGAGCTGTTCTGGAAGGCCAAGCCGGAAGTGTCGTTCATCGACCGTGACGTACTGATCGTCGACGATATCCTCGACGAAGGGCACACCCTCAGCGCCATCATCGAGTTCTGCAAGCACGCCGGCGCCCGCGCCGTGCACACCGCAGTGCTGATCGACAAGGACCACGACCGCAAGGCCAGCCCGGACTTGAAGGCCACCTACACCGGCTTGTCGTGCGTCGATCGCTACGTCTTCGGCTACGGCATGGACTACAAGGGTTACTGGCGCAACGCCAACGGCCTCTTCGCCGTCAAGGGGATGTGAGCATGCGCCAGCCTGCGTTCCTCGATCAGTCGTTGTTCGTCGGGCTGGTACAAAAGGCCGCCGAGAGTCCGCGTGGCCGTCAGCACCACAACTTCCACCAGATGGAAGAGCCCTGCCACCGCATGGCGGTGGGTTTGCAGCCAGCTACCTACATCCCACCGCACAGGCACCTGAGTGACGACAAGGCCGAGGTCCTGATCGTCCTCAAGGGGCGCTTGGGGTTGCTGATCTTCGATGACCTGGGACAGGTCACCGACAAACGTGTGCTGCAGGCGGGCGGCGAGTGTCTTGGGGTCGACCTGGTGCCTGGCACCTACCATGGCCTGGTGGTGCTCGAGGCCGACAGCGTCATGTTCGAGTGCAAGGCCGGGCCGTACCGGGCGGTGGGCGAGGGGGAGCACGCTCACTGGGCGCCGCGTGAAGGTGAAGCGGCTGTTGCCGAGTATCACGCCTGGATGCGCGCGCAGTTCGATTGAGCTTGTGCCCAATCTTGAGCCCGCTCCCTTACTTCAGGGCCGGGCTTGCTCCGCGACAGGGCCTGTGCGTAGAGTGCCTGCTCATGCCAAGGAGCCCTACATGCGTGCGATCGTCCCCCTCTTGATGGCGGTGAGCCTGCCGCTTGCCGCCGCACCGCTGCACAGCCAGTTCCTCCCGCCTGACGACCTCTCACTGCGCCAGGAAGCACCGGCCAGCCAGCAACTGCTGCAGGTCACCGACTACAGTGTGGTGGTCGGCACCCAGCGCCAGTCCGACCAGCAGCCGATCCCGATCACCTCCTCCTTGCTGGTGCGCCTGAAGGGCAAACCGCTGAGCAAGGGCTCGACCATCGGCCAGGTCCTGCTCAATTTCGACGGCGAGGGCGGCAAGAGCCTGAAGAAACCGGTGTACGACGACAAGACCCGTACCCTGACGCTCAACTACCCGCTGGCCAACTACCGTGCGGTCATGGACCTGCTGCGTAACGAGACGCTCTACGTACAGTTCCTCACCTATGCCAACGGCCATATCTGGGCCGACCTGCACACCGGCACCGTACGTACGCGTTGAGGCTCGCCGTCGCCGGGGGGTAAACTGCCGTCCTTCGAAAATGTCCGTGATGGTCCAGTTGGAGTCGGCGATGCGTAAAGACAAGAAACAAGTGATTGGTGACGAGATCAGCGACGAGTACATCAAGACGTTCCTGCAGTTCGAGCCGGCCGATGGCCTGACTTCGCCTTCGCATCACAAGCTGATCAAGGGATACCGCGGCTTGCGCGTCGACGACTTCGAACGTTACGTCGGTTTCTTCGTGGCGGCCGGCTACGACCTGGATGGCAAGGACGAACATGGCAAGACTTTCGTCGAGGCCATCGCCGACCAGCGCAATGCGCCGGAGTACATCGAGATCATCGACAACGCCCGAGTTTGATCCGTGGCGTTGCGTGGGAGTGGCGCACCGCCGCTCCCACGAGGATTTGCCCGCAAACAAAAAACGCCCCGAAGGGCGTTTTTTCGTTTCAGCCGGATCAGGCGTAATGCTTGGCCGGGCTGTTTTCCACCAGCTCCAGCGCCACATCGTTTTCAGCGCTGATCTTGCGGTACAGGGCCGCGTCGGTGGCCAGGGTCTTCTCACGGGCGGGGAAGATCTCCTTGAGCTTGGCCGCCCAGGCACCCTTGGCCTGCTCGGGGAAGCAGCGCTCGATCAGCTCGAGCATGATCGACACGGTCACCGAGGCGCCCGGCGATGCGCCAAGCAGCGCGGCCAGGCTGCCGTCCTCGGCCGAGACCAGCTCGGTGCCGAACTGCAGGATGCCGCCTTTCTTCGGATCCTTCTTGATGATCTGCACCCGCTGGCCGGCCACTTCCAGGCGCCAGTCCTCGGCTTTCGCCTCCGGGTAGAAGCGGCGCAGCGATTCCAGGCGCTGCTCCATCGATTGCATCACTTCGCTGACCAGGTACTTGGTCAGGTCCATGTTGTCACGGGCCACGGCCAGCATCGGGCCGATGTTGCCCATGCGCACCGACAACGGCAGGTCCATGAAGGAGCCGTGCTTGAGGAACTTGGTGGTGAAGCCGGCGTATGGTCCGAACAGCAGCGATTTCTTGCCGTCGACCACGCGGGTGTCCAGGTGCGGCACCGACATCGGCGGGGCGCCGACCGCCGCCTGGCTGTAGACCTTGGCCTGGTGCTGCTTGACGATTTCCGGGTTGTCGCAACGCAGCCACTGGCCGCTGACCGGGAAGCCGCCGAAGCCCTTGCTCTCGGGGATACCGGACACCTGCAGCAGGGGCAGGGCGGCGCCACCGGCACCGAGGAAGACGAAGCGGGCGTCCACTTCACGGCTGCCGCCGCTGTTGACGTCCTTGATGCTCACGGTCCAGCCGCTGCCGTTACGACGCAGGCCGACGACCTTCTTGCTGTACTTGACCTGGGCATCCGGCGAGTCGCCAAGCAGCTTGAGGAGCTTGTTGGTGAGGGCGCCGAAGTTGACGTCGGTGCCTTTCATCACGCGGGTGGCGGCGATGTGCTGGTCGGCTGGGCGGCCGGGCATCATCAGCGGCATCCAGTCCTTCATCACGGCCTTGTCTTCGGTGTATTCCATCTCGGCGAAGGCGTGGTGCTGCTTGAGCAGCTCGAAACGCTTCTTGAGGAACGAGACGCCCTTGTCACCTTCGACATAGCTCAGGTGCGGCACCGGGTTGATGAAGGCGCGCGGCGAGCCGAAGTTGCCTTTGCGGCTCAGGTAGGCCCAGAACTGGCGCGAAACCTCGAACTGGGTGTTGATGTGCACGGCCTTCTTGATGTCGATGCTGCCATCGGCGGCCTGCGGGGTGTAATTGAGCTCGCACAGGCCGGCATGGCCAGTACCGGCGTTGTTCCAGGGGTTGGAACTCTCCGCGGCTCCGGAGTCCATCGCCTCGACGACCTCGAGCTTCAGGGTCGGGTCGAGCTCCTTGAGCAGTACGGCCAGGGTGGCACTCATGATGCCCGCGCCTACCAGTACCACATCAACCGATTCGTTCTGCGCCATTAACGCGTCTCCACAATCTACAGCACCTAATTGACAGCATAGGATCCCTGGGTTGGCCAGGATCGCCATGTCCGACTCTTCGCAGTTCTTGCAACTTCCGCGGACACCGCCAATCAGTCTTGGGTGTTCGGCTATTGAACGCCCATTGCCACGGGTGCGGCAATTCGACTTATGGTCAAGTGGTCCGTCGTGCGTTATGGACCGGTCTCAGGCGTTCATCAGGGATGAGCGCTTTTGCCGTCTGTTCAGGGCTGTTCGGTACACATCTGCCGCTCTTGCACATGCCAGACTGTTCATTTGCTCGCCACACTCTCGTGAAGTTGTGAAAAACCGTTTTTTCACGCTCTTTTGGAGTCGTGAACCTCAAAAGTGGACTGCGCGATGGCAACCCGCAGGTTCATGCGCAGCGGACGGCCGGAAACAGCAGGCACGACAGCCAATGCAAGACCTGAGTGGAAGGCTCTCTGTGGGCGAAGCGTCGAGGGTGCCGGGTTTAAGCGGCGAATGCGGGGCCCGATCAGGAGACGTCCTTATAATCGGGGGGAGATTATAACGATGTCGCGGGCGGAAAGGGCGTACTTGTTGGGTTTTTATTGCAGCGTTTGTCAGGCTGCGAGGGTGCGTTGCTGCCAACGGCGCGTTGCACCGTCGCAAACCCGGGCGCTGGCCGGTAGCGGGTGGCCCAGCCAGGCCAGTCGCGCTTCGCTGACCTGCACCCAGGTGCCGTTGCCCGGCGGTGTGGCGCAGTGCTTGAAGGCCAGGCAGGTGCCATCGCTGTCGAGGCGGGCGTAGGTGGCGTGGCGCGGGCGGTGGAAGAGCAGGGTCCAGAGCGAGGCCATGACGTGGCGTCCTGTGAGTGAGGGCTGGCGCAAGGATAAACGCAGGGGCATGAAACGATTGTGACAAGCGGGCCGGGCGATGGCTGGCGTGTGGCGCGCTAGGTATACTGTGGGCCTTTGCCGCTTTTTCTGGAGAAATGCGCATGTTGCAACGTCTGTTGGTCGGTTTGTTCGCGGTGGCCAGCCTGAGTCTGGCCGGTTGTGCCCACAGCCCGCAGCAACTCAGCCCGCAACCCAAGCTCACCCAGCAATTGGCTCCGGTCGGCCACGGCCAGCCAGTGGTGGTCAGGGTTGTCGACGGGCGCGCCTCGCAGTCGCTCGGCACCCGTGGTGGCATGTACCCCGAGACCAGCACCATCACCGTCAATGGCAATGACGTGGTGCCCAAGCTGCAGGCCCAGGCCGAGGCGGCGGTGCGCCTGCTGGGCTTCACCCCGACGCCGAATGCCGGCAATGCCCCGCAGTTGACCGTGACCCTGGCCGAGCTCAAGTACCAGTCGCCCAAGGACAAGATGTACGTGACCGAGGCGACCATCGGTGCCACCTTCCGCGCTGACGTGTCGAATGCCAACCGTCGCTACAGCGGCCGTTACGGTGCGTCGCTGGACCAGCGCTTCGGCATGGCGCCGAACCAGGAAACCAACACCAAGCTGGTGAGTGACGTGCTCAGTGATGCCCTGACCCGCCTGTTCAAGGACCCGACCGTCGGTCAGGTGCTGGGCGAGTAAGTAGGCCGATCAGGCGGCCTGGACGTGAAAGTCCAGCAGGCTGATGCCAGTGTGCGGGTCGATCTCCGGCAGGTCGTCGTGGGCATGCCCGCCCAGGGCGCAATACACCAGCCACTGACGGTCCTGGACGTTGATCGCGAAGCCGTCGATCAGCGCCTGTTGTTCGTCGCTCTGGGCCACGAGGTAGAGGCGGTCCTGGTTTTCGGCGTGCAGCATGACAAGCTCCGGTCAGTTGAAGGCCGACAGGGTGGCCTGTGTTGATGACGAGCGTGTGACAGATGAAATTAGGGGCTGTACGAAATGTGTCTGCGCGAAGGCCAGACAAGGCGAAACGGGGAGAGGAACGGCCGGGGTCGCGCCCGACTGTACTAGAGTACATGAGCATTCCGAGCCCCGTTTCAACGCAGTATGGGCGAGTGCAGATACATTTCGTACAGAGCCTGGATGACAGCTGGTCGCAAAGTGGCGGTGGTTGAAGTCGGCTTGGGTAGAATGCCGGGCTTTGCCACACGTGATATCGAGGTCGCGTAATGTCGTTGCAAGTGCTCTGGGGCTTCCTGGCCGCTCATCCGGCCAAGCTGATCAATCTGTTGGCGTTGCTGATCACCTGCCCGGGCGGGCTGCTGCTGCATGGCGCCCGACGCCGCGAGGCGCTCGCGAAGGAAAGCCTGGCGATGGATGAAGGTGTGGTGGACGTACTCGAGCAGCGGGTGCCGCGCTATTACTACATCCTCGGTTTCTGCTGCCTGGCGATGGCGTTGCTGCTGTCCTGGTTCAGCACCTGGATCTAAAGGCGTTTCGGTTGCTGCGTGGGAGCGGGCTTGACCCGCGATTGCATATTTTCGGGCGACGCTGTCACCTGAGTTGACACTATCGCGGGGCAAGCCCGCTCCCACGTCTCGTCAGACCGATGCCGGCTGACGCTTCACCTGGTACTGATTGCGCACGGGTGTCGCGTACTGCTGCACCAGGTACGGCTGCTGCTCGACCGGGCAGGCGTCCAGGCGGCGCTGCCACTCTTCCTTGGCCTTGGCCAGTTCATCGGCCGGGAACAGCTTCTCCGCGCTCGGCACTTCGAGTGCCGCATCCTTCTCCGCCCACATCGCATAGGCCAGGTAATGCACCGGGAACAGCCGGTAGCCGCCGAGGATCTGCCGGTCGATTGCCTGCGCCAGCTGCTTGGTGTCCTCGTGGTACTCGGTCACCGGGGGGGCGAAGTTGATGTGAACCCGCCCTTTGTAGCCGGTGATGCCCTGGGCGATGCTGTTGTCGTCCTCGCCGGGGGCCTTCTTGTAGGTGCCGGTGGTGGCGCGGATGTACAGCTCGCGGGCCTTGGCCTGGTCGCAGGGGTCGTACTCGTAGCTGATCGACACGGGGATCAGGTTCAGGCTCTGGATCACCGCGCCGAACGGTTCGTCCTTGCGGCTCATGTGGAACATTTTCAGGATCGCCGAATCGGTGCGGTCGTCACCGTCCTTGGCGCGGCCTTCGGCCTGGGCGATCCAGATCGACGCGCCATCGTTGCGGATCGAGT
The DNA here is from genome assembly GCF_024749165.1 of Pseudomonas sp. B21-023. Lineage (NCBI taxonomy): Bacteria > Pseudomonadati > Pseudomonadota > Gammaproteobacteria > Pseudomonadales > Pseudomonadaceae > Pseudomonas > Pseudomonas sp. B21-023. The sequence goes on along the minus strand of NZ_CP087190.1, from coordinate 4,983,224 downwards.
GGTTGATGTAGGCCGAGAGCAGTTGATAGGCGGCCAGTTTCTCGCGGCGGCCGCTGATCGAACGGTGCACGATGAAACTCTTGTTCAGGCGCATCATGTCGCTGACGAACGGCTTTTGCAGCAGGTTGTCGCCGATGGCGATGCGCGGTGTCGGCAGGCCGGCGTGGTACACCGCGTAGTTGACGAAGGCCGGGTCCATCACGATGTCACGGTGGTTGGCCAGGAACAGGTAGGCGGTACCGGACTTGAGCTGTTCGACGCCGCTGTAGGTGACGCCGTCGGTGGCGCGGTCGATGGTGCGGTCGACGTAGTACTCGACCTTGTCCTGCAGCGTGGATACGCAGGTCACGCCGGCAAATTCCTTGCGCAGGCGCCGGGCGATCAGTGGTTTGAGCAGCCAGCCGAAGGCACCCGCCGCGCGCGGGAAGCGGAAGTGGGTGAGGATATCGAGGAATGCCGGGTCGCTGAGCAGGCGTGCCAGCACGGCAGGGACCTCAGCGTCGTCGTACGGTCGGATGGCATCGAATTCGCCCATCATGCTCTCTTGTTGGAAACGGCTAGGGTAAATAGGTAGGGGCGGGCTCCGAAAAACGGCTCGGACGCACACTGGCCCTGTAAACAGACCGGCAATTATACGCACAAGTCACTCCGGAGGCCGCGATGCTGGAAACTGCGCTCTACGATTGCCCTTATTGTGGCGAGGAGGTTGAAACCACGGTGGACCTGTCCGGCGGCGACCAGGAATACATCGAGGACTGCCAGGTGTGCTGCAAGCCTATCCGCTTCGTGCTGCAAGTGCATGGTGAGGAGTGGATGCTGGATGTCTTTGGCGAGAACGACTGATGCGGCGAATCTATGAACCGGAAAGCCTGCTGGAGGCCCAGGTGCTGGTGGGCATGCTGGCCAGCGAAGGCATCGAGGTGCACCTGGTCGGGCGCGACCTGATGGGCGCCGTGGGCGAGTTGCCGATGCACGGCTTGCTCGGCCTGGCGGTGCCCGACGAGCAGGCCGGGTACGCACGGCAGCTGATCGATGAGTACAATGCCGCCCAGCCGCTTGCCGGTGACGAACCGGAGAGTTATCCCGGAACCCTGATCTGCTAGGTTTTGATTTCGCCCATGTGTGGACGCTACGCCCTGTTTCGCTGGTCCCAGAGCTTCGCCGGTCTGCCGGGCTTCCCCCCGGGCCAGAAGGCCCAATGGAACATCGCGCCCGGCGCCTCGGTCCTGATTCAACGCCAGGTCGACGGCCAGTTGCAGCTGGCCAGTGCTCGCTGGGGGCTGACCCCGGCCTGGCTCACCGACCTTTCCCGTACACCAGCCCAGGCCCGTGCCGAAACCCTCGCCGAGCAGCCGATGTTTCGCGAGCCGCTGCGCCAGCGGCGTTGCCTGATGCCCGCCAACGGCTTCTACGAATGGCGCGGCACGGCGCGCAAGCGCCCGTACTGGGTGACACCGGGGGAGGGTGCATCGCTGTTCTTCGCCGCGGTGTGGGAGGTTTACCCCGTGCAGGAACAAGAGTGGTTGAGTTGTGCGGTGGTGACGCAAGCGGCGATGAACCAGCGTCGGCCGCTGATTCTGGACGAGGCCGAGCAGGCGCTGTGGCTGGATCCCGACACGCCGATGGCGAAGCTGCACGAGTTGCTGGCCAAGCCGCCGACGGCGCTGCGTGAGCGGGCGCTGGCGTATTTCGTCAACGATCCGAAGCTCGATGGGCCGGAGTGCCTGACCCCGGCTTGAGCAAACAGCTTTTCTGGCGGGAGCGGGCTTGCCCCGCGATGGCGGTGGTGAGGCGAGGATCGTATCGCGGGGCAAGCCCGCTCCCACCCCCCCCCCGCCCCTTTTGATACCTACACCCTGAATTGATTGATCAGGCGGCGCTGCTGCTCCGCCAGCTTGGTCAGCTCGGCGCTGGCCTGGCTCGACTCGTCGGCACCGCCCGCCACTTCGCCCGCCACCTGGCCGATGTTGATCACATTGCGGTTGATGTCCTCGGCCACGGCACTCTGCTCCTCGGCGGCACTGGCGATCTGGGTGTTCATGTCGTTGATTACCGACACCGCCTGGGTGATGCTTTCCAGCGCCTCGGCGGCGCGGCTGGCCTGCAGCACGCTGTCGTCGGTCTTGCCCTGGCTGTCCTCCATCACCTTGACCACCTCGCGGGTGCCCTGCTGCAACTGCTGGATCATCTGCTGGATTTCCTCGGTCGCCTGCTGGGTCTTCTGCGCCAGGTTGCGCACTTCGTCGGCGACCACGGCAAAGCCGCGACCCTGCTCGCCGGCGCGAGCGGCCTCGATGGCGGCGTTGAGCGCCAGCAGGTTGGTCTGCTCGGCAATGGCGCGGATGGCCACGAGGATGGCATTGATGTTTTCGCTGTCGCGGGCCAGGTCCTGGACCACGGTGACTGCGCGACCGATCTCGCTGGCCAGGGCGCTGATGGCGCTGGAGGTGTCGCGCACGATTTCCAGGCCCTGGTTGGCCGCGCGGTCGGCCGCGCTGGCAGCATGGGCCGCTTGCGTGGCGTTGCGCGCCACATCCTGGGCGGTCGCGGTCATTTCATGCACGGCGGTGGCTACCTGGTCGATCTCGGCCATCTGCTTGTGCACGCCCTGGTTGGTACGGATGGCGATGTCGGCGGTGTGCTCGGAGGAGTCGCTGACCTTCTGCACCGAGCCCACGACTTGACTGATCATGGCCTGCAGTTTGGCCAGGAAGGTATTGAAGCCCTTGGCGATGGCGCCCAGTTCGTCGGCCCGGTCGCTGTGCAGGCGGCGGGTCAGGTCGCCTTCGCCCTGGGCGATGTCGTCGAGCATCGCCACCATCTGCCTGAGCGGGCGGGCGAAGCCCAGGGCCAGCAGCCAGATCACCAGCAGGCCAAGGGCGGCGATGCCGAGGCCGACGAGGGTCATGCCGGTGATATCGGTACGACGCTGTTCGGCCAGGTCCTGCTGCAGTTGGTTGACTTCGGCCATCACGGCGCTCAGCGGCAGTTCCAGCAGCAGTGTCCAGCGCGCATCGGTGTTGGCGACCTTGAACGGCAGGTACAGCTCGATGCGATCCTTGCCGGCGTCCACTTCGTAGTGCAGGGTTTCGCCGCTCAGGTTCTTGAGGGTGCCGGCTTCGTCGCTGTCCAGCACATCGCTGGCCTTCTCGCCGAATTTCGCCGGGTCACGGGTATAGGCCACCAGGCGGCCGTTGCTGGAAACCAGCGCCAGCTCCCCGGCGCCGTCGTACAGCTGGCGATCGGCGGCATTGAGCAGGTCCTGGATGAAGTTCACCGACAGGTCGGCGCCGGCCATGCCCTGGAACTGGCCATCGACCATGATCGGTTCGACGAACGACGCCAGCATGACCATCTTGTCGCCCACTTTATAAGGCGCGGGGTCGATCACGCAGGCCTTCTTCGACTCCTTGGGGCACAGGTAGTACTCGCTGGCGCGCACGCCGGTGGCGAGCACTGTGCGGTCGTCGACATCGGCCAGCTTGTCCTGGCCAAGGCTGCCATCACCATTGCGGAACCACCAGGGCAGGAAGCGGCCGTTGGCGCTGTCGATACCCACCAGGCTACTGCCGACGTAGCGGGCATCGGCATGGTCGAGGGCGTTGGGCTCCCAGCCAAGGTAAGCGCCGAGCACGCTTGGGTTGACCTCCACGGTGCGCTTGAGCTGGTTGATCAGGTGCTCGCGGTCGACCCGCATCAGCGGTTGTCCGTCGCTTGCCTGCATGCCGAGCATGGCGTTGCCGGTGGCCAGGCTGCGGGCGATCGACAGCGGGGCTTCGAGGCCGCGCTGGATTTCGCTGACCTGGGTGCGTGCCAGGGCGGTGAGGCGCTGCTCGATAACGTTCTCGAACTGTTGCTGGGTGCGCTGTTGCACCAGCGCCTGGGTGCGTTGCCCGGAGTAGACGGCGTACAGCACCAGGGCCGCGACAATGCTCAGCACGATGGCACCGGCCAGGGCGGCCACGGAAAACTGGATCGACTTGAACTTCATGGCAAAGCTCCGCGCGCAAGGAGGTTGTTACCGAGTGTTATCGGCGGGCTAATACCAAAGCATGAGGACCTTGTCAGAAATCTTACCCGCGGCTCTGGCAGGGGCGGGCGTCTGGGCCTAGGATACGCGGCACGTAAAAAGGGAGTGTTTTCATGCGTAAGTCATTCGTTGTCAGCATGCTGACGGTCGGCGTCCTGCTTGGCGGCTGTCAGGCGGTCAATACCACTAGTGGTGGTGCCGTGGGCGTGCAACGCCAGCAATACATGTTCAGCATGCTTTCGACCGATGAGGTCAACAAGATGTACGCCCAGTCCTACCAGCAGACCCTCGGCGAGGCGTCGAGCAAGGGCGTGCTGGACAAGAGCAGCAATGATGCCAAGCGCGTGCAGGCCATCGCCAAGCGCCTGATCGCCCAGGCACCGCAGTTCCGGCCGGATGCCGCGCAGTGGAACTGGGAAGTCAACGTGATCAAGAGCGACGAGCTCAATGCCAACTGCGGCCCAGGCGGCAAGATCATCGTCTATACCGGGCTGATCGATCAGCTCCAGCTGACCGATGCCGAGATCGCCGCGGTGGTGGGGCATGAAATCGCTCATGCCCTGCGCGAGCACAGCCGTGAAGCGATGTCCAAGGCCTACGGCGTGGAAATGGCCCGCCAGGGCGCCGGCGCGATCTTTGGCCTGGGGCAGGACAGCATGGCCATGGCCGACACCGTGGTGAACTACGCCATGACCCTGCCCAACAGCCGTGCCAACGAGAACGAAGCCGACCTGATCGGCCTAGAACTGTCGGCCCGTGCCGGCTATGACCCGAACGCCGCGATCACCCTGTGGAACAAGATGAGCAAGGCGTCCGAAGGCGCGCCGCCAGAGTTCATGAGCACCCACCCGGCTTCGAGCAGCCGTATCGCTTCGTTGCAGGCGGCGATTCCGAAGGTGATGCCGCTGTATCAGGCGGCCAAGAAGTAAAAGCAGCTGCAAGCTACAAGCTTCAAGCGGCAAGTAAGGATGCACCTGCTCTTTCTTGCCGCTTGTAACTTGCCACTTGCCGCTGCTTCACCCTATCCAGCCACTGGTCTTCATCGCCGAATACACCGCGACGATGGCCAGCACCACGAACGCGGTCGCCGCCAGGCGACGGATCAGCGTCAGCGGCAGTTTCTCCGCCGCGAAGTTGCCCGCCAGCACCACCGGCACGTTGGCGATCAGCATGCCCAGGGTGGTGCCGATGATCACCATGATCAGGTGCGGATACTGGGCGGCCAGCATCACCGTGGCCACTTGGGTCTTGTCGCCGATTTCCGCCAGGAAGAACGCGATCAGCGTGGTCACGAATGGCCCGAACCGTCGTGCGTTGCTGGATTCTTCATCGTCCATCTTGTCCGGTACCAGGGTCCACAGCGCGGTGGCGGTGAAGCTGGCGGCGAGGATCCAGTGCAGCACCGACTCGGTAAAGAAGCTGCTGACCCAGGCGCCGACCGCGCCAGCGGCGGCATGGTTGGCCAGCGTCGCGGCGACGATCCCGGCAATGATCGGCCAGGGCTTGCGGAAACGGGCGGCGAGGATGAGCGCGAGCAATTGCGTCTTGTCGCCGATTTCGGCAAGCGCGACGATCGCGGTAGGGACGAGCAATGATTCCAGCATCAGGATTCCTACGGGGGCGGGTCGACACGGCTATGACACGTACGACCTCCCCGCCCCGGGTAAGGTGTGCGTGTCATAGGTCTTGTCAAACCCTGGACCTGTCTGCGCAGATCGTGGGTCGCACGCGCCATGGCCTGTGGGCCAAGTGTGTTGACGCGTACCGGGCGAGCAGGGTGCTCGCGGGAGACTACTCCCCTAGGACGGAGCGGATTCTGCCTAGGCGAATCGCTTTCGGCAAGCCCTGTTTTTATCCATGTGTTGCGCGGTAGATGCGAAAACCTTGTGCTTCGGCACGGATCTCACAGTTTCCCAGGGCGCCTTCGATGAGCGGCTGGTAACGCAGGAAGCTGTTGGCTACCAAACGGATTTCCCCACTTTTTCGCAGATGTTCCCTGGATTTTTTCAGCAGGTTCTCCGAGGCGTGATAGTCGGTGTGTACACCGGTATGGAACGGCGGATTGCTCAGGATAACGTCCAGGCCGCGGGGAGCGGCATCGATCCCGTCACCGCTGATCACCTCGCCTTCCAGGCCGTTGGCGGCCAGGGTCAGCCGACTGGCCGCGACCGCGAAGGCGTCGACATCGAGCAAGGTGACCTGGCTCTGCGGATAGCGACGCTTGATCGTGGCGCCGAGCACCCCGGCACCACAGCCGAAGTCCAGGACATGGCCGCTCGGCAGGCCGTCGAGGTGTTCCAGGAGCAGCGCGGTGCCTTTGTCCAGGCGCCCGTGGCTGAACACGCCGGGCAGGCTGATCACCTGCAGCGGGCCATCTTCGAGGGGCAGTTCAAAGCGTTCGGCCAGGCTTTCCAGAGGCTTGGCCTCGGGCGCGTTGTCCACGGTCACCTGCCATAGCTGGCAGTGGCGGGCGCTGTCGAGCTTGCGCGGCCTGCCGAAGGCCTGCAATTGCTTGGCCGCGCCTTCGACGCCGCCGCGTTTCTCCCCCACCAGGTACAGCGTGCGACCGGCAAGGCGCGAGGCCAGGGCGTTGAGCAGGTAGGCCGCCAGCTCGCGAGACTTGGGCAGGAACAGCACGGCGGCGTCGAAGGCTACCTCGGGCACCTCGACACCGTAATGGCTGCGCCCGGCGAAGCGGCTCTCGAGCACGGCCTGGTCGCCGGCATGCCAGGTCCAGCCGTGGGCCCCGGGCAACTGGCCGAGCAGGCCATCGGCCTGGGCGCCAGCGACCAGCAGTGGGCCTTGGAACAGCTCTGCCTGGCGGAGCAACACTTCACTGCGCGGGTCCATGGACGACGCCTCCTGAAAAAGTGGCGCAGTGTACCAGAGGCGGGTCAGCCGACCACGCGTCGCGGCTGACCGGCGAAGTAGGCCTGGGCGTTCTCGGCCAGCTGGCCGACGATGCGCTGGCGCGACTCTACCGCGCCCCAGGCGCTGTGCGGGGTGATGATCAGGCGGGGAATGTCCGCCGCCAGCAGTGGGTTGCCGTTGACCGGCGGTTCGACGCTCAGCACATCGGTAGCTGCGCCACCCAGGTGGCCGCCGCGCAGCGCGTCGGCCAGGGCCTGCTCGTCGATCAACCCGCCGCGGGCGGTGTTGACCACCAGTGCGCCGGGCTTGAGCAGCGCCAGCTCGCGGGCACCGATCATGTGCCGGGTCTGCTCGTTGAGCGGGCAGTGCAGGGTCAGGGCATCGACCTGCGGCAGCAGCTCATGCAGTGGCAGGCGGTCGGCCCGGGGCGGGCGGCCGGGGATCTGCCCGCTCAGCACGCGCATGCCGAAGGCCTCGGCCAGGCGCGCCACCGCGCCGCCCAGTTCGCCGTGGCCAAGCAGGCCAAGGGTCTTGCCCTCCAGCTCGACGATGGGGAAGTCCAGCAGGCAGAACTGGCTGGCCTTGGCCCATTGCCCGGCCTTCACCGCCTGGTCGTAGTCGCACAGGCGCGTGGCCAGGGCCAGCAGCAGGGCCAGGGTGTGCTGGGCCACCGACGGCGTGCCGTAGCCCTGGCAGTTGCTCACGGTGACGCCCTGGGCACGGGCGGCAGCCAGGTCGACATTGTTGGTACCGGTGGCGGCCACCAGGATCAGTTTGAGTTGCGGGTTGGCGGCGAGCGTGGCGGCATCGAGCATCACTTTGTTGCTGATGACGGCCACGGCACCGTGCAGGCGTTCGGCGACCTGCTCCGGGCGGGTCGTGGCATGCAGTTGCAACGTGTCGAACTGGGCACGCAAGGGCGCAAGGTCGAGGTCACCCAGGTCCAGTGACTGGTGATCGAGAAACACGGCGCGACGTGGGCTGGACATCAGGGGCTCCGGTGGCAGGGCGGGATGGGGTTGGCGCAGTGTCCGGCCCGGCGCCGTCGCTCGTCAACGGTCGCGCCTGCGCTCATACCTGCGGGACATAAATCATTCCTTCGGCTGATTTGACCGATGCGTCACCGAACTACAGTTGTTGCCTGAACTGTCCTGCCCGCTTTGAAGAAAAAGGGATACCCATGTTGCAGACGCGCATCATCAAGCCCGCCGAGGGCGCCTACCAGTACCCACTGCTGATCAAGCGCCTGCTGATGTCCGGCAGCCGCTACGAAAAGACCCGCGAGATCGTCTACCGCGACCAGCTCCGTCTCACCTACCCGCAACTGAACGAGCGCATCGCCCGCCTCGCCAACGTGCTGACCGAGGCTGGGGTGAAGGCCGGCGACACCGTGGCGGTGATGGACTGGGACAGCCACCGCTATCTGGAATGCATGTTCGCCATCCCGATGATCGGCGCCGTGGTGCACACCATCAACGTGCGCCTGTCGCCGGAGCAGATCCTCTACACCATGAACCACGCCGAAGACCGGTTCGTGCTGGTCAACAGTGATTTCATCGGCCTCTACCAGGCCATCGCCGGGCAACTGACCACGGTGCAAGGTACCGTGTTGCTGACCGATGGGCCGGACAAGTCTGCCGACCTGCCGGGCCTGCAAGGCGAGTACGAGCAGTTGCTGGCCGCGGCCAGCCCGCACTATGACTTCCCCGATTTCGATGAAAACTCGGTGGCCACCACCTTCTATACCACCGGCACCACGGGTAACCCCAAGGGGGTGTATTTCACCCATCGGCAGCTGGTGCTGCACACGCTGGCCGAAACCGCGGTACTCGGCAGCCTGGACAGCGTGAGGCTGCTGAGCAGCAACGATGTCTACATGCCGATCACGCCGATGTTCCATGTGCACGCCTGGGGCATCCCCTACGCGGCGACCATGATGGGCATCAAGCAGGTCTACCCGGGGCGCTATGAGCCGGACATGCTGATCAGGCTGTGGCGTGAGGAGAAGGTGACCTTCTCCCACTGCGTGCCGACCATCCTGCAGATGCTGCTCAACTGCCCGTCGGCAGCCGGCCAGGATTTCGGTGGCTGGAAGATCATCATCGGCGGCAGCGCGCTCAACCGCGCGCTGTATCAGGCTGCACTGGCCCGGGGTATCCAGCTCACCGCCGCCTACGGCATGTCCGAAACCTGCCCGCTGATCAGTGCCGCGCACCTGAACGACGAGCTGCAGGCCGGAAGCGAGGATGAGCGTACCAGCTACCGGATCAAGGCCGGGGTGCCGGTGCCATTGGTCGAGGCCGCCATCGTCGATGGCAATGGCAATTTCCTGCCTGCCGATGGCGAAACCCAGGGCGAACTGGTGCTGCGCGCGCCCTGGTTGACCATGGGTTATTTCCGCGAGCCGGAGAAGGGCGAGGAACTCTGGCAGGGTGGCTGGCTCCACACCGGCGATGTCGCCACGCTCGATGGCATGGGTTTCATCGATATTCGCGACCGCATCAAGGACGTGATCAAGACCGGTGGCGAGTGGATTTCTTCGCTCGACCTGGAAGACCTGATCAGTCGCCACCCTGCAGTACGAGAAGTGGCTGTTGTGGGCGTGCCTGACCCGCAGTGGGGGGAGCGCCCGTTTGCGCTGCTGGTGGTGCGCGAGGGGCAGAGCATCGAGGCGCGTGCGCTCAAGGAACATCTGAAGCCTTTCGTGGAGCAGGGACACATCAACAAGTGGGCGATTCCCAGCCAGATCGCCCTTGTTACTGAAATTCCCAAGACCAGCGTCGGCAAGCTCGACAAGAAGCGCATCCGCGTGGACATCAGCCAGTGGCAGGCCAGTAACAGCGCTTTCCTTTCCACCCTGTAACCCGGGCTCGGGTCGCGCTTTCTCAAGCGCGCCCCCGCAAGCTAGACAGGATGACGCCTTGTCAAACGATAGAATTGAGCCATGCTTGAGCACTGCCAGCGCGCAGGCCGGCCGATCAGGGTGGGCTGCCAGCAGGACGCGCAAATCACACTTTAGAGGGATCAAGCACCTGTGACCGCTGGCTATAGTCGGGTCAGGGGATTTTCAGGAATGGGGGAGGGCGCCGCACGGCAACGCGCGGCGTCACGGGCAGGAGCCTGCTTCACCAGGCGCTCGAGCCGTTTCTGAAAGGACTCACTGCCATAACAAAAAAGTACATGGAGTAGCGTCGATGACATCTGCAAACCCGTTCTGGCGCCGGGCGAAACTGCCCCTGGCCGTCAGCCTCGCTTCTACGCTCGCAAGTCCTGCTTTCGCGGTCAGCTTCAACATCGGTGAAATCGAAGGCCAGTTCGACTCGTCGCTCTCCGTTGGCGCCAGCTGGTCGACGGCCAATCCCAACAAGAACCTCATCGGGGCCAACAACGGCGGCCGGGGGCTGTCGCAGACCTCCGACGATGGCCACCTGAACTTCAAGAAAGGCGAGACGTTCTCGAAGATCTTCAAGGGTATCCACGACCTGGAGCTCAAGTACGGCGATACGGGCGTGTTCGTCCGTGGCAAGTACTGGTACGACTTCGAGCTCAAGGATGAAAACCGCCAGTTCAAGGACATCAGTGATTCGAACCGCAAGGAGGGCGCCAAGTCTTCGGGCGCGGAACTGCTCGACGCTTTCGTCTACCACAACTACAGCATCGGCGACCTGCCCGGCAACGTACGCTTGGGCAAGCAGGTGGTGAGCTGGGGTGAGAGTACCTTCATCGGCGGCGGTATCAACGCCATCAACCCCATCGACGTGTCGGCGTTCCGCCGTCCTGGCGCGGAGATCAAGGAAGGCCTGATCCCCGTCAACATGTTCTACGTGTCGCAGAGCGTGACCGACAACCTCACCGCCGAGGGCTTCTACCAGATCGAGTGGGACCAGACCGTCGTCGACAACTGCGGTACCTTCTTCTCCCAGCCTGACGTGATCGCCGACGGTTGCAACAACAACCTGGCGGTGTTGGCCAAGCAGGCCAACGTGTCAAGGGCCCTGGCCGCACAGATCGGCCCGTTTGCCGGGCCTGCCATGAATGCATTGACCGGGCAGGGCGTGTCCTGGGGCTCGCCGGACGAAGGCGTGATTGTGCGCCGCGGCCCCGACCGTGATGCCCGTGACAGCGGCCAGTTCGGTGTGGCCCTGCGCTACATGTACGAGCCGCTGAACACCGAGTTTGGTGGCTACTTCATGAACTACCACAGCCGGGCGCCCATCTTCAGCGGCCGCGGCGCCGCCGCCGGCTTCTACAACCCGGCCAACTTGGCTGGGGCACTGGTCAGGGCAGGTGTTCCGGGGGCCGCCGCCACCAACCCGGCCCTGCTCCAGGCCCTGATGCCGTTGTACGTGGCGGGTAACTCCAGCTACTACGTCGAGTACCCGGAAGACATCCGCCTCTACGGCCTGAGCTTCTCCACCACCTTGCCCACCGGCACGGCCTGGAGCGGTGAGATCAGCTACCGGCCGAATGCGCCGGTGCAGTTGAACACCACCGACATCCTCTATTCAGGGCTGACGCCGCTGGACCCCAATGCATCCGTCCTCAAGGGCACGCCGGACGCCGACCAGCCAGGTTATCGCCGCAAGGAAATCACCCAGCTGCAAACCACGTTCACCCACTTCTTCGATCAAGTCATGGGCGCTGAGCGTCTGACCATGGTCGGCGAGGTCGGCTGGACTCACGTCGGTGGTCTGGAAAGCACCTCCAAGGCCCGCTATGGTCGCGACCCAGTCTATGGTCCAGGCCCGCTGCCCAACGGTCGCTGCCAGAGCCTCAACGCCACCACGCTGGCGGGTGTCGAGCAGAACAACCTGTCGCGCTACTGCGAGAACGACGGCTTCACCACCTCCGACTCCTGGGGTTATCGCGTTCGTGCCATCTGGGACTACAACAACGTCTTCGCCGGCGTGAACCTGCGCCCGAGCGTGGCCTGGTCCCACGACGTCGACGGCTACTCCCCGGGCCCTGGCGGCAACTTCGAGGAAGGGCGCAAGGCCGTCAGCCTGGGCCTGGACGCCGAGTACCAGAACACCTACACGGCGAGCCTGTCGTACACCAACTTCTTCGATGGCAAGTACACCACCGTGGATGACCGCGACTTCGTCGCCCTCAGCTTCGGCGTGAACTTCTAAGAACATTGATCCAGGACGACAAAGAATGAAAATGACCACACGTCTGCTGCAAGCCGGTGTACTGGGCATGTCCCTGCTGGCAACCAGCGTCATGGCTGCGGTTTCCGCTGACGAGGCCGCCAAGCTGGGCGCGTCGCTCACCCCGATGGGGGCCGAGAAGTCCGGTAACGCCGATGGTTCCATCGGCCCGTGGGAGCCGCTGTCCAAGAGTGCCGGCAGTGCCGACGCCAAGGGCTTCCTCTCCGACCCTTACGCCAGCGAAAAACCGCTGTTCACCATCACCGCGCAGAACGTCGACCAGTACAAGGACAAGCTTTCGCCTGGCCAGGTGGCGATGTTCAAGCGCTACCCGGATAGCTACAAGATTCCGGTGTACAAGACCCACCGCAGTTCCACGGTGCCGGACGATGTCTTCGCCGCGATCAAGGAAAACGCCACCAAGACCACCCTGGTCGCCGGTGGCAACGGCCTGGAGAACTTCAAGACAGCCGTGCCGTTCCCGATTCCCAAGGATGGCCTGGAGGTGATCTGGAACCACATCACCCGCTACCGTGGCGGCAGCGTGACTCGCTTGGTCACCCAGGCCACCCCGCAGCAGAACGGCTCCTACAGCCTGGTGTACTTCCAGGACCAGTTCGTCTTCCGCGACAAGATGAAGGACTACGATCCGGCCAACCCCGGTAACATCCTGTTCTACTTCAAGCAGGAAGTGACCGCTCCGGCACGTCTGGCCGGGACCGTGCTGCTGGTCCACGAAACCCTCGACCAGGTCAAGGAGCCGCGCAAGGCGTGGATCTACAACGCCGGCCAGCGCCGCGTGCGCCAGGCGCCGCAAGTGTCCTACGACGGTCCGGGTACCGCCGCCGACGGCCTGCGTACTTCCGATAACCTGGACATGTACAACGGTGCGCCAGACCGTTACGACTGGAAGCTCGAAGGCAAGAAGGAGATGTATATCGCCTCCAACGCCTACAAGCTGGACGATCCGAAGCTCAAGTATGCCGACATCATCAAGGCCGGGCATATCAACCAGGACCTGTCGCGCTATGAGCTGCGTCGCGTCTGGCACGTGGTTGCCACGCTCAAGCCAGGTCAGCGCCATATCTATGCCAAGCGTGACTTCTATATCGACGAGGACACCTGGCAGGCTGCGGTGATCGACCAGTATGACGGCCGCAACCAGTTGTGGCGTGTTTCCGAGGCCCACGCCCAGCCGTACTACAACGTGCAGGTGCCGTGGTACACCCTGGAAGCCATCTACGACCTGCAATCGGGTCGCTACCTGGCGCTGGGCATGAAGAACGAAGAGAAAAGTGCCTACAACTTCGGCTTCAGCGCCAGCAAGGCCGAGTTCCAGCCGGCTGCCCTGCGTCAGTCAGGTGTCCGTTGAGCCATTAAGTGCAACCTCCGTTTGATCTCCCAGAACGCCCCGGCTTGCCGGGGCGTTTCTGTTTCCGCGAGGGAGATTTACTGCTGTCTATCAGTGTTGTTTCTTTTTGTCGTAGTCTTTATCGCGCAAAGCGCGCGCATCATCTTCAAATAAGCAACGTTTGCCGCTAGTCTCGCAACAAACCGTACTGCCGCCATATTCCAATCAGAACGAGCCGGCCATGACAGACTTGTCCCGTACGCATGGAGTCGCCAGCCAGGCCCTGGGCCTGTTGGACGGGCGTTTCTTCCGGCCGCCGCTGCCAGAGGCGCACGTACCCAGAGCACGCTTGTGCCAGCGCCTGCAAAGCGGACTGGCTGGCCGGCTGTTGCTGGTGAACGCTCCAGCCGGTTTCGGTAAAAGTTCACTGGCCATTGAATTCTGTCAGGAACTGCCCAGCCATTGGCGCAGCCTCTGGCTAGGCTTGAGCCAGCGCGATGCCGACCCGGGCCGCTTTCTCGAGCGCCTGCTCGAAGGGCTGCAGCAGTTCTGCCCGGCGCTCGGCGGGCAGGCCATGGGTCTGTTGAAGATGCGCCAGCGTCACCAGCCGTTCGCCTTCGAGGAATGGCTCGATGGGCTGCTCGATGAGCTCGCGCTCTACCTGCAGCCGGACACCCCCCTGTTGCTGGTGCTGGATGACTACCATCTGGCCCAGGGTCCGGTGCTCGATCGATGCCTGCAGTTCTTCCTCAATCACCTGCCTGCCGGGCTGGTCCTGCTGGTCACTAGCCGTCAGCGGCCCGACTGGCACCTGGCCCGCCTGCGCCTGTCGCGCCAGCTGGTCGAGCTCAACGAGCAGGACTTGCGCCTGACTGCCGATGAAGCGCTGGCGGTCATTGGCCGCCAGCCCACCGGTCTGCGCGGCCAGGCCCTGGACAACTTGATCCAGCGCAGCGACGGCTGGGTGGCCGGGCTGCGCTTCTGGCAGCTGGCGGCCAGCGAGTCCGGCGATGACAACGCCTTGCCCCAGGCACTGCATGGCGGCGAGGGTTTGATTCGCGATTACCTGCTCGAGGAAGTGATCGAAATCCTGCCGGCGCCCGTGCAGGCGTTTCTCTACGACACCGCCTGCCAGGAGCGTTTCTGTGCTGAACTGTGCGATGCCCTGCGCGAGCGGCACGACAGCGCCGAGATCCTGCGCTACCTGCAGGCCCACCAGGTGTTCCTGGTACCGCTGGATGAGCATGGGCTGTGGTTCCGCTATCACCATCTGTTTTCCGACCTGTTGCGCAGCCGGCAGGCCAGTGGCCCCCAGGCGGGGTTGCACTTGCGTGCCTGCCGCTGGTTCGAGGGGCAGGGCCTGCTGGACGAGGCGGTGGAGCAGGCGCTGCGGGCCGGTCACCTGGATGTCGCGGCGGACCTGGTACAGAGCTTGTCGGAAGAACAGCTGCTCGCCGAACAAAATGTCGGCATGCTGCTGCGTTGGAAAATGGATTTGCCTGACAGCCTGCTGATCAGCACGCCCAGGCTGATTGTCCTGTACAGCTGGGCCCTGGGGCTTGCCTGCCAACTGGACGCCGCCGAGGAACTCGCGGCCTACCTGAGCCGTTTCCTGCCCGCGCCTTCGGCCACGGCGCAGAAGTCGATGCTGGCCCAGTGGCTGGCCTTGAGCGGGGTCATCGCGCGCGGCCGTGGTGATCGCGAGCGAACCCTCGCCTATTGTGGCGAGGCGCTGCAGAGCCTGCCGAGCAAACGTTATGGGCAGCGGCTGGTCTGCCTGTCGACCTTGTCGAACCTGGCCATTGCCGATGGCGATTTCTGGCGGGCGCGCGGCTGGAACCGAGAGGCGCTCGAGCTGGCGCAACGGGTCGGCAATCCGCTGTTCGAGGCTTTGGCCCATTACGACCGGGCGCGGGTGCTGCACGCTAGAGGCGAAGTACTGCGGGCACTGGATGAGGTGCGCGAGGGGTTGCAACGGTTGCAGGGCCTGTCGGGCCAGCGCCTGTACGCAGTGCGTGCCCGCCTCACCTTGTACGAGGGATACCTGTTGGCTGCCCGCCTGCACTGCGCGCCAGGCCGTGCGCGTTTGCGCGCCGGGCTCAGCGAGGCACGGAGTTGTCGCGACATCAGTGTCCTGATCGGACATTGCGTGATTGCTTCGCTCGATGGGCGCGAAGGGCGGTTCGCCGAGGCATTTTCCGAGTTGGCCGAGGCCGAGCGGTTGATGCATATCTGGGATGTGCCGCCGATCTTCTACCTGGCCATGATTACCCTGGTGAAGTGCGAGCTCTGGTTGGCCCAGGGCCGTACGGACCTGGCGGAGTCGTGGCTGTTGCGCCTGGGGCAGACCTACGGTGGCGAGCAGCCTGCCGCCGCGCCGGAGTTCCACCCCTTGTTGCCGCTGCATATCGAGTTGCAGCAAGCGTTGCTGGAGCGGGTGCTGGCCCGTGCCGACGATGCCGAAGCGAGGCTGTACAGGCTGATCGAGCGCGGGCAGGCCAGCGCTGGCATGACGCTGATGGTTAGCGCGCAATGCCAGTTGATCGCGTTGTTGTTGGCCCAGGGGCGTGAGCCCGAGGCGGCCAAGCTGCTTGCCCAGGCACTGGAGGCTGCGCAGGGAGGTGCCTTGCAGGCATTCCAGCGCTTGATCGAGGAGCAGCCGCAATGGCTGCGTGAGCAGTTGGCCGGCCGTGCCGCCTGCCCCGTGCAGCGTGATCTGCTGACGTACCTGCCGCAGACCCTCGTCGCCAGCACCTGCGCCACCGAGGCCCTGAGCAGCCGCGAGTTCGCCGTGCTGGAACTTATTGCCCAGGGTTGTTCGAACCAGCAGATCAGCGAGCGGCTGTTCATTTCCCTGCATACGGTCAAGACCCACGCCAGTCATATCAACAGCAAACTGGGCGTGGAGCGGCGTACCCAGGCGGTGGCCAGGGCCAAGTCCCTCGGGTTGCTCGTCTAGTGGTTTACGGCAGGGGCGGCCGGTAAGATAGCGGCACAAGGCTATCGCCGTTCCGGGCTCATCTTTTCCGATCCGCTGCCGATACACTTTTCGGCGATACGCATCGCCATGCGCCACTTCCCACTTCTTCCAATACAGGTCGTGTTGATGCTGCAGTACGGGCAAAAAAGCTTTCTGATCGTCGACGACTTTACCGACTTCCGCACCTCGACCCGCTCGATGCTTCGCGAGCTGGGTGTACGCGACGTGGACACCGCCGACAGTGGCGAACAGGCACTGCGCATGTGCGGGCAGAAACGCTACGACTTCATCCTTCAGGATTTCCACCTGGGTGATGGCAAGAAGAATGGCCAGCAGGTACTCGAGGACCTGATTCTCGACAAGCTCATCAGCCATGAATGCGTGTTCATCATGGTCACCGCTGAAAGTAGCCAGTCCATCGTGCTCAGCGCCATCGAGCACGAACCCGACGCCTACCTGACCAAGCCCTTCAACCGCGTGGGCCTGGCCCAGCGTCTCGAGAAGCTGACCCAGCGCAAGACCTTGCTCAAGCCCATCCTCCAGGCCCTGGATCGCAGCCGCCCGGCCGAGGTGCTCGCCGCCTGCGCCGAGTTGTGCAAGAAAGACCCGCGGTTCGCCCCGTTGTGCCTGCGCTATCGCGCCGATGCCCTGCGCGACCTCAATCGTTTCGACGAACTGGAGAAGTTCCTCAAGAACATCCTGGCCAGCCGCCCACAGCCCTGGGCCTACGCGGCGCTCGGCAGCCTGTTGCACAAGCGCGGCCAGAACGCCCAGGCCCAGGGTGTTTACGAGCAGGCCCTCAAGGCTTTCCCGATCATGCCCAACCTGTACGATGGCATGGCTGACGTGCTGGTGGCCCAGGGCGAAACCAAGCGCGCCCAGCACATGCTCGAGGAGGCTGTGCGCCTGTCGCCGCTCGCGGTGCGCCGCCAGGCCGCGCTGGGCAAGCTGGCGCTGGACAACGCCGACTTCGAAAGCGCGTCCAAGGCGTATCGCCATGCGGTCAATCAGGGGCAGAGTTCGCGCTACAAGGACGCCGAAAGCAATCTCGGCCTGGTCCAGGCGCTGATGAGCAAGAACACCGGCAACGGTCTCGATGCGCGTACCCGGGTGGAAATCAACACCGTGCTCAGCGAGGTGGCCAAGGAGAACGTCGAGGACCAGGGCCTGCAGGTGCGCGCCCGCTTGATGAAGGCCGCCAGCCTGCAGCAGGCCGGTGACCCGGATACCGCCGCCAAGCTCACCGAGCAGGCGATGCTGCGCCTGGAAAAAATGGATCAGTTCTTCTCCGTCGAGGCGGCGCTGACGGTGGCCAAGCAGTTGCAGCAACTCGGTCAGGACGCGGCGGGCACCTCTATCCTCAAGGGCTGCGTGGAAACCTACGGGGACGACCCCAAGGTCATGCAGAGCGTCGCCAAACTCACCGACGACCCGCTGGTGCTGGGGGCGGTGACCGAAGCCGTGGACCTCAACCGCCAGGGCGTGCGCAGCTACCAGGGTGGCCAGCTCAACGAGGCGCTGGGCATGTTCCGCAAGGCGCTGTCGCTGCAGCCGAAGAACATCAGTATCGCCCTGAACACCGCCCAGGCGCTGCTGCGCATCGGCGGCGAGACGCCACCGCCGGGGTTGATGCAGGAGTGCCGCGACTGCCTCACCAGCGTGGCCGGGATTCCCGCCAGCGACAGCCGCTATGACCGTTACCGCAAACTGCACATCCGGGTCTTTGGCGCATGAACCAGGATAACCAGGGGCTGGATTTTTCCACGGTGATCGCCTCCACCGTGCACGACCTGAAAAACTCCCTCTCGGCGCTGACCCACGCCCACAGTCAATGGCTGGCGCGCCTGCCCGAAGAGCTGCGCGGCGGTACCGAGCAGGGCGTGGTGGAGCACGAACTCAGCCACTTGAACGGCATGCTGGTGCAGTTGCTGGGGCTGTACAAGCTGGGCGTCAACCAGTTGCCCATCTGCCCGGACTATCATGAGCTGGACGACTTCATCGAGGCCCAGCTGGCGGCCCAGGAAGACGTGATCAAGCACCGCGACATCCTCGCTACCTGGCGTATCGAGACCGAAAGCCCGTTGGGTTTCTTCGACCGTGAACTGGTCGCCTCGGTGGTGGCCAATGTCCTCACCAACGCCATCCGCTATGCTGGCCACGCCTTGTTGATCAGCATCGAGGAAGAGCGCGAGCAGCTGGTGATCAGCGTCAACGACGACGGCGCCGGTTATCCACAGCGCATGCTCGAACGCCAGCATGACTACGTGCAGGGCATCGATTCGCAGAGTGGCAGTACCGGATTGGGGCTGTATTTCGCGGCGCGGATTGCCGCGTTGCACGAGCGCAATGGCGTGCGTGGGCGGATCGAGATCGCCAATGGCGGGACGCTGGGGGGCGGGTTGTTCAGGTTGTATCTGCCTTGATTTGGTGAGAGGCAAGCTGGACCATGGTCATATTCGCTCCCTCTATCGACTGTACCGAGTCCCAGAACGATGACCCCATTGCCCGTTAGCCTCATCCGCGAAACCTTCCCCGTCGGCCCCTTGCAGTGCAACTGCACCTTGATCGGTGACCCGGTCAGCAAGCACGCCATCGTCGTCGACCCAGGCGGGGACGAGCAGAAGATCCTCGCCCGCCTGCAGCATCATGGCCTGACCCTGGTGAGCATCATCCACACTCACGCGCACTTCGACCATTTCCTCGCCTCGGGCAGGCTCAAGGAGCTGACCGGCGCCACGCTGCACCTGCACAAGGCCGACCAGCCTCTGTGGGAAAACCTGGAAATGCAGTGCCAGATGTTCGGCGTGCCCTATACGCCGGTACCGTCGCCGGACCGCTGGCTGAGCGACGACGAGGCGCTGGCCTGCGGCTGCGGCGTGGCGTTGCACACCCCCGGGCACACGCCGGGTTCGATGAGTTTCTGGTTCGCCGAGCACAAATTGCTGATCGCCGGCGATACCTTGTTCCGCCGTGGTGTCGGGCGCACCGATTTGTGGGGAGGCGATCAGCGGGCTATCGTTCGTTCCATCAAGGAACGGCTGTACCGCCTGGATGAGGACGCCATCGTGGTGACCGGCCATGGCCCGGACACCCGCCTCGGCGACGAGATGCGCGAGAACCCCTTCGTGCGCGCCTGAGGTTTCATGGAATTTTTCCGCTGCGCTGCAATCCAAGGCTGGCATAGATCCGTAGTCGATCCGCTGCACTTTTGAATTTCAGTAGGAGCTTGTCCATGTTCACCATGCGTCGTCTGATTATCGTCGCTACCGCCGCCGCACTGATGTCTGGTTGTGCCAGCCCCAACCCGTATGACAGCCAGGGCCAGGCGCAGGGCTCCACAGGGATGAGCAAGACCGCCAAGTATGGTGGCCTGGGCGCGCTGGCCGGCGCCATCGCCGGTGCCGCCATCGACCACAACAACCGTGGCAAGGGCGCATTGATCGGCGCCGCCGCGGTCGGTGCCGCCGCTGCCGGTTACGGCTACTACGCCGACAAGCAGGAAGCCGAGCTGCGGGCGCAGATGGCCAATACCGGCGTCGAAGTACAGCGCCAGGGTGATCAGATCAAACTGATCATGCCGGGCAACATTACCTTCGCCACCGATTCGGCGAACATTGCCCCAAGCTTCTACTCGCCGCTGAACAACCTGGCCAACTCGTTCAAGCAGTTCAACCAGAACACCATTGAGGTGGTCGGTTTCACCGACAGCACCGGCAGCCGCCAGCACAACATGGACCTGTCGCAGCGCCGCGCCCAGTCGGTCAGCACCTACCTGACCTCGCAGGGGGTGGACCCGTCGCGGGTCAGCGTGCGTGGCATGGGCCCGGACCAGCCGATCGCCAGCAACGCCGACGCCAATGGCCGTGCGCAGAACCGTCGGGTCGAGGTCAACCTGAAGCCGATCCCGGGCCAGCAGTATGACCAGCAAGGCACCGTGCAGCAGTATCCATAAGCGCCAGCTTGAAGATGCCGGGGCGGCGCGCCAGCCCCGGCAATTGCGCTAAACCGCCGGGCACTGGTTGGTCACGCAGTGAATCCCGCCCCCTCCCGCCGCAATGGCGTCGATGTCCAATTGCACCACCTTGCGCCCTGGGTACAGCTTCACCAGCAACGCCCGCGCCTGCTCATCGGCACTGCGGTCCCCGAACTGCGGGGCGATCACCGCACCGTTGATCACGAAGTAATTGATATACCCCGCCGCGAAATCAGGATTGTCCTCGTTGAACTTGCTGCGCCTTGGTTTCAAGGGCGGCGACAGCGTATGCACCTTTAGCTTGCGCCCGTCGGCATCGGTGGCGTTGCGCAGGATCTCGAGGTGCTTGAGTGTCACCTCGTGGTCGTAGGAGTCGGGATCGTTGTCCAGGTTTGCCACCACCACGCCGGGCGCGGCAAAGCGGGCATAGAAGTCCACGTGGGCATCAGTGATGTCCTTGCCCTTGATGCCCGGCAGCCAGATGATCTTGCGCAGCCCCAACCGCTCCTTCAGCTCCGCCTCGACCTGGGCCTTGCTCCAGCCGGGGTTGCGATTACCGTTGATCCAGCTGCTCTCGGTCATGATCCCGGTGCCATGGCCGTCCACTTCGATACCGCCGCCTTCGCCCACCAGCTCGCTCTGCTGGTACCGGGCGCCAGTCAGCTTGGCGACGCGGGCTGCGAGCTTGGCGTCATGGCGATGTTGCTGCTTGCCGCCCCAGCCATTGAAATTGAAGTCCACGGCGCCCAGGGCGCCATCGTCATCGACCACGAAGTTGGCGCCGATATCGCGCATCCAGATATCGTCCAGCTCGGTCTCGACATAGGTAATGTTGTGGCTGCCGCATTCCTCCTCGGCAATGTCGCGTTCGCTGGCGCGGCAGAACACTGTCACCGGCTGGTAGGCAGCGATGGCGCGGGCGATGCGCCCGAGGGCGGCCTGGACGTCTTCGGTGAAGTCTTCCCAGATGGCGTCCTGGGCGCCGAAGGCGATGTAGCCGCGCTGGTGCGGCTCACCCTCGTCGGGCATGAACCAGCGGCCTGCTTCGCTGGCGCGGGCGCTGCCGCTGCCGAAGGGCAGGCCGAAGCTGGCGGCAGCACCGAGGCCGGCGACGACGCTCATGTGTTGGAGGAAAGTGCGGCGGGTGGGCATGGGGTCAGTCCTGTGCGGTCTTGAAACGGGTCCAGACACGCATGCGCGCACGCATGTCGGCCTGGGGGATGTCCTTGCCCGGGATCAAGCGGGTGAAGGTGGCATCGCTGAGGTAGATGTCCGGGTTGTCACGCAGGCGCGCGTCCACCTGCGACCGGGCCTTGGCACTGGCGGTGGGGTAGCCGGTGAAGTTGCTGATCGCGGCCATGTTCTCCGGGCGCATGACGAAGTTGATGAAACGATAGGCGTACTCCGGGTGCTTGGCATCGGCGGGGATGGCCATGGTGTCCATCCACACCGTGGTGCCTTCGCGAGGCACGCGGTACTGGAAGTCGATGGCCTTGCCCGCGGCTTCGGCGGTGCGCTGGGCCTGGATCACGTCGCCGCTGTAGCCCAGCGACAGGCAGGTGTTGCCATTGACCAGCTCGGTGACCGGTTGCGACTGCAGCTTGCGCACGTACGGGCGGATGCCCTTGAGCAGCTCGCTGGCGGCGGCCAGGTCTTCACGTTTGGCGCTGCGCGGCTCGCGGCCCAGGTAGTGAAGCACCACGGCCAGCACTTCGTCGGGCGAGTCGATCATCGAGATGCCGCAGTCGGCGAACTTGGCCGCCAGCTCCGGCTTGAACAGCAGGTCGAGGCTGTCGAGCGGGGCGTCGGGCAGGCGCTCGCGGATTTTCTTCGCGTCCATGGTCAGGCCGATGGTGCCCCAGGTGTAGGGCACGGTGGCCTGGCTGGCCTTGGGGTAGCGGTCGTGCAACTGGCGCAGGCCGGGCTCGATATCGTCGAGCGCAGTCAGTTGCTTGCGATCCAGTGGCTGCAGGCTGCCGGCGCGCATCAGCCGTTCGGCCACGGTGTCGCCGGGAAATACCAGGTCGTAGCCGCTGCGCCCGGACATCAGCTTGGCCTCGAGCACCTCGCTGCCGTCCATGACGTCGTAGATCACCGGGATGCCGGTTTCGGCGGTAAAACGCTTGAGGGTGTCCTCGGCAAAGTAGTCGGCCCAGTTGTACAGGCGCAGGGCGTCCTGCTCGGCCTGGGCAATACCGGCGCAGGCCACCAGCGCGGCGATGGCGAGCAGTTTCGATGGACGGCTTGGCATGGTTCAGGCCCTCGCAGTCTGTGGGGTTCGGCCGTCAAGGGTCAGCAGCGGCGCATACATGGCGGGGCGGCGGTCGCGGTAGATGCCCCAGCTCAGGCGGTCTTCGCGCATGCGCGCCAGGTCCAGGTCGTGCAGCCAGACGCCGCTGCTGTCGCGATCGGCTTCGGCGAGCAGGGCGCCTTTGTGGTCGCAGATGAACGACGAGCCGTAGAAGCGCATGCTCAGGCTGTCGTCGCTGCGCGCCACTTCATGACCGACGCGGTTGGCGGCCACCACTGGCAGCAGGTTGGCGGCGGCATGGCCACGCATGGCCATCTGCCAATGGTCGCGTGAATCCAGTTCGGCGGCGCCAGGCTCCGAGCCGATGGCGGTGGGGAACAGCAGCACTTCGGCGCCCATCAGCGCCAGGCAACGGGCGGTCTCGGGGAACCACTGGTCCCAGCAGATGCCGATGCCAAGGCGACCGAAGGCGGTGTCCCAGACCTTGAAACCGGTGTCGCCGGGGCTGAAGTATTCCTTTTCCTGGTAGCCGATGGCGTTGGGGATGTGGGTCTTGCGATACACGCCCAGCAGGCGGCCGTCGGCATCGGCCACGGTCAGCGAGTTGAAGAAGGCGTTGCCGGCTCGTTCGTACCAGCTAAGTGGCAGGACCACGCCCAGTTCCTTGGCCAGCGCGGCGAAGCGCTTGAGCAGCGGGCTGTCGTGGTAGTCCTGGGCCAGGGCCTGGTGGCTGTGGCACTGCTCGATGCAGAAGTACGGGGTGGCGAACAGCTCCTGCAACAGGATCACCTGGGCACCCTGGGCAGCGGCCTGGCGCACCAGTTGCTCGGCGCGCTCGAGGTTGGCCGGCAGGTCCCAGCTGCAGGCCATTTGCGTGGTGGCGATGCGCAGCGTGCTCATGAGCGCGCTCCCTGCCAGGCCGGCTGCTGCTGGGTGATGCAATGAATGCCGCCACCGCCGTGGGCGATATGGTCGATGCGCACCGGTACCACTTCGCGACCGGGGAAGGCCTGGGCCAGTTGCTGCGCGGCCGCCTGGTCGGCGTCGATGCCATAGGCCGGCATGATCACCGCGCCGTTGGCCAGGTAGAAGTTGGTGTAGGAGGCGCAGAACACTTCGGCTTCGCTGTCCACGGCCGCCGTGGCCTCGAACAGGTCGAGCAGTTCAAACGAACGGCCCTGGGCGTCCGTGGCCAGTTCCAGCACGCGGCGGTTCTCGCGGGCCACTTCGGCATACACCGAGCCCTGGTCGTGGGTGGCGTCGACCAGCAGTACCCCGGGGCGGGCGAAGGCGCACACGCCATCGACATGGCCGTCAGTCATGTCGCCGGTCACATACTGCGGGTCGCCCGGCAGCCAGATGGTCTTGCGGATGCCCAACAGGCGGGCGAAGCAATCCTCGAAATCCGTCTTGCTCAGGCCCGGGTTGCGATTGGGGTTGAGCAGCACCGATTCGGTGGTGATCAGGGTGCCTTCGCCGTCGACATGGATGGCGCCGCCTTCGTTGCACAGCGGGGTGCTCAGGCCTTCCAGGCCGAGGTGGTCGAGGATGCGCCGGGCCAGGCTGCGGTCCTTGCCGTGCTCGGATTTGCCGCCCCAGGCGTTGAAGCGCCAGCTCAAGCCCGCCACGCCCTGTTGCGGGTGGATCAGGAAGGTCGGGCCGCTGTCGCGGCACCAGCTGTCGTCCACGGTCAGCTCGATCAGTTCGATACCGGCGCCGCACAGTTCGCGGGCGATGTTCATGGCCGACGGATCGACCACCATTTTCACCGGCTCGAAGCGGGCGATGGCGGCGGCCACCCGGGCGTAGTCGCGCTGCACGTCGGCCAGGGTCACGCCCCAGCCCGACTCCCACAGCGGTTGATTGTGCGGCCAGATCATCCAGGTCGCGGCGTGGCGGGCCCATTCGGCGGGCATGCGCCAGCCGCTGTCGAGGGACAGGGTCATAGTGAACTCCGATCTATTAGGGATTTTTATCAGCGAAGCCCGCCGTCGCGGGTGTTGTCGTCCATGTTATGGCTGGGAATCCGGGGCGACAAACGATAGATTTAGCGTATTTCTGATCAGTCAGGCTTATCAGCATGCTCAAGCATTGGCCCCCGTTAAACACCCTGCGCGGCTTCGAAGCCGCCGCCCGCCTAGGCAGCTTCCACAAGGCCGCCGAGGCCCTGAACCTCACCCAGTCGGCAATCAGCCAGCAGATCCGCAGCTTGGAGGGCTACCTGGAACAGCCGTTGTTCCACCGCAGTGGCCGTAGCGTCAGCCTGACCGACGCCGGGCACGATCTGCTCAGCACCACTCAGGCCTTGTTGCAGCAACTGGCGGTGGGCATTCGCCGCCTGGAGCAGTACCGCAAGCCCAACCAACTGGTGGTCAACACCACCCCGGCGTTCGCCCGCCACTGGCTGTTGCCGCGCCTTGCGGACTTCCACCAGCGCTGCCCGGAAGTGGACCTGTGGCTGTTCACCAGCTTCGAGGTGCCGGACATGGCCAGTGAGACCATCGACCTGGCGATCCGCGACGATATCGGCGCCCAGGCCGAATGCAGCTTCACCGTGCTGCACCCGGATCAGCTGTACCCGGCATGCCACCCGGACCTGCCCGAGCAGGGGCGGACCACCCTGCATGGCGAGCGGGAGATGGACTGGAGCCATTGGCAATTGGAGGGCGGTGAGGACGTGGGGCAGCAAGGCAAGGGGCTGAACTTCTCCGACCCTGGCTTGTTGCTGGATGCGGCGGGTGAGGGGCTGGGGATTGCCCTGGTCAGCCAGTTGCTGGCGCGGCGGCTGGTGGACGAGGGGCGTCTGCGGCCCTTGTCGGTACAGCGCGTGCGCGGGCCGGTGTGGAGCTGCCTGGTGCATTGGGAAAGCCAGGAGGATCCGTTGGCGAGGCAGTTCCTGGGGTGGTTGAAGGCGGCGCTGGTGCAGGCATAGCGTTTGTCAGAGCCGCTGCGATTTTTCATTGCTCCGATCACCCCGTAATATGTGTCGGATGACTTGCGAGGGTAGTCTCACCCTCTAGAACAAACGGCAGCACCCCGAATCCGGGCGCTGCCCCAGCCTAAACCTGACGAGGTACAGACATTGGCCATCATTCATCCCAAGGTTCGCGGTTTCATCTGCACCACGACTCACCCCAAGGGCTGCGAGCTCAACGTCCGTGACCAGATCGAAGCCACCCGCAAGCTGGGCGTGCGCGAGGATGGTCCGAAGAAAGTCCTGGTGATCGGTGCCTCCAGCGGCTACGGCCTGGCCGCGCGCATCACTGCGGCGTTCGGCTTCAAGGCCGACACCCTCGGCGTGTTCTTCGAAAAGCCGGGCACCGAGACCAAGGCCGGCACCGCTGGTTGGTACAACGCCGCCGCCTTCGACAAGTTCGCCAAGGCCGAAGGCCTGTACAGCAAGTCGATCAACGGTGATGCCTTCTCCGACGAAGCCCGTGCCAAGGTCATCGAGCTGATCAAGAACGAAATGGGCGGCCAGGTCGATCTGGTCATCTACTCCCTGGCCTCGCCGGTGCGCAAGCTGCCGCAGACCGGTGAAGTGATCCGCTCGGCCCTGAAGCCGATCGGCCAGCCGTACAAGTCGACCGCCATCGACACCAACAAGGACACCATCATCGAGGCCAGCATCGAGCCGGCCACCGAGCAGGAAATCGCCGATACCGTCACCGTGATGGGCGGCCAGGACTGGGAGCTGTGGATTGACGCCCTGAACGCCGCTGGCGTGCTGGCACCGCAGGCCCGCACCGTGGCCTTCAGCTACATCGGCTCCGACATCACCTGGCCGATCTACTGGGACGGCGCGCTGGGCAAGGCCAAGCAGGACCTGGACGAAACCGCCCAGCGCCTGGGCAAAAAAGTCGGTGGCAGTGCCAACGTTGCGGTGCTGAAGTCGGTGGTTACCCAGGCCAGCTCGGCGATCCCGGTGATGCCGCTGTACCTGTCGATGGTCTTCAAGATCATGCAGGAGAAGGGTATCCACGAAGGTACCCAGCACCAGCTGGACCGCATGTTCCGTGACCGCATGTACCGTGCGGACGGTGCGCCGGCTGCACTGGACGACGAAGGCCGTCTGCGTCTGGACGACTGGGAGCTGCGTGATGATGTGCAGGACGCCTGCCGTGCCATGTGGCCGAAGGTGACCACCGAGAACCTGTTCGAGCTGACCGACTACGCCGGTTACAAGAAACAGTTCCTCAACCTGTTCGGTTTCGAGCGCGCTGACATCAACTACGACGAAGACGTAGCCACCGACGTACGGTTCGACTGCATCGAGCTGTAAGCAAGTCCTTGACCGCGCAGCCGTTGATGGCGGTTGCGCGGTTCCCGCCGACGACTTGTTAATATTCTGAAACAAATCCCTCGCTGGCCCTTTGCCATGGCCACCCTCCGCCTGATCTATACCCCAGCTATTGGCCTGGCAATTTCGCTGGCGCCGAGGAGGGAGCAATGGGCGTACTGCAAAAACTACAAGAACGCATCCGCCGGAAGGGCCTCAAGCGCACCTTCAAGACTTTTTTCGAGCGCTACGTGTTTTTCCATTGGGAACTGCTGTGGATGGAGCGCGACCTGATCAGCCCTGTGCCGCCGCACAGCCTCAAGGCGCATGCGCCGGTCACCCTGGTGCAGATCACCACGGCCAATGCCGATGCCTTCGCCCGGCATTTCGGCGACCGTGTCGAGACCATGCGCGAGCTGGCCGCCGAGGGCCATACCGGGCACATGTACCTGGATGAGCAGGGCGATGCCGTAGCATTCATCTGGGCCAGCGTGGTGGATTACCACGACAAGCATTACTACGGTTGCACCTTCCCGGTGAAACCCGGCGAGTTCTTCGAGTTCGGCGGCGAGATGACCCGGCCGTACTTTGGCAGCGAGCTGTCGGTGACGGCCCAGGTCGAGCTGTGGAACACCATGCGCGAGAAGGGCTGCCACAAGGTGGTTGACGTGGTGGAGACCCACAACGTGCCAGCAATGAAACTGCACCTGCGCATGGGCTACCACGAGCAGGGCCGGGTGATGCATGTGTACGGCCTGTTCGGTCGCTGGAAGCTGTACCGCGAAACCCGCTACCACGGCTCGCGCCTGGCGGTGCTGCGCAAGCCGGGCGTGGCGCGGGCGCTGCCGACCACCTGAGCCTGCACCGGGCTCATCGCGGGGCAAGTCGCATCGGCGCACCGCCGCTCCCACGACGCCATGGCCACTTGTGGGAGCGGCGGTGCGCCGATGCGACTTGTCCCGCGATTACAGGCAAGGTTTTTTTTGCTAGCGTTGGCGCACGACAACAGCCCGTCCGCCAGCATGGCGCGACGCCGCAGGGAGTGCGCCATGAGCAGCCTTACCCAACCCGCCTGTGCCTTTCGTCATGTCGCCGCCGACGGCTATGGCCTCGGCGGATTTCGCTGGCGCCACGCCGAACCCGACCCCCTGCGTCCACTGGTGATCATCAACGCCGCCACCTCGGTGCGTTGCCGCTACTACTCGCGTTTCGCCGACTACCTGTTCGCCCAGGGCTTTGACGTGCTCACCTACGATTATCGCGGCATCGGCGAGTCACGCCCGGCCACGCTGCGCGGTTTCCAGGCGTCCTGGAGCGACTGGGGCCGGCTGGACTTCGAAGCAATGTTGCAACTGGCCGCCGCCGAGCATCCGGGCCAGCCGATGCATGTGGTCGGCCACAGCTTCGGCGGCTGGGCGCTGGGGCTGGCACCGTCGGCGGGGCAGGTGCGCCATGCGCTGCTGGTGGGCGCGCAGTTCGCCTATTGGCGCGACTATGCGCCGGAGCAGCGTTGGCAGCTGTTCGGCAAATGGCACGTGGTGATGCCGCTGTTGACCCGGCTGTTCGGCTATTTCCCCGGAAAGCGCCTAGGCTGGCTGGAAGACACCCCGGCCGGCGTGGTGCGCGATTGGGTTGCCCGTACGCCGCGTTACGAGCAGCGGCCCAGTGGGCGTCTGCTGTCGGGGACGCCATTTGCCCAGGTACAGGCGGCGACCCTGGCCATCAGCCTGACTGACGATCCGTTCGGCACGGTGGCGGCCACCGAGCGGTTGTTGGGGTACCTGCGAACGGGCGAGCGACGGCATCTGCGGGTGGCGCCTGTGGATATCTCGGTCGGGGAGATCGGGCACTTCGCGTTCTTTCACGATCGGTTTCGTGAAAGCCTGTGGCCGATTGCGCTGGAGTGGTTGCAGAAGGGGCGCCTTGAGGCTGGAACACCAGGCCGGCTCATCAGTTGATGTCCGGTTGGGGCCGCACAGCGGCCCCATCTGCTATCAGCCCAGGCGCGCAAGTGGCCGGGTGGTGAACTTCACCCCGGCCAGCCCATGCTTGATCAGCGCACGGATATTGCCATGGTCGCTGCCCTCGGGCGTGGCGACCACGCTACGGTAGTGCTCACCGAAGGCCAGCAGTGCCTCCTGGTCGCTCAACCCTTCGAGCAGCGCCAGGCCCAGGGTCTTGCACGAGCCTTCGTTCTGCCCGGCGGCGTTGTGCACGTCGCCATTGTCGAAGGCCTGGGGCTGGTAGCTGTAGTTCGCGGCGATGAAGGCCAGGGTGTCGGCAAAAACGTGTTCGCCGCTGGCGAGGCTGCTGCGCAGGCTATTCAGGTCAGTCACGCGGTTTTCCTTGTTCGAACGCCGCTTTCTGCTCGGCGCTGGCTTCGTTCTGGTATTGGGCTTTCCATTCGGCATAGGGCATGCCGTACACCTGCTCACGGGCATCGTCCAGGCTCAGCTCGATCTGGCGATCATCGGCGGCGGCCTTGAGCCACTTGGACAGGCAGTTGCGGCAGAAGCCGGAGAGGTTCATCAGGTCGATGTTCTGCACGTCGGTACGTTTTTGCAGGTGGTCGACCAGGCGCCGGAACGCGGCGGCTTCGAGTTCGAGCTGTTGTTGCGGGGTCATGGGCGGTCTCTTCAGGTCATGCGGTTCTTCAGATGGCGGCCACCATTGATGACCACCTGGCTGCCGGTGCTGTACTGGCTTTGCAGCAGGAACAGCACGGCGTCGATCAGTGGGCGGGCGCCGGGCTCGAATTCGAGCAGGGCTTTCTTCAGGGTCTGCTGGCGGTACTGTTCGTCGCCGCCTTCCTTGAGGATCAGCAGGCCGGGCAGGATACCGTTGACCCGTACCTTCGGCGCGTACTTTTCGGCGAACGACAGCACCATGTTCTGCAGCGCGGCCTTGGTCGCGGCATAGCCGATGTGGCTCTTGCTGCCGCGCGAGGAAGTTTCGTCGCAGATGTGGATGATGTCGGCTTTGTCCACCTTGTTCAGCAGCTCGCCGAGGGCGAGGTTGAGGTGGTAGGGCGCCTCGACGTGCAGGCGGAACATGGTATCGAGGTTGTCCAGGCCATCGTCGAGCCACAGCGAGGCGTTGTGGATGATCGCGCGCAGGCCGTCGTAGTGGCTGTGCAGGTGGTCGATCAGGGCCTGGCGGTCTTCGCCGCGGGTCAGGTCGGCCTGGAACTGCTGGATGTTCGGGTGGGCAGCCTGCCCCTGCAAGGTACGGCTGGCGCTGACCACCGTATGGCCGGCCTGGGCCAGCTCCAGGGCCAGGGCCAGGCCGACGCGCTGGCTGGCGCCGGTGATGAGGATTGGGCTGTTCATGTTCGGGCGGTCTGTTCGTCTGTCCGTGCGTGATGCCCCAGCATACCCGAACTGCGCGGCCTTGCGAGCCCGTGCCTCAGCGGCTGCGCAGCCCCTGGGAACGTTCGGTGGCGGCGCGTGGCGTGGTGTTGAGCCAGCCGGCCAGCAGCCGGGTGGACAGCGGGATGAACAGGTACACCATCAATGGCGTCAGGGCCAGGGTACTGAGCAGCACTCGAGGCAACAGGTCGAGTGGCGCCAGCCAGTGGCCGAACAGCAGGTTGAACAGTAGCGAAACCGGAAAGAATGCCAGCCAGATGGCCGTTGCCTGCTTCCAGCGCGGTGGTTTTTGCACGGTATTGGTGCCGAACCAGTCGTCGATACCGCTCACGCGCCTCTCTTTGGGGCGTTCGAACAGGCCGTTGCCGCGCTCCAGCCAGGCCCTGCGCGATGCGGAATGCTCCCAGGCGTGCATCGTCTGTTCGCAGGCGAAGCGGAAGATGATCTGGAATTCGTCGCCCTCGCTCGGCGGGGCGAGGATGCCCGAGCCCAGGTAGCCGGGAAAGTCGGTGGCCAATTGCTCGCCTTCGTGCAGCCAGGCCAGCAGGTCCTGGTAGCGGCCGCAGGCGGCGCGGCGCGACACCATCAAGGTGACGGGTGGAGTAGACATCGTGTATCTCCTGGCGACGGGGCTGGCGGGTAGCCGGACCCTGGCTTGCGGCCCGGGGTGATGGGCGGCGCAGGCGGGCTTGCAAGAATCGGGCACGGATTATCGCCGATCAATCATGACCAGTCAGTTTCAGGGGCTGGACGGTCTTCAGGCTGTGCAGGGAGCCTGGGCGTGCAGTTCGGGGTGAGCCTTGCGGTGGGCCTGGAGGATGTACTCGCGCAGGCGCTCGATCTCTTCGGCCGGCGTGTGGGTCAGGTCGTAGGCGGCCAGTCGCGGGCCGATGCGCCGGCGCAGCGCGCCGTGCAGGCCGATCGGCGGGATGTCCTCGGCGGCGAAGCGCAGGTTGAATTGCGCAGGGGCTTGAGCACCATCGCGCACTTCCAGCAGCACACCCTTGAAGGAAATGTCGCGTACCCACAGGTCACTGGCCTGGCCATGATCATCCAGCAACGCGATCGGGGGCTGCAGCGACAGGCGCCAGGGCCGCAGCCTGGGGCCATCCTCGTAGATGTCCGGCGAGCCGAGTTGCAGGTGCAGGGCGTGGAATTCATCCTCGACCAGTTGCAGGGGGAAGCTCAACTGCTGGTTGTTGAAGCTGGCCTGCAGCGTCACCTGCTCGTTGGCCACAAGGCGGGTGAGCAGGTCCTTGAGACGACGGTCGCCATTGACCAGCAGGCTCGACATGGGGTCGGCCAGGTTCAGTTGGGGCGAATGCTGCATGTCCTGGATGAAATCCAGTTCGTCCTGGGAGAGTAGGGCGTCTGCTTGCATGGTCTGACTCGAAGGGGCGATCGGTAACGGCGATTTCTTCACGGCGGTGGACAGTGGTCAATCCGCTTCGTTCCGGTCATTCGTCGGAAAATCCTGAAGCCTGTGACTTTAGCCGGAGGCGGCCTTTTGCCACTGTCGAATGCTAGTATCCTACGTTTTCACTCAGTTTCGGAATCCTCACCCGATGAAAGTCGCCATTATTTCCGGTTCGGTGTACGGCACCGCCGACGAAGTCGCCCGCCACGCCGAGTCGCTGCTCAAGGCCGCCGGCCTTGAAGCCTGGCACGCGGCACGCGCCACCCTGCAGGACATTGAGGGCTTTGGCCCCGACGCGTTGCTGGCGGTGACCTCGACCACCGGCATGGGCGAGCTGCCCGACAGCCTGATGCCGCTGTACAGCGCGATCCGCGACGTGCTGCCGGCGGCCTGGCGCGGCTTGCCAGGGGCGGTGATCGGCCTGGGCGATTCGAGCTACGGCGACACCTACTGCGGCGGTGGCGAGCAGATGCGCGAGCTGTTCGCCGAGCTGGGGGTGAACGAAGTGCTGCCGATGCTGCGGCTAGATGCCAGTGAGACCGTGACACCGGAGGCCGATGCCGAGCCGTGGCTGGCGGATTTTGCGGCTGTGCTGAAAGGCTGATTTTGCCTGGGCCGGTCCTATCGAGGGGCAAGGCCGCTCCCACGAAAGCTCCATGATGCTCGTGGGAGCGGCGGTGCGCCGCTGCGACTTGCCCCGCGATAGGGCCGGTCGCCTCAATGCATGGCTGAGTCCTCACGCAACAACGCCAGCCACGCCTGCGCCGCCCGTGACAGATATGCCCCGCGCCGCCAGATAAAGGCGATATCCCACCTCAGGTAATCCGGCGCCCGCAACGGCAAGCGCACCACTCCGGGCCGTTCCAGCGCCCGTGCGACGATCGCCGGCAGCAGCACCACGCCTTGCCCGGCCGCCACCAATGCGGCAAGAAAGTCTGCCTGGCCGCTACGCCCACCCTCCTTGGGTGTAAAGCCTTCCTGCTGGCAGGCGCTGAGCAATCGATCGTTGAGCACGAAGCTGCGCTGGTACAGCAGAAACGGCGTGTCGGCCAGTTGTGCCAGGGCGACGTCGACCTGCCCGGCCAGCGGGTGGCCGGCGGGCAGCAAGGCTTCCAGTGGCTCATTGCAGAACGGCTGGTAGTCGAACGCTGGGTCGTTTGGCGTCAGGCTGCCGCCCAGCTCCAACTCGCCACTCTTGACGGCCTGCTCGACCATGCGGCTGCCACCTTCGAGCAGTTGTATCGAGATATTCGGATGGCGCCGCCGATACTCGGCGAACAACCCAGCGAACAGCGCATCGCTGCCCAGCAGCGGCAGGCCCAGGCGCAATTCGCCGCGGGCCATCTGGCTGAGATCGTCGAGTTCGCTCAGCAGCTCCTGGCGCTGGCGCAGCAGCGCTTCGCCGCGCTCCAGAACGATGCGCCCGGCGGCAGTCAGCAGCAACTGTGAGCCCTGGCGTTCCAGCAGCGGCTGGCCGATGTCCTGTTCCAGCTGGGCGACCTGCTTGCTAACCGCCGACTGGCTGACGTGCAGGGTACCCGCCGCCTGGGTGAAGCCGCCTTTGTGGACGACTTCGATGAAACTGCGCAGCTGTTTGAATTCCATGTATGCCGGATTCTATTTTGGAATGGCTGTCAGTCTAACAATTCGCTTCTGGCCTAGGTGGACGACTTTTACAATGGGCCCGTTGTCGAGGAACTCCCGCCCATGAATCCTGCATTACTGAAGAAGACCCTGCGCCTTTTCGCCGAACTGACGGTGTTGCTGGCGCTGTTCCTGATCGGTGGCCAGCTGGCCGCCTGGCTCGCCTGGCCGATTCCCGGTGGGGTAATGGGCCTGGCGCTGCTGCTGGCGCTGTTCGCCACCGGGCTGCTCAAACCTGCCACGCTGCAATTGGGTGCCGGCTGGCTGATGGCCGAGATGCTGCTGTTTTTCATTCCGGCGCTGATGAGCCTACTGGACTACGGCAGCCTGCTGCGCAGCGAGGGCTGGCGCATCCTGCTGGTGATCGCGCTGAGCACCCTGCTGGTGATGGTGGTCACCGCGGTCACCGTCGAGCTGGTGTGCCGTTGGAGGTTGCGCCATGAGCCTTGAACCCATGCCGCTGTTCTGGCTGGCCCTGACCCTGGGCGCCTACCTGGGCAGCCGCTGGCTGTACCGGCGCAGCGGGCGCTACCTGCTGTCGCCGCTGATCCTGGTGCCGGCCTTGCTGCTGGCGGTGGCCGTGCCGCTGCACACCGCCTACGCCGAGTACGCCCGCAACACGCATTGGTTGATGGGCGTGCTGGGCCCGGTCACCGTCGCTTTCGCGGTGCCGATCTGGCAACAACGGGCACTGCTGGCGCGGCACTGGCCGGCGCTGCTGGTCGGCATGCTCGCCGGCAGCGTGGCTTCTATCGGCAGCTCCTGGGCGCTGGCGCACCTGCTCGCGCTGGACGATGCGGTCAGCCTGTCGTTGCTGCCGCGTTCGATCACCACGCCGTTCGCCATGCCCGTGGCCCAGGACCTGGGCGGCGTGCCGGAGCTGACGGCGGTGTTCGTGATGTTTACCGGGGTGCTCGGGGCGATGTTCGGCGGCATTCTCCTGCGTTGGCTGCCCTTGCGCACACCGCTGGCGCGGGGGGCTCTGTTCGGTGTCGGTGCCCATGGCGCGGGGGTGAGCCGCGCCCAGGAAGTCGGGCGCGAGGAAGGCTCGGTGGCCGGCCTGGTCATGGTCCTGACCGGGCTGCTCAACCTGTTGGCCGCGCCGTTGCTGATGAGGTTGATCTGACCGTTCGTGCCACTGACTCGCACGGTCATCAGGCTGGCTGCCAAGGCGACTTATCACCTTCGTATAGGCTTCTAGACTGAGCCTCGACATAGAGAGCACATGTAAGTGCCGAGGTGACATGCAATGAACGCAGCCTTGCCCTCTTCCAACGCTTATCCACCGGGACGACCGTGATGCCACTGGCCGAAATTCCATTGTGCGTCTGGCGCACCCGGAGCCAGGGGTTCACTTTCCGGGGCCAGAGCATCCGCTACTGGACGGCAGGGCAAGGAGAGCCCCTGCTATTGCTTCACGGTTTCCCCACGGCCAGCTGGGATTGGCACTACCTGTGGGCACCCCTGACCCAGCGCTTTCGTGTGGTGGCCTGCGACATGCTCGGCTTCGGCGATTCGGCCAAGCCCGCGGACCATGACTACAGCCTGCTCGAGCAGGCCGACCTGCAGCAGGCGTTGCTGGCGCACCTGCACATCGACCAGCCGGTGCACCTGCTGGCCCACGACTACGGCGGCAGCGTCGCCCAGGAGCTGCTGGCCCGGCACCACGAACGGCGGCTGGAGGTGGCCAGTTGTGTGTTCCTCAACAGCGGGCTGTTCCCCGAGAGCTGCCGGGTGCTGCTGGTCCAGAAGCTGCTGCTCAGCCGCCTGGGCTGGCTGGTCGGGCGCTCGTTCGGGCGCGACGATCTGGTGCGCAACGTCACCCAGGTCTATGGCCCGTGCACCCATCCCAGCGAGAGCGCCCTGGACGACTACTGGAGCCTGATCGCCTCCAACCGAGGCCCACGGATCCTGCACAAACTGGTCAGCTTCCTGCCGGAACGCCGGGCCCAGCGCGAGCGCTGGGTCGCCGCGCTGCAACGTCCGGGCGTGCCGCTGCGCTTCATCAATGGCGCGGTCGATCCGTTGTCCGGCGCGCACATGGTCGAGCGCTACCGGGAAATCGTCCCGGACCCGGACACCGTGGTTCTGCAGGGCATCGGCCATTACCCCCACACCGAAGCGCCGGTGCAGGTGCTGCGCCATTACCTGGCCTTTCGTGAGCAACCGATGAGTTATTTACCGCTGAAGGTCGCCTGGTCCTGACCGGCGATCATCGTCGGGCGTTATCGGGCGGCATTCGCCACGGTGCGCTTGATTGCCGGGCCCGGGCGGCTGGCGGAAACTGCTTTGCATCCCTTCATTGCCAGGAGCCTTGAGCATGAGCGAGCCGGTACGTCTGCAGGATCGAGTGGTGATCGTCACGGGGGCCGGCGGCGGCCTGGGCCGGGCCCATGCGCTGCTGTTCGCCGCGCGCGGCGCTCACGTGGTGGTCAATGACTTGGGTGGGTCTACACATGGTGAAGGCGCCAACGCCTCGGCGGCCGACCGCGTGGTGGAGGAGATCCGCGCCGCGGGCGGCACGGCCATCGCCAACCATGACTCGGTCACCGATGGCGCGCGCATCGTCGAGCAGGCCCTGGATACCTTCGGTCGGGTCGATGTGCTGGTGAACAACGCCGGCATCCTGCGCGACAAGACCTTCCACAAGATGGAAGACAGCGACTGGGAGCTGGTCTACCGGGTGCACGTCGAGGGCGCCTACAAGGTTACCCACGCCGCCTGGCCGCACCTGCGGGCGCAGAATTGGGGGAGGGTGATCTTCACCTCGTCCACCTCGGGCATCTATGGCAATTTCGGCCAGGCCAACTATGGCATGGCCAAACTCGGCCTCTATGGGCTGACCCGCACCCTGGCCATCGAGGGCCGCAAGCACGGCATCCTGGTCAACGCCATCGCCCCGACCGGCGGCACGCGAATGACCGAGGGGTTGATCCCGCCGCAGGTGTTCGAACGTCTGCAGCCCGAGTTGATCAGTCCGTTGGTGGTGTACCTGGGCAGCGAGCAGTGCCAGGACAGCGGCGAACTGTTCGAGGTGGGCGGCGGCTGGGTGGGCAAGGTGCGCTGGGAGCGTAGCCAGGGCGTGGGCTTCGACCCGCGTGAAGGGTTCACCCCCGAGCAGGTGGCGGACAACTGGGGGCGGATCGGTGATTTCGAGGGCGCGGAGCACCCGCAGGACAGCCTGCAGGCGTTGCAGCAGATGATGGCGAACCTGCAGAGGTATCCGTTGGGTTGATTGGCGCCGATCTTGCGATTCTTGCAGAAATAAAAAAGGCCGCTGCAATCGCAGCGGCCAATCGAGACGTTAGATCAAGGAGCTTCAAAATCAACGTCGGTGAACCTGGGCGGGCGCGAAAAGCAGGGGGGAGAGCCCTTCGTGCCGGCCAGTGAGGTCAGAATAAGCGCATGATCCCGTGGGAAAAATACCCGCTTATGACATTCACCTTTACGTTTCGAGTAAAAGTGCGAGGCGGACTATAGGCCGCTCTCGCAGGAAAAGTCCGTAATGCTTTGTAAGTCCTTTTACTGATCCGCGCCGTATCCCATTCGCCAACTGGTGGCCTGGGTTGCGGCGAGCAGGCGCCGGGCGGCCGGGCCGTGCTCGTCGGCATGGAAGATCGAGGTCGGACCGACCACGGTCATCACGGCGGCGACCTGGCCCATGGCGTTGAACACCGGCGCGGACAGCGCGTCCACCCCCGGCATCAGCAAACCGTGCACATGGTGCAGGCCGCGCTGGCGGATCTGTTCGAGCAGGGCGGCATAGTCATCCGCCGTCTGGCCGAGCGCTGCCAGTTCCCGGTCGCGCAGCTCCACGGTCTCGCGCTCGGGCAGGTGCGCGGCGAACACCAGTCCGGTGGACGAGCTGAGCAACGGCAGCACCGAGCCGATCTGCGTCACCACCGTCACTGCCCGCACCGCCGGCTCGATGCTCACCACGGTCGCGCCCTGGTTGCCCCACACGGCGATGAAGCAGCTTTCGTTCAACTCGTCGCGCAATTGCGACAGTGGCAGCGCCGCCACCTTCAGCACATCGATGCTACCCAGGGCCGCCATGCCCACCCGCAACGCCTCGCGCCCCAGCCCGTAGTGGTTGGTGGCGGGGTCCTGTTCGGCGAAGCCGCTGGCGATCAGCGCCTGCAGGTAGCGGTGCACCTTGCTCGCCGGCATGTCGACATGCTCGGCCAGGCGCGACAGCGAGGTGGAGGGGGAAAGTTCGGCCAGGGCCTTGAGGATGTCGGTGCCGACTTCCGCCGAGCGGACTTTCTGTTTGCCGTTGTCGGTGCTGCTGGCTTTGGCCATGGGGGACTTCTATGCAGATTTCATGGGGTGGCGCCTTTATAGCTTGACGCCTGCGCTCGGGCAAATTACGTTATTCGTAATCTGATTACGATAAAAACAATGCAGACGCGCTGCCGCCCTTGGTGCCGGTTTCAGGATCGGGCTCCGCAGCCAGCTGCCCGAAACGGCTCCCAGCAGCCCGGAGGCACCGATGACCCGCGACACATCCCCTGAGCTCCAGTACCTGAGCGGCTTCGGCAACGAGTTCGCCAGCGAAGCCCTTCCCGGCGCCCTGCCGGTCGGGCAGAACTCGCCGCAGAAGGCTCCCTATGGGCTGTACGCCGAGCTGCTGTCGGGCACCGCGTTCACCATGACCCGCAGCGAACTGCGACGCACCTGGTTGTACCGCATTCGCCCCTCGGCCCTGCACCCGCGTTTCG
The DNA here is from genome assembly GCF_024749165.1 of Pseudomonas sp. B21-023. NCBI lineage: Bacteria > Pseudomonadati > Pseudomonadota > Gammaproteobacteria > Pseudomonadales > Pseudomonadaceae > Pseudomonas > Pseudomonas sp. B21-023. Next base: position 4,945,189 of record NZ_CP087190.1, on the reverse strand, counting down.
AGCGCCTGGAGCGCCAGCCGCTGACCGGGCCGTTGGGAGGCGTCAATCCCAACCGCCTGCGTTGGAGCCCGCAACCGATGCCGTCCGAACCGACCGACTTCATCGACGGCTGGCTGCCGATGGTGGCCAACTCGGCATCGGAGAAACCGGCCGGCGTGAGTATCTACATCTACCGCGCCAACCGCTCCATGGAGCGGGTGTTCTTCAACGCCGACGGCGAGTTGCTGCTGGTGCCCGAGCAAGGCCGCCTGCGCATTGCCACCGAACTGGGCGTGCTCGAGGTCGAGCCGCTGGAGATCGCGGTGATCCCGCGCGGCATGAAGTTCCGGGTCGAACTGCTCGATGCGCAGGCCCGGGGCTACATTGCCGAGAACCACGGCGCGCCGCTGCGCATCCCGGACCTTGGCCCGATCGGCAGCAATGGCCTGGCCAACCCGCGTGACTTCCTCGCCCCGGTCGCCCATTACGAAGAGAGCACCGGCCCTGTGCAGCTGGTGCAGAAATTCCTCGGCGAACACTGGGCCTGCGAGCTGCAGCACTCGCCCCTGGACGTAGTCGCCTGGCACGGCAGCAACGTGCCTTACAAATACGACCTGCGCCGCTTCAACACCATCGGTACGGTCAGCTTCGACCACCCCGATCCGTCGATCTTCACCGTGCTGACCTCGCCCACCAGCGTGCATGGCATGGCCAACATGGACTTCGTGATCTTCCCGCCGCGCTGGATGGTGGCCGAGAACACCTTCCGTCCACCATGGTTCCACCGCAACCTGATGAACGAGTTCATGGGCCTGATCCAGGGCGCCTACGACGCCAAGGCCGAAGGCTTCCTGCCCGGCGGCGCTTCGCTGCATGGGGTGATGAGTGCCCACGGCCCCGACGCCGAGACCTGCGACAAGGCCATCTCGGTGGACCTGGCGCCGCACAAGATCGACAACACCATGGCCTTCATGTTCGAGACCAGCCAGGTGCTGCGCCCTAGCCGCCAGGCCCTCGAAAGCCCGCAGTTGCAGGCCGACTACGATAGTTGCTGGGCCACCTTGCCGAGCACCTTCAACCCGAACCGGAGATAACCGATGAACCACACCGCCATTGCCCGTAGCTGGGTCGAGCACGCCAACGGGCACCGCGACTTCCCGTTGCAGAACCTGCCCCTGGGCATCTTCAGCCGCCCAGGGCAGACGCCACGTTGCGGCGTGGCCATCGGCGACGCGATCCTCGACCTCGAGGCCGTGCTGGCCGCCGGGTTGTTCGAGGGGGCGGCCAAGGCCGCCGTCGAAGCGACAGTGGGCGGCGCGCTGAATGCCTTCTTCGCCCTTGGCCGCGAGGCCCGTGTTGCCCTGCGCCAGCGCCTGCTGGCGCTGCTGGGCGAGGGCAGCGAGCACCAGGCGGCCCTGAAGGCCGCGCTGTACCCGGCCGGCGAATGCCAGTTGCACCTGCCGGCGAAGATCGGTGACTACACCGACTTCTACGTCGGCATCGAGCACGCCAAGAACGTCGGCAAGCTGTTCCGCCCGGACAATCCGCTGCTGCCCAACTACAAGCACGTGCCGATCGGCTACCACGGCCGCGCCTCGACCATCCGGCCGTCCGGCACCGACGTGCGCCGCCCCAAGGGCCAGACACTGCCGGCGGGCCAGACCGAGCCGAGCTTCGGCCCTTGCGCGCGCCTGGACTACGAGCTGGAACTGGGCATCTGGATTGGCCAGGGCAACGACATCGGCCAGCCGATCCCGATCGGCGACGCCGCCGAGCACGTGGCCGGCTTCTGCCTGCTCAACGACTGGTCGGCGCGCGATATCCAGGCCTGGGAGTACCAGCCGCTGGGCCCGTTCCTGTCCAAGAGCTTCATCACCACGGTGTCGCCATGGGTGGTCACTGCCGAGGCCCTGGAGCCGTTCCGTTGCGCCCAGCCGGTCCGTCCGGAGGGTGACCCGCAGCCGCTGTCATACCTGCTGGACAAGCGCGACCAGGCCTCCGGCGCCTTCGACATCGAACTGGAAGTGCTGCTGCTGACCGAACGCATGCGCGAGCAGAACCTGCCGGCGCATCGCCTCACGTTGAGCAGCACCCGCAGCATGTACTGGACCGTGGCACAGATGGTCGCCCACCACAGCGTCAACGGCTGCCAGCTGCAACCGGGCGACCTGTTCGGCTCGGGCACCCTGTCGGGCGCGGCGCCAGGCTCGTTCGGCAGCCTGCTGGAGATCACCGAAGGCGGCAAGCAGCCGGTGGAACTGGCCAGCGGCGAAGTGCGCAAGTTCCTCGAGGACGGCGACGAGATCATCCTGCGCGCCCGTTGCGTGCGTGATGGCGTAGCCAGCATCGGCTTCGGCGAGTGCCGTGGCACCATCGTCGCGGCCAACTGAGGAGGGCAGGGCGATGGAACTGTTCACCTACTACCGCTCCACCTCGTCGTATCGGGTGCGCATCGCCCTGGCGCTCAAGGGCCTGGCCTACCAGGCCCTGCCGGTGAACCTGCTCAAGGGCGAGCAGCGCGGCGCGGACTACCTGGCGCTCAATCCGCAGGGGCGGGTGCCGGCCCTGCGTACTGACGATGGCGAGTTGCTGGTGCAGTCGCCGGCGATCATCGAATACCTCGAAGAGGCGCACCCGCAGCCAGCGCTGCTGCCGACCGCAGCCGAGGCCCGGGCCAAGGTGCGTGGCGTGGCGGCGATCATCGGCTGTGATGTCCACCCGCTGCACAACGTCAGCGTGCTCAACCAGCTGCGTCAGTTGGGACACGACGAGGCACAGGTCAACCAGTGGATCGGCCACTGGATCGGCCAGGGGCTGGCGGCGATCGAGCAGTTGATCGGCGACGATGGCTTCTGCTTCGGTGCGACGCCGGGCCTGGCCGATGTCTACCTGATCCCGCAGTTGTACGCGGCCGAGCGATTCAACATCGACCTCAGTGGCTACCCGCGCATTTGCCGGGTGGCGGCCCTCGCCGAACAGCACCCGGCCTTCCACAAGGCTCACCCGTCGAGGCAGCCCGACACGCCCAACTGACCCACCCAGCCCGCACCTGCACTCATAACAACAAAAGACAGGTACCTTGCGATGCACAACCAGATAGCCAGCTTTCGCGCGGCGCTCGACGCGCGCCCGGTGTCACCCTACCAGTGGCGCTTGCTGCTGCTGTTGATCCTGCTGTTGGTCACCGATGGTTATGACGCCCAGGTGCTGGGATACGTGATCCCCGCGCTGGCCCAGGACTGGGGGCTGGAAAAGGCGGCCTTCGGGCCGGTGTTCAGCGCCAACCTGCTGGGGCTGACGGTCGGTTCGCTGGCGGTGACGCCACTGGCCGACCGCTTCGGCGTGCGGCGGGTGCTGCTGTGCTGCGTGCTGCTGTACGCCAGCCTGACGCTGCTGATGGTGTTCGCCACTTCCCTCGACAGCCTGATGCTGGCGCGCTTTCTCTGCGGTATCGGCATGGGCGGCGCGATGCCCAGCGCCATGGCGCTGATGGCCGATTATGCACCACCGCGGCTGCGTACCCTGATGGTGACTCTGGCAGCTTGCGGCTTCTCCCTGGGGGGCGCGGCGGGTGGCTTCGTAGCTGCAGGTTTCATCGATCACCATGGTTGGCAGGCGGTGTTTCTTGCCGGTGGCGTGGCGCCGCTGCTGTTGTTCCCGTTCCTGGCGCTGTTCCTGCCTGAATCGCTGCCGCGCCTGCTGCGCGACGCCCCTCCCTATGCGCGGTTGCAACGGGTGGCCGCCCGCCTGCTGCCGGGCTGGCAGGTGCCGGCGGCCCAGGTCGCGGCCGATGCGTCGGCCGACAGCAAGCTCACCGTGGTGGCGTTGTTTCGCGAGGGGTTCGCCCGGCCCACGCTGCTGCTGTGGAGCACCTTCTTTGTCAGCCTGATCCTGTTGTACTTCATGATCAGCTGGCTGCCGTCGCTGCTGCAGGAAAGCGGGCTGGCGCTGAACCAGGCCAACCTGGTGACTTCGCTGTTCCTGTTTGCCGGCACCTTCGGTGCGGTGTGCCTGGCCTGGTGCGCCGACCGCATGGCCAACAAGGCTCACCTGCTGGCCGGCGTGCTGCTGGGCGCGGCGCTGTTCAGCGTGCTGGTTGGCCTTAACCATGACGATCCGCGCTGGCTGGTGCCCAGTGTGTTCGCCGCGGGGTTCTGCATCATTGGCGGGCAGTTGACGCTCAATGCCTTCGTCAGCAACTTCTACCCGGCCCAGGTGCGCGCCACCGGCACCGGCTGGGCCCTGGGTGTCGGGCGCTTCGGCTCGATCCTCGGACCGTTGCTCGGCAGTCTGCTGCTGACGTTGCACATGCCAGTGGAGCAGATCTTCTTCTTCTGCGCCGTGCCAGCGCTGCTCGGCGCGCTGCTGATCAGCCGGGTACGCGCACCGCAGCCGCGCGAAGCGACGGTCAAGGGCGAGGCATTAATGGATTGAACGTTTACCGTTGGGCAACTGGCCGAGGCGTTCCGTGAGTTTCAGGCGCTGCACCGGGTCGTCGGTCAGCAGCAGGGCGTGCTCCAGGTCGAAGCGCTCTGCCTGGGGACAGTCCAGGTGCTGGTACAGCGTGGCCCGGGCCAGGTAGTCGCCGACCTGCACCGGGCCCAGTTGCATGACCCGCTCGGCATCGATCAGCGCTGCGAGGTCGTTGTCGTTGCTGATATGCAATTGGCGAAGGTTGCGCGACAGGCGCTGGAGCATCTGCCGCGGCGATGCGCTGAGCAGGTGCTCGGCGGACAGTGGCACCTGTGGGCCGAACTGGCGGGCGAGCAGTTCGCGGCAGTCGTTGGGATACAGGCGGCGGCCACCACAAGGGTCGAGCAGGTGGTCGGCACCGGGTACCCGCAGCAGGAAGTGCCCGGGAAAGTTCACGCCTTCCAGGGGGATCGACAGCCGCCGTGCCAGCTCCAGGGCAAGGATTGCCAGCAGCAGAGGTTGGCCACGCCGACGTTGCAGCACTTTGTCCATCAAGGCCACGTGCGGGCGCAACGGGTGATACTCGTCCTGCTGAAAGCCCAGTGCGTTGAGCTGGCGCAGCAAAGGCTGGGCCAGTTCGTTGACCGGCAGCATCGGCAGGCTGGTGCTGACTTCGCGTTGCAGCTCATGCAGCCTGGCCAGGCTGGCCGAGAGCTCGACAGTGCGGTCATGCTCCGCAGCAATCCACAGCGCGGCTTCCAGCAGGGCGACCGGCTCGCGTTCCAGGCAGGCCAGGCAGGCTTGGCGTGAGTTCATCGGACTTCTCCATCACGCTTAACTTGTAGCCCTGGCGAGGCTTTTCGTCCAGTGGTCCGCCCGCACGGTGTGCTGCCTTGACCTGTTTATACTGGTAGCAGCACCTCGCTGGGGAGCCCGTCGATGTTCGCGCTCATGCAAAGCACTCGCACGCAGTCACTGCACTTGTTCATCGACCCGCCTACGGGGTTGAAGGCCGTGGTGGCGATTCACAGCGAACAACTGGGTCCGGCCATGGGCGGTTGTCGCTACCTGCCCTATGCCGACGACGAAAGCGCCATGACCGATGCCATCCGTCTGGCCCAGGGCATGAGTTACAAGGCGGCCCTGGCCGGGTTGCCGATGGGCGGCGGCAAGGCGGTGATCGTGCGTAACCCGCATGTGGAGAACCGTGCAGCGCTGTTCGAGGCGTTCGGGCGCTTCGTCGACACCCTTCAGGGCCGCTTCATCACGGCGGTGGACAGTGGCACCTCGACCCTCGACATGGACTGCATCGCCCAGGCCACTCCCTACGTCACCAGCACCACCGCCTCGGGCGATCCATCGCCACATGCGGCGATGGGCGTGTTCGCCGGCATCCGCGCCACCTCCATGGCCAGGTTGGGCAGTGACAACCTGGAGGGATTGCGAGTGGCGGTGCAAGGGTTGGGCAACGTTGGCTATGCGCTGGCCGAGCAACTGAATGCGGCCGGCGCCGAGCTGCTGGTCAGCGACCTGGATGCCGGCAAGGTGCGCCTGGCGGTGGAGCAGCTCAATGCCCACCCGGTGGCCCATGAAGCCTTGATCAGCACGCCGTGCGACATCTTTGCGCCGTGTGGCGTTGGGCCGGTGCTGAACGGGCAGAGCGTGATGCAACTGCGCTGCGCGGCGGTGGCGGGGTCGGCGAACAACCAGCTGACCACCTTGCAGGTGGCCGACCAGCTGGAGAACCGGGGAATCCTGTATGCGCCGGACTATGTGATCAATGCCGGTGGGCTGATCTATGTGGCCCTGACCCATCGGGGCGAGGGGCTGGGGACCATTACCGCGCACCTGGCGCGGATACCTTCGCGGCTGACCGAAGTGTTCGCCCATGCCCAGGCGGAGAAACGTTCGCCGGCACGGGTGGCGCAGATGCTGGCGGAAAGATTGTTGTACGGCTGAAAGCCATTTCGCGGGGCAAGCCCGCTCCCACGAGATTTTCCATGGATGCGAGCCTTGCAGGCTTGCCCCGCGATGGCGTCATTCCACCGCGCCGCCTTCGAGCAGCTCCGCCAGCGCATCGGGCTGGCTCTTGAACGCTCGGGCGAACACATCGCGGTTCTTCGCCATGTAGATGCCGGCTTCCTCTACCTGCTGCTCGCTCATCGAAGGCACGGCCTTGTGCAGTACCTCGGCCAGGCGTTCGGCCAGCTCGAGCATCTTGTCGTGACGGTCTGCTTCGGCCTTATCCATGAACAAGCGCTCCGGGTCGCGGCTGCTGCGGTACACCACTTCGACGGCCATTCATCACCTCTGTGCCTTTTTGCTGATTGGATTGCGCATTGCTGTGTTTTTATACAGTACATCGTCAGGCCATCACCCTGCAACCGCAATGATGGCCAGGCAAACTGACAATCAGCGTAGTCCACAGGTGTCTTGCGGCAATCGACCGCCTTCCAAGACAGGGGCCATGGCCCTTTAACTGCATGGCAACCAAGACCTTCAGTATCAGGAATCGAACATCGTGAACATCAAATGGGCAGAAAAGCTGCGCAAGGGCCTGCACGGCTCCGCCGACTCGCTGGGCAACCTGTGTGTGGAGGCCTTCCATTACCTGGCGCTGTTCGGTATCGGCGCGATCACCGCCTATGCGGCGGTAGTGACCTTCCTGGACATGCTGGGCAAGGGTGGGGTGAGCGTGGATGACATCCTGCTGCTGTTCATCTACCTGGAGCTGGGGGCGATGGTGGGGATCTACTTCAAGACCAACCACATGCCGATCCGCTTCCTGCTCTACGTGGCAATCACCGCGCTGACCCGCCTGCTGATCGGCGATGTCTCGCACCACAAGGCGCCGGATGTCGGCTTGCTGTACGTGTGCGGCGGTATCCTGCTGCTGGCCTTCGCCATCCTGGTGGTGCGCTATGCGTCGTACCGCTACCCGTCGACCAAGGCGCTGGATGCCAGCGGCAAGGAAGTGGACGAGGGCAAATAACCCTCAGTTTGCCAGGCCGACGACAGGGACGCGGCGCTCGCCCTGCGCGGGGCGGGTCAGGGCTGCGAGCACTTCCAGCGGGTTTTGCCCCAGCTCGATGGCCAGGCCCAGGCGGATGCTGTCGATGACCCGCTGCAGGCGTACCGGGTCGTTGCGCTGGGCCTGGCTGATCAGGCGCTTGGCGACCACGCCGCTGTCGTCGGAGAGGGTCAGCATGATGCTGCCGTCAAGGCGTTCGATGCTCAGGTTGACCCGGTACTCTGGGGCGAAGGCGGCGCTGATCTGATCGAAGGGATTGTTCATGGTTGGGTTCTGCAGTGAATGATTGCAGAAGTTGACCGGGCTCGACCGAGGTTGGTTCAGGCCCGCTGATCGGTGAACAACGAGAACGCCCGGCGCAAGGCCGGGCGTTCTTGTCTGAACCATTGTCGGTCAGGCGTCTGGATCACTCAGTTCCAGGGCGCCGCGCTTGCTGCGCAACTTGCCGTAGAAATGCTCCAGGGCGTGGTTCAGCTTGCTGGCCGCGCCATCGACGGCGTGCTCCAGCGAAGTGGCGGTGTGGGTCACGGAAATCGGCTGGTGACCTTTAGGGCGAGCCTCCATCTGGCAGCGTTTGTCGTGGGGACCGGGCTTGGCGCCGTTTTCGTCACGCAGGTGGACTTCTATGCGGGTGAGGTCGTCCTCGTAACGTTCGAGGCTGCTTTGCAGGGTACTGCGGACCCATTGGTCGAGACGGATGTTGCCTTCGATATGGTTGCTGCTGTTGACCTGGATTTGCATGATTCAATCCTTATTCAGCTTGCTCGCGAGAGGCGCGCCTAGGCCACTGAGGGCGTTGGTTTTCCTGCGCCTCTTGACTCTAAAGTCAGGCAACTGTCGGATGAATTCAAGCCCTTTCTGAAAATAAATTTCCTGTTGCAATTCGCTCTGCTCACAACGATGACGGCCGATCACTGCAATCAATAATGCTGGGCCATCCGCCAGGCGGCCCCTAAGCTCAGGCGCATTTCCTCACCCGTCGGGAGCGCCGCATGTCCAGCAACCCTCTGTTCCAGCCTTTCACCCTAGGCTCCCTTGACCTGCCGACCCGCGTGGTCATGGCGCCGATGACCCGTACCCTCTGCCCCGGGGGCGTGCCCCATGACGGTGTGGTCGATTACTACCGCCGTCGTGCCGCAGCCGGGGTCGGGCTGATCATCACCGAAGGCACTACGGTCGGGCACAAGGCCGCCAATGGCTACCCCAACGTGCCGCGCTTCCACGGTGAAGATGCCCTGGCCGGTTGGAAACGTGTAGTCGACGCGGTCCATGCCGAAGGCGGGCGCATCGTGCCGCAACTGTGGCACGTGGGCAGTGTGCGCCGCCTGGGCACCGAGCCGGATGCCGAGGTGCCGGGCTATGGCCCGAGCGGCAAGGAGAAGGATGGCCAGGTACTGGTCCAGGAGATGAGCCACGACGACATTCGCGAGGTAATCGCCGCCTTCGCCCAGGCCGCGCGCGATGCCCAGGCCATCGGCATGGACGGTGTGGAAATCCACGGCGCCCACGGCTACCTGATCGACCAGTTCTTCTGGGAGGCCAGCAACCGTCGCGACGACGAATACGGCGGTGACCTGGCCGGACGCTCGCGTTTCGCCATCGAACTGATCCAGGCCGTGCGCCAGGCCGTGGGCGCGGATTTCCCGATCATCCTGCGCTTCTCGCAATGGAAGCAGCAGGACTACAACGCACGCCTGGTGCAAACCCCCGAGGCCCTGGCAGCGTTCCTCAAGCCCTTGTCCGACGCGGGCGTGGATATCTTCCACTGCTCTACCCGGCGCTTCTGGGAGCCAGAATTCGAGGGCAGCGAGCTGAACCTGGCCGGCTGGACCCGCCAGCTCACCGGCAAGCCGACCATCACCGTGGGCAGTGTCGGCCTGGATGGCGAGTTCCTGCAGTTCATGGTCGCTACCGACAAGGTGGCCAGGCCGGCCAGCCTCGAAGGCTTGCTGCAACGCTTGCAGGACCAGGAGTTCGACCTGGTGGCCGTGGGCCGCGCCTTGCTGGTGGATGCCGAATGGGCGCGCAAGGTTCGCGAGGGGCGTGAGGGAGACGTGCTGCCGTTCAGCCGTGAGGCGTTGACGACCCTGGCTTGATCACCAGGGGCGGCGTCTGTTCGCGGGTGCTCTGCAACTCGCGGCAGGCTCCGTACAGGTAACCCTCGAACTGTTCGATGATCGCCGGCCAGCCCTCGCGGCTGGCGTGCTGGCGAGCGTTGAGGCGCACCCGGCGCAGGGTTTCGCTTTCCTCCAGCAACCAGCAAGCGGCGTCGATGAATGCCGCCTGGTCACCCGGCATGGCCAACGCACCGCTATGGCCGTGGCGGATGTGCTGGGCGGCGGCGGCTTCATCGTAGGCGACCACGGCAAGGCCCGAGGCAAGCGCCTCGAGCACCACGTTGCCAAAGGTCTCGGTCAGGCTCGGGAACAGGAATAAATCGCCGCTGGCATAGTGCTCGGCCAGTACCTCGCCGCGCTGCGCACCGCAGAACACCGCATCGGGCAACTGCTGTTCGAGCTGGCCGCGCAGTGGGCCATCGCCGACGATCACCAGGCGCAGCCGCCGGTGCGGGTAGGCCTTGCGCAGGGCTTCCATGCAAGGGCGCAGCAAGGCCAGGTTTTTCTCTGCGGCCAGGCGTCCGACGTGCAGCACGGCCAGGTCATCCACGCCCAGCCCCCACTGCCCGCGCAGGGCCTGGCTGCGCCGTGCCGGGTTGAACAGGCCGGAGTCGACACCGCGGGCCATCAGGCCGAGGCGTTCGAAGCCGCGGCGTTCCAGCTCCAGGCGCTGGCTGATGCTGGGCACCAGGGTGATGGCGGTACGCCGATGGAACCAGCGCAGGTAGTGGGTGAGCAGTCGCGACAGCAGTCCCAGGCCATACTGCCCCGAATACTGCGCAAAGTTGGTGTGAAAGCCACTGACTACTGCCACGCCCAGGCGCCGGGCGGCGCGCAGGGCGCTCAGGCCCAAGGGGCCTTCGGTGGCGATGTACAGCACGTCCGGACGCTGCCGACGCCAACGACGCCATAGCTTGTGCATCGACACTTCGCCCCACTGCAGGCCGGGGTAACCGGGCAGTGGCCAGCCACGGCACAGCAGCAGTTCGTCATCGTTGCCCGTTGCGCTGTCGGCGGCCTGTCGCGGGCGGATCAGTTCGACCTGATGCCCGCGCTGGCGCAGACCCTCGCTGAGGCGGCCAAGGGTGTTGGCCACGCCATTGATCTCGGGTGGGAAGGTTTCGCTGACCAGGGTGATGCGCAAGGACGGTGTGTTCATGACAAAAAGTGTCCGCCGCCCCCGTTGCGGCCATATGACGCCTTTGTGACGTGCGGATGACGCCTGATTTCCGGCAGTTTCATCCGTATGAATATTTCCTTGCAACGCACTCAAGAACTCACGGGACGCAGCCGATGCAGATGCATTCGACTACGGGAATACGCTCCGGGAGAGCGGCCATGTTCAACAGCAAACTGAAGAAAGAAATCCAGCAACTGCGCGAAGAACTGATGTCCATCGAGCAGGTCAAGAACAGCCTCGACAGCGAGATGCTGGTGCTCCAGCTCGATCCACAGGGGCGCATCGAGTCGGTCAACGGCAACTTCGAGGCCGAAATGGGCTACCGCGCCGAGCAGCTCATCGGGCGCAATATCGAGGAGATCGTCCCGGCCCATGTGAAGAAGCTCGATTTCTACCAGCGCATGAAACACGCCATCACCCGGGGCGAGCATCTCAATGGCGCCTTCCGCCTGCTGCGTGGCAACGGTGAAGAGGCCTGGCTGCGCTCGATCCTGCAACCGGTCAAGGACAGCGACGGGCGCCTCAAGTACTTCTCCCTGCATTCCAGCGACCTGACCCGCACCATCGAGACGTCCCGTGAGCATGAGAGCCTGATCAAGGCCCTGATGCGCTCCACCGCGGTGATCGAGTTCAACCTCGAAGGCCAGGTGCTGACCGCCAACGACCGCTTCCTGCAGACCATGGGCTACACCCTCGAACAGATCCGCGGCAAGTCGCACCGCATGTTCTGCGAGCCGGAAGAAGCCAATTCGCCGGGCTACCAGGAGTTCTGGAACAGGCTGCGCCGCGGCGAATTCGTTGCCGAGCGCTTCAAGCGCGTCGATGCCCATGGCCGCGTGGTGTGGCTGGAAGCCTCGTACAACCCGATCATCGACGCCCACGACGTGCTCTACAAGGTGGTCAAGTTCGCCACCGTGATCACCGACCAAGTCAACCAGGAACTGGCCGTGGCCCAGGCCGCCGACATCGCCTACACCACCTCGCTGGAAACCGACGACAGCGCGCGCAAGGCCACCGACGTGGTAACCCAGACTGTCGAGGTGATGCGTGGGCTGGAGGGCTCGATGCAGGAAGCCGCCGAGGGCATCCAGGCACTGGACAAGCAGTCGAAGGTGATCGGCGCGATCATCAAGACCATCAGCGACATCGCCGGGCAGACCAACCTGCTGGCGCTCAACGCCGCCATCGAAGCCGCCCGCGCCGGCGAACAGGGCCGTGGTTTCGCCGTGGTCGCCGACGAAGTGCGCCAACTGGCCTCGCGCACCAGTAGCGCCACCGAGGAAATCGCCAAGGTGGTGCAGCAGAATGAACAGCTGGCCCAGGCCGCGGTGGACATCATCGACACCAGCAAGCGCCAGGCCGAGCAGGGCCTGGCACTGGCCGCCGATACCGGCGGGGTGATCGTCGAGATCCAGGAAGGAGCGAAGAAGGTGGTGGATGCAGTGGGGCAGTTTTCCAGCCAGTTAAGCCACTGATCCGTTCAGCGTCTTGCTTAGCTGCCGCGGCGAGACGGCTGCTACAGAGGGTTGCGCTGTGCCTGTGGGAGCCGGCTTGCCGGCGAAAGGGGCGCAACGCGCCCCCGGCCCTTTCAAGTGCGCTCCCGCACCCAGAACAACGTGGCCCCGGCCACCGCTGCCGGCATCATCAGCACGTTGACTCCCGGAATCATCAGCGCCAGGTAGGTGATCCCGCCAAAGCCCATCGATTGCCAGCGCTTGGCGCGCAGCCAGGCGAGCATGTCCTGCCAACTCATCTTGTTGTTGTCCGCCGGGTAGTCGATGTACTGGATGGCCATCATCCAGATACCGAACACCAGCCACAGCGGCGCGGCGATCACGTTCACCACCGGGATGAACGACAGGATGAACAGGCCGATGGCCCGCGGCAGGAAGTAGCCAAGCTTGCGCATCTCGCGGCTCAGGGTACGTGGCACCATGGCCATCAGCTCGCTCCAGCTGAAGGGCGGGAAGTTGTCCTGGCCGCGCACCACCACTTCGACCTTTTCCGCCAGGAAACCGTTGAACGGCGCGGCGATGACGTTGGCCAGCAGGGTGAAGGTGAAGAACACCATCAACAGCACCAGGGCGACGAACAGCGGCCACAGGATGTAGGTGAGAAAGCCCAGCCAGTCGGGCAGGGTGGGCATCAGCGCATCGACCCACAGGCTGAACTGGTGGCCGGCAAAGTAGATCAGGCCGCCGAACAGTAGCAGGTTGACCGCCAGGGGCAGCAGCACGAACAGGCGCAGGCTGGGGCTCAGGACCAGTTTCAGGCCTTCGCGCAGGTACTGCGGGCCGGACAGGACGGGGGCTTGCATCGGAGTGCTCCGCTTGAGGAAAACGCGCTGACCTTACCGAGTTTGGCGCGCCGACGAAAGGCGCCGCGCCTCCGGGAAACGGCGTGTAACAAAGCACAGGCACAATGCCTGGCTATTTCCTCTGCGGATAGAGACTGTCTATAAGGTGGATTGTCGAAGGATATTTCCTTAATCTCTGCGGCCTCGCTACAGTGCGCTCAACTTTTTTGGTTTTGGACCAACGCGTTGTAGCCTTCCCCAAGTGCTGCGTGGGTCCCTTTTAATTCCAGCTGGCGCAACCGGCGCACAGACGCCGGCCCCGTGCGGCCCGCTCGACAGGAGTTCGACATGTCCGAAGTACGTCATTCGCGCGTCATCATTCTCGGTTCCGGCCCTGCCGGTTACAGCGCCGCGGTGTATGCCGCCCGCGCCAACCTCAAGCCGCTGCTGATCACCGGCATGCAGGCGGGCGGCCAGCTGACCACCACCACCGAAGTCGACAACTGGCCGGGCGACCCCCACGGCCTGACCGGCCCGGCCCTGATGCAGCGCATGCAGGAGCACGCCGAGCGTTTCGAGACCGAGATCGTCTTCGACCACATCAACGCCGTCGACCTGGCCAACAAGCCGTTCACCCTGCGCGGTGACAGCGGCACCTACACTTGCGACGCGCTGATCGTCGCCACCGGTGCCAGCGCTCGCTACCTGGGCCTGCCGTCGGAAGAAACCTTCATGGGCAAGGGCGTGTCGGCCTGCGCCACTTGCGACGGCTTCTTCTACCGCAACAAGCCGGTGGCGGTCGTCGGCGGCGGCAACACCGCCGTGGAAGAGGCGCTGTACCTGGCCAACATCGCCAGCAAGGTGACTTTGGTACACCGTCGCGACACCTTCCGCGCCGAGAAGATCCTGATCGACAAGCTGCACGCCCGTGTCGCCGAAGGCAAGATCGAACTCAAGCTCAACGCCACCCTGGACGAAGTGCTGGGTGACAACATGGGCGTGACCGGTGCGCGCCTGAAGAACAACGACGGCAGCTTCGACGAAATCAAGGTTGACGGTGTGTTCATCGCCATCGGCCACACCCCGAACACCTCGCTGTTCGAAGGCCAGCTGACCCTGAAGGACGGTTATCTTGTGGTCCACGGCGGCCGTGAAGGCAACGCCACCGCCACCAACGTCGAGGGCGTGTTCGCCGCCGGCGACGTGGCCGACCACGTCTACCGCCAGGCCATCACCTCCGCCGGCGCTGGCTGCATGGCGGCCCTGGACGTCGAGCGTTACCTGGACGGCCTGGCCAACGCCGCGCACTGATCCAGCCCCTGCGGGCTTGCCTCGCAATGAAAAAACCGGCCATCTGGCCGGTTTTTTTGTACCTGCGATTCAGCTCACAGGCTCAGTCGCATCGACAGGTCAACCGCCTTCACATCCTTGGTCATCGCACCGATCGAGATGTAGTCGACACCGGTCTCGGCGATCACTCGCAGGGTGGTCTCGTTGACCCCGCCGCTGGCCTCGAGCTTGGCCTTGCCAGCAGTGATACGTACCGCTTCGCGCATTTCATCCAGGCTTAATTCGTCGAGCATGACGATATCGGCGCCCGCCGCCAGCGCCTGGCGCAGCTCGTCCAGGCTTTCCACCTCGATCTCCACCGGCTTGCCCGGGGCGATACGGTGCGCCGCCGCCACGGCCTCGGCCACGCCACCACTGGCGGCGATATGGTTTTCCTTGATCAGGAACGCGTCGTACAGGCCGATGCGGTGGTTGTGGCAGCCGCCGCAGGTAACCGCGTACTTCTGCGCCAGGCGCAGGCCCGGCAGGGTCTTGCGGGTATCGAGCAGGCGCACCTGGGTGCCCTCGACCAGGTCGGCCAGGAAGCGCGCGCGGGTTGCAACGCCCGAGAGCAGTTGCAGGAAGTTCAGCGCCGAGCGTTCACCACTGAGCAACGAGCGCGCCGGGCCTTCGAGGTGGAACAGCGCCTGGTTGGCGGTGGCGCGCTCACCATCGGCCACCTGCCAGTGCACCGCCACCCGCGGGTCGAGCTGGCGGAACACCGCATCGACCCAGGCGGAGCCTGCGATCACGCAGTCCTCGCGGGTGATGATGGTCGCCTTGGCCAGGCGCTCGGCCGGGATCAACTGGGCGGTGATATCGCCGCCGCCGATGTCCTCGAGCAGCGCGCGGCGCACGTTGGCTTCGATTTCGGCGGTCAGGTCGGCGAGGCGTAGGTTCGGCATGGTCGGCTCCACAAGCTAGGTGCCGGCGATTATAGGGCAGGGGGGCGGCGTGTACAGCTGCCGTGCCGATGACCTTTGGTCAGGCGGTTTGAGCAATTCTGCAAATGCATTGTCCGTTGAGGCGTGCGAAAGGCGTGCTGGCAGCTGCCAGAATTTTCACCGATAATGGCGCCTTGTAATTGGCGTCATAGCTTTGACGATTTCACTTCCAGTCGAACAACGCAACATCCAGCAAGGAGTCCGGGATGCATGATGAAGGCAAGGTGGTGCCCTTGGCGGCGGCCATCGACCGGGGTGCGCGCGCGCCCTCGCCATGCCTTCCGGTCCTGCTCCTGCAGGTGCGCGACAAAGCCGCGCTGCAATTGCGCCAGGGCTTGCAGGCGCTGTTCGACAATGCTGACGACACCCTTTTCGAAATGGCCGACAAGGCCAGTGGCCGACTCGACCAGAACCTGTACTTCGAAGCCATGCGCGACCTGCGCCTGAAGCGCAAGAGCATCGAGCGCGGGTTCCTCGACACCTTCTACGACGCCTTTGCCCGTATCGGCCAGGGCGGTGGGCTCGAGGCCCTGGTCAGGTCACAGACCCAGGACAGGTCGGCGCTGGAGCGAACCGTGGCCGTGCAGGCCATGGTCGATCGGGTGCTGTCGCGTGACGGGTTTCTGCTCGATCAACTGAACCTGCGCTTCACCACGTTGCTGGAAGTGCCGCTGGAGACCGCGCACAACCCACTCGGGCCAGGCAACCTCTGCGGTTACTTCCTGGATGCCGGGCGCAACCTGGGGGTCGGCGCCAACGTCAAGATGGTGCTGCTCAAGCTGTACGAGCGTTATGTGCTGCGCGACCTCGACCTGCTCTACGGCGAGGCCAGCCAGTTGCTCGCCAGTGCCGGCGTGCTGCCGGACCTGCTGCCCGCGCCACGGCGCCGTGCCGAGGACCGGCGCGGCATTGCCAGGCGCGTGCCGGCCAGCGTCATGCCGGGCGGTCTGCCCGACTCCGCCGGCCAGGCGTTCTTCGCCTCGGTGCAGGCGCTGCTGGCGCCGGTGCGCGGGCGGGTCACGCCGCGTTTGCAGGCGGCCGGTGCGGCCCAGCCGACCAGTACCGGCGACCTGCTGCGCCTGCTCACCCACTTGCAGCACTATGTGCCGGCCCCTGGCGAGCCGGATGACTTCAACCTCGGCCAGCAGCTGGAGCAACTGCTGTTGCGGGTCAGCGTGCGCAGCGGCACGCGGCGGCGCATTGCCACCGACGACGAAGACACGATCAACCTGGTCGACCTGCTGTTCACCTTCATCCAGGGTGACCACAACCTGCCGGCCAGCCTGCGCGCGTTGCTCGTGCGCCTGCATATTCCAGTGCTCAAGGTGGCGCTGATCGACAAGGGCATGTTCAGCCGTGGCAGCCACCCGGCGCGCCGCCTGCTCAACGAAATAGCCGCCGCGGCCATTGGCTGGGAGACCGAGGCCGAGGGGCTGCGCGACAGCCTGCACCTGCGCGTCGAGCGGATCGTGCAGCGCCTGCTCAATGACTTTTCCGACGATTGCGCCCTGTTTGATGAACTGCTCGATGAGTTTCTCGCTTTCAGCCAGGATGAACGTCGGCGCAACGAACTGCTCGAACAGCGCACCCGTGACGCCGAGGAGGGCCGCGCCCGTACGCTGCTGGCCCGCCAGCGTGTGCAGCAGGAGCTCAACGACCGCCTGCATGGCCGGGTGCTGCCGCAGGTGGTGGTGCAGATGCTGGTTCAATCCTGGAGCCAGGTGCTGCTGCTGGCCTGGCTGAAGCAGGGTGAGGCTTCGCCAGCCTGGGCCGAGGCCCTGGCGACGGTGGACGACCTGCTGGTCAGCATTGCTCCGTACCGTGAGCCGCAGCGCCTGCTTGAGCAGGTGCCGGGCCTGCTCAAGGCGCTGCGCGACGGTCTGGCGGGGGTGGCGCTGGACTCCGCCGCCACCCGTGATTTCTTCCTGCAACTGGAGAAGCTGCACCAGCGCGCCTGTGGCGCTACGCCGGAGGCGGATGCCGCGCTGGACGAAGTGTGGGTGGAGGACGATATCGTGCTGATCGTCAGCGATGAGTCCGAGTTGGACGCTGGCCTGCCGCTCGACGAGCATGACCCTGCCGTTCATCAGGTACAGCGGTTGCAGGTCGGCACCTGGGTCGAGGTGATGGACGACGACGAGCCGCTGCGCTGCAAGCTGGTGGCGCGTATCGACAGCAACGACCGGCTGGTCTTCAGCAACCGCACCGGCATGAAGGTGCGCGAATGGAACCGCATGGGCCTGGCCATGGCCCTGCGTCGTGGCGAGGTACGCCTGCTGGACGATGGCCTGTTGTTCGAGCGGGCGCTGGAGGCGGTGCTGGAGCAATTACGTGGGCAGCAGGCGCAGCAAAGCTGAATCTTCCTACACAATCATTTACATGCAAGCACTGGCCGCCCACGGCATACTGGCCATCTGTCTCGGGCGTCATTTCAGGATCTGCACCATGCAATTGGACCGCGCGACCGGCTGGTTCACCGGCGTCAGCCTCTGCCCCTCGCCGAACTTCAACGCCCGCCCCGAAGGTGAGGCCATCGTGCTGCTGGTCATCCACAACATCAGCCTGCCTCCGGCCTGCTTCGGCACCGGCAAGGTGCAACAGTTCTTCCAGAACCGCCTGGACCCGGACGAGCACCCGTATTTCGCGACCATCAACCACCTGACCGTCTCGGCGCACCTGTTCGTCGAGCGCGATGGCGCGGTGACCCAGTTCGTCTCGTTGCTTGATCGTGCCTGGCATGCCGGCGTGTCACGCTTCGGCGAGCGCGAGGGCTGCAACGATTTTTCCATCGGCATCGAGCTGGAGGGCACCGACGACGTGCCTTATACCGATGCCCAGTACACCGCCCTTGAGCAACTGAGCCGCGAGATTCGCGCGGCCTGGCCGGTGATCGACGCCGAGCGCATCTGCGGCCACAGTGATATCGCCCCGCAGCGCAAGACCGACCCGGGCCCGGCATTCGACTGGCTGCGCTACCGGGCTGCCCTGCAACGCAACGAGGACAAGGCATGAGTTTTCTGGTGTTGGTGCTGGCATTGTGGGTCGAGAAGTTCTCGGCCCTGCGCCAGCGGTTGCAGCGCGACAGCTTCTATCTGGGCGAGCTGGTGCGCCTGGAGCGCAGCGGTAAGGTCCACCCATGGTGGACGCTGGGGCTGCTGATCCTGGCGCCGGTGTCGCTGCTCGTGCTGCTTTTGCATGTGCTGGAGCCGGTGGCCTATGGCTTGCTGGCGTTGCCGGTGCACCTGCTGGTATTGATCTACAGCCTGGGGCGCGGCGATGTAAAGGCGGCGCTGGGCCCGTTTCGCGACGCCTGGCGCCGGGGTGACGAACAGGCCGCGCTGCACGTGGCCGAGCGCGACCTGGGGTTGGCCGCCGACGATGCCCAGAGCTTGATCAAGCGGGTTCAGGGCCACCTGCTGTGGCAGGCCTACCAGAGCTTCTTCGCGGTGATCTTCTGGTACTTCCTGCTCGGCCCGGCGGCGGCGCTGGCCTACCGCCTGCTGGCGCTGACCATGGACAACAGCCGCCAGCCCGCCTTGCAGAGCCTGGCCGGGCAACTGCGCCACGCCATGGACTGGCTGCCGGTACGGGTGATGACGGTGAGTTTCGCCCTGGTCGGCAACTTCGTCGCGGTGACCCGCGTGATGCTGCACGAGCTGCTCGACTGGCACGTCAGCGCCGGGCATCTGGTGGCCAAGGTCGGCCGGGTGGCCGACGACATCCCTGAGGAAGAGGACCGCCAGCGCGGTCTTGAGCGGCTGGACAGCCTGTGGGAGCTGCTGCTGCGCTGCGCGGTGCTGTGGTATGCCTGCTTTGCCCTGTGGACCGTGTTGGTCTGAGCAGTTCGCTACCGAACTGATCGCTTAACCATAAGTTACAAACCTTGATTCCAATCTGCGCTATACAAGGCCACTGGCCCTAGATGGCCTAGTGCTACCCCGCAGAACAACAAGAATTCAAGGAGGTGACCTGTGAAGCGTCTGCTCTATCCGGCCATCGCACTGATGAATCGGCTGAGCTTCGGCATGAAGTTCAGCCTGATCAGCGTCCTGTTTTTCCTGCCCATGCTGGTCACCAGCTTTTATCTGGTACGCGACGCCTACAGCCAGCTCCAGGCCACCCGTGGCGAATTGCAGGGGCTGGCGCCGCTGTCCGAGAGCCTGACGTTGCGCGGCGACCTGGAGACCCTCGGCAACCTGCTGCAGATCAACGCCGTGCTGGGCCAGTCGGGCCAGGCCGGCGATGTGGAAAGCCGCATCGCGGCGCTGCAGGACAAGGTCCAGGCCCGGCTCGATGGCCTCAAGGGTAGCGACCCTGTGTTCGAGGCCAAGCGTGCCGAGCTGGCCGAGGCCTTTGCCAGTGCCCGTGACGAAAGCTCGCTGCAGAACAAGGCGGCGCTGTTCGACAAGTTGCTGGCCCAGGCCCAGGTGCTGGGCAAGCTGGTGGCCAGCCAGTCGGGGCTCAGCCAGGACAGTCAGGCCTCGGTGCGTCAGTTGAGCGAGCTGCTCGGCAATGCCACCGCCCAGGTGACCCAGGCCATCGGTGAGGGCCGGGCAATGGGCGCTGTGGCCCTGGGTCGTGGCTTCATGGACTCCTCGGGCAGCGCGCGTTTCGAAGACCTGCTACAGCGCCTGGAGCGCTTGTCCGCCGATTACGCCATTCGCCTGGATGACGCCCTGGCAACCGATGCCGGGCTCAAGCTCGCGCTCGCCGGTAGCGCCCAGGCCAGCCAGGCCACCGTCAAGCAGGCGGCGACCCTGTTCGAGGACCAGGTGGTGGTGGCCGAGAGCCTGGACGCGCCGTGGGCCGGTTTCTACCAGCAGACCAGCGACCTGATGGCGCAGACTTACCGCTTGAACGATGCCGTGCTGGCCCATCTGCATGGGCAACTGGAAGAGCGCCTCGGCCAGCACCGCCTGCGCACGGTCGCGCTGGTGGCGGCCTTGGCCTGCGTCTTCGCATTGATCATCTACCTCTACAGCGGCTTCTACGTCTCCACCCGGGAAACCCTCGGCAACCTGGGCACCGCCATGGACAAGGTGGCCGCAGGCGACATGACCATCAGCTTCCAGGCCAGCAGCCGGGACGAACTGGGCGAACTGGGGCGTGGTTTCAACGAGACCGTGCGGCGCATTCGCGGGCTGATCGAACAGGTCGGCAAGACCGTGTCCACGGTCGAGGAGCAGGCCGGCCAGGTGCTTTCGGTGTCGAGCCGCAGCAACCAGGCGGTCAGTGGCCAGCGCGAGCAGATCGAGCAGGTGGCCACGGCCATGAACCAGATGAGCGCCACCGCGCTGGAGGTCGCCCGCAGCGCGGCCCTGGCCGCCGAAGGCGCGCAGCGGGTCAACCATGAGAGTGCCTCGGGCCGCGACCTGGTGGAAAGCCAGCAGGGCAGCATCGCCCGCCTGGCCGGCGAGATCGACCAGAGCGTGGCGGCGGTTAACCAGCTGGCGGGCGACAGCCAGGCCATCGGCCGGGTATTGGAGGTGATCCGCAGCATCGCCGAGCAGACCAACCTGCTGGCCCTCAACGCTGCCATCGAAGCGGCCCGGGCCGGTGAGCAGGGCAGGGGGTTTGCCGTGGTCGCCGACGAGGTGCGCACCCTGGCCAGGCGCACCCAGGACTCCACCGAGGAGATCGCGCAGATGATCCAGCGCCTGCGCGAAGGCGTGGGCGCGGCGGTGCGGGTGATGGGCAGCAGCCACCAGATGGCCGCAGGCACCGTGGACGAAGCGCGCCAGGTGCAGCAGGCACTGGGCAACATCCTTGGCGCGGTCGGCGGGATCGTCGAACAGAACCAGCAGATCGCCGCCGCCGTCGAGCAGCAGACCGCCGTGGCCCACGACATTGACCAGAACATTGTGGCGATCAACCGTGCGGCGCAGGACACCACCGAAGGCGCTTGTCAGACCGAAGATGCCAGCCGGGCGTTGTCGGCGCAGGTGGTGGAGCTCAAGCGGTTGATCGGGGCGTTCAGGGTATGATCGAGGCCGACGCGGATCCTGTGTCGGACTGCCAGCCAAACACCCCGCAGGCATTGCGACTGCTGGCCTCTGCCAGCAGCGTTGTCTCGATCCCCATGACTTCGGCCAGCGCCCCGGCAATCTCGGGAAGGTGCTCGGGGCTGTTGCGCTGCCCCGGGAACATCGCCGGCGCCATGTCCGGTGCGTCGGTCTCCAGCACCACGCTGTCCAGCGGCAGGCGCGGCAGGGTCTTGCGCAGGCGCAATGCCTGGGGCCAGGTGGCGGCGCCGCCGAGTCCCAGCTTGAAACCGAGCTTGATATATTCCCGCGCCTCCTCGTAGCTGCCGGCAAAGGCATGGATGATCCCTGCCCGCACCGGCTTGTAGCGCTTGAGCGTGGCGATCACCTGGGCGTGGCTGCGGCGCACGTGCAGCAGCGACGGTAGCTCGAAGTCGCAGGCCAGTTGCAACTGGGCCTCGAACAACGCCTGCTGGCGCGTCGGGTCCAGTTCGGGCAGGTAGAAGTCCAGGCCGAACTCACCCACCGCGCACAGACGTGGATTGCCGCGCAGGCGTTCGAGCCAGTCGCGCAACTGCGCCAGGTGCTCGGGAAGGTGCTGCTCGAGGTAGATCGGGTGCAGCCCCAGCGCCGCGTACACGCCTTCGTTGGCGCAGGCCAGGTCCCAGACTCGCTGGAAGTTGTCCTGGTACACCCCCAGCACCACCATGCGCTCCACCCCGCGCGACGCCGCGTTGGCCAGCAGGCGCGGGCGGTCGGCGTCGAAATCGGCGAAGTCGAGGTGGGTGTGGGTGTCGATCAGGCGCATGGTCAGGCCTTGGCGATCCGCTGCTTGAAGGTGCGACCGATGGCGTGCACGCCGGGCTCGTAGCGCTTGTCCTCGATGGCGGCCAAGGCCAGTTCCAGCGCGGTGGCGGCGATCAGGCCGTGCTGCTGGGCCATGGCATTGACCGGCAGCGGCAGGAAATCGAGCAACTGATTGTCGCCGAAGGTGCCCAGCTGCAGCTGGCGTGAGTCGTCGGGGCGCGCCTGCAGCGTGTCGAACACACCTTGCAGCAGCACGTACGAAGTGGTCACCAATGCATCTGGCAGGCCACCCAGTTCATCGATCAGCTGTTGCATCAGGCGTTGGCCGCACTCGCGGCTGAAGGCTTCGCCCTGGTAGCGGCGCACTTCGCCGTCGAAACCTTGCAAGGCTTCGTCGAAGCCACCGGCGCGGGCCTGGCTCACCGACAGCTCGGGGCGGGCGCCGATCAGGGCGATGCTGCGCGGGCGGGTTTTCAACAGGCTCTGGGCCAACTGGCGGCTGGCGTCGCGGTCATCGCTGATCACCGAGCAGAAGTGCGCCGGGTCCAGGCGCCGGTCGATGGCGATCACCGGCAGGCCCTTGGCCTGCAGCTCGCGGTAGCTCTCGTCTTCCGGCGGCAGGCAACTGGCGACGAACAGTGCGTCGCAGCGCCGGGCACGGAACAGCTGCTGCAATTGGCGTTCGCTGTCGGGCTGGTCGTCGCTGCTGGCGATCAGCAGTTGGTAGCCACGGGCACGGGCGCCTTGCTCCAGCTGCTTGGCAATGCGGGCGTAGCTGGGGTTCTCCAGATCCGGGAGAATGAAGCCCAGGGTGCGGGTGTGGCGGCTGCGCAGGCCGGCGGCCTGGGGGTTCGGGGTGAAGCCGTGGGCCTCGACCACCGCACGCACGCGCTCGACGGTGCTGCTGCTGATGCGCTGCTGTTCGGCCTTGCCATTGATGACGTAGCTGGCGGTGGTCACGGACACACCGGCCAGACGGGCGATATCGCTGAGTTTCACCGAATTTTCCTTGTTGTTTCCGGGACTGCCTGCGGGGCTTGACCGGCTAGTTTCACCCATCGACGGACCCGCGCGCAGACGACCATTGTCGCAATTGTCCGACAGGATGGGGCTTTTTCGTTGGCAGATTATCGAGTAACGTGGCCGCTTGGTCAGATTAAACGTTTCAGCAAGGCGAATTTTCCTGCCTGAAAATCAGTCTTCGCCGGTTGTGCTGATCATTTCGGCGGCTTTTGCCGTCGAATTCCACAACAATACCTCGGTAGCCGACGGGGCTGCCGCAAAAGGAGAGGGTCATGCTCGAGCTTGCCGTTGAGCAGATTGCCATGGGCCAGCGTGCCGCCGACAAAGGCGAGGCACTGGCGCTGCTGGCCGATCGACTGGTTGCCGATGGTCTGGTCGCCGAGGGTTACCTGGCGGGGCTGCAAGCCCGGGAGGCACAGGGCTCGACCTTCCTTGGCCAGGGCATCGCCATCCCCCACGGCACGCCGCAGACCCGCGAGCTGGTGTTTGCCACGGGCGTACGCCTGCTGCAGTTTCCCGACGGCGTGGACTGGGGCGACGGCCAGATCGTCTACCTGGCCATCGGCATCGCCGCCCGCTCCGATGAACATTTGCGCCTGCTGCAACTGCTGACCCGCGCCCTTGGTGAAACCGACCTGGCCGAGGCGCTGCGTCGCTCCGGCAGCGCCGAGGCACTGCTCAAGTTACTGCAAGGGGCGCCACGCGAGCTGGCGCTGGATGCCCAGCTGGTCGGCCTCAACCTGGCGGCGGAAGACTTCGACGAACTGGCCTGGCGCGGCGCTCGTCTGTTGCAACGCGCCGGTTGTGCCGACAGCGGCTTTGCCGCCGTGCTGCAGCAGACCGAGCCGCTGCCGCTGGGTGAAGGCCTGTGGTGGCTGCACAGCGAACGTGAGGTGCGCCAACCGGGGTTGGCCTTCGTCACCCCGCAACAACCGTTGCGCTACCGCGATCAACCGCTCAATGGCCTGTTCTGCCTGGCCAGCCTCGGAGCGGCTCATCAAGCCCTGCTCGAGCGCCTGTGCGAGGTGTTGATCGAAGGCCGTGGGCAGATGCTCTACCAGGCCACCAGCAGCCGCGCCGTGCTCGAAGTGCTCGGCGGCGAGGCGCCCGCCGACTGGCCGAGCGCCCGGATAGTACTGGCCAACGCCCATGGCCTGCATGCTCGCCCTGCAAAGGTACTGGCGCAGCTGGCCAAGGGCTTCGAGGGCGAGATCCGCATACGGCTGCACGACAGCGCCCAGCCCGCCGTTTCGGTCAAGAGCCTGAGCAAGCTGCTCAGCCTCGGCGCTCGCCGTGGCCAGGTGCTGGAACTGATCGCCGAGCCCGATATCGCCGCCGATGCCTTGCCGGTACTGCTGGCAGCCATCGAGCAGGGCCTGGGCGAGGAGGTGGACCCACTGCCGCCCACAGCGGTGCAGGACGAGGCGCCGATGTCCGCCCTGCAGGCCCCGACGCCAGGCAGCACGCTGCAAGGCGTCGCTGCGGCGCCGGGCATCGCCAGCGGTCCGGCCCATGTCCAGGTCGAGCGCGATATCGACTACCCGCTGCGCGGAGAGTCGCCTGCCCAGGAGCGGGCCAGGCTGCGCCAGGCCATCGACACGGTGCACGCCGATCTTCAGGCCCTGGTGCAACGCAGCGACAAGGCCATCGGCGAAATTTTTGTCACCCATCAGGAAATGCTCGCCGACCCGGCCCTGACCGACGACGTCGAGCTGCGCCTGGCCCAGGGCGAAAGCGCCGCCGCTGCGTGGATGGCGGTGATCGAAGCCGCCGCCCGCCAGCAGGAGGCCCTGCACGATGCGCTGCTGGCCGAGCGCGCCGCCGATCTGCGCGATATCGGTCGTCGGGTGCTGGCGCAACTGTGCGGCGTCAAGGACAGCGCCGAGCCAGAGCAGCCCTATGTGCTGGTGATGGTCGAAGTCGGCCCTTCGGACGTGGCGCGCCTGGACCCGGCACGGGTCGCCGGCATCGTCACCGCGCAGGGTGGCGCCACCGCCCACAGCGCCATCGTCGCCCGGGCCCTGGGCATCCCGGCGGTGGTCGGGGCCGGGGCGGCCGTGCTGTTGCTGGAGAGCGGCACGCCGCTGCTGCTTGATGGCCAGCGCGGGCAGGTTGTGGTTGCGCCAGCCGAGTCCGAGTTGCAACGAGCCCTGGCAGAGCGTGATGCCCGCGAGCGTCGGCTGCAGATCGCCTGGGCCAACCGCCATGAGCCCGCGCGGACGCGCGACGGCCATGCCGTTGAAGTGTTCGCCAACATCGGCCAGAGCAACGGCATCGACAAGGTGGTGGAGCAAGGTGCCGAAGGCATCGGCCTGTTGCGCACCGAACTGATCTTCATGGCCCACCCGCAACTGCCCGACGTGGCGACCCAGGAAGCCGAGTACCGTCGGGTGCTCGATGGCCTGGACGGACGGCCACTGGTGGTGCGCACGCTCGACGTCGGGGGCGACAAGCCCTTGCCGTACTGGCCGATCGCGGCTGAGGAAAACCCCTTTCTGGGCGTGCGCGGCGTGCGCCTGACCCTGCAACGCCCGCAGGTGATGGAAGACCAGCTGCGCGCTTTGCTACGTGCTGCGGACAACCGTCCGCTGCGCATCATGTTCCCGATGGTCGGCCAGCTCCATGAATGGCGCGCCGCCAAGGCCATGGTCGAGCGCCTGCGCCAGGAGATCCCGGTGGCCGACCTGCAGGTGGGCATCATGGTCGAGGTGCCGTCGGCCGCCTTGCTGGCGCCGCAACTGGCCCGTGTAGTGGATTTCTTCAGCATCGGCACCAACGACCTGACCCAGTACACCCTGGCCATCGACCGCGGTCACCCGAGCCTGTCGGCACAGGCCGATGGCCTGCACCCGGCGGTGCTCAACCTGATCGACATGACCGTGCGCGCCGCCCATGCCCAGGGCAAGTGGGTGGGCGTGTGCGGCGAGCTGGCGGCCGACCCGCAGGCGGTGGCCGTGCTGCTGGGCCTGGAGGTGGACGAACTGAGCGTCGCCGCCCGCAGCATTCCTGAAGTCAAGGCCCTGGTGCGCCAGGCCGACCTTTCGACGGCCCGCGCCCTGGCGCGCGAGGCCCTGCAACAAGACAGCGCCGAGGCAGTCCGGGCGCTGGTGGAGCGTTACTGATGGCCAAGATCCTCACCCTCACCCTCAACCCGGCGCTGGATATCACCATCAGCCTCGAGCGCCTGCTTGCAGGCGCGGTCAACCGCAGCCAGGCGCAGCACAGCCATGCCGCCGGCAAGGGGCTGAACGTCGCCCAGGTGCTGGCCGACCTGGGCCACAGCGTGACCGTCGG
Organism: Pseudomonas sp. B21-023; assembly: GCF_024749165.1. Classification (NCBI taxonomy): domain Bacteria; kingdom Pseudomonadati; phylum Pseudomonadota; class Gammaproteobacteria; order Pseudomonadales; family Pseudomonadaceae; genus Pseudomonas; species Pseudomonas sp. B21-023. The sequence continues at coordinate 4,918,795 of NZ_CP087190.1, read as the reverse complement.
CGGTTTTCTCGGACTCGACAACCTGGCGCCGTTCGAAGCGCTGATTGCCTGGCGTGGGTTCGCCGACTGCTTCGTCCGCGTGCCCGGCGAGACCCGCAGCAACATCAAGCTGGTCGAGGCCGATGGCCAGGTCACCGATATCAACGGGCCAGGGCCGCAGGTCGACGAGGCCGCCCGCAACGCCTTGCTGCAACGTCTGGCACACGTAGCCCCGGGGCATGACGCCGTGGTGGTGGCCGGGAGCCTGCCACGGGGGATCAGCCCCGAGTGGTTGCGCGAGCTGCTGCTGATGCTCAAGGCGCAGGGCCTGAAGGTGGCCCTGGATAGCAGCGGCGAAGCCTTGCGCGCAGGCCTGCAGGCCGCGCCCTGGCTGGTCAAGCCCAACACCGAGGAGCTGGGTGAAGTCCTCGGGCTGCCGGTGCAGGGCGCGGACGAGCAACGCGCGGCCGCACGGCGGCTGCTCGCCACTGGCGTCGAGCATGTGGTGGTGTCCCAGGGCGAGCAGGGCGTGAACTGGTTCGCCGCTGGCCTGGCGCTGCATGCGCAACCGTCGAAAGTGCGCATCGCCAGTACCGTCGGCGCCGGTGATTCGCTGGTCGCGGGCATGGTCCATGGCCTGCTCCAGGCCGAAGCGCCCGCCGCTACCTTGCGTCGCGCCACCGCCATCGCCGCCCAGGCAGTCACCCAGGTTGGCTTCGGCATTCACGACCGCGAGCAACTGGAGCGCCTGGAAGCCGCCGTGCGCCTTACAGAACAACAAGAAGAGGGCTGCTGATGAACATTGCCATTGTCACCGCCTGCCCCAACGGCCAGGTGTCCAGCGTGCTCAGCGCCCGCCTGTTGGCCGCCGCGGCCCAGCGTCGGGGCTGGAAAACCTGCGTCGAGGTGCACGACGCCGAACACCCGGAGCTGCGCCTGACGCCAACGCAGATCGCCGAGGCCGACTGGGTGCTGGTGGTCAGCACCGGGCCGGTGGACCTGGCGCGCTTTGCCGGCAAGCGCCTGTACCAGAGCACGCCGGCCCAGGCCCTGGCCGACCGTGAAGGCTTCCTCGACGAGGCCGCTGCCGGCGCCCAGGTGCAGGTGGCGCAAACCCCGGTGCATGGTGGGCCGAAGATTGTCGCTGTGACCGCCTGCCCGACAGGCGTGGCCCACACCTTCATGGCCGCCGAAGCCCTGCAACAGGCGGCGCAGGCCATGGGCTACCAGCTCACCGTGGAAACCCAGGGCTCGGTCGGCGCACGCAATCCGCTGCCGGCCGAGGCCATCGCTGCAGCCGATGTGGTGTTGCTGGCCGCCGATATCGAAGTACCGGCCGCGCGCTTCGCCGGCAAGCGCATCTACCGTTGCGGCACCGGCATCGCCCTCAAGCAGGCCCGCGCCACGCTGGACAAGGCACTGGTCGAGGGCAAGGTGGAGGCAGCGGGGGCGAGCGGCGCGATGCCGCCGGCCGAGAAGACCGGCGTCTACAAGCACCTGCTGACCGGAGTCTCGTTCATGCTGCCGATGGTGGTGGCTGGCGGTTTGCTGATCGCCTTGTCGTTCGTGTTCGGCATCGAGGCCTACAAGGAGCCCGGCACGCTGCCCGCCGCCTTGATGCAGATCGGCGGCGAGGCGGCGTTCAAGTTGATGGTGCCGCTGCTCGCCGGCTACATCGCCTGGTCCATTGCCGACCGCCCGGGCCTGGCGCCCGGGATGATCGGTGGCCTGTTGGCGAGCACGCTCGGGGCGGGGTTCATCGGCGGCATCGTCGCCGGCTTCCTGGCCGGCTACAGCGCCAAGGCCATCGCCCGCTGGGTGCGCCTGCCTAGCAGCCTCGACGCGCTCAAGCCGATCCTCATCATCCCGCTGCTGGCCAGCCTGTTCACCGGCCTGGTGATGATCTACGTGGTTGGCCAGCCCGTGGCGGCCATGCTCGCGGGGCTGACCCACTTCCTCGACAGCATGGGCACCACCAACGCCGTGCTGCTCGGGTTGCTGCTCGGCGGCATGATGTGCGTCGACCTCGGCGGGCCGATCAACAAGGCCGCCTATGCCTTCTCGGTGGGATTGTTGGCTTCGTCGAGCTACGCGCCGATGGCCGCGACCATGGCCGCCGGCATGGTGCCGCCGATCGGCCTGGGCATCGCCACCTTCCTGGCCCGGCGCAAGTTCGCCCAGAGTGAGCGCGAGGCCGGCAAGGCGGCGCTGGCGCTGGGCCTGTGCTTCATCTCCGAGGGCGCGATCCCGTTCGCCGCCAAGGACCCGCTGCGGGTGATTCCGGCGAGCATCGCCGGCGGCGCGCTGACCGGGGCCTTGTCGATGTATTTCGGCTGCAAGCTGATGGCGCCCCATGGCGGGCTGTTCGTGCTGCTGATCCCCAACGCGATCAACCATGCGCTGTTGTACCTGCTGGCCATCGTCGCCGGCAGCCTGCTGACGGCGGTGGTGTACGCGCTGATCAAGAAGAGCGAGCAGGTGGAGATGGTGGTGGCGCCGGCCAAGGGCTAATCCCGCAGGATCCTGTCGCGGAGCCGCTGACAAGGCGTGGGAGCGGCGGTGCGCCGATGCGACTTGCCCCGCGATAGGGTCATCAAGTGCTTCAACCCCTGGTCTTGCCCCGCAACGGTTTCAGCAGATCGCCCAATCCGTTGTGGTCGATCTCGTGCATCAGCGCCAGCAACCCTCCCAGCTCCCCCGGCGGGAAGCCCTTGCGGGCAAACCATGCCAGGTAGTCCCCGGGCAGGTCGGCGATGATCCGCCCCTGGTACTTGCCAAAAGGCATGGTGCGGGTTACCAGCAGTTGCAGGGTTTCGGGTTTCATCGGGCGGTGGCCGGTGGTGGTTGAAGCGCGACCTTACTGCAAACTGCACGACGACCCAAGCGGCGATCATGCAGAACGCCGTTTAACGGTGTGTTTATGAAATCTTCAAGTTACTGATTTATATGATTTATTTTTATTTGCTGGGCCTGGCACGAAGCCTGCTCCGATCAAGGTGACTATCACCTGCCAAGGAGTTGTTGCCATGAGTAACCCCAACAAAGACACGATCGACGTACTCAACGACCTGATCGAGTACAGCAAGGATGGTGAGAAAGGCTTCAAGACCTCCGCCGAGGATGTGAAGAACCCTGAACTGAAAGCGTTCTTCGTGCAGCGTGCCAGCGAGTGCGCCAGTGCTGCGGCCGAGCTGCAAAGTGAAGTGCGCCGGCTGGGCGGTGATCCGGAAACCAGCACCAGCATCAGCGGCGACCTGCACCGTGGCTGGGTCAACCTCAAGTCGATGGTCACCGGCAAGGATGAAGAAGCGGTGCTCAATGAAGTGGAGCGTGGTGAAGATCATGCGCTCAAGGCCTACAAAGAGGCCCGTGAAAAGCTGGTCAAGCTGGGACGGTCGGCCAACGACACTTCCTATGCCTTGGTGGAGAAACAGCTGCAGGGTGTGCAGCGCAATCATGACCAGGTGAAGGCTCTGCGTAACGCAGCCCGCGCTCGGTCCTGATCAGCATGGGGCCGTGTAACGGCCCCATGACTCAACCCTCGGGTCCTTCCACCCGGTTCCGGCCATTGGCCTTGGCTCGATACAACGCCTCGTCCGCATCGCCCAGCAGCGCCGCCAGGTCCTGATGGGTACCGGGGATATGCAGGCCAATCCCCACACTGACCGTCACCGACCGCTCGTCATCGCCGAATGGCGGCATCGCCTCGACGCTGGCGCGAATCCGCTCGGCCAGCAACCGGGCGCCGGCCAACTCGGTTTCCGGCAGCACCACCTGGAACTCCTCCCCGCCGTAACGCGCCGCCAGGTCCGCAGGACGGCGGATGCACAGCTCGATGGTAGTGGCCACCTCGCGCAGCACATGGTCGCCACCGGCATGGCCATGGCGCTGGTTGAAGGCCTTGAAGTGATCCACATCCACCATCAGCACCGCCAGCGGCTTGCGGTTGCGCTGAGCGCGCGCCCATTCCTGGCGCAGCACCTGGTCGAGGCGGCGGCGGTTGGCAAGGCCGGTGAGGCTGTCGGTGGCGGCGAGGGTGGCCAGACCCAGTTCGGCATCGTGGCGCCGACGTAGCTCGCGGCCCAGCAGCAAGGTCAGCCAGAGGATACCGATGCACAGCACGCCGGTGGCCACGCTGACCATGATCGCGGTACGCCGCCACGACTGGAACACTTCATCGGCCGAGTGGGCCACCAGCACGATCAACGGCAGGTCGGCGACCCGGGCGAAGGTGTAGAGGCGCTGGCCCTCATAGGCCGTCGAGCGGGCGGTGAAGCTGCCACTGCGCTCGCTGAGGATGCGCTTGAAGTTGGGGCGCTCGCTGAAGCTGGTGCCGATCAGTGGATCCTGCGGCCGGGTCGGCTGGCGCGCCAGCAGCTGGCCATCGGTATTGAGCAGGTTGATGCTGCTGTCCACGCCGATGTCCAGGCGCTGGAACAGTTCGTTGAAATAGGACAGGCGCAGGGCCCCGGCGGCCAGGCCCTGGAACTCGCCGTTGGCGCCGGAGATGCGCCGGCTGAAACTGATGCACCAGTCCAGGTTGCCCAGCCGTGCCTTGAACGGCGGGCTGATCAGCAGGCCCAGGCCCGGGCGGTCGCGGTGCGCCTGGAAGGCCACGGTGTCGGCGAAGTTGGCCTGGCGCGGCACCGCGCTGGTGGAGTCGCCGAGCACGTCGCCCTTGGCGTCGAGCCAGAGAATGTCGCCGCGCACCGGCGCGGAGAAGGCCTGGTTGAACAGGATCTGCTGGCGCAGCTTGGTCGGCACGTTGAGCAGCTCGGGGTGCTGCACGGCCCAGATCAGGCCCTTGAGCGACTGGTCGTAGAGCTCGACGTTACGCAGGATGTCGCTTTCGATCAGTTGCACGATATTGCTCGACGAGCGCATTTCCGATTGCTCGACGCTGTCGCGCTCGCGGGCCAGCAGGTAGCCGACGATGGCCACTATGGCGAGCACGGCAAGGCAGCTGCCCAGGTTGAGGACCAGCTCGGGGTGTGACTTGTACAGGGCGGATCGTGGTGATCGGGTGGGCAACGTCATGCTCGCAACTGCATAAGCCCCGGGATCCATGGGGAGTGGGCCGGAAAGCGGCGGCGGTATTTTAGGCAAGGCGGGATTGTCGGACAAGATCAAAGGTGTTTTGCCCGACGGAATTGATTCAGTGGGCCTGCGATGGGATGTACGACATTTCCGAATCTGAAACCAAATGCTTCAGTTGGGCTGTGCTTGGGACCTATCCTACGCGCTTGCCGGAAGGGTCTGGATAGGCCGGGAAATGCATCAGGGCTAACGTCGTCGGGTCGCCAAATTTGGTGACCGGGTGTGAGAACCTGACGATATGTCTTTCGGCCATTTCAATGGCAGCCGTGTTCGGGCAGACCTCTGGTCTGGCCGGGTTTCATGTCCTCGGTTTCTCACCCCGTACACGGTTGCCACCTAATCCCGTGAGAAAGGTTCAAGTGGCGAATTTCTTCAATCGACATGAGCGATTTTGAATGAAAAAGCTAGTACCTGACCCACCCATCCCCTACATCTCCATCATCGACCATCTGCCCCTCGCCGAAGTCTGGGAGCATGCCGCAGTCCTGATGACCATGATGACCCGCACCTGCGATGTCTACATGACCTTTCCCGTGGATGAGCGTCCGGAGATCCTGGTGGAGAACATTTCCATCCTCAGCCGGCTGCTGAGCTGCCTGATGGCCCACGCCAGCTCGCTGGAGGAGCAGCCATGAGCGAGCAGCCCGATATGCCCGTCACCGCTGGCGACGAGACTTTCCTGGAATGTTATCGCGTGCTGCCGGGTGTGCCCTTGAGCCGGGCATTCGATGAGCTGTCGGTATTGCAGGATTGCATCCTGCACCTGACCACCGAGGCGGAAATGGAAGGGGACCTGAAAGCAGGGAGTGCGGCGCGGATGCTCAGTGCCATGGCCAAGGCGCTGATCAATGACCTGGAAACAGGGCTGAAAAGAAACAGTTGAAGCAGAGCATCGCCGGCAAGCCGGCTCCCACAAAATAGCGCTGTACCTGTGGGAGCCGGCTTGCCGGCGAAACGAGGGCGTAGCCCTCGCCCGCGATGATGGATCAGAACACGTTCAACGGATAATCCACGATCACGCGGAATTCGTCGTTGTCCTGGATGTTCGAGTACGCCGCGTTGGCCCGGTGCGTGGCATAGCGCAGCAGCACCGACAGGTCCTTCAGTTGGCCTTGCTGGAACACGTACTTCACGTCGAAGTCGCGCTCCCAGTGCCGGGCATTTTCGCCGTCGGCGTTGTAGAAGGCGTAGTACTGGGTGTCCTGGCTGGCCTTGGTCAGGTCGGCCTTGCCGCGCGAGTACGACAGCGAGGTGCTCAGGCCTGGGATGCCGAGGCCGGCGAAGTCATAGTCGTACTGCAGCTTCCACGAGCGCTCGTTCGGCGCGTTGAAGTCCGAGTACATGCGCGAGTTGTCGAGGAAGATGCTGTCGCCCAGGTTGATGTAGTCGAACGGCGTGTCGCCATTGACCCGCTGGTAGGCGGCGGTGACGCTGTGGTACCCGGCGGCGACGGTGAAGTGCACGCTCCAGGTGTTGTTGTCGATGTCGCCCAGCTTCGACTGGCCGGTGTCCTGGGTGTGGTAGAAGTGCACGCCCGGGTTCAGGCTGACCAGGTCGTTGACCTGGTAGGTGTAGTCGAAGTCGGCGTAGTACTGGTTCCAGATGTCCTTCAGCTCGGCGGCGTAGAGGTTGGCGGTGACGCCCTCGGTGCCGCTCCACGACGCACCGGCCCAGCTCAGGTTCTGGCTGTCCTGCTCGGGCGTCTGGTTGCTGTAGTAGGTGTTGATGCGGCGGTGGCCGCTCTGGTTGTACGGCTTGGTGAAGCTGACCTTGCCGCCTTCGAGCATCAGCCCGTCGATGCTGTTGTTGGTCAGCGCGACGCCGCGGAAGGTCTGCGGCAGCATGCGGCTTTCGCCACCGGCGATCACCGGGTTGGTGAGGAACAGGTCGCCGGCCTTGAACTCGGTGTCGAAACCCTTGAGCTTGATCGCGCCGCCGGCAGTGGAGAAGGCATGGCGCGCCTTGTCCTCCGGCGCGCTCGGCAGGATCGAGGTGCCGGCGCGGCCATCACCGCCGTCGAGCTTGAGGCCGACCATGGCGTGGGCGTCGAGGCCGAAGCCGATCACGCCAGGCGTGTAGCCGGACTCGAAGCGCGCCACGGCGCCCTGGCCCCACTCGCGCTTGTCCTTGATCGAGGCATTCTTCTCGTTGCGGTTGAAGTAGGCATTACGCAAATGCAGGTTCAGCGTGGAGCCCTCGATGAAGCCATCAGCCTTGTCTTCATCGGCCTGTGCGGCCACGGGCATCGTTGCGGCCAATGCAACGAACAACGGGGTGAAACGAAACGCGAAAGACACCGGTACAAACTCCTTTGGTCAAGCGATGGGGCAGTTTTTTATTGTCGTGTCTGCAAGTTCTTATTAGAGACGTAACAGCCAGGCTGAGATTTCCGACGCATAAAAAAAGCCGCTGAAAGGCAGCGGCTTTGAAAGGCTAACATATCGTCACAGGCAGTGCCCATGGTGTAGCCCAGGGAAAACTGGAAACAGCTGACGTGGCCGGTCAACTATCGGCATCGGTATCGACAGATACCTTGGAAGCGGTCTGCTGTGCGTCTTTAGCCGCAGCGGACTGCTGCGCGGCGTAGGCGTCACGCGCCTCCTGGTGAACCGCGGCGAGTTCGGCGTTGCGGGCGACGAAGGCCGGGGATTCTTCCGCCATGGCCAGGGGCGACAACAACAGGGAAGACAGGACGAAGACGCTGGCAATACCCATACTGTTGGACATTTGGAACAACCTTCTTGCGGGGCAAGTGCTAATGGAGACAGGGCTAAAGTTAGTCCTGTAAACAGCGGGGAAACAGAGGCTGTTCAGATAAGCACTGTTGCGCAAAAAGTAATGATCGCGGGAAAAACACTCAGACTTTTACCGCAAACCCGCGTAGTTGAGCGCTCGGCAAGTTGATACCGAAGGTATTGGCCCCGGCCTCGCTGTGCACGAAAACACTGCCGCCGTGCATCAGGGCGATTGCCTTGACGATGGCCAGGCCCAGTCCGTGGTTGCCGCCGCCGCTGTTGGCGCGGGCCGCATCCACCCGATAGAAGCGCTCGAACAGCATCGGCAGGTGTTCGTTGTCGATCGCCGGCCCCGGGTTGCTCACCGCGATGCTGACCTGCTCCTCAGTAGACTCGATGCGCACCTGGATCGCCTGGTGCGGTGCGGTGTGCTGCACGGCGTTGTTCAGCAGGTTGATCAGCGCCCGGCGCAACTGGGCCTTTTCGATGCAGGCCTGGGCATCGCCGCTGACGGTGACGCTGACGTGGGCGTCTTCGAGGATGTAGTCGAGGTAGTCGAGAGTGGTGGCCACTTCCTCGGCCAGTGAGGCCTGGGTAAGGGCGGTGGCCTTGCTGCCCTGGTCGGCGCTGGCCAGGAACAGCATGTCGTTGATGATGCTGCGCAGGCGCTCGAGTTCTTCGAGGTTCGATTGCAGCACCTCGAAGTAGTGCTCGGCGCTGCGCCCGCGGGTGAGGGCGACCTGGGTCTGGCCGATCAGGTTGGTCAGCGGCGAACGCAGTTCGTGGGCGACGTCGGCGTTGAAGGCTTCCAGTTGCGAATAGGCCTGGCTGACGCGGTCGAGGGCGGCATTGAAGGTGTCGGCGAAGCGTGCCAGTTCAGGCGGCAGGTCGCGGGTCTGCAGGCGGCCATCCAGACGCGGCGGCGCCAGGGCCTGGGCCTCGTCGGAGAGGGCCAGCAGTGGGCGCAGGCCAATGCGCGCGACCCAGTAACCAAGCAGCGAGGCCAGCACCACGCCGAAGGCCGCCAGGCCGACGATAGCCACCAGCAGACTGTGCTGGGCCTGCCAGAACGTCTCGGTATCGATGCCGATCAGAAAGCGCAGCGGCGGGCGCTCGCCCAGGGCGGGCAGAGCGCTGACCAGCACCTTGTAGGGATAGGGGCTGTCGCTCAGGCGCAGGTCGCGCATGCCCTCCGGGCCGTCGGCGAAAGCGCGGACCAGTTCGCTGGGCTGGCCATACTCGAAGGCCGGATTGCCGCTCACTACCCAGAAGCGGATGCGCCGGTCTTCTTCGCCGAGCAGGTTGAGCTTGTTGTTGATCTTGGCCCAGTGCTCGGGGGTGCCGTAGCGGTTGAGGGTCGATTCGAGCACGCTGAAGCGCGCATCGAGCTCGGCTTCAGGCAACAGGTCGAGACTGCGATCGACCTGGCGGTACAGCGCGCTGCCGATCAGCACGAACACGGCCAGGGCGACCATGGCGAACAGCGCCGACAGGCGCAGGGCGATGGAGTTGCGTAAAGGATTCATGGGGCGGCACCTGTGGCCGACGCGTGGGAGCGGGTACTGCCGCAGGCTTCAGCCACGGTTTTCCAGGACATAGCCCATGCCTCGGATGGTATGCAGCAGCTTGTTGTCGAAGGGCCCGTCGAGCTTGGCGCGCAGGCGCTTGATCGCTACCTCGACGACATTGGCGTCACTGTCGAAATTGATGTCCCAGACCAGTTCGGCGATGGCTGTCTTGGACAGGATCTCGCCCTGGCGCCGGGCCAGCACGCTGAGCAACGAAAACTCCTTGGCGGTCAGGTCCAGGCGCTGGCCGGCCCGGCTGGCCTTGCGCGCCATCAGGTCGATCCACAGGTCGGCGACCTGGATCTGCAACGGTTCATGAACCGCGCTGCGTCGGGTCAGGGCCTGCAACCTGGCCACCAACTCGAGGAACGAGAACGGCTTGCCCAGGTAGTCGTCGGCGCCTTCGCGCAGGCCGTGGATGCGGTCCTCGACCCGCTCGCGGGCGGTGAGCATGATCACCGGCGTCTGCTTGCGCGCCCGCAACGCACGCAGCACCCCGTAACCATCGAGGCCAGGCAGCATCACGTCGAGCACGATTACCGCGTAGTCACCTTCGAGGGCCAGGTGCAGGCCGTCGATGCCGTCGCGTGCCAGGTCGACGGTAAAGCCCTGCTCGGTGAGGCCGCGATGCAGGTAGTCGGCGGTTTTTTCTTCGTCTTCGATGATCAGCACACGCATGGTCTTGTCTCAACTGGCGGTCGGCGCGGGGGCGACGGTGGCCCGGCGGCGGTGGAACAGGCGTTCCAGGGCCAAGTATATGACCGGGGTGGTGAACAGCGTCAGGGCCTGGCTCACCAGCAGGCCGCCGACCACGGCGATACCCAGTGGCTGGCGCAGTTCGGCGCCAGCGCCGAAGCCGAACATCAGCGGCAGTGCGCCGAGCAGCGCGGCCAGGGTGGTCATGATGATCGGGCGGAAGCGCACCAGGCACGCCTGGTGGATCGCCTGCTCCGGCGTCATGCCGCGGTTGCGCTGGGCTTCGAGGGCGAAGTCGATGAGCAGGATGCCGTTCTTCTTGACGATGCCGATCAGCAGCACCACGCCGATCAGGCCCATGATGGTGAAGTCCTGGCGCATCGCCCAGAGCAGGATCAGCGCGCCCAGGCCCGCCGAGGGCAGGGTGGAGATGATGGTCAGCGGGTGCACGAAGCTCTCGTAGAGCACGCCAAGGATGATGTACACCGCCACCAGCGCGGCGAGGATCAGGTAGGGCTGGCTCGACAGTGAACTCTGGAAGGCCTGGGCGGCGCCCTGGAAGTTGCCGGCGATGGCGTCGGGCATGCCCAGTTCGCGCTGGGTGCGTTCGAGGATCTGTACCGCATCGCCCAGGGCCACGCCGGGGGCCAGGTTGAACGAGAGGTTGGCCGCCGGGAACAGGCCGTCGTGGCTGATCGACAGCGGCCCGGTGCTGGGCGGCGCGACATGGGCCAGGGCCGACAACGGCACCATTTCGCCGGACAGCGGCGAGCGCAGGTAGAAATAGTTGAGGCTCTCGGCCTTGCCGCGCTGGCGGGCGTCCAGTTCGAGGATCACCTTGTACTGGTTGGTCTCGGTCTGGAACTCGCTGATCTGCCGCTGGCCGAAGGCATCGTACAGCGCCTGGTCGACGTCGGTGGTGGTCAGGCCGAAGCGCGCGGCGGCCTGGCGGTCGATATCGATGCGGGTGACGCTGGCGCCCAACTGCAGGTCGTTGGACAGGTCGCGGAACGCTGGATTCTCGCGCAGGCGTTCGGTCAGGCGCTGGGTCCACAGGTTCAGCGCAACGCCGTCGTTGCTCTTGAGCACGTACTGGTACTGGGTGCGCGACGGCCCGGAACTGAGGTTGATGTCTTGCCCTGCGCGCAGGTACAGGACGATGCCGGGAACCTGCGCCAGTTTCGCGCGCATGCGGTCGATCCATTCGCTGGCCGACACGTCGCGCTCGCCACGGGGCTTGAGGGAGATCCAGAAGCGCCCGTTGGCGATGGTCTGGTTGCTGCCGGTGACACCGACCGAATGGGAGAAGGCGCGCACCGCCGGGTCGGCTTCGATGATCTTCGCCAGGGCCTTGTGCTTCTCGATCATCGCGGGGTAGGACACATCGGCCGCCGCCTCGCTGGTGCCGAGGATGAAACCGGTGTCCTGCAACGGGAAGAAGCCTTTGGGGATGGCCACATAACCGACCACCGCCAGTGCCAGGGTCAGGCCGAACACGCCGAGGGTGACGCGCTGGTGCGCCAGGGCCCTGTCCAGGCCCTTCTCGTACCAGCGCACCAGGCGCTGGCCGAAACCGTCATGCTGTGCCTCGGGGCGGCGCATGCACAGCGCGGCGAGGGTCGGTGCCAGGGTCAGCGAGACCACCACCGAAATCAGGATGGTCGTGGTGGCGGTCAGGGCGAATTCCTTGAACAGCCGGCCGACCACGCCGCCCATGAACAGCAGCGGAATGAACGCGGCGATCAGCGAGAAGCTGATCGACACCACGGTGAAGCCGATCTCGCCGGCGCCCTTGAGCGCGGCCGTGCGGCTGTCGTCGCCGGCCTCCAGGTGGCGGTGGATGTTCTCCACCACGACGATGGCATCGTCCACCACGAAACCCACGGCGATGACGATGGCCACCAGGGTGAGGTTGTTGAGGCTGAAGCCGAACACGTACATCAATGCGCAACTGGCGATCAGCGACACGCCGAGCACGCTGGAAACGATGAAGGTCGCCGACCACTGGCGCAGGAACAGCGCCATCACCCCGATCACCAGGGCCACGGCGATCAGCAGGGTCAGCTCGACCTCGTGCAGCGAGGCACGGATGGTCTGCGTGCGGTCCTGCAGCACCGACACCTCGACCGCTGCCGGCAGCATTTCCTGCAGGCGGGGCAGGGCAGCCATCACCCGGTCCACGGTGTCGACGATGTTCGCGCCGGGTTGGCGGAAGATCACCAGGTTCAACCCCGGCTGTTCGCCGGACCAGGCCCTGACGTAGGCGTTCTCGGCGCCGTCGATCACCTTGGCGACGTCGGCCAGGTGCACCGGGGCGCCGTTGCGGTAGCTGACGATCAGCTTCGCGTAGTCCTCGGGGTGGAACAGCTGGTCGTTGGCGGCGAGGGTCGACACGCTGTGTTCGCCGTACAGCGCGCCCTTGGCCAGGTTGAGGCTGGTCTGCTGGATGGCCTGGCGGATGTCGGCCAGGGTCAGGCCGATGGCGGCGAGCTTCTCGGGCTGGGCCTGCACGCGGATGGCCGGGCGCAGTTGCCCGGTGATGTTGATCAGGCCGACGCCGTCGATCTGGCTGAGCTGGCGGGCCAGCAGGGTCTCGGCGTAGTCGCTCAGTTGGTTGCCGGGCATCTGCGCCGAGCTGACGGTGAGGATCAGCACCGGGCTGTCGGCGGGGTTGACCTTGCGCCAGGTGGGCGGGCTGGGCAGGTCCTGGGGCAGGCGCGCGGTGGCGGTGTTGATCGCCGCCTGGACCTCCTGGGCGGCGGTGTCGATGTTCTTGTCCAGGGTGAATTGCAGGATCAGGTTGGTCGAGCCCAGGGCGCTGCTGCTGATCATCTGGGTCATGCCGGGAATGGCGCTGAACTGCACCTCCAGGGGCGTGGCGACCGACGAGGCCATGGTCTCGGGGCTGGCGCCGGGCAACTGGGCGGTGACCTGGATGGTCGGGAAGTCGGCCTCGGGCAGCGGCGCCACCGGCAGGCGCGGGAAGGCGATGGCACCGAGCAGGACCAGGGCGAAGGTCAGCAGCAAGGTGGCGATGGGGTGGTCGATGCACCAGGCCGAGACCCCGTTGCGGGTGTTCATGGCTGGCTCCTGCTTTCGGCCATTTGCGCCGGGGCAGGGGTGTCGGGGGTGACCTCCACGGTGCTGCCGGGCTTGAGTCGCGACTGACCGTCCAGCACCAGGCGATCGCCGGCCTTGACCCCGGCAATGACATTCAGCGTGCTGTCCTGGTACACCACCTTGATCGGTACGGCGCTGACCTTGTCGCCGTCCAGACGGTAGACGAAGTGGCCGTCGATGCTGCGCTGTACCACCGGTGGCGGCACCACCAGGGCGTCCTCGTCCACCGCTGTGCGCAGGCGCACGGTGACCAGCTGGCCCGGCCACAGACGTCCGTGCTGGTTGGCGAACTCAGCCTTGACCCGCACCGTGCCGGTGGTGGCCGAGACCTGGTTGTCGATCAGCATCAAGTGCCCCTTGGCGAGCAGGCTGCGTTCGCCGTCGGCGTCCAGGTAGGTCTCCACTTCGGCGGGCGTGGTTGAGTTCAACAGGCCCTGCAGGACTGGGAGCTGCTGTTGGGGCAGGGCGAATTCCACGGCGATCGGGTCGATCTGGGTGACGTTGAACAGGCTCTGGGTGTCGCTGGTGCGGACCAGGTTGCCAGGGTCGACGTTGCGAATGCCGACGCGACCGCTCACCGGCGAGCGGATCTGCGTGTAGCTGAGCTGCACCGCGGCATTGTCGATGGCCGCCTGGTTGCCCTTGATCGTCGCCTGCAACTGGTTCACCAGCGCCTGCTGCTGGTCGAGGGTCTGCTTGGACACGCCGTCGTCGCTGCTCAGCAACTGGTAGCGCTTGAGGTTGACCTTGCCCACCTGCAACTGCGCCTGGGTCTGGCCGAGCTGGGCACGGGCCTGGTCGAGGTTGGCACGGATCGCCCGGTCATCGAGGGTGGCCAGCAGGTCGCCCTGCTTGACCCACTGGCCTTCCTTGACCAGCACCTGGGTCAGCACGCCCTCGACCTGCGGGCGCACCTCGACGCTGTGCAGCGACAGCACCGAGCCGATGGCGCTGAGGTAGCGCGGCACGTCCTGCTGGGCCACGGCTATCACTCGCACCGGTATCGTGCTGGCGGCGCGGTTGGCCGTAGCTTCGCGGCGCGGCCCCAGCCAGGCGCCGATGGCGACCAGCAGGACCAGGGCCAGGGCGGCGAGTACGAGGAGGCGGGACGGACGTCGCATCGGGGTGGGCACCTTGGCCAAGGGGCTGGGAAATGGATTCGGCTATTACAGGGTTATAGCGCGCCGACCGGGTCGGCAGCGTGACGCCAGGCTGTCACGGCTGTCAGTTTCGGTGGGTTGATGGCCAAGTGCCAATATCCTGCCATGGATCAATGTTACGTCGGCGTTTGCCCCTAGAGTCTTACGCCCTGCCGATCTCCCGTACAACAACGAGTGCCTCCGATGAAGTGCAATATGCCTGTTACCGGTCGCGAAGTGGATTACCCCGGCGACGCCAACATCCTGTCCACCACCGACCTGGACAGCCGCATCACCTATGCCAACGACGACTTCCTGCGGGTCAGCGGTTTCCTGCGCGAGGAGCTGCTGGGCAATCCCCACCACATCGTCCGCCACCCCGACATGCCGCCCCAGGCCTTCGCCCAGATGTGGCAGTCCCTCAAGGCCGGGCGCTCGTGGATGGGGCTGGTGAAGAACCGCTGCAAGAATGGCGATCACTACTGGGTGAGCGCTTTTGTCTCGCCGATCAGCAGCGGCGGGCAGGTGCTGGAGTACCAGTCGGTGCGGACCAAGCCTGGCACTGAGCAGGTGGCGGCGGCCGAGCGTGCCTATGCGCGCTTGCGCGAGGGCCGGCGTGGCTGGCGCGAGCGCCTGCCGGTGATCGGGTTGGGCACCCGCTTGTCGCTGGCGGTCGGCGCCGTGCTGGCGCTGGTGCTGGGCGCCGGGCAGTGGTGGCTGGGGGCACCGTTGCTGGAATCCGTGTTGGAGGTGGCGGCGGCGGTCGGCTTGAGCAGCCTGGCGATCCGGTTGCTGTTACGCCCGTACGAGCGGCTGCGCCGACAGGCCCAGGCGATTGCCGACAACCCACTCAGCCAGCGGCTGTATACCGGCCGGCGCGACGGCCTGGGGCAGATCGAGTTCGCCATGCGCATGCTCAAGGCGCAGCTGGGCGCGGTGGTCGGACGTATCGGCGACACCTCGTCGCGCCTGGCCGGGCATTCGGGCTCCCTGGCCGAGGCACTGCACAGCAGCCACGCCAACAGCCTGGAGCAGCAGAACGAGGCCGACCAGGTGGCCACGGCGATCCAGCAGATGAGCGCCAGCGTCGCCCAGGTAGCCAGCAGCGCGCAGATGGCGGCGATGGCGGCCGACCAGGCGGAAGACGAGACCCAGTCCGGGCATCAGCTGGTCGACCGCAACCGCTGCGCGATCCAGGACCTGGCGGGCTCGCTGGTGGAGGCCAGCGAGGTGATCCAGCAACTGGAAAACCACAGCAGCGAGATTTCCGGGGTGCTTGATGTGATCCGTGGCATTGCCGAGCAGACCAACCTGCTGGCGCTCAACGCCGCCATCGAGGCGGCGCGGGCGGGTGACCAGGGGCGGGGGTTCGCGGTGGTCGCCGACGAGGTGCGTGGCCTGGCCCAGCGCACCGCGCAGTCGACCCACGATATCCAGCGCATGATCGGCGCCCTGCAGGATGGGGCTCGCGCGGCGGTGCAAGTGATGCAGCAGAGCAGCGCGCATGCCGGGCACAGCGTCGAGCAGGCGCAACTGGCCAGCGACGCGCTGGACAGCATCAGCGTGCGGGTCAACCAGATCAACGAGATGAGCCTGCAGATCGCTGCGGCGGTGGAGCAGCAGAGCCAGGTCAGCGAGAACATCAACCGCAACATCAACAGCATCCGCCAGGCCAGTGAGGCGACGGTCAGCGTCGGGCAGCGCAGCCACAGCAGTGCCAGTGACGTGGCGGACCTGGCCAAGGACCTGCGGCGACTGGCGGACGAGTTCTGGCGGCGTTGTCAGTGACTGACTGAGTTGTCTGTGCCGGCCTTATCGCGGGGCAAGCCCGCTCCCACGAAGCACCTTGGTACTTGGCGTGGGCTTGCCCCGCGATTGGATCTATCTAGAAACCGATGAACGCATAGTAGACCGGCGCTTCGCCCGTCACCTGTAGCCGATGTTCCTGCAGACCGGCCGCAAGCGCCTCGTCCTGCACATGCACAGCCCACGGTCCATCGACCGCCCGTGGCGCCTGCTCCAGCACCGAGGCAAACGCCGCCATGTCCGGCAGCCAGGCAGTAAATCCATTGCCCTTCAGAGCGCTGGTGGTCATCCCCAGCGCCTGACAGATTGCCACCTTGGCCGCGATATCGTCGCGATCGGCCTGGCGTGAGGCCTCGATCAGGGCACGCAGCGCCTCATCCACCGGCAGGCTGCCGTGAATCAGTTCCGGCCCTTGCGTCCAGGCCTCGGGCGGGCAGTCCTTGTTTTCCGGGCGCAGCGGCAGGTGCGGGTTGATCTCCGCCGGGTAGATACGACAGACCAGCGGGCGGCTTTCATAGATACCGCACAGGTCATTGTCATCGAGGTTGCGGCAGCGCCCGGGGTTGAATGCGGCGAAGGTTACCGACACCTGCAACTGCGCGTCACCGCACGGCACCGGGTGCGAACGGCGCAGCACATGCTCGCGCTGGTCGGCCGGCATACCCAGGCCATCGGCGAGAAAACCCTCGATCAGCACCACCACCTGGCCGCCGGAACTCGCCCACTGCCGGGCCTCGGCCAGGGTCAAAGGCACGTGATGACCGGTGCAGCATTTACCACAGCCGGTGCAGGCGAACCGAATGCTGTCGCTCATCGCTTGCCGACTTCCCAGTCGGTGACGAAGGCCTGCTGGCGCTGGCGATCATAGAGGCACAGCTCGGTGCCGATGCGGTTCTGCATGTGTTTCTGCGGGTAGGTGCCCTCGATCAGCAGCGCGCTGTAACCGACCTGGTCGTCGAACTCGGCGGGTTTGCCCAGAGCGTGGGCATCCTTGAACTGGCTTATGGCCAGGCAGGCCTTGAGCATGTGCTGGCGCTGATTGCTCCAGGCCTGGGGCGTTGAGGCGTGGGCGGAAACGGTTAGTAACGAAAGGCTGAGCAGTATCAAACGGAGCATGGGGCATGACCTCAACAGGAGAGATAATTATGCCTTTCCATTGGCGCAACGCAAATTGCGAATTTTCTTACGTTTTAGCGGAAGGCTGAAACTTTATTAGCAAGCATTGCCCGTCTTGGAAAGAGGATGGTTCGTAGCTATACCTGTATGGGTTCGAAAGCCAACGGGCAACGGTGAGGTCATGGAATGCGTTTCGAGGGATCATTCGCACAGCTGAAGGAGCGCCTGGAAATATTGGCGCAGGTTGGAACATGGAAAGAGCTTAACCCGAACCAGTATGAGTTTCGCACACATAGTGGTGGTGTGATGTCTTGGTATCCGAATACGGGTGAACTGAGTTTTCAGGGGAGGCCGGAATCGTCCCGGGAACTGGAACAATTGGTAAAAGGAGTGCTGTCACCGGCGGGTGAGACCCTGTCCGATGCCCGACCGCTCATGGAGAACCTTGCGCACGCTCCTGAAGTTATGAATATGTCCTTCCTGGATGATTCCTATGCGGATTCCGAGTTGGTTCTGGGATTTGTCGGGGCGCTGGGAACTGACCTGAAAGTGGTGTGCCAAATTATCGAAGAGCGGCTCAAGGCGTTTCGCTATACCTCACACTCCATTCGTATATCCACTGAGGTTATTGCAAAGATCGGGAGCGTTCCGGATACCCAGGATCGTGTTGAGCGTATCGACAGGTACATGCGTGAAGGTAATCGGTTAAGGGAGGCGTCTGGGGACAATTCGATATTGGCGTTGGGTGCTGCTGTCGCCATCAGCCAATTGAGATCCCAGGAAAGTCAGGCGGAGCCTGGTCGAAATGCCTATCTGATCAACTCTCTGAAAACACCGTTTGAAGTGCAGCGGTTACGTAAGATTTATGCCGGGGGCTTCTTCCTGATCGGCGTGCATGCGGACCATGAGCGTAGAAGTCGCTACCTTCTCGATGACTTAGGATTGACCAAGGAGCAGGCGGCGGATCTGATTTCACGGGATGAAAACGAAAAGGAGGCCTACGGGCAGCACACCCGTGATACCTATCATTTGTCTGACTTCTTTGTCAGCTATGACGGGAATATTGATGCCCTTAAGAATCAGGTTTGGCGGATTCTGGATCTGTTGTTCGGAAAACCCTACGTCACACCCACCTTCGATGAGTATGCGATGTTCATGGCTTTTTCTGCCTCACTTAGGTCCGCTGACCTGTCACGGCAGGTCGGTGCTGTACTGACCAAGCGCGACTGCATCATCGCAACTGGGGCTAACGATGTACCCAAGGCAGGCGGCGGCCTTTACTGGCCAGCCAGGAACGATGCACATGAAATTGTGGATGAGGAGGATGGAAGGGACTACAAACGAGGCGAGGATTCAAATGCCATGCAAAAAAAGGAAATAATAGAAAACATCATCCGTTCACTCCCCGAGCACTGTCGGGATGAAGTGGCGCCCTTGATAAAAAATAGTGGAATAAAAGATATAACCGAGTATGGCCGGGTTGTCCATGCGGAAATGGAAGCGCTGTTGTCATCTTCCCGGATGGGGGTAAGTGCGGTCGATAGCACGTTGTATTGCACCACCTACCCTTGCCATAACTGCGCAAAGCACATCATCGCCGCTGGTGTTGATCGTGTGGTGTATGTCGAGCCCTATCCAAAGAGTAAAGCGCAGAAATTTCATTCGGACTCGATTTCTCTGGAGCGGTCGCGTAAAGGGGTATTTTTTGACGCCTTCATCGGTGTTGGACCAAGAAGTTTTTTTGATCTGTTTTCCATGAATCTGGGTAGTGGCTACGCTGTCATACGTAAGACCGAGGATGGGCAGGCGGTTGACTGGAGTGAAGCAAATGCTAAATTGCGGACCCAGATGCAGCCTTGCTCATACATCGATCGCGAATATATGGCTGGGCACACTTTGTCAACGTACTTATAGGGTGACTCCGATGAGCGGAAGTAAAGAGGAATTTCTTCGCTATCTCGATGAGTGCCGCGAAAAGGTCCAGCAATGGCCGGCCTGGAAGCGAGAGGCCGTAAAGGCACCGAACCGAGAGCCAGTCGTTTTCAGGGAAGCTTCGCAGACCCGCCCTCAGTCGACGAATAGCCGCTGAATCTTCAAGAGCCATGCACGAGTGTCCTGTCTCGGAAATAAGCTGTTCACTTTTGGCGGCGTCTTGGGCGCCCGGCCTGCGTTGCCACTCCTCGCCATAGCCCTGCTATGACTCGTCGCGGCGCCTTGCCCGAACACCCAAGCCACTCGCCAAAAGAGAACGTATTTCCGAGACAGGACACTCGCATGGCTCTTCACTTTCTGGCTTTCAGCGCTCCTCGAACACCACCGCCCGCGCCGCCGTCACCAGGCAGTTGGTCAGCTCCGGCGAGGAGAACTTGGTGAGAATGGCATTGGCCCCGGCCAGCTTGGCCTTGTCACCGCTCATCGCGCTGTCCAGCGAGGTGTGCAGCAGGATGTACAGGTGCTGGAAGTCCGGGGTTTCGCGCAAGGTGCGGGTGAAGGCGAAGCCGTCCATCTCGGACATCTCGATGTCCGAGACGATGATGTTGATCTCTCTGTCGGTGCCTTGCAGCTCCAGCAGCACATTGATCGCATCCTTGGCGCTGCGCGCGGTGTGGCACTCGATGCCAAGGTTGCGCAGGGTGTGCACCGACTGCTGCAACGCGACCTGGCTGTCGTCCACCACCAGGATGTTGGCGGCGGCCAGCAGGCTTGCATCTTCTTCGCTGACTTCCCCCGGGTGCGGTTCGTGGGGCGGCGGGGCGATGCCGTGGATGACCTTCTCGATATCCAGCACCTGCACCAGGGTGTTATCGACCCGGGTGACGCCGGTAATGAACGAGCGGTTGCCCGAGCCGTAGGGTGGCGGTTTGATGTCGGTGCTCAGGCAATGGACGATGCGGCTCACCGCTTGCACGTGCAGGCCCTGGCGCGAGCGGCTGATCTCGGTGACGATCAGGCAGCCGCCGTCGGGGTCGGCCAGGGGCATTTCGCCGATGGCGCGGGACAGGTCGATCACCGACAGCGAGTTGCCACGCAGGGTGGCGACGCCTTTGACGTGCGGGTGGGACTCCGGCAGTTTGGTCAGCGGCGGGCAGGGGATGATCTCGCTGACCTTGAGCAGGTTGATTGCCATCAGTTTGCCGCTGCGCAGGGTGAACAGCAGCAGGGACAGCGAGTCCGCGCGGGCTTTTTGCGTGGCCATGGACAACCTTCGCTATGAATGAGGGGGAGGATGCCGGGTTATCGGCTTTCTGGCGCCAGGCTTTAGCTTAGTTTGCTATTGGATCTGCAGTGGGGGCGCTTTGCGACCCATTCGCCGCGGTTCGTCGCCACGACAAGCCGGCTCCCACACTGGCCGCGCTGAGCTCAGCCAAGCGCCATCCCTGTGGGAGCCGGCTTGCCGGCGAATGGGCTGCGAAGCGGCCCCGTCAGCGCAGCCCCAAGCGCTTGGCCAACCGGCTCAGGTTGGCCCGATCCAGCCCCAGCTCCCGGGCTGCGGCTGCCCAGTTGTCCTGGTGGCGATCCAGGCACGCTTCGACGATCTGCCGCTGATAATCATCCACCGCCTCACGCAGCCCCCCCTCGGGCAACGGCGCGTCAGCCGACGGTGCCTCGATTTCTGCCAGCATGCTCGGCGCCACGTTGCGCAGATCGAGGTCAGCCGCTTCCAGGGTGAGGATTTTCGGCCGCCGCCCGTGCTGTCCCAATGCCTTGAGCGCCGAGCGACCGATCAGGTGCTCCAGTTCGCGGACGTTGCCCGGCCAGCCGTACGCCAGCAAGGCGGCCTGGGCGTCAGTGGACAGCCGTAGGCTCCCCAGCCCCAGGCGCGCGCGGTTCTGTTCGAGGAAAAACCCCGCCAGCAACAGCACGTCGCGGCCTCGCTCGCGCAGGGGTGGAACTTGCAGCGGATAGACGCTCAGCCTGTGGTAGAAGTCGGCGCGGAAGTTGCCATTGCGCACCTCTTCGGCCAGGTCGCGGTTGGTCGCGGCGATCAGGCGCACATCGACCTGATGGTCGCGGTCCGAACCCAGGCGTTGCAACTGCCCGCTCTGTAATACCCGCAGCAACTTGGCCTGCACCGCCAGCGGCAGTTCGCCGACCTCGTCGAGGAACAATGTGCCGCCGTTGGCCAGCTCGAACTTGCCCCTGCGTTCGCCATGGGCGCCGGTAAAGGCGCCGCGCACATGGCCGAACAGCTCGCTCTCCACCAAGGTGTCGGGCAGGGCGGCGCAGTTGAGGCTGACCATCGGCTTGCCGGCACGCTGGCTGGCATGGTGCAGGGCCTGGGCCACCAGTTCCTTGCCGACGCCGGTCTCGCCGGTGATCAGCACGGTCAGGTCGCTACCGCCGACCAGGCGGATCTCCTCGACCAGGCGCTTGTGTGCCTTGCTTTGGCCGATCAGTTCGCGGTCCTGGCCGCTGGCCTGGCGATACACCTCGGCGCGCTGGTGTTCATCCTCGGCGCGCAGGGCCAGGTGCTCGATGCGCTCGGCCACGGTCACCGTGGCGGCGGCCAGGCTGGCGAAGGCCTGCAGGGCGTCGAGTTCGAGGCTCTGGAACTGGCCGGCGGTGAGCGCGTCGAGGGTCAGCAGGCCCCACGGGCGTTCGTCGACCATCAGCGGGCAGCCCATGCAGTCGTGCACCTCGAGATCCACATGGGCGGCGTCGACCAGGCCGTCGTAAGGGTCGGGCAGCGGGCTGTCGCTAGGGAAACGGGTGGGCTCGGGGCGGCTGAGCAGGGCCTGGAAACGCGGGTGCTCGCTGACCCGGAAGCGTCGGCCCAGGGTGTCCGCCGACAAGCCATCCACTGCCAGCGGCACCAGCCATTCGCCGTCCAGGCGCAGCAGCGCCGCAGCATCGCACGGCAGCAGACCGCGCATGGCCTGCAGCAGCCGGCGGTAGCGTTCCTGGTCGGGGAGGTCGCGGGACAAGTCGCTCACCAGGGGGAGGAGGGCAGTGAGCAGGGGCTTTGCAGTCATATGGACTCCTGTTGGTCGGAATGACTATACGCCTGAGTGTGTCCTTTTGACATCGATCAATGAAAACCCCCGGTTTTACTGACGATCAAAGTTGGCACGATTGCTGAAATGGTCTACGCAACCATTCGAAGCCACAGGCTCAGGAGTTGTCGTAATGCTCAATGCCGAACAACGTGCAATCATCAAAGCCACCGTGCCCCTGCTGGAAAGCGGTGGTGAGGCCCTGACCACCCACTTCTACAAGATGATGCTCAGCGAGTACCCCGAAGTACGCCCGCTGTTCAACCAGGCTCACCAGGCCAGCGGCGACCAGCCGCGTGCCCTGGCCAACGGCGTGCTGATGTACGCCCGGCATATCGACCAGCTCGAGCAGTTGGGCGGTCTGGTAGGCCAGATCATCAACAAGCACGTCGCCTTGCAGATTCTCCCTGAACACTACCCGATTGTCGGCAGCTGCCTGCTGCGCGCCATCGAGGAAGTGCTGGGCAAGGAGATCGCCACCGCCGAGGTGATCGCCGCCTGGGCGGCGGCCTACGGCCAGCTTGCCGACATCCTCATCGGCGCCGAGGAGAACCTGTACAAGCAGAAGGAAGAGGCCGCCGGCGGCTGGCGCGGCACCCGCGAATTCCGCCTGGTGCGCCGCGAGCAGGAAAGCCGCGAGATCGTCTCGTTCTACTTCGCTCCGGTCGATGGCAAACCGGTGCTCAAGGCCGAGCCGGGCCAGTACATCGGCCTGAAGCTGGAAATCGATGGCCAGGAGCAGCGTCGCAACTATTCGCTGTCGGCCCTGTGCGACGGTGAGCAGTACCGCATCAGCGTCAAGCGCGAGGCGGGCGGCAAGGTCTCCAACTACCTGCATGATGGCTTGATGGTCGGCGATACCCTGCAACTGTTCCCGCCTTCCGGTGATTTCACCCTGGTCGCCAGCGACAAGCCGCTGGTGCTGATCAGCGGCGGTGTGGGCATCACCCCGACCCTGGCCATGCTTGAGGCGGCCCTCGAGACCGAACGCCCGGTGCACTTCATCCATTGCGCACGCAACGGCGCGGTGCATGCCTTCCGCGACTGGATCGATGGCCTGGCGGCGCGTCACCCGCAACTCAAGCGCTTCTACTGCTACGCCGAGGAGGATGGCAGCCAGGCTGCCGACGCAGTCGGCGTGCTGGACCAGGACCTGCTGGCCGAATGGCTGCCGCGTGAGCGCGATATCGACGCCTACTTCCTCGGACCCAAGGGCTTCATGGCGGCGATCAAGCGTCAGCTCAAGGGCTTGGGTGTGCCGGAAGGGCAGAGCCGCTATGAGTTCTTCGGGCCGGCTGCGGCGCTGGAGTAAGCGATAGGCCTGGCTGGCCCCATCGCCGGCAAGCCGGCTCCCACAGGGTTCAGCGATACCTGTGGGAGCCGGCTTGCCGGCGATGGGGCCGGGACAGGCTACGAGTAATTCATCCCAATCGCTGCGGTTCGGCGTTCTGTCGGGCCGTCAGTACGCAGATGTTCCCGGCCGTGGGTAATCGAGAACGAAGCGGGCGATGACATTCGGTGCTGTCGGCCTGGCCGAGCGCCGAACCGCAGCGATTGGGCCTAACCGATCTTCTATATAAGGAAGCGGTGAACGCGGTTACACCCGCTTTCATCTTTAATCCTCCTTTAATCACTGTATCCTTCACTCCCAGGTGTCGAGGGGCCTGCTCCTGCCCGGCACCGGGCTGGCGCATTTTTCACGCGCGTCAGTGAACCGAAACCGACCCGCTCGGTCCTAGGTCATCAGTGGATAGCCGCGCACGCCCCCGCTCGATGCATTCAAAGGTCATCTCCAGCGTGTAGACTGGGCGCCCCTCGGGCAGCCCGCGCTGTCACTCTCCATCGAAGGAATCGGCAATGAACGAACTCTCATCGCGCCTGAATCGGGAACGGCGCTTTCTGGTGCTCCTCGGCGTGATCTGCCTGGCGCTGATCGGGGGCGCCCTGTACATGCAGGTGGTGCTGGGCGAGGCACCTTGCCCGCTGTGCATCCTGCAGCGCTATGCCTTGCTGTTCATCGCGATCTTCGCCTTCATCGCCGCCGCCATGCCCGGGCGCCGTAGCCTGACGTTCTTCGAGGCGCTGGTGGTGCTCAGCGCCATCGGTGGCATCGTTGCCGCCGGCAATCATGTGTATATACTCGCAAACCCGATGGTCAGCTGCGGTATCGACACCTTGCAGCCCATCGTCGACGACCTGCCGCTGGCCAAGCTCTGGCCGCTGGCGTTCCAGGTCGATGGGTTCTGTTCCACGCCCTACCCACCGATCCTTGGCCTGTCCCTCGCGCAATGGGCGCTGGTGGCGTTCGTGCTGACGGCGGTCCTGGTGCCCCTGGGCATCTATCGAAACCGTCGCCGCGCTTAGACCAAAGTCCCGAATTGACCTGGGTCTATTGCGCGGCGAGATAAGCTGCAAATGGCCACCGATGATTGATCCAGGTCAGCCACCAGCCCTTGCGCGGCAAGGGTTTCAGGGCTACTGCGCAGGGTGCGACAAACTGTCGCGAAGTTGATTTTTTGACCAGTATTGTTACGCATTCTGTAAAAGACTGTTGCTCAATAAGTCATAGTCATCGTGGGGCGACCTATCTACAATCGCCCCCAATTTCCGTTCGGCACTGCTTGCGAGTCGCAGGATTGATGGGAGCCGCAGCGCTTTCCATTTGCTGACTTCGACAAGTTTCGCCCAACGGCGATACCGGGCGGACACCCCTCCGCGTTTTCCCGCACCAAATGGACTTGGTCTGAAGCACAGGCCTGTTGCCTACGAAACCATAAGCACCGCCAACCCGCTTGACGCCAAGATCCAGCAGTCGGATCCCTGGCAGGGGCGAGTACGGGCGCCAATTGCCGCACTTGGCAGGACGAAGTGTTGGCTACCAAAACACAAATTGCATTGAAGCAAGCTGATCTAGAGGTCGTGAGATGAGTAAAAAGCGTTACCCCAGACTGTTTGGCATATTGCCCTTTTTAGGCATGCTTTTACTCAGTGGGTGCAACTGGACCCTGCTCGATCCGAAGGGCCAGGTCGGCATTGAGCAGAAGAACCTGATCCTGATCGCCACCGGCCTGATGCTGCTGGTGGTCGTGCCCGTGATCATCATGACTCTTGCGTTCGCCTGGAAGTATCGCGCGTCCAACAAGGCCGCCACCTACACCCCCGACTGGTCGCACTCGACCAAGATCGAGGCCGCGGTGTGGATCATCCCGATCCTGATCATCATCGCCCTGGGTTACTTCACCTACCACTCCACCCACAAGCTGGACCCGTACCGTCCACTGGATTCCGATGTGAAACCGGTGCAGATCGACGTGGTCGCGCTGGACTGGAAATGGCTGTTCATCTACCCGGAACAGGGCATCGCCACGGTCAACAAGATCGTCTTCCCGGCCAACACCCCGGTCAACTTCCGTGTCACCTCCGACGCCGTGATGAACTCCTTCTTCATCCCGGGCCTGGGTGGCCAGATCTACGCCATGGCTGGCATGACCACCAAACTGCACCTGATCGCCAACGAGAACGGTGAGTTCGACGGTATCTCCGCCAACTACAGCGGCGCCGGCTTCACCGGTATGAAATTCAAGGCAACCGCCACTTCGCAAGCCGACTTCGATGCATGGGTCGCTGAAGTGAAGGCTTCGCCGAAGAAACTGGACCAGGCCGAATACGACGCCTTGGCCAAAGCAAGCGAAAACAACCCAGTCGCGCTGTACAGCGAGGCTCCGGCTGACCAGTTCCAGCGCATCGTCGACAAGTACGAAGGCATGAACCGCGGTCGTCCGAACCACGAAGAAGCAGGCAGCAAAGACCTGGCCACTACCAAGGGTGTGGAATCGAGTATGCAACCAGCTGCCGGTGCAGAGGAGTAAGAGATGTTCGGTAAATTAACTCTGGAGGCGATACCGTATCACGAGCCGATAGTCATGGTGACGCTTGCCATGATCGCGCTCGGTGGTCTCGCTGTCGTTGGTGCCATCACCTATTTCCGCAAGTGGACCTACTTGTGGACCGAGTGGCTGACCACGGTCGACCACAAGAAAATCGGCGTGATGTACATCATCGTCGCTATGGTCATGCTGCTGCGCGGCTTCGCCGACGCGATCATGATGCGTACCCAGCTGGCCGCCGCCACCGGTGGCTCCGAAGGCTACCTGCCGCCTGAACACTATGACCAGATCTTCACCGCCCACGGTGTGATCATGATCATCTTCATGGCGATGCCGTTCTTCACCGGCCTGATGAACCTTGCGGTTCCTCTGCAGATCGGTGCACGTGACGTTGCCTTCCCGTTCCTGAACTCCCTGAGCTTCTACCTGCTGCTGGCAGGCGTGCTGCTGGTCAACATTTCGCTGGGTGTTGGTGAATTCGCCAAGACCGGCTGGGTTGCCTATCCGCCGCTCGCGGGTATCCAGTACAGCCCTGGGGTGGGTGTCGACTACTACATCTGGGCGCTACAGCTATCAGGCCTGGGTACGACGCTTACCGGCGTGAACTTCCTCGTCACCGTGATGAAGATGCGCGCCCCTGGCATGAAGCTGATGGACATGCCGATCTTCACCTGGACCTGCACCTGGGCCAACGTGCTGATCGTCGCTTCGTTCCCGATCCTGACCGCCGCACTCGCACTGCTGACTGTTGACCGTTATCTGGACTTCCACATTTTCACCAACGAGCTTGGTGGGAACCCGATGATGTACGTCAACCTGTTCTGGGCGTGGGGTCACCCTGAGGTCTACATCCTGATCCTGCCGGCCTTCGGCGTGTTCTCGGAAGTTACCTCGACCTTCGCAGGCAAGCGCCTGTTCGGTCACCACTCGATGATCTACGCATCGGGCGCGATCGCCATCCTCGGCTTTGCGGTCTGGCTGCACCACTTCTTCACCATGGGTGCCGGCGCCAGCGTCAACACCTTCTTCGGCCTGGCGACGATGCTGATCTCCATTCCGACCGGTGTGAAGCTGTTCAACTGGCTGTTCACCATCTACCAGGGCCGTCTGCGCTTCACCGCGCCGATCATGTGGACCCTGGGCTTCATGGTCACCTTCTCCATCGGTGGCATGACCGGCGTTCTGCTGGCTGTTCCAGGTGCTGACTTCGTTCTGCACAACAGCCTGTTCGTGATCGCCCACTTCCACAACGTGATCATCGGTGGCGCGGTATTCGGCTACATCGCCGGCTTCGCGTTCTGGTTCCCGAAAGCCTTCGGTTTCACCCTGAACGAGAAGTGGGGCAAGGCTGCCTTCTGGTTCTGGATCTCCGGCTTCTACGTAGCGTTCATGCCGCTGTACGCCCTGGGCTTCATGGGCATGACCCGTCGTCTGAACCACTCCGACAACCCGCTGTGGGAACCCTACCTGTACGTAGCCGTGGTCGGCGCCGTGCTGATCCTGTTCGGTATCGCCTGCCAGCTGATCCAGATCTACGTCTCGGTTCGCGATCGCAAGGACAACATGGACGTCACCGGCGACCCATGGGGCGGCCGTACCCTGGAATGGTCGACTTCGTCGCCACCTCCGTTCTACAACTTCGCCCACATGCCTGAGCACGTTGGCCTGGACGCCTGGCACGAAGCCAAGCAAGCCGGCGCTGCATACAAGGCTCCGGCCAAGTACGAAGCGATCCACATGCCGAGCAACACCTCCACCGGTCTGTTCATGGGTCTGTTGCTGACCGTGTTCGGCTTCGCCTTCATCTGGCACATCTGGTGGCTGGTGGGTGCGAGCCTGGTTGCGACCATCGCTGTCTTCGTTCGCCACGCCGCGCGTGACGACCAGGGCTACATGGTGCCGGCCGAAGAAGTGGCGCGCATCGAAGGCGAGCGCATGAAAGCGCTGGCCAACGCTGGTGCACTGCCTGCCGGCGGCGCACGTGTCGAATCGTTTGAACGGGTGTAATCAATGTCCAGTCAAGTAATCCACGGTGGCGCGCATGGTCATGACCATGCGCACGATGACCACCACCACGACTCGGGCCAGATGACCGTACTCGGTTTCTGGCTGTACCTGATGACCGACTGCATCCTGTTTGCGTCGCTCTTCGCCACCTACGCGGTGCTGTCCGGCGGTTTCGCCGGCGGCCCGTCGGGTCACGACATCTTCCAGCTCGACTTCGTGCTGGTCGAAACCGCGTTCCTGCTGCTGTCCTCGATCACCTTCGGCTTCGCCATGCTGAAGATGTTCGCCGGCAACAAGGCAGGTGTACTGGGCTGGTTGGCTGTGACCTTCCTGTTCGGTGCAGGCTTCATCGCGATGGAAATCTATGAGTTCCATCACCTGATCGCCGAAGGCTACGGCCCGCAGCGCAGTGGCTTCCTGTCGGCGTTCTTCGCGCTGGTCGGTACCCACGGCCTGCACGTGACTGCCGGTCTGATCTGGATGGCAATCATGATGTACCAGATCAACAAGCACGGCATCACGCCGACCGCCAAGACCCGCATGAGCTGCCTGAGCCTGTTCTGGCACTTCCTGGACGTGGTCTGGATCTGCGTGTTCACCGTCGTCTACCTGCTGGGGGTTCTGTAATGGCTAGCGCACACGACACTCATCACGAAGGCAATCACGGTAGCGTGAAGTCCTACATGATCGGCTTTGTACTGTCGATCATCCTGACCGCGATCCCGTTCGGCCTGGTGATGTACCCAAGCCTGCCGAAGAACCTGACCGTCCTGATCGTGGTGGCCATGGCCGTCATCCAGGTGGTGGTGCACCTCGTGTACTTCCTGCACATGGACCGCTCGAAAGAGCAGCGCTCCAACGTGTCGACGTTCCTGTTCACCGTTCTGGTAATTGCACTGCTGGTCGGCCTGTCGCTGTGGATCATGTTCAGCATCCACTTCGAAATGCTGGCCAAGTGAGGTAAGACTGCATGTCCGTGAAGCACTTTATCCAAATCACCAAACCGGGGATCATTTTCGGTAACGTGCTTTCCGTGGCAGGCGGTTTCTTCCTTGCCGCCAAGGGGCATGTGGATTTCGCCCTGTTCCTGGCGGTGGTGATCGGTACGTCCCTGGTGGTCGCGTCCGGATGCGTGTTCAACAACTGCATCGACCGTGACATCGACCACAAGATGGAGCGCACCAAGAACCGCGTCATGGTCCAGGGCGGCATGTCGCTGCCCCTGGCGCTGATCTACGCCACCCTGCTCGGGGTGGCGGGTTTCAGCTTGCTGTATGTCCAGGCCAACCCGCTGTCGGCGTTCTGCGCCCTGGTTGGCTTCGTGGTCTACGTCGGCTTCTACAGCCTGTGGCTCAAGCGCAAATCGGTGCACGGCACCCTGGTCGGCAGCCTGTCCGGTGCCATGCCTCCGGTGATCGGCTACTGCGCCGTGAGCAACAGCTTCGACCTGGCCGCGTTCACGCTGCTGGTGATGTTCAGCCTGTGGCAGATGCCGCACAGCTTTGCCATCGCCATCTTCCGCTTCAAGGACTACAGCGCCGCCAACATCCCGGTCCTGCCGGTGGCGCGCGGTATCCTCGCGGCGAAGAAGCAGATCGTGCTGTACGTGCTGGCCTTTGTGCTCGCCACCCTGATGCTGACCCTCGGCGGCTACGCCGGCCTGGGTTATCTCGCCGTGGCGGCCGCCATGGGCCTGTACTGGCTGTACATGGCCTGGGGCGGCTACAAGGCCGAGGACGACAGCAAGTGGGCGCGCAAGGTGTTTGGCTTCTCCATCCTCACCGTCACTGCCCTGAGCGTGATGATGGGCGTGGACAGCCAGACCGCGGCCGACGTGCTGATGACCTACGCACGCTGAAACACCGCTGCTGCACAAGACGCCCCGGCTTGCCGGGGCGTTTTTTTTTGTCTCGGAAAATTCATTCGAAGGGCAGTTGACAGCGCCATGTCCTTTGCCGGATGTTATGCGCCGCAGGTCAGGATGACCTGTAGGCCAAGGTAGGCCACGATCCATTCGGATCGATCCACATGACAAGGACTGTTCCATGACCGAATCGAGCTTCGCTCCTTCGGCGTGCGCGGCTTCGCTGCGCCAACGCCATGCCTGCGCCAACACCGATACCGCGTTGGCCATCCTCGAATGCCTGTTTCGTCGGCGCAGCCTGGCCCCCGGGCAGGATGACGCGCTGGGCGATGCCGTGCTCGCCCCGCACCTGCCCAAGGTGCTGCAGGCCGTCGAGCGCGGCCTGCCTGTGGAGATGGTCCTCCCGGCCTTCCCCGGCAAGTCGCCCAACCGCCAGAAGACCCTCGGCCCGCTCCCCGACCTGGCAGAGCACCATGCCATCGACGAGCTGAATCGCCTGGCTGAGGAAATCCGCGCATTGCATGCCCCCGGTGCGGTCATTCACATCTGCTCGGACGGCTATGTCTTCGCCGACCTGGTGCGGGTGCCCGATGCCCATGTCCAGGCCTACACCGACGATATCCAGCGCTATGCCGGCCAGCACTATCCCGGCCGTTTCACCTTGTTCGACCTCAAGGATGCCTATCCGCAACTGGGCTGCCTGGACTCCATGCGCGAAGAGCTGATGATCGAGCATGGCCAGTCGCTGCGCGCCCTGCAGCAGCGCTTCGAGGACGAGGAGCACATGCGCTTGATGTACTGCGGCATCCATCGTTTCCTCGCCGAGGACTACGCCGGGCTGGTGGAGTTCGAAGGCATGAGCATGAACGCGGTGAAGAAGGCGGCCAAGCCCGCCTCCCAGCGGGTGATCCAGCGTAGTGAGGCCTGGAGTGCGTTGCTGCAAGCGCGCTATCCGCATTGCCTGCGCCTGTCGATTCACCCGCAGTTGGCGGTATCGAGCAAGATCGGCATCCGCCTGGTGCCGACCAGCGACCTGTGGCGCACCCCCTGGCATTCGGTGGCGATCAAGCGCCGTGGCGTGGTGACCCTCGACCGACGCAGCAATGTCGATGAGCGTTACAGCCGGCTGGTATTCCGCCGTGGCCGGCCTTGCCACTACGCCAGCGCACAGTGAGGGTGGCGCCAATGGACATACGCGCGGTTCTGTTCGACCTGGACGGCACCTTGGTCGATACCCTGCCTGATATTGCCTGGTGCCTGAATCATGTGCTGACTCTGCACGGGCTGCGCGCGCTGCAGCCGGATGAGGTGCGCGGCATGATCGGTGGCGGTGTGTCGGCGATGCTCGAGCGGGCCGCGGTCGGCCTCGACGCCGAGCAACGCCAACGCCTGCATGACGACTACAGCAGCTGTTATCACGACAACCTGGTCCAGCGTTCCCGAGCGTTCCCCGGTTGTGTCGACCTGATCGAGACGATTGCCGGCAAAGGGTTGCCCATGGCCGTCGTCACCAACAAAGCCCACCCGCTCGCCGAGCGTGTCGTGCAAGGGCTGCTGCCCGCGCAGCGATTTGGCGCGGTGCTGGGCCATCGTCCCGGCGAGCGGCTCAAGCCGGCACCGGACATCGCGCTGCGGGCCGCTAAACGGCTGGGCATCGACCCAGGCCACTGCCTGTTCGTCGGCGATACCCCCATCGACCTGTTGACCGCCAAGGCCGCCGGCATGCCCGCTGCCGCCGTCGGTTGGGGCTACGGGGTGTGGCAAGCCTTGCTCGAGCAGCGGCCGCAGTTCCATTGCCAACAGCCCTTGCACTTGCTCCGGGCCCTGGGCCCGGAGCAAGTGCGCCACCGTGCAAGCCAATCCGCAACGCCAATCGGTTCGCTGTAGCCGTTCTCAAGGAAGACACGACATGCAAGACAAAGACAGCTGGATGGAAGCCGTCGGCCAGGTGCTGGACGGTTACCTGCTCAAGGCGCAAGGCGACCGCTTCGACCAAGCGGGCAGGGCGCACCTGGCCCGCGACCTGGCGCGCTGCTTCGACAGCTGCGAGCCGCTGCGCATGGTGTTGCCGGGTTTCCCGTGCAAGTCGCCGAATGATCACGACAAGACCTTTGGCGTGCTGCCC
Source organism: Pseudomonas sp. B21-023 (assembly GCF_024749165.1). Classification (NCBI taxonomy): domain Bacteria; kingdom Pseudomonadati; phylum Pseudomonadota; class Gammaproteobacteria; order Pseudomonadales; family Pseudomonadaceae; genus Pseudomonas; species Pseudomonas sp. B21-023. The sequence continues at coordinate 4,886,662 of NZ_CP087190.1, read as the reverse complement.
GATCATGGCGAGGTGATCGCCATCGAGCGCCTCGACCGCCTCGCCCAGCAACTCGCCGAGCTCCACGCCCCTGGCTGCGAGATCGCAATCCTCAGCGACGGCACCACCTTCAACGATATCGTCGGCGTGCCGGACGACGTGCGCCGCGCCTACAACCAGGCGCTGCGCACCCTGTGCACGACCCATTGCATCCGCTGGGTGAGCATGGAAGACCTGTTCCCCCAGGCCAGCAGTGCCGAGGCCCTGCGCGCCACTCTGATCAAGCAGGCCCGCCTGCCGTGGAAGAACGTCGAAGCGCTGATCGAGCAGTGCCAGCACGACGAGGCCCTGGGCCGGACCCACGACAAGTTGTGCAGCCACCTCTACAACGACCTGCGCCTATGCCGCCAGGCCGGGCAGGACGAAGACGAGCACCTGCGCCAGATCAGCTACAAGGCCTACCAGATGATGCTGCGCGGCCAGGCCTTGAATGCGGCGGTCGAGCGGTTTTTCCCCGGCCACGTGCGCCTGTCGGTGCACCAGTACGACAATGCGGGCCCCAAGTTCACCGTAGCCTTGGCCGAGGGGCTCGATCATGTGGCTAGCCCGTGGCATGCAGTGCCGGTGCGCCAGCTGGACGGTCGCCAGACCTTGCGAGGCCGCGCGCAGATCGACCCCGCGCGGCATGTACTGGTGACCTGGCAGGGGCAGCCGTGGCTGTTCCACGAAACAGCGGGCGAGGCGCTTGAGGGCTTCAGCTTCACATTGCAGAAGCTCCCCCTGTTCGGTTTGCTGGTCAGCGACCCGCTGGGGCTGGGTTTCCAGCGACTGTCCACCCAGACCTTGCAGGCCCTGGTGCGCAGTTTCGGTTTTGTCTGCCTCAGAGGCTGTGAATTCACCGACCAGGAGGCATTCGCCGCCGACTGCGAGCGTTTCGGCACCATCTACCGTTGGTCCTTTGGTGAGGTACATGTGGTCAAGCCGGCCGACCAGCCCCAAGGCGTGGTGCATTCACTGGAGAAGACGCCCTTGCACTGGGACCTCAACATGCTGCCCGACAGCGATCCGCTGGTGCAGCGCGATCCCAAGTTCTGCGCCCACACCTTCATGCTGTATTGCAAGACGCCGCCACAGCCGGGGGAAGGGCAGACCACCGTCGTCGACAGCCGCAACGCCTTGCGCAAGGTGGGCCTGCGCACCGCCCGCCAGTGGCAGGGCATCGATTTGACCTACTACACGCGCATGACCTATTTCGGCGGTTCGCCGCGCAGCTACTCGCTGGTCGACCTCGATCCGCGCAGTGGCGAGCCGGTACTGCGCTATCAGGAGGGCTGCCAGTCGTCGTTGCAGACCCTCGAGCAGAAGGTGCAGGGGCATGATGAAGCCTTCCAGCAAGCATTGATCAGCCAGCTCGACGAACTGGTCTACGACCCCGAATGCCTGATTGCCCATGAGTGGCAGGCGGGTGATCTGGTGCTGATCGACAACTACCAGACCTTGCATGGGCGGCTGCCGATGAGCGCGGCCTCGGCCGCGCGCGAACTATGGCGGGTGCAGGTCTACTGAGCCCTTTGACGGCGATGCTTGCCGGTGTTACGGCAAGCATCGCCTGCTAGAGGGTGGTTCTGTAATTACGATTTTTTCAAAGAAAGCGTCTGAAAAAATCTAATAAAACAGGAAATTATCCTTTACGAAGTGATCGTGGCGGGATTATGTTGTTTGTCGGCCGCCGCAGCGGCCAGCGTCGCTCGGACGGTTCCGGGCGCTTACGTCTCTTGAGGAACACATGGCCAACCCAGGTTCGCCGCGCCGCTTTGCGCGCATCGATCGTCTCCCCCCTTACGTGTTCAACATTACTGCCGAGCTCAAGATGGCCGCCCGCCGCCGTGGCGAGGACATCATCGACCTGAGCATGGGCAACCCCGATGGCGCCACCCCGCCGCACATCGTCGAGAAGCTGGTGCAGGTTGCCCAGCGCGAAGATACTCATGGCTATTCCACCTCCCGTGGTATCCCGCGACTGCGCCGCGCCATCTCCAACTGGTACAAGGAACGCTACGAGGTCGACATCGATCCGGAGAGCGAAGCCATTGTCACCATCGGCTCGAAGGAAGGCCTGGCGCACCTGATGCTCGGCACCCTAGACCACGGCGACACGGTCCTGGTGCCCAACCCCAGCTACCCGATCCACATCTACGGTGCGGTGATCGCCGGCGCCCAGGTACGCTCGGTGCCGCTGGTGCCTGGCGTGGACTTCTTCAACGAGCTGGAGCGGGCGATCCGCGAGTCGATCCCCAAGCCGAAGATGATGATCCTCGGCTTCCCTTCCAACCCCACCGCGCAGTGCGTGGAGCTGGACTTCTTCGAGCGCGTGGTGGCCCTGGCCAAGCAGTACGATGTGCTGGTGGTGCACGACCTGGCCTACGCCGACATCGTCTACGACGGCTGGAAGGCGCCGTCGATCATGCAGGTGCCGGGGGCCAAGGACATCGCGGTGGAGTTCTTCACCCTGTCCAAGAGCTACAACATGGCCGGCTGGCGGATCGGCTTCATGGTCGGCAACCCGGAGCTGGTCAGCGCCCTGGCGCGGATCAAGAGCTACCACGACTACGGCACCTTCACCCCGCTGCAGGTGGCTGCCATCGCCGCCCTGGAAGGCGACCAGCAATGCGTGCGCGATATCGCCGAGCAGTACCGCCAGCGCCGCAACCTGCTGGTCAAGGGGCTGCACGAGTTGGGCTGGATGGTCGAGAACCCCAAGGCGTCGATGTACGTGTGGGCGAAGATCCCTGAGCAGTACGCTCACCTGGGTTCGCTGGAGTTCGCGAAGAAGCTGCTGGCCGAGGCCAAGGTCTGTGTGTCGCCGGGGATCGGCTTTGGTGACTACGGCGATGATCATGTGCGCTTTGCCCTGATCGAGAACCAGGACCGTATCCGCCAGGCTATTCGCGGGATCCGCCAGATGTTCCGCGCCGATGGTTTGACCAGCAAGTAAACAGGTCCGACCTCATCGCCGGCAAGCCGGCTCCCACAGGATGGCACCGGACCTTGTGGGAGCCGGCTTGCCGGCGATGGGCCGATACAGGCGATATCGATCACGACTTTCAGATCGCCGATCAGCGGCGATCTTTTTTTCATTCCCCCTCTTCTCAGCCGCCCGCGCCTGGATTACAAATAGCGCCGCGGGCGCCCGCCCCGATAAAAACAACCTCCCTCCCTGGTCATCATGTCCGAACAGAACCCTTGCCTGACCTGCGGCGCCTGCTGCGGCTACTTTCGTGTGTCTTTCTTCTGGGGTGAGTGCCAGTCCGCCGGTGGCCTGGTGCCCGACGACCTGGTTGTGCAGATCAACCCGACCCGCGTCGCCATGATTGGCACCGACGCCAAGCCCTGCCGTTGCGTCAGTCTCGGTGGCGAGATCGGCACGCAGGTGGCGTGCTCCATCTACGAGAATCGCTCCAGCCCCTGCCGCGAGTTTGAGGCGTCGTGGGAGAACGGCGTGCACAATCCGAGCTGTGACGACGCTCGGGCAGCCTATGGCCTGCCACCGCTGACGCCGCCGGGCGCCAACGAGCCGCATTGGCCGGATGACGGGGCGGAGGTCGCCTGAACCTGCTCGGGTCAAGCCTGCTCGTCGCGGAGCAGGCACTACCGTTCGTCGGTTGGATCCAATGAATGCATCGCTGAAACCCGCGAAACACGTGCCGCCTCGACAAAGTATTAACACCATTTGACCGGCTTCGACGCCAAACCGCCCGCCCCTGAGCGGCTACACATTCCTTCAAAGGATATTCGTAGCCATAGATCAGGTGTTTCGGCCGCCGCGTGTGTCACTGCTCTTGCCCAACCCGCTGTGCACGCTTTCAAGGACTGAATCGCCTGATCCACGAAGGAGCTCTCCGTGGACAGTCGCGCCGCCCCCCGTTCGCCCGCCCGTTTCTCCCAACTGTCGCTGGCCGTCAGCCTGGCCGTGACTGCCATGGCCTTTGGTCTGCACGGTGAACAGGCGCTGGCCGCCTGCAGCCTGGCCGGTTCCACGGTGACCTGCAGCGGCGCGGCCAACCCGCTTGCGCCGAGCTATTCCAACAGTGGCAGCGGCCTCACCGTCAACGTCAACACCGGTGCCTCGCTGGGCGTGCTTTTGGGCGTGGGCGGCACCGCGCTGTCGCTCACCGGCAACAACATCACGTTGAACAACTCCGGTACCGTCAACCCGTCATTGCTGGGGATCCTGAGCATCCAGTCCACCGGCGCCGTGATCGGCAACACCAGCACTGCCAGTACCATCAACATCACCAACAATGCCACGGGTGTGATTCGAGGAACCGGGGCGGTGCTGGGCGCGAGCCTGTTGAACCTTACCGGCATGGCAATGGACGTGCGTAACGCTGCCGGCGGCGTCACTACCATCAACAACGCCGGCAGCATCGGCTCCACGGCATTGGCCAGTCTGACGATAATCAGCGAGGACACCCCGGTCATCGCCGTGAGCGGGGGCGGAACAGTAAACTTCACCAACACCGGCACCGTGCTGGGTCGCACGGCATTTCAGGCGTCCGCAGCCGGCAACACCTTCACCAACGCCGGGAGCCTGACCGGTAGCCTGTCCATGGGCGCCGGCAGTACCAACCGCTTCAACGCCATTACCGGCTCCAGCCTCAGCGCGGGGGCGGGTGTCGGTGTGTCGCTGTTGGTCACCAGTAACCCCAACCTGGGCTTCGCGCCTGCTGGCGTGGTCGACGGCGGTGCTGGCGGCACCAACACCTTGGCGTTGCAGAACGCCATCGGCGGCGGCAGCGGCACCACGGGCAGCGGCACCATCAACGCCTCGAACTACATCAACTTCAACCGCCTGATCGTCGACAGCGGTACCTGGTCGCTGATCGGGCAATTGCTCAACGGCACCACCCAGACCACCCTCAACGGTGGCTTGCTCAACTTCGACAACGCCAGCGCCTTCGGCACCGGTGGCATCACAGTGAACGGCGGTGGTCTCGCGGGCACGGTGGCAGGCCTGGGTCTTAACAATGCGCTGACCTTGAATGCCGGCCTGAACGTGGGTGGCGCCACCGACATGGCCCTCAACGGCGTGGTCTCGGGTGTCGGCGGCTTGACCAAGACCGGTGCCGGGCTGCTCACCCTTGGCGCCAGCAACACCTACAGTGGCGGTACCACCCTGGCCGCTGGCGGCCTCAACCTGACCAGCGCCACGGCGCTCGGCAGTGGCGGGCTGACCGTCAGTGGCGCCGGCAGCCTGCAAGGCAGCGTGCCGCTGGTGTTGAACAATGCGGTGGCGCTGAACGCGGCCTTGACCCTGCCCGGCAGCAACGCACTGACCCTTGGCGGCGTACTCAGCGGCACCGGTTCGCTGGTCAAGAGCGGCACCGGCAGCCTGACGCTCAATGGCCTCAATACCTTCAGTGGCGGCACCTCCCTGGGCGGCGGAACGCTTACCTTGGGTAGCGACACGGCGTTGGGCAGCGGCGTCCTGACGGTGACCGCCAGCAGCATCCTGGACAGTGCCTCGGCGCTCAACCTGGGCAACGCGATTGACCTGAGCGCAGGCACGCTCACCCTCGCTGGCACTAATGCCACCACCTTGGGTGGCATTATCAGCGGCATCGGTGCGCTGGCCAAGGCGGGCGCCGCCGACCTCACCCTCAACGGTGCCAACACCTACAGTGGCGGTACCACCCTGGCGGGTGGCAAGCTTACCGTCGGCACCAGCAGTGCCCTTGGCAGCGGCGCGCTGACCCTGGGTGGCAACGCCAGCCTCGATGCCAGCAGCGCGGTAAGCCTGGGCAACGCCATTAGCCTTGGCGCCAACACCCTGAGCCTGCTCGGCACCAGCGCCACCACCCTGGGTGGCGTGATCAGCGGTACCGGTACGCTGGTCAAGAGCGGGGCAGGGGACCTGGCGCTGGACGGCAACAACACCTTCAGCGGCGGCCTTACCCTCAATGCCAGCAAGCTCACCGTCGGCAACAGCAACGCCCTGGGCACCGGCGCACTTACCCTTGCTGGAAACGCCAGCCTGGACGCCAGCACGGCGGTAAGCCTGGGCAACGCCGTCAACCTCGGCGCCAATACCCTGAACCTGCTGGGCACCAGCAGCACCACGCTGGGCGGCGTGGTCAGCGGGACCGGCGCTCTGGTCAAGAACGGCAGCGCCGGGTTGACCCTCAACGGCAGCAACACCTTCAGCGGCGGCACGACCCTCAACAGCGGGGTCCTCACCGTGGGCAACAACAACGCCCTGGGCACCGGCGGCCTCACCTTGGGCGGCAACGCCAGCCTCGACGCGGGCGTGGCGGTGAACCTGGGCAACGCCATCGACCTGGCCGGCAACACCCTGACTTTACCTGGCACCAGCGCAACCACCCTGGGTGGTGTGATCAGTGGCACCGGCGCGCTGGTCAAGAACGGCAGCACCAACCTGACCCTGGGTGGCGCCAACACCTTCAGCGGTGGCCTCACCCTCAACGCCGGCACCCTGACCCTGGCCAGCGCCACGGCGCTCGGTACCGGGGCCCTGACCGTGGGCGGCGCATCGACGCTGGCCAACACCGCGGCGATGACCTTGGGTAACGCCGTCAACCTGGGCGCTAACCTGACCCTGACAGGCGCCAACAACCTCAACATGGCCGGGACCCTCAGCGGCACCGGCGGCCTGGTCAAGAATGGCAGCGCCAGCCTGACCCTCAGCGGCAACAACACCCACAGCGGCGCCACCGCGCTCAACGCCGGCACCCTGGTGCTGGGCAGCAGCACCGCGCTAGGCACCGGCGTGCTCAACGCCGCGGCCAACACCAGCCTGGACACCAGTGTCGCCGGGCTGAACATCGGCAACGGCCTGAACTTGGCCGGCAACCTCAACCTGCCCGGCAGCAACGACCTGACCTTGAGTGGCGTCATCGCCGGCAGCGGCGGCCTGAGCAAGGCCGGCAATACCACCCTGACCTTGACCGGCGCCAACACCCACAGCGGCTCCACCTTCCTCAATGGCGGCACCCTGGTGGTCGGCAGCAACACGGCGTTGGGTTCCGGCATCCTCAACACCGCCGTGGGGACTCACCTGGACGCCAGCACCGCGGTCAGCCTGGCCAACGACGTCATTGCCGCCGGCCCCCTGACCATCGACGGCACTGCCAACCTTGGGCTGAGCGGCGTGATCAGCGGCATCGGCTCGCTGGTCAAGAACGGCAACGCCAGCCTGACCCTGAGTGGCAGCAACACCTTCACCAACGGCACCCAGCTCAATGCCGGTACCTTGGTTCTCGGCAGCAACACCGCACTGGGCATCGGCGGCCTGACCCTGGGCGGCAACGCCAACCTGGACACCAGTACCGCCGTCTCGGCGACCAACAGCATCAGCCTGGGCGGCAACACCTTGACCGTGCTGGGCAGCAACGCCACTACCCTGACCGGGCAGATCAGCGGCACCGGCGCCCTGGTCAAGAGCGGCAGTGCCGGCCTGACGCTCAATGGCAACAACACCTTCAGCGGCGGCACCACCCTGAACGCCGGGCTGCTGACCCTGGGCAACAGCAATGCCCTGGGCACTGGCGGCCTGACCCTGGGCGGCAATGCCAGCCTCGACGGCAGCGGCACCCTGAACCTGGGCAACGCCATCAACCTCGCCGGCAACACCCTGACCCTGCCAGGCAGCAACACCACCACCTTGGGCGGGGTGATAAGCGGCACCGGCGCACTGGTCAAGAATGGCGCCACCAACCTGACCCTGAGCGGCGCCAACACCTTCAGCGGCGGCCTCACCCTCAATGCCGGTACCTTGACCCTGGCCAGCGCCGCCGCGTTGGGAACCGGCGCGTTGACGGTCGGTGGCGCATCGACCCTCGCCAACTCGACGGCGATGACCCTGAACAACGCCGTCAACCTCGCTGCCGACCTGACCCTGCCGACCACCAGCAACCTCACCCTGGCCGGCGCCCTCAGTGGCACTGGTGGTCTGATCAAGAACGGCAGCGCCACTTTGACCCTGAGCGGCAACAACACCCACAGCGGCGCCACTACCCTCAACGCCGGCACCCTGGTGGTCGGCAGCAACACCGCACTGGGCACCGGCGCGCTCAACGCCGCCAACAACACCACACTGGACACCAGCGTGGCCGGGCTGAACCTTGGCAACGCGCTCAACCTGGCGGGCAACTTCATCCTGCCCGGCAGCAACGACCTGACCCTGAGCGGCACCATCGCCGGTGCCGGCGGCATCACCAAGAATGGCGGCACCACCCTGACCCTGACCGGCAACAACAGCAACAGCGGCATCACCCGCCTGAACGCCGGTACCCTGGTGGTCGGCAGCAACACCGCGCTGGGTACCGGTACCCTCAATACCCTGGCAGGTACCCACCTGGATGCCAATACGGCGGTAAGCCTGGCCAACGACGTGAACATCGCCGGCCCGTTGACCATTGATGGCAGCGCCGACCTGGGCCTGAGCGGCGTGGTCAGCGGCATCGGTTCGCTGGTCAAAAATGGCAACGCCAACCTGACCCTGAGCGGCAACAACCTCTACACCAACGGCACCCAGCTCAATGCCGGCACGCTGACCCTGGGCAGCAACACCGCGCTGGGCATCGGCGCCCTGACCGTGGGCGGCAACGCCAATCTCGACGCCAGTACCGCCGTCGCCGTGACCAACGGCATCAGCTTGGGTGGCAGCACCCTGACCGTGCTGGGCAGCAACGCCACCAACCTTGGCGGCCTCATCAGCGGCAGCGGTGCACTGGTCAAGAACGGCAGCGCCGTGCTGACCCTCAACGGCAACAACACCTACAGTGGCGGCACCACCCTCAATGCCGGCACTCTGATCCTGGGCAACAACAACGCCATCGGCGGCGGCGCCTTGAGCGTGGGTGGCAATGCCAGCCTCGACTCCAGCGCTACCCTCAACCTCGGCAACGCCATCGCCCTTGGCAACGGCGCCACCCTGACCCTGCCAGGCAGCAACACCACGACCTTGGGCGGCGTGATCAGCGGTGCGGGGGCCTTGACCAAGAACGGCAGCAGCAATCTGACCCTGAGCGGCGCCAACACCTTCAGCGGTGGCCTGAACCTCAATGCCGGCACCCTGACCTTGGCCAACGCCGCCGCGCTGGGCACCGGGGCATTGAACGTCGGCGGCGCCTCGACGCTGGCCAACAGCGTGGCGATGACCCTGGGCAACAACGTAAACCTCGGCGCCAACCTGACCCTGGGCGGCAGCAACAACCTGACCCTGGGCGGTGTGCTCAGTGGTACCGGCGGGTTGATCAAGAACGGCGTGTCCGACCTGACGCTCACCGGCAACAACACCTTCAGCGGCGCCATCGACCTGCTTGGCGGCAGCATCACCACGGTCGGCAACACGGCCCTGGGCAATACCTCGGCGGTCAGCGTCGGCGCCGGCACCAGCCTCAATCTCGGTGCCAGCGCCACCATCGGTGGCCTGAGCGGGGCCGGCACGGTGAACATCGCCGGCGGCGGTGACCTGACCCTGGGCGGCAACAACCTCAACAGTGTGTTCAGTGGTGCCCTGGCGGGCAGTGGCGGGCTGATCAAGACCGGTACTGGCAGCTTCGAACTGTCCGGCGTCAACGTGCTCGGCGGCAATACCACGGTCAATGCCGGCCTGCTCAACGTCACGGGCTCGCTGGCCAGCCCCAGCGTGCAGGTCAACAGCGGCGCCAGCCTCGGTGGTACCGGCAGCCTGCTGGGCGCAGTCGACATTGCCAACGGCGCGCACCTGCTGGCCAACAGCGGCGCGACCCTCAGCACTGGTGCGCTGACCCTGCACAGCGGCTCGATCCTCGACTTTGGCCTGGCATCGCCGGCCACCGGCGGCACCGCAGTGGTCAGCGTCAATGGCAATCTGACCCTGGACGGTACCCTCAACGTCACCGACCTCGGCGGCTTCGGCACCGGTATCTATCGGCTGTTCGACTACACCGGCGGGTTGGTGGACAACGGCCTGCTGATCGGCAACGTGCCGGGTGTCGTGTTGCCCGGCGACCTACAGGTGCAGACATCCATCGGCAGTCAGGTCAACCTGCTGGTCGGCGGCGCCACCGGCACCGTGCAGTTCTGGGATGGGGCGCAGAGCGTGCCCAATGGTGTGATCGACGGCGGGACCGGTACGTGGAACGGGGGGAACACCAACTGGACTGATGTCAACGGCGTGCTCAATGGCAGTTGGGCCAGCGACTTCGCGGTCTTCCAGGGCATCGCGGGCGATGTCACCGTGGTCGGCACCCAGGCCGCCACCGGCCTGCAATTCGTCACCAACGGCTATCGCCTGATCGGCGCCGGTGGCCTGGACCTGGTCAACGGCAGCAACGGCGCCTTTGCCTTGCGCGTCGATCCGGGCGTCACCGCGACCCTCAACGTTGGCCTCTCTGGCAGCGGCCAACTGGCCAAGCTCGACAGCGGCACGCTGGTGCTCAATGGGGCCAACAGCTATACCGGCGGCACCCTGTTCAATGGCGGCACGGTGGTGGTCGGCAATAACACTGCCTTCGGTACCGGCACGGTCAGCACCGCCAACGGCACTATCCTGGACAGCAATACAGCTGTCACCCTCGGCAACGCCTTCAGCCTCAGCGGTGCCCTGACTGTCGCCGGTTCCGCCGATCTGGGCCTGTCCGGCGTGGTCTCGGGGACTGGCAGCCTGACCAAGAACGGCGGTGCCAACCTGACCCTGGGCAATGCCAACACCTACAGCGGCGGCACCAGCCTGGGTGCCGGTACCCTGACCCTGGGCAACGCCCAGGCGCTGGGCACTGGGGGCCTGACCGTTACCGGCGCCTCAAGCCTGGACGCCACCGGCAACCTGGCGCTTGGCAACACCGTCGCCCTGAACGCCAACCTCACCCTGCCGGGGAGCAACGACCTCACCCTCAACGGCGCGCTCAGCGGCACCGGTGACCTGATCAAGGCTGGTGCCGGTACGCTCACCCTCAACGGCAGCAACAGCCAGCAGGGCATTACCAGCCTGAACGGTGGCACCCTTGTGGTAGGCAGCAACACTGCACTGGGCACGGGTGCCCTGAACGCAGCCGGCGGCACCACCCTCAGCAGCAATGCCAACGTCACCCTGGCCAACCAGGTCAACCTGGCCGGCAACCTGACCGTCGCCGGGGCGCAAAACCTGACCCTGGGCGGCAACGTCAGCGGCGTCGGCGGCCTGACCAAGACCGGCAGCGGCACCCTGACCCTGAACGGCACCAATGGCCATTTGGGCAACACCAATCTCAATGCCGGCACCCTGGTGCTCGGCAGCGCCAGCGCCCTCGGCCTCGGCCAGCTCAACGCGGCTGCCGGGACCACGCTGGACAGCGCCTCGGCGATCACTATCGGCAACACCGTCAACCTGGGGGGTAACCTCACCATCGCCGGCAGCAACGACCTGGGCCTGGGCGGGCTGGTCACGGGGGCCGGCAGCCTGACCAAGAACGGCGTCGGCAACCTCACCCTCAGTGGCGCCAACACCTTGATTGGCGGCGTGACCCTCAATGCCGGCACGCTCACCCTGGGCAACAACCAGGCCCTGGGTACCGGCAACCTTGTCGTCGGCGGCGCCAGCAACCTGGCCACCACGGGTGCCTTGACCCTGGCCAACCAGGTGACGCTGAACGACACCCTGGGCCTGACCGGCAACAACGACCTGACATTGAACGGCGTGATCAGCGGTACCGGCGGCTTGACCAAGACCGGTACCGGCAACCTGACCCTCGGCGCCGCCAACACCTATCAAGGCATTACCACGCTTGGCGCTGGCACCCTGACGCTGGGCAACAACACCGCGTTGGGCACGGGCAACCTGTCGGTGACCGGCAACAGCACCCTGGCCACCACCGGGGCGCTGCAACTGGCCAATGCCATTGGCCTCGGCGCCGCTGCCACATTGGCTATCAACAATGCCCAGACCCTGACCCTTGACGGTGTGATCAGCGGTGCCGGGGCGCTGAACAAGCTGGGTGTCGGGCAGCTGGTGCTCAATGGCATCAATACCTACGCCGGCGGCACCTCGCTGCAGGCTGGCAGCCTGCTGCTGGGCAATGCCGGCGCCTTGGGCAGCGGGGCCCTGACCGTCAACGGCGCCGCCGGCCTCGACGCCAGCCAGGCGCTGGTACTGGCCAATGCCGTCAACCTCGCCGGTGGCAACCTGACCCTCGGCGGCAGCCAGGCGCTGACCCTCAATGGCGTGGTCTCCGGCAACAACGGCCTGGTCAAGAACGGCGCCGCCAGCCTGACCCTCAACGGCAACAACACCTACAGCGGCGGTACTACCCTCAATGGCGGCTCCCTGGTGGTCGGCAGCAACACCGCGCTGGGTAGCGGCGACCTCAGCACCGGCGCCAACACCAGCCTCGATGCCGGCGGTGCGGGCGTCACCCTGGCCAACAACGTGCACCTGGGCGGCACCCTCAACCTGCCGGGCAGCGCCGACCTGACCCTCACCGGCGTGGTGGATGGCGTCGGCGGCCTGAACAAGGCCGGTACCAGCACCCTGATCCTCAACGGCGCCAACAGCTACCTGGGCGGCACCACCCTCGGTGCCGGCCGGCTGGTGGTCGGCAACGACAACGCGCTGGGGCAGGGCGCCCTGACCGTCGCCGGGGCCTCGACCTTGAGCAGCGGCGCCAGCACTACCCTGGCCAACAACGTCACCCTCAACGCTGGCCTGACCGTCGATGGCGGCAATGACCTGACCCTCAACGGCGTGATCAACGGCACGGCAGGCCTGACCAAGAACGGCAGCGGCAACCTGACCCTCAATGGCAACAACGGCTACCAGGGTGGCACCCAGCTCAACGCCGGGCGCCTGACCCTGGGCAGCAGCGGCGCACTGGGCACCGGCACCCTGGCGGTCACCGCCGATGCCACCCTGGCCAACAGCTCGGCCATGGCCCTGGGCAACACCGTAGCCCTGAGCAACGGCGCCAACCTGACTGTCGAAACCGCAAATGCGCTGATCCTCAGTGGCGACCTCGGCGGCAGCGGCAATCTGGTCAAGACCGGTGTCGACGACCTTACCCTGGTCGGCGTCAAGACCTTCAGCGGCAACGTGGATATCCAGGCGGGTTCCCTCACCACGCTCGGTAGCGGTGTGCTGGCCAACGTCGACACCCTCAATGTCGGCGCCAGCGGCCAGCTCAACCTTAATGGCAATGCCAGCCTTGGCAGCCTGACCGGCAGTGGCCTGGTCGATGTTGGCGTCGGCAGCGTCCTGAGCCTGGGCGGCAACAACCTCAGCAGCACCTTCGCTGGCGCCCTCAATGGCTTGGGCGGCCTGACCAAGGTCGGCAGCGGTACCCTGACCCTGACCGGTAGCAGCAACCTGGCCGACAATACCCAGGTCAACGCCGGTACCTTGAAAGTCGACGGCACCTTGGGCAGCAACCTGCTGACCGTGGCCAGCGGTGCGACCCTTACCGGCAGCGGCACCGCCAATGCCTCGGTGGTGATCGACAACGGCGGCCACCTGGCCGGGCAGAGCGGCGCGACCCTGGGCCTCGGCAGCCTGGTGCTCAACAGCGGTTCGATCGTCGATATCGGCCTCGGCTCGCCGTCCACTGGCGGCACCGCGCTGTTCAACGTCGGTGGCAACCTGACCCTCGACGGCACGCTCAATGTCAGCAGCATCGGCGGCTTCGGCAACGGTGTGTACCGCGTCTTCGACTACACCGGCGCCCTCACCGACAACGGCCTGGACTTCGGCAGCCTGCCGCTGGGCGTGGGCCTGGGCGACGTGACCTTGCAGACCGCCCTGGCCAACCAGGTCAACCTGCTGGTCAGCGCTGCGGGGCTCAATATCCAATTCTGGGATGGCAGCCAGAACGTGCCCAACGGTCAGGTAGACGGCGGTGCCGGGGTGTGGAATGCCGGCAATACCAACTGGACTGACCTCAACGGCCTGACCAACACCACTTGGGGCAGCACCTTCGCGGTGTTCCAGGGTATAGCCGGCGATGTCACCGTCGACGGCAGCCAGACGGTCAACGGCCTGCAGTTCGTCAGCGATGGCTACCGCCTGCTGGCCGGTACCGCCGGTGTGCTCGACCTGATCAACGGCACGAGTGGCGACACCAGCGTGCGGGTCGACCCGGGTGCCACGGCGACCCTCGATGTCGGCCTGACCGGCGTCGGCAAGCTCAACAAGCTCGACAGCGGTACCCTGGTGCTCAACGGCAACAACAGCTACAGCGGCGGTACCGTGCTCAGTGGCGGCACTTTGATCGTCGGCAGCAACACGGCCCTGGGCAACGGTGCGCTTGAAACTGCGGCGGGTACCACCCTCGACAGCAACGCCTCGGTCGTGCTGGGCAATGCCATCACTCTGGCGGGGCCGTTGAACATCGCCGGTAGCAACGACCTGGCGCTGGGCGGCAACATCGGCGGCGTCGGTGGCCTGGTCAAGGCTGGCAGCGCCCGGCTGGCGCTGGCCGGCAACAACACCTATGCCGGCAACACTGCGCTCAATGGCGGCACCCTGGTGCTGGGTTCCAATACCGCGCTGGGCAGCGGCAGCCTGAATACCGTGGCCGGCACCAGCCTGGACAGCAGCCAGGCCGTGACCTTGGCCAACAGCGTCAATGCCACGGGTGACCTGACGATTCTGGGCGGCAACGACCTGACCCTCGGCGGCACCGTCGGCGGCAGCGGCCGCCTGCTCAAGGCCGGCTTCGCCCGCTTCGCGCTGATGGGCGCCAACACCTACAGCGGTGGTACCGAGCTGCAGGCCGGCACCTTGGTGGTTGGCAATGATGCCGCCCTTGGCAGCGGCGGCCTGGACGTCACCGGTAACGCCAACCTCGACAGCGCCAGTGCCGTCACCTTGGCCAATCCGGTCAATGTCAGCGGCGTGCTCAACGTGCTGGGCAGCAATGACCTGCACCTGGCCGGCGTGCTCAGCGGAGCCGGCGAACTGAACAAGAGCGGCCTGGCTGACCTGACGCTGTCGGGCAACAACACCTTCAGCGGCATCCTCAATATCCTGTCTGGCAGCCTGAGCACCGTCGGCACCACCGCCCTCGGCACCCAGAGCGAGCTGAATGTCAGCAGTGGCGCCAGCCTCAACCTCGACGGCAACACCACGCTGGGTGAAATCGGCGGTAGCGGCGCGATCCAGATCGCCGCCGGGAACAGCCTGACGGTCGAGGGCGGCGTGTTCGGCGGCAACATCAGCGGCAGCGGCACCCTGAACAAACTCGGCAGCGGCACCCTGGCACTGAACAGCGCCAACAGCCACACCGGCACTACCAACGTGCAGGGCGGCGGCCTCAAGGTGGATGGCTCGCTGGCCAGCGGCACGGTCAACGTGGCCAGTGGCGCCAGCCTCAGCGGCGTCGGCAGCCTCGGTGGTTCGGTGACCGTGGCTAACGGCGGCAACCTGGCGGCCATCGGCGGCAGCACCCTGAACGCCGGCAACCTGGTGCTCGACAGCGGCGCCAACTTCAACGCTTCGCTCGGGGCACCGTCGGCTGGTGGCACTCCACTGGTCAACGTGGCCAACGACTTGACCCTGGGTGGCACCCTCAATGTCACAGACATCGGCGGCTTCGGCGCCGGCGTGTACCGCCTGTTCGCCTACGGCGGCAGCCTTACCAACAATGGCATGAGCTTCGGCACCACGCCGGTACCGGTCACCGACCTGACGGTGCAGACCGCCGTCGCCAACCAGGTCAACCTGGTGGTCGGTGGCGCCAGCAACGTGTTGTTCTGGGACGGCAGCCAGACCGTGGCCAACGGCGTGATCGAGGGCGGCAGCGGCGTCTGGGATGCCACCAACACCAACTGGACCGACGCCAACGGCGTGCTCAACGGCACCTGGAACGATACCTTCGCCGTGTTCCAGGGCGCCCCCGGTACCGTCACCGTGAACGGCAGCCACAGCATCACCGGCCTGCAGTTCGTCACCGACGGCTATGTGCTCAATGCGGGGACGGCCGGTGAACTGCTGGGCAACGGCACCACCAACCTGCGGGTCGACAGCGGCGCCACCGCCACCCTCAACGTCGCCCTCAACGGCACCGGCAGCGTCGCCAAGCAAGACGGCGGCACCCTGGTGCTCAACGCTGCCAATGGCTACAGCGGCGGTACCGCCCTCAACGGCGGCACCCTGGTGCTAGGCAACGATAGCGCGCTGGGCAGTGGCGCCCTGACGGCCGCGGGCGGCACCACGCTGGACAGCAACACCGCCGTGACCTTGGCCAACAATGCCGTGCTCAACGGTGCACTGGCCATCGCCGGCAGCAACGCCCTGACCCTCAACGGCGTGGTCAGCGGTACCGGTGGGCTGATCAAGAATGGCGCTGGCCTGTTGACCCTGAACGGTGCCAACACCTACACCGGCGGCACCCAGATCAACGCAGGCGGCGTGGTGGGCAATACCACCAGTCTGCAAGGCGCGATCCTCAACAACGCAGCCCTGACCTTCGAGCAGAACGCCAATGGCAGCTACACCGGCAACCTCACCGGTACTGGCACCCTGACCAAGAACGGCACTGGCGAACTGTTGCTGACCGGCATCAATGGCCTGACCGGCGCGACCCAGGTCAACGCCGGCAGCCTGCTGGTCAATGGCCGCCTCGACAGTGCCACCGTGCAGGTCGCCACCGGCGCCCGCCTGGGCGGCAGCGGTACCTACGGCGGTGCCGTGCAGATCGCCAATGGCGCCACCCTGGCTGCCGGCCAGAGCGCCACGCCGCTCACCGTCGGCAGCCTCGACCTGGCGTCGGGCAGCGCCCTGGACTTCAGCCTCGGCGCCCCGGCGGCCTCCACCACCGTGGTCAAGGTCAACGGCAACCTGGTGCTGGACGGCACGCTGAACATTACCGATGCCGGTGGCTTCGGTACCGGTGTCTACCAACTGTTCAGCTACGGCGGCACGCTCACCGACAACGGCCTGGTGTTCGGTGCCATTCCGGGCAGCGTGGTCCTGGGTGACCTGAGCCTGCAGACCGCTATCGCCAACCAGATCAACCTGGTGGTGCAGAACTACGGCGAAGAATTGCAGTTCTGGAACGGTGGCAAGACCAACCCCGATGGCAGCATCGGCGGCGGCAGTGGTACCTGGGGGCCGAACACTGGTTGGACCAACGCCAGCGGCACCAGCAACGAAGGTTGGAGTGGTGGCTACGCGGTCTTCGGCGGTACTCCGGGCACCGTCACCGTGGTGGGCAACCAGTCGTTCGAGGGCTTGCAGTTCCTCAGCAACGGCTATCAGGTCGTTCCGGGTGCTGGGGGTAGCCTGACACCGGTCAACGGTAGCGATGGCAGCCTGGCGCCGGTGCGTGTCAACGCTGGCGGCACCGCCACCGTCAGCGTGCCGCTGGTCGGTACCGGCGGCATCGAGAAACTCGACGCTGGCACTCTGATCCTCTCGGGTGCCAACACCTACAGCGGTGGCACTACCGTGAGCGGCGGTACCCTGGTCGGCAACACCACCAGCCTGCAGGGCAACATCCTCAACAACGCCAACCTGGTCTTTGCCCAAGGCAGCAATGGCACCTTCAATGGCACCCTCAGCGGTACGGGCACCACCACCAAACAGGGCGGCGGTACCTTGCTGCTGACCGGCAACCAACCATTCAGCGGCGCCTTCAACGTCAACCAGGGCGTGCTCCAGGTAGGCGATGCCGCCAATCCGGGCAGCAACCTCGCAGCCCAGGTCACGGTGGCCAACGGCGCCGCGCTGACCGGCAACGGCACCGTCGCCGGGCTGACCAACAACGGCACCGTGCTGCCAGGGCCTGCCGGCAACCTCAACGTGTCGGGCAACTTCACCAACGGCGCCACCGGCACCTTGGTGATCGACCTCGGTACCTCGCCGGTGAACTACCTGAATGTGGGCGGCACCGCCAACCTCGGCGGCAGCCTGATGGTCGCCAACCTGGCCAGTGGCAACGGCCAGTACACCGTGGTCAGCGCCGCGGGCGGGGTAAACGGCACCTTCGCCACCACCAACCTGGCCAACTCGGCGTTCCTCAACAGCTCGCTGGACTACGGCGCCAACCAGGTGACCCTGTCGGTCAGCCGCAACGGCAACTCCTTCGCCGATGTCGCCGCCACCGGTAACCAGCGTGGCGTGGCCACCGCGCTGGCAAGTGCCGGGGCGCCGGCCGAGCTGGTCAACAACCTGCTGCCGCTGGACCGCCAGGGCGCCCAGGCGGCGTTCGACAGCCTGTCCGGCGAGATCCACGCCAGCACCGCGACCGTGCTGATCGAGGACTCGCGCTACGTCCGCGACGCGGTCAATGACCGCCTGCGCCAAGCCGACTGCACCCACCAGGACGACCCGCGTCGCACCCTGGCGCCGACCGCCAACCAGCAACTGACCAGCGAAGGCTGCCAGGGCCAGGCCGTGGGCTGGATCCGCGCCATCGGCGGCTGGGGCACCTACGACGGCAGCAGCAGCCATGCCAGCGTCGACCGCGACCTGTCGGGCTTCATGCTCGGTGTCGACCGCGCGCTGGACGATGAGTGGAAAGTGGGCGCCGCCGCCGGCTACACCCGCTCGAGCATCGACGCGCACCGTCGCCGCTCGGACGCCACGGTGGACAGCTACCACCTGACCACCTACCTCGGCTACCAGCTGGATGCCTTCGCCGCTCGCCTGGGCGTGGCCTACAGCTGGCACGACATCGACACCAAGCGCGATGTCACCGTGGGCAGCTATGACGACCGCCTCAAGGCCAAGTACAAGGCGCGCAGCGCCCAGGTGTTCGGTGAGGTGGGTTACGCCATCGATGCCGGCGGCATTGCCCTGGAGCCGTTCGCCGGGCTGGCGTATGTCAACTACGACAGCGACACCGCCCATGAGAAGGGCGGGGCAGGGCGGCTGGAGGGCAAGGTCGACCAGGATGTGACCTTCTCCACCCTTGGCGTGCGGGCTGGCAAGCGCATCCTGCTCGACAACGGCAGCACCATCACGCCGCGGTTGTCGGTGGGCTGGCGCCATGCGTTCGGTGACGACAAGCCCGATGCCGATCTGCGCTTCATCGGTGGCGGCGACGGTTTCAGCACCGAGGGTGTGCCGATTGCCAAGGACGCGGCGGTGGTCGAGGCCGGGGTGGACCTGTCGGTGGGCGCGAGCGGCAAGCTCGGGGTCGGCTACTCCGGGCAGCTGTCCAGCGAGAACCGCGACCATGGTGTGGTGGTGAGCTTCAGCATGGGGTTCTGAGGTAGCTTGCAGGGGGCTGCTTTGTAGCCTCCGGCAATCTCAAGCCTGGCCTTTTCTTGGTTTTTAGCCGCGAGGGCTGATGACCGTATCAGGGCCACCAAGTGTTCGCCGCAAATCTTGCAGCGTCTATAAGATCGAGCGCCGCCCGCGCGGCGCATCGCTGGCAAGCCAGCTCCCACATTTGTTTCGGGCCAGTTATGCCTGCGCCGCCGCGGCTGTACGCCTTGTGGGTACGACGCGGTTTCAGTGTGGGCGCCACTGGTGTCCCACCGGTCTCAAGACATGCACCAAGGCGGACAGCGACAACTTCACAGGCAAGACTGGCCCGAAACAAATGTGGGAGCTGGCTTGCCAGCGATGCGCCGCGCGGGCGGCGCTCGGTCTCATAGGCGCTGCAAGGCCATCGTCAAGCACCTGGCCGCCATAACGCGATCAAGACCTCGATCCAAACCCGTAAGACATTTCCGAATTTGAAACCAAATCCTTCAGCCAGCCAGCGCTTCGGACCTATCCTACGCGCCTGCCGGAAGGCTCTGAATTGGCCGGGAAATACATCAGGGATACCGTCTCTGGGTCGTCACATTTGGCGACCGGGTGTGAGAAGCCCGTTGTGTGAACCATGTCGATTTCGTCAATGGCGGTCGTGCGCGTGCAGGCTTTGGCCTGACCGTGGATTCATGGTTACACACGGGCTTCTCACCATGCGTACGACTGCCACCCTAATCTGTGAGAAGGATCGAGGTGGTTGTTCCTGAAATTCAATTTCGACCGCGCCTTCAGCGACCTGTCGGTGTTGCTCGGCTGCGTGGCGCATTTCACCACCGAGGCCGAGATGGAGGGTGACCTCATGGCTGCCAGCGCGGCGCGGATTCTCAGCGGGCTGGCCAAGGGGCTGATCGATGACATGGAGCTGGGGCTGAACCGGTAGCGGTGAAAGGGGGCCGCAAAGCGGCCCCAGGGATGCCAGACCGAGCCACTGTCGTTAGACTGTCATCTCCTCACCACCGGACAGGAGTCCCGGCGTGCCCGACCCCCGCAGTTTCCCCAGCGACCTGTGCCTCGACAGCCCACGCCTGCAGTTGCGCCCCATGCGTCATGGCGACGCGCAGCAGTGGCTGACCATCATGGCCGACCCCGAGGTCATGCGTTACTGGTACCACGCCCCCTGGCAGACCCTGGCCGAGGCCGAGAGCGCCCTGGCCGCCGACCGCGAGGCGTATGCCGCCGGCCAGTTGCTCAAGCTGGGCATGTACCGCCGTGACAATGGCGAGCTGATCGGCATGGTCCAGCTGTTCAACCTCGAAGAGACCTCGCGCCGGGGCGAAATCGGCTACTGCCTGGCCAAGTCGGCCCAGGGCCGGGGCTACATGGATGAAGCGCTGACCTGCTTCATCGACTACCTGGCCCACACCCTGCACCTGCGCCGCCTGGAGGCGGAAATCGACCCGCGCAACCAAGGCTCGGCACGTACCCTGGAGCGCCAGGGCTTCGTCCTGGAGGGCACCCTGCGCGCCCGCTGGTGCGTGGCCGGCGAGCTGTCTGACTCGGGGCTTTACGGTCTGTTGCTCGAACCGCCTGTCGCCTGACGCCCGCTTGCGCTATGGTCGCGCCTTTCGCTGCTGGATGGAGCCTGCGCGTGCCTGCTTTTTATGTGATGTTCACCCTCGTGCTGTTCCTTCTTTGCCTGTGTTTCGATGGCCTGCTGATGGGCGTCGACGGGCATATGCCGGCGCTGCAGATACTGGTCATGGGCCCATGGGGCATTGCCTTCGGGTTGTACCAGTGGTTTGCCAATCCGTTGTTGGGGCTGGCAATCCTCGCCCGCCGGCGTTTTCGCCGGGTGGCGCTTGGCGCGGGCCTGATCGCCCTGGGCCTGGCGCTCAGTTGCCTGGGCATCGAGCGGCTGCCGGACAACCGCAGCTATGATTTCCTGCCGCTTACCGGTTTCGGCCCCGGCTACTACCTGTGGACACTGGCAATCCTGCTGTTCTGCCTGGGGCAGGGATGGTGGTGCCGCAAGGCGCAGACGGCGCAGGATATGCCGCGCTGGCGCTGGTTCGATGTGCTGCTGATCGCGGTGCTGACGAGCACGATCTACCTGGCGACTCAGATGCCCAGCCTGGGCGTGCAGATTCGCAGTTCCGACGAGCCAATGGAGCAGGTACAGGCAGGCTGAACTCTCCAGATTGGCTGCGCGGCCTTTTTGTCGGAGGGCGAGACGCGCCTTGGGTTTGGAAAGACGGCAGGGGCTGGGTTAAGGTCGCAGCTCGTCCGCTTTTACCAGGTGCCTGACTTGCCCGCTTTCTACCTGACCACAAGCCTCGCCCTGTACCTGCTGGGCCTGGCCTTCGATGGTGCCCTGACAGGTGCGGGGCGACATGTACCGGCATTGCAGATGCTGCTCTACGGGCCGTGGGGTATTGCCTTTGGCCTGTACCAGTGGTTCGCCAACCCACTGCTGGCGTTGGCGATCCTCGCCCACCGACGGTTCCGCCGCCTGGCACTGGGGTGCGGCCTGCTGGCGCTGTATCTGGCGGCCAGCAGCTTTGCGATCACCCGCTTGCCGGACAACCAGAGCTACGCCTTCCAGGACGTGACCGGCTTTGGCGCGGGCTTCTACCTGTGGTTGATGGCGATCCTGGTGTTTTGCATGGGGCAGCTCTGGTGGTGCTGGAAGGCGCGTTCAGCAGCGGATGTACCGGGCTGGGGCTGGCTCGATGTGGCGCTGATCGCGGCCCTCAGCGTGGCGCTGTATGCCGGTACGCAGATGCCGTCGCTGCGTTTCGAGCCGCACAAGGTGATCGTGCCGCCGGAGCAGTCGCAAAGCTTGTGATGGCCTTACCGCGCCGTCCCCCATTGCACCACGATCATCCCGATCACGATCATCCCCACCCCCGCCAGTCGCAACAGGTTAACCGGCCGCTCCGGCAGTCCCATCAGGCCGAACTGGTCGATCAGCAGCGACGACAGCACCTGCCCGGCCACCACGCAGACGATGAACCCCGCCGCGCCTAGCCGTGGCGTCAGCACCAGCGCGGCGGTGATGTAGAGCACCCCGGCAACCCCGCCGAACCAGGCCCACCAGGGCGCATGGGCCAGTTGCTGCACCTGCGGCAGCGGCGCGCGCATCAGCAGCAGGGCCGGCACCAGCATCAGCAGGCTGACCAGCAAAGAAACACCGGCCGCCCACAGCGGATGGCCGAGCAGGCGTCCGAGCGCGGCGTTGCTGCCCGCCTGAAACGGCACTGCGGCCCCGGCAAGCAGGGCGATGAGCAAGGGGAGGGCGGCGAAGAGGCTGGCGGGCATGGTGTCTACTCCTGATGAAAACACTGGCGTCAGTCTTCGCTATGCATTTGAATGATGGAAATTCGAACGTTGCACAGGCTGTATTCGTGGCATGGATGATTTGCGCCGTATCGACCTCAATCTACTGCTGTCCCTGCACGCCCTGCTCAGCGAGCAGCATGTCTCGCGTGCGGCATTGCGCCTGCACCGCAGCCAGCCGGCGGTCAGCCATGCGTTGGCGCAGTTGCGCGAGATCTTCGCCGATCCGCTGCTGGTTCGACGCGGTGGCCGCTTGCAACTGACGGCCCGCGCCGAAGCTCTGCACGCGCCGTTGCAGGAGGCTTTGCAGCAACTCGACGGATTGCTCGGCACGCCGGGCTTCGAGCCGGCGCGGGCCCGGCGTACCTTTCGCCTGGCCATGTCCGACTATGGCGCCCGTGTGGTGTTGCCAGCGTTGATGCGCCTGCTGCGACGCGAAGCGCCGGGCATCGACCTGGTGGTGTCCCAGGGCAGCCGCGAGGCGATGCTCGGCCAGTTGATCGACGGCGAGGCGGACCTGGCGCTGGGTGTGTTTCCCGAGTTGCCGACGGAAATGGCCCAGCAGGTGCTGTTCGAGGAGTCCTTCGTCTGTCTGGCCGACCGCGCCAGCCTGCCGCCCCGCGGCGGCCTGGCGCTGGACCCGTGGCTGGCGCGCCCCCATGTGCTGGTGGCGGTGCGCCCCGGCATCGACAACGAGATCGACCAGGCCCTGGCCACCTTGGGCGCGCGTCGGCGCATCGCCTTGACCCTGCCGCATTGGGGCGTGGCCCAAAGTGTGATTGCCGGGACCGACCTGGTGCTCACCGTGGCCCGGCGCAGCCTCGTTGGTGCTCGCCTGGACCCGGCCCTGCGCCAGTTCGCGCCGCCCCTGGCGATCTCGCCGTTCGCCTTCGCCCAGGCCTGGCACTCGCGGCGCGACGGCGATGCCGGGCACCGCTGGCTGCGGGCGCAAATCCAGGCGCTGTGCGTGAACGAAGGCGGAGCAGAATGCTAGGCTGTGCCGCATTCATTTGCGAAAAGGAAAGCCCATGTTCAAGCATTGCCTGGTCGGCGCCGCCGCCCTGCTGATCGTTGCCGGCGCCCAGGCCGAGGACTATTCGCCTACTTACACCCAGTGCATGGACAAAGCCTCCAGCACGCTGGCAATGGGCGCCTGCATCCAGGCCGAAACCCGGTTGCAGGATGACCGGCTGAACCGGGTCTACAAGCAGCTCATGGCCAAGCTCGACAGCCAGCAGCAGAAGGACCTGCGCGAAGTACAGCGCACCTGGATGAAGTACCGCGACGGCAACTGCGCGTTCCACGGCAAGTTGAGCAACGGCAGCATCTACCGCATCGAAGGCGCGATGTGCGAGATGGACATGAGCAAGGACCGGGCGGCGGAGCTGGAACGGGTGCTCAGCCCGGGGCAGTAGCGCAGCATCAGCTTACAGATTGGCGGGTGAACTGGTCGGCTGAAGGGTATCGCCGCGACGCTGATGGCTGTATTTTTGTACAGCTCATGGACAGCACGTTCACCAAGGGAGGAGCACATGCCTGAAAGCATCGATGTCGCCAATTACTTCCTCACCCTGGAAGGCGAGACGGGTGAGATCTCGAACTTGAAGCTGCAGAAGCTCGTCTACTACGCGCAGGGCTTCAGCCTGGCCTTGCTGGGCGCCCCGTTGTTCGAAGAGCGTATCGAGGCCTGGATGCATGGCCCGGTCGTGGCCGACCTCTACCGTCGGTTCAGCCAGCATGGCTCGAACCCGGTCCCGATGCCTGCAGTGTTCGAGCCGACCTGCTTTTCCAGGGATCAGACCCGCCTGATCAAGGAGGTCTTCGAAGTCTATGGGCAGTATTCGGCGTGGAAGCTCCGTCAACTGACCCATGAAGAAGACCCCTGGCGGGACAACTATCAGGAGGGCGCTTTCAGCCGGGAGATTCCCCGGGACGAAATGCAACGGTATTTCAGGAATCACCTGGTGAACTGAGCGATGGTACGTAAGCGGCTCAAGGAGCGAGATGCCCAGGGAAATCAGGTAAGGGCACGCCACATGGCTGGCGAGTCTGACGAGTCGGACCTGCGCCCCCCGGTGTTCTCACTGGAGTATCTGCAATCAGGTTGGTGCATTCAGGACTGCCAGCAGGCAGAGCGCGCCAGGATGCTCGAGCGCTTGCGTCAGATCAGTCAGCGCACGTGGCGAGAGATCCGCCAGCTCGATCGCCATGGCTATGGTACGGAGACGATTTCGCGCGGCAGTATCAGGGCTGTATTGCCTTCATTCCTCACTGAAGATGTTCGGCTGCTGGCGTTCAGGGCTTTCGACCTGGTGGTGATGGTGGGGTACCGCAGTGGGCGGATTTTTCATGTGATCTGGATAGATCGTGAGTTCAAGTTGTACAAGCATTGACGCGGAGTACAGTGACCCCTGTGGTTGGGCGGGCAAGCCCGCTCCAACAGGGGAGTAGGAGCGGGCTTGCGAGTCAGGCGCCGCGTTGCTCACGCAGTGCCCGGGCCTTCAGGTACTCACGCACTTCCACCCCGTCTCCGGCGAACTCGATCCGCTGTGCCTTGGCCGCCCGCTGGTAGGCGTACATCGGATCGTAGTATTCCTTGAGCAGCCCTTCGATCCACCCTCGGTGCAGGCTCACGTCACCACTGCGCAACTGCTCCTCCAGCGCCTGGTCGAGCAACGCCGACAGCCGCTGGAAGCGCTCGCCGCCCAGGCGCTTGTAGATGTTGGCCATGCTCTGGCGCATGCGTTCGGCGAACAGCGGGCCGCCGGCCTCTTCACCGTGCACGGCGATGAACTCGGCGCACAGGTTGATCACGTAATCGCGCAGGATGCGTTCCACGCGATGCGCGAAGCTGTCTTCGAGCCACACCAGCGGATAGCGTTGCATGCCCTGGTAAAGCTCCAGCGGCACCGCGCAACTGCCGACCACGCGGCCTTCGTCCTCGAGCACGAACTGGTCGATGCCACGCTCGCGTTTCTTCAGGATGTCGATGGCCAGCGTATTCTCGAAGTCGATCTGCGCCGGCTGCGCGGTGGCGCGCTTGCCGAAGCTGGAGCCGCGGTGGTTGGCGTGGCCTTCCAGGTCCAGCACGTTGTCCAGCTGGAGCAGCACGTCGGTCTTGCCGGTGCCGGTCAGGCCGCCCAGCAGCACGAAGTCGCAGTGCTGCACCGCTTGCTGGGTGGTTTCCAGCAGCAAGGTGCGCATGGCCTTGTAGCCGCCCACCACCTTCGGATACTGGATGCCGGCTTCCTTGAGCCAGCCCTGGACAATCTGTGAGCGCAACCCGCCACGGAAGCAGTAGAGGTAGCCGTCGGGATGAGCCTGGGTGAATGCCGCCCAGGCCTCCAGGCGCTGCTCTTTGAGCGCGCCGTTGACCAACTGGTGGCCCAAGGCAATGGCGGCGGCCTGACCCTGCTGCTTGTAGCAGGTACCGACTTTCTGCCGCTCCTGGTCGTTCATCAGCGGCAGGTTGACGGCGCCGGGGAAAGCGCCCTTGGTGAATTCGATCGGCGCGCGCATGTCCATCATCGGCACGTCGTCGAGGAACAGCTGTTTCAGCTCGGTGCAGTCGGGGCGCATCAGATCACCTCGACTGCGTGGCTCTGTCGCTCGACCAGCTCGCCGATCGGCGCCAATTCGAGCCCGAGCTCCCGTGCCACGGCCAGGAATTCGGCCTCGCCCTGCGGGCTGACTGCCACCAGCAGGCCACCGCTGGTCTGCGGGTCGCACAGCAGGTGCTTCTGCTCGTCGCTCAGCGCGCCGATCTTGTGGCCGTAGCTGTCGAAGTTGCGCAAGGTGCCGCCTGGGATGCAGCCCTCGGCCAGGTAATGTTCGACGCTGGGCAGGCGCGGCACCGCAGCGAATTGCAGGCGCGCGGTGAGGCCGCTGCCTTCGGCGACTTCGACCAGGTGGCCGAGCAGGCCGAAGCCGGTGACGTCGGTCATCGCCTGCACGCCGTCGAGCTTGCCGAAGCGGCTTCCCGGTGTGTTGAGGGTGCACATCCAGTCGCGGGCCAGGCCCTGGTCCTGTTCGCGCAGCTTGGCCTTCTTCTCGGCGGTGGTGAGGATGCCGATGCCCAGCGGCTTGGTCAGGTACAGGCGGCAGCCGACACTGGCGGTGTCATTGCGCTTGAGGTGGCGCTTGCTCACCACGCCGGTCACGGCCAGGCCGAAGATCGGTTCCGGGGCGTCGATGGAGTGGCCACCGGCCAGGGGGATGCCTGCCTCTGCGCAGACCGCTCGACCACCGCGGATCACTTCGCGGGCGACCTCCGGCGGCAATAGGTTGATCGGCCAGCCGAGGATGGCGATGGCCATCAGCGGGTCGCCGCCCATGGCGTAGATGTCGCTGATGGCGTTGGTGGCGGCGATGCGACCGAAGTCGTACGGGTCGTCGACGATGGGCATGAAGAAGTCGGTGGTCGAGACCACGCCGCGCTCGTCATCCAGGGCGTATACGGCAGCGTCGTCGCGCGAGGCGTTGCCGACCCAGAGGTTCGGGTCGAGGGCCTGCGTACCGCTCTCGGCGAGGATCACATCCAGGACCTTGGGAGAAATCTTGCAGCCGCAACCAGCGCCGTGGCTGTACTGTGTCAGACGAATCGGCTCGCTCATGTGCACCTCGACTTTTCGTGATGCGCGATTGTAGCAAAGCTGGCCTTTGTGCCTGCGACTCTTATACTTCCCGCGATGCGACACTGACCCAAGCCCCGCTATAGAACCGGAGAACCCCCCATGCTCAAACGCCCCCTGGCACTGTTTGCCGGTCTCGCGTTGTCCTGCTGCGCCGTGGTCGCCCAGGCCGCCGACGTCCTGCGCGTCAGCGCCATCCCCGATGAAGCACCGACCGAACTGCTGCGCAAGTTCAAGCCGCTGGGTGAATACCTCGAGCAGCAGTTGGGCATGAAGGTGCAGTTCGTGCCGGTCGCCGACTACCCAGCGGTGGTCGAGTCGCTGGCCAGCGATCGCCTGGACCTGGCCTGGCTGGGGGGCTTCACCTTCGTTCAGGTGCACCTGAAGGACCCGACCGCCACGCCATTGGTGCAGCGGGAGCAGGATGCCCAGTTCACCTCCAAGTTCATCACCGCCAACCCTGACGTGAAGAGCCTGGCCGACCTGAAGGGCAAGACTTTCGCCTTCGGCTCGATTTCGTCCACCTCCGGCAGCCTGATGCCGCGCTACTTCATGCTCAAGGAAGACAACATCAAGCCTGAGAGCTACTTCAGCCGCGTCGCCTATTCCGGTGCCCACGACGCCACCGTGGCCTGGGTGGCGGCGGGTAAGGTCGATGCAGGCGTACTCAACGCCAGCGTATGGCAGAAACTGGTCGATGCCGGCAAGGTCGATACCGACAAGGTCAAGGTATTCGCCACCACACCGACGTATTACGACTACAACTGGACCGTGCGCGGCAAAATGGACCCGGCGCTGAAAGAGAAGATCAAGCAGGCCTTCCTCGCCCTGGATCCGGCCAAGCCTGCGGACAAGGTGATCCTAGACCTGCAGGCCGCCAGCCGCTTCATCGAAACCAAGCCTGAGAACTACCAGGGTACCGAGCAGGCCGCGCGCGAGGCCGGCCTGCTGAAGTGAGCATTCGTCTGCACGAGGCCAGCCTGCGCCACGGCAAGGTACAGGCCCTGAATGCCGTCGACCTGTGTATCGACAAGGGGGAGCGGGTTGCGATCATCGGGCCCTCCGGGGCCGGCAAGTCCAGCCTGCTGCACCTGATGGCCACGGCCACCCGGCCCAGCGCCGGGCTGCTCGATGTGCTCGACGCGCAGCCGTGGGCGTTGTCGGCGCACGCGCGCCAGCGCCTGCGCGCGCGCATCGGCCTGGTGCACCAGGCGCCGCCGTTGCCGCCGCGCCAGCGAGTGGTGACGGCAGTGCTGGCCGGTCGGCTGGGGCAGTGGAGCACCTTGCGTGGCCTGCTCAACCTGGTGCATCCGGGCGATGTGCCGGGAGCCCGTCAGGTTCTGGCTGACCTGGGGCTGGCGGACAAGCTGTTCGTCCAGTGCGGGCAGTTGTCCGGGGGGCAGCTGCAGCGGGTCGGCATCGCCCGAGTGCTCTACCAGCGCCCGGAGGTGCTGTTGGCCGATGAGCCCGTTTCGGCTATGGACCCGGTCCTGGCCGATCACAGCCTGGCGCTGCTCAATCGGCATGCCCAGGCGCATGGCGTGACCCTGGTCGCCAGCCTGCATGCGGTGGAGCTGGCGCTGGCGCATTTCCCGCGGGTCATTGGTATCCGCGAAGGGCAGGTGGCCTTCGACTGCCCGGCTGAGGCGGTGAGCGAAAGCCTGCTTGAGGCGCTCTACGCCAATGAACAGCTGGCCTCGCCGGTCAGCGTGGGAGCGACCCTGACCGTGCAGATTCCGCGATGTTGAACGCCGCCGCCCGCGACCCCGCAGCGCTGCCCCGTTTGTTGCTGACGCTGTTGTGCCTGGCGCTGCTGTGGCCGGGGCTTTACGTGAGCGAGCTGAACCCCGGCGTGCTGCTGCAGGCGGAGAACCGTCAGCAGATGGCCAGTTTCGTCGGTGCTTTCTGGCCGCCGGCCCACGATGCGGCGTTTCTCGGCCTGCTTTGGGTTGCTACCTTGCAGACCTTGGCCGTGGCAACCGTCGGCATGGCCCTGGCCCTGTTGTTGGCGGTGCCGGCCAGCCTGCTGGCCAGCCGCGCCCTGTCGCTGCGTGCGGCATCCCAAGGCGGTCGCCCAGGCTCCTGGTCACGGGGTATGCGCCTGCCGGTGCGTGGCCTGCTGGTGTTCCTGCGCAGCGTACCGGAGATCGTCTGGGCGCTGCTGTTCGTCCGCGCCGTGGGCCTGGGGCCGACCGCCGGGGTGCTGGCCATCGCCATCACCTACAGCGGCATGCTCGGCAAGGTCTACGCGGAAATCTTCGAGTCGGTGGACCAGCGCCCGGCGCATGCCTTGCTGCAGGCCGGCAGCGGTCGTCTGTCCGCTTTCTGCTACGGCATCCTGCCCAACGCGGCGGCGGAAGTCGTGTCGTATACCGTTTACCGTTGGGAGTGCGCGGTACGCGCTTCGGTGGTGATGGGTTTCGTCGGGGCCGGAGGGCTGGGGCAGCAGATCGACCTGTCGATGCGCATGTTTGCCGGTGACCAGGTGGCGAGCATGTTGCTGGCGTTCCTGGCGCTGGTGATGTTGGCCGACCTGCTCAGCCGCTTGCTGCGCGGGAGGCTTGCATGAGCCGGGCGATAAACTTGTTGGTGCTGCTGGGTATCGTGGTAGCGGTGTTGGCTTCATTCGCCTACCTGGAGCTGGACCTGCATGCCGTGATCGGCGATGGAGGGCTCGGGCAGATGGCCGAGTACGCTGGGCGCTTCCTGCAACCGGACCTGTCGCTCGAGCATCTGCGCGCCGTGGGTCATGGCGCGCTGGAAACCCTGGCGATGTCCGGGTTGGGTACCCTGCTGGCGATGCTGTTGGGCATGGTGCTGGCGTTGCCGGCCGCCGGGCGTTTTGGCTGGTCGTTGCAGGGCGCGTCGCGCCTGCTGCTCAACGCGCTGCGGGCGATTCCGGAACTGGTCTGGGCCGCGCTGACCGTGCTGGCCGCAGGCCTGGGGCCGAATGCCGGTACGCTGGCGCTGGCCCTGCACACTGCCGGGGTGCTGGGGCGGCTGTTCGCCGAGGCGCTGGAAAATGCACCGCCAGAGCCTGCGGCGGCGATCCGCTTGCAAGGTGGCAGCCAAGTGGTGGCGTTCTGTTTCGGCACGTTGCCCAATCTGTGGCCGCAACTGCTGGCGTACAGCCTCTATCGCTGGGAGAACAACATCCGCATGGCCAGCGTGCTGGGCTTCGTGGGGGCGGGCGGGCTGGGGCAGATGCTCTACGCGACCCTGAGCCTGTTCCAGGAGGCCCAGGCCAGCACGGTGATCATCGCCATGCTGGTGCTGGTGTTGCTGGTGGACGCCCTGAGCGATGTGTTGCGCCAACGTTTCGTGCGCGCCTGAGTGTATTTCGCGGCACCTGATCCCTGACTGTAGTCCTGCTCCGGGCCCACGCCAAGCCCTGTTCGTCAATCCGAAAAATAAACTTCACCTGAGCGTAAAAAGACTTTTTCCGGTCATGGTTTTTGCGGTATCAAGGAACCAGACAGCCGAACCCTGCAGCACAGGTGGCGTCATCCACGCCTTCCTTGCCAGGTGAGCTTCCCGCCCGTAACGACGCGGATACGGGGAGAACGGCAGTCACTCTGCGGCGCAGCCGTTCGCGCCGTGTGGCTTTCACATAAGGTGAACGAGTATGGATGACCAAGGACGCACCCCTTCCTCCAACCAGCCAATCCTGTATGTGCTCGATACCAACGTCCTGATTCACGACCCCAACGCCCTGCTCAACTTCGAGGAGCACCACGTCGCCATACCGATGACGGTGCTGGAGGAACTCGACAAGCTCAAGACCGGTAAACAGACCATCGCCGCCGAATGTCGCCAGGCCATCCGCCTGATCGACCAGACCCTCGGCGACGCCTCGCCTAGCGATGTCGAGCAGGGCGTGCCGATCCAGCGCGGCAAGAGCGGGCCCAAGGGCTTCCTGTCCATCCTCATGAGCACGCGCAACGAGCCCAACCGCCTGCTCCCCGAGAACCTCGCCGACAACATCATCATCAACCAGCTGCTGGACCTGCGCGCCAAGCGCAAGGACCTCGACGTGGTGCTGGTGACCAAGGACATCAATATGCGCCTGAAGGCGCGTGCCTGCGGGATCGCCGCCGAGGACTACAGCACCGACCAGTTGGTCGACGATGTGTCCTTGCTGTCCAAGGGCTACCACTCGGTCACAGGGTCGTTCTGGGACCGCGTGAGCAAGGTCGACACGCGTCAGGAGCGTGGCCGTACCTGGCATCGGGTGCAGTTGACGGACAACTTGCCCGCCGTGCACGTCAACGAGTTCATCATCGACGAACAGGGCTTCGTCGGCTGGATCAAGGGCATCCGCAACGACGAGCTGCTGCTGCTCGACCTGCATCAGGAACCGCTGCTGCACCAGGAAGCCTGGGGCCTCAAGCCACGGGACATCCACCAGAGCCTGGCGCTGTTCGCCTTGCTCGACCCGGATATCCACCTGGTCAACCTGACCGGCGCGGCGGGCTCGGGCAAGACCATCCTGGCGCTGGCCGCGGCCATCGAGCAGACGATGGTCAGCAAGCGCTACCGGCGTATCATCGCCACCCGCAGCGTGCAGGGGCTGGACCAGGAGATCGGCTTCCTGCCGGGTACCGAGGCAGAAAAGATGGAGCCCTGGCTGGGCGCGATCACCGACAACCTCGAAGCCTTGCACATGGATGACGAGAGCACCCACGGCAGTGTCGAGTACATCCTCGAGCGGGTGCCGCTGCAGTTCAAGTCGCTGAACTACATCCGTGGGCGCAGCTTCCAGCAGAGCCTGATCCTCATCGACGAGTGCCAGAACCTCACGCCACACCAGATCAAGACCATCATCACCCGTGCCGGGACCGGCTCGAAGGTGGTCTGCCTGGGCAACCTGGCGCAGATCGACACCCCTTACCTGTCGGCCACCAGTTCCGGGCTGACCTACCTCACCGAGCGCTTCAAGGACTTCCCCCACGGCGTTCATATCACCCTGCAGGGCGTGCCACGCTCGGTACTGGCCGAGTACGCCGAGTCGCACCTGTAACCTGTCGCCAGCAAGCCCGTCCCCACTTTTGGGGCGGGCTTGTCCTGCGATGCGCTGTTCTGCCCTCTGCTCAAAGCTGACCGGCGGGTTTACACTCTGTCATCCCTTCCCAGGAGCAGAGCAGTGCTGACTCATCTTGATTCCCAGGGGCGCGCCAACATGGTCGACGTCACTGAAAAGGCCGTGACCGCCCGCGAGGCGATTGCCGAGGCACGGGTGCGCATGTTGCCGGACACCCTGCGCATGATCGTCGATGGCCAACACCCCAAGGGCGACGTGTTCGCCGTGGCGCGCATCGCCGGCATCCAGGCGGCTAAGAAGACCAGCGACCTGATCCCGCTGTGCCATCCGCTGATGCTCACCGGCGTCAAGGTCGAGCTGGCCGCCGAGGGCGAGGACGTGGTGCACATTGTCGCCCGCTGCAAGCTGGCCGGGCAGACCGGCGTCGAAATGGAGGCGCTCACCGCCGCGAGCGTTGCCGCGCTGACGATCTACGACATGTGCAAGGCAGTGGACAAAGGCATGGTCATCGAGCAGGTGCGCCTGCTGGAGAAGACCGGTGGCAAGAGCGGGCACTACAAGGTGGAGGGGTGATGAAGGTCAAGGTCATGTATTTCGCCCGTTACCGTGAGTTGCTGGGCATCGACGCCGAGCGCCTGGAAGGCGACTTCAAGGTGCTGGACGACGTGCGCCAGGCCTTGGCGGGCAAGGGTGGACACTACGCGGTGCTGGCCGAGCAGAACCTGATGTGTGCCCGCAACGAAGAGCTGTGCCGGCTCGATGAGCCATTGGAAGAGGGTGACGAGATCGCGTTCTTCCCACCTGTGACCGGAGGTTGACCATGGCCGTGCGCGTTCAGGAGGCGGCCTTCGACCCGGGCGCCGAAGTCAACGCCATGCACGCCGCCAATGTCGGCGTGGGCGCTGTGGTCGGGTTTGTCGGCTATGTGCGCGACTTCAACGATGGCCGGGAGGTGGCGGGGATGTTCCTCGAGCACTATCCGGGCATGACCGAGAAGGCCCTGGCCAAGATCGTGGTCGAGGCCGAAGGGCGCTGGCCGCTGCTCAAGGTCGAGGTACTGCACCGAATCGGCGCCCTGGAACCGGGCGAGCCGATTGTCTTTGTCGGCGTGGCCAGCGCGCATCGGCAGGCGGCGTTCGATGCCTGCAACTTCATCATGGATTACCTGAAGACCCGGGCGCCGTTCTGGAAGAAGGAGAATACCCAGGAAGGGCCGCGCTGGGTGGAAGGCAAGCAGAGCGACCAGGATGCGGCGGGGCGCTGGTGATGCTCTATTCGCTGGCCGGGGCTGCGCCCCGGATCGCCGGCAAGCCGGCTCCCACAGGAGCGCGTATCTCTGTGGGAGCCGGCTTGCCGGCGATAGGGCAGCGTAGCGGCCCCGATCCTGCCATTCAATGATGCTTGCGCGGCACGGGCTTCAACAGCTCGTCCGGCGGCATCTCGCACTTGATCTTGCGCCCCAGCAACTCTTCGATCGCCGGCAACTGGTACGAATCGTCCTCGCCGGCAAAGCTGATCGACACGCCGCTGGTGCCGGCGCGACCGGTGCGGCCGATGCGGTGCACGTAGTCGTCCGGGTCTTCCGGCAGGGTGAAATTGATCACATGGCTGATGCCGTCGATGTGGATGCCTCGGCCGGCCACGTCGGTGGCGACCAGCACGGTGATGCGCCCTTCACGGAAGCTTTCCAGGGTGCGGATACGCTTGTGCTGCGGCACGTCGCCCGAGAGCTGGGCGGCGTTGATGCCGTCGCGCACCAGTTTTTCCTCGATGCGCCGCACCTCGTCCTTGCGGTTGGCGAAAACCATCACCCGTTCCCACTTGTTCTGCGTAACCAGGTTGTACAGCAGCTTGTACTTGTCGCTGCCGGCCACGGCGTAGACGTGCTGTTCGACGGTCTCGCTTGCGACGTTCTCCGGCTCGATCTCGACGATGGCCGGGTTGGTGGTCCACTGCTTGGCCAGGTTCATCACGTCGTCGGTGAAGGTGGCGGAGAACAGCAGGGTCTGGCGCTCGCTCTTGGGCGGGGTCTGGCGGATGATCTGGCGGACCTGGGGGATGAAGCCCATATCGAGCATGCGGTCGGCCTCGTCCAGCACCATTACCTCGACCATGTCCAGGTGCACCTCGCCGCGCTGGTTGAAGTCCAGCAGGCGGCCAGGGGTGGCTACCAGGATGTCGCAATGGCGCGCTTCCAGCGACTTGAGCTGCTTGTCGAAGTCCATGCCGCCGACAAAGCTCATCACGTTCAGGCCGGTGTACTTGGTCAGTGCCTGGGCATCCTTGGCGATCTGCACCACCAGCTCGCGGGTCGGGGCGATGATCAGCGCCCGCGGCTCGCCCATGTAGCGTTCCTTGGGCGGTGGGGTCTGCTGCAGCTGCGAGATGATCGAGATCAGGAACGCGGCGGTCTTGCCGGTGCCGGTCTGGGCCCGGCCGATAGCGTCCTGGCCGCGCAGGGTGTAACCCAGGACCTGGGCCTGGATCGGCGTGCAATAGGGGAAGCCGAGGTCGTGGATGGCATGCATCAGCTCATTGGAGAGCTTGAAATCGTGGAAACGCGTCTTGCCTTCCTGCGGCTCGACCACAAAGTCCTCGGGCTTCCACAGGCTGGCCTGGGGTTTGGGCTTGCGTTCGCGACGCGGCTTGTCCTTGGGCGGTTGCTCGGCACGCGGTTGGTCTGCGGGCTGCGGCTCGGCAGCGGTCTTTGCGGCGGCCTTGGGCTTGGCGTGCTGGCGTGTCGGGGCCTTGGCGGCAGCCGGTTGCGCGGCTGGCGCGGGCGGGATCGTGGCGACGGGCTCGGCGGCCTGTGGCGCGGTGTCTGCCTTGGCGAATATTTTCTTGAGTGCCTTGAGCACGGTCGTCTCGTCAACTGGTTAAGGAATGTACGCCGGGCAGTGTAAAGCAAGAATCGGGCGCGGCGTAGTGCAATACGGGCTGGGCTACAGAATCACTGCAACTGGCGGCTCAGCCAGTCGTGGATGTCCGTCAGTTCCTCGACCACCACTTCGTGCTCCATCGGGTATTCATGCCACTGGGCGGCCACACCCCAGGTATTGAGGTACTCGAACGCCGTGCGGCCCATCGAGGGGATCACCACCGGGTCGTGCACACCGTGCAGGCACAACGCCGGCGTGCGCTGCTGGCAGGCACTCAGCTGCTGCGCGTCGCTGAAGGTCGGCGCGTAGGTGGAGAGGGCGATGACCCCGCCCAACGATTCCTGCCACTTTATATAGGCTGTGTGCAGCACCACCGCACCACCCTGGGAAAACCCGGCGAGGAAGATGCGCGACAAGTTGATGCCCTTGGCCTGTTCGGCCTTGATCAGGGCGATCACCTGGTCGGCCGACTCTTCCAGTTGCGCTTCGTCGATGGCTCGCGCTGGGGTCATGGCCTTGATGTCGTACCAGCTGGGCATCTGGTAGCCGCCGTTGATGGTTACCGGGCGGGTTGGCGCCTGGGGCATGATGAAGCGGGTGCTGAGCAGGCGTTCCTGCATGAATTCCGCTACCGGTAGGAAGTCGTAACGGTCGGCCCCCAGGCCGTGCAACCAGATCACACAGGCGTCGGCGGTTTTCTGCGGTTCGAGAATCAGCGGTTGGGTCATGACTGCTCCGAAAGAGTGCTGGCGTACTGATGTAGTGCCTAAAAAGAAGGCATTGGCGGTTAATGCCAGAAAAAGATTGTCGCAACTCTACAACTTTTCCTACTTGACTACCGCTTTATCGCTTAAGCCGTGGACTGTGGTACGCCCTTTGCTACGTCCTGGATATGCGAAGAGGTGGGCCGGGCCCGGTAACACCCCTCGTGTGGATCGAAGGCTGTCATAGAACAGCCCATTGCGCCAATTGACCCAAAAACAAGCCAACAAGGGGTCGGATGCGCCTCATAAGGGTGCGGTGCAATTCCGGCTCATACAACAAGAGCGATTTGGAGGTTGTTGATGAAGATGTTGAAAACCACCCTGGCAGTCCTGACCGCCGCCGCCGCGCTGGGCGCCACCAGCTTAGCCCAGGCCGGCGC
Organism: Pseudomonas sp. B21-023; assembly: GCF_024749165.1. Taxonomy (NCBI): domain Bacteria; kingdom Pseudomonadati; phylum Pseudomonadota; class Gammaproteobacteria; order Pseudomonadales; family Pseudomonadaceae; genus Pseudomonas; species Pseudomonas sp. B21-023. Next base: position 4,850,478 of record NZ_CP087190.1, on the reverse strand, counting down.
CACCCTCGACGCGGTGAAGAAGAAGGGCTTCGTCCAGTGTGGCGTGAGCGATGGTCTTCCCGGCTTCTCCGTGCCTGACGCACAGGGCAAGATCGTCGGCATCGACGCCGATGTGTGCCGCGCCGTGGCTGCCGCCGTGTTCGGCGATGCGACCAAGGTCAAGTTCAGCCAGCTCAACGCCAAGGAGCGCTTCACCGCGCTGCAGTCCGGCGAAGTCGACGTGCTGTCGCGCAACACCACCTGGACCAGCTCGCGTGATGCCGGCATGGGCCTGGTGTTCGCCGGCGTCACCTATTATGACGGCGTCGGTTTCCTCGCCAACAAGAAGCTCGGTGTCTCCAGCGCCAAGGAGCTCGACGGCGCCACCATCTGCATCCAGGCCGGTACCACCACCGAACTGAACGTCTCCGACTATTTCCGCGCCAACAACCTCAAGTACACCCCGATCACCTTCGACACCTCCGACGAGAGCGCCAAGTCGCTGGAGTCCGGCCGTTGCGACGTGCTGACCTCGGACAAGTCGCAGCTGTTCGCCCAGCGCTCCAAGCTGGCCGCGCCGACCGAGTACGTGGTGCTGCCGGAAACCATCTCCAAGGAGCCCCTGGGCCCGGTCGTGCGCAAGGGCGACGAGGAATGGTTCAGCATCGTCAAGTGGACCCTGTTCGCCATGCTCAACGCGGAAGAAGCAGGGGTCACTTCGAAGAACGTCGAGGCCGAGGCCAAGTCCACCAAGAACCCTGACGTCGCCCGCCTGCTGGGCGCCGATGGCGAGTACGGCAAGGACCTCAAGCTGCCCAAGGACTGGGTAGTGCAGATCGTCAAGCAAGTCGGCAACTATGGCGAAGTGTTCGAGAAGAACCTGGGCCAGAGCACCGACCTGAAGATCGACCGTGGCATGAATGCCCTGTGGAACAACGGCGGCATCCAGTACGCGCCACCTGTGCGCTGATGGCTGCACCCCGCGGCGGCATCCTGCCGCCGCGGGTCGTTCGAATCCCTTCTTTTCGGGGCACTTCATGCAAAATCAAATCGGCGCACGGAAAGGGTTTTCCCTTAGTGATCCACGTGTGCGCGCGTGGCTGTTCCAGATCCTCACCGTGGTCTTCGTGGTGGGCCTGGGCTGGTACCTGTTCCACAACACCCAGACCAACCTGCAGCACCGGGGCATCACCTCGGGCTTCGACTTCCTCGAGCGCAGTGCCGGCTTCGGCATCGCCCAGCACCTGATCCCCTACGTGGAATCGGACAGCTACGCCCGGGTGTTCGTCATCGGCCTGCTCAACACCCTGCTGGTGACCTTCATCGGCATCATCCTGGCTACCTTGCTGGGCTTCATCATCGGCGTGGCGCGGCTGTCGCCGAACTGGATGATCAGCAAGCTGGCGACGGTGTACGTGGAGACCTTCCGCAACATCCCACCGCTGTTGCAGATCCTGTTCTGGTACTTCGCCGTGTTCCTGACCCTGCCGGGGCCGCGGGGCAGCATCAATATCGACGGCACCTTCTTCATCAGCAACCGTGGCCTGAACATGCCTGGCGCCGCCATGGCCGAGGGCTTCTGGCCGTTCATGATCGCGCTGGTGCTGGCGATCGTCGCCATCGTGTTGATGGTGCGCCTGGCCAACAAGCGTTTCGATGAAACCGGCCAGCCGTTCCACAAGTTCTGGGTGGGCCTGCTGCTGCTGATCGGCATCCCCGGTGTGTGCGCGTTGCTGTTCGGCAGCCCGGTGCACTGGGAAGTGCCGCAGCTCAAGGGCTTCAACTTCGTCGGCGGTTGGGTGCTGATCCCCGAGCTGCTGGCGCTGACCCTGGCGCTGACCATCTACACCGCAGCGTTCATCGCCGAGATCGTGCGCTCGGGTATCCGTTCGGTCAGCCACGGTCAGACCGAGGCGGCCCGTTCGCTGGGCCTGCGCGAAGGCCCGACGCTGCGCAAGGTGATCATCCCCCAGGCATTGCGGGTGATCATCCCGCCGCTGACCAGCCAGTACCTGAACCTGGCGAAGAACTCGTCGCTGGCTGCCGGCATCGGCTATCCGGAGATGGTCTCGCTGTTCGCCGGTACCGTGCTCAACCAGACCGGCCAGGCCATCGAGGTGATCGCCATCACCATGAGCGTCTATCTCGCCATCAGCATCAGCATTTCGCTGTTGATGAACTGGTACAACAAGCGCATTGCGCTGATCGAACGGTGAGGGTCCTTCCGTGACAGCCCATGTTTTCAAACCCGACATGCCGCCACCGGTGAAGACCGTTGGCGTGCTCGCCTGGATGCGGGCCAACCTGTTCTCCAGCTGGCTCAACACATTGCTGACGCTGTTCGCGCTGTACCTGGTGTGGCTGATCGTGCCGCCGCTGGTGCAGTGGGCGTTCATCGACGCCAACTGGGTTGGCACCACCCGCGCCGACTGCACCAAGGAGGGCGCCTGCTGGGTGTTCATCCAGCAGCGCTTCGGCCAGTTCATGTACGGCTATTACCCGACGGAACTGCGCTGGCGCGTCGACCTGACCGTGTGGCTCGCCGTGCTCGGCGCGGCCCCGTTGTTCATCAAGCGCTTCCCGCGCAAGGCTGTGTATGGCCTGGGCTTCCTGGTGGTGTACCCGATCCTGGCCTACCTCCTGCTGCACGGTGGCGCGCTAGGGCTGGACACCGTGCCCACCAGCCAATGGGGCGGCCTGATGTTGACCCTGGTGATCGCCACGGTCGGCATTGTCGGCGCGTTGCCACTGGGCATCCTGCTGGCGCTGGGGCGGCGCTCGAACATGCCGGCGGTGAAGGTGGTCTGCGTGACCTTCATCGAGTTCTGGCGCGGCGTGCCACTGATCACCGTACTGTTCATGTCCTCGGTGATGCTGCCGCTGTTCCTGCCCGAAGGCATGAGCTTCGACAAGCTGCTGCGGGCGATGATCGGCGTGATCCTGTTCCAGTCGGCGTACATCGCCGAGGTGGTGCGCGGCGGCCTGCAGGCCATCCCCAAGGGCCAGTACGAAGCCGCCGCGGCCATGGGCCTGGGCTACTGGCGGGCGATGGGCCTGGTGATCCTGCCCCAGGCGCTCAAGCTGGTGATCCCTGGCATCGTCAACACCTTCATTGCCCTGTTCAAGGACACCAGCCTGGTGATCATCATCGGCCTGTTCGACCTGCTCAACAGCGTCAAGCAGGCCGCGGCCGACCCGGCCTGGCTGGGCATGGCGACCGAGGGCTATGTGTTCGCCGCCCTGGTGTTCTGGATTTTCTGTTTCGGTATGTCCCGCTACTCCATGCATCTGGAGCGCAAGCTGGACACTGGCCACAAGCGTTAGGAGTTTCGAAATGAGTGAAGCGATCAAGCAGCCTGCCGGCCCCGAAGGCATCATCCAGATGCAGGGCGTGAACAAGTGGTACGGCCAGTTCCATGTGCTCAAGGACATCAACCTGAACGTGCGCCAGGGCGAGCGTATCGTGCTGTGCGGGCCGTCGGGCTCGGGCAAGTCGACCACCATCCGCTGCCTTAACCGGCTGGAAGAGCACCAGCAGGGGCGTATTGTCGTCGATGGCGTCGAGCTGACCAACGACCTCAAGCAGATCGAGGCGATCCGCCGCGAGGTGGGCATGGTGTTCCAGCACTTCAACCTGTTCCCGCACCTGACCATCCTCGAGAACTGCACCCTGGCGCCTATGTGGGTGCGCAAGCTGCCGCGGCGCAAGGCAGAGGAAATCGCCATGCACTTCCTCGAGCGCGTGCGCATTCCGGAGCAGGCGCACAAGTACCCCGGGCAGTTGTCCGGCGGTCAGCAGCAGCGGGTGGCGATTGCCCGGGCGCTGTGCATGAAGCCGAAGATCATGCTGTTCGACGAACCGACTTCGGCGCTGGACCCGGAGATGGTCAAGGAGGTGCTCGACACCATGGTCAGCCTGGCCGAGGATGGCATGACCATGCTCTGCGTGACCCACGAGATGGGCTTTGCCCGCACCGTGGCGAACCGGGTGATCTTCATGGACAAGGGGGAGATCGTCGAGCAGGCGGCGCCGGACGACTTCTTCGACCGGCCGCGCAGTGATCGAACCAGGCTGTTCCTCAGCCAGATCCTGCATTGATGTACCCGGGGCCGCTTCGCGGCCCTTTCGCCGGCAAGCCGGCTCCCACTCCGACCGCGCGGCCCTCAATTCAAGCGCCGTCCCTGTGGGAGCTGGCTTGCCAGCGATGAGGCCCTTGCAAACGAAACAGGGCAGTTGCTCCCACATCAATCAGGCCTATAGCAACTTTGGGAGCCGGCTTGTCGTGGCTACGTGACGCGGTAAAGGGGCCGCTGAGCGGCCCCACACCTGTAGCCTTACTTCTCTTCCTTGGCGGCCACCGGCGCTGGTGGTGGCCGCAGGCCCACCTCGGCGATCAGCTTGATCTGCTGACCATTGCGCATCACTTCGATGCTGATCTTGTCGGTCGGCTTGATCCGCGCCACCTGGTTCATCGACTTGCGCCCGTCACCGGCGGGCTCGCCGTTGATACTCATGATCACATCGCCCAGTTGTAGCCCCGCACGTGCCGCCGGCCCGTCGCGGAAAATACCGGCGACCACGATTCCCGGGCGCCCCTGCATGCCAAACGATTCGGCCAGTTCCTGGCTCAGCGGCTGCACTTCGATGCCCAGCCAGCCACGGATCACCTGGCCATGCTCGATAATCGACTTCATCACCTCCAATGCCAGCTTGACCGGGATGGCGAAGCCGATACCTTGCGAACCACCGGACTTGGAGAAGATCGCGGTATTGATGCCCACCAGGTTGCCGTTGGCATCCACCAGCGCACCGCCGGAGTTGCCCGGGTTGATCGCCGCGTCGGTCTGGATGAAGTCTTCGTAGTTGTTGAGGCCCAGCTGGTTGCGGCCGGTGGCGCTGATGATGCCCATGGTCACGGTCTGACCGACACCAAAGGGGTTGCCGATGGCCAGGGTCACGTCACCGATATGGATGCTGTCGGAGCGGCCGATGGTGATCGCCGGCAGGCTCTTGAGGTCGATCTTCAGTACTGCCAGGTCGGTTTCCGGGTCGCTGCCGATCACCCGGGCGAGGGTCTCGCGGCCATCCTTGAGGGCCACGACGATCTGGTCGGCGCCGCTGGTGACGTGGTTGTTGGTCAGCAGGTAGCCTTCCGGGCTCATGATTACCGCCGAGCCGAGGCTCGACTCCCAACGGCGCTGCTTGGGCAGGTTGTCGCCGAAGAAGCGGCGGAACTGCGGGTCCTCGAACAGCGGGTGGGCGCTCTTGTTCACCACTTTGGTGGTATAGAGATTGACCACTGCGGGCGCGGCCAGGGTCACGGCATCGGCATAGGAGACCGGCCCCTGCATGAGCTTGGTGGTTTGTGGGGCTTGTTGCAGGTTGACGTCCTGGCTGGGCAGGCCGACCCATTCGGGGAAGCGCTGGATGACCAGCATGGCGATCAGCACACCGGTGAGCAGGGGCCAGCCGAAGTAACGCAGAGCCTTGAGCATGAATCGATCCTGGGAGTGGGACGGGGGCCGTGTCTATGGGCCCGGGGCGCGAGCGGGCGCGATCATACACCTGAAGATACCGAACGGCGATGGCCGGACACCCCGAGCGCCTGCCGGCGGTTTCCCCCACGCCGGCGACGGCCCATAATGGCGGCCATTATAGGGCCTGACGCCCGTCGCAATGCCGAATTCGAGGAGATTTTTCATGGCCGTCGCCCTCAATATCCTGGTCGAGGAAGCCGAGCGCTACCTGGCCAGCGCCAGGATCCAGGATTACTGCCCCAACGGCCTGCAGGTCGAAGGCCGTCCCCAGGTCAGCCGCATCGTCAGCGGCGTGACCGCCAGCCAGGCGCTGCTGGACGCCGCGGTCGAGGCCGAGGCCGACCTGGTGCTGGTGCACCATGGCTATTTCTGGAAGGGCGAAAACCCCTGCATCACCGGTATCAAGCAGCGACGCTTGAAGACCCTGCTCAAGCACGACATCAGCCTGCTGGCCTTCCACCTGCCGCTGGACGTGCACCCGGAGGTGGGCAACAACGTGCAGCTGGCGCGCCAGCTGGACATCACCGTCGAAGGCCCGTTGGACCCCGACAATCCCAAGGTGGTCGGCCTGGTCGGTTCGCTGGCCGAGCCGGTATCGGCGCGGGATTTCGCCCGCCGCGTGCAGGAGGCACTGGGGCGTGAGCCGCTGCTCATCGAGGGTGAGCAGACGATCCGCCGGGTCGGCTGGTGCACCGGGGGCGGGCAGGGCTACATCGACACCGCCATCGCCGCCGGAGTCGACCTGTTCCTCAGTGGCGAGGCGTCGGAGCAGACCTTCCACAGTGCCCGCGAGAACGGCATCAGCTTCATCGCCGCCGGTCACCACGCAACAGAGCGCTACGGCGTGCAGGCGCTGGGCGATTACCTGGCGCGTCGCTTTGCCCTGGAGCACCTGTTCATCGATTGCCCGAATCCGATCTGACGGCCTCATCGCGGGCTTGCCCCGCGACGCTTTTTTGCCCAAACCCCCAGTCATATCATTAGACCTTTTCGATCTAGCCACCCGCCTAAATAGAATCAGGTGCTGTGATAAAGTGGCTCGCTCGAACACGGCCCGCAGGCCGTCCATAAGATCGTTTTTCGTGAGTAGCCATGGTCGACAATCTGACGCACTTGAAACAGCTGGAGGCGGAGAGCATCCACATCATCCGCGAGGTGGCCGCCGAGTTCGACAACCCGGTGATGCTGTATTCGATCGGCAAGGATTCCGCGGTCATGCTGCACCTGGCGCGCAAGGCGTTCTTCCCGGGCAAGCTGCCGTTCCCGGTGATGCACGTCGATACCCAGTGGAAGTTCCAGGAGATGTACCGTTTCCGCGACAAGATGGTCGAAGAGATGGGCCTGGAGCTGATCACCCACGTCAACCCCGAGGGTGTGGCGCAGGGCATCAACCCGTTCACCCATGGCAGCTCCAAGCATACCGACATCATGAAGACCCAGGGCCTGAAGCAGGCGCTGGACAAGCATGGCTTCGATGCCGCCTTCGGTGGCGCGCGCCGCGACGAAGAGAAGTCCCGCGCCAAGGAGCGCGTCTACTCGTTCCGTGACAGCAAGCACCGCTGGGACCCGAAGAACCAGCGCCCGGAGCTGTGGAACATCTACAACGGCAAGGTCAACAAGGGCGAGTCGATCCGCGTGTTCCCGCTGTCGAACTGGACCGAGCTGGACATCTGGCAGTACATCTACCTCGAAGGCATCCCGATCGTGCCGCTGTACTTCGCCGCCGAGCGTGAAGTAATCGAGAAGAACGGCACCCTGATCATGATCGACGACGAGCGCATCCTCGAGCACCTGAGCGACGAGGAGAAGGCGCGCATCGTCAAGAAGAAAGTGCGTTTCCGTACCCTGGGCTGCTACCCGCTGACGGGGGCGGTCGAGTCCGAAGCCGAGACCCTGACGGACATCATCCAGGAAATGCTCCTGACCCGGACGTCCGAACGCCAGGGCCGTGTCATCGACCACGATGGCGCCGGCTCCATGGAAGACAAAAAACGCCAAGGCTACTTCTAATTTCAGGGTTCCAGCATGTCGCACCAATCTGATCTGATCAGCGAGGACATCCTCGCCTACCTGGCCCAGCACGAGCGCAAAGAGCTGTTGCGCTTCCTCACCTGCGGCAACGTGGACGACGGCAAGAGCACCCTGATCGGGCGCCTGCTGCACGATTCGAAGATGATCTACGAGGACCACCTCGAGGCCATCACCCGTGACTCGAAGAAGTCCGGCACCACCGGCGAGGAAGTCGACCTGGCACTGCTGGTCGACGGCTTGCAGGCCGAGCGCGAGCAGGGCATCACCATCGATGTCGCCTACCGCTACTTCTCCACCGCCAAGCGCAAGTTCATCATCGCCGACACTCCGGGCCACGAGCAGTACACCCGCAACATGGCCACCGGTGCCTCGACCTGCGACCTGGCGATCATTCTGGTCGACGCCCGCTACGGCGTGCAGACCCAGACCCGCCGGCACAGCTACATCGCATCGCTGCTGGGCATCAAGCACATCGTCGTCGCGGTCAACAAGATGGACCTCAAGGGCTTCGACGAGCAGGTCTTCGAGTCGATCAAGGCCGACTACCTGAAGTTCGCCGAGGGCATCGACCTCAAGCCGAGCAGCCTGCACTTCGTGCCAATGTCGGCGCTCAAGGGCGACAACGTGGTCAACCGCAGCGAGCGTTCGCCGTGGTACACGGGCCCGGCGTTGATGGAGATCCTCGAGACTGTCGAGATCGCCGCCGACCGCAATGTCACCGACCTGCGTTTCCCGGTGCAGTACGTCAACCGCCCGAACCTCAACTTCCGCGGTTTTGCCGGCACCATCGCCGGTGGCGTGGTGCACAAGGGCGACGAGATCGTCGTGCTGCCGTCGGGCAAGAGCAGCCGGGTCAAGTCCATCGTCACCTATGAAGGTGAACTGGAGAACGCCGGGCCTGGCCAGGCGGTGACCCTTACCATGGAAGACGAGATCGACATCTCCCGTGGCGACCTGCTGGTGCATGCCGACAATGTTCCAACGGTGGCCGACCAGTTCGACGCCATGCTGGTGTGGATGGCCGAGGAGCCAATGCTCCCGGGCAAGAAGTACGATATCAAGCGCGCTACCAGCTATGTGCCGGGTTCGATCGCCAGCATCACCCACAAGGTCGATGTGAACACCCTGGAGCAGGGCGCGGCCAGCGCGCTGCAACTCAACGAGATCGGCCGGGTCAAGGTCGCCCTGGACAGCGCCATCGCCCTGGACGGTTACGAGAGCAACCGCACCACCGGCGCATTCATCGTCATTGACCGCCTGACCAACGGCACCGTCGGTGCCGGCATGATCATTGCCCCGCCGGTTCTGCCGCACGGTGGCACTGGCCAACACGGCAAGTTGGCTCATGTGTCCACCGAAGAGCGCGCCCTGCGTTTCGGCCAGCAACCGGCCACCGTACTGTTCAGCGGCCTGTCGGGCGCCGGCAAGAGCACCCTGGCCTACGCCGTGGAGCGCAAGCTGTTCGACATGGGCCGTGCAGTCTACGTGCTCGACGGCCAGAACCTGCGTCACGACCTGAACAAGGGCCTGCCGCAGGACCGCGCCGGGCGCACCGAGAACTGGCGCCGCGCCGCCCATGTGGCGCGCCAGTTCAACGAAGCCGGTCTGCTGACACTGGCCGCGTTCGTCGCGCCGGACGCCGAAGGCCGCGAGCAGGCGAGGGCGCTGATCGGCAAGGAGCGCCTGGTGACCGTGTACGTCCAGGCTTCGCCGCTGGTGTGCCGCGAGCGTGACCCGCAGGGCCTGTATGCCGCCGGTGGCGACAACATCCCGGGCGAGAGCTTCCCGTTCGATGTGCCGCTGGATGCGGACCTGGTGATCGACACCCAGTCGGTCAGCGTCGATGAAGGCGTGAAGCTGGTGCTGGATGTGCTGCGTCAGCGTGGGGCGATCTGATTGATGGCCTGATGTGAAAAACCCCGCTTCGGCGGGTTTTTTCATTTAGGGCTGCTTTGCAGCCCATCGCTGGCAAGCCAGCTCCCACAGGATGGCGCAGGGTTTCAGGTCAGCGCGGTCGGTGTGGGAGCCGGCTTGTCGTGGCGACGAACCGCGGCGATGGGCCGCAGGGCGGCCCTAGATATGCGTTTCGGAAACGGGAATCACCCGTCGCTCTTTCACCGCCTTGTACGAAAAGCTCGAATAGATCTCCTTCACCCCCGGCAACCGCTGCAGCACCTCGCGGGTGAATTCGCCAAACGATTCCAGGTCCCGCGCCAGGATCTCCAGCAAAAAATCATAGCGTCCGGAGATATTGTGGCAGGCGACGATCTCGGGGATCTCCATCAGCCGTTTCTCGAACGCCTGGGCCATTTCCTTGGTGTGCGAGTCCATCATGATGCTGACGAACGCGGTCACCCCGAAGCCCAGCGACTTGGGCGAAAGAATGGCCTGGTAGCCGGTGATGTAGCCGTTGTCCTCGAGCAACTTGACCCGCCGCCAGCAGGGCGAGGTGGTCAGGGCGACCTGGTCGGCGAGTTCGGAAACGGTCAGGCGGGCGTTGTCCTGCAGGGCAGCGAGCAGGGCGCGGTCGGTACGGTCGAGCGCTGAAGGCATATCTTGCCCTCCATCTTCAATTTTTGTTGTTTTTCTTTCAAAACATGCCCGATTGCGTGGGCAAGTTTGGAAAAAGCGCGGCAGCTTGGTGGCATAAGCTTATAACAAACCACAAGAGACTGTTGCCATGCGCGACTCCAACAACAACACCGGTTTCTCCACGCGGGCCATCCACCATGGCTATGATCCGCTGTCCCACGGCGGCGCCCTGGTACCGCCGGTCTACCAGACCGCCACCTATGCGTTTCCCACTGTCGAGTACGGCGCCGCCTGCTTTGCCGGCGAAGAGCCGGGGCATTTCTACAGCCGCATTTCCAACCCGACCCTGGGCCTGCTGGAACAGCGCATGGCCTCCCTGGAAGGGGGCGAGGCCGGGCTGGCGCTTGCCTCCGGCATGGGCGCCATCACCGCCACGCTATGGACCCTGCTACGCCCGGGTGACGAGCTGATTGTCGGCAGCACCCTGTACGGCTGCACCTTCGCCTATTTGCACCACGGCATCGGCGAATTCGGCGTGAAGATCCGCCATGTCGACCTCAACGACATTCCGGCACTGAAGGCCGCGATCACCGCGAAGACGCGGATGATCTACTTCGAGACGCCGGCCAACCCCAATATGCAACTGGTGGATATCGCCGCGGTGGTCGAGGCTGCACAGGGCCATGACCTGAGCATCGTGGTCGACAACACCTACTGCACGCCCTACCTGCAGCGCCCGCTGGAACTGGGCGTCGACCTGGTGGTGCACTCGGCCACCAAATACCTGTCCGGGCATGGTGATATCACCGCCGGCCTGGTGGTGGGGCGCAAGGCGCTGATCGACCGCATCCGCCTGGAAGGGCTCAAGGACATGACCGGCGCCGTGCTCTCGCCCCACGATGCCTCGCTGTTGATGCGCGGCATCAAGACCCTGGCCCTGCGCATGGACCGTCACTGCGCCAATGCCCAGCAGGTGGCCGAGTTCCTGGCGCAGCAGCCGCAGGTCGAGTTGCTGCATTACCCAGGCTTGCCATCCTTCCCGCAGTACGCGCTGGCCCAGCGGCAGATGCGCCTGCCGGGCGGGATGATTGCCTTCGAGCTGAAGGGCGGGATCGAAGCCGGGCGCCGTTTCATGAACGCCCTGCAGCTGTTCAGCCGCGCGGTGAGCCTGGGCGATGCCGAGTCGTTGGCCCAGCACCCGGCGAGCATGACCCATTCCAGCTATACCCAACAGCAGCGTGCCGAGCATGGCATCTCGGAAGGGCTGGTGCGCTTGTCGGTGGGGCTGGAAGACATCGATGACCTGCTTGCCGACATTGCCCAGGCCCTGAAGGCCTGTGCCTGAACCGCCACGGACGAGGCCTGCGCGATGGTAGCGATGATGAACCCGAACGAGCCGTTGACGGCCCTTGATGCCGCCCTGGACAGCGACCCAGCGGAAACCGCCGAGTGGTGCGAGGCGCTGGCCTCGACCCTGGCCCACTGCGGCCCGACGCGGGCCCGCTACCTGCTGCAGCGCCTGCAGGCCCATGCCCTCGAGCTGGGCCTGGAGCGCGAGGCCCAGGCCTTCTCGGCCTACCGCAACACCGTGCCGGTGGAACAGCAGGGTGCTTATCCCGGCGATCTCGAGCTGGACGAGCGTATTACCGGCATCCTGCGCTGGAACGCCCTGGCCATGGTGGTACGGGCCAATCATGCCTATGGCGAGCTGGGCGGGCATATCGCCAGCTACGCCTCGGCGGCGGAAATCTTCGAGGTCGGCTTCCAGTATTTCTTTCGCGGCGAGGGCGGTGGCGTGCAACGCAGCGGCGACCTGGTGTTCTTCCAGCCGCACTCGGCGCCGGGTGTCTATGCCCGCGCATTTCTTGAAGGGCGCCTGAGCGAGGAACAGCTGGCCAACTACCGCCAGGAGGTCGCCGGCAACGGGTTGTGCTCCTATCCGCACCCTTGGCTGATGCCGCACTTCTGGCAGTTCCCCACCGGTTCGATGGGCATTGGCCCGCTCAGTGCGATCTATCAGGCGCGCTTCATGCGTTACCTGCAACATCGCGGGTTGCTCGACACCTCTGGCCGGCATGTCTGGGGTGTGTTCGGCGATGGCGAGATGGACGAGCCGGAGTCGACTGCCGGCCTGACCCTGGCTGCCCGTGAAGGCCTGGACAACCTGACCTTCATCGTCAACTGCAACCTGCAGCGCCTGGACGGCCCGGTACGCGGCAATGGCCAGATCATCCAGGAACTCGAAGCGTTGTTCAGCGGCGCCGGCTGGAACGTGATCAAGGTGCTGTGGGGCTCGGAGTGGGACGCACTGTTCGCCCGCGATCATGAACATGCGCTGCTGCGTCAGTTGGCGGCGACACCCGACGGGCAGTTCCAGACCCTCGGTGCCAAGGACGGCAGCTACAACCTCGAACACTTCTTCAAGCAGAACCCGGCTTTGCAGCGCCTGGTGGCGCATATGAGCGCCGAAGAGATCAACGCCCTCAAGCGCGGTGGTCATGATTTTCGCAAGCTGCATGCCGCCTATGCCGCCGCCAGGACGTGCAAGGGCCGGCCGACGGTGATCCTGGCCAAGACCAAGAAAGGCTATGGCATGAGCAGTGCCGGCGAGTCGCGGATGACCGCGCACCAGGCCAAGAAACTCGATGTGCAGGCGCTGCTGGCCTTCCGCGATCGTTTCCATTTGCCGTTGTCGGATGAGGCGGTGGAGCAACTGCGTTTCTATCGCCCGGCCGAGGACAGTCCAGAGATGGTCTATCTGCGCCAGCGCCGCCAGGCACTGGGTGGGCCGTTGCCGCTGCGCCGCAACGACTGCGCCACCTTGCCCGTGCCGGAACTGGAGGCGTTCGGCGGTTTCGCCCTGCACGCCGAGGGCAAGGAGATGTCCACCACCATGGCCGCCGTGCGCTTGCTGGGCAACTGGCTGAAGGCGCCTGGGTTGGGGCCGCGGGTGGTGCCGATCGTCGCCGACGAGGCGCGCACCTTCGGCATGGCCAGCCTGTTCCGCCAGATCGGCATCTATTCGCCCCACGGGCAACGCTACGAACCGGAGGACGCGGGCTCGCTGCTGGTCTACAAGGAGGCGCGGGATGGCCAACTGCTGGAGGAGGGCATCACCGAGGCCGGGGCGATCTCCTCATGGGTCGCGGCAGCCACCGCCTACGCGGTGCATGGCGAGCCGATGCTGCCGGTGTACATCTATTACTCGATGTTCGGCTTCCAGCGGGTCGGCGACCTGATCTGGGCCGCCGCCGACCAGCGCGCCCGAGGCCTGTTGCTGGGTGCTACCGCGGGGCGCACCACGCTGGGTGGCGAGGGGCTTCAGCACCAGGACGGATCGAGCCTGGTCATGGCCGCGACGGTGCCCAACTGCCGGGCCTGGGACCCATGCTTTGCCGGCGAGCTGGCGGTGATCCTCGACCATGCCGCGCGACGCATGCTGGTGGAGCAGCAGGACGAGTTCCACTATGTGGCGGTGATGAATGAAAACTACCCGCAACCGTCGTTGCCCGAAGACATGCACGACGATGTACTGCGGGGCATGTACCGGTTTGCCCGGCATTCCTCGGCCGCTCCCCGTGGCCAGGTGCGCTTGTTGGGTTCGGGCACCATCCTGCGCGAGGTGATCGCTGCCGGTGAGTTGCTGGCCAATGACTGGCAGGTCGACAGCGAGGTGTTCAGCGTCACCAGCTTCAGCGAACTGGCGCGTGGGGCCAGGGATGCGCAACGCCTGGCAATAGCCGGGGAGCAGGTGAATTGCCATGTGCGTCGTTGCCTGCCCGGCGACGCCCCGGTGATCGCGGCCAGCGACTATGTGCGTGCCTGGCCGCAGTTGATCGCCGAGTATGTGCAGGCGCCCTATACCACCCTGGGCACCGATGGTTTCGGGCGCAGCGATACCCGCCAGCAGTTGCGACGGTTTTTCGAGGTGGACCGGTATGCCGTAGTGCTGGCAGCGTTGTACGGGCTGGTATGTCAGGGCGTGATGCCGGCGGATGTGCTGGCGCAGGCGCGGGCGCTTTATGGCATCGGCGAGGAGGGGGCGGCCTGGTATCGCTGACGAGGTCTGGGCCGGCTTAATCGCGGGGCAAGCCCGCTCCCACGCAGATCCCGTTTGCGACTTCCCACAAAAAAGGCCTCTTGCGAGGCCTTTTTCATGTCATCGATTCAGCGCTTGAGCCCGTAGCTCTCATCGAGCATGCCCGGCGAGTTCGGCGACTTCGGTGCGTAGTCGCGTGGTACTTCGGCGGTATCCTTCGGCGGCGTCAGGCGATCACGCGGGCCTTGCGCGGCTTCGGAGTGCAGCGCGGCCAGCAGGCGTTGGCGGGTCAGCTCGTCCAGGGCCAGGCGGTTGGCGCCCTCGGCCAGGTGATCCTGCACGTCCTGGTAGCTCTGGGTCAGTTTCTTGACCAGCGATGCGGTGCTGTTGAAGTGGGTCACCACTTCGTTCTGGTAATTGTCGAAGCGCTGCTGGATGTCATCCAGCTGGCGTTGGGTATTGCTCGGTGCCGCGTTGGGCAGCAGGCGGGCCAGCGCGAAACCGACGACGACACCGACAACCAGGGCCAGGGTCGGCAGCAACCAAACAAGGAGCGAGTGTTCCACGAGTCCTTCCTCTATAAACGGCTTTGCTTTACGTTAACGGCTCAGACCTGCGCTGTATACCGCGAGCGATCGCAAATCAGAACAGAATTCCTTTGCTAGACGAGTCGACCCTTCACGAGGTCACGGAGTAGTACCTTGCTTATCCGCGAAACCCCCTTGTTCATCGATGGCCCGATCGGCCAGCTTGAGGCGTTGTACCTGGACGTGGCCGATGCCCGTGGCGCGGTGCTGATCTGCCACCCCAACCCGGTCCAGGGCGGCACCATGCTCAACAAGGTGGTCTCGACCCTGCAGCGTACCGCCCGTGATGCCGGTTACGTCACCCTGCGCTTCAACTACCGCGGCGTTGGCCAGAGCGCCGGCAGCCACGACATGGGCGCTGGCGAGGTGGCGGATGCCGAGGCTGCCGCAGCCTGGCTGCGCCAGCAGCATCCTGAGCTGCCCTTGGTGCTGATGGGCTTCTCCTTCGGCGGCTTCGTTGCCGCCAGCCTGGCCGGTCGCCTGGAGGCGGCGGGTGTCGAGCTGCAACAGCTGTTCATGATCGCCCCGGCGGTGATGCGCCTGAACGCGCAGTTCCCGCTGCCCAAGCGCGTTGCGCTGACCGTCGTGCAGCCGGACACCGACGAGGTGGTCGATCCGCAACTGGTCTACGATTGGTCCGCCGCCCTGTCGCGCCCCCACGAGCTGCTGAAAGTGGCAGAATGCGGACACTTTTTCCATGGCAAGCTGACCGATCTGAAGGATCTGCTGCTGCCGCGCCTTTCGAACTGAGCCAAGCCTGAAATAAGCGAACCCCCATGACCACGCGCATCCTCACCGGTATCACCACCACCGGCACCCCGCACCTGGGCAACTACGCCGGCGCCATCCGCCCGGCCATTCTCGCCAGCCAGCAGCCCGGTGCCGACTCGTTCTACTTCCTGGCCGACTACCATGCCCTGATCAAGTGCGACGACCCGCAGCGCATCCAGCGTTCGCGCCTGGAGATCGCCGCCACCTGGCTGGCCGGTGGCCTGGACCCGGCCAAGGTGACCTTCTATCGCCAGTCGGACATCCCCGAGATCCCGGAGCTGACCTGGTTGCTGACCTGTGTCGCCGCCAAGGGCCTGCTCAACCGTGCCCACGCCTACAAGGCGTCGGTGGACAAGAACGTCGAGGCCGGCGAAGACCCGGACGCCGGCGTGACCATGGGCCTGTTCAGCTACCCGGTGCTGATGGCCGCCGACATCCTGATGTTCAATGCCAACAAGGTGCCGGTCGGTCGCGACCAGATCCAGCACGTGGAAATGGCCCGCGACATCGGCCAGCGCTTCAACCACCTGTTCGGCCAGGGCAAGGACTTCTTTGCCCTGCCCGAGGCGGTGATCGAGGAGAGCGTGGCCACGCTCCCGGGCCTGGACGGTCGCAAGATGTCCAAGAGCTACGACAACACCATCCCGCTGTTCACCAGCGCCAAGGACATGAAGGATGCGATCTCGCGCATCGTCACCGACTCCAAGGCCCCCGGCGAGGCCAAGGATCCGGACAATTCGCACCTGTTCACCCTGTTCCAGGCCTTCTCCACGCCGGCCCAATGCGCCGAGTTCCGCGAAGAGCTGCTGCAGGGCCTGGGCTGGGGCGATGCCAAGCAGCGCCTGTTCCAGCTGCTCGATGGTCAGTTGGCCGAAAAGCGCGAGCACTATCACCAGCTGATCTCGCGCCCGTCGGACCTTGAGGACATCCTCCTGGCCGGCGCCGCCAAGGCCCGCAAGATCGCCACGCCGTTCCTCGAGCAACTGCGCGAGGCTGTTGGCCTGCGTTCGTTCCGCACCACCGTGCAGGCCAGCACCGAGGTGAAGAAGAAGGCCGCCAAAAGCGCCCGCTTCGTCAGCTTCCGTGACGAGGATGGCAGCTTCCGCTTCCGCCTGCTGGCCGCCGATGGCGAGCAATTGCTGCTGTCGCGCAGCTTCGCCGATGGCAAGAGCGCGGGGGCGGTGAGCAAGCAGCTACAGCAGGGCGGCGATGCCGACGTGCGTGTCGAGGGCCTGGGCTTCTCGCTCTGGCTGAACGGTGAGCAAGTTGCCGACGGGCCGCAGTTTGAGGCCGCCGAGGCCCGTGACGCGGCCATCACCAGCCTGCGCGAGGCCCTGGCGCCACAGGCGGACTGAGTCACTTTGACGCAAGTCTGATTGCCATTAAGCGGGCCGGTCGCTACAGTGACGGCCCGTTTTTTGTTGCCTCGCTAACGAAATCATGACGCCCCTAGAACGATACCAAGCCGATCTGAAACGCCCCGACTTCTTCCATGACGCGGCGCAGGAAACTGCGGTGCGTCACCTGCAGCGCCTGTACGACGACCTGGTGCAGGCGCAGAACAACAAGCCGGGGGTGTTCGGCAAGCTGTTCGGCAAGAAGGAGCAGACGCCGGTCAAGGGCCTGTACTTCTGGGGCGGCGTG
The DNA here is from genome assembly GCF_024749165.1 of Pseudomonas sp. B21-023. Lineage (NCBI taxonomy): Bacteria > Pseudomonadati > Pseudomonadota > Gammaproteobacteria > Pseudomonadales > Pseudomonadaceae > Pseudomonas > Pseudomonas sp. B21-023. The sequence continues at coordinate 4,833,357 of NZ_CP087190.1, read as the reverse complement.
GGCCGGGGCAAGACCTACCTGGTCGACACCTTTTATGAAGCGCTGCCGTTCAAGCAGAAGATGCGCACGCACTTCCACCGCTTCATGAAGCGCGTCCACGAGGAGATGAAGACCCTAAAGGGTGAGAAGAACCCGCTGACCAGCATCGCCAAGCGCTTCAGCGACGAGGCCAAGGTGATCTGCTTCGACGAGTTCTTCGTCTCCGATATCACCGATGCCATGATCCTCGGCACCCTGATGGAAGAGCTGTTCAAGAACGGCGTGTCGCTGGTGGCCACTTCCAACATCGTTCCGGACGGCCTGTACAAGGACGGCCTGCAGCGCGCGCGCTTCCTGCCGGCGATCGCCATGATCAAGCAGTACACCGATGTGGTGAACGTCGACAGCGGCGTGGACTATCGCCTGCGTCACCTGGAGCAGGCCGAGCTGTTCCACTTCCCGCTCGACGCTGCGGCGCATGAAAGCCTGCGCGCCAGCTTCAAGGCGTTGACCCCAGAGTGCACCCAGGCCGTCGAGAACGACGTGCTGATGATCGAGAACCGCGAGATCCATGCCTTGCGCACCTGCGACGACGTCGCCTGGTTCGATTTCCGTGCCCTGTGCGACGGGCCGCGCAGCCAGAACGACTACATCGAACTGGGCAAGATCTTCCATGCCGTGCTGCTGAGCAATGTCGAGCAGATGGGTGTGACCACCGATGACATCGCCCGGCGCTTCATCAACATGGTCGACGAGTTCTACGACCGCAACGTGAAGCTGATCATCTCGGCCGAGGTAGAGCTCAAGGACCTGTATACCGGCGGGCGCCTGAGTTTCGAGTTCCAGCGTACGCTCAGCCGTCTGCTGGAGATGCAGTCCCACGAGTTCCTGTCGCGGGCGCACAAGCCTTAAGGGCTGATGAAACGGGGCCGCTTCGCGCCCCATCGCCGGCAAGCCGGCTCCCACAAGATCAGTACGTAACTTGTGGGAGCCGGCTTGCCGGCGATGGGGCGCGAAGCGGCCCTTGTCGTATTCAGGCCTCTTGCATGAACTGCTGGCGATACTGGTTCGGCGACAACTCCGTGTGCTGGCGGAACAGCCGGGCGAAGAAACTCGCGTCGTCGTAGCCCACCTCGTAGCTGATCGTCTTTATGCTCTTGCGCGTGCTCGACAGCAGGCCCTTGGCGGTCTCGATGCGCAGGCGCTGCAGGTAGTGCAGGGGCTTGTCGCCGGTGGCACTCTGGAAGCGGCGCATGAAATTGCGGATGCTCATGCCGTGGTTGCGCGCCACATCCTCGAAGCGGAACTTGTCGGCGAAGTGCTCTTCGAGCCAGTGCTGGATCTGCAGGATGATCAGGTCCTGGTGAAGCTTCTGGCCGCCGAAGCCCATGCGCCCCGGGGTATAGCTGCGCTGCACCTCGTAGAGGATGTCGCGGGCCACCGCGCGGGCCACGTTGGCGCCACAGAAGCGTTCGATCAGGTAGATGTACAGGTCGCAGGCCGAGGTGGTGCCACCGGCGCAGTAGAGATTGTCGGCGTCGGTCAGGTGCTTGTCCTGGTTCAGGCGGATCTTCGGGAAGCGCTCGGCGAAGCTGCTGAAGAAGCGCCAGTAGGTGGTCGCCTCCTTGCCGTCGAGCAGCCCCGACTCGGCCAGCCAGAACACGCCGCTGGCCTCGGCGCATAGCACCGCGCCACGGGCATGCTGCTCGCGCAGCCAGGGCAGCACCTGCGGGTAGCGTTGCAGCAGATTGTCGAAATCGTCCCAGAAGGCCGGCAGGATGATCACGTCGGCATCGTTCAAGCCGCTGTCGACCGGCAACTGCACGTTGCTGAAGCTGTCCACGGGCAAACCGTCCGGGCTCACCAGGCCGATCTCGAACATCGGTTGCAGGCCCAGGCCCAGCTGCTTGCTGTAGCGCAGGCTGGCCAGGTGGAAGAAGTCCTTGGCCTGCATCAGTGTCGAAGCGAACACTTTATCAACGGCCAGGATGCTGACGCGCCGCAGCGACGCCGGGGGTTGGGTAAACATCATTGTCATTGTTCTTATAGGGTAGAGTGGTCAATCACCGGCTGGATCGTCTTATTTTTTGGCGATTGTGTCTACCCCACGAAAGAGCAGTGCAGCGCCTGCGTTGCATCAAGGCGCGGGGTTTGGCTGCTCCTGATGGACCGCCTCGATTGCCGCCAGCAGTTCATCGCCCAGATTCAACGCCTGGCTGTCGATATTGCTGCGCAGTTGCTCGAGGTTCGTCGCGCCGATGATGTTGCTGGTCACGAACGGCTGCCGGGTCACGAACGCCAGCGCCATCTGCGCCGGGTCCAGCCCGTGTTCGCGGGCCAGCTGCACATAGCGGCCGCAGGCGGCCACGGTCTGCGGATTGGAATAGCGGGCAAAGCGGCTGAACAGGGTCAGGCGGGCGTGTTCCGGGCGGGCGCCGTTTTCGTACTTGCCCGACAGCATGCCGAAGGCCAGCGGCGAATAGGCCAGCAAACCGCACTGCTCGCGGATTGCCACCTCTGCCAGGCCCACCTCGAAGCTGCGGTTGAGCAGGTTGTAGGGGTTCTGGATCGACACCGCGCGGGGCCAGCCGCGGGTTTCGGCCAGGTGCAGGAATTTCAGGGTGCCCCACGGGGTTTCGTTGGACAGGCCGATGTGGCGGATCTTGCCGGCGCGTACCTGTTCATCGAGCACCTCCAGGGTTTCCTCCAGCGGGGTGAAGATGTCCTGGGGCAGGTGCTGGTAGCCGAGCTTGCCGAAGAAGTTGGTGCTGCGCTCGGGCCAGTGCAACTGGTAGAGGTCGATGCGGTCGGTCTGCAGGCGCTTGAGGCTCTCGTCCAGCGCGGCGACGATGTGCTGGCGGTTGTGCTTGAGCTGGCCGTCACGGATGTGGCTGATGCCGTTGCCGGGGCCGGCGACCTTGCTGGCGAGGATCCAGTCGTCACGGTCGCCGTTGGCGGCGAACCAGTTGCCGATGATGCGTTCGGTGGCGGCGTAGGTCTCCGGGCGCGGTGGCACCGGGTACATCTCGGCGGTGTCGATGAAGTTGATGCCGCTGGCCTTGGCCAGGGCGATCTGGGCGAAGGCCTGGTCCTGGGTGTTCTGTTCACCCCAGGTCATGGTGCCCAGGCACAGGGCGCTGACATCGAGGTCGGTACGACCGAGCTTGCGGTATTCCATCGGGAAGGTGCTCCGTGACAAAGAAGTCCATAAAAGCAGGTTGAAATTTTTCCTGCAATCTGGATAATTCTGCCCCTCTCCGTGTGGCGGAAGTGATGCACCACCATGCAGGGAACCCTTGTCGAACATTGGCGTGCCCGACCCGAGCCCCCAAAAGCGTCAGCGTTCGGCTGCGCGCTTGCCCTTGGCAAGCTGTGCACTATCCAGTAAGATTCGCCGTCTATTTTTCGCTGGGCGGCCTCTGAGGCTTTAGAGAATGAAAACTTTTACTGCTAAACCGGAAACAGTAAAGCGCGAGTGGTTCGTAGTCGACGCCGCTGGTCAGACCCTGGGTCGTCTGGCTACCGAAATCGCTAGCCGCCTGCGTGGCAAGCACAAGCCAGAATACACCCCTCACGTTGACACCGGCGACTACATCGTCGTCATCAACGCCGAGCAGATCCGTGTGACTGGTGCCAAGTCTTCCGACAAGATGTACTACTCCCACTCCGGCTTCCCGGGCGGTATCAAGGAAATCAACTTCGAGAAGTTGATCGCCAAGGCCCCTGAGCGTGTTATCGAAACCGCGGTCAAAGGCATGCTGCCGAAGAACCCGCTGGGTCGCGACATGTACCGCAAGCTGAAAGTGTACGCGGGTGCTGCTCACCCACACACTGCTCAGCAGCCTCAAGAACTGAAGATCTAACGGGATAGTTCATTATGTCGGCGACTCAAAACTACGGCACTGGCCGTCGCAAGACCGCAACCGCTCGCGTTTTCCTGCGTCCAGGTACCGGTAACATCTCCATCAACAACCGTTCTCTGGACGTGTTCTTCGGCCGCGAAACCGCTCGCATGGTTGTTCGCCAGCCGCTGGAACTGACCGAAACCGTTGAGAAGTTCGACATCTACGTCACCGTTTCCGGTGGTGGTGTCAGCGGTCAGGCCGGTGCAATCCGCCACGGCATCACCCGCGCCCTGATGGAATACGACGAAACCCTGCGTGGCGCTCTGCGTCGTGCTGGCTACGTCACCCGCGACGCTCGTGAAGTTGAGCGTAAGAAAGTGGGTCTGCGTAAAGCGCGTAAGCGTCCTCAGTACTCCAAGCGTTAATACCGCTTCGGCAGTCGAAAAAAGCCCGGTTCCTTTTTGGAACCGGGCTTTTTTTATGTCTTCAACTAACCTGTCTGCTAGTCCGTGGCCGTTTGTCGCATAGACGCAGATCAAGCAAAGCGAGGGTAGTAGCCCGACGAGCGGGTAATCACCTTGTCAGCGTGTGGATTTGTTCCTTACCATTGCGGCCAATTTTTAGTGCCACAGACGTACCTAAGTAGATGCCTGTTCAAACAGGCCAAGCAAGCTGATGGGAGAGGACTGAATGAGCAATGACGGCGTCAACGCAGGCCGGCGCCGCTTCCTCGTAGCCGCGACATCCGTGGTCGGGGCAGCGGGGGCAGTGGGGGCAGCGGTACCGTTCGTGGGGTCATGGTTTCCCAGTGCCAAGGCGAAAGCCGCAGGGGCACCGGTGAAGGTCAATATCGCCAAGGTCGAGCCCGGTCAGCAGATGGTAGCTGAATGGCGGGGGCAACCTGTATTCATCGTGCGGCGAACGGAGGAGATCCTCGGTAATCTGAAAAAGATCACCGGTGAGCTGTCCGATCCTGAATCCAAGGCGTCAGTGCAGCCGACCTACGTCGACCCGCAAGTTCGCTCGATCAAGCCCGAGATTCTCATCCTGGTAGGTCTGTGCACGCACCTGGGTTGCTCGCCAACCTTCCGCCCTGAAGTTGCCCCGGCTGACCTGGGGCCGAAGTGGGTCGGTGGCTATTTCTGCCCCTGCCACGGTTCGCACTACGACCTGGCCGGGCGCGTCTACAAATCCCAGCCGGCGCCTCTCAACCTGCCAGTGCCACCGCACTCGTACGAGTCGGACGAAATCATCGTCATCGGCGTCGATCAGGAGAACGCATGATGAGCAAGTTCATGGAGTGGATCGATGCGCGCTTCCCCGCGACGAAAATGTGGGAAGACCATCTAAGCAAGTATTACGCGCCCAAGAACTTCAACTTCCTGTACTTCTTCGGCTCCCTGGCGTTGCTGGTGCTGGTCAACCAGATCGTCACCGGCGTGTGGCTGACCATGAGTTTCACCCCCTCGGCGGAAGAGGCCTTCGCCTCGGTCGAGTACATCATGCGCGACGTCGAGTACGGCTGGATCCTGCGCTACCTGCACTCCACCGGCGCCTCGGCGTTCTTTATCGTGGTCTACCTGCACATGTTCCGCGGGCTGCTCTACGGCTCCTACCAGAAGCCGCGCGAGCTGGTCTGGTTGTTCGGCATGCTGATCTACCTGGCGTTGATGGCCGAGGCGTTCATGGGCTACCTGCTGCCCTGGGGGCAGATGTCTTACTGGGGTGCCCAGGTGATCATCTCGCTTTTCGGTGCGATCCCGGTAATCGGTGATGACCTGACCCAGTGGATCCGTGGTGACTACCTGATCTCCGGCATCACCCTGAACCGCTTCTTCGCCCTGCACGTGGTGGCCCTGCCTATCGTGATCCTGGGCCTGGTGGTGCTGCACATCCTGGCGCTGCACGAAGTGGGTTCGAACAACCCCGATGGCGTGGACATCAAGAAGAAAAAGGACGAGAACGGCATCCCGCTGGATGGCATCCCGTTCCACCCGTACTACACCGTCAAGGATATCGCCGGTGTGGTGGTGTTCCTCTTCGTGTTCTGTGCCGTGGTGTTCTTCTTCCCGGAAATGGGTGGCTACTTCCTGGAAAAACCGAACTTCGAACAGGCCAACGCCTTCAAGACCCCTGAGCATATCGCCCCTGTCTGGTACTTCACGCCGTTCTACGCGATTCTGCGCGCGGTGCCCGACAAGCTGTTCGGGGTGATTGCCATGGGCGCGGCAATCGCGGTGCTGTTCGTGTTGCCCTGGCTTGACCGCAGTCCGGTGCGCTCGATGCGCTACAAGGGCTGGCTGAGCAAGATCTGGTTGCTGGTGTTCTGCGTGGCCTTCGTCATCCTTGGCGTGCTGGGCGTGCTGGCGCCGACCCCGGGGCGTACCTTGCTGTCGCAGGTGTGCACGGTGTTGTACTTCGCCTACTTCCTGCTGATGCCGTTCTACACAAGGCTCGAGAAGACCAAACCGGTTCCGGAAAGGGTGACTGGCTGATGAAAAAGTTTATTGCAGTATGCTTGCTGGCATTGATGCCTGGCCTTTCGTTCGCCGCCGAACACGGCCTGGAGCTGGACAAGGTCGATATCGACCTGACCGACAAGGCCGCGATGCAGGATGGCGCACGCACCTTCGCCAACTATTGCATGGGGTGCCATAGTGCCAAGTTCCAGCGATACGAGCGTGTCGCCGACGACCTGGGGATCCCCCACGAGCTGATGCTCGAAAACCTGGTGTTCACTGGCGCCAAGATCGGCGACCACATGAAGATCGGCATGCAGCCCAATGATGCCAAGACCTGGTTCGGCGCTGCGCCGCCCGACCTCACCCTGGTTGCCCGGGTGCGTGGCAACGATTGGTTGTACACCTACCTGCGCAGTTTCTATGAAGACAAGTCGCGGCCATACGGGGTAAACAACAAGGTCTTCCCCAACGTCGGCATGCCTAACGTGCTGGTTGGCCTGCAGGGCAACCAGGTGATTGGCTGCAAGCAGGTGCAGAGTGTGGTCGACGGCAAGAAGCAATATGACCCGCTGACCGGCAGCCCATTGACCCATGAAGCGTGCGACCAGCTGACCGTCGAGGAGAAATCCGGTACCCTGACGGCTGAGCAGTTCGACGAGAAGGTCAAGAACCTGGTGACCTTCCTGGCCTATTCGGCCAACCCGGTCAAACTGGAAAGCCAGCGCATCGGTACCTACGTGTTGCTGTACCTGGCTTTCTTCTTCGTGTTCGCCTACTTGCTCAAGCGCGAATACTGGAAGGACGTGCACTGATCACGCAGTAGTTTCTGGTAGTTGAACGCGCCCGGGGTGCCCCAGTCATGTCGCTGGGGCACCCCGGGCGCGTTTTCATTTGCAGTTTTTACAAGCATCCCGTGCGAGGAGGCGCTACATGGGCGCAACCAACAGGTTAGCCTGCTATTCCGACCCCGCTGACCATTACTCTCATCGGGTACGCCTGGTGCTCGCGGAGAAAGGCGTCACGGTGCAGATCATCGATGTCGACACCAACCGCCTGCCGCCCAAGCTGGTCGAAGTGAACCCTTACGGCAGCTTGCCGACCCTGGTCGATCGCGATCTGGCGCTGTACGAGTCGAGCGTGGTGATGGAGTACCTCGAGGAGCGTTACCCGCACCCGCCGCTGATGCCGGTCTATCCGGTGGCCCGCGGCAACAGTCGCCTGCTGATGCACCGCATCCAGCGCGACTGGTGCAGCCTGGCCGACACCGTGCTGGATCCGCGCAGCAGCGAGCCGGCACGTACCCAGGCGCGCAAGGAGTTGCGCGAGAGCCTGACGGGCGTGGCCCCGCTGTTCGCTGAAATGGCCTGCTTCATGAGTGAGGAGCAGAGTCTGGTCGATTGCTGTCTATTGCCCATACTCTGGCGCTTGCCGGTGATGGGTATCGAATTGCCGCGGCAGGCCAAGCCGCTGCTGGATTACATGGAGCGACAGTTCGCCCGCGAGCCTTTCCAGGCGAGCCTGTCTGCTACTGAACGTGAAATGCGCAAGGTTTAAAGAGGAGCCGTTGATGAACTCCAGTCGCCCCTATCTGGTTCGCGCGCTGTACGAGTGGATCGTCGACAACGATTGCACGCCCCATATGCTGGTCAACGCCGAGTACCCGGCCGTTCAGGTGCCCCAAGGTTTCGCCAGCGATGGCCAGATCGTCCTGAACATCTCTCCCAGTGCCGTGCGCAGCCTGCACATGGACAACGAGGCGGTGAGTTTCGAAGGACGCTTCGGTGGTGTGGCGCACACGCTGTATGTGCCCATCGGCGCCATCCTGGGGATCTACGCCCGGGAGAATGGCCAGGGTATGGTCTTCGAGCTGGAGCCGCCACTCGCGGACGAGGATGACCTTGAGGACGACGTTGTCGAGCCGGATGACGATGGTCCGCCCGAGCCGCCGCGTCCCAGTGGTCGTCCGAGCCTGAAAGTCGTGAAGTAACAGGCAGGGACAAAAAAGGCGATCCGCAGGGATCGCCTTTTTCATGGCTGCCGCAATTACAGGTCCTTGATGCTCTGCACCTGGTCCTTGTTGATGCGGGTCGGCTTGCCGTCCAGTTGCTTGAACTCGTAGAAGCCGGAGTTGCGGTCGAAGTGCGGCGTGTCGGTGGTCTGCAGTTCGCGGCCATCGTTGAGGGTGATCACGCTCGGGGTGGAGCAGCCGGCCAGGGTGGCGAAGGTGCCGATCAGCAGGGCGGGCAGCAGAAACTTCTTCATGGGGTACTTCCTGGATCAGAGTGAAAAAGGCGAGCGTCCCGACGCTCGCCGAGGGGTTGTCAGTCGATGTATTCGAACAGCTTGACGATCTTCTGCACGCCCGACACACCCTGCACCACATTGGTGGCGGCGTTGGCCTCTTGTTGCCTGACCAGGCCGAGCAGGTAGACGATGCCATTTTCGGTGATGACCTTGATGCGCGAGCTGGGCACGCTCTCGTCGGTCAGCATCTGGGTCTTGATCTTGGTGGTCAGCCAGGCGTCGTTGTTGCGCGCCAGGATCGATGACGGCTGCATCACCTGCAGCTCGTTGTGCACCTTCTTGACTCGCTGAACCTGGCCGGCGGTCTGTTCGGCGAGGGATTTGAGGTCGGCGCGGGGTGTCTGGCCGGCAAGCAGCACAACACCGTTGTAGCTGCTGACGACGATGTGCGAGCCCTTGTCCAGCTCCGGGTTGGCCTTGGCGATGTTGACCGAGACCTTTGTCTCGATCAGCGAGTCATCGATCTTGCTGCCGATGGTGCGGGTGCCGCGGTCATCCTCGATAGGCGAGTTACGCGCCGAGGTGAGCACGGAACTGCAGCCCGATACGCCGAGGCACAGGGTCAGAGCCATCAGGCCGATACGCTTGGAGATCATTCTTCACTCCCGAACAGTTGGCTGTCGATCAGGTCGCACAGACAGTGGATCGCCAGCAGGTGGACTTCCTGGATGCGCGCGGTGACCGTGGCGGGGACGCGGATCTCCACGTCCTCGGGCAGCAGCAGCGAGGCCATGCCGCCGCCATCGCGCCCGGTCAGGGCGACGACAATCATTTCGCGGTCATGGGCGGCCTGGATCGCCTGGATCACGTTGGCCGAATTACCGCTGGTGGAGATCGCCAGCAGCACATCGCCGGGCTGGCCCAGGGCGCGGATCTGCTTGGAGAAGACTTCGTTGTAGCTGTAGTCGTTGGCGATCGAGGTAAGCGTCGAGCTGTCGGTGGTCAGGGCGACGGCCGGCAGGCTCGGGCGCTCGCGCTCGAAGCGGTTGAGCAACTCCGAGGAGAAGTGCTGGGCATCGCCGGCCGAGCCGCCGTTGCCGCACGCGAGCATCTTGCCGTCGTTGAGCAGGGCATTGACCATGACCAGGCTGGCCTGCTCGATGTGGGGTGCCAGGATGTCCATTGCCTGTTGCTTGGTGTCGATGCTGGCCTGGAACAGCCGGCGAATTCGGGATTGCATGTCCATCTGGGTGACCTTAAGAGGGGCGGTGGCCTTTGCTACGCGCAACAGTGACCAGCCCGCGAAACATAGAGCTAGAAAATCGAATTGGGTTCAGCATTCGAAGGCATTTTTCAGCCATTGAAGCGGTTGCCCCGCATGCCCCCGGCCCTGCAGGGCGATAACGTCGAAGCGGCAGGGGCGGGTGGCCCAGCGGGGTTCGTGCTGCAGGAAGAGGTTGGCGGCAAGCGCCAGTCGTTGCTGCTTGCGCCCATCGATACTGGCGAGCGCTCCGCCGAACTCCGCATGCAACCGGTAGCGGACTTCGACGAATACTACTGTATCGGCATCGAGCATGACCAGATCGAGCTCGCCCCCCTTGCATCGCCAGTTGCGCTCCAGCAGCCGCAGACCTTGCCCTTGAAGGTATTCAAGGGCGTGATCTTCGGCTGCCTGGCCGGCAAGGCTGGGCGATGCGCCGGGCATCAGCGAGGGGTGTCCGGCAGGCGCTTGACCTGGCCGCCGGCGAATTCGGCCCATGGCAGCTGGCGCTCGATGCGCTGGCTGGGGTTCATGCTCAGGCTGCCGGACAGGCCTTCGACGCGGTTGTCCGGCAGCGCCTTGAGTTGGCCCAGGCGCGGTGCAAGGCTGTAGGCGTCGACGCCCATGGCGTACAGGCGGCCGAGGCTGCCGGCGGCCTGAGGCCACTGCTGCACGACTTGTTGGCGCAGGCTGTTGGTGGTGTCCAGCAGCCACGGCGTTTCGCAGAAGCGGATGCCGTTCATGTCGTTGTACTGGTTCACGTCACCGCTGGCGCTATACAGGTTGGAGGTGGCGTAGACAGGCACGTCACCGGCGTACTGGAAGTTCAGCGTGGGTTTGATCTGCTGGGCTTGCTGCGGCGTCGAGGCGAGGAAGATGAAGTCGATGTCCTGGCGGCGCGAAGGTTGCGCGGCGATGGTGCCGCCGACGGTGCTCTGCAGGCTCTTGGCGCGGCCTTCACTCTGGCGCAGCTGGAACAGATCAGCGATCTGCTGGGCGAGGGCGACGGGCTGGGCGATGCGCTGCGCGGTAATCAGGGTGCCACCATTGCCTTCCCAGTCCTGGCGGAAGGCGGCGAGCACGCGGTCGCCCCATTCACCGCTCGGAACCAGGGCCACGGCGCGGACCATGCCGTCGGCGCGTGCGCGACGCGCGACTTCGCGAGCTTCATCTTCGGCGGCCAGGCCGAACTGGAACAGTTGTGGCGGCGCTTTCTGGCCAGCGTCGGCGTAGTTCAGGGCCAGGGTGGTGATGGGCAGTTGCGGGTAGGCGGCGAGCTTCTTGACCAGCGGCTTTTCCAGCGGGCCGACCACCAGTTGCACGCCGGCAGCCTGGGCTTGGCGGTAGAAGTCGTCGAGCGAGGTAATGCGTGAGCTGTCGAACACTTGTACTGCAGGGGCGGGCTGGCCACCTTGCTGGGCCTGGAAGTGAGCGGCCATGAAGCCGTCACGCAGGGCGCGGGCGACACCGGCCAGCGGGCCTTCCTGGGGCAGCAGCAGGGCGATCTTGGTCAGTGGCTGGCTGGCCAGCTCCTTGAGCTTGACCAGGGCTGTCGGCAATTGCTTGGCTGCCGGGTGTTCTGGATGCTGCTGGCGCCAGGTGTCGATGGCGGCCTGTTGCTGTTCCAGGGTGCCGGCGCGCTTCACGGCCAGGGCCAGGCTGGTCCAGCCGGCCAGGGTCTCGTCGGCGGCCGGCTGCTGCAGCTGTTCGGCGGGCAGCGAGGCGACCAGGGCCCAGATCGCGTCATTGTTGGCGCTGGCGGCCTGGCCGCTGAGCAGGGGGGCCAGCAGTACGCGCTGCTGGGCGGCGGCCAGGGCCTGGCCGTCGGCTTCGAGGGCTGCGGCATGAACGCTGTAGGTGCGGGCCTGCTGCTCGGTCGGCAGTTCGCCGACGCGCTGCAGGCTCGGGTGGGCGAGGGCGGTCAGGGCGGCCTTGGGCTGGTTGCGGCTCATGGCGAGCTCGGCGGCCAGGGTGGAGGCGAACACCTGCTGGGCGGGCTTGAGCGGCTCCAGCGGGACCTGCTCGAGAATCCGCGCGGCGCGCGGGAAGTCCTTCTGCTTGTATGCCAGGTCCGCAGCGCTCAAGCGCAGCAGGGCCGCATCCTCGGCGGACTTGCTGGAGGCCGCCTTCTCGAGCAGTTGCTCGATGCTGGCGTCCGGGGTGCGTGGCAGTTCGCCCAGGCTGGATGAGGGCGAGCTGGCGCAGGCTGCCAGCAGGGCAGCGAGGCAGAGGGCTGTGAGCAGCCGCAGACAAGCGATCATGTAAAGGTCCTGTTACTCGATCAAGTTGGCCGGCAATTGTACCCAAGCGGGGGGCACGGCGCGATCTCGCCGACACTGAACCTTCACTATAGGTTGCCCGAGGTGTGCCTGGGGCGAAGTTCTTTGCGCCCTGTTACCGGTGCTCGGGCTACAATGGCGACCTTTGATCCGGAAAGCAGGTGTGCGCAGTGACTGATGTTGCAGGGGTTTCGAAATCCACGTTGGGCAAGCTTTACGTCGTTGCCACGCCCATCGGCAACCTCGACGACATGAGCGCCCGGGCACTGAAGGTGCTGGCGGATGTCAGTCTGATCGCTGCCGAGGACACCCGCCACTCGGTGCGTCTGCTGCAGCATTTCGGCATCGATACGCAACTGGCAGCCTGTCATGAGCACAACGAGCGTGACGAGGGCGGGCGCTTCATCACCCGCCTGCTGGCCGGCGACGATGTGGCGCTGGTGTCCGATGCCGGTACGCCGCTGATTTCCGATCCGGGCTATCACCTGGTGCGCCAGGCGCGTGCTGCGGGCGTGCAGGTGGTGCCGGTGCCGGGCGCCTGTGCGTTGATCGCCGCGCTGTCGGCGGCGGGGTTGCCGTCGGACCGCTTCATCTTCGAAGGTTTCCTGCCGGCCAAGGCCGCCGGGCGCCGCGCGCGTCTGGAGCAGGTCAAGGAAGAGCCGCGCACGCTGATCTTCTACGAGGCGCCACACCGGATCCTCGAGTGCCTGGAGGACATGGAAGCGGTGTTCGGTGGCGAGCGTCCGGCGCTGCTGGCGCGCGAGATCACCAAGACCTTCGAAACCCTCAAAGGCTTGCCGTTGGCCGAGTTGCGCGCATTCGTACAGGGTGACAGCAATCAGCAGCGTGGCGAGTGTGTGGTGCTGGTGGCCGGTTGGAGCGCGCCGGAGGGCGAGCAGGCGATCAGCGCCGAGGCGCAGCGAGTGCTGGATCTGCTGCTGGCCGAGCTACCGCTGAAGAAGGCAGCGGCGCTGGCGGCCGAGATCACCGGGGTGCGCAAGAACCTGCTCTACCAGTTGGCCCTGGAAAAGCAGAAAGCTCATTAGTGGCATAATGATATTAATAGTCGCGCCGCTTGTTCTTGAGCGCGGCTACCGGTAACCTTGGCGGCGGAGAGTCGATCGGACAGTCGCTGCCGACTTTTGTTCCGCAAAAGGCGGGGGAGGAAAGTCCGGGCTCCATAGGGCAGAGTGCCAGGTAACGCCTGGGAGGCGCGAGCCTACGGAAAGTGCCACAGAAAACAACCGCCTAAGCACTTCGGTGCCGGTAAGGGTGAAAAGGTGCGGTAAGAGCGCACCGCACGGCTGGCAACAGTCCGTGGCTAGGTAAACCCCACTCGGAGCAAGACCAAATAGGGTTCCATACGGCGTGGCCCGCGTCGGAACCGGGTAGGTTGCTAGAGGCGTCCAGTGATGGCCGTCGTAGAGGAATGACTGTCCTCGACAAAACCCGGCTTACAGATCGACTCTCCACCTCTTCCCTTCCTGCTTGAATCGATAGCAGATGTGTCTTGGTAATACCGAAAAAATCTTACTCTTAATAAATCACTTTAACTTCGCACTCTATCCGCTTGAGTGTGTTTGATTTTTTCCGTCAGTTTTTCCCTCTTGTAATCCTTCCACCTTCCTTTGTTGCGCTAAATCGCCGTCCTGTAAGGGATTTCCTTATGAACGTGCCTTGACGGTGTGGCGGGCGGATTCCTATAGTGTGCGCAAGTGGCAGAAAGTGGGATGAAGTGGGTTTTCTGGCACAAAAAAGCTAACATTGTGGGGAATCGCAGCCGTGTTCCGCGGAGCCAACGCCGTCAGCCTCGATGCAAAGGGCCGTCTCGCCATGCCGAGCCGGTACCGTGACGAGCTCGATTCGCGTTGCAATGGTCAATTGATCGTGACCATCGACGCCGTTGACCCCTGCTTGTGTGTTTATCCCCTCGATGAGTGGGAACAGATAGAAGCCAAGTTGCGCGCCTTGCCGTCGTTGCGTGAGGAAAACCGTCGCCTGCAGCGTTTGCTGATCGGCAATGCGGTGGACCTGGAGCTCGATGGCAGTGGGCGTTTCCTGGTGCCGCCCCGCCTGCGTGAGTACGCCAAGCTGGACAAGAAGGCGATGCTGGTGGGGCAGCTGAACAAATTCCAGCTGTGGGATGAGGATGCCTGGAACGCGGTTTCGGCAGCCGACCTTGCAGCTATTCAACAACCGGGCGCCATGCCCGATGATTTGCGTGACCTGATCCTGTGACCATAGATAGCGGCTTCAACCACATCACCGTCCTCCTCGACGAAGCCGTCGAGGCATTGGCCCTGCGCGCCGACGGTTGCTATCTGGACGGCACCTTCGGGCGTGGCGGCCACAGCCGCCTGATCCTCAGCAAGCTTGGGCCGCAAGGGCGGTTGCTGGGGTTCGACAAGGATCCACAGGCGATTGCCACCGGGCAAGCGCTGGCGGCCGAAGACGGCCGCTTTGTCATTGTGCAGCGCAGCTTTGCCGAGCTCGGCGACGAAGTGCGCGCCCGCGGCCTGGATGGCAAGGTCAGCGGCATTCTGCTCGACCTGGGCGTATCCTCGCCGCAACTGGACGACCCCGAGCGCGGCTTCAGCTTCCTTAACGACGGTCCGTTGGACATGCGCATGAACCCGGGCCAGGGCATCAGTGCAGCCGAGTTTGTCGCCACCGCCCCCGTCGAAGAAATTGCCCGCGTGTTCAAGGAGTACGGCGAGGAGCGCTTCGCCGGTCGCATGGCGCGCGCTGTGGTCGAGCGCCGCGAGAAGCAGCCGTTCACCCGCACCGCCGACCTGGCGGAAGTGCTCAAGGTTGCCAACCCGGCCTGGGAAAAGGGCAAGAACCCTGCGACCCGGGCCTTCCAGGGCCTGCGTATCCATGTCAACAACGAGCTTGGCGACCTCGAGACCGGCCTTGAAGCCGCGCTCGACGCCCTTGAAGTGGGTGGCCGCCTGGCAGTGATCAGCTTCCACTCGTTGGAAGATCGTATCGTCAAACTGTTCATGCGCAAGCTGGTCAAGGGCGAGGCAGACAACCTGCCGCGCAACCTGCCGGTTCAGCACAAGGCCTTCGAGCCGAAGATCAAATTGATCGGCAAGGCGCAGTTCGCCTCCGAAGCCGAACTCAAGGCCAACCCGCGGTCGCGCAGCGCCGTGATGCGGGTAGCGGAGAAGTTGCGGTGAGCAGGCTGTTTGCCAAGCCGCTGCCAGGCGGAAGCTTTTTGATGCTTCTGCTGTTCGTCGCCGTCCTGATTTCGGCGATCGCCGTTTCCTACAGCGCTCACTGGAACCGTCAGTTGCTCAATACCCTGTACGGTGAACTGAACGAGCGCGACAAGGCCCAGGCCGAGTGGGGCCGGTTGATCCTCGAGCAAAGCACCTGGACTGCCTCCAGTCGCATCGAGAGTCTGGCCTCGGAGCAGCTCAGGATGCGCGTGCCCGCTGCTGACGAAGTGCGGATGGTGGCGCCATGATGAAGCTCGAAGGCGCACTCTACCCCTGGCGCTTCCGGGTGGTGATCGGTTTGCTGGCGCTGATGGTCGGTGCTATCTGCTGGCGCATCATCGACCTGCAGGTCGTCGACCGCGACTTCCTCAAGGGGCAGGGCGATGCCCGCAGCCTGCGCCATATTCCCATCCCCGCGCACCGTGGCCTGATCACCGATCGCAACGGTGAGCCGCTGGCTGTCAGTACGCCCGTCACCACCTTGTGGGCTAACCCCAAGGAAATGCAGGCGGCCAAGGATCGCTGGCCGCAGCTGGCCGCCGCACTTGGGCAGAACCCACAGCAGTTGAGCGAGCGTCTTACCCAGCAGGCCAACAAGGAATTCATCTACCTGGTCCGCGGCCTGACCCCGGAGCAGGGCCAGCACGTGCTCGACTTGAAGGTTCCGGGCGTCTACGGCCTCGAAGAGTTCCGCCGCTTCTATCCGGCTGGCGACGTCACCGCGCACATGGTCGGTTTTACCGACCTGGATGACCATGGTCGTGAAGGCGTCGAGCTCGCCTACGACGAATGGCTCGCCGGGGTGCCCGGCAAGCGGCAGGTGATCAAGGACCGGCGTGGCCGGCTGATCAAGGACATCCAGGTAACCAAGAACGCCAAGGCCGGCAAGACCTTGGCGTTGTCGATAGACCTGCGCCTGCAGTACCTGGCCACCCGCGAGCTGCGTAACGCCATCGCCGAACAGGAAGCCAAGGCTGGCAGCCTGGTGATCATGGACGTCAAGACCGGCGAGGTCCTGGCGATGGTCAACCAGCCGACCTACAACCCGAACAACCGCCGCAGCATGTTCCCGGCGGCGATGCGCAACCGGGCGATCATCGATGTGTTCGAACCAGGCTCCACGGTCAAGCCGATTTCGATGAGCGCCGCGCTTGAAAGCGGGCGCTGGAAGCCGACCGACAAGGTCGAGGTGTATCCCTTCACCCTGCAGATCGGCCGCTACACCATCAAGGACGTATCGCGTGGTGGTGGGCCGATCCTCGACCTGACCGGCATCCTGATCAACTCCTCCAACGTCGGCATGAGCAAGATCGCTTTCGATATTGGTGGCGAGGCCATCTACCGGGTCATGTCCCAGGTGGGCCTGGGCCAATACACCGGGCTCGGTTTCCCGGGTGAGCGCGTGGGCAACCTGCCGAATCACCGCGACTGGCGCAAGGCCGAAACCGCGACGCTTTCTTATGGCTATGGCGTATCGGTGACCGCGCTGCAGCTGGTGCATGCCTACGCGGCATTGGCCAACGACGGCAAGATGGTGCCGCTGTCAATTCTCAAGGTCGACAAGGCCCCGGAGGCTGTGCAGGCGATCCCGAAGGAAACCGCCGAAACCGTGCAGGCCATGCTCCAGCAGGTGATCGAAGCACCGCGTGGCGTGTTCCGTGCCCAGGTGCCGTTCTACCACGTGGGCGGCAAGTCGGGTACCGCGCGTAAAGCCACCGTCGGCTCCAAGGGCTACACCGAGAACGCCTACCGTTCGCTGTTCGCCGGCTTCGGCCCGATGAGCGACCCGCGCTACGCCATCGTCGTGGTCATCGATGAGCCGAGCAAGGGTGGCTACTTCGGCGGCCTGGTATCGGCGCCCGTATTCAGCAAAGTGATGTCAGGCACCCTGCGCCTGATGAATGTACCGCCGGACAACCTGCCGCCGCCTTCGACGCAGCAAGCCAGCGCAGTACCCGCCAAGGGAGGGCGAGGTTGATGACGATGCCATTGAGCAAACTGTTCGCCCATGCCAGCCGCGATCCGCTGATCCGCGAGCTGACCTTGGACAGCCGCCAGGTGCGCCAGGGTGATCTGTTCCTTGCCGTGCCGGGTGCCAAGGTCGACGGCCGTGAGCATATTGCCGACGCACTGGCCCGTGGTGCCGCTGCCGTCGCCTATGAAGAGCAGGGTACCTGCGTGTTGCCGATTACTGACGCGCCGCTGATTCCGGTCAAGGGGCTGATCGGCCAGCTGTCGCAGATCGCCGGGCGCTTCTATGGCGAACCCAGCCGCCAATTGAACCTGGTGGGGGTCACCGGTACCAACGGCAAGACCAGCGTCACCCAGCTGGTGGCCCAGGCGCTCGATGCCCTTGGCCAGCGTTGCGGGCTGATCGGGACCCTTGGCACCGGCTTTTACGGTGAGTTGCAGAGCGGCCGCCTGACCACGCCGGACCCTATCGCCGTGCAGTCGACCCTCAACGACCTGAAAAAAGCGGGTGCCAGGGCGGTGGCCATGGAAGTGTCCTCTCACGCTCTCGAGCAAGGGCGGGTCGCTGCGCTGGAGTTCGATATCGCGGTGATGACCAACCTGTCGCGCGATCACCTGGACTATCACGGCAGCATGGAGGCCTATGAGGCCGCCAAGGCCAAGCTGTTCGCCTGGCCGAGCCTGCGTTGCCAGGTGGTCAACCTGGATGATGAGTTCGGACGTCGCCTGGCCGCCGATTTCGCCCGCCGCCCGAGTGCCGATCATATCGAGACCCGGTTGCTCAGCTACAGCCTGGAAAACCCGGACGCTTCGCTGTTTTGCCGCGAGGCCACGTTCGACGATGATGGCGTGCGTGCCACCCTCGTCACCGCACAGGGCGAGCGCAGCCTGCGCAGCCAGCTGCTGGGGCGCTTCAACCTGAGCAACATGCTGGCGGCGGTGGCCACCTTGCTGGCGCTGGATTATTCACTGGACGAGATCCTGAAAGTCACCCCGCAGTTGCAGGGGCCGGTCGGTCGCATGCAGCGCCTGGGTGGCGGTGAGAAGCCGTTGGTGGTGGTCGACTACGCCCACACCCCGGATGCCTTGGAAAAGGTGCTCGAGGCATTGCGCCCGCACGCCCACGGCAAGTTGCTGTGCCTGTTCGGCTGTGGTGGTGACCGTGACGCCGGCAAGCGCCCGCTGATGGCGGCAGTCGCCGAGCGCCTGGCCGATCGTGTGCTGGTGACTGATGACAACCCGCGTACCGAGGATCCGCAGCGCATCTTCGATGACATTCGCCCCGGCTTTGCCCAGCCCGACAGCGTGGAGTTCGTCGCCGGCCGTGGCCAGGCCATTGCTCACCTGGTCGCCACTGCTGCTGCCGAGGATGTGATCGTCCTGGCCGGCAAGGGCCACGAGGATTACCAGGAGATCAATGGCGAGCGCCATGACTTCTCCGATCTGATCGAAGCCGAGAAGGCCCTAGCCGCCTGGGAGGCTCCACATGCTTGAGCCCATGATGCTCAGCCAGCTGACTGCTGCCTTGAGTGCACGTCTGGCAGGCGCCGACGCCAGCTTTACCGGCGTCAGCATCGACAGCCGCAGCGTCGCTGCCGGTCAACTGTTCGTCGCCCTCACCGGGCCGCGCTTCGATGGCCATGACTACCTGGCCGATGTGAAGGCCAAGGGGGTCGTCGCCGCGTTGGTCGAGCGTGAAATTGCCGATGTCGATCTGCCGCAACTGGTGGTCGCGGATTGCCGCGTAGCGCTTGGCCAGCTCGGCGCGCTGAATCGTGCAGCCTTCGGCAAGCCGGTGGTGGCCATTACCGGCTCCAGCGGCAAGACCACGGTCAAGGAAATGCTCGCCGCGATCCTGCGCACCCGTGGGCCGGTACATGCCACCCGTGGCAACCTCAACAACGACCTTGGCGCACCGCTGAGCCTGCTGGAGATCGCCCCGGAGCACAGCGCCGCAGTGATCGAGCTGGGGGCCTCGCGCATCGGCGAGATCCGCTACACCGTCGGCCTGACCCGGCCGCAAGTAGTCATCATCAACAACGCCGGAACCGCTCACGTCGGCGAGTTCGGTGGCCCGGAAAAAATCGTCGAGGCCAAGGGCGAGATCCTCGAAGGCCTGGGCGAGGGTGGCACGGCCATCCTCAACCTGGCCGACAAGGCGTTCGACATCTGGCGCCAGCGCGCGGGCAGCCACCGCGTCGTCAGCTTCGCGCTGGACAACCCGCAAGCAGACTTCTACGCCAGCGATATCGGTCGCGACGCCCGTGGTTGCCCCTCGTTCACCCTGCATGGCCCGGACGGCAGTGTCCCGGTGCAGTTGAACCTGCTTGGCAGCCACAACGTCAGCAATGCCTTGGCCGCCGCTGCCGCAGCCCATGCCGTTGGTCTGAGCGTGAGTGGCATCGCCGCCGGCCTCGGCGCCGTGCAACCGGTCAAGGGCCGCACCGTGGCGCAGATCGCGCCCAGTGGCGTGCGGGTCATCGACGACAGCTACAACGCAAATCCCACCTCGATGTGTGCCGCCATTGATATACTCGCCGGCTTTTCCGGTCGCACCGTTCTGGTGCTCGGGGATATCGGCGAACTGGGGCAATGGGCCGAGGAAGGTCACCGCCAGGTGGGTGACTACGCACGTGGCAAGGTCGATGCGCTGTACGCGGTGGGCACCAATATGGCCTACGCCGTTCAGGCATTCGGTACCAATGGCCGCCATTTCACTACTCAAGCTGAGCTGATCGAGGCCGTCAAGGCCGAGTCCGCCGGCGACACCACTATCTTGATCAAGGGCTCGCGCAGCGCTGCGATGGAAAACGTCGTGGCCGCACTGTGCGGCGCCAGCGGGGAGAAACATTAATGCTGCTGCTGTTGGCTGAGTATCTGCAACAGTTCCACAAGGGCTTCGCGGTCTTCCAGTACCTGACCCTGCGCGGGATCCTGGGTGTGCTGACCGCGCTGTCCCTGGCCCTGTGGCTGGGCCCGTGGATGATCCGTACCCTGCAGATCCGCCAGATCGGTCAGGCCGTGCGTAACGACGGCCCGCAATCGCACCTGTCCAAGTCCGGCACCCCGACCATGGGCGGTGCGCTGATCCTCTCCGCCATTGCCATCAGTACCCTGCTGTGGGCCGACCTGACCAACCGCTATGTGTGGGTGGTGCTGATCGTCACCCTGGCGTTCGGCGCCATTGGCTGGGTCGACGACTACCGCAAGGTCATCGAGAAGAACTCCCGCGGCCTGCCGAGCCGCTGGAAGTATTTCTGGCAGTCGGTGTTCGGCCTGGCTGCGGCGATCTTCCTGTACAAGACCGCGCCGACCAGCGTTGAAACCACGCTGATCATCCCGATGCTCAAGGACCTGGCCATCCCGCTGGGCGCCGGCTTCATCGTGCTGACCTATTTCGTCATTGTCGGCTCGAGCAACGCGGTCAACCTGACCGACGGCCTCGATGGCCTGGCGATCATGCCGACGGTGATGGTCGGCGGTGCGCTGGGCATCTTCTGCTACCTGTCGGGCAACGTGAAGTTCGCCGAATACCTGCTGATCCCGTACGTGCCGGGCGCGGGCGAGCTGATCGTGTTCTGCGGTGCGCTGATCGGCGCGGGCCTGGGCTTCCTGTGGTTCAACACCTACCCGGCCCAGGTATTCATGGGCGACGTCGGCGCGCTGGCCCTGGGCGCTGCGCTGGGCACCATCGCGGTAATCGTGCGCCAGGAAGTCGTCCTGTTCATCATGGGCGGCGTGTTCGTGATGGAAACCCTGTCGGTGGTCATCCAGGTGGCCTCGTTCAAGCTGACCGGCAAGCGCGTGTTCCGCATGGCGCCGATACACCACCACTTTGAACTCAAGGGTTGGCCCGAGCCACGGGTGATCGTCCGCTTCTGGATCATCACCGTGATTCTCGTGCTGATTGGCCTTGCCACCCTGAAACTGAGGTAAACGAGCGTGTCACTGATCGCTTCCGACCAATTCCGCATCGTTGTCGGCCTCGGCAAGAGCGGCATGTCCCTGGTTCGCTTCCTGGCGAACCGGGGCATTGCCTTTGCGGTCGCCGACACCCGCGAGCAACCGCCGGAACTGGACACCCTGCGCCGTGAATACCCGCAGGTGGAAGTGCGCTGTGGCGAGCTGGACGTGGACTTCCTGTGCCGGGCCAGCGAGCTGTATGTCAGCCCTGGTCTGGCCCTGGCCACACCTGCGCTGCAACAGGCCGCCGCGCGTGGCGTCAAGCTGTCCGGAGACATCGAGCTGTTCGCCCATCACGCCAAGGCGCCAATCGTGGCCATCAGCGGCTCCAACGCCAAGAGCACCGTGACCACCCTGGTCGGCGAGATGGCCGCCAAGGCAGGCAAACGTGTGGCTGTCGGCGGCAACCTCGGTACCCCGGCCCTGGACCTGCTGGCTGACGACGTCGAGCTGTATGTGCTGGAGCTGTCGAGCTTCCAGCTGGAGACCACCGACCAGCTCAACGCCGAAGTAGCCACCGTGCTGAACATCAGCGAAGACCACATGGACCGCTACAGCGGCCTGCCGGCCTATCACCTGGCCAAGCACCGGATCTTCCGTGGCGCCCGCCAGGTGGTGGTCAACCGCCAGGATGCCCTGAGCCGTCCGTTGCCGGTCGAAGGCCGGCCGTGCTGGACCTTTGGCCTCAACGCGCCGGACTTCAAGGCCTTCGGCCTGCGTGAAGTGGATGGCGAGAAATACCTGGCGTTCGAGTTCCAGACCCTCATGCCGGTGCGCGAGTTGAAGATCCGTGGTGCTCACAATCACAGCAACGCCCTGGCTGCCCTGGCTCTCGGCCATGCCGTCGGCCTGCCGTTCGCGCCGATGCTCGAAGCCCTGCGCGAATTCAAGGGCCTGGCCCATCGTTGCCAGTGGGTGCGCGAGCGCAACGGCGTGAACTGGTACGACGATTCCAAGGCCACCAACGTCGGTGCCGCGCTGGCGGCGATCGAAGGCCTGGGCGCCGATATCGAGGGCAAACTGGTGCTGATCGCCGGCGGCGATGGCAAAGGCGCCGATTTTGCGGCCTTGCGTACCCCGGTGGCGCAGCATTGTCGCGCCGTGGTGCTGATCGGTCGCGATGCCGAACGCCTGGCCGAAACCCTGAAGGATGCCGTGCAACTGGTGCCCGTGCAGACCCTTGATGAGGCCGTGCAGCGTTGCGCCGAGCTGGCCCGCGCCGGTGACGCGGTGCTGCTGTCGCCGGCCTGCGCCAGCCTCGACATGTTCAAGAACTTTGAAGAACGCGGGCGCCTGTTCGCCCAGGCAGCGGAGGGGCTGGCATGATCTTCGGCATCCTCAAGCCGTACCCGTCGCCGCTGATCAGCGGCCGTGGCATCGACCTCGACTTCCCGCTGCTGGCCGGTTGCCTGGCGCTGCTCGGCCTGGGCCTGGTGATGATCACCTCGGCCTCCTCCGAAGTGGCCGCGGTGCAGTCCGGCAACCCGCTGTACCACATGTTCCGCCACCTGGTGTACGTCACCCTTGGCCTGGGCGCCGGGTTGATGACCATGCTGGTGCCGATCGCCACCTGGCAGCGCATGGGCTTCATGATGCTGATCGGTGCCTTCGGTCTGCTGGTGCTGGTGCTGGTGCCCGGTATCGGCCGTGAGGTGAACGGTTCGATGCGCTGGATCGGCTTCAGCTTCTTCAACGTCCAGCCATCGGAGATCGCCAAGGTCTTCGTGGTCATTTATCTCGCCGGCTACCTGGTGCGTCGCCAGACCGAGGTGCGCGAGAGCTGGATGGGCTTCTTCAAACCCTTCATCGTGCTGCTGCCAATGGCCGGCCTGCTGCTGATGGAGCCGGACTTCGGCGCCACGGTGGTGATGATGGGCGCTGCGGCGGCCATGCTGTTCCTCGGAGGAGTGGGGCTGTTCCGCTTCTCGCTGATGGTGGTGCTGGCGGTCATATCGGTGGTGGTGCTGGTCCAGGCCCAGCCCTATCGAATGGCGCGCCTGATCACCTTCACCGACCCCTGGAGCGATCAGTTCGGCTCCGGCTACCAGCTGACCCAGGCGTTGATCGCCTTCGGGCGCGGCGAATGGTTGGGCGTGGGCCTGGGCAACAGTGTGCAGAAGCAGTTCTACCTGCCCGAGGCGCACACCGACTTCGTGTTCTCGGTGCTGGCCGAGGAGCTGGGGGTGGTCGGCTCGCTGCTGACCATCGCGCTGTTCGTGTTCATCACCGTGCGTGCCCTGTACATCGGCCTGTGGGCCGAGAAGGCCAAGCAGTTCTTCGCCGCCTACATGGCCTTCGGCCTGTCGTTCCTGTGGATCGGCCAGTTCTTGATCAACATCGGCGTGAACGTCGGCTTGCTGCCGACCAAGGGCCTGACCCTGCCGTTCCTCAGCTACGGGGGCAGTTCCCTGGTGATCTGTTGCGCCTGTGTCGGGCTGCTTTTACGCATCGAGTGGGAGAGCCGTACCCATCTGGGCAGCGAAGAACACGAGTTCAAGGAGAGCGATTTTGCCGAGGAGCCCAGCCATGGCCGCTGACGGCAAGAACGTCCTGATCATGGCCGGTGGCACCGGGGGGCACGTGTTCCCGGCCCTGGCCTGTGCCCGCGAGTTCCAGGCCCGCGGCTACAGCGTGCACTGGCTGGGTACCCCGCGTGGCATTGAAAACGAACTGGTGCCCCAGGCCGGCCTGCCGCTGCACCTGATCCAGGTCACCGGCCTGCGCGGCAAGGGCAAGCTGTCGCTGCTCAAGGCGCCGTTCACCCTGGTCAAGGCCGTGCTGCAGGCGCGGCGCATCGTCCGTGAGCTCAAGCCGGTCTGCGTGGTCGGCTTCGGTGGTTATGTGACCGGCCCCGGTGGCGTAGCCGCCCGGTTGTGTGGTGTGCCACTGGTGATCCACGAGCAGAATGCCCGCGCCGGTACCACCAATCGTTTGCTGCTGCCGCTGGCCGCGCGTGTCTGCGAAGCATTCCCGGACACCTTTGCCGCCAGCGACAAGCTGCGCACCACCGGCAATCCGGTGCGCCCGGAGCTGTTCATGGACGCCCTGCGCGCGCCCCTGGCCGAGCGCCGTGCGCGCCTGTTGGTCATGGGCGGCAGCCTGGGTGCGGAACCATTGAACAAATTGTTGCCTAAGGCCCTGTCCGAGGTGCCGGCGAACCTGCGCCCCGAAGTCTTCCACCAGGCGGGCAGGAACCACGCGCCCGCCACCGCCGAGCGTTATCACGAGGCGGGGGTCGAGGCCCAGGTCGAACCGTTCATCAAGGACATGGCCCATGCCTATGGCTGGGCCGATATGGTGGTGTGCCGGGCCGGTGCCCTGACCGTCAGCGAACTCGCGGCGGCGGGCCTGCCCTCGATGCTGGTGCCCTTGCCCCATGCCATCGACGACCACCAGACCCACAACGCCCAATACCTGGCACGTGAAGGCGCCGCCTTCCTGATGCCACAAGCGACTACTGGCGCAGCGCAGCTCGCTGAACGCCTGAACGAGGTGCTGATGCAACCCGAGAAACTCAACGCCATGGCCGGCACCGCCCGCCGCCTGGCCAAACCTGCCGCAACCAGCACCGTGGTGGATATCTGCCTGGAGGTGGCCCATGGTTGAGAGCCAGAAAGCCATGCCGCATCCGAAGATGGGCCGTATCCGTCGCATCCACTTCGTCGGTATCGGCGGCGTGGGCATGTGCGGCATCGCCGAAGTGCTGCTGAACCTCGGCTATGAAGTGTCCGGCTCCGACCTCAAGGTGTCGCCGGTCACCGAGCGCCTTGAGTCGTTCGGCGCCGAGATCTTCGTCGGCCACCGCGCCGAGAACGCCGCCAACGCCGATGTGCTGGTGGTGTCCAGCGCGATCAATCCGGCCAACCCGGAAGTCGCCACCGCACTGGAGCGCCGCATCCCTGTGGTGCCGCGTGCCGAGATGCTCGCCGAGCTGATGCGCTATCGCCATGGCGTGGCGGTAGCCGGCACCCACGGCAAGACCACCACCACCAGCCTGCTGGCCTCGGTGTTCGCCGCCGGTGGCCTGGACCCGACCTTCGTCATCGGTGGTCGCCTGACCGCGGCCGGGACCAACGCGCAGTTGGGCACCAGCCGCTACCTGATCGCCGAAGCCGACGAGAGCGACGCCAGCTTCCTGCACCTGCAGCCCATGGTCGCCGTGGTCACCAACATCGACGCCGACCACATGGCCACCTACGAAGGCGACTTCAACAAGCTGAAGAAGACCTTCGTCGAGTTCCTGCACAACCTGCCGTTCTATGGGCTGGCGGTGATCTGCCTGGACGACCCGGTGGTGCGCGAGATCCTGCCGCAGGTCAAGCGTCCGACGGTCACCTACGGCTTCAGCGAAGAGGCCGACATCCGCGCCATCAACGTGCGTCAGCAGGGCATGCAGACCCACTTCACCGTGCTGCGCCGTGACTGCGAGCCGCTTGAAGTGTCGGTGAACATGCCAGGCAACCACAACGTGCTGAACGCTTTGGCGACCATCGCCATCGCCACCGACGAAGGCATTAGCGACGAGGCCATCGTCCAGGGGCTGTCGGGCTTCCAGGGCGTTGGCCGGCGTTTCCAGGTCTACGGCGAGCTGCCGGTCGACGGTGGCAGCGTGATGCTGGTCGACGACTATGGCCACCATCCGACCGAGGTCGCCGCGGTGATCAAGGCCGTGCGTGGCGGCTGGCCGAGCCGCCGCCTGGTGATCGTCTACCAGCCGCACCGCTATAGCCGCACCCGCGACCTGTACGACGATTTCGTGCAGGTGCTGGGCGATGCCAACGTGCTGCTGCTGATGGAGGTCTACCCGGCCGGCGAAGAGCCGATCCCCGGCGCCGACAGCCGCCAGCTGTGCCACAGCATCCGCCAGCGCGGCAAGCTCGATCCGATCTACATCGAACGCGGCGCCGAGCTCGCGCCGTTGGTCCAGCCGCTGCTGCGCGCCGGTGACATCCTCATCTGCCAGGGTGCCGGCGATGTCGGCGGCCTGGCCCCGCAATTGATGAATAGCCCGCTGTTCGCAGGCGCCAAGCAGGAGAAGTCGAAATGACCAGCGCCTACGACAAGTTGCACTCGACCCTGGACGTCAAGGCCTTTGGCCGCGTCGCCGTGCTGTACGGTGGCAAGAGTGCCGAGCGTGAGGTTTCCCTGAAGTCGGGCAAGGCAGTGATCGAGGCGCTGACCAGCGCTGGTGTCGACGTAGTCGCCATCGACGTCGGCGACGACCTTCTGAACCGCCTGCAGAGCGAGAAGATCGACCGCGCCTTCATCATCCTCCACGGCCGTGGTGGTGAGGACGGCAGCATGCAGGGCCTGCTCGAGTGCCTGGGGATTCCCTACACCGGCAGCGGCATTCTTGCCTCGGCGCTGGCCATGGACAAGCTGCGCACCAAGCAGGTGTGGCAGAGCCTGGGTATCCCCACGCCGCGTCACGCCGTGCTGGCCAGCGAGCAGGATTGCGTGGCCGCCAGTGCGGAACTGGGCTTCCCGTTGATCGTCAAACCCGCCCATGAAGGTTCGAGCATCGGCATGGCCAAGGTGAACAGCGAGCAAGAGCTGGTCGCCGCCTGGAAAGACGCCGCCAACTACGATTCGCAAGTCCTGGTCGAGCAATGGATCCACGGCCCGGAATTCACCATCGCCGTGCTGCGTGGCCAGGTGCTGCCGCCGATCGCGCTGGGCACGCCGCACGTGTTCTACGACTACGACGCCAAGTACATCGCCAATGACACCCAGTACCGCATCCCGTGCGGCCTGGACAGCGTCAAGGAGCAGGAACTGATCGACCTTACCGCGCGCGCCTGCGATGCCGTTGGCATCGAGGGCTGGGGCCGTCTGGACGTGATGCAGGACGAGCAGGGCCGTTTCTGGCTGCTCGAGGTCAACACCGCACCGGGCATGACCGACCATAGCCTGGTGCCCATGGCGGCCCGTGCCGCCGGTCTGGACTTCCAGCAGCTGGTGCTGGCGATCCTGGCCGACAGCGTAGCGACGAGAGGTTAATAGCCATGCAAGGCGCGATGATACGTCAGCAGCCACCCGTTACCGGCCGTAGCAAGCCGGTGCCGCGTGGTGCCAGCCGACTGGTGGCCGACGAGCCCGTATCGGCGCGCCTGCCGCGGCCAAGCTTCGGCGGCCTCAAGCGCCTGCTGTGGCCGGTATTGCTGGTGGCCGCCGGTTTTGGCGCCTATGAGGGGGCCATTCGCCTGATGCCCTACGCCGACCGGCCGATCACCAAGATCGCCGTGCAGGGTGATCTCAGCTACATCAGCCAGCAGGCGGTGCAGCAGCGTATCGCGCCCTACGTGGCGGCGAGCTTCTTCACCGTCGACCTCGCGGCGATGCGCGTCGAGCTCGAGCAGATGCCTTGGATCGCCCACGCCGAGGTGCGCCGGGTGTGGCCGGACGAGGTGGTGATCCGCCTGGAAGAACAGTTGCCGGTGGCGCGTTGGGGCGACGAGGCCTTGCTCAACAACCAGGGCCAGGCCTTCACCCCGCGCGAACTGGCCAACTATGAGCACCTGCCGCAGCTGTTCGGGCCGCAGCGCGCTCAGCAACAAGTCATGCAGCAGTATCAGGTATTGAGCCAGATGCTGCGCCCCATGGGCTTTTCCATCGCTCGCCTGGAGCTGCGCGAGCGAGGCAGCTGGTTCCTGACCACTGGCGCGGGTAGCGCCGGCCCTGGCATCGAGCTGCTGCTGGGGCGCGACCACCTGGTGGAGAAGATGCGCCGTTTCATTGCCATTTACGACAAATCGCTTAAAGACCAGATCACCAATATCGCCCGCATCGATCTGCGTTATTCCAACGGACTTGCCGTTGGTTGGCGGGAACCGAATGCACCGACGACGGCCCAACCCGCCGTTGCGAAGAATTAGAGAGAGGCAGGACCATGGCAAACGCGCATAGCGGCAAAATGATCGTCGGGCTGGACATCGGCACCTCCAAGGTGGTGGCGCTGGTGGGTGAAGTCGGTGAGGACGGTACCCTGGAGATCGTCGGGATCGGCACCCATCCGTCCCGCGGCCTGAAGAAGGGCGTGGTGGTGAACATCGAGTCGACGGTGCAGTCGATCCAGCGCGCCGTGGAAGAGGCCCAGCTGATGGCCGGCTGCCGCATCCACTCGGCGTTCGTCGGCGTGGCCGGCAACCACATCCGCAGCCTGAACTCCCACGGCATCGTCGCCATCCGCGATCGCGAAGTCAGCACCGCCGACCTTGAGCGCGTGCTCGATGCCGCCCAGGCCGTGGCCATTCCGGCCGACCAGCGGGTGCTGCACACCCTGCCGCAGGACTACGTGATCGACAACCAGGAAGGCGTGCGCGAGCCCCTGGGCATGTCGGGCGTGCGCCTGGAAGCCAAGGTCCACGTGGTTACCTGCGCGGTGAACGCGGCGCAGAACATCGAAAAATGCGTGCGTCGCTGTGGTCTGGAAATCGACGACATCATCCTTGAACAGCTGGCCTCGGCCTACTCGGTGCTGACCGACGACGAGAAGGAACTGGGCGTGTGCCTGGTGGACATCGGTGGCGGCACCACCGACATCGCCATCTTCACCGAAGGTGCGATCCGCCACACCGCGGTAATCCCGATCGCCGGCGACCAGGTCACCAACGACATCGCCATGGCCCTGCGTACGCCTACGCAGTACGCCGAGGAAATCAAGATCCGCTACGCCTGCGCCCTGGCCAAGCTGGCCGGCGCCGGCGAGACCATCAAGGTGCCGAGCGTGGGTGATCGCCCGCCGCGCGAGCTGTCGCGCCAGGCCCTGGCCGAAGTGGTGGAGCCGCGTTACGACGAGCTGTTCACCCTGATCCAGGCCGAACTGCGCCGCAGCGGCTACGAGGACCTGGTGCCGGCCGGCATCGTCCTCACCGGCGGCACCGCGAAGATGGAAGGCGCCGTGGAACTGGCCGAGGAAATCTTCCACATGCCGGTACGCCTGGGCGTGCCGCACAGCGTCCGCGGGCTGAGCGACGTGGTCCGCAACCCGATCTATTCCACCGGCGTGGGCCTGCTCACCTACGGCCTGCAGAAGCAGTCCGAGGACCTGTCCCTGACCGGTATCAGCAACAGCAACAGCAGCAACAACAGCTATGGCGATGAACCCAAGGGGCCAGTGCTTGAGCGACTCAAGCGTTGGGTCCAGAGCAACTTCTGAGTTTCAAAGCAGTAGTGGTAGGCGCGACAACTAGAGAACTGTAAGGAGAGGGAAAATGTTCGAGCTCGTAGACAACGTCCCGCAAAGTCCGGTCATCAAGGTGATCGGCGTCGGCGGTGGTGGCGGCAACGCCGTCAACCACATGGTCAAGAGCAGCATCGAAGGCGTGGAGTTCATCTGCGCCAACACCGATGCTCAGGCGCTGAAAAACATCGGCGCGCGCACCATCCTGCAACTGGGCACTGGTGTGACCAAGGGCCTGGGTGCTGGCGCCAATCCGGAAGTCGGCCGTCAGGCCGCGCTGGAAGACCGTGAGCGCATCGCCGAAGTGCTGCAGGGCACCAACATGGTGTTCATCACCACCGGCATGGGTGGCGGTACCGGTACCGGCGCGGCGCCGATCATCGCCGAAGTGGCCAAGGAAATGGGCATCCTCACCGTTGCGGTGGTGACTCGTCCGTTCCCGTTCGAAGGCCGCAAGCGCATGCAGATCGCCGATGAAGGCATCCGCATGCTGGCTGAAAGCGTCGACTCGTTGATCACCATCCCCAACGAGAAGCTGCTGACCATCCTGGGCAAGGACGCCAGCCTCCTGTCCGCCTTCGCCAAGGCCGACGACGTGCTGGCCGGTGCCGTGCGCGGCATCTCGGACATCATCAAGCGTCCGGGCATGATCAACGTCGACTTCGCCGACGTACGCACCGTGATGGGTGAGATGGGCATGGCGATGATGGGTACCGGCTGCGCCAGCGGCCCGAACCGTGCTCGCGAAGCCACCGAGGCGGCGATCCGTAACCCGTTGCTCGAAGACGTCAACCTGCAGGGCGCCCGCGGCATCCTGGTGAACATCACCGCAGGGCCTGACCTGTCGTTGGGCGAGTACTCCGACGTGGGTAGCATCATCGAGGCCTTCGCCTCCGACCACGCGATGGTCAAGGTCGGCACCGTGATCGACCCGGACATGCGCGACGAGCTGCACGTGACCGTCGTGGCCACTGGCCTGGGCGCGCGCATCGAGAAACCGGTCAAGGTGGTCGACAACACCCTGCAGACTGCCCAGCAGGCGTACGAGGCCTCCAACCCGGCCCCGGTTCGCCAGGAGCAGTCGGCCGTCAACTACCGTGACCTGGAGCGTCCGACCGTGATGCGCAACCAGGCCCATGCAGGTGCCGCGGCAGCCGCTAAACTCAACCCTCAGGATGATCTGGACTACCTGGATATCCCGGCGTTCCTGCGTCGTCAGGCCGATTAATGGAATTTATCAGGGGTATAAGGGTGATTGGTGTTCAGCAAAGGCCGGGTCTGTTATCATCCCCAGCCTTTGTTGATACCTGTTCGCAATTTGCGCTGAAGCGGCCAATGCCATGATTAGACAACGCACCCTGAAGAATACCATCCGTGCCACAGGCGTCGGCCTGCACTCCGGGGAGAAGGTCTACCTGACCCTCAAGCCTGCGCCTGTCGACAGCGGCATCGTCTTCCGTCGCGCCGACCTCGACCCTGTGGTCGAAATCCCGGCGCGCGCGGCCAACGTCGGCGAGACCACCATGTCCACCACGCTGGTCAACGGTGACGTCAAAGTCGACACGGTCGAGCACCTGCTCTCCGCCATGGCGGGCCTGGGCATCGATAACGCCTACGTCGAGCTCTCCGCCTCGGAAGTGCCGATCATGGATGGCAGCGCCGGACCCTTCGTATTCCTGATCCAATCGGCCGGCCTGGAAGAACAGGACGCACCGAAGAAGTTCATCCGCATCCTGCGTGAAGTGACAGTGGAAGAGGGCGACAAGCGCGCCACTTTCCTGCCCTTCGACGGGTTCAAGGTGAGCTTCGAGATCGACTTCGATCACCCGGTCCTCAAGGGCCAGACCCAGAGCGCGGTCGTCGACTTCTCGAGCACCTCGTTCGTGAAGGAAGTCAGCCGTGCCCGTACCTTCGGTTTCATGCGTGACATCGAGTACCTGCGCAAGCACAACCTTGCGCTGGGTGGCAGTGTCGAGAACGCCATCGTCGTCGACGAAACCGGTGTGCTCAACGAAGACGGCCTTCGTTCCGATGACGAATTCGTCAAGCACAAGATCCTCGACGCCATCGGCGATCTGTACCTGCTGGGCAACAGCCTGATCGGCGAGTTCAAGGGCTACAAGTCCGGACACGCGCTGAACAACCAGCTGTTGCGCAAGCTGATTGCGGAAACCGACGCCTGGGAAGTGGTCACCTTCGAAGATGCCAGCACGGCACCGATCTCGTACATGCGCCCTGTTGCGGCTGTGTAAGTTCGAACACTCTCTCTAGTGATTAAGGCCTCCTTCGGGTGGCCTTTTTTATGGCTGGGATTTGGATCCGGGCTGATGGCAAACAGTTCGAGAACTGCGTTGTGGCGGATATCGAGTACCTATGCAAGGTTCAAGTCGAGCGCTCTCAACCGTTATCCTTCCCTTGAGCATGCGCCGCCAATCGCTCCAGCGCCGCCTTGAGCTTCGGGTCACTGATTCCTTCCGCCGACCCTCGGATACTCTGAGCGGCAGTTTCCGAAAGCTCCGGCCCTTGCCCCTCGCGTTTGGCTGCCACCAGCGGCGGTTGCACCTTGAACAGTATGCGCGTCAGGTTGGCGAAGGCTTCCATGGCCATGAGCTGACGTTGCAGGCGTTTCTGCTGGTAGCGCAGGCGGGTCGCCCAATGGCCGTCGGTAACCACCAGCAACAACGTCCCTTCCTTCCAGGAAGCCACGTGGCAATGCTCGCGGGCGGCTGGCTGCAGCTGGCTTTCCAGCAGGCGCTGCAGGTGCTCCAGGCGTTCGGCCTGGTTCAGCAGCAGGCGCAGCGGGCGTGCCTTGCGCAGCAGGGCCGAGGGCGGGTGGGCGGAAGAGGGTTTGTAGGCCATGGAAGTTCGCGGCGGGTTGCTAGACCGGCAGTTTAACAGGCGCCGCCTGATCGCGGGGCAAGCCCGCTCCCACGCGACGTGCGAAAACGGCCATGCTGGCTGGGATCTTGATGCAAGTCATTCGCGATACGTTTCATCTGCGCGCACCTTGAACTTGCGCAAAAAGCCCTTATGTTAGTCAAGCCCCCTAAAAGCGCTGTGCCAGCATCGTGGAAATCCACCACTTTCCTCACCATCGTTTCCGGGTAGAATGCTCGTTCGCATGCGGCCTCTGGGCTGCACGGGCGACTCATGGGGCCGCCCTCCATCCCTACGTGTGGAAGATCCTGCCGATATGTTTGCGCCTTTGTTAAAAAAACTTTTTGGAAGCAAGAACGAGCGTGAAATCAAACGCATGCTCAAGACGGTGAGCACCGTCAATGCCTTCGAAGAGAAGATGGTGGCCCTCTCCGACGAGCAGCTGCGGAGCAAGACCGCAGAGTTCAAGGAGCGCCTGGCCAAAGGCGAAACGCTTGATCAACTGCTGCCTGAAGCCTTCGCCGTGGCCCGCGAGGCCGGCAAGCGCGTGATGGGCATGCGTCACTTTGATGTCCAGCTGATCGGCGGCATGACCTTGCACGAAGGCATGATCGCAGAAATGCGTACCGGTGAAGGCAAGACCTTGGTCGGTACCCTGGCCGTTTATCTCAACGCGCTGTCCGGCAAGGGCGTGCACGTGGTCACGGTGAACGATTACCTGGCCCGCCGCGACGCCAACTGGATGCGCCCGCTGTACGAGTTCCTCGGCCTGACCGTGGGCATCGTCTCGGCCTTCCAGCCACCGGAAGAGAAACGCGCCGCCTACGCCGCGGACATCACCTACGGCACCAACAACGAATTCGGTTTCGACTACCTGCGCGACAACATGGCGTTCAGCCAGGACGAGAAGTTCCAGCGTGAGCTGAACTTCGCGGTGATCGACGAAGTCGACTCGATCCTCATCGACGAAGCGCGTACCCCGCTGATCATCTCCGGCCAGGCCGAGGACAGCTCCAAGCTGTACATCGAGATCAACCGCCTGATCCCGCGCCTGACCCAGCACATCGAGGAAGTCGAAGGCCAGGTGACCCAAGAGGGTCACTACAGCATCGACGAGAAGAGCCGCCAGGTCGAACTGAACGAGGCCGGCCACCAGTTCATCGAGGACATGCTCACCCAATCCGGCCTGCTGGCCGAGGGCGAGAGCCTGTACTCCGCGCACAACCTGGGCCTGCTGACCCACGTCTACGCCGGCCTGCGGGCGCACAAGCTGTTCCATCGCAACGTCGAGTACATCGTCCAGGACGGCCAGATCCTCCTGATCGACGAGCACACCGGCCGCACCATGCCGGGCCGCCGCCTGTCCGAGGGCCTGCACCAGGCCATCGAGGCCAAGGAAAACCTGAACATCCAGGCCGAAAGCCAGACCCTGGCCTCGACCACCTTCCAGAACTACTTCCGCCTGTACACCAAGCTGTCCGGCATGACCGGTACCGCCGACACCGAGGCGTTCGAGTTCGCGCAGATCTATGCGCTCAACGTGATGGTCATCCCGCCGAACAAGCCGTTGGCGCGCAAGGACTTCAACGACCTGGTGTACCTGACCGCCGACGAGAAGTACGCGGCAATCATTG
This sequence comes from Pseudomonas sp. B21-023, assembly GCF_024749165.1. Lineage (NCBI taxonomy): Bacteria > Pseudomonadati > Pseudomonadota > Gammaproteobacteria > Pseudomonadales > Pseudomonadaceae > Pseudomonas > Pseudomonas sp. B21-023. Next base: position 4,799,436 of record NZ_CP087190.1, on the reverse strand, counting down.
CCGACATCAAGGAAAGCATGGCCCAGGGCCGTCCTGTCCTGGTCGGCACCGCGACCATCGAAACCTCCGAGCACATGTCCAACCTGCTCAAGAAGGAAGGTATCGACCACAAGGTCCTGAACGCCAAGTACCACGAGAAAGAAGCCGAGATCATCGCGCAAGCCGGTGCGCCGGGTGCCCTGACCATCGCCACCAACATGGCCGGTCGTGGTACCGACATCCTGCTGGGCGGTAACTGGGAGGCCGAAGTCGCCGCCCTGGACAACCCGACCGCCGAGCAGATCGCCCAGATCAAGGCCGACTGGCAGAAGCGCCACCAGCAGGTGCTGGAGGCCGGCGGCCTGCACGTGATCGCCTCCGAGCGCCACGAATCGCGGCGTATCGACAACCAGCTGCGTGGCCGTGCCGGCCGTCAGGGCGATGCCGGCTCGAGCCGCTTCTACCTGTCGCTGGAAGACAGCCTGATGCGCATCTTTGCCTCCGACCGGGTGAAGAACTTCATGAAGGCGCTGGGCATGCAGTCCGGTGAGGCCATCGAGCACCGCATGGTTACCAACGCCATCGAGAAAGCGCAGCGCAAGGTCGAGGGTCGCAACTTCGATATCCGCAAGCAGTTGCTCGAATACGACGACGTGGCCAACGAACAGCGCAAGGTGATCTACCACATGCGCAACAGCCTGCTGGCGGCCGAGAACATCGGTGACACCATCGCCGAGTTCCGCCTGGAAGTGCTCGATGCCACCATCAGCCAGCACATCCCGCCGCAGTCGCTGCCCGAGCAGTGGGACGTGGCCGGCCTGGAGGCCTCGCTGTCCAGCGACTTCGCCATGAAGCTGCCGATCCAGCAGTGGCTCGACGAAGACGATCACCTCTACGAGGAGACCCTGCGCGAGAAGCTGCTCAAGGAAATCACCGACGCCTACAACGAGAAGGAAGACCAGGCCGGCATCGACGCCCTGCGTACCTTCGAGAAGCAGATCCTGCTGCGCGTGCTGGACGATCTGTGGAAAGACCACCTCTCGACCATGGACCACCTGCGCCACGGTATCCACCTGCGCGGCTATGCGCAGAAGAACCCCAAGCAGGAGTACAAGCGCGAATCCTTCACCCTGTTCCAGGAGCTGCTCGAGTCGATCAAGCGCGACACCATCCGCGTGCTGTCGCACGTTCAGGTCCGTCGCGAAGACCCGGTCGAGGAAGAAGCCCGTCTGCGCCGCGAGGCCGAGGAACTGGCCAGCCGCATGCAATTCCAGCACGCCGCCGCACCAGGCCTGGAAGGCGAGCAACTGGCCGAGGAGGGCGCTGAAGTCGCCGTCGCATCGGCCCCTGTGCGCAACGACATGAAGCTCGGTCGCAACGAGCCTTGCTGGTGTGGCTCGGGCAAGAAATTCAAGCATTGCCATGGTCAGATTGAATGATCTGAACCACCTGCAGTAACGTGACACATCCGGGGCCGCTTTGCGGCCCCGCTTTTTGTTCTCAACCGATTTATCTAGGAGCGCTCTAATGGCTGTTGGTCTTGGTCCCCTGCCCACCCTGCACCCGGTTCCCGGTTTCGAACTCGGTATCGCCTCGGCGGGCATCAAGCGCCCGGGGCGCAAGGATGTGGTGGTGATGCGCTGCGCCGAAGGCTCCAGCGTCGCCGGCGTGTTCACCCTCAACGCCTTCTGCGCGGCCCCGGTGATCCTCTCCAAGCAGCGCGTGCAGGGCACCGTGCGTTACCTGCTGACCAACACCGGCAACGCCAACGCCGGCACCGGCGCACCGGGCCTGGCCGCCGCCGAGCGCACCTGCGCCAGGCTGGCCGAACTGGCCGGCGTGCCGGCCGAGTCGGTCCTGCCGTTCTCCACCGGCGTGATCGGCGAGCCGCTGCCGGTCGAGAAGATCGAAGGCGCGCTGCAGGCCGCCCTGGACAACCTGTCGGAAAACAACTGGGCCGAAGCCGCCACCGGCATCATGACCACCGACACCCTGCCCAAGGGCGCCAGCCGTCAGTTCCAGTTCGACGGCAAGACCATCACCGTCACAGGCATCAGCAAGGGCGCGGGGATGATCCGCCCGAACATGGCCACCATGCTCGGCTACATCGCCACCGACGCCAAGGTCGCCCCGGCGGTGTTGAAGGACCTGATGCTCGACGGCGCCAACAAGTCGTTCAACCGCATCACCATCGACGGCGACACCTCGACCAACGACTGCTGCATGCTGATCGCCACCGGCAAGGCCGATGTGCCGGAAGTGACCGAGGCCAGCGGCGCGCTGTTCGAAGCACTGAAGCAAGCGGTGTTCGAAGTGTGCATGGAGGTGGCGCAGGCCATCGTCCGTGACGGCGAAGGCGCCACCAAGTTCGTCACCGTGCAGGTCAACGGTGGGGGCAACCACCAGGAATGCCTGGACGTTGGCTATGCCGTGGCCCACTCGCCGCTGATCAAGACCGCGCTGTTCGCCTCCGACCCCAACTGGGGCCGCATTCTCGCAGCTGTCGGTCGCGCCGGCGTGCCCGAACTGGATGTCAGCCTGATCGACGTGTATCTGGACAGCGTGTGCATCGCCAGCAAAGGCGGGCGCAGCCCGAGCTACACCGAGGCGCAGGGCTCGGCGGTGATGGCCCAGGAAGAGATCACCATCCGCATCGAGCTCGGCCGTGGCCAGTGCAGCGAAACCATCTGGACCACCGACCTGTCCCACGAGTACGTGAAGATCAACGCCGAATACCGCACCTGACCCATCGCGGGGCAAGCCCGCTCCCACGCACAGCTTGGTGGGAGCGGGCTTGCCCCGCGATTACCGCACACTGCCCGCAACATGGAGCCGAACCATGAGCTATCACCTGATCATCGGCGACAAGCTGTATTCCTCCTGGTCGCTACGCGGCGCCCTGGCCCTTGACCTGGCCGGCGTGCCTTACGAAGAAACCCTGATCAAACTCAACCAGCCCGATACCCGCCAGCGCCTGCTGGCGTTCTCGGCCACAGGCAAGGTGCCGCTGCTCAAGACCGAGCATGGCGTCATCGCTGACTCCCTGGCCATCGCCGAGTACCTCAACGAGCAGCATCCGCAAGCATGCCTGTGGCCGGACGACATCGCGGCCCGTGCCCAGGCGCGTTCGGCCTGTGCCCAGATGCACAGCGGCTTCTTCGCCCTGCGCGGCGCCATGCCGTTCGACCTGTCCCGCGACCAGGCGCTGGAAGGCGTGCCGCTGGATGTGCAGGTCGACATCGACCGCATGGTCGCCCTGTGGTCCGAGTGCCGCCTGGTGGCCAAAGATAGTGGCCCGTTCCTGTTTGGCCGGCCGACCCTGGCCGATGCCTTCTTCGCCCCGGTGGCCGTGCGCCTGCGCACCTACCGCGTCGAGGTGCCGGCCGAGGCCGCCGCCTATATCGAAACCATCTACCAGTGGCCGGCCTTCCAGGCCTGGCAGCAGGCTGGCCTGGCGGAGCGTGAAGGGTGAAGCGGATTCATGTAGTGGCAGCGGTCATCCGTGGTGCCGATGGTCGCATCCTGATCGCCCGTCGTGCGGATACTCAGCATCAAGGCGGCTTGTGGGAGTTCCCCGGCGGCAAGGTGGAAGCGGGGGAGGGCGTCGAAGCGGCGCTGGCCCGTGAGCTGCGCGAGGAACTGGGTATCGAGGTCACGGGTTCGCGCCCGCTGATCAAGGTCAGCCACGATTACCCGGACAAGCAGGTGTTGCTGGATGTGCGAGAGGTGGATGGCTTTACCGGTGAGCCACATGGGGCAGAAGGGCAGCCTTTGGCGTGGGTGGCTCCGCGTGACCTGGGCCAGTATGCGTTCCCCGAGGCCAACAAGCCGATCGTCGCCGCCGCGCGTTTGCCCGATCAATACCTGATCACCCCGGACGGTCTGGAAGTGCCCGAGTTGCTCAAGGGTATCCAGAAGGCCGTGGCCAGCGGTATCAGGCTGATCCAGTTACGGGCACCGGACATGTACGACCCGAAGTACCGCGATGTGGCGGTCGACGCGGTTGGCCTGTGCGCAGGCAAGGCGCAACTCATGCTCAAGGGGCCGCTGGAATGGCTGGGCGACTTCCCGTCGGCCGGCTGGCACCTGACCGCCGCGCAGTTGCGCAAGTACGCGGCCAAGGGCCGGCCATTCCCGAAGGAGCGCTGGCTGGCGGCGTCCTGCCACAGTGCCGAGGAGCTGGCATTGGCCGAGCAGATGGGGGTGGATTTCGTCACCCTGTCGCCGGTGCAGGCGACCCAGACGCATCCGGATGCCACACCGCTCGGTTGGGATGAGGCGCAGCGCTTGATCGGCACGATCAGCCGCCCGGTGTTCCTGTTGGGTGGGGTCGGGCCGGGTGAGCGGGAACAGGCGTGGGATGCCGGTGCTCAGGGCGTGGCGGGGATTCGGGCGTTCTGGCCCGAGATTTGAGTCACTCGTGAGAGGGACCGCTTTGCGGTCCTTTCGCCGGCAAGCCGGCTCCCACAGGTTCGCCACTGACCGAAGGTCGGCGATGTAACTGTGGGAGCCGGCTTGCCGGCGAAAGGGCTGCAAAGCAGCCCCGGCGATTTCAGCCCTGAGGCTTCTCGGCCGCCTGCCACAGTACTTCAGCAATGCCTTGCCGTCGCCCAATGATCCGCGCTGCCACGAACAACAGATCCGACAACCGGTTGATATACGCCAATCCCACCCCTTCCAGCGGCTCAATGGCATTCAACTGCTGACACCGCCGCTCCGCCGCCCGCGCCTGGCTGCGGCACACATGCGCCTGGGCCACCAGTGCCGACCCACCCGGCAGGATGAAGTTCTTCAGTGGCCCCAGCTCGTCGTTCCAGCGGTCAATCGCGGCCTCCAGGCGCTCCACTTCAATGCTGTTCAGCGCCTGGTAACTGGGCATCGCCAACTCGCCCCCCAGGTCGAACAGCCGATGCTGACAAGGCGCCAGCACCTCGATCAGCTCGCCCAACCCTGCCTCGGCCAGACCCGCCAGAAACACGCCAAGCTGGCTGTTGAGGCTGTCCACCTCGCCGATTGCCTCGACGCGCGGATGGTCCTTGGGCACTCGGCGCCCATCGCCCAGGCCGGTTTCACCTTTGTCGCCGGTGCGCGTATAGATCTTCGACAGGCGATAGCCCATGTCATGTCTCCGTGTTCAGGGGGGCCGGTTGGGCCTGGTTCAGGGGCAGGCGCAGGGTGAAGCAGGTGCCCTGGCCCGGGGTCGACTGTACTTCCATCTGCCCCTTGTGGTTGTTGGTGATGATGAAGTACGACACCGACAGGCCCAGGCCGGTGCCCTGGCCGATCTCCTTGGTGGTGAAGAACGGCTCGAAGGTGCGCTTGCGCACCGTCTCGGGCATGCCGACGCCGTTGTCCTCGACCTGGATTTCTGCCCAGGGCGGGTTGAGCCGGGTGCGCAAGGTGATACGCCCGGGCTCGCTGGGTTGCGGGCGCTGGTGGATGGCCTGGGCGGCGTTCTTCAACAGGTTCAGCAGCACCTGCTCCAGTTCGTTGGCGGTGCAGGGCACCGGCCCCAGCTGTGGGTCGAACTGGCGGACGATGGCCTGGCCCTTGAAGTCGAAGCCGATGGCCAGGTCGAAGTCGTTGCCGGCTATCTCCACCGCCTGGTCGATCAACGCCGGCAGGTCGCAAGGGGCGAGTTGACGGTTGCTGCGACGGCTGAAACTGAGCATGTGGGTAACGATCTTGGCGGCCCGTGCGCCGGCTTGCTGGATGCCGTCGAGCAACTGTGGCACTTCGCGGCTGTCCAGGTAGCGATTGACGGCCGGCAGGTCGATGCCCAGCTCGCTGGCTTGCTCCTGGTTGCGCGGCAGGTCCGGCGACAGGCGGCGGCGGATGTTCTGCACGTTGTGCAGGATCGCGCCCAGCGGGTTGTTGATTTCGTGGGCCATGCCGGCGGCCAGGCCGCCGACCGAGAGCATCTTCTCGGACTGCACCATCATTTCTTCCAGTGACAGACGCTGGGTGATGTCGTCGATACGGATCACCACGCCGCGTCCGCCACCGCCCATCAGCGGGTAGAAGGTCAGCGCGTAGTGGCGCAGGTCCTCGCCCTTGGGCCAGGTGACGCGCTCGACCTTGGCGACCCGGTGCTTCTCCACGCTCTCCTTGAGCTGCGGCAAGAACGGCTTGAGCGGCTCGAATGCGAGGAAGATCGGCTGGTTCAGCGCTTCGTCCAGCGGTGTCCCGGAGAGCACCGTGGCCTCGTGGTTCCACTGGGTGACGTAGAGCTGTTCGTCGAGGGCGATCAGCGCCGAGGGCATCGAGTCGATGATGCTGTTCAGGTAGTTCTGGAAACCGGTGAGTTTTTTCTCGATCTTGCTGCGCACCTGGACTTCCAGTTCCAGCTTACGGTTGGTATGGCGGGTTTCCTCGGCCAGGCCCTGGGCCTGGTCATAGGCATCCTGGAACTCGTCACGGGTGCGCTTGAGCTGCTGCTCGCGGGCTTCGATGCGCGACAGCATGGTATTGAACGCCTCGGCCAGGCCGCCGATTTCGTCGTCGTTGCCGCGCTGGGCGCGCAGGGCATAGCTTTCCTCGCGGGTGACCTGGCGGGTCAGTTCTTCGAGGCGATTGATCGGCAGGGTGATCAGGCGCTTGATCTGCCGGGCGATGAGCAGCCACAGCAGCACACTGAACACCAGGATGGCCAGGCTGGCGGAGAGGGTGCCGGTGTAGAACGCCGTGGGTAGTTCACTGCTGGCCACCAGCAGCAGGTGTGCGGGGGGCGCGGCGTTGCGTGGCAGGCGGATCAGCTGGGTACTGCGAAACTCCATCAGGCGCCAGCCATCGATGTTGCGGTAGCGCTTGGGCAGGCTCAGCGGCTCGCCATGTTGCAGTTGCGCCAGCAGGCGCCCGTCGCCGCCGTAGATGGCCGCCGCGCGCAATGGCGAGTAGCTGTCGAGCTCCTTCAGTAGCGCCGTGGCGGCTTCCGGCGAGTCGCCGGCCCGTGAGGACAGCTGCGGGTTGGACACCAGCTTGCCGATGGTCTGCAGGGCCTGGGGCGCCATGCTCTCCTGGGTGATCCAGTAAGCGGCGCTGATGAAGGCGAGGTTGGCCACCAGCAGGATGGTCACCAGCAGCACCAGCAAGGCCGCCAGCAGCTTCTGCCCGACCGGTAGGTTTTCCAGGCGTTGACGCAGGGTCATGGGTCTGAGGGGGTCCGTATCCGATGAATGGGCAGAATCAGTCGCTGCGCAGGCCACGCGCCTGCAGGTTATCGACCAGGCGCCGGTGCAGGTGTTCCAGTTGCGGCACTGCCAGGCCGTGTCGGCCAGCGGTGCGGCAGGCGTGGCCGAGCAGGTAGTGGACCTCGGTGCGCCGGCCATGGCGGACATCCTGGTACATGGAAGAGTAGTTGGCCGCGGTGGCCAGGATCACCCGCTGTACTTCCTCGTGCAGGTCGCTGGCCGCTTCGGGCTGGCCACAACGCTGCAGCAGGTTGACCAGTTCGTCGCACAGTGGGTCGACTTCGGTCAGGTACCCGAGCAGGCCGCCATTCTGGCAGTCGTGCAGTACCGTCAGCGGGTTGATCGCACAGTTGAGCGCCAGTTTGCGCCACAGGCGAGCAGGGATGTCGAGCGCCCACTGGGCCGGTATGCCGGCGTCGTGCAGGTCGTCGAACCAGGATGGCATGCCAGGGCTGGCCGGATCACCCAGCCAGTTGAAACCGTGGCCGGCAAAGCGAACCTGCCAGTCGGCTTCGCGGAACGCGCCCTCGGTGCTGGAGGCGAAGATGCAGCGGGCGTGGGGCACCTGCTCGGCAACCTCGTCCTGGCTGCCCAGGCCGTTCTGCAACAGTACCAGCTCGGCGCCATGGGCCAGCCTGGGGGCCAGGCGCGCCACGGCAGGCGCGGCGTCGTAGGCCTTGCAGGCGACCAGCAGGCGATGGATCGGGCCGGGCGCGTCGAAGCTCTCCGCAGGGATCGCATAGTGGTGCTGGGCATCCTGCTCCACCAGGGTCAGCCCGCCCTTGCGTTCATAGGCGGCCAGGCGCTGCTGGTCGCGCAGGATCACGCGGACCGCCTTGCCGGCGCGGGCCAGGCGACAGGCCCAGAGGCTGCCGAGGCTGCCGGCGCCGAGAATATGCCAGGTGCTGCTCATCTGCGTTTCGCAACCCGTTATAATGAGTCCGCATTTTAACCCCCTAACCCTGACGCGCTCCATCTTCAAGCTGAGCGCGCTGTTTTTTTATGGAGAACCCCATGCCTTCGTTCGACGTGGTATCGGAACTGGACAAGCACGAAGTCACCAACGCCGTGGACAACGCGGTGAAGGAACTGGACCGCCGCTATGACCTCAAGGGCAAGGGCAGCTTCGAGTTCAAGGACAAGGAGCAGACCGTGATGCTGACCGCCGAGGCCGAGTTCCAGCTCGAGTCGATGGTCGAAATCCTGCGTCTGGCTCTGGTCAAGCGCAAGATCGACGTCAAGTGCCTGGAAGTGAAGGACGCCTATCCGTCCGGCAAGGAGATGAAGCAGGAAGCCAAGTTCCGCGAAGGCATCGACAAGGAACTGGCGAAAAAGATCGTTGCCCACATCAAGGACGCCAAGCTCAAGGTCCAGGCCTCGATCCAGGGCGAGCAGGTACGCGTCACCGGCAAGAAACGTGACGACCTGCAGGAAGCCATCGCCGCGTTGCGCGCGAAGGAATTCGACATGCCGCTGCAGTTCAACAACTTCCGCGACTGATCGCACGGCGGCCCGGAACCTTGATGGCGCATTGATGTCCATCGGGGTCCGGGCCGCTGGCTTTGCGCTGCCCGCTTCACTGTGTACTTGCCGTTCGGCATCAGGAGATAAACATGGATTTGAACGCTGAAGTCGATCAGCTGGTTCGCCAATCGCAGACCTGGGTTCCCTTGATCATGGAGTACGGCAGCCGCCTGTTGCTGGCGCTGCTGACCCTGGCCATCGGCTGGTGGATCATCAACAAGCTCAGTGCCCGTCTTGGCAAGCTGGTGGGCCTGCGTGCCGACGCTGCGCTGCAGGGCTTCATCAGCACCCTGGCCAACATCGTGCTGAAGGTGCTGCTGATGGTCAGCGTGGCATCGATGATCGGTATCGAGACCACCTCGTTCGTCGCCGCCATCGGTGCCGCCGGCCTGGCCATCGGCCTGGCCTTGCAAGGCAGCCTGGCCAACTTCGCCGGCGGTGTGCTGATCCTGATGTTCCGTCCGTTCCGTATCGGTGACTGGATCGAGGCCCAAGGTGTCAGTGGCACCGTGGACAGCATCCAGATCTTCCACACCGTGCTGCGCACCGGCGACAACAAGACCGTGATCATGCCTAACGGCAGCCTCTCCAACGGCATCATCACCAACACCAACCGCCAGCCGACCCGCAAGGTGGTGTTCGACGTGGGTGTGGATTACGACGCCGACCTGCAGAAGGCGCGCAATGTACTGCTGGAGCTGGCCCAGGATCCGCGTGTGCTGCAGGACCCGGCGCCGCAGGCGGTTATTTCGACCCTGGGTGACAGCTCGATCACCGTGTCGCTGCGCATCTGGACCAAGACCGCCGACTACTGGGACGTGATGTTCATGCTCAACGAGCATGCCCGCGACCGGCTCAAGGCAGAAGGGATCGACATTCCGTTTCCGCAGCGAGTGATTCGCGTGGTGCAGGAGACCGTGGCGTAACATAAGCGTCCGCGAAATCGGGGCCGCTTCGCGCCCCATCGCCGGCAAGCCGGTTCCCACAGGGTCAATGGTCAACCTGTGGGAGCCGGCTTGCCGGCGATGGGGCGCGAAGCGGCCCTGTTTTTTACACTTGTTCACAGCCAGGCGCTGCCATATCTGGCATACACCCTGATCTTGCCTGCCAACCCGATGTTCGCCATGAAACCTCTGCTGTATATCACCCCCCTGCGCGCCTTGCTGTTCGGCCTGACCCTGGCGCTGTTCGAACTGTTGACCTACCTGGCCAGCGACGCGGTCATGCCCGCCATGCCGGTAGTGGTCGGCGATCTCCAGGCCAGCCCCGAATACATTCCCCATGCCCTCAACCTCTACCTGCTGGGTGGCGTGCTGCTGCAGTGGCTGATCGGCCCGTTGGCCGACCGCTATGGCCGGCGCCCGCTGTTGCTGGGGGGCTGTGTGTTCTTCGGGCTGGCGTGCCTGGCGGCCTTCTGGGCACAGGATATCGGTGTGTTCAACCTGTTGCGGCTGTTGCAGGGCATCGGCCTGGGCTTCGTGGTCACGGTCAGCTATCCGGCGCTCAACGAGGCGTTCAGCGAGGCCGACGCGGTGCGCGTGATGGCGCTGCTGGCCAACATCGCGCTGCTGTCGCCGTTGCTTGGCCCGCTGGTGGGCACCTTGATGCTGCAGTGGCTGGACTGGCGCTGGCTATTCGTGGCCTTCGCCGCCGGCGCGGTGCTGTGTTGGCTGCTGCTCTACCGGCTGATGCCGGAAACCCTGGGCGTGGAGCGCCGCGACGGTTCGCGCCTGCCGTTCACGCCCATCCACCTGCTGCCATTGCTGGCGGGTTACGGTCAGTTGCTGGGCAACCGTCGTTTCGTGGCCGGTAGCGCGGCGCTGGGGCTGGTGGGGTTGCCCCTTATCGGCTGGATCGGCCTGTCACCTGTGCTGCTGATCCATGATGAAGGTCTGAGCACGATGGAATACGCATTGTGGCAACTGCCGGTGTTCGGCGGGTTGATCCTGGGCAACCTGATCATCAACCGCATCGCCGATCGCTACCCGCTGCCGGCGTTGGTGCGTGGCGCCCTGTGGCCTTACCTGGCGGGCCTGGCGCTGATGGTTGCGGCCACCTGGTTCTGGCCGACGGTGACCAGTGTGGTGGCCGGCATGTCGCTGTACGCGCTGGGCCTGGGCGTCGCCAACGCGGTGCTGTACCGCATGACGCTGTTCTCCAGCGAGCAGAGCAAGGGCCTGGTATCGGCGATGCTGGGGATGATCACCATCGCCTTGCTGGGCCTGGGCGGCGCGGTGTTGGCGATGCTGGGTGCCGGGGCCAGCCTGATGCATTTTGCCCTGGCCGCGGGCGTGGCGGGTGCGTTGGCGCTGTGGCCGTTGTGGTTCGTGATCGGCAGGCGCCCTGCGGTGGTTGCAGGCTAGACGCATCGCGGGGCAAGCCCGCTCCCACGCAGCGCTCAAAGAAAGTATGCGTGGGAGCGGGCTTGCCCCGCGATAAGGCCGATGATGGCTTAGTGTTGTTCAGCTGCCGGGCTCTCCACCGGCGCCGGCTTTCCCCGACCGACTTCCTGGCGCCAGTGCAGCGCGATCAGCACCAGCGTCGGCACGCCCAGCAGGGCGGTGACCAGGAAGAAGTCGTGATAGCCGAATTTCTCCACCATGACCCCGGAATAGCCGCCGATCAGGCGCGGCAGCAGCAGCATGATCGAGCTGAGCAGGGCGTACTGGGTGGCCGAGAACTTCAGGTTGGTCAGGCTCGACAGGTAGGCGACGAAGGCCGAGGTGGCGAGCCCCGAACTGAAGTTGTCCAGCGAAATGGTGACCACCAGCATTTCCAGGTTCGGGCCCATGTCGGCCAGCATCAGGAACAGGATGTTGGTGGCCGCCGAGGCCGCGCCGCCGATGAACAGGATCGGCAGGATGCCGAAGCGCACGATCAGCAGGCCGCCGGCGCCAGCGCCGACCAGGGTCATGATCAGGCCGAAGATCTTGCTGACGCTGGCGATCTGGTCCTTGGTGAAGCCCATGTCGATGTAGAACACGTTGGCCATCACGCCCATCACCGTATCCGACATGCGGTAGGTGGCGATCAGCCCGAGCAGCAGCAGGGCCTGCCAGCGATAGCGCACGATGAAGTCGTTGACCGGCGTGAGCACCGGCGCCAGGCCGCGACGGCCAAGGGACGACAGGCACGCCCAGGTCAGCAGCACATAGAGGATCAGGCGCAGGAAGGCGCGGTCTTCGAGCAGCAGGTCGAGCAGGGTCGCGTCGCCGAACGCCACGCTGCCCCAGTCGGTGTTGAACATCTGGGTGAAACTGGCCGGTACCGAGACCAGCAGGATGATCAGCACGAACACCGACGCCAACTGGTGCATCAAGCCATAGCGTGCGGCCGACAGCTGGGTACGCAGGGGGACGGGTGGCTCACGCATCACCAGGGTGGTGAACACCGCCGGCAGCATCAGCACGCCGAAGAGTACGTAGGTGCCGGTCCAGGCTTCGTGCAGGTAGCTGAAACCGGTGGAGCCGAACCACTCGGCGAAGAACAGCGCACCGGCGGTGGCAAGCAGGGCGGCGACCCGGTAGCCGGCCATGTAGCTGGCAGCCAGGGCAGCCTGGCGCTGGTCGTCGGCGATCTCCAGGCGATAGGCGTCGACGGCGATGTCCTGGGTCGCCGAGGCGAAGGCCACCAGTACCGCCAGGGCGACCAGCCACGACAGGTGTTTCTGCGGGTCGCAGAAGCCCATGCCGACCAGCCCGAGCACCACCAGCAGTTGCGACAGCAGCAGCCAGGAACGGCGCCGGCCCATGCCGCCGAGCAGCGGCAGGCGCCACTGGTCGAGCAGCGGCGACCAGACCCATTTGAACGCGTAGGCGAGGCCGATCAGGCTGGCATAGCCGATGGTCTCGCGGGCCACGCCGGCTTCGCGCAGCCAAACCGACAGCGTCGAGAACACCAGCATGTACGGCAGGCCGGCGGCGAATCCGAGCAGCAAAAGCACCAGAGTTGACGGGCTGGCATAGGCAGCGAGCGCAGCGCGCCAGGTTTTACGGGGCATGGGCCAACATCTGCCTCAAGGTTTGCGAAAACAAAGCGCGCACTCTAACCGCTGTGCTCCATCGGACGCCAGCCATGGCGCGCCATATCCACACGATTATTGGCCACATTCACGCCTTCTGCGCGCAGCCGGGCGCGTTGTTCGTCGCCCGACGGCGTGCCCAGGGCCAGGCTCAGTCTGCCGCCGGCGCCCAGTACCCGGTGCCAGGGCAGGCGGGTGTCCTGGGGTAGCTGCGACAGTGTGCGCCCGACCCAGCGCGCCGCACGGCCAAGGCCTGCAAGCTCGGCCAGTTGCCCGTAGCTGACGACCTTTCCCGGTGGTACCTGGCCAAGGACGGAATAAAGCGCCATTCGTCGGGCTTGTGCATCTTGCGCAACGGCCGGATCGAGGGCGGACATCAGAGGATCCCTGTGCTGCGGATGAAACCGGACAGAAGGGTGCAGCAAATGCGAGTGGAACTCATCGGCATGGTCTGGGTCTGTCCTTGCTCAGGTTGTCGGTATCTGGATAATGCCCGGCTTTTTCGTCGAATCGAACCCATATTGCGCTTATGTCTTCTAGAACCCTGCTGTGCCTCATCGCTGCGTCCCTTTGTACGCCCGTGCTCGCCGACACCGTGTGGATGAAGAACGGTGACCGCCTGAGCGGCAAGATCAAAGTCTTCGACGGCGGCAAGCTGCTGTTGGAGACCCCCTATGGCGGTTCGATCGCCCTGGACTGGAAACAGGTGCAGACGCTGGAAAGCGATCAGGAACTGCTGGTCAAGCAAGATGCCTACAGCGGCGAAAAGGCCAAGGCGCTGAAGGCCGCCGAACCCGGCAAGGTGACCCTGGCCAACGGCGAGGCACCGAAGACCGTCGAGCTGGCCAGCATCGAGCAGATCATGAAGCCGCGTCCTGTGCTCGAGGATTTCCTGTGGAAGGGCAACGTCGATGTGGCGATGGACTACAAGCGCGCCGAGAACAACACCGACGACTATGACGTCAGCTTCAAGACCACCGCCCGCCATGGCCGCTGGCGGCACAACGCCGAGGGCGAATACAACCGCGAGACCAAGGACGACGTCACCACCACCAACAACTGGAGCGCCGAGTACGCGCTGGATCGCTTCATAACCGAGAAGTGGTTCTGGCAGGGGCGCCTGGAATACAAGCGCGACCATATCGAGGATCTGGCCCGCCAGCGTACCGTCGGTACCGGCCCGGGCTACCAGTTCTGGGATGACGAGCTCGGCGCGTTCTCGCTGGGTTCGCTGATCAACCGCACCGACTTCGAGTACCGCGACGGTGGCAAGGACAACTTCTATTCCGCTGCGGTGAAGTGGGACTACAACCGTTACCTGATCGGCAAGAAGGTCGAATTCTTCACCAATGGCGAATTCGGCAAGCCGTTGGGCGGCGTGGCCGACTACTCGCTCGATGCCGAGATGGGCCTGCGCTACAAGGTGACCGAGTGGGCTTCGCTCAACCTCAAGGCGGAAAAGGACCTGATCAAGGGCACCCGCGACAGCGACCTGGACAAGACCCGCTATACCGCCGGTTTCGGCGTTACCTGGTAGATCGCAGGGGCGCTGCGCGCCCCATCGCCGGCAAGCCGGCTCCCACAGGGGCACTTCGACTCCTGTGGGAGCCGGCGATGGTCTGCGCAGCATACCCAGTGGCAGTGGTGGGTGATAATGCTTATCTTGTCACCCATCCAGTCCGCCGCCAGGAGCCCTACAGTGAGTACCAACGCCCTTCGCCCCGCCCGGGAACTGCTGCTCAAGGAATACCGCGGCGTCCTCTCCACGCATTCCAAATCGATGCCCGGTTTCCCCTTCGGCTCGGTGGTGCCGTATTGCCTCGACGCCGACGGCCATCCGCTGATCCTCATCAGCCGCATCGCCCAGCACACCCACAACCTGCAGAAAGACCCCAAGTGTTCGCTGCTGGTAGGTGAGCGCGACGCCGAAGATGTCCAGGCAGTCGGACGCCTGACGGTGATGGCCCAGGCGCGCAAACTCACTGACGATGCCGCCATCGAGGCTGCTGCAAGCCGGTACTACCGGTATTTCCCCGAATCTGCGAACTACCACAAGGCCCACGATTTCGACTTCTGGGTGCTTGAGCCGGTACGCCACCGTTACATCGGTGGTTTCGGCGCGATCCACTGGCTCGATCAGGTGACGTTGGCCAATCCGTTTGCGGGCCAGGTCGAAAAAAGCATGATTGAGCATATGAATGACGACCATGCCAATGCCATTGAACACTATGTAAAACTGTCGGGGCTGCCGCGCTCGGCGCACATGGTCGGTATCGACAGCGAGGGCATGCACCTGCGTATTGGTCAGGGCATTTACTGGCTGCCTTTCCCAACTACTTGCAATACGCCGACACAAGTCCGCGAGGCTCTGGTTTTGCTGGCGCGCGCTGAAAAATGGCCGGATGCGACGCAAGTCGAGGGTTGAAAACAGGCGTCGAGGCATCCATCTGATGGTCTTACAGGAAGATTCTCTTCCGTCGAGGAACCCTTGATGCGTGCTTTTCTACTGTTGTTTCTTATTTTTCCTGTGCTGGAGCTGTTCGTCTTCGTCAAGGTCAGCGCCGCCATTGGCTTCTTCCCAGCGTTGCTGCTGATCATCGCCGGTTCCGCCCTGGGTGTGCTGGTGATGCGCGTGGCCGGCCTGGCTACCGCCCTGCGTGCCCGGGAGAGCCTGCAGCGCGGCGAACTGCCAGCCGAGGACATGTTCCAGGGCTTGATGCTCACCGTCGGTGGCGGCCTGTTGCTGCTGCCGGGTTTCATCAGTGACGTGCTGGGCCTGCTGTGCCTGCTGCCGTTCACCCGCCGCCTGGTGGCCGGCCGTCTGCGCCGCCGCGCCGAAGAGCAGGCCCTGCGTCAGCGGGCGTTCCAGGATGATCCGTTCCAGGCCCAGCCCCGCGATGACGGCCACCGTCCGAACGTGATCGAGGGCGAGTACGAGCGTCGCGACAAGTAATGCCGAGGGAGGACCGCGGGCTTGGTCGGCGATGGCTGACGCTGTCGCGGGCCAAGCCTGCTCTCACGATGGCGTGGTGAAAAAATTTCCTTTCAAGCCTTGTAATCGATTTTGCCGGCCTCATGTATGTGGTCACCGCAAGGTTTCTGGTGGCGACACCAGACATGACACAGGTGGTTCGCCCTTTGCGAGCCACCCCCCGGCAACGCCGGATCGAATCAACCCGCCGGTGCTGACACCGGCCGATGAAAACCACAATTTGGGAGAGATCGACAATGAAGCTTCGTCCTCTGCATGACCGCGTCGTCATCCGTCGCAGCGAAGAAGAATCGAAAACCGCTGGCGGTATCGTCCTGCCGGGTTCGGCCGCTGAAAAACCAAACCGCGGTGAAGTCGTTGCCGTCGGCACCGGTCGCATCCTGGACAACGGCGAAGTACGCGCGCTGGCCGTGAAAGTGGGTGACAAAGTGGTTTTCGGCCCTTACTCGGGCAGCAACACCGTGAAAGTCGATGGCGAAGACCTGCTGGTAATGGCCGAGAACGAAATCCTCGCTGTTATCGAAGGCTGATTTCCCCGACTTCCCGTTACTCCAAAGAATTCCAAGGATTAAACGATCATGGCTGCTAAAGACGTAAAATTCGGCGATTCCGCCCGTAAGAAAATGCTGGTTGGTGTCAACGTTCTGGCTGACGCGGTAAAAGCGACCCTGGGCCCGAAAGGCCGTAACGTGGTCCTGGCCAAGAGCTTCGGCGCGCCGACCATCACCAAGGACGGCGTTTCCGTCGCCAAAGAGATCGAGCTCAAAGACGCTTTCGAGAACATGGGCGCCCAGCTGGTCAAGGAAGTTGCTTCCAAGGCCAACGACGCTGCCGGTGACGGCACCACCACCGCTACCGTCCTGGCCCAGGCCATCGTCAACGAAGGCCTGAAAGCCGTCGCTGCCGGCATGAACCCGATGGACCTCAAGCGCGGCATCGACAAGGCCACCGCCGCCGTCGTCGCCGAGCTGAAGAACCTGTCCAAGCCATGCGCCGATTCCAAGGCCATCGCCCAGGTAGGCACCATCTCCGCCAACTCCGACAACTCCATCGGTGAAATCATCGCCGAAGCCATGGAAAAAGTCGGCAAGGAAGGCGTGATCACCGTTGAAGAAGGCTCGGGCCTGGAAAACGAACTGTCCGTCGTCGAAGGCATGCAGTTCGACCGCGGCTACCTGTCGCCGTACTTCGTCAACAAGCCGGACACCATGGTTGCCGAGCTGGAAGGCGCCCTGCTGCTGCTGGTCGACAAGAAGATCTCCAACATCCGTGAGCTGCTGCCAGTTCTGGAAGCCGTTGCCAAGGCCGGCCGTCCGCTGCTGATCGTTGCCGAGGACGTCGAAGGCGAAGCCCTGGCTACCCTGGTGGTCAACAACATGCGCGGCATCGTCAAGGTCGCCGCGGTCAAGGCGCCAGGCTTCGGCGATCGCCGCAAGGCCATGCTGCAGGACATCGCTGTCCTGACCGGCGGCACCGTGATCTCCGAAGAGATCGGCCTGTCCCTGGAAACCGCCACCCTGGAGCACCTGGGTAACGCCAAGCGCGTCATCCTGTCCAAGGAAAACACCACCATCATCGACGGTGCTGGCGAAGAGTCCGACATCCAGGCTCGCGTCACCCAGATCCGTGCCCAGGTTGCCGACACCACTTCGGACTACGACCGTGAGAAGCTGCAAGAGCGCCTGGCCAAACTGGCTGGCGGTGTTGCCGTGATCAAGGTCGGTGCCGGCACCGAAGTCGAGATGAAAGAGAAGAAAGCCCGCGTCGAAGACGCCCTGCACGCCACCCGCGCAGCCGTTGAAGAAGGCGTGGTGCCTGGCGGTGGTGTTGCCCTGGTACGCGCCCTGGCTGCCATCGTTGACCTCAAAGGCGACAACGAAGACCAGAACGTCGGTATTGCCCTGCTGCGTCGCGCTGTCGAAGCGCCGCTGCGCCAGATCACTGCCAACGCCGGCGACGAGCCAAGCGTTGTCGCTGACAAGGTCAAGCAAGGTTCGGGTAACTTCGGTTACAACGCCGCTACCGGCGAGTACGGCGACATGATCGAGATGGGCATCCTGGACCCAGCCAAGGTCACCCGTTCGGCCCTGCAAGCCGCAGCTTCGATCGGCGGTCTGATGATCACCACCGAAGCCATGGTTGCCGACCTGCCGGAAGACAAGCCAGCTGCTGGCATGCCTGACATGGGCGGCATGGGTGGCATGGGCGGCATGATGTAAGCCAGCCTTACCCCCGGTACCAAGAAGAAGCCCCGCCTAGTGCGGGGCTTTTTCGTTTGCCAGATTTGCCCCGCGATGGTTAATCAGGCAGCGCTGTGTTCGGCCGCTGGTGTTTCGCAGCGGTTTCGGCGATACAGCACCAGGTAGTACGACCCCAGCCCGATCAGCCAGCAGAACACCGCCGTCCATACGTTGTGCGACAGGAAGTGCGCGCCCTGCATCATCCGCCCGATCGACAGCACCGAGCCGGCCACGAAGGCCACTGCCAGCGCGACCCGTGCCATGCGGGGCTTGCGGTCACGCAGCATGAAGAACAGGCCAAACAGGCAGAACCCGGTCGCCGCATGCCCTCCGGGCCAGCACAGCCCCGGCTTGTCGGTAGCCGGGCGGGCTTCGAGCAACTTGCTGTAGGTCTCCTTGCCACCGAACTGCGTCAGGCTCCACGGGCATTGCACCTGGGTCACCTTCTTCAGTGGCGTGACGAAGGCCGTCGACAGCGCCAGCGCCAGTACCAGGCAGCCCAACTCGCGGCGCCAGCCCAGCAGCCGGCTCCAGAAGAAGCTCAGGGCGAACCCGGCCACTGCCAGTAGACCGAACAGGATCACACCCTGCTTGACGCGGTCATGCAGGATATTCTCCAGCACATAGCTGTGGCGGCCGATGAACGCGCCGGCGGCCGGGTCGTAGAACAGGTTGGCCAGGTCCATGTCCAGCGAGGTCCACTCCAGCAGGACCAGGGTCACGACAGTGATGAATGGGATGCCCAGGTACAGCCAAAAATTGATCGGGCGAGGGGGGACGCTAGCCTGCATGGTGACTCCAGAAGGTGTAAGAAACGGGGCATTGTCGTTGGGCCGCTATCCTGTGTTCGTGAATGATCGGTGAAAAAACCGTCAAGTTCGGTGATTTCGATCCAGGGCATGGCACCATGCGGGCAAATGGCCGTAAGCTGCGCCTGCCGCGCCCGGCGAAGCGCCGCACAGGAGATCTCGATGCGCATTCTTTTGGTTGAAGACAACCGCGATATTCTGGCCAACCTGGCCGACTACCTCGGCATGAAGGGCTACACCGTCGATTGTGCCCAGGATGGCCTGTCCGGCCTGCACCTGGCCGCGACCGAACACTACGACCTGATCGTGCTCGACATCATGTTGCCGGGCATCGACGGCTATACGCTGTGCAAGCGCCTGCGCGAGGATGCCCGCCGCGACACCCCGGTGATCATGCTTACCGCCCGCGACCAGCTGGACGACCGCCTGCAGGGCTTCCGCTCAGGGGCCGACGACTACCTGCTCAAGCCGTTCGCGTTGTCGGAGCTGGCCGCGCGCATCGAGGCGGTGCTGCGGCGTGCCCAGGGGGGCGGCCGGCGAACCTTGCAGGTCGCCGACCTGAGCTACGACCTCGACACCCTGGAGGTGACCCGCCAGGGCCGCCTGCTCAAGCTCAACCCCGTCGGCCTGAAGCTGCTCGCCGTGCTGATGCAGAAGAGCCCCCACGTCCTGCGTCGCGAGGTGCTGGAAGAGGCGCTGTGGGGCGACGACTGCCCGGACAGCGACAGCCTGCGCAGCCATGTCCACCAATTGCGCCAGGTCATCGACAAACCCTTCGAAAGACCGCTATTGCATACCGTCCATGGCGTCGGCTATCGCCTCGCCGAGGGCCGCGATGGAGTTTAAGCAGAGCCTTGCCCAGCGCATCATCATCGCCTTTGCGCTGATGAGCGCGCTGGTGGCCGGGGCATTTGCCTTTGGCATTGTCGCCACGGTGCATTTGGTCGAAGAGCGGTTGATCTCTTCGGTGCTCGGTGGCGACCTGCAGCGCCTATTGCGCATGGACAGTGTCAGCGACTGGAGCCACCGGCCGCGCCCCGACCAGTTGTTCTACTTCAGTGGCGGGCGAGATGATTTCGAGCTGCCCAAGGACCTGCGCCACCTGAACGCCGGCTTCCACGAAGTATTTCGCGACCAGCTCTCGTACCACGCCATGGTCGAGATCGTCGATGGCCGACGTTATGTGCTGTTGCAGGACCAGAGCGATTTCGAGGAGCGCGAGCGGGTGCTGTTCGCCGTTGTCGTGGTCGGCTTCGTGCTCAGCCTGGCCCTGGCGGTGATTCTCGGCTGGTTGCTGGCCCGGCGGGTGATGGCGCCAGTGATCCGCCTGGCGCGCCAGGTCCGTCACCGTGATCAGCTGTTGGGATTGGCACCGCCATTGGCACCGGATTATGCCGCGGATGAGGTCGGCCAGTTGGCCGTCGCCTTCGACGATACCTTGGGGCGCCTGCGTGATGCCTTGACCCGTGAGCGCTTGTTCACCAGCGATGTCAGCCACGAGCTGCGCACGCCGCTGATGGTCCTGGCCACCTCGTGCGAGCTGCTGATGGAAAACCCCAACCTCGAGAGCCGCGCGCGCAGCCAGGTCGAACGTATCGCCCGGGCGACCGAGGAGATGCGCGAGTTGGTGAAAACCTTCCTGATGCTTGCCCGTGCCCAGCGCGATGAAGGTGCAGTCGCTTCGCGGGCGACCCTGCGCGAGGTGGGTGACGACTTGATCGGGGTATGGCGCGATACCGTCGAGCAGAAAGGCCTGGCGCTTTACTACGATGGCCAGGTCAGTGCCAGCCCGGTGCTGTACAACGCCACCTTCCTGCAGTCGGTGATGGGCAACCTGCTGCGCAATGCTGCCCACTACACCGACAGTGGATACATCCGCCTCAGCCTGGAAGCCAATGGCTTCAGTGTGGAAGACAGTGGCGTGGGGATTCCGGAAGAACAGCGCGAGGCGATGTTCCGGCCGTTCGTGCGCGGTGACGAGCGTCGGGGCGAGGGGTTGGGGTTGGGCCTGTCGCTGGTCCAGCGCATCTGCGACGACCAGGGCTGGCGCGTGACCCTGACGGCGACGCTGCCCCACGGCTGTCGTTTCCAGGTCGATCTGAGCCAGGGCACCCCGATGGCGCATGGCGAAGGGCGTGGCGGGATATTGGATCCGGATTAACGTGCGGTAACACCTGCGGAGCTTTCCTACAGATTTTTCACATCGGCATGACCTGACGCCAACGCCCACCTGCCTAAGGTGGGCGCACTGGAGTCAGGAGATGCTCAATGCGTAGCCCCATCAAACTCGAATTCTCGGACAAGTACGACCGGGATCATGCCCGCCAGTACTTCCTCAAGCACCAGGATGGCCTGGCTCGACGCCTTTCCCACCAGCGCGACGAGCAGCTGGCCCGGCGCGCCCTGGCGTTGGCCGGCGAGCCCGGGCTGGTGCTCGACCTGCCTTGTGGCGCCGGGCGTTTCTGGCCGCTGCTGGCGGAAAAGGCCAACCGGGTGATCATCGGTGCAGACAACTCCGCCGCGATGATAGAGACAGCCTGTGCGGCACAACCGCCAGAAGTCGTCGCACGGGTACGGCCCTTGCAGACTTCCGCCTTTGCCATTGACCTGCCGGACAACTCGGTGGACAGCATTTTCTGCATGCGCTTGTTCCATCACATTGGCGACCCTGCGCATCGAAAGACAATTCTCTCTGAATTTCAAAGGGTTAGCCGCGACAGCGTGATCCTGTCGCTGTGGGTGGATGGCAATTTCAAGGCCTGGCGCCGGCGCAAGCTCGAAGCGCGGCGCAGTGCCAAGGCGACACAGGACAGCTACCAGAACCGATTTGTGTTACCTGCGGCTACAGTGGAAGAAGAGTTTTCCTCAGCAGGCTTCAGAATTCAGGAACGTCTCGACTTTCTGCCGTTCTATGCCATGTGGCGAGTGTACGTATTGCGCAAGGGGTAAAGAGTCATGGCGGTAGCCCAGCATCATTCCAGGCAGTTCGATTATTACTGGCAGCAGCAAGGGGAATGGGTCGAGGAACCCAACCAGCGGCGTGGTGGCGAAAGCGGCGTGCAGCGGCTTAACGATGACCATGGCCATATGCTGTATGCCAAACGCCAGGTCGGGCATATCTACCGCAGCCTCCTGCATCCTTTCGGGCGCCCCACGGTGTTGCGCGAACTCGATGCATTGCACAGTTTCGAGCAGTTGGGCGTGCGGGTGCCGCGTATCGTCTATGCCGGTGCCGAGCGTGACGCCGATCACCAGTGGCGTGCGTTGCTGGTCAGCGAGGCACTCGATGGCTTTGTCGATCTCGATGCCTGGCATGCCTCGGGAGCTCGCGAGCATTATCCGCAGGCGGTGCACGAGCGCATGCTCAAGGATCTGGCCGACAACCTGGCGCGCATGCACCTGGGGCATTGGCAGCATGGCTGCCTGTACGGCAAGCATGTGTTCGTCAAGGTACTTGGCGAGGGGGAGCAGGCGCGGGTGGAGGTCGCGTTGCTGGATCTGGAGAAATGTCGGCGACGGATCAGTTGCCAGCGAGCGGCGTACAACGACCTGCGTCAATTGCGCCGCCACTCGTCGTTCAACGAGGCGCAGTGGCAGACCTTGCTCTACTTTTACCAAATGGCGTTTGGCAGCGCTGTCAAAGGTTTAGAGCAATGAAACTAGAAATCGCTCGAGCTTTGTTCCTGGTTGCGGCGTTGGCGGTGACTACCGCTGCGGCAGCAGCCTGGGAGCAGCCGCGGCCCACGGTGTTCAGCAAGGCCGGGGAGGGTGGACAGTGCCCATTGCCTCGTGTGGTGAAGGCTGACCAGGCGCAGGCTCAGCCGGATCATGATCTTTTACTGTTTCTGTTCGGGATGAGCCAGGGCCTGCGGCCGGTGGGTTGAGGCAGGTGGTCTTGACGTACGCCAGGGGATCTCCATGAGCCTCTGGCGTTTTGCCGTTTAATTCGCGGTGCTCGCCTGATAGCTGTCGATCACTTCCTGCGCCGCGCGAAACGCATCGATCGCCGCCGGCACCCCGGCATACACCGCGCAATGCAGCAGCGCCTCGCGAATCTCCTCGACCGTGCAGCCATTGTTCAACGCCCCACGCACGTGGCCCTTGAGTTCCTGCGGGCACTTGAGCGCGGTCAGGGTGGCCAATGTGATCAGGCTGCGGGTCTTCAGCGGCAACCCGTCGCGAGCCCAGACGCTGCCCCATGCATGTTCGTTGACGAAGTCCTGCAGCGGTTGGGTGAACGCCGTTGCGTTGCCCAGGGCGCGATCGACGAAGGCATCGCCCATTACCTGGCGACGGATGCTTTCACCGGTCTTTTTCTTGTCAGCCATGTTGTTTTCCTTAGTGTTGGCGGCGCCAGGCGCGGACCGTGGTGTACAGCAGTACGACCCCGAGCAGTGGCATTACATAGAACAGCATCAGCTGTTCGAGGCGTCCGGCCAAAGGCAGGCCGGTGGTGAAGGTCACCACGTGCAGGCCGTAGGCCAGGTAAAGACACAAGAACACCAGGCCTTCGGCGCGGGTGACCCGGTAGCCGGAATAGAACACTGGCAGGCACAGCGCGGCGACGCCGAGCATCACCGGCAGGTCGAAGTCCAGTGCATTGGGTGAAATCGACAAGGGGGCGGGGGTGGTCACTGCCGTCAGCCCCAGCACCGCCAGCAGGTTGAACAGGTTGCTGCCGATCACCGTACCCACGGCGATCTCCCGTTCGCCACGCAGGGCCGCGATCAGCGCGGCAGCCAGTTCTGGCAGCGAGGTGCAAACCGCGACCACGGTCAGACCGATGATGCGTTCGGATAGGCCCAGGTCGGTCGCCACCTCGACGGCTGCCTCCAGTACCAGGTGGCCCGCCAGGCTCAGCAGCCCCAGGCCCATGAGGATCTGCAGCAGTGCCCCGCTCCAGAAGCGCAGCGGGCTGGCGTGCTCGGTGCGTGGCGCCGGGTAGGTGCGGGCATAGTGCCGCGACTGATGCCAGAGCATGGCCAGGTAACCGGCCAGGCCGAGCAGCAGCAGGCCGCCTTCCAGCCGCCCCAGTTCGCCGTTGAGCGCGAGCAGGTAGACCAGGGCGCTGGCGAGGATCATCAGCGGGATATCCAGGCGCACCAGCTGGCGTGACACACGCAGCGGAATGATCAGTGCGGCAAGGCCCAGGATCACCAGCACGTTGAAGATGTTGCTGCCCACGACGCTGCCCACCGCGACATCCGGCGCGCCCTGGTAGGCGGCTTGCAGGCTCACGGTCAGCTGTGGCGCGGTGCTGCCGAAGGCGACCAGGCTCAGGCCGATGATCAGCGGGCGCACGTGCAGGCGGCCGGCCAGGCGCAGGGCGGCGCGTACCAGCAGCTCGGCACCGAAGATCATCAGCAGCAAGCCCAGGCCCAGTTGCAGCAGGCTGAAGGCGGGGAGGGTGGCCAGGTCGAAAATGGCGAGGGCTCCAGTCAGGTCAATCGCTCAGACCTTGTACCCGGACTCGCGCGGTTCCGCTACGGAGCATGCCGATTTTTTCTGCGGCGGCGCGTGACAGGTCGATCAGTCGGCCGCGGGTGTGCGGGCCACGGTCGTTGATGCGTACCACCACGCTGCGCTGGTTGGCCAGGTTGGTGACCAGCACACGGCTGCCAAAGGGCAGGCTGCGGTGGGCGGCGGTGAGGCCATGCTGGTTGAAGGGCTCGCCGCTGGCAGTGCGTTTGCCATGGTGGCGTGAGCCGTAATAGGAGGCGGTGCCGCTCTGGTCGTAGCCGCGAGGGTCGATGTCATGGCTGGCGCAGCCGGCCAGGAGGCTAAAGAGGGCGAGGGTGGTGAGGGAACGCTTGAGCAATTCGGAAGCTCCGCTGTCACTTCGAATCATCGCGGGGCAAGCCCGCTCCCACGATCTGGGAGCGGGCTTGCCCCGCGATCAGGATCACCCTTCGAGCTTGGCCTTGAGCAATTGGTTCACTTGCCCCGGGTTGGCCTTGCCTTTCGACGCCTTCATCGCCTGGCCGACGAAGAAGCCGAACATCTTGCCGCGCTTGGCTTCATCGGCGGCGCGGTATTGTTCAACCTGTTCGGCATTGGCGGCGAGCATCTCGTCGAGCATCTTGTCGATCGCGCCGGTATCGGTGACCTGCTTGAGGCCGCGGCTTTCGATGATGCTGTCGGCATCACCTTCGCCGGCGGCCATGGCCTCGAACACGGTCTTGGCGATCTTGCCGCTGATGGTGTTGTCACGGATGCGCAGCAGCATGCCGCCGAGGTGTTCGGCACTGACCGGCGACTGGTCGATCTCGACGCCGAGCTTGTTCAGCAGGCTGCCCAGTTCCACCATCACCCAGTTGGCCGCCAGCTTGGCGTCGCCGCCAATCTTCACCACCTGCTCGAAGTAGTCGGCCTGCTCGCGGCTGGAGGCCAGCACGTTGGCGTCATAGGCCGACAGGCCGTACTGGCTCTGGAAGCGCTCGACCTTCTGTGGTGGCAGCTCCGGCAGGGCGGCGCGCACGGTGTCGAGGAAGCCGGGCTCGATGACCACCGGCAGCAGGTCCGGGTCGGGGAAGTAACGGTAGTCGTTGGCTTCCTCCTTGCTGCGCATGGAGCGGGTCTCGTCCTTGTTCGGGTCGTACAGGCGAGTTTCCTGTACCACCTTGCCGCCGTCCTCGATCAGGTCGATCTGGCGCTGGATCTCGCTGTTGATCGCACGTTCGATGAAGCGGAACGAGTTGACGTTCTTGATTTCGCAGCGGGTGCCGAACTCGGCCTGGCCTTTCGGGCGTATCGACACGTTGCAGTCGCAGCGCAGCGAACCTTCGGCCATGTTGCCGTCGCAGATACCCAGGTAGCGTACCAGGGCGTGAATTGCCTTGACGTAGGCCACGGCTTCCTTGGCGCTACGCATGTCCGGCTCGGAGACGATCTCCAGCAGCGGGGTGCCGGCGCGGTTCAGGTCGATGCCGGTGGCGCCGTTGAAGTCTTCATGCAGGCTCTTGCCGGCATCTTCTTCAAGGTGCGCGCGGGTCACGCCGATGCGCTTGATGGTGCCGTCTTCCAGGGCGATGTCCAGGTGGCCCTTGCCGACGATCGGCAGGTCCATCTGGCTGATCTGGTAGCCCTTGGGCAGGTCGGGGTAGAAGTAGTTCTTGCGCGCGAACACGTTGCGCGGCCCGATCTCGGCATCGATCGCCAGGCCGAACATGCACGCCATGCGCACGGCCTCCTGGTTGAGCACCGGCAGCACGCCGGGCATGCCCAGGTCGACCAGGCTGGCCTGGGTGTTCGGCTCGGAGCCGAAGGTGGTGGCGCTGCCGGAGAAGATCTTCGACTGGGTGGCGAGCTGGGTATGAATCTCCAGCCCGATCACAACTTCCCATTGCATGTGTGAACTCCTCAGAAGCCGTTGGGGGCGCGGGTGTGCCAGTCGGTGACTTGCTGGTAACGGTGCGCGATGTTGAGCAGGCGGCCTTCCTGGAAATACGGGGCCAGCAGTTGCACGCCCACCGGCAGGCCATCGACGAAGCCGGCCGGCATCGACAGGCCCGGCAGGCCCGCCAGGTTGGCGGTGATGGTGTAGACGTCTTCCAGGTAGGCAGCGACCGGGTCGCTGCTCTTGGCGCCAAGTTTCCAGGCCGGGTTCGGCGTGGTCGGGCCAAGAATCACGTCGACGTCGGCGAACGCGGTCATGAAGTCGTTCTTGATCAGGCGGCGGATCTGTTGCGCCTTGACGTAGTAGGCGTCGTAGTAGCCTGCCGACAGGGCGTAGGTACCGACCATGATGCGCCGCTGCACTTCCGCGCCGAAGCCTTCGCCACGGGAGCGCTTGTACAGGTCGGTCAGATCTTTCGGATCTTCACAGCGATAACCGAAGCGCACGCCGTCGAAGCGAGACAGGTTGGAGGAGGCCTCCGCCGGGGCGATCACGTAGTACGCCGGGATGGCGTGCTGCATGTTCGGCAGGCTGATTTCCTTGACCACCGCGCCGAGCTTTTCCAGCTCCTTGACGCTGGCCTGGACCAGGTCGGCGATGCGCGGGTCGAGGCCGGCGCCGAAGTATTCCTTGGGCAGGCCGATGCGCAGGCCCTGCAGCGAGGCGTTCAGGTTAGCGCTGAAGTTCGGCACCGGCTCGTCGACCGAGGTCGAGTCCTTGGCGTCGAAACCGGCCATGCCTTGCAGCAGCAGGGCGCAGTCTTCGGCGGTGCGGGCCAGCGGGCCGCCCTGATCGAGACTCGAGGCGTAGGCGATCATGCCCCAGCGCGATACGCGGCCATAGGTCGGCTTGAGCCCGGTGAGGTTGGTCAGCGCGGCCGGCTGGCGGATAGAACCGCCGGTGTCGGTGCCGGTGGTGGCCGGCAGCAGGCGCGCGGCCACCGCGGCGGCCGAGCCGCCGGACGAACCACCGGGCACGTGCTCGAGGTTCCATGGGTTCTTCACCGCGCCGTAGTGGCTGGACTCGTTTGCCGAGCCCATGGCGAATTCGTCCATGTTGGTCTTGCCCAGGGTGACCATGCCGGCTTCGGCCAGCTTGGCGACCACGGTGGCGTCGTATGGCGCGGTGAAGTTGTCGAGCATCTTCGAGCCGCAGCTGGTGCGCACGCCGTTGGTGCAGAACAGGTCCTTGTGGGCGATCGGCGCACCCAGCAGCGCGCCGGTCTCACCAGAGGCACGGCGGGCGTCGGCGGCGCGCGCCTGCTCCAGGGCCTGTGCTTCGGTGACGGTGATGAAGCTGTTGAGCTGCGGGTCGAGCTGCTTGATGCGCGACAGCAGGGCGCCGGTCAGTTCTTCCGAGGAGAACGACTTGTCGGCGAGGCCGCGGGCGATTTCGGCCAGAGTGAGTTGATGCATGGCAGGCGCTATCCCTTAATCGATGACTTTCGGAACCAGGTACAGACCGTTCTCGGTCGACGGGGCGACGGCCTGGTAGCGGTCGCGCTGGTTGCTTTCGGTGACCTGGTCGGGGCGCAGGCGCTGGGTGGCTTCCAGCGGGTGGGCGAGGGGCTCGATGCCAGAGGTGTCGACGGCTTGCATCTGGTCGACCAGCCCGAGAATACTGTTCAAGGCATCGGTGATGCGTGGCAATTCGCCTTCATTCAGGCCCAGGCGGGCCAGATGGGCGATCTTTTCCACGTCGGAGCGTTGAAGCGCCATGGGGATCTCCAGGGAAACGAAAAACGGAATGGGTCCGCAGATGAGGAACATGCCGGCATTCTGGCGGTCAAAGGGCCGCGAACATCGGCAGGCATGCTCGGAAAAACAACCAATTTAACATATTGGCTCCTTGCCCAAAATCCCTGCCATTGTTAGAGTTTGCCGCACTTTTTTACCCACGCTTTCCCCAGGGTCACTTTCCCATGTTCAAGAAACTGCGTGGCATGTTTTCCAGCGATCTGTCCATCGACCTGGGTACTGCCAACACCCTTATCTACGTGCGTGAGCGCGGTATCGTCCTGAATGAGCCCTCGGTTGTTGCCATCCGTACCCACGGCAACCAGAAAAGCGTCGTCGCAGTCGGTACCGAAGCCAAGCGCATGCTGGGCCGCACCCCCGGCAACATTGCTGCCATTCGTCCGATGAAGGACGGCGTGATCGCCGACTTCAGCGTTTGCGAAAAAATGCTGCAGTACTTCATCAACAAGGTGCATGAGAACAGCTTCCTGCAGCCCAGCCCACGCGTGCTGATCTGCGTGCCGTGCAAGTCGACCCAGGTCGAGCGCCGCGCCATCCGTGAATCGGCCCTCGGTGCCGGTGCCCGTGAAGTATTCCTGATCGAAGAGCCCATGGCCGCCGCCATCGGTGCCGGCCTGCCGGTCGAAGAGGCCCGCGGCTCGATGGTCGTCGATATCGGTGGCGGTACCACCGAGATCGCCCTGATCTCGCTCAACGGCGTGGTCTACGCCGAATCCGTGCGCGTCGGCGGCGACCGCTTCGACGAAGCCATCGTCACCTACGTGCGCCGCAACTACGGCAGCCTGATCGGCGAATCCACCGCCGAGCGCATCAAGCAGGAAATCGGTACCGCCTACCCGGGCGGCGAAGTACGCGAAGTCGACGTCCGTGGCCGCAACCTGGCCGAGGGCGTGCCGCGTGCCTTCACCCTGAATTCCAACGAAGTGCTCGAGGCGCTGCAGGAATCGCTGGCAACCATCGTCCAGGCGGTCAAGAGCGCCCTGGAGCAGTCGCCGCCGGAGCTGGCCTCGGACATCGCCGAGCGCGGCCTGGTGCTGACCGGTGGGGGCGCGCTGCTGCGCGACCTGGACAAGCTGCTGGCTCAGGAAACCGGCCTGCCGGTGATCGTCGCCGAAGACCCGCTGACCTGCGTCGCCCGCGGCGGTGGCCGTGCCCTGGAGATGATGGACAAGCACGCCATGGACCTGCTCTCCAGCGAGTGATCGCTGGTGCAGTAGTGTATGCCCAGGTTTACAGGTGACACGCACAGTGCTACCTGTAAGCGCTGTGCTGGCGCCCGCCCGGGCGCCTTTTCCGTCAACCCGCAAGCAGGCCGGTGCATTGCCCCATGTCCAATGACCTCCTGAGTCGTCCACGAGGAACGGCCCATTAAACCGCTTTTCTCCAAGGGCCCCTCGCTGGGCGTTCGCCTGCTCGTGCTGGTCGTGCTGTCGGTCGCGCTGATGGTGGTCGACTCGCGTTTCGACCTGCTCAAGCCGGTGCGCAGCCAGATGGGCTTGGTGCTGATGGAATCCTACTGGATCACCGACCTGCCGCAGCGCACGTGGCAGGGCGTGGCAGGCCAGTTCGGCAGCCGCACCGAGCTGATCGCCGAGAACGAGAAACTCAAGACCGAGGCCCTGCTGCTGCAGGGGCGCCTGCAGAAGCTGGCCGCCCTGACCGAGCAGAACGTGCGCCTGCGCGAGTTGCTAAATTCCTCGGCGCTGGTCAATGAGAAGGTCGAGGTCGCCGAGCTGATCGGGGTCGACCCCAATCCGTTCACGCACCGTATCCTGATCAACAAGGGCGAGCGCGATGGCGTGTTTCTCGGCCAGCCCGTGCTCGATGCCCGCGGCCTGATGGGCCAGGTGGTCGAGCTGATGCCTTACACCGCGCGGGTACTGCTGCTCACCGACACCACCCACAGCATTCCGGTGCAGGTCAACCGCAACGGTCTGCGCGCCATTGCCAGCGGCACGGGCAACCCGGAGCGCCTGGAGCTGCGCCACGTGGCCGACACCGCCGACATCAAGGAAGGCGACCTGCTGGTCAGTTCGGGCATGGGCCAGCGCTTCCCGGCGGGCTACCCGGTAGCCACGGTCAACGAAGTGATCCACGACTCCGGCCAGCCGTTCGCCATCGTCCGTGCCATCCCAACTGCCGCGCTCAACCGCAGCCGCTACATGCTGCTGGTGTTCAGTGACCGGCGCACGCCCGAGGAACGCGCCACCGAGGCGGCGATCGCCCAGGAAGAGGCCGACCGTCAAGGCGCTGGCCACGGCCAGGCACCGGCCACGCCGGCTGCATCTGCGGCGGGTAGCGCGGTTCAGCCTGTGCCCGGCGCGGCCCCAGCGACTGCGGCGCCTGCGGCAAGCCCGGCAGCGGTGCCCCCGGCGCCTGCGAACACCCAACCCCGGAGACAATAATGGCCAGCACCCGTAGCAGAAACGGCTGGGCCATCTGGCTGAGCTTCGCCATCGGCCTGTTGCTCAGCGTCTCGCCCATGCCGCAGTTCATGGAAGTGTTCCGGCCCATGTGGCTGGCCCTGCTGCTGGCCTTCTGGACCCTTGCGGTGCCGGGCAAGGTCGGCATGACCACCGCGTTCCTGCTTGGCCTGGCCGAGGACGTGCTGTACGGCACCCTGCTTGGCCAGAACGCCCTGATCCTTACCCTGATCACCTTCCTGGTGCTTTCGTTGCAGCAGCGCCTGCGCATGTTCCCCATGTGGCAGCAGAGCCTGGTGATCCTGGTGATCTTCGGTATCGCCCAACTGATCCAGCTGTGGCTCAGCGCGTTGACCGGCAATCGCCTGCCAACCCTGGCCCTGGTCTGGTCCGCGGTGATCAGCGCCTTGCTCTGGCCGTGGGTCAGCTTTGCCCTGCGCGGCCTGCGCCGTCGCCTGCATATTCACTGACGCGCCGCCACTGACAGGGAGATGTCCACATGACCCAGCTGTACCTGGCCTCCGGCTCGCCACGCCGCCGTGAACTGCTGAACCAGATAGGTGTGCCGTTCACAGTCGTCAGCGCACCCATCGATGAAACCCCGTTGCCGGGCGAAGCGCCGGCGGCCTACGTCGAGCGCCTGGCCCAGGCCAAGGCCGTTGCGGGCTTCGCCCACACGGATGGGGCAGGGGTGGTGCTGGGCGCCGACACCACCGTGGTGCTCGATGGCCAGATCCTTGGCAAGCCGGAGAATCGCGAGCAGGCCTTGGCCATGCTCGGCGACCTGTCCAAGCGCGAACACCAGGTGCTCACCGCCGTGGCGCTGACCGATGGCCAGCGCAGTATCAGCCGCTGCGTCAGCACCACCGTGCGTTTTCGTACCATCTCCTTCGAGGAGGCGCTGCGCTACTGGGACAGCGGTGAACCTGTCGACAAGGCGGGCGGCTATGCCATCCAGGGCCTGGGCGCTGTGTTCGTCAGCGGCATCGAGGGCAGCTACTCGGCCGTGGTCGGGCTGCCCCTGAGCGAAACCGCCGAACTGCTCGAGCAATTCGGCGTGCCATGTTGGCAACTGCAAGAGGATTCCGCACAGCGCTAGCCAGCCACGCCGCAGCAATCCATCATTACCCCAGACCACTGACGAGAGCGCGCCATGAGTGAAGAGATCCTGATCAACATCACCCCGATGGAATCACGCGTGGCGGTGGTGGAGAACGGAGTCCTGCAGGAGGTGCATGTAGAGCGCACCCAGCGCCGTGGCATCGTCGGCAACATCTACAAAGGCAAGGTAGTGCGGGTATTGCCGGGCATGCAGGCGGCTTTCGTCGATATCGGCCTGGAGCGGGCGGCGTTCATCCATGCCTCGGAAATTTCCCAGCGCGAAGGCTCGGCCGTGGAGACCATCACCGCACTGGTCCACGAAGGCCAGGCGCTGGTGGTGCAAGTCACCAAGGATCCCATCGGTAGCAAAGGTGCACGCTTGACCACCCAGCTGTCGATTCCGTCGCGCTACCTGGTGTACATGCCGCGCAGCAGTCATGTCGGCATCTCGCTCAAGATCGAGGAAGAAGCCGAGCGCGATCGCCTCAAACAGGTGGTCACCGACTGCATGGCCCAGGAAGACATGAAGGATGCCGGGGGCTTCATCCTGCGCACCGCCGCAGAGGGCGCCCGCGCGGAAGATATCCTCCAGGACATCCGCTACCTGCGCCGCCTGTGGGAGCAGATCGGCTCGCAGATCAAGACCTGCGGAGCGCCCGTGGTCATCTACGAAGACCTTGGCCTGGCGCTGCGGACCCTGCGCGATCTGGTCAACCCCAAGATCGAAAAGATCCGCATCGACTCGCGGGAGACCTTCCAGAAGACCACCCAGTTCGTGGCCGAATTGATGCCGGAGATCGCCGATCGCCTGGAGCACTATCCCGGCGAGCGGCCGATCTTCGACCTGTATGGGGTGGAGGACGAAATCCAGCGGGCCCTGGAACGCAAGGTGCCGCTCAAGTCCGGCGGCTACCTGGTGGTCGACCCGGCCGAGGCGATGACCACCATCGACGTCAACACCGGTGCGTTCGTCGGCCATCGCAACCTTGAAGAGACCATCTTCAAGACCAACCTCGAGGCGGCCACCGCGATTGCCCGGCAACTGCGCCTGCGCAACATCGGCGGGATCATCATCATCGACTTCATCGACATGGAGGACGAGGAGCACCAGCGCCAGGTCCTGCGTACCCTGGAGAAGCAGCTCGAGCGTGATCACGCCAAGACCAACATCATCGGCATCACCGAGCTGGGCCTGGTGCAGATGACCCGCAAGCGCACCCGCGAAAGCCTCGAGCAGGTGTTGTGCGAGCCCTGTGCGGCGTGCCAGGGGCGTGGCAAGCTGAAGACCCCGGAGACGATCTGTTACGAAATTTTCCGCGAGATCCTTCGTGAAGCCCGTGCCTACCAGGCCGAGGGCTATCGTGTGCTGGCCAACCAGAAGGTGGTGGATCGGTTGCTCGATGAAGAATCGGGTAACGTTGCCGAACTTGAAGCGTTCATCGGGCGAACCATCCGTTTCCAGGTGGAGTCCATGTATTCCCAGGAACAATACGATGTGGTGCTGCTCTGACCCCTTCTAACAGCGGTTGCCCCATGGACGGGCTGGCAAAGCGCTTTACACCGGCCATAGTTAAGGGACGACTTGGAGGGCCTCGGCCATGGAACGTCTGACCCGCGTTCTGAGCGCCTTGACCCGCTGGGGGCTGGTTATCTGCGCCCTGCTGGCGGTGCTGGTGGCGCTGTATGTCAGCCTCGGTCGGCAACTGGTTCCTCTGGTCGCCGAATACCGTGCAGACGCCGAACTCAAGGCCGAACAGGCCTTGGGCATGCCCGTGCACGTCGGTGCGCTCGAAGGGCGCTGGAGTGGCTTGGCGCCTGTACTGCGTGTACGTGACCTGCAACTGGGCGAAGGCGCTGCGGCGCTGCGCCTGGACGACGTCAAGCTGGTGCCTGACCTGTGGGCCAGTCTCAAGGCGCGTGAAGTGCGCCTGGCGCGTATCCAGCTCGGTGGGCTGCAACTGATCCTGCGCGAGAACGAGCAGGGCGACTGGACCCTGGAAGGTCTGCCGCACAAGGATGATGCGCCGCTCGATCCGGCCGATGCGCTCAAGCGTCTACGCCAGCTTGGCCGAATCGATGTCTTCGACAGCCAGGTCACCTTGCAGCCCTGGCAACGAGACCCCCTGACCCTCACCTACGTCAGCCTCGGCGTGCAGGCAGGCGCTTCGCGCCAGAGCGTCGACCTGCGCGCCACGCTGCCCGACGGCCAGCCGCTGGCCTTGAGCCTGAACAGCCGCGCCACGGCCAAGGCCTGGCGCGACGGGCGCGTGCAGGCTTACCTGAGCCTGCCGCAAAGCGACTGGGCACGCTGGCTGCCGCCGCAGTTGCTGGGCCAATGGCAGGCCGGCGCGCTGCGCGCCGGTGGTGAGCTGTGGATCGACTGGCGGCAAGGGCAGTTGCAGCAGGCGATGGTTCGCCTCAATGCCCCGCAGCTCAAGGGCGCCTACACCGGGCGCAAGGCCATCACCGTGGACAATCTGGCCCTATCGGCCTGGTTCCAGCGTCGGGACCAGGGCTTCGACGTCGTCGTCGACTCGCTGGCCATGAGCCTTGGCAAGAACCGTTGGGAGTCGCACCTGCAACTGGCACAGCGTCCGGGCCAGAACCCGGCCGAGGAAAGCTGGCAGGTGCAGGCGGACCGCCTCGACCTGACCCCGCTGACGCCCTTGATCGACGCCCTGGCGCCATTGCCGGACAAGCTGATGACCGTGGTCGATGCGCTCAAGGTCAGCGGCGCCCTGCGCAACGTGCGCCTGGACATCCGACCCAAGGCCGAGGGCGACCAACGGCTGCAGTTTGCCGCCAATCTGGAGAAGGTCGGTTTCGATGCCTATCACGGCGCGCCGGCGGCGGGCAATGTCTCCGGGGCGATCAGCGGTGACCTTGGGCATGGCGAGCTGCGCCTGGATACCCAGGCGTTCATGCTGCACCTGTACCCAATCTTCGGCAAACCCTGGCATTACCCGAAAGCCAATGCGCGCTTGACCTGGACCCTGGACAAGGAGGCTTTCACCCTGGTTGCCCCCTACATCAAGGTAGTGGGCGACGAGGGCAAGATCGCGGCGGACTTCCTTATTCGCATCCACCTGCAGCCGGGCCACGAAGACTACATGGACCTGCGCGTCGGCCTTACCGAAGGCGACGGGCGCTACACCGCCAAGTACCTGCCCGAGGTGCTCAGCCCCGCCCTGGACGAATGGCTGCGCAGCGCCATCGTCAAGGGTAATGTCGACGAGGGCTATTTCCAGTACCAGGGTTCGCTGCATCACAATGCGCCGCCCCATGCCCGCGATATCAGCCTGTTCTTCAAGGTGCATGACGCCGCGCTGGACTTCCAGCCAGGCTGGCCACAGGTGCAGCAGGTTGACGGCAATGTGTATATCGAAGACACCGGTGTGCGCATCCAGGCCCATCATGGTCTGCTGCTGGACACCAAGGTCAGTGATGTCAGCGTCGATATTCCCCATGTCGAAGGCGACCAGCACAGCCACCTGATCCTCGACGGTAATTTCGACGGCAGCCTCGGCGATGGCTTGAAGATCCTCAAGGAAGCGCCCATCGGCACTGGGGAGATCTTCGCCGGTTGGGAAGGCGAGGGGCCGCTCAAGGGCAAGATCAAGCTCGACGTACCCCTGGCCCATGGGCAGCGGCCCAAGGTGCTGGTGAACTTCGCGACAGCCGACGCTACTTTGAAAGTGGCGCCCCCGGCCCTGGAATTGAGCCAGCTGAAGGGCGACTTCACCTTTGACCTCGACAAGGGCCTGAGCGGCAAGGACATCAGCCTGCACGCCTTTGGCAAGGCGGTCAGCGCGCAAATCACCGCAGAAGGACAGGGTGGGCAGCTCCAGACCCGGATCAATGCCAATGGCCAGGTCGGCCTCAAGGCCCTGACCGACTGGTTGCAGCTCGCGCAGCCGCTGCCAGCCTCGGGTGAGCTGCCCTATCAGGTGCAAGTAACACTGGGCAGTCGTGACAACCGCTTGACCGTCAATTCGTCGCTCAAGGGCCTGGCCATCGATCTGCCGGCGCCTTTTGGCAAGGCCGCCGCAGAGACCCGCGACAGCCGTTTCAGCCTGACCCTGCAGGGCCCGGAACGGCGCATCGATGGCAGCTACGCGGACCTGGCCCGCTTCGCTTATGCCGCGCCTGCCGACAAGCTGGCCCAAGGGCGTGGCGAGCTGTTGCTGGGCACGGGCGAGGCCAGCTTGCCGTCTGGCCAGGGCCTGCGGGTGCGTGGCCGGCTGGAGACGCTGGACCTGGCCCCTTGGCAGCAACAGATGGAGCGCTTCGCCGGCAAGGATCCGGGCGGCAGTGCCCGGCAGAACCTGCAGAGCGTTGACCTCAGCATCGGACAGCTCAAGGCGTTCGGCATGGACCTCAACCAGGCGGTGATCCGCCTGATGCGTGGTGGCCCGGCCTGGGACCTGCGCCTGGACAGCCAGGAAGTCATCGGCAATGCGCGCATTCCCGATGCCAAGGCCGCGCCCATGACTGTCCGCCTGCAGAGCCTGCGCCTGCCACCCGCCGACCCGAACGAGGCCCAGGCCGAGAATGCGCCGGACCCATTGGCCGGGTTCGACCCGCGCAAGGCGCCGCCGCTGGACCTGACCATCGACAAGCTGTACCGCGGTGACGACCTGTTTGGCAGCGCCACCCTGAAGCTGCGCCAGACCCCCCGGGGCATGGCCATGAGCGACATCGACCTGGACCTCAAGGGGCTGCACATCGACGGCAGCGGTGGCTGGGAAGGCGAGCCCGGCAGCACGTCCAGCTGGTACAAAGGCCGCGTCGACGGCAAGGACCTGGGGAATGTGCTCAAGGCCTGGGGTTTTGCCCCCACCGTCACCAGCCGCGACTTCCGCATGGACGTGGATGGCCGCTGGCCGGGCTCGCCGGCTTGGGTCAGCCTCAACCGGTACTCCGGCAGCCTCGACGCGGCGCTGCGCAGCGGTCAGTTCGTCGAGGTCGAGGGCAGCGCCCAGGCGTTGCGGGTATTCGGGCTGCTCAACTTCAACTCCATTGGCCGACGCCTGCGCCTGGACTTCTCCGACCTGTTCAGCAAGGGCCTGGCCTACGATCGGGTCAAAGGCCTGCTGGTGGCCAGCGAAGGGGTCTACGTGACGCGGGAGCCGATCACCGTCACCGGCCCGTCGAGCAATTTCGAACTCGACGGCACCATGGACTTCGTCCGTGATCGGGTCGACGCCAAGCTGCTGGTGACGTTGCCGGTCACCAACAACCTGCCATTGGCCGCCTTGATTGTTGGCGCGCCGGCGGTCGGTGGCGCGCTGTTCCTCGTCGATCGTCTGATCGGTGACCGGGTGGCGCGCTTCGCCAGCGTGCATTATCGCGTCGAGGGTCCGGTCAAAGAGCCTAAAATCACCTTTGTGAAACCTTTCGACAAGTAACCCCAGGGGTGGTCATGACGTCAGCAGTGATCCAGATGGTCAGCCAGGACGATGTGCTGGCCAACCTGCAACGTGCCACGGCGCTGCTCGAGCAGGCCGCAGCCGGAGGCGCGCGCCTGGCGGTGTTGCCGGAAAACTTCGCGGCCATGGGCCGGCGCGACGCCGCCGCCATCGGCAGGGCCGAGGCGCTGGGCGAGGGGCCGATCCTGCCATGGTTGAAACGCACCGCTCGCGACCTCAGGTTATGGATAGTCGCAGGTACCCTGCCGCTGCCGCCGGTCGGCCAGCCGGAGGCCAAGGCCCATGCCTGCTCGTTACTGGTCGACGAGCACGGCGAGATCGCCGCTCGCTACGACAAGCTGCACCTGTTCGATGTGGACGTGGCCGACAACCGTGGCCGCTACCGCGAGTCGGACGATTATGCCCACGGCAGCCGGGTGGTGGTGGCCGACACACCGGTGGGCCGCCTGGGCCTGTCGGTGTGCTATGACCTGCGCTTCCCCGAGCTGTACAGCGCGTTGCGCGCCGCTGGGGCCGAACTGATAAGCGCACCGGCGGCGTTCACCGCGGTGACCGGGGCGGCGCACTGGGAAGTGCTGATTCGCGCACGGGCCATCGAGACCCAGTGCTACGTACTGGCGGCCGCCCAGGGCGGCCTGCATCCGGGGCCGCGGGAAACCCACGGCCAGGCGGCGATCGTCGACCCCTGGGGGCGGATCGTCGCGCAACAGGCGCGGGGCGAGGCGGTGTTGCTCGCCACACGCGATATCGAAGAACAGGCGTCCATCCGGGCGCGCATGCCGGTAACTACGCACCGGCGCTTTTTCTCGCAGGACGCCTTGCGGCCTGCGTATACCTCGGAGTGACTATGAGCCAGATGTTATCCACCGTCAGTGAGCAGCTCCTGGCCCCGGGCGGGTTGACCCTCGACAGCTTGCAGACGGTGCTGGGCGAGTTGGCCGGTCCCGGCATCGATGCCGCCGACCTGTATTTCCAGGGCCAGATCTCGGAAACCTGGGCACTGGAGGACGGCATCGTCAAAGAGGGCAGCTTCAACCTCGACCAGGGCGTGGGCGTGCGTGCCCAATCCGGCGAGAAGACCGGCTTTGCCTACAGTAATGCGATCAACCTCGAAGCCCTGACTTCGGCGGCGCGTGCCGCCCGTTCGATCTCCCGCGCCGGGCAGAACGGCACTGTGCAAGCCTTCCGCAGTCAGGACGTGACTGCTTTGTACGCGCCTGACAATCCCCTGGATGTACTCACCCGCGCCGAGAAGGTCGAGCTGCTCAAGCGCGTGGATGCCGCTACCCGTGCACTCGACCCGCGTATCCAGCAGGTCAGCGTGAGCATGGCAGGGGTGTGGGAACGCATTCTGGTGGCCGCTGCCGATGGCAGCCTGGCCGCCGACGTGCGTCCGCTGGTGCGCTTCAACGTCAGTGTGATCGTCGAGCACAACGGACGTCGCGAGCGTGGTGGGCAGGGCGGCGGCGGGCGCACCGACTATCGCTATTTCAGTGAAGAGCGGGTGATGGGTTACGCCCGTGAGGCACTGCGCCAGGCGCTGGTCAACCTCGAGGCGATTCCCGCTCCGGCCGGCACGCTGCCAGTGGTGCTCGGCCCAGGCTGGTCCGGGGTGCTGCTGCACGAGGCAGTCGGCCACGGCCTGGAAGGCGACTTCAACCGCAAGGGCAGCTCGGCGTTCAGCGGGCGCATCGGTGAAAAGGTGGCTTCGAGCCTGTGCACCATCGTCGACGACGGCACCCTCGAAGGCCGTCGCGGCTCGCTCAGCGTCGATGACGAAGGCACTCCGACCGAGTGCACCACGCTGATCGAGAACGGCATCCTCAAGGGCTACATGCAGGACAAGCTCAATGCCCGCCTGATGGGCATGGCGGTGACCGGCAACGGCCGGCGCGAATCCTACGCGCACCTGCCGATGCCGCGCATGACCAACACCTACATGCGTGCCGGCGACAGCGATCCCGAGGAAATCATCCGGTCGGTGAAGAAAGGCATCTACTGCGCCAACCTTGGCGGTGGCCAGGTGGACATCACCAGCGGCAAGTTCGTGTTCTCCACCAGCGAGGCCTACCTGATCGAGGACGGCAAGATCACCGCGCCAGTAAAAGGTGCGACCTTGATCGGCAATGGTCCGGAAGCGATGCGCGGTGTGTCGATGGTCGGCAACGACCTGGCGCTGGACAGCGGCGTGGGCACGTGCGGCAAGGATGGTCAATCGGTGCCGGTGGGCGTTGGCCAGCCGACCCTGAAGCTGGATGCGATCACCGTCGGTGGTACCGGCGGGTGATGTTCAATCGCGGGCAAGTCGCATCGGTGCGCCGATGCGACTTGCCCGCGATGGCCTCAGCGCAACCCGCGTTGGGTCTCGTCGAGGTCGCGGATGTACTTGAACACTTTACGCGCAGCGGCAGGCGGCTTGTTCCGCGCCTTTTCATGCTGGGCATGACGGATCAGCGAGCGCAGGTGCTGGCGATCGGTGTCGGGGAACTCGTTGACGAAGCGCTCGAGGTCTTCGTCGTT
The DNA here is from genome assembly GCF_024749165.1 of Pseudomonas sp. B21-023. Classification (NCBI taxonomy): domain Bacteria; kingdom Pseudomonadati; phylum Pseudomonadota; class Gammaproteobacteria; order Pseudomonadales; family Pseudomonadaceae; genus Pseudomonas; species Pseudomonas sp. B21-023. The sequence goes on along the minus strand of NZ_CP087190.1, from coordinate 4,760,055 downwards.
ACCGTCGATCAGGCGATCGCGCCAGCGCTCGAGGCCGTGGAAGCGCTCGTTGTACTGGCGGCTGGAGCTGTCGATCTGCTCGAGCACGGCATGGATGGCGTCCAGGTCCTGCACGCGCATCAGCTTGCCGACGAACGACATGTGGCGTTTGCGGGCGCCGTGGGCGGTGTGCTTGCTGGCTTCGTCCAGCGCCTTGCGCAGCTCGTCGGTCAGCGGCAGGCGGGCCAGGGTGTCGGCCTTGAGGGTGGTGAGGCGTTCACCGAGTTCGACCAGCGCATGCAGCTCGCGCTTGATCTGGGTTTTGCTTTTTTCGCCATCGAAGGCGTCGTCGTAAGAATCAACCATGGGGGCCGTCCGCAGGAAATCGCCGCCATGATAACCAGTCGGGGGCCGCTTGTCCGGCCCGGTCGTAGAATGACCCAAGCCGTACGCAGAATTTTCAGTGGAGAAAACCATGAGTGCAGTCCAGAGCGTAGGCCCCAAGGACCTGCCGGCGTTGCAGGAGCAGGTCGAGGCGATCGTCGCCGAGGCGCGCCGCCAGGGCGCCAGCGCCTGCGAAGTGGCGGTGTCGCTGGAGCAAGGCCTGTCCACCACGGTGCGCCAGCGCGAAGTCGAGACGGTCGAGTTCAATCGCGACCAGGGGTTCGGCATCACCCTTTACGTGGGCCAGCGCAAGGGGTCTGCCAGCACTTCGGCCAGCGGCCCTGAGGCGATCCGCGAGACGGTCGCCGCCGCGCTGGCAATCGCGAAACATACCTCCGAGGACGCCTGCTCGGGTCTGGCCGATGCCGCGTTGATGGCCCGTGAGATCCCCGACCTGGATCTCTACCATGACTGGGACATTGAGCCGGAGAAGGCCATTGAGATGGCGCTGGCCTGCGAGGCAGCGGCGTTCGATGCCGACAAGCGCATCAGCAATGCCGACGGCACCACGCTCAACACCCATCAGGGTGTGCGGGTGTACGGTAACAGCCATGGTTTTATCGGTGGCTACGCCTCAACCCGTCACAGCCTGAGCTGCGTGATGATCGCCGAAGCCGATGGGCAGATGCAGCGTGACTACTGGTACGACGTCAATCGCCAGGGCCAGCTGCTGGCCGACCCGCGTAGCATCGGCCTGCGTGCCGCGCAGCGCGCGGCAAGCCGCCTGGGTGCCCGCCCGGTCCCCACCTGCGAGGTGCCGGTGCTATTCTCGGCCGAGCTCGCCGGCGGCCTGTTCGGCAGCTTCCTGTCGGCGATTTCCGGCGGCAACCTGTACCGCAAGTCGTCGTTCCTCGAGGGTACCCTTGGTCAGCGCCTGTTCCCCACCTGGCTGACCCTCGACGAGCGGCCACACATCCCGCGTGCTCTGGGCAGTGCAGCGTTCGATGGCGATGGCTTGGCCACCTACGCCAAGCCGTTCGTCGACAAAGGCGAGCTGGTGTCGTACATCCTGGGCACCTATTCGGGGCGCAAGCTGGGTTTGCCGAGCACCGCCAACTCAGGTGGCGTGCACAATCTGTTTGTCACCCACGGCGTCGAGGACCAGGCCGCACTGATCCGGCGCATGGGCCGTGGCCTGCTGGTAACCGAGCTGATGGGCCATGGGCTGAACATGGTGACCGGCGACTATTCGCGGGGGGCGGCGGGCTTCTGGGTGGAAAACGGCGAGATCCAGCACGCCGTACAAGAAGTGACCATTGCCGGCAATATGAAGGACATGTTCCAGCAGATCGTCGCCATTGGCAGCGATATCGAGACGCGTAGCAATATTCACAGCGGCTCGGTGCTGATCGAGCGCATGACGGTGGCGGGAAGCTGATCGGCGCTCTGTCGGGATAGGACGTGGGAGCGGGCTTGCCCCACGATGCCCTCCAAGAACATTGCGGGGCAAGCCCGCTCCCACGCCGTAACTCCCATTTTCCCCAACCCGGCCATCGCGCCGGGTTTATTTTGCCTATCGTCTAGCTTGAACTGATTCTATTTATCACTTAATAATGAATATCATTATCCAGTAACCCGGCGATGATGTTCATGAAAACCGTCCTCCACGAACTGCCCTACCTGGAAAACTGGCGCTGGCTCAGCCGGCGCATCCGTTGCGCGCTGGAACCCGACGAGCCACGCCTGATCGAGCACTACCTCGCCGAAGGCCGCTATCTGGTGTGCTGCACCGAGACCTCGCCGTGGACGGTGGCCTTGACCGCCTTGCGTCTGCTGCTCGATACCGCCAACGATCGCATGTTGCCCTGGCACTGGCGCTGCCTGTGCCTGGACCAGGCCTGGCGGCCGCTGCTCGACCTGCGCAATCTCGACCGCCTCGAACAAAACCAGCGTTGGCAGCCCTACGCGATGCAGCTCGCCAATTGCGTGCTGCTGCCGTCGATTTCTCCCGAAGAACTGATGCAAGGACTTGAAGATGAGTGATACCCGTATCGAGCGCGACAGCATGGGTGAACTGCAGGTGCCGGCCCAGGCCCTGTACGGTGCCCAGACCCAGCGCGCGGTCGACAACTTCCCGGTCAGCGGCAAGCCGATGCCGGCCCAGTTCATCCGCGCCTTGCTGCTGGCCAAAGCCGCTGCGGCCAAGGCCAACGTCGAGCTGGAACAGCTGAGCGCAGGGCAGGGCGCGGCCATCGTCAAGGCGGTGGAACAGTTGCTGGCCGAGGATTTCATCCGGCACTTCCCGGTGGACGTGTTCCAGACCGGCTCCGGCACCAGCTCGAACATGAACGCCAACGAGGTCATCGCGACCCTGGCCAGCCATGTGCTGGGCGAGCCGGTCAATGCCAACGACCACGTCAACTGTGGCCAGAGCAGCAACGACATCATCCCCACCACCATTCATGTCAGCGCCGCCCTGGCCCTGCACGAACAGCTGCTGCCGGCCTTGCGCCATCTCACCCAGGTGATCGAGGCCAAGGCAGTCGAGGTGCACAAGCACGTGAAGACCGGCCGCACCCATTTGATGGACGCGATGCCGGTACGCATGAGCCAGGTGCTTGGTGGCTGGGCCGCCCAGATCAAGGGGGCCCAGGCGCATATCGAAGCCACGCTGCCGAGCCTGCAAGCGCTGGCTCAGGGCGGCACGGCCGTGGGCACCGGGATCAATGCCCACCCGCAGTTCGCCGCAGGCTTTGCCCGCCAGTTGAGCGTCCTGACCCAGGTCGAGTTCACCCCCGGCGAGAACCTGTTTGCCCTGATCGGCTCCCAGGACACCGCGGTGGCGCTGTCGGGCCAGCTCAAGACGGCTGCCGTGGCGCTGATGAAGATCGCCAACGACCTGCGCTGGATGAACTCCGGCCCGCTCGCCGGCCTTGGTGAAATCGAGCTGCAGGGTCTGCAACCAGGCTCTTCGATCATGCCGGGCAAGGTCAACCCGGTGATCCCGGAGGCCACCGCCATGGTCGCCGCTCAGGTAATCGGTAACGACACGACCATCGCCGTGGCCGGCCAGTCGGGCAACTTCGAGCTCAACGTGATGTTGCCGGTAATCGCCCGCAACCTGCTGGAGAGCATCGAGCTGATGGCCAACGTCAGCCGATTGCTGGCCGACAAGGCGATTGCCAGCTTCAAGGTCAATGAGGCCAAGCTCAAGGAAGCGCTGTCGCGCAACCCGATCCTGGTCACCGCGCTCAACCCGATCATCGGCTACCTGAAGGCCGCCGAGATCGCCAAGACCGCCTACAAGCAGGGGCGTCCGATCATCGACGTGGCGTTGGAGCACACCGACCTGTCGCGTGACCAGCTCGAAGCGCTGCTGGACCCGGAAAAACTCACCGCTGGCGGTATCTGAACCCGGGCCGCCCAGGAGGCACGTCATGCAGCATTGGAAACGCACCACCCAAGATGCAAATCGCCTGTTCGAGCAGGGCGAGCTGGTCGACGCCCGGGAGCACTACCTGCAGGCACTGGCCCTGGCGCAGGTGCTGTTCGAGCGCTGGCATGACGTCGACGAGGCGGTGGCCGCACTGGTTATCGCCCACCATAACCTGGCCGACCTGCACCTGCGCCTGAACCAGCCGCACGAAAGCGCCGACTACCTGTGCGCGGCGCACCAGCGGCTGCTCCAGGCCAGCCAGGAGCTGCGCCTGCCCCAGGCCCTGCGCGACGCGGCCTTGCGCCACAGCGGGCGCACCTACACCGAACTGCTGAGCTTCATCGCCGAGTACGGCCAATACCCGCGTACCGAGCGCCTGCTGAACCGCCAGGCGCCCGCAGCCAGCGAGCTGGTCGCGCACGCGGACATCACGGAACGCAAACCTGCCTACGGAATCCACTGACATGCCACATACCTTGCCTGCGTTGCCCTACGCCTACGATGCGCTGGAACCGCACATTGATACCCAAACCATGGAGATCCACCACAGCAAGCACCATCAGACCTACATCAACAACCTCAACGCCGCCATCGAGGGCACCGAATGGGCCGAATGGCCGGTGGAGCGACTGGTGGGCGCAGTCAAGCAACTGCCCGAGAAACTGCAAGGGGCGGTGGTCAACCAGGGCGGTGGCCATGCCAACCACACGTTGTTCTGGACCGTCATGTCGCCCAAGGGCGGTGGCCAACCCGAGGGTCAGGTAGCCCAGGCCATTGACGAGCAACTTGGTGGTTTCGAGGCGTTCAAGGAGGCCTTCACCAAGGCCGCGCTGAGCCGGTTCGGCAGTGGCTGGGCCTGGCTCTGCGTGACCCCGCAGAAAACGCTGGTTGTGGAGAGCAGCGGTAACCAGGACAGCCCGCTGATGCACGGCAACACGCCGATCCTCGGCCTGGATGTGTGGGAGCACGCCTATTACCTGAAGTACCAGAACCGCCGTCCTGAGTACATTGGCGCCTTCTACAACGTGGTCGACTGGGCCGAAGTGGAACGCCGCTACCTTGAAGCCCTGAAGTGAGTGTGACCGGTATGCGCTCCCAGGTGATGTCTGTCAGCAGTGTGCGCCTGTTCCGTCTGGCGCTTGGGACTGTGTTGTTGCTGGTCGGCACCGCGTTGCTGGTGACGCGTGGCATCGCCTGGCTGGACCTGGAACCGCGCATGTTGCGAGCCCTGGAGGGCGGAGCACTGTGCGCATTGGGGACGGCCTTGGGCGCGGTGCCGGTGCTGGTAATCCGTAACATGCCAGTGGCCGTGGCCGACACCTTGCTCGGCTTTGGTGCTGGGGTGATGTTGGCGGCCACCGCGTTCTCGCTGATCATTCCCGGGCTGGATGCGGCCCAGGCCATCGGCTTCAGCCCATGGGGCGCCGGTGGTGTGATCAGCAGCGGCCTGTTGTTCGGCGCGTTGTGCCTGTTTCTGGTCGACCTCAAGGTCTCCGGCGCTTCACCGGAGGCCCTGGTCGGCAGTGAGCGGCAACCGGTTATCGCCGCGCGGATCTGGCTGTTCGTCATCGCCATCATTGCCCACAACATCCCCGAAGGCATGGCGATCGGGGTTTCCGCCGGTGGCGGGATGCCTGATGCCGATAGCCTGGCCATGGGCATCGCGTTGCAGGATGTGCCGGAGGGCCTGGTGATTGCGCTGGTGCTGGCAGGGGCGGGCATGCCGCGCTTCAAGGCGTTCCTGGTCGGTGCGGCATCGGGGCTGGTCGAGCCGCTGGCCGCGGTGATCTGTGCCTGGCTGGTGAACATTGCCGAACTGTTGCTGCCGTTGGGCCTGGCCTGCGCGGCGGGGGCGATGCTGCTGGTGGTGACCCAGGAGATCATTCCGGAGTCACGCAGCAACGGGCATCACCGCCTGGCGAGCCTGGGGTTGTGTGTCGGGTTCTGTCTGATGATGGTGATGGATACGGCGATGTCCTGACGCCCCAATTATCTGTTTGGCGTGCCGCCTGGCTCATTCGCCTTCGTCGAAGAAGTTCTCGATCAGAGCGACCAACGCCTCCATGGCGTCGCTGTCCTGCTCGCCCTCGGTGAGCAGGTGCACCTGAGTGCCCTTGCCGGCGGCGAGCATCATTACCGCCATGATGCTCTTGCCGTCCACCAGCTTGTCCGGCGCGCGCCCGACCCGTACCTGGCAGGGGAAACGCCCGGCGACGCCGACGAACTTGGCGGCCGCCCGCGCATGCAGGCCCAGCTTGTTGATGATGGTGATTTCGCGGGCGGGCATCGTGGGGCGGATCCTGTGGCTAGAGGTCGCGGTGGCGGACCTGGACGTTTTTCAGGGATTGCTGGAGCAGTTGGCCAAGCCGTTCGGTAATGTATACCGAGCGGTGGTGGCCGCCGGTACAGCCGATGGCGATGGTGACATAGGCGCGGTTGCTGGCGGCGAAGCGCGGCAGCCATTTGAGCAGGTAGCTGGAAATGTCCTGGAACATCTCCTCGACGTCCGGCTGCGCGGCCAGGTAGTCGATCACCGGCTGTTCGAGGCCGGAATGTTCGCGAAGTTCCGGCTTCCAGTACGGGTTGGGCAGGCAGCGCACGTCGAACACCAGGTCGGCATCCACCGGCATGCCACGCTTGAAACCGAATGACTCGACGAGAAACGCAGTGCCGGGCTCGGGCTGGTTGAGCAGGCGCAGCTTGATCGAGTCACGCAACTGGTACAGGTTCAGGTTGGTGGTATCGATCTTCAGGTCGGCAAGGTCGGCGATCGGCCCAAGCAGCTCGCTCTCCACCCGGATTGCCTCAGCCAGCGAACGGCTGTCGTTGGTCAGTGGATGGCGGCGGCGGGTTTCCGAAAAACGCTTGAGCAGTGTGTCTTCGTCGGCATCCAGATACAGCACGTCGCACTGAATATGCCGGGAGCGTGCCTCTTCCAGCAACTGAGGGAAGCGTGACAGATGGCTGGGCAGGTTGCGTGCATCGATCGAGACCGCAACCTTGGGTTGCAACAGCTCTGTGTTGATCAAGGCGTTTTCAGCCAGCTGCGGCAACAGCCCGGCGGGCAGGTTGTCGATGCAGTAATAGCCGTTGTCTTCCAGCACGTCGAGGGCGGTGCTCTTACCGGAGCCGGAGCGACCGCTGACGATGATCAGGCGCATGTTCAGTGCTCGTTTTGTACGTCCAGGACGACCTGGTAGAGGGTCTCGCTGCTATCGGCGGCACGCAGGCTATCGCGGACCTCCTTGCGATCAAGCATGCTGGCGATCTGGCGCAGCAGTTCAAGGTGCGCGTCGGTGGCGGCTTCCGGGACCAGCAGGACAAACAGCAGGTCGACCGGGGCGCCATCGATGGCATCGTAATCAATGGGGGCGTCCAGATGCAGCAGGGCGCTGACAGGCGCGCTGCAACCTGCCAGGCGGCAATGGGGTATGGCGATACCATTGCCAAAACCGGTGGAGCCCAGTTTTTCGCGAGCCCACAGGCTGTCGAAGACGTCTTGCATCTCCAGCTCGGGTACTTGCTCGGCGATCAGGTTGGCGACCTTTTCCAGGGCGCGCTTCTTACTGCCGCCCGGCACGTTCACGAGGGAACGGCCGGGGGTCAGGATGGTTTCAAGTCGGATCATGGATGAGGGGGATCAGCGGGCGGCTGCGCCTTGCAGCAGGCTTTGCTGTTTTTCCTTGTGTTTTTTCAGTTGGCGGTCGAGCTTGTCGGCCAGGGCATCGATCGCTGCATACATGTCTTGGTGTTCGGCGTTTGCAACCACCTCACCGCCGGGAATCTGGAGCGTGGCTTCGATCTTCTGCTGAAGCTTCTCGACTTTCATGATCACCGTCACGTTGGTGATCTTGTCGAAATGACCCTCCACCCGGGCGAGCTTCTCGAGCACGTAATCGCGCAGTGGTTGGGTGACTTCTACATGCTGTCCACTGATGTTGACTTGCATACAGCTTCTCCTTTGTTGCCCGTGCATAAAGAGGCAGGTGTTGCACCTGCCACTGAAACGCTGTGGCACATCCGGGGGCTACATCAGCCGCTTGCGCTCGCTCGAAGGGGCGATCCCCAACGACTCGCGATACTTGGCGACGGTGCGACGGGCTACCTGGATGCCTTGTGCCTCCAGTAAACCAGCGATCTTGCTGTCACTCAATGGCTTTTTCTGATTTTCCGCAGCCACCAGTTTCTTGATGATCGCGCGGATTGCCGTGGACGAGCATTCGCCGCCTTCGGCGGTGCTCACGTGGCTCGAGAAAAAGTATTTCAGTTCGTAGATGCCGCGCGGGGTGTGCATGTATTTCTGCGTGGTCACCCGGGAAATCGTCGATTCGTGCATGCCCACCGCCTCGGCGATGTCATGCAGGACCAGCGGCTTCATGGCCTCGTCGCCATGGTCGAGGAAGCCACGCTGGTGCTCGACAATCTGCGTCGCCACTTTCATCAGCGTCTCGTTGCGGCTCTGCAGGCTCTTGATGAACCAGCGCGCTTCCTGCAGCTGATTGCGCATGAAGGTGTTGTCGGCGCTGGTGTCGGCGCGCCGGACGAAGCCGGCGTATTGCGGATTGACGCGCAGCTTCGGCACCGCCTCCTGGTTGAGCTCGACCAGCCAGCGCTCGCTGTCCTTGCGCACGATGACGTCGGGCACGACGTATTCGGGTTCACTGGACTCGATCTGCGAGCCCGGGCGCGGGTTGAGGCTCTGTACCAGTTCGATGATCTGGCGCAGTTCGTCTTCCTTGAGCTTCATCCGGCGCATCAGCTGGCTGTAGTCGCGGCTGCCGAGCAGGTCGATGAAGTCGGTGACCAGGCGCTGTGCCTCGCTCATCCAGGGTGTCGAGGCCGGCAGCTGGCGCAGTTGCAGCAGCAGGCATTCGCCGAGGGTGCGGGCGCCAATGCCGGCCGGCTCGAACTGCTGGATGCGGTGCAGCACCGCCTCGACCTCGTCCAGCTCGATGTCCAGCTCCGGGTCGAAACCAGCGCAGATTTCTTCGAGGGTGTCTTCCAGGTAGCCCTGGGCGTTGATGCTGTCGATCAGGGTGACGGCGATCAGCCGGTCGGTGTCGGACATCGGCGCCAGGTTGAGCTGCCAAAGCAGGTGGCTTTGCAGGCTCTCGCCCACCGACGTACGGGTGGTGAAGTCCCATTCGTCGTCATCGTTGCTCGGCAGGCTGCTGGCGCTGGTCTGGTAGATGTCTTCCCAGGCAGTGTCGACCGGCAATTCGTTGGGGATCCGCTCGGCCCATTCGCCGTCCTCCAGGTTTTCCGTGGTACTGCTGGAGGTTTCCTGGAAACTGTTGTCCTGGGCTTCGGCGGTCGGCTTGTTCTCGGCGTTGTCCGCCATGGGGTCGCTGTTGTCGAAGTCCTCGCCGTCTTCCTGACGTTCGAGCATCGGGTTGGACTCCAGCGCTTCCTGGATTTCCTGCTGGAGGTCCAGGGTGGAGAGCTGAAGCAGGCGGATGGCCTGTTGCAACTGAGGTGTCATCGTCAGTTGCTGGCCCATTTTTAGGACGAGCGATGGTTTCATGGCTGGGGCTTAATACCTTGTTGCCGGCGCGCATGCGCCATCCACTACACGTAGGGCGCTTGGGCGCCGACTTTAAGCAAGTTATATGCCTGAAATTGCAGCGTTTGCCTAGAGCACTGTAACAACTTAAGCCCCGATCAGGCGCATTCGCCAGTGCTCCGGGCAGGCCTGTGGTCAGAGTCGGAACTCGTGCCCCAGGTAAACTTCCTTGACCAACTGGTTGGCCAGGATGGTCTCGGCATCGCCTTCGGCGATCAATTGGCCATCGTTGACGATGTAGGCCGTCTCGCAGATGTCCAGGGTCTCGCGAACGTTGTGGTCGGTGATCAGTACGCCGATGCCCTTGTTCTTGAGGTGGTGGATGATCTGCTTGATGTCGCCGACGGAAATCGGGTCGACACCGGCGAACGGTTCGTCCAGCAGGATGAACTTGGGTGCGGTGGCCAGGGCGCGGGCGATCTCGACCCGGCGACGTTCGCCACCGGACAGGCTCATGCCCAGATTGTCGCGGATATGGCTAATGTGGAACTCCTGCAGCAGGCTTTCCAGCTCCTTGCGGCGGCCTTCGCGATCGAGGTCCTTGCGGGTCTCGAGGATGGCCATGATGTTGTCGGCCACCGACAGTTTACGGAAGATCGACGCTTCCTGCGGCAGGTAGCCGATACCGGCCTGGGCGCGCCCGTGCATCGGCTGGTGGCTGACATCGAGGCTGTCGATCAGCACACGGCCCTGGTCGGCCTGGACCAGGCCGACGATCATGTAGAAACAGGTGGTCTTGCCGGCGCCGTTGGGGCCGAGCAGGCCGACGATCTGGCCGCTGTCGATGGACAGGCTGACGTCGCGCACGACTTGCCTGCCCTTGTAGCTCTTGGCCAGGTGCTGGGCTTTGAGGGTTGCCATTTACTCGGCCTTTTTCTTCGGTTGAATGACCATGTCGATACGCTGACGCGGTGCAGTCACGTTGCCACCGCGCCCGGCGGTAGCCACCTGGGTCTTGGTGTTGTAGACGATCTTCTCGCCTTCGGTGGTGTTGCCTTCGTTCTCGACCTTGGCGCGGTCGGTGAGGATCACCACGTCTTTCTGCGCCTGGTACTGGATGGTCACGGCCCAGCCTTTCATCTTGTCGGGCTTGGCGGCGCTCTGCTGCTGCTCGAAGTAGGCCAGGTTGCCCACCGAGGTGACCACATCGATATCGCCGTTGGCGGCGCGGGTCATGGTCACGGTGTTGCCTTTGATCATCATTGAGCCCTGGGTGATGATCACGTCGCCCGTGTAGGTGGCCACGCCCTGTTTGTCGTCCAGGTGGGCGTTGTCCGCCTGGATGCGGATCGGCTGGTCACGGTCGTTCGGCAGGGCGAAGGCGCTCGCGCTTCCCAGTGCTACGCCCAGGCTGAGCAGAAGGGGGATGGTTTTAACGAGCCTCATACTGTCCTCTTACGTTAGAGAGCAGGTCCATCCTGCCTTCTTTCAAATACGCTTTCATTCCTTTGCCCGTAGTCGTGCCACCGGCGCCGTCGATTCTAACGGCTTGCTCGGTCTGCGCATATTGCTTCTGCGGGAACACGGTCATGCGTGTGCTGGTGATGATGGTTTCGCGTTGCTTCTCGTCGGTGCGCGCCACGCGCACCTCGTCGATCAACTCCACCTCGGTGCCGTCCGGGTTGACCTCGGCGCGCTTGCTCTGCACATGCCACGGGTATTCGGTACCACGGTACATGTGCAGGTCGGGGGTGGTCACCAGGGTAACCTCGCTGGCCTTGAGGTGCTCGACCTTGGCGGCGGTCATTTCGTACTGCAGCTTGCCGTCGGGCAGGAACTGCAAGCTGTGGGCGTTGATCGCGTAGTAGTCGACAGCGCTCTGGTCGACCTGGGCCTGGGGCTGTTCGAGGAAACTCTCCGGGCTGATGTTCCAGTAGCCTACAGCAACCAGCACGGCGGCGATCCCGCCTAGCAGCGCGACATTTCTGATCTTCTTGCTGAGCATGGGCAGCCTTACAGGTAATGGGCGTTGGCAGCGTCCAGGGTGCCCTGGGCCTGCATGATCAGTTCACAGAACTCGCGGGCGGCGCCTTCGCCGCCGCGGGCCTGGGTAACCCCGTGGGCGTGCTGGCGAACGAAGGCCGCGGCATTCTGCACCGCCATGCCCAGCCCGACGCGGCGGATCACTGGCAGGTCGGGCAGGTCGTCGCCGAGGTAGGCGACCTGCTCATAGCTTAGATTGAGTTCGGCGAGCAGGCCGTCCAGCACCACCAGTTTGTCCTCGCGCCCCTGGAACAGGTGCGGGATGCCGAGATTTTTCGCCCGGCGCTCGACCACGGGGGTCTTGCGACCGCTGATGATCGCGGTGGTCACGCCCGAGGCCATGAGCATCTTGATGCCGTGGCCGTCGAGGGTGTTGAACGTCTTGAACTCGCTGCCGTCTTCGAGGAAGTACAGGCGGCCATCGGTGAGCACGCCGTCGACGTCGAACACCGCCAGCTTGATGGCCTTGGCGCGTTGCATCAGGTCCTGGGTCATTTACATTACTCCGGCGCGCAGCAGGTCGTGCATGTTCAGGGCGCCGGTCGGGCGGTCGTCCTGATCGACAACCACCAGCGCGCTGATCTTGTGGTCTTCCATGATCTTCAGTGCCTCGGCGGCGAGCATCTCGGCGCGGGCGGTCTTGCCGTGCACGGTCATGACTTCGTCGATGAGCGTCTTGTGCACGTCGATGTTGCGGTCCAGGCTGCGGCGCAGGTCACCGTCGGTGAAGACGCCGGCCAGCTTGCCGTCGTTACCCAGCACCACGGTCATGCCCAAACCTTTGCGAGACATTTCAAGCAGCGCGTCCTTGAGCAGGGTGCCGCTCTTTACCACGGGCAGCTCTTCGCCGGCATGCATGACGTTCTCGACCTTCAGCAGCAGGCGACGGCCCAGCGCGCCGCCCGGGTGGGAGAAGGCAAAGTCTTCGGCGGTGAAGCCGCGAGCCTCCAGCAGGGCGATGGCCAGGGCGTCGCCCAGCGCCAGCGCCGCGGTGGTGGAGGAGGTCGGCGCAAGGTTGAGCGGGCAGGCTTCCTGGGCGACGCTGGCGTCGAGGTTGACCTCGGCGGCCTGGGCCAGGGGCGAGTCCGGTTTGCCGGTGAGGCTGATCATCTGGATGCCCAGGCGCTTGATCAAGGGCAGCAGGGTGATGATCTCGGCGGTGCTGCCGGAGTTGGACAGGGCAAGAATGACATCGTCACGGGTGATCATGCCCATGTCGCCATGGCTGGCCTCGGCCGGGTGCACGAAGAACGCCGGGGTGCCGGTGCTGGCCAGGGTGGCGGCGATCTTGTTGCCGATGTGCCCCGACTTGCCCATGCCTACCACCACGACCCGCCCCTTGCTGGCCAGGATCAGTTCGCAGGCCTTGACGAAGTCCCCGTCGATGCGGGCCAGCAGGGCCTCCACGGCCTCGAGTTCGAGGCGCAGGGTGCGCTGGGCGGATTGGATCAGCTCGCTGGATTGGGTCATGTCGGAACGCAATGCCTGATGAAAAGGCGGCGATTATAGCCGCAATGTGTGAAAGGCTCATCCTTCGAATGTCATATGGATGCCGCGCCTGCCTGTCTGTGCCCTGAACGAGTGGGGTGACGGCCTTGGGGCGGGCCTATCAGCGGTGCTATAGTTCGCCGCTATTCGGCCCGCCGGGGACCTGTGTGCCTTCAAGATGAAGGCAGGCGTCCACTATGACGAGGCTGCACTAGCAAGGAGTCTAGATGAGTGTGGATAGCGCCTACGCGGTCGAGTTGAAGGGCGTCACCTTCAAGCGCGGTTCGCGCAGCATTTTCAGCAACGTGGACATACGCATTCCCCGCGGCAAGGTCACCGGCATCATGGGGCCTTCGGGGTGCGGCAAGACCACCTTGCTGCGCCTGATGGGCGCGCAGTTGCGCCCGGCCGGCGGCGAAGTCTGGGTCAATGGGCAGAACCTGCCGGCGCTGTCGCGGGGCGACCTGTTCGATGCGCGCAAGCAGATGGGCGTGCTGTTCCAGAGCGGTGCGCTGTTCACCGACCTGGATGTGTTCGAGAACGTGGCCTTCCCGCTGCGGGTGCATACGCAGCTGTCGGACGAGATGATCCGCGACATCGTGCTGATGAAGCTGCAGGCCGTGGGTCTGCGCGGCGCCATCGACCTGATGCCCGACGAACTGTCTGGCGGCATGAAGCGCCGTGTGGCATTGGCCCGTGCGATTGCCCTGGACCCGCAGATCCTCATGTACGACGAGCCGTTCGTCGGTCAGGACCCGATCGCGATGGGCGTGCTGGTGCGCCTGATCCGCCTGCTCAACGATGCCCTGGGTATCACCAGCATCGTGGTGTCCCATGACCTTGCGGAAACCGCGAGCATTGCCGACTACATCTATGTGGTCGGCGATGGCCAGGTGCTGGGGCAGGGCACGCCGGACGAACTGATGGGCTCGGACAACCCGCGCATCCGCCAGTTCATGAAAGGCGACCCTGATGGCCCGGTACCCTTCCACTTCCCTGCGCCTGACTACCGCGCCGATTTGCTGGGGACGCGTTGATGCGCAGAAAATCCTTACTCGAACGTATCCGTCTGTTCGGCCGTTCGGCCATCGATGTGCTGGCCGTACTGGGACGCTCGTGCCTGTTCCTCGGCCATTCGCTGGGCGGGCGCAGTGGTATCGGCGGCGGTTTCCAGCTGCTGGTCAAGCAACTGTATTCGGTGGGCGTGCTGTCGCTGGCGATCATCGTCGTGTCCGGCGTGTTCATCGGCATGGTCCTGGCGCTGCAGGGCTACAGCATTCTCAACAAGTATGGCTCGGAACAGGCGGTCGGGCAGATGGTCGCCCTGACCCTGCTGCGCGAGCTCGGGCCGGTGGTCACCGCTTTGCTGTTCGCTGGCCGCGCGGGTTCTGCGCTGACCGCCGAAATCGGCAACATGAAATCCACCGAGCAACTGTCGAGCCTGGAAATGATCGGCGTCGACCCGCTCAAGTACATCGTGGCGCCACGCCTGTGGGCCGGCTTCATTTCGCTGCCGCTGCTGGCGCTGATCTTCAGCGTGGTGGGCATCTGGGGCGGCTCGTGGGTCGCCGTGGACTGGCTGGGCGTCTACGAAGGCTCGTTCTGGGGCAACATGCAGAACAGTGTCTCTTTCAGCGACGACGTGCTCAACGGGCTGATCAAGAGCCTGGTGTTCGCCTTCGTCGTTACCTGGATCGCCGTATTCCAGGGGTACGACTGTGAGCCCACTTCAGAAGGGATCAGCCGTGCCACCACCAAGACCGTGGTCTATGCCTCGTTGGCAGTCCTGGGTCTGGACTTTATTCTGACCGCCTTGATGTTTGGAGATTTCTGATGCAAAACCGCACCCTGGAAATCGGTGTCGGCCTGTTCCTCCTGGCCGGGATCCTGGCGCTGCTGCTGCTGGCCCTGCGTGTCAGCGGGCTGTCGGCCAGCCCGAGCAGCGACACATATAAAGTTTATGCGTACTTCGACAATATCGCCGGTTTGACGGTCAGAGCTAAAGTGACCATGGCTGGTGTGACCATCGGCAAGGTCACGGCCATCGATCTGGACCGCGACTCGTATACCGGTCGGGTGACGCTGCAGCTGGACAAGCATGTCGACAACCTGCCGACCGACTCCACTGCCTCGATCCTGACCGCCGGCCTGCTGGGCGAGAAGTACATCGGCATCAGCGTGGGCGGCGAGGACGTGGTTCTCAAGGATGGCAGCACCATCCACGACACGCAGTCGGCGCTGGTGCTGGAAGATCTGATCGGCAAGTTCCTGCTCAACTCGGTGGGCAAGGAACCGAAAGAAGCTCAACCGGCTAATTAAGGAGTTTCCATGATTTCGATCCTGCGACGTGGCCTGCTGGTCCTGCTGGCGATCTTTCCCCTGCTGGCCCTGGCGGCGCCGGGGCAGTCTGCCCGTGATGTGATCCAGGGCACCACCACCCAGTTGCTCAGCGACCTGAAGAGCAACAAGGAGCAGTACAAGGCCGACCCCAATGCGTTCTACAACGCGCTCAACGCCAACCTTGGCCCGGTGGTCGATGCCGACGGCATCTCCAAGAGCATCATGACGGTCAAGTATTCGCGCAAGGCCTCGCCCGAGCAGATGCAGCGCTTCCAGGAGAACTTCAAGCGCAGCCTGATGCAGTTCTATGGCAACGCCTTGCTGGAGTACAACAACCAGGGCATCACCGTCGACCCGGCCAAGGCCGAGGGTGACGATCGCACCAGCGTCGGCATGAAGATCACCGGCACCAACGGCGCGGTCTATCCGGTGCAGTACACCATGGTCAAGCTGGACGGCGAGTGGAAGGTGCGTAACGTCATCGTCAACGGCATCAACATCGGCAAGCTGTTCCGCGACCAGTTCCAGGATGCCATGCAGCGTAACGGCAACAACCTGGACAAGACCATCGACGGTTGGGCCGGTGAAGTGGCCAAGGCCAAGGAAACAGCCGACAGCTCGCCGGATAAGGAAGTCAAATGAGCGACGCCGCCGTGAGCATGGCCGCGCCGGGCGTTCTCGCCCTGGCCGGCGTGCTGGATTACCGCAGCGGCCCGGCCCTGCGCAAACAGGGCAAGGCGTTGATCGCCGCCAGTGGCGAGGCGCGCCTGGTGTTCGATTGCACTGCGGTGGTCAAATCGAGCAGCGTTGGCCTGTCGTTGCTGCTGGGGTTCATGCGCGATGCCCAGGCAGCCGGAAAAACCTGGGAGTTGCGCGGTATCCCCGAGAACATGCAGGAAATTGCCGGGGTCTATGACCTCGATGAGGTATTGGCGGGCTGATGCCCTGCCGTTCGGGAAAGGCCCCTCGGTCAGTGCGCCCCTTCATGGGCTTCGCAGGCGAGGGGCTTTTTTGTATGATGGCCGACCCGCGCGCGTTGGGCGCCGATCGAGGTTGAGCATGCAGGCCGTAGAAGTTAAAAGCTTTCTGGAAGAGAAATTGCCGGGAACCCAGGTCGAAGTTGAAGGCGAAGGCTGCAACTTCCAGTTGAACGTGATCAGCGACGAGCTGGCCGGCCAAAGCCCGGTCAAGCGTCAGCAGGCGATCTATGCTCACCTCAATCCGTGGATCGCCAACGGCAGCATTCACGCGGTAACCATGAAATTCTTCAGCAGCGCAGCCTGGGCTGAGCGCACCTGAGCCTACTTGGCGGCGAGATACGTATGGACAAACTGATTATCACTGGTGGCGCGCGTCTCGATGGCGAGATCCGCATTTCCGGCGCAAAGAACTCCGCCCTGCCGATCCTTTCGGCCACCCTGCTGTGCGATGGCCCGGTCACGGTCGGCAACCTGCCGCACCTGCACGACATCACCACCATGATCGAGCTGTTCGGCCGCATGGGCATCGAGCCTGTGATCGACGAAAAGCTCTCGGTGGAGATCGACCCGCGCACCATCAAGACCCTGGTCGCTCCCTACGAGCTGGTCAAGACCATGCGCGCCTCGATCCTGGTGCTCGGCCCCATGGTAGCCCGCTTCGGTGAAGCCGAAGTGGCCCTGCCGGGTGGCTGCGCCATCGGTTCGCGTCCGGTCGACCTGCACATCCGCGGCCTCGAGGCCATGGGCGCGAAGATCGACGTCGAGGGTGGCTACATCAAGGCCAAGGCCCCCGAAGGCGGCCTGCGTGGCGCGCACTTCTTCTTCGACACTGTCAGCGTCACCGGCACCGAGAACATCATGATGGCCGCTGCCCTGGCCAAGGGCCGCAGCGTGCTGCAGAACGCCGCCCGTGAGCCGGAGGTGGTCGACCTGGCCAACTTCCTGATCGCCATGGGTGCGAAGATCCAGGGCGCCGGTACCGACACCATCACCATCGATGGCGTCGAGCGCCTGCACTCGGCCAACTACCGCGTCATGCCCGACCGTATCGAGACCGGCACCTACCTGGTCGCCGCTGCCGTTACCGGTGGCCGCGTCAAGGTCAAGGATACCGATCCGACCATCCTCGAAGCCGTCCTCGAGAAGCTCAAGGAAGCCGGCGCCGACATCACCACTGGCGAAGACTGGATCGAGCTGGACATGCACGGCAAGCGGCCGAAGGCCGTTAACCTGCGTACGGCTCCGTACCCGGCGTTCCCGACCGACATGCAGGCGCAGTTCATTTCGCTCAACGCCATCGCGGAAGGCACTGGCGCGGTGATCGAGACCATCTTCGAAAACCGCTTCATGCACGTGTATGAAATGCACCGCATGGGCGCGCAGATCCAGGTCGAGGGCAACACCGCCATCGTCACTGGCGTCAAGGCGCTCAAAGGTGCGCCGGTGATGGCCACCGACCTGCGCGCTTCCGCCAGCCTGGTGCTGTCGGCGCTGGTCGCCGAAGGCGACACCCTGATCGATCGCATCTACCACATCGACCGTGGCTACGAGTGCATCGAGGAGAAACTGCAGATGCTGGGCGCGAAGATCCGTCGCGTACCGGGCTAGCAGTCATCGTGGCGCAGGGACGCGCCAGCCGAATCCTATGCGGTCGGGCTGCTGAGCCCGGCCGGCAGTAGACGCTTAAGGACCGACGTTCCAATGTTGACCATCGCGCTATCCAAAGGCCGTATTCTCGACGATACCCTGCCACTGCTGGCCGAGGCCGGTATTGTGCCGACCGAGAATCCGGACAAGAGCCGCAAGCTGATCATCCCCACCACGCAGGATGATGTGCGCCTGCTCATCGTGCGTGCCACCGATGTGCCGACCTATGTCGAGCATGGCGCCGCCGACCTCGGTGTGGCCGGCAAGGACGTGCTGATGGAGTACGGTGGCCAGGGCCTGTACGAACCCCTGGACCTGCAGATCGCCCAGTGCAAGCTGATGACCGCTGGCGTAACCGGCGCACCCGAGCCCAAAGGTCGCCTGCGCGTGGCTACCAAGTTCGTCAATGTAGCCAAGCGCTACTATGCCGAACAGGGCCGCCAGGTCGACATCATCAAGCTGTACGGCTCCATGGAGCTGGCGCCGCTGATCAACCTTGCCGACAAGATCATCGACGTGGTCGACACCGGCAATACCCTGCGCGCCAACGGCCTCGAGCCCCAGGACCTGATCGCCACGATCAGCTCTCGCCTGGTGGTCAACAAGGCCTCCATGAAGATGCAGCACGCCCGTATCCAGAGCCTGATCGACACCCTGCGCAACGCCGTCGAATCGCGACACCGCGGCTGACCTCTGCGCGCGACCTCCGCTGTCGCGCCCGTCTATCCGCGTCATAGCCTTTTTTCTCAGGTGCCCGCGCGGATGGAGTGGTAGCTTTAGGGCGCCTGAACATCCGCTAATAACGAGGCCCTCGCCATGACCGTGTCCACTGCAATTGCCCGTCTCAACGCCGCTGACCAGGATTTCGCCCGACATCTGGATCATCTGCTGAGCTGGGAAAGTGTGTCCGATGACGCGGTCAACCAGCGCGTGCTCGACATCATCAAGGCCGTGCGTGAGCGCGGTGACCAGGCGCTGGTGGAGTTCACCCAGCGTTTCGATGGCGTCGATGCCAAGACAATCGATGACCTGATCCTCGATCGCGAGCGCCTGGAGCTGGCGCTGACGCGCATTACCCCGGTGCAGCGCGAGGCCCTGGAAAAGGCCGCCAACCGCGTGCGTATCTACCATGAGCGGCAGAAGCAGGACTCGTGGCAGTACACCGAGGCTGACGGCACCGTCCTCGGCCAGAAGGTCACGCCGCTGGACCGCGCCGGGCTGTATGTGCCTGGTGGCAAGGCATCGTACCCGTCGTCGGTGTTGATGAATGCCATTCCGGCCAAGGTCGCGGGCGTCGGCGAGGTGGTGATGGTAGTGCCGACCCCCCGTGGCGAGGTCAACGAACTGGTCCTCGCCGCAGCCTGTATCGCCGGGGTCGACCGGGTGTTCACCGTCGGTGGTGCCCAGGCCGTGGCAGCCCTGGCCTACGGTACCGAGAGCGTGCCGCAGGTGGACAAGATCGTCGGCCCGGGCAACATCTACGTGGCCACTGCCAAGCGCCATGTGTTCGGCCAGGTTGGTATCGACATGATCGCCGGCCCTTCGGAGATTCTGGTGGTCTGCGACGGCCAGACCGATCCGGACTGGATCGCCATGGACCTGTTCTCCCAGGCCGAACACGACGAGGATGCCCAGGCGATCCTGGTCAGCCCGGACGCCGCTTTCCTCGATCGCGTCGCTGCCAGCATCGACAAGCTGCTGCCGACCATGGAACGTGCCGAGATCATCGAGAAGTCGATCAACGGCCGTGGCGCGCTGATCCAGGTGCGTGACATGCAGCAGGCCATCGAGGTGGCCAACCGCATCGCCCCTGAGCACCTGGAGCTGTCGGTGGCCGACCCGCAGGCCTGGTTGCCGCAGATCCGCCATGCCGGCGCGATCTTCA
Organism: Pseudomonas sp. B21-023; assembly: GCF_024749165.1. NCBI lineage: Bacteria > Pseudomonadati > Pseudomonadota > Gammaproteobacteria > Pseudomonadales > Pseudomonadaceae > Pseudomonas > Pseudomonas sp. B21-023. The sequence goes on along the minus strand of NZ_CP087190.1, from coordinate 4,740,370 downwards.
TGGGCCGCCACACCAGCGAGGCGCTGGGCGACTACTGCGCAGGCCCCAACCATGTGTTGCCAACCTCCGGCACCGCGCGCTTCTCTTCGCCACTGGGTGTGTACGATTTCCAGAAGCGTTCGTCGATCATCTTCTGCTCCGAGCAGGGCGCATCCGAACTGGGTCACACCGCTTCGGTGCTGGCCCGTGGCGAGTCGCTGACCGCCCATGCCCGTAGCGCTGAATACCGCATCCTCAACGAGAAGGGGAACTGAGCATGAGTCGTTTCTGGAGTCCCTTCGTCAAGGACCTGGTGCCTTACGTGCCGGGCGAGCAGCCCAAGCTGGCGCGTCTGGTCAAGCTGAACACCAACGAGAACCCCTATGGCCCGTCGCCCAAGGCGCTGGAGGCCATGCGCGGCGAGCTCAACGACAACCTGCGGCTGTATCCGGACCCGAACGGTGACCGGCTAAAGCAGGCGGTGGCCGAGTACTACGGCGTGACGTCGGCCCAGGTGTTCGTCGGCAACGGTTCGGACGAGGTGCTGGCGCACATTTTCCATGGCCTGTTCCAGCACGACCGTGGGCCGCTGCTGTTCCCGGACGTCAGCTACAGCTTCTACCCGGTGTATTGCGGCTTGTACGGTATCGCGTTCGAGCAGGTGGCGCTGGATGAGCAGTTCCAGATCCGTGTTTCGGACTACAGCAAGCCTAATGCCGGGGTCATCTTCCCCAACCCCAATGCGCCGACCGGCTGCCTGTTACCGCTTGAGGCGGTCGAGCAACTGCTGCAGGCCAACCGGGATTCGGTGGTGGTGGTCGATGAGGCCTACATTGATTTCGGTGGTGAAACGGCCATCAGCCTGGTTGATCGCTATGACAACCTGCTGGTGACCCAGACCTTGTCCAAGTCGCGTTCGCTGGCGGGGCTCAGGGTTGGCCTGGCAGTGGGGCATCCTGACCTGATCGAGGCGTTGGAGCGGATCAAGAACAGCTTCAACTCCTATCCGTTGGATCGCATGGCGATTGTCGGGGCGGCGGCGGCGTTCGACGACCGTGAGTATTTCGATGAGACCTGCCGCAAGGTTATCGACAGCCGGGACGTGCTGGTTTCTGAGTTGGTGGCGCGTGGGTTCGAAGTGCTGCCTTCGGCGGCAAACTTTATCTTTGCCCGGCATCCAGGCCAGGATGCTGCCGGGATCGCGGCGCGGCTTCGTGAGCAGGGGGTGATTGTTCGGCACTTCAAGCAGGAGCGGATTGCGCAGTTCCTGCGGATTACCATTGGGACGCCGGAGATGAATCAGGCTTTGCTTGATGCTTTGAATTGATATCAGGGTTTTGACAGGGGGGCGGATTGGGGTTGGTTGTTCTGACTTCTGATTCGCCCCTTGTTGTTTGGTGGTTTTGGAAGTTGTATGCGCATTCATTTGTGATGTCGACGCTTATTCACCTTTCCGCCCTTACGGCGGCTTACTTTGGTCGTAACTCGCCGTCCGCGGCCAAAGTAAGCAAAGCCGTGGCGCTCCATTCATCCGGCCCTCCGCTTCGCTCCGGGTTCCCTCACTCCGGTCTTGCTCCCGGGAGGACCGCGCTGAACGCCCCATCCTGGGGCGCAGCGCTTGACGGGCATCCATGCCCGTCACCTCCCTCCGCAAGACCTGCGTTCGGCCTCCTGAAGTCGCGAAGTTACGGGCGGCGCCTGGACTGGCGCAGCTGTCGCTAGTTGGAGCGCAATTAATCTCTCGATTGTTTCGCGGGCTTGCCCCGCGATAGACCGGAACAGCCAATATATAACTTACTTTGAAACAGTAAACTTCGCATTTCCTGTTCTCGCTCTTGCTCTTGCTCTTGCTCTTGCTTCTAAGCGCGCGACAGTTCAGGCGCTGCCAATTGCGACTTCAGGAGGCCGAGCGGAGTTCTTGCGTAGTGGGGCGACGGCCATGGATGGCCGTCGAGCGCTGCGCCCCAGGATGGGGCGTACAGCGCGGTACCCACGGGAGCAAGAACGGAGCGAGGGAACCCCGGAGCGAAGTGTAGGGGCCGTATGAACGGAGCCGAACGGTTTTGCCGACTTTTGCCAAGACAAAAGTCGGCCGCCGTAAGGGCGGAAAGGTGACTAAATGTCGATATCGTCTACGAATACGCACACAAAACCAAAAACAATCACCCTCAAGCCCCAGCAACACCTTTATGCGCCAAAACACTATAAATACAAGGCAAAACAAACAACGTAAACAAAGTCCCCACCGACATCCCGGTAGCAATCACCATCCCGATATCAAACCGGCTGACCGCCCCGGCCCCGGTTGCCAATATCAAGGGCACCATGCCGAACACCATGGCCGCCGTGGTCATCAGCACCGGCCGCAAGCGAATCGCGGCGGCTTCTTCGATCGCCTCGCGTACCCCAAGCCCCCGCTCGTCCCGTAGCTGGTTGGCAAACTCGACAATGAGAATCCCATGCTTGGTAATCAACCCGATCAGTGTCACCAACCCTACCTGGGTATAGATGTTCATGCTCGAGACCCCAAGGAACAACGGCAAGAGCGCCCCGCAGATGGACAACGGCACGGTCACCAGAATCACCAGCGGATCGCGGAAGCTCTCGAACTGCGCGGCCAGCACCAGGAAGATGATCGCCAGCGCCAGGCCGAAGGTCACCCACAACGCGCTGCCCTCCTGGACGAACTGCCGCGCTGTCCCGGCATAGTCCAGCGAAAAACCTTCCGGCGCCTCCTCGCGGGCGATGGCGCGCACGGTATCCAGTGCTTCACCCATGCTCACCAGCGGAACGCCCTGGATGATCGCCGAGTTCAGCTGCTGGAACTGGTTGAGCTGTCGCGGTCGGGCGCGGTCGCTCAGGGTGATCAAGGTCGATAATGGCAACAGCTGGCCTTGCTCGTTCTTCACGTAATAGCTGTTCAGCCAGCCGGGGTTGGCGCGGTAGGGCCGTTCGACCTGGGCGATGACCTTGTAGCTGCGGCCCTCCAGCGTGAAGCGGTTGATCTCGGCCTCACCCAGCAAGGTCGCCAGGGTGCTGCCCAGGGTGTCCATCGACACCCCCATCTGCGCCGCCTTGGCGCGGTCGATGTCGATCACTACCTCGGGTTTGTCGAAGGCCAGGTCGATGTCGAGGAAGGCGAACTTGCCCGAGGCCTGGGCGCGCTCCTTGACCCGTTGCGCCACCTCTAGCAGCGCCGGGTAGTCACCGGCGGTGTTGATCACCAACTGGAACGGCAGGCCCTCGCCGGTGCCGGGCAGCGACGGCAGGTTGAAACCGAAGATCTGCAGGCCGCCGATCTGTTCGAGTTCGGCCTGTACCAACGGCAACAGCTGCATCTGCGTGCGCTCGCGTTCGTTCCAGGGCTTGAGCAGGAAGCCGCCGATACCGCTCTGCACACCGTTGAAACCATTGATCTGAAATGACGAGTAGTACTCGGGGAAACCTTTGAAGATCGGCGTGAACTGGTCGGTATAGGCGTTGAGGTAGTCCAGGTTCGCGGTCTGCGGCGAACTGCTCATCATGAAGATCACCCCCTGGTCCTCCTCCGGGGCCAGCTCGTTGCGGGTGAACATCAGCAGCACCGGGATCAGGCACAGGATGAGCACGGCGAACACCAGCACCACCGGGCGGCTGTTCAGCGTGCCGTGCAGCAGGCGCTGGTAGCGCACCTTGAGCGCGTCGAAGATCAGGTCCAGGCGGTGGGCCAGGCCACTGGGGTTTTGTTCGTGGCGCAGCAGCAAGGCGCACATCATCGGGGAGAGGGTGAGCGCGACGATGCCGGAGATGACCACGGCACCGGCCAGGGTCAGGGCGAACTCCTTGAACAAGGCGCCGGTCAGCCCGGTAAGAAAACCAATGGGGGCGTACACCGCGGCGAGGGTGATGGTCATCGACACTACCGGCAGGGCGATCTCGCGGGCACCCTCCAGGGCCGCTTCGAAAGGCGTCTTGCCTTCCTCTATATGACGGTGGATGTTTTCCACCACGACGATGGCGTCATCCACCACCAGGCCGATGGCCAGTACCATCGCCAGCAGGGTCAGCAGGTTCAGCGAGTAGCCCATCAACTGCATGAAAAACAGTACGCCGATCATCGACAGCGGGATGGTCACCACCGGGATCACCACCGAACGCAGGGCGCCGAGGAACAGGAACACCACGACGATGACGATCAGTACCGCTTCGCCGAGGGTCTTGATCACCTCGTCGATAGAGGCCTGTATGAACAGGGTGGCGTCGTAGGCGATAGACACTTTGAGGCCGGAGGGCAGTGCTTCCTCGAGCTGCGGCATGATCCGTCGCACCTCCTTGATCACCTCCAGCGGGTTGGCTGCCGGCGTGGCCTTGATGCCGATGTACACCGATGGCGTGCCGTCGAACGAGCTGACCGTGTCGTAGTTCTCCGCACCCATTTCCACCCGGGCCACGTCGCCCAGCAGCACCCGGCTGTCGCCGCTGGTCTTCACCGGCAGTGCGGCGAAGGCTTCGGCCGACTTGAGCTCGGTGGTGGCGTTGATGCTGGTGACCACGTACTCGCCCTTCACTTCGCCGGCCGCAGAGAGGAAGTTGTAGCGGCGCACGGCGTTGGTCACGTCTACCGCCGACAGGCCGAAGCCGGCCAGCTTCACCGGGTCGATCCAGATGCGCATGGCGAACACCTGGTTGCCGAGGATCTCGGCCTCGGCCATGCCCGGCAACGTGGCCAGCTTGGGCTGGATGACCCGTGACAGGTAGTCGGTGATCTGTGGGTTGCTCATTTCCTTGCTGTAGAAGCTGATGTACATCAGTGCCGAGGCGTCGGCGGCCTCCTTGCTCAGTACCGGATCCTCGGAGTCCTGGGGCAGCTTGTTGCGCACCTCGTTGGCCTTGGCCAGCAACTGGGTGAACAGGCGGTCGGTGTCGGCGCCGATCCGCGCGTAGACCGAAATGATCGAGAAGTTCTGCCGGCTCACCGAAGTCATGTAGTCGATGCCGTCGGCGCTGGCCAGGCTCTGTTGCAGCGGCTGGGTGATGTAGCCCTGGATGGTCTCGGCGTTGGCCCCGGGGTAGGCGGTGGTCACCGTGATCAGGGCGTTTTCCATCTGTGGGTACTGGCGGATCTGCAGCTTGCTCCAGGCCTGCAGGCCCAGCAGCAGGATCAGCAGGCTGACCACGCAGGCCAGCACCGGGCGGCGGATGAACGGGTCGGTGAACGCCATGGCCGCCTCCCGTTCACTGCGCGCCGGGCGCGGTGGGTTTCAGGGGCGTATCGGTGCTGATTCGGATCGCCGCGCCTGGGCTCAGCTTGAGCTGGCCGGCGGTGACGACCTGGTCGCCGGCCTGCAGGCCCTTGAGCACCACGACCCAACCCTCGCGGCGTTCGCCGGTCTGTACGGTGAGTTGTTCGGCGATCAGTTGCGGCTGATCGTTGGCATCGCGCAACGGCTGGCCGTCCTCGCCCTTTTTCGGGCTGACGCGATACACCGAGTTGCCATAGAGGGTATAGGTGATGGCGTTTTCCGGCACCACGACCTGCGGTTGCGGGTCGGGCAGCAGCAGTTGCAGGCTGGCGAACATGCCCGGCAGCAGCTTGCCTTCGGGGTTGGCCAGGGTGGCGCGGACCAGCAGGTTGCGCGTGCTTTCCTCGACCTTGGGGTTGATCGCGCTGAGGCTGGCGGGGAAGGTCTGCTGCGGATAGGCCGCCACCTGGGCCAGCACCCGCTGGCCCAGGCTCAGACGAGGCAGCGCTTGCTCAGGCACATTGAAGTCGACATAGAGGCTGGACAGGTCCTGCAAGGTGGCGATGACCGTGCCGCTGGGCAGGTAGGCGCCGACGTCCACCTGGCGGATGCCGATGGTGCCGCTGAACGGGGCGCTGATGCTCTTTTTCGCCAGCGATGCCTTCAGCTGGTCGACCACGGCCTGGTTGCGCCGGTACTGGCTGGTCAGGCGGTCGTACTCGCCGCGGGAGATCGCCGAATCGCCGACCAATTGGCTGCCCCGGCCGAAGTCGACCTTGGCCAGCCCCAGGTCGGCCTGGGCGGTGCCGAGCAGGGCGGTTTCCTGGTCGCTGTCCAGTTGCAGCAGCAACTGGCCCGCCTTGACCTGTTGCCCCGACTCGAAATGCAGCGACTTCACCGTGCCGGCCACTTCCAGGCTCAATTCCACGCCCTGGTAGGCCTTGAGGCTGCCGACTGCCGGCAGGCGCTCCTGCCACTGGCGCAGCTCGGCCTGGGCCGCGGCCACGCTGACCGGGGGCCTGGGCTGCGAGAACATCTGCACTTGCTGGTAGATGGAAAAGGCCTTGATGCCCCCCAGGATCAACACGATCAGCAGGACGACGGCCAACATGATCAGCATGCGGCGGCGCAACATGGTCCGGTTCCCTGGAGGTAGGTTCTTATTTATCGGGCACGACCACGGGCGATCCGCTCCACGGGCGATGGGGCAAGTATTGTCGGTTTTCTGGAAAAGGGGAGGAGATAGATTGCCTGTTGTGGCCTCATCGCCGGCAAGCCGGCTCCCACAGGAGGGTGTTGCTGGTGTGGGAGCCGGCTTGCCGGCGATGGGGCCGGTGCAGGCAATAGAACGATCAGACCAGATGCAGGTGGTTGTCCCAGAACCCGGACGGCAGGTCCATCGGTTGCCCTATCAACTGCGCCTTGCGGCAGTCATAGAAGCGGCAGCGGCCCTGCCCGGAGGTGACGACGAAGCCGTCCTTCACCGCCCCCACCCCGGCGCAATCGGGCATCGGCGCGTCGAGCTTCACTGCGCCGCTGTCCAGGTCCCAGATGAACAGGCGGTTGGCCCGCGGCGCGGTCAGCGCCACCAGGCGCAGGTCGCTGTGGATGGCGACACTGGCGGTGTACTGGGCCATCGATTGCAGCTGGCGCTCCGGCACCGGGAAGGCCTTGAACGGCTCGCCTGGGCGCTTGATCGCCAGCAGTTCGGCGGTTTCTTCCGAGCCCCCCATGAACTGCTGGCAGGCGGCGATGGTGCCATCGTCGCCAACTGCCAGGTGACGCACGCTGTTCATCTGCTGGGCCAGGGTCTCCTTGCTCAGCAGCGTGCCGTCACGCTGCATCAGCACCAGGCTCGGCTCCATGGCGTCGAGGTTCATCTCCACCCGGCTTTCGGCCTCGGTGCGGATGCCGCCGTTGGCCACCACCAGGGTCTCGCCATCGGGCAGCCAGGCCACTTCATGGGGGCCGATGCCATGGGTGGAGAGTTCGCCACTGTGCACCAGGCGCTCGCCCTCGAAGCGGTAGACGCCCAATACGCCACGGCCCGGGTCGCTGGTGTCGTTCTCGGTCGCATACAGCCACTCGCCACCCTTGTGGATTACCGCATGGCCATAGAAGTGCCGGTTGGGCTGTGAGGCGAGGGTCTGCAGCAGGCGCCCGTCACGCAGGTCGACCAGATAGCTCTCGGTGCCGGGCCGGCGCGCGACGAACAGCGCGATCGGCAGCGTCGGGTGGTTGATGATCGCATGGCAACGCTGGGCCACCTCGGTGCTGAACACCTGGGTGCCGTCCAGGCGAAAACCGACGGCGTAGTGCTTGCCGTCGCCATCGTCACGGGCCGACAGTAGCAAGGGTTCGCTGCCTTTGCCGCGGAACAGGCTCCAGCCACCCAGGGTCAGGGCGCTGAGCAGAACGCTACCGAGTTTCAGGGCCTGGCGTCGCAGCATGATCAGTCACCGTCGTTGGCGTTGAAGCCCAGCTGGATGTTCAGCGCCTTGGCCAGCTCGCCTTCGTGCAGGCGGTGGACGACGTTGAGGGCATCGTAGATCTGGTTGAGGGTCTGCTTGCCGGCATCGTCGGCAAGCAGTTCGCCGAGGGTCTTCTGGTTGTCGGCCAGCAGCTTGAGCGCAGCAGCATAGGCGTCGTCGATCTTCTGTGCCAGTGCCGCCTGGTCCTTGCCCAGCAGTCCGCGCAGGCCTTGGTTGTCGACCCCGACCCAGACGGTCTGGGCGGCCTTGAGCGAGGCTTCCAGGCTCTTGATCGAGGAGTGGCTGCGCCAGGCCTCGGCCTGCAACGGTTGGGCAATGCCCTTGCTCTGCCGGCCCATCGGCGCGCCAAGTTTCTTCTTCAGGCTGTCCAGGGCGGTGACCTGGGCACGCAGCACGTCGGCGATCGCCTCGTGGGAGTCGGCGTAGCGCTGGTTGGGGAACTTGGTCATCTGCGACAGCATGCCGTCGGTGCTGTTCCAGCCTTTGAGGATCTCTTCGGCCAAGGCCTTCTGGTGTTCGCCGATGGCGACCAGCAGCGGGCAGTAGCGGGCCTTCTGTTCGGCGCTGGCGATGTCCGGCTTGCTGTCAAAGAGGATGTATTCGTAGGCGGACAGGCCACGGACCACGACGCTGGCCTTGCCCAGCGACTCGACGGTGACCGCCTGCTCGCCGTTGACCAGTTGCTCGACCTGGCGGCCGACCAGGTTTTTCTTGTCTGGCCAGAACTGCACCTGCCAGGCACGGTTGCCTTCGGCGAGCGGGCCGACCAGCAATGGCTGCAATTCGGCCCAGGCTTTTTGCGCGCTGAGGAAGTCGGCACGGGCGGCCTCGAGGTCCTGCTTGCCCTCACAGTAGGCCAGGGCACTGGCAGCCAGTTGCCGGTCGGCCTCGACCCAGCGGCTGTAGGTCGGCAGGATCACCTGTTTGGCGATGGCCGCGGAGGTCACTGCCTGTGGGTCTTGTGGCGAGCAGGCGCCCAAGGCGAGTGCGGCGAGGCTGGTGAACAACAGTTTGGGTCGGAACATGCCCGGCTCCTTGTGCGTTTAAAGTGAATTCAGGAAGGCCAGCAGCGCGGCGCGCTGCTCGGCATTGAAGGTCAGTACATGATCGCGCGCCGCCTGGGCTTCGCCGCCGTGCCAGAGCACGGCCTCGAGCAGGTTGCGAGCGCGGCCGTCATGCAGGAACTGGCTGTGGCCGCTCACGGTTTCGCTCAGGCCGATACCCCACAGCGGTGGGGTGCGCCAGTCCTGGCCGTTGGCGGCAAATTCGGTGCGCTCGTCACTCAGGCCCGGGCCCATGTCGTGCAGCAGCAGGTCGCTGTAGGGGCGGATCACCTGGTTGGCCAGTTCCGGCTCGGCCGCATTGGCTGCGGTGGTGAATTGCGGGGTGTGGCAGCCCTGGCAACCGGCCTGGTAGAACAGGTTCTTGCCGGCCAGTACCTGCGGCGCATCGACGTTGCGCCGGGCCGGCACGGCAAGGTTGCGGGTGTAGAAGGTGACCAGGCGCAGGATATTGTCACTGACCTCCTTTTCGCCGCCCTGGCCATCGCCATTGGGCGCAGTCAGGCAATCGACCTGCGCTGCGGTGCAGTCGTCCTTGGGCAACAGGGTGGTGGTCAGGCCCATGTCGCCGGCGAAGGCGTGCACGTTCTGCTGGTTGATGTTGGGCTGCCCTGCCTTCCAACCGAAGCGGCCGATCACGGTCTTGCCCTGGGCATCGTCCCACACTCGGTTGGCGCGGCCACGGATGCCGTCGCGGTTGTGGTCGTCCGGGTCCTCATTAGCCAGCAGGTCGGCTTCGTGGATGGCCTCGAGTAGGCCCAGGCCGATCATCGGCGGGGCGACCCGGGCGGAGAAGCGGGTGTCCGGGTGCAGCGGGCCGTAGCCGAGCTGGCTGATCCGCAGGGTCGGGCGGCGGAGCTCGACCTGGTGGCCGTCCGCGAAGGTGACGCTGTGGTTGTCGTAGGTCACGCGGACTTTGCCTTCCGGGGCCACGCCAGGGATGGCCATGTCCTGTAACTGGGTACCGTAGACGGGCTCTGGGACCACGCCCAGGCGCTCGATCACTTGGGCGTAGTATGGCTGGTCGGGAATCGACAGGCGCACCAGCATCGACACCGCGTTGCTGTCGTCTGGCTCCGGTGGGTGGCCGCGACCATCGCGCACGTGGCAGTTCTGGCAGGCGTTGGTGTTGAACAACGGGCCGAGGCCATCGCGGGCAGTGGTGGTGGAAGGGGCGATCACCCAGGGGTTGCGGAAGAAGCTGTTGCCCACGGCGAAGTCCAGGCGTCGCTCGGGCGTGAGGTTGGCCGAGGGCAGCGAGTAGGCGTTGCGATCGCTGCGCTGCACCGTCGCCTTGCCGCCGGAGAGCGCCTCGCCGGGCTCGGCCTGGGTGAAACGCGGGGCGTCGTCACAGGCGGCGAGGGCGAAGGCCAGCAGCAGGGGGCTTAGGCGGAGCAAGGACATCGAGGATCCTGGGCATGGGCGAAAAACCGGCGTGCAAGCTTATCAGGCCGGGGGTGATTGAATAAGAGCAATTTGCAATTGCCAGATGAAATTGGCTTTACCTGGAAATGTCCGCGCCCGTCCATTTCGCTCCCGGAGGCGCATGACACGGAAATGAAAAAGGCGGCCCGAAGGCCGCCTCTGCTGAACCGCGACGCTGATCAGAATTCGTGATCGGCGGTGTCCGGGTTCAGGTTGTCGATGCCCAGCTTGCCCGCGGCCTGCTCGATCGCGCCGGTCTGCTTGACCAGGGAGGCGATGGCATCACGCACGATCTGGTTGCCGGCGGCATTGTCGGCGGCGATCAGTTGGTCGTAGTGCTCGCCCTTGAACGCGTGGTCGACGATCACCTGGATCTTGGCTTCGGTGGCTTCCAGGTCGGCTTTGAGGGTGGCGTCGGTGGCGGGGTCGGCCTTGGCCACCAGCGACGACAGGCTCGGGCCGCTCAGCTTGCTGCCGTCGACACGGGTATATTCGCCCAAGTAGACGTTGCGGATGCCCTTGGCGTCGTAGAAGTGCGAGTAGTGGGTGTTGTCGCTGAAGCAGTCGTGTTCGTCTTCCGGCGAGTTGGCCTCCAGCGAGACCTTCATGCGCTCGCCCGCCAGTTCGCCCAGCGACAGGCTGCCAATGCCGAACAGCATCTTGCGCAGGCCATCGTTGGCCGGCTCTTTTTCCAGGCTGGCGCGGTAGTTGTCGGCGACGTTCGGCGCCCAGTTGCCGACCATTTCCTCGAGGTCCTTGACCAGCAGGTCGGTGGCCGCCTTCAGGTAGGCACGACGACGGTCGTTGTGCCCGCCGGTGGCACCTTTGCCTTCGAGGTAGTCGGAGGCCGGGCGGTTGCCCGCGCCTGGGCCGGTGCCGTTGAGGTCCTGGCCCCAGAGCAGGAATTCGATGGCGTGGTAGCCGGTGGCAACGTTGGCTTCGGAGCCGCCCAGCTCGTTCAGGCTGGCCAGCTTCTCGGGGGTGATGTCCTTGACGTCGATCTTGTCTTCGCCCACCTGGATCTCGGTGTTGGCGATGATGTTGGCGTTGGCCGCCGGGTTGCCCAGGGCGTGCTCGTAGCTCTTGTCGACGTAGTCGATCAGGCCTTCATCCAGGGGCCAGGCGTTCACCTGGCCTTCCCAGTCATCGATGATGGTGTTGCCGAAGCGGAATACTTCGCTCTGCAGGTACGGCACGCGCGAGGCGACCCAGGCGTCCCGGGCGGCTTTGAGGGTCTGGTCGTCGGGCTTGGCGAGGAAGGCGTCGACGGCGGTCTGCAACTGCTTGGCGGTGCTCAGCGAGTCGCTGTACACGGCATGGACCATCTCGGCGTAGTGCTTGACCACGGCCTTGGCGGCGGCTTCATCGACAGCCCCTGGTGCCGCGGTGGTGGTGCTGGCAGCGGCAGGTGCCTGGGCTTGCGGTGCGGCGGCCTTGTCGTCCTTGCCTTCGCCGCAACCGGCGAGGGCGATGGCGATGGCCAGCAGACTGGCGGAGGCCAGAGGCATTCGAATCATTGTTGGTTTCCTGCGTCGTGTGGTTGGACCATGGGTGGACCGTGCGCCGTGGCACGCGAAACCGCAACATCATGCGAAAGATTTGCATTTGCTGTAAAGGGGCGGGCGCGCATTTCATGCAAACGCCCGTTTGCGCGGCTTCACCCAGGTTGGCGGTGGTTACAACGCGGAAACCTGGTTGCGTTGCGCCTGCTTGAGGAAGTTGGTCAGTTCACGCGCGGAAAGCGGTTTGCTGTAGTGGTAGCCCTGACCCTCATGGCAGCCCTGGGCGATGATGTAGGTCTCCTGTTCGGCGGTTTCCACGCCTTCGGCGATCACCTGCATGCCCAGGCTCTTGCCCAGCTGGATGATGGCGCGAACGATGGTGGCGTCGTCATCGTCGTCGAGCAGGTCCTGGACGAAGCTCTTGTCGATCTTGATCTTGTCCAGCGGCAGCGACTTCAGGTAGCTGAGCGAGGAGTACCCGGTGCCGAAGTCGTCGATGGCGATCAAGGCCCCGGAGCGGCGCAGGCTCAGCAAGTGTTGGGCGGCGGTGCTGATGTCTTCCATCAGGCCGGTCTCGGTGACTTCCAGCTCCAGGCTGCGCGGTGGCAGGCGGTAGGCCTGCAGCAGGTTGTTGACCACCCGCGGCAGCTCGTTGTGGTGCAACTGCACAGTGGACAGGTTCACCGCCATGCGCAGTTCGCTGAAGCCCTGGTCGTGCCAATCGCGCAACTGCCGGCAGGCCTGGTCGAGCACCCACTCGCCGATGCTGATGATGCTGCCGTTCTGCTCGGCCAGGGGGATGAACTGGTCGGGCGGGACCATGCCCAGCTCCGGGTGCTGCCAGCGTAGCAACGCTTCGACGCCGACCACGCGGTGGTCGCGATAGCTGATCTGCGGTTGGTACACCAGGTATAGCTGGTTGCGCGTCAGGGCTTCGCGCAGGTCCTTTTCCAGCTCGCGGCGGCGGCGCATCTCGCTGTCGACGCTGGCGATGTAGAACTGGTAGCGGTTGCGCGAGCGGGCCTTGGCCAGGGTCATGGTCTGCTCGGCCTTTTGCAACAGCTTCTCGGTGCTGTCGCCGTCCTCGGGGAACAGGGTGATGCCGATGGTGGCGCGCAGGCGGATCTGCTGGTGGTCGAGGTCGAAGGGTGCCTCGAGGTCGTCGAGGATGCTCTGGGCCAACTCGGCGGCTTCGTAGGGCTGCTCTATATTGGCCTGGACCAGGGCGAACTGGTCGCCGCCCAATCGCGCCAGGGCGCCGAGGCGGCCGCTGTGCGCGCGCAGGCGGTCGGCCAGGGCCAGCAGCAGCTGGTCGCCGACCTGGTAGCTGAACTGCTCGTTGATGCCTTTGAAGTCGTCCAGACCCACGCACAGCACGGCGACGCGGCGCTGCAGGCGGCCACCGTCGACGAGGATCTTGTCCAGTTGCTGTTGCAGTTGCTGGCGATTGGGCAGGCCGGTGAGAAAATCGTACTGGGCCATGCGCTGCAGGCTGTTCTCGGCCTCGTGGCGCAGGTGGGTGTTGCGTTCGATGGAGGCCAGCAACTGGTTGGCGGTGTTGACCCAGATGCCCAGTTCGTTGCGCTCGTGCCCCTTGAGCAGGGGGATCTGGTGCTGGCTGGGGCGGTCGGGGTTGATTTGCGTCAGGTGCTCGATGATCTTCGACAGCGGCTTGGTCAACAGCCAGTGGTACACCAGGTACAGCACCAGGCCCATGGCCAGGGCGCGCAGCACGCCGGAGATGAAGATGATCACCGCGTTGACCAGGAAACCCTCGCCATAGGCGCAGGTGTCGAGGGTGATGCTCAGGTCGCCGTAGTATTCACTGTAGGGGCCGCGGCCGACCAACTGCGTGGTGTAGGTGCGCTCCTGGCCGAGGATCAGGTCGGTCAGCCAGCGCATGGACATGTCCTGCAGTGGCCGGGATTTTTCCGCGAGCATGGTTTCGTTGGGGTGGCCGATGGAGGCCATGCGCACCGAGCCGTCCTGGAACAGGCCTTCCATCACTTGCATGCCCATCTCCCGATCGAGGCTGTACACCGCCTGCGTCGAGGGGTCGCGGAACATGTCGAGGATGCGCTGGGCGTCGTTGTTCACGGACTGGCGGGTCTTGTAGGCGTCATAGACGATCTGCGCACAGCTGAGTACGACGCCGACAGCCAATGCCGAGAGCAGTACGACCCTCAGCAACTTGACCGATAAGCTGTTTCGGAATTCCAGCTTCAATGGGGTTTCCTTAATCCATGCGCATGCCATTATTTTGCCATCAACCATGGCGAGAGACTATCGACCCCATACCCCGTCAGGCAACCTGTCCGTCGACGGAATTGCCCTTGACTCTGTATCGGTCGAGCGGTCATGCGACTTGAGTGCGCTGCGTCAACTTTCCAGAAGGTTGATGTTAGCGCGCAATGCGGGCTGAGCAAGAGCGCGAAGATGGGTTGCAAGCAATTCTGTCAGGTCTGCCCTTGCAGGAGGCGAACGCATTTCCCCAGGCAATAAAAAACCCGGCGCCGGGCCGGGTTTTTTGAATTCAAGGCGAGCAATCAGGCCTTGAAGGTCTTACCTTCGAACTGCTCGGCAACGAACTTCCAGTTGACCAGGTTCCAGAACGCCTCGACGTACTTCGGACGCAGGTTGCGGTAGTCGATGTAATAGGCGTGTTCCCAGACGTCGCAGGTCAGCAGCGGGGTGTCGCCGCTGGTCAGCGGGCAGCCGGCGCCGATGGTGCTGGCCAGGGCCAGGGAACCGTCGGCCTTCTTCACCAGCCAGCCCCAGCCGGAACCGAAGGTGCCGACCGAAGTCTTGGTGAACTCTTCCTTGAACTTGTCGAAGGAACCGAAGGCAGCGGTGATGGCGTCAGCCAGGGCACCGGTCGGTTGGCCACCGCCGTTTGGCGACAGGCAGTTCCAGTAGAAGGTGTGGTTCCAGACTTGGGCTGCGTTGTTGAAGATGCCGCCCGAAGAGCTCTTGACGATCTCTTCCAGGGTCTTGCCTTCGAATTCGGTGCCTGGGACCAGGTTATTCAGGTTCACGACATAGGTGTTGTGGTGCTTGTCGTGGTGAAACTCCAGGGTTTCCTTGGAGATGTGCGGCTGCAGGGCATCGTGGGCGTACGGCAGCGGCGGCAATTCAAAAGCCATGGTGGATCTCCTGATTCAGGTCTGTTTGCGGTATGCGCAAGGCCGATCACGGGCGGCCCGGTGAGCGTCGGCGAGTTTGTACTCTTTGCGACGCAAGGGCTGGATCATAGCACCGGCCTCGGCGCTTAACCACGCAACATCTATAGGGAATAGAGGTTCCAGAGCGGTTGGCTGGGGCCGACAGGTGGGCTGCGTGACTGTCGCGGCTCAGCGTGGGATACCCGGTTTTTTCGCGGCGTCAGTTGAAGATCAACTGCGCTGCCACCGCGAACATCATTACCGCCACCATCAGGTCCAGCATGCGCCAGGTCGCCGGGCGCGCCAGCCATGGCGCCAGCCAGGCGGCACCGATCGCCAGGGTCGAGAACCATACCAGCGAGGCGCTGGCGGCGCCGGCCACGTAGGCGCCGGGCACGGTCTGCTGGGCGCCGAGGGAGCCGATCAGCAACACGGTATCGAGGTAGACGTGCGGATTGAGCAGGGTCACCGCCAGGGCGCTGAGCAACACTGCGCGGCGCGAACGCATGCCCTGGCCTTCCTGATGCTGCAGGCTCTGTTTAGAGCAGGCGCTGCGCAGGGCCTTGGCGCCGTACCAGATCAGGAACAGCGCACCGCCCCAGCGGGCCACGGCCAGCAAGGTGGGGTTGTGCGCCAGCACCGTGGCCAGGCCGAATACCCCGGCGGCGACCAGCAGCGCATCGCAGACGATGCACAATGCGGCTACGGGCAGGTGGTGTTCACGGCGCAGACTTTGTGCCAGGACGAAGGCGTTCTGCGCGCCGATGGCCATGATCAGGCCGAAGGCCACCAGCATGCCGTTGAGATAGCTTTGCCACATAGCGGGAACACTCCATTGGCGCCGATGCACGATCGGCGCGGGTTGCCAAGAAAGATGTGGCCATTCTGGCTGTTGTGGCGGTATAAGAAAAACAAATAGAGCTGATCAGTCATTAGAGAAATCGATGTTCGACTACAAATTGCTCGCTGCCCTCGCTGCGGTGATCGAGCAAGGTGGTTTCGAGCGTGCGGCCCAGGTACTGGGGTTGTCGCAATCGGCCATCTCGCAACGCATCAAGCTGCTTGAAGCACGGGTTGGCCAGCCAGTGCTGGTGCGCGCCACGCCACCGAGCCCGACCGAAGTCGGGCGCCAGTTGCTCAACCATGTGCAGCAGGTGCGCCTGCTCGAGCGCGACCTGCAACGCCAGGTGCCGGCACTGGACGAAGAAGGCATGCCCGAGCGCCTGCGTATCGCCCTCAATGCCGACAGCCTGGCAACCTGGTGGGCCGGTGCGGTAGGCCCGTTCTGCGCCGAGCAGCAGGTGCTGCTCGACCTGGTGGTCGAGGATCAGGAGGTCGGTCTGAAGCGCATGCGCGCCGGCGAAGTGGCGGCCTGCCTATGTGGCAGCGAACGGCCGGTGGCCGGGGCGCGCAGCCTGCCGTTGGGCTCGATGCGCTATCGGGCGCTGGCCAGTCCCGCGTTCATGGCGCGTTACTTTCCCCAGGGGTTCGCGGTCGAGCGTCTGGCCCGTGCCCCGGCGGTCGTGTTCGGGCCGGACGATTTCCTGCAGCATCGCTACCTGGCGTCGTTGGGTGTGCAGGAGGGCTTCCTGCATCACCTGTGCCCCTCGTCCGAAGGTTTCATGCGCATGACCGAGGCTGGTCTTGGCTGGGGGCTGGTGCCGGAACGGCAGGTGACCAAGCAACTGGCGCGTGGCGAACTGGTGGAAATCTGTACAGATACACCCATCGATGTGCCGTTGTACTGGCATCATTGGCGCAACGGCGGGCAGTTGCTCGCCCAGTTGACCGACCACCTGCGCCATTCGGCGCGGGCCTGGCTGGTGCCCTTGTAGGCACTTCAAGCGTCAGCTGCATCCGAAATAGGGCAAGGCGGAGTCTTACATGCGAATTCTGGTCACCGGCGCGAGCGGCTTCATCGGCGGGCGCTTTGCGCGCTTCGCCCTGGAGCAAGGCCTTGAGGTGCGGGTCAACGGCCGGCGGGCGGAGGGCGTGGAGCATCTGGTCAAGCGCGGGGCGCAGTTCATCCCCGGCGACCTGGGTGATGCCGAACTGGCCCGGCGCCTGTGCCAGGGGATGGACGCGGTGGTGCATTGTGCGGGAGCGGTGGGCACCTGGGGACGCTACCAGGACTTCCACCAGGGCAATGTGGTGCTCACCGAGAACGTGGTCGAGGGCTGTATCAAGGAGCATGTACGGCGCCTGGTGCACCTGTCGTCGCCGTCGATCTACTTCACCGGCCGCTCGCGCCTGGACATCCGCGAAGACCAGGTCCCACGCCGCTTCCACGACCACTACGCGCAGACCAAGCACCTGGCCGAGCAGAAGGTGTTCGGCGCCCAGGAGTTCGGCCTGGAGGTGCTGGCGTTGCGGCCGCGCTTCGTCACCGGGGCCGGCGACGCGAGCATCTTCCCACGGCTGATGCGCATGCAGGCGAAGGGGCGTGTGGCGATCATCGGCAATGGCCTGAACAAGGTCGATTTCACCAGTGTGCACAACCTCAACGAGGCACTGCTCAGCGCGCTGTTCGCCGAGGACCAGGCCTTGGGCCAGGCCTACAACATCAGCAACGGCCAGCCGCTGCCGCTGTGGGATGTGGTCAACTACGTCATGCGCCGCATGCAGCTGCCCCAGGTCACCCGCTATCGCTCACCCGGCCTGGCGTACAGCCTGGCGGCGCTCAACGAAGGCGCCTGCCTGCTCTGGCCCGGACGCCCGCAGCCGACCCTGAGCCGCACCGCGGTGCAGGTGATGAGCACGG
Organism: Pseudomonas sp. B21-023; assembly: GCF_024749165.1. NCBI lineage: Bacteria > Pseudomonadati > Pseudomonadota > Gammaproteobacteria > Pseudomonadales > Pseudomonadaceae > Pseudomonas > Pseudomonas sp. B21-023. The sequence goes on along the minus strand of NZ_CP087190.1, from coordinate 4,722,767 downwards.
ATTTCACCCTCGATATCAGCCGCGCCCGCCAGTATCTGGACTACCGGCCAGGCACCGATGTGTGGTCGGCGCTGGATGAATTCTGCAACTGGTGGCAGGCACAACCAGGGCAGCGCTGAACCTGTGGGTGGGATGATGGTCATCAGTGCGCCGCCCTGGCGGTTTATACTCATGCCTCTTTGCTACTACCGCGGTTGAATGCACCCATGCGTAACGACGCCCATGAAGATTTTGACGACGTGCCCTCCTTGCGTGCCGGCACTCCCGATGACGACGAACTGCTGCCCGCCCATGTCGCCCGCAGCCGCCAGAAGGCGGCACGGCCGCGCAGCAATGGCCCGCTGTGGACGTTGCTGGGCGCCGCTTTCATCGCCCTGGCCGGGCTTGGCTGGTGGAGCTTCCAGCAGCTCGCGCTGATGGAGCAGCAACTGGTCGCGACTCAGGAAAGCTTTGCCCGTATCAGTGAAGAGGCCGCCGGCCGCCTGCAGGTGATCAGCGGCAAGGTCGACGCCAGTGAATCCAGCAACAGTACGGGCAGCGAGGCATTGAAGTTGCAGATTCGCCAGTTGCAGGCTTCCCTGGCCGAGCAGGGCAAGCAGCAGCTGGGCGTTGCCGGCCAGGCGGGAGACCTGGGCAAGCGCCTTGAGCAGGTGCTGGCCGATACCCGTGAACAGCAGAAGGTGGTCACCGAACTGCAAAGCCAGTTGCAGGCGCAACTCAAGGCCGTCAATGCCGAGCTGGCTGCGCTCAAGTCGGGGCAGGTGGACGGCGGTAAGCTCGATGGCCAGCTAAAGAGCCTGAGCAACGACGTGGCGGCGCTGAAGAAACAGGGCAACCCGAGTGCCGCCATCGAGAGCCTGGAGCAAGATATGCTGGTGCTCAAGAGCCAGGTGGACAATCGTTCGGCGCCCACCGCCGGTGGCGCATCGGTGCAGGAATTCGATGCCTTCCGCGGGCAGGTAACGCGCAGTATCAGCACGCTGCAAAGCCAGATCCAGAACCTGCAGCAGCAGATCAACGCACGCCCGTGAGCCAGGGAGCGGTGTGCCGCCGGTGTCATTTCCTGATATGGCGGGGCCTTACAGCAGAGCGCCCAGCCTTCCGCACTGCGTTGCCGCAAAGGGCGCAGAGTTGCAAGCATCACCAGCGTGGGAGCGGGCTTGCGCCGCAGTGCGGCGCAAGCCCGCTCCCACACATTATCTGCGCTGCCCTGCACTGTATATGCAGTGGATCGAATAGCCCCTCTCAATAAGTGCCGCCTCTCAACTATAGACACGCGTAGCCTGCCACCTAGCATTTTTGCCAGGTGCCGAATGTTTCCAGGTTTGTTAAATCTATATGCAGCACGTCGACAGTACTGCAAGTAAAGATCGAGTGTGAACGTTTATGTGGTCGATTGGGAGGCCGTACTAGCCCGATGGCCAATTATAGAGGCGTGGTACTTTTTTCTTGAAATGTATCGGTTCTGGAGATTTTCATGAATAAGCCTGTGTCCGCTCAAGATAGTGAACAACTTCGTCAATCATCAAAGGCACTGCCCAAACGCTCCACGGCTGTCTATCCACGCGGCACGCTCTTTGTGGATGCCTTCAATCCCTTGGAAGTTCCCAGCCTGATCTCGGAAGATCCCGATGCTAGCAGCGCACCCGGCGTAGTGCTGCCCGTAGCAGAGCAGAGCAAGCCCCTGGCAACGGAGGTCCTTATCTGGGACGACGCCGAAGAGGGTCAGACTATCGCTCTGTTTTGGGATGGGAAGCAGTTAGAGGCGGTTGATGAGGAGGACCTCGCCTGGCACGAGGTACTTGAGGCGGAAGCCTTAGATCCTACATTCAGGTTCAAGCTCTCAGTGCCCGTCAAGTACCTGGATGCCATTGCCTCAGGAACGGATAGAACGGTCATGCTGGGGTATTCACTCAGGCAAGTCGGCTCTGGTGACTGGACCAATAGCCCCGTTCGGCCCGTGCGGATCGACAAGATTACCCCGGGGGGCAGCGCGGGTACCCTGGCGAAGATAAAATTCTCTGATGCAATCGAGACCAGGGGATATATTCTGAAATCGGACTTTGTTGGGGATAAGTTGGCGGCAACCGTTCAGGGATATATGGAACAACGGCCCTATGACACGATTGCCGTGACCATGTCGGACCGCGCCAATACCAGCCCGCCACAGTCAGCCAAGGTTGTTAGTAGTAGTGATGCGACGGTCGTGCAGTTGTCATTGGCGGCATTTGATACGTTAGCGGATGAAGTACCTATCACCTTTTCATATGTCGTGACTGATCGGGCCGGTCATACTTCAGCCGTTTCCGTGCCGCATAATAATCTGAAACTTTTGCTGAAGGATATCCCGGTCGCGCTTGATAAATTGAAAGTGCCGAAGTTTGGCGATGAAGAAGCACCGCCTCAGTTGTTGCTCGAAAAGGATGCCCGGGCAGGGGTCAGAGTTGTGATCCCGGAGATTACAGGCATTCACGCCAACGACAAGATTGTCGTGCTGTGGAACGGACAACCGTCTGACGACCACATAGTACCGTTTCCACCAGGTTCAGGTGATCTGATGGAGATCGAGTTGTTGTATGCGCTTACCAGTAATGGCCCGCAAGACGGTGCGGTCAACGTCGGCTATCAGCTGTGGCGCGCAGGCTCCAAGATCGCCGAGACGGCAACGCCGAACGTGGTCAATGTCGACCTGCGACTGCCTGGCGGGCCTGACCCTGATCCGGAGATTCCGGGGCACGGTAATCTGAAACAACCGACCATCACAGGTAATGCCAGCGGAAAAGTCGATGACCTGACGCCGGAGGATGTCTTGCAGGGGGCGGTGTTGACCATCCCCTGGACCGACCAGAATGGTGACCCTCTGCTGGCGGAGGACGACGTGCTCCAATTTGTCTGGGGGGATGCGGTTGATGGCGATAACAACTTCATCAACGTCTTTGATCTTGATTCGGTGAGTGCGGCCGAAGCAGGCGCAGCGGCAGATGTTACCCGTAATATATTGCCGGCATGGTTGGCGAGTCAACCGAGTGGCCAGGTACCCATGACCAACACTGTCACCCGGCTGTTCAACTCGGCTCCTGACAACAACCCTGCGTTCCCGCTCTTCAAAGCGGTCAAGGTCATTCGCCCCGGAGACCTGCCAGGCGGTGGTGCTGATCTTGATGTCCTTGAATTCACTCGCCTCAATTCCCAAGACTCGATCGATCGAACCCATGCCAAGAATGGCTTGCCGATTCGCATCAAACTGTTTAGCACAGCAAAGCAGGGCGACACGATCCAGATCCATCTCAAGGCGGATGACGGGAGGGTGGGTGCCGAAGGCAATCCGATCCCAGGGGCTACAAAGGATCTCCCTATGCGAGAGCTCAGTGTCGATGATGTGGGGCTTGGGGAGATCACTGCCACTGTCGATGAGGAGTGGGCGTACAAGGTCTGCCTGGGTAGCGCGACGGTTGAATATACGGCGACCAACTCGATTGGGAGCAAACGATCCGGCCACAAGCGCGTCTTTGTATCGATCAGAAACGTAGGCGAAGACTCCTGCCCGTTCCCTGGGTTGCGTGCCAGCGCCCGGAAGTGACGCTGAAACGGCAATTGATTGTCGCCTCGACTAGGGTCTGTATGAGAAATCTTGAGACGAAGGTCAGGCAAGGCGAAAACAGCCGAGGAAGCGGAGTTTACGGGTTGTAAATGAGCATTCCGAGGCTGTTTTCAACGCAGCATCACCGAGTATCAAGGCTTTTCATACAGAGCCTAGCCAAGAAACCACGACCCGTGGAGGGTGAGCGCATGGCAGGATCTACTGAAGTCACCGGGACGCTCGCACTCCCGGATCTGGTTGTCGATTTGCGCGACGACGGTAAGGGAAACGCCGAGCTCCTGCCTGTCGAACGGCAGGGCCAGGCCCTAACGGTGAAAGTGCCTTGGTGGCAGCACATCGGCGAAGGGGTCGTCATCGCCTTGATATGGGATGACGTTAACCTTGAGGGTGTAGCGGGGGCCTATCATGTTGTCACTGAGGAGGAAGCGAATCCTCCTGGCGAACCCGGCCCCGATTTCATGCTCGCTATCCCCCCCAGTTACTGGGACAGCGTCACCGAAGGCCAGGACGAGCGATTCCTGCTTGGCTACGGGGCCAAGCAGGTAGGCAGTGATGATTGGGAATTCGCCAAGAACTCTTTTTACGTGCGTATCGACAGGCAGGCACCAGGCGGCTCGGAAGGGGCTCTGGGCAAGGTGGTATTTCCTGCCGACGTTGAGGAGCGAGGGCACATCCTAGAGTCCGATTTCGTCGGTGGCAAGCTTACGATAAGTGTCAGTGGTTACGACGGTCGGCAGTTGGGTGATCAGATCACCCTCACCATCACCGACGGCGTCGTATCGGTGACCGAAGGCCCGTTCAAGGTCGAGAGCGAGACTGATCCCACCGAGGTCACGATATCGTTGACGAACTTGCAGGCCTTGTTCGACAGCATACCGATCCGCTTCACCTACCAAGTGCAAGACCTGGCAGGCAATGAGTCCGTGGTCTCGCTTGCCCATAATTCGCTGGCCCTGCGCCTGACCCAGACGCTACCTGCGCCTAGGGTTGAGGGCGTCAATGAACGCGATGAGCTCGACTTCAATGCGCTGGACGGTGCCCCTGTCAAGGTCATCGTCACACCTGAGCCCGCCTGGCTTGGCAAGACGCTGGAGTTGATCTGGGTTGGGTTGACTGCCAATGGTTCGTCACTGCCTCCGGTCTTCGACGGAATCGAAAAGCTGGAGGCAGACGATCTCGCGGAAGATCTGGCGTTCACGCTAGACAACAGCCACGCGGCGCAGGCGCTGCAGGGCAGCGCCACGGTGCTTTATCGTATCAGCGGCTCGCCCTGGCGCACGTCTGACACCTATACGGTCAAGATTACCGGTGCATTTTCTCTTGAGAAGCCGGAGATCGTCGAGGCCGAGGGGAGATGGCTTGATCCCCAGGACGTGCCCAGAAAGGGTGCCACTGTGAAAATTCAACCCTACAAGCACATGGTGGCAGGTGATCATCTGTTGCTCGAGTGGAGGGGGATCAACAGCGCAGGCAAGCCAGACAACGGCCAATGGACGTTGGTGGTCGATGGTGTAGGCGCCGTCGAGCATGTGGTGTTCAAGGAGAGGGTCGAAGCATTACGGGGCGGCAGTCTGAAGCTGTTCTACACATTGGTCACTGCGGGCGGGGCGAGCTCCCGTTCACCGACAAACGGCTGGCGAGTGCCCAATGTATTGCGCCGACCGGAAGTCGAGAAGGCATCCGGTGAGGACAAGGACCAGTTGGATTTTCATAAGGACTTCCTCGATGCAACCCATGTGAAGGTCACCGTGGCCCGATACTCCAGTATGAACAAAGACCAAGAGATTGCCGTTCGCTGGGTGGGTGAGGAGGAAGAGCGCGGTGTTTGGGCACGCGTCGCCTTCACCTATCAGTCACCCTGGAAGAGGGTCGTAACACCGGGCGATCTGGTTTTCGAAGTGCCCATTGGCGTGCTGATGGCCTTCATCGGCAAGACCGTGTCGGTCAGTTACCTGGCCAGGCCGGCTAAAGGTGGGGACGAAGAGTATTCCGATGTACTCGCTCTAAACGTGAGGCAGCAGGATCGCGACGATCTGCAGGCGCCGGACTACATGTCGTACGGCGGTGATACACCCAAGTTCTCCCTGCGTTATGACCGCATCAAGGACGGGGACCAAGTCGATCTTCATTGGCAGGCTGAAGGCGGTGAGCTCAGGCGGGCAACCGTCAAGGTCTACCAGGACGGTCGATACTTCAAGGTCCTCGTCGACCCGTCTTGGGCCGAGGCCGACAGCAGAAAAACCGTACTTGCCAACTACTCCTTCCTCGTGGATGCAAGCAAGCCTGAAACCAGGCAATTTTCACCCGTCTCGAGCTTCCAGCCTGATTAGGAAAATACGGCGTATTTCTATCAAGTAAAGAAAAGTCCTACAGAAGTTTCTTGGCTTCTTGCCGACACTGCGCGCTCCTTTCTGGCGGTGCCCAGGTCTTGCGACTGCCCACCGCTCAGTTAACGAGTTGAAACAGGAGAGCAATGTGAAATCGATGATTTCTGCCATGCCCTTGAGCGTTGCGGTGGGCCTGTTCAGTGCCATGGCCGGGACGGGGCTGGCCGAGGCGAAGGACCTCGATGGCCAGGATGAAACGGTCAGCACGCCCGTCTCGGACGATTACACCCTGAGAAATGGATCGAACCTGCTGATCACGGCCAGTGGTAGTACTGATGGGATCACCGCGTTGAGCGGTTCGACGGTCACAGTGAACGGTGGGCAGGTAACGACATCCGGTACGAGGGTGGGCATTGCAATGCGCGAAGGTACCCAGGCGTCACTTGACGGGGCGACGGTCACCGGCGGAACGAACGGCTACGGGGTCAGTGCGAGCACTACCTCCACCATTGTCGCCAAGGGCAGCACGATCAGTGGCGGCAGCGGCGCGGCACTCAGCCAAGGTAGCGTGCTTGAGCTCATAGGCAGCTCATTGACCGGCACCCGGCGAATGGGCGCCTACCTCAATGGCTCAACCTTGATCGCCTCTGGCGGTAGCGTCATCAGCGGTAAGACCAATGGCCTGAATGTAACCCAGGACCTGGCCGCCGACGGAGGTGGCGGCTCGCAGGTGAAGCTGGATGGTTCCAAGGTCATGAGTGAAACCGGAAGCGCCATATTGGTTCGGGCTGCCAGCGACGGGACCATCGGCACGGCAACCATCGAGGTAAGCAACGGCAGCGAGTTGGTAGGTGGCAACGGCACGATCCTTGAGGTCACCAGAGGCATGAGCACTGACTTCACGGCCGATAACAGTCAGTTGTCCGGCGACGTGGTGGTCGATGGCACCAGCAGCGCCAACCTGGTACTGCGCAACAATGCCTCGCTCAGGGGTAACCTGGTCAATGTCCAGAGCCTGGCCCTGGAGAGCGGTGGCCGCTGGATCCTGACCAAGGATGGCGAGGTTGGCGACCTGACGCTCGACAATGGCACGGTCGATTTCACCGATCGGGACACAATGACTGGCTTCAAGACCCTGACGGTAGACAACCTCAAGGGCTCGGGCATCTTCGTGATGGACATCGACCTGGCCAGCGGCACCGGCGACATGCTGAAAGTCACTGGTGCGGCAGAGGGCAATCATCAACTGAGCATTGCCAGCACCGGTGTCGATCCGGTGGAAGGGCAGGCGCCGCACCGCATCATCGAGACCGGTGGGGGCGACGCCACCTTCGGCCTGTTGCACGATATCGATTTCGGCACCTTCCTCTACACCTTGGAAAAAGGCGACGGCGAGGACAACTGGTACCTGAAGCAGAAGCCCGGCAACGTGCTGACTCCGAGCGCCCATGCGGTGCTGGGCATGTTCAGCGCCGCGCCGACCGTTTGGTATGGTGAACTGTCGTCGCTGCGCAGCCGCATGGGCGAACTGCGCCTGGGCCAGGGCCAGGGCTTGTGGATGCGCAGCTATGGCAACCGCTACAACCTGTCGGCGGGCAGCGCCGTGGCCTACCAGCAGGACCAGAACGGTGTGAGCTTCGGCGCCGACGGCGCCTTGCCTGGCTACGATGGCCGTTGGTTGCTCGGGGTGATGGGCGGTTACAGCGAGTCGAACCTGGATTACAGCCTCGGCTCTTCCGGCAAGATCAAAAGCTACTATGTCGGCGCCTACAGCACCTGGATGACCGACAGTGGTTACTACATCGACGCGGTGCTCAAGTACAACCGCTTGCGTAACCGCAACGATGTGGTGATGAGCGATGGCCGCAAGACCAAGGGCGAGTATCACAACGACGGCCTCGGGGCCTCGGTTGAGGTTGGCCGGCACTTCAAGCTGGATGATGGCTGGTATGTCGAACCGTTCACCCAGCTGTCCGCTTTGTGGGTCGATGGCGACAGCTACACCCTGGACAACGGCCTGCGGGCCGAGAGCGATGGCGCCAACTCGTTGCTCGGCAAGGTCGGTGCGCAGGTCGGGCGCAGCCTGGCGCTGGACAACGGCAGTGTCCTGCAGCCTTACCTGAAAGTCGCGGCGGCCCACGAGTTCATCAACAGCAACAAGGTGAAGATCAACGACAACCACTTCACCAACGACCTCTCCGGCACCCGTGGCGAGGTGGCCGTGGGCCTGGTGGCGCAGGTCTCGGAAGTGCTGCAGCTGCACGGCGAGTTCCAGTACAGCAATGGCGAGCATATCGAGCAGCCGTACGGGGTCAACCTGGGGTTGCGCTACAACTTCTGATCGCCCGCCGGCATCCACTTGCTGGAGCCCGATTCTACAGGCTCAGCATTCGCTTACATCCGCGGGTAGTCGATATACCCGACCGGGCCTTTGCCATAGAACGTCTCCGGATGCGGCGCATTGAGCGGTGCATCGGCGGCCAGGCGCGCTGGCAGGTCGGGGTTGGCGATGAACGGAATGCCGAAGGCCACGGCATCGGCTTTACCGCTGGCCAGGGCAGCATTGGCGCCGGCCTTGTCAAAGCGCTCGTTGACAATGTAGGGGCCGCCGAACGCTGCCTTGATCAGCAGACCGATGCTGTCGTCAGCCTCTTTCTCCCGCGAGCAGATGAAGGCGATGCCGCGTTTGCCCAGCTCCCGGGCCACATAGGTGAATGTCTCGGCACGGTCGGCGTCGCCCATGTCATGGGCATCGGCGCGTGGCGCCAGGTGCACGCCCACGCGGCCCGGGCCCCATACCTCGATGGCGGCATCGGTCACTTCCAGCAGTAACCGCGCGCGGTTCTCCAGCGAGCCGCCATAGCGGTCTGTGCGCTGGTTGGTGCTGCTCTGCAGGAACTGGTCGAGCAGGTAACCGTTGGCGCCGTGGATCTCCACGCCGTCGAAGCCGGCGGCCTTGGCGTTCTCGGCGCCGCTGCGGTAGGCCTCGACGGTGTCGGCGATCTCTTCGGTTTCCAGCGCGCGCGGGGTCGGGTAGTCACTGAGCGGGCGCACCAGGCTGACATGGCCCTTGGGCTGGATCGCGCTGGGGGCCACTGGCAGTTCGCCATTGAGGTACGACGGGTGGGAGATGCGCCCGACGTGCCACAATTGCAGGAAGATGCGCCCACCTGCGCCATGGATGGCCTTGGTCACGTTGTGCCAGCCGCGCACCTGCCGGTCGCTCCAGATACCGGGGGTGTCGGGGTAGCCGACGCCCATCGGCGTGACCGAGGTCGCCTCGCTGAGGATCAGCCCGGCGCTGGCGCGTTGCACGTAGTACTCGGCCATCAGCGCATTGGGCACGCGGCCTTCGTCGGCGCGGCAACGGGTCAGTGGGGCCATGATGATGCGGTTGGGCAGCTCGAGGTCGCCCAGTGTGATCGGGTCGAACAACGTCGTCATGTGCAAAGCCTCGCTTGGATCAGGTCAGAGCTCTTGGCTCATGTGCTCGAGGAACGCCTTGATGGTCGCCTCGTTGCGCTTGAAGAAATGCCACTGGCCGATCTTCTGGCTGCTGATCAGGCCTGCGCGCTGCAAGGTGGCCAGATGGGCGGACACGGTCGATTGCGACAGGCCGCAGCGTTGGTCGATCTGCCCGGCACACACACCGTGCTCGGTGCTGTGGTGCTGGTCGGGGAACTGCGCGGCCGGGTCTTTCAGCCAGTTGAGGATGTCGCGCCGAACCGGATGGGCCAGGGCTTTTATTATTTCGTCGAGATCGAGGGGCATGGTTGGGCTCGTGGCGTGTAGCGGTATATCGCGATGGATCGAAATATAAATCGCTGCATCGCGATATACAAATATGAAGTGATCCTAAGGCCAGCAGCATTGGCTATATCGTCTTGTGACGATATAGAAGGCAGCGGTGCTAGACTGGCGCCATGAACTATCTCGCGCACCTTCATCTGGGCGGCCCCGCGCCGCAGCAACTGCTTGGCAGCCTGTATGGCGATTTCGTCAAGGGCGAGCTCGCGGGGCGCTTCCCGCCTGCGCTGGAGGCTTCGATTCGGCTGCACCGACACATCGACCGCTACACCGACAGCCACCCGCTGGTGCTGGCGGCGCTGGCGCGTTTTCCGCGTGAGCGGCGGCGGTTCGCCGGGATCGTCCTGGATGTGTTCTTCGACCACTGCCTGGCGCGGCATTGGGCGGCGTATGCCGAGCAGCCGCTGGCGCGGTTCACCGATGACTTCTACAAGGTATTGCTCGCCGAGCCGGAGTTGCCGGGCCGGTTGGCGCGCATTGCGCCGTTGATGGCGGCCGACGACTGGCTGGGAGCGTATGGCGATTTCGCTACCCTGGAGCAGGTGTTTGCCGGAATTGCCCGGCGCCTGTCGCGGCCTGAGGGGATGGCAGGGGTGATGGTGGAACTGGAGCGGTTGTACGAGCCGTTGTTGGCGGACTTTCGCGAGTTCTATCCGCAGTTGCAGGCATTTGCCCAGGCACAGCAATCGGCTTGAGTCCGCAATCGCGGATTCAGGCTGCCCGAGCCTGTCGCCTCGGTGCCACCTCGACATTCTCTACGCCGAACAGCGCCAGATGGACCGCCTGTTGCGCTTCGAAAGCCAGTACCGCGCGTTCCTTGCCCGCGCTGCCGATTGGCGGCAACAGGTGGATCACCACTTGTCCGCGGTCCTGCGCGAACAGCCGCATCAAGTGGGAAACCAGGTCGTCCTCGCCAATGAACGGCGCGATCGGATCGGTCTGGCCCGCGCGCAGGTACTGGATTGCCACAGGCTGTAGCGGCGTGACCTGGTCGATCGCCCCGGCCAGCAGGCGCCCATGGAAGGTGCGCAGGCTGCGACCGTCCGTGGTGGTGCCTTCGGGAAAGATCAACAGGGGGCGTTGCTCGCCCAATTGTTCGCTGATCTGCTCGCGTAGGCGTTGTGCATCGCCGCCGCCGCGACGAATGAACAGCGTCCCGGCCTTCTCGGCCAGCCAGCCGGCCAGCGGCCAGTGGCGTACCTCGGCCTTGGACAGGAACGACAGCGGGGTGAGCATGCCCAGCAGCGGGATGTCGGTCCACGACACATGGTTGCAGACCCATAGCATCGGTTGTTGCGGCAGCTCGCCCCTGACCTGCACTTCGAAGGGCAGGGCGGCGACCAGATACCCCATGAACAGCCGTGTCCAGCGTTGGCGCTGTTCTATCGAGGCGTTCAGCCCCAGACGCTCGCCCAGGGCGATGACGCAGGCCATGGCCAGCCCCAGGGTCAGCACCAGAAACAGCCGCAGCAGGCGGGCACCGGCCCGCAGGCGCCGCATCAGACCGCCGCCTTGAAGTGACGGGCGTAGCGCGGGCAGAGGTCGTCGCGCTTGAGCAGGATGAACACGTCGGCAACCTGAAAATCCTCGTCCCAGCACGGCTCGCCGCAGATCTTCGCGCCCAGGCGCATGTAGGCCTTGAGCAGCGGGGGCATTTCGGCGATGACGTTGTTCGGCAGCGGCAGGCTGGGCAGCGGCTTTTTCGGTTCGGCACGCAGGTGCTCGGTGCACAGGTAGCGTTCACGCAGGCGCTGCATGATGGCGTGGGCCTGCACGCCGCCGTCCTGCATGGGGATGCTGGCACAGCCCATCAGGTAACTGTAGCGGCCCTCGTTGAGCACTTCGGCCAGTTCGCTCCAGAGCACGGCGATGGTGCCGCCGTTGCGGTAGGCCGGGTCGACGCAGGTGCGGCCCAGCTCGAGGATCGGCCCCTGCAGCTGCAACAGGCCGTGCAGGCTGAACTCCTCTTCGCTGTAGAAGCGGCCCAGGCTGCTGGCGGCCTGGTGGTCGAGCAGGCGGGTGGTGGCAACCAGCTGGCCGGTGGCCAGGTCGCGCACGCCGATGTGGCGGCAGTGGATGTCGTAGTCGTCCATGTCCAGCCCGTGTTCGGCGCCCTTGAGCTTGGCCTTGAATTCGGCGCTGAACACCTTGAAGCGCAGGGCCTGTGCTTCCTGCAGGGCCGCGGCGCCGACCAGGCGCTCGGCTTGCAGACGGCGTTCAGTGCTGTTGTCGCCAGAGCGAGCGATCCGAGTCATTGCGAGTCTCCATAAGCCAGCCAAAGGGTTGCGGCCGGTCGGCTTTGTTGTGCAAAGTCAGCCTAGGTACGCCCGGTGTCACCCCCGTGAATCTTTGGTGATGCTTGCGTGACACCCCTCAAAGGAGCTTGCGATGGCCTGGTTGCAACGACTCAACGATCCCCAGCGCCACCCGCTGGCGGCGACCTTGGGCGAAACCTATGCGGCGGTGCTCGAGCGCCTGGGGGCGGTGGCGCCGTTCGAGCTGGCGGTATTGGGCGGGCGTGCCATGGCCACGCCCGGTCTGGCCTTCCTGCTCGGCTACCAGGCGGCACTGCGGGTGCTGTGGCCCAGCGCACCGGCCAGCTTGGGGGCGCTGTGTGCCACCGAGCGGCGCAGCGTGCGCCCGGCGGACATGCACACCCGCCTGGACGGCCTGCGCCTGACCGGCAGCAAGGACTTCGTCACCGCCGGGCTGGACGCTGAATGGCTGCTGGTAGCCGCGCGCCACGAAGGCGCGGATGAGGCGCCGCGCTTGCAACTGGCGGTGGTCTATCCGGGCGAGCCGGGGGTCAACCTTGAAGCCTTGCCGACCCTGCCGTTGATGCCCGAGGTCGGCCATGGCCGCCTGCAGCTCAAGGATGCCGCGTGCGAGTTGCTGGCCGGCGATGGCTGGGATGCCTACGTCAAGCCGTTCCGCTCCCTCGAAGACCTGTATGTGCTCGCCGCGCTGGTGGCTTGGCTGCATGGCGTTGCCCAGGAGTGCGCCTGGCCGCAGCCACTCCGTCTGAAACTGATCGGCCTGCTCGCCGGCTGCGCGGAGGTCAGCCGGCAATGCCCGGACAGCGTGGCCTGCCATTTGCTGCTGGGGGGCCTGTTTGCCCAGTTCCAGGGCTTGCGGGGCGAGATCGAGCAGGCGCTCGCCGCCGGGCCGGCGCACTGGACGCAGTTGTGGCAACGTGACCAGGGCGTGCTGGCGCTGGCCGGCGCCGCCCGTGACAAGCGCCTGGCCAAGGCCTGGGCTGCCGCTGGATTGTCATGAAAGCCTGAGACGCTGGATGGTCTTTGAGCCCCCACACAGGCCTCCCATGAAGTCACTGTTCCTTGCCTGTGCCCTGGCTGTAGCTTCAGCCAGGGCCGAAGACTGGCCCGCGGCGCAGTGGCCGGTCGACAACACGCTCATCGACTGGCAAGCCGTAGACACCTACGCCTTCGCGCCACGCGATGCCGTGCGCGGTGGCATTCGCACCGATGCGTTGTTGATCATCCGCGACGGGCGCATTCTCCATGAACGCTACGCCGAGCCGACCCGTGTCGACACACCCCACCTGACCTGGTCGGTGAGCAAGAGCGTGCTGGCCACGGTCATGGGCGTGGCTTACGGCGAGGGGCGATTCAGGTTTGATGACCCGGCTGCCCGCTATTACCCGGCCCTGCAGCGGCATGCCGGACTGCGCCTGGCCGACCTGCTGCACTGGGCCAGTGGCCTGGCCTGGCAGGAAGATTACGAATATGCGCCATTGAAGTCGTCGGTGGTGGCCATGCTCTACACCCGTGGCCGCACCGACATGGCCGCCTACACGGCATCCAGGCCCGCTGCCAGTGCGCCTGGCACGCAGTTCGTCTACTCAAGCGGTGACAGCAACCTGCTGGCCGCCAGCCTGCGCGGCATGCTCGCACCTGAGCGCTATGCGGACTATCCCTGGCAAGCCCTGTTTACCCCACTTGGGATCGACAGTGCGGTCTGGGAGCGTGATGGCGAGGGCACTTATGTAGGTTCCTCGTACCTCTATCTCAGTGCGCGCGATCTGGCGCGCATCGGTCTGTTGATGCAGCGTGACGGGCACTGGCGCGAGCAACAGTTGCTGCCGGCCGAGTGGGTGGCGTTCAACCGCACTTTGTTCAGCGCCGCGCAGCCTGTGCCGGGTGAAGCCAACCCCGGCGGGCACTGGTGGCTCAACCAGTCATTGCCCGGCCAGCCGGTGCCGTGGCCGGATGCGCCGAGCAACACGTTCGCCGCACTCGGCCACTGGGGCCAGGCGCTCTATGTGCTGCCCACGCAAAAGCTGGTGATCGTGCGCTACGCCGATGACCGCGATGGCAGCTTCAGCCACAACGAACTGCTCAAGCGGGTGCTGGCGGCCGTCGCCGGGGAGGGGGCATGAAGCGGGTCGTGCTTCTGCTGGTACTGGCCCTGTCGGCCTGGGGCTGGCACGAGCGCCAGGCGTTGGCGGACTTCCCGGATATCCTTTCGGCCTACTCGGCGAAAGAGTACTGCTCGTGCCGGTTCGTGATGGGTTTCGCTGAGGCCTATTGCCGGGGCTATGTGCGCCAGTACCTGCCCTTGGGCCTGCTGGAAGAGGACAGCTCCCGGCGTCTGGTCACCGCCGAGGGCCTAGGTCGGCGCAACCAGGCGGCCTGGCAGGGCAACCGCGAAGGCTGCCGCTTGCTGCCGTGAAACCGTGCAGGTAAGGTTGACGGCCTTGATTCACAGGATTTCACATGTTCAAGCCGTCCCGCCTGCTGCCCGCCCTCCTGCTCGCCCTGTGCCTGCCCGCCCATGCCAACTGGCACCTGGATGGCGAGTCCTCGCGCCTGTCCTTCGTCACCGGCAAGAATGGCAATATCGCCGAGGTCAACCGTTTCCTGGTGCTGCATGGCAAGGTCGACCGCAAGGGCGCGGCCGAGGTCAGCATCGAGATGGACTCGATCAGCAGCGGCATCCCACTGCGTGACGAGCGCATGCGCGACAGCTTGTTCGCCTTCGAGCAGTTCCCCGAGGCCACGGTGCAGGCACAGATCGACCTGCGCCCGATCAACGACCTGGCCAACGGCGCGCAGCTGGAACTGCGCTTGCCGGTGAGCGTGACCCTGCACGGCCAGACCCGCAGCTACAACACCCTGCTGCTGGCCACACGCCTGGACGAGCGGCGTTTCCAGGTGGTGACGCTGGAGCCGCTGATCCTGCGCGCCTCGGCGTTCGGCCTGCTGCCGGGCCTGGAAAACCTGCGCAAGCTGGCCGGGCTCAAGTCGATCAACCCCTCGGTGCCGGTGAGCGCGGTGCTGATCTTCACCGCCCGCTGACATGCCGGGGCCAGTCTTCCCCTGGCGGGATGGCAACCAGTTCGAACTGCTGATCGACGGCCCCGAGTTCTTCCCGCGCATGCTCCTGGCGATCGTGCGTGCCGAGTTCCAGGTCGACCTGGAGCTATACCTGGTCGAGGCCGGCGCCTGCGCCGAGGCTGTGGTCGACGCCCTGGAGCAGGCGGCTCGACGCGGCGTGCGGGTACGCTGCCTGTTCGACGACTACGGTTCGCTGGCCTTTACCGTGTCGTTGCGCGAGCGCCTGCTGGCGGCGGGTGTCCAGCTGCGCTGGTACAACCGCCTGCGCTGGCGCCGGGGCTTGCGCAACCTCTATCGCGATCATCGCAAGCTGTTGCTGGTGGACGAACGCTGGGCGGTGGTCGGCGGTACCGGGGTCACCGACGAGTTTTGGACACCGGATGCCGACACCAGCGAGTGGCACGAGGTGATGGTGCGCATGGAGGGGCCGATCGTCACCGATTGGCAACTCTTGTTCGACCGCCAGTGGCACGCCAACCAGCGCCGCACCGCCTGGCGCCCGCCCGAGGGCTTCGGCCTGCCGCGCCTGCCCCAGGTGCCGGCGCAGGGCCAGGGCATGGGCCGGGTGGCCTATGCCGACGCCCGCCAGCACAAGGACATCCTGCATGCGCTGGTGCGCGCGCTGAACAGCGGCCAGCGGCGTATCTGGCTGGCCACGCCGTACTTCCTGCCGACCTTCAGCGTGCGGCGCTCGCTGCGCCGTGCCGCGCAGAAGGGTATCGACGTGCGCCTGCTGCTCACCGGCCCGCGCACCGACCACCCGGCGGTGCGCTATGCCGGGCACCGCTATTACCCAAGGCTGCTGCGTGCCGGGGTGCGGATATTCGAATACCAGCCATGCTTCCTGCACCTGAAGATGGTGCTGGTGGACGACTGGGTCAGCGTCGGCTCCTGCAACTTCGATCACTGGAACCTGCGCTTCAACCTCGAGGCCAACGTCGAAGCCATCGATCCGCCGCTGAGTGCTGCTGTCGCCGCCAGCTTCGAGCGCGATTTCGCCCAGAGCCTGGAGGTCGACCTGGCGCGCTGGCATGCCCGTCCACTGTGGCGTCGGGTGCAACAGCGCCTGTGGGGCTGGCTGGACCGGCTGGTGGCCAATCTGCTGGATCGCCGCGACTAGCGACGTATATCGCCGTCACGCAAAGCAGACTATCGTGCTGGAACTGTTCCCAGACAACCGATGGAGTGGATGCGATGACGGCGAAGAAGATTCTCATGCTGGTGGGTGACTATGTGGAGGACTACGAAGTGATGGTGCCGTTCCAGGCCCTGGCCATGGTCGGCCATACCGTCCATGCCGTGTGCCCGGAGAAGATCGCCGGGCAGACGGTGCGCACGGCGATTCACGATTTCGAAGGCGAGCAGACCTACAGCGAGAAGCCCGGGCACAACTTCGCGTTGAACTACGACTTCGTTCAGGTGCGGGCCGAGAGCTATGACGCGTTGCTGATCCCCGGTGGGCGTGCGCCGGAATACCTGCGCCTGAACGACAAGGTGCTGGAGCTGGTCAAGGCGTTCGACCTGGCCGGCAAGCCGATCGCGGCGGTGTGCCATGGGGCGCAGTTGCTGGCGGCGGCAGGTGTGCTCGAAGGGCGTGAGTGCAGCGCTTATCCCGCCTGTGCGCCCGAGGTACGGCTGGCGGGCGGACGGTTCATCGATATCGCGGTGGACCAGGCCCATGTGGACGGCAACCTGGTGACGGCGCCGGCCTGGCCTGCGCATCCGGCGTGGCTTGCGGCGTTTCTCAAGGTGCTTGGGACGCGCATTCAGTAAGGTCGTGAGCAGTCTGTCGGTAGCGGTCCTGGAGAAGCACCTGTCGCGCAGGGACAACGGCAGGTTGCGATGCCGATGGTAGGGTTTCCCCTCAGGCCGGCTTGCCCGAGCGCGTTATCCACCGCGACCAGACGACTGCTTCCCCATGGAAATACGCTTGCTGCATGGCGCGGCGATTGCGCCTTATATCGATGAGCTTGCGCGCTTGCGCCTGACGGTGTTTCGCGAGTATCCCTACCTCTATGAAGGTTCGCTGGAGCATGAGACGAATCACTTGGCCACCTACGCCGATTCTGGTCGCAGCTTGATGGTGGTGGCATTGGACGGTGGCCAATTAGTAGGTGCCTCCACCGGCCTGCCGCTGACAGACGAGACGCCTCTCTTCCAGCAACCGTTCCTTGCCCAGGGACGTGATCCGACGTCGGTGTACTACTTTGGTGGCTCGGTGTTGCTACCTGCTTATCGCAGTCAGGGCCTGGGCGTGCGCTTTTTCATCGAGCGCGAATCGTATGCACATAAGTTGGCCGGGTTCGATTACTGCGCGTTCTGCGTTGTCGAGCGCCCAGGCATACACCCGCTGCGGCCTGCCAATTACAAACCATTGCACGGTTTCTGGCGTAACCGCGGCTTCCTGCAGGACCCTTCATTGCGTACCCGTCATGCCTGGCGCGATCGGGACGAGCAGGAAAGCAGCGACAAGATCATGTCGTTCTGGCTCAAGGCGCTACCGATATGATCTGCCTGACGGTGTGTCTACAGGTAGGGGCCTCATGATGGGAAGTACATTCGTCCAGTTGCCGGCTCCAGTGTACTGTCGAAGTCGTACGGACCTTTGGCACCTAGCAAACGACGGTATCTAGAGATCTTCTGCATGGGCACGGTCGACCAGAGATTGCCGACGTCCAGCCTGTCCATACGGCTTACACCTGGGACGTAAGTGATCTTGTCGGTGCCATAAACCGGGCGTTGCAGCACATCGGCGATTCGTTGCGCCGCGCCGCTTTTCCCGCCCCAGCAGGCCAGCAGGACGATGGGCTCGCCAGCTGGCGTATGGGCCAGGCGCGGGGCTATTTCGCGCAGCGCGATGCGTGCTGCGTCTTCGTATTGGCCGGCCGCATTCATCAAGACACCGTTCTTGCCCCCATGTGTTTCAAAAGCTTTTATCCCTCTGCCCCATGCATCGTCGTACCAGACGACCTCTGCTTGGTTGGTTCTGGGGCTTCTGAACATGACGTCAATTGAATGCTGAGGGTTCTTGGGGGCGTGAGCTGCGGGCTTTCTCAGTGCATTGCTGCGCTTGAGTGTGCTGACGCATTTTCCAGCCATCCGTGCCAAGCCCCCCGTTGCAAGACTGGATACCCCTGTGCCTAAAGATATCCAGCCGAGCACGTTGGCGGCTTGCTCATTCTTGCCTTGCGCTTGCATGGCCATCGCTGCCGCTCCCGTGCCCATGGACACGATGTTGAGCGTCGCCGTCGCCACGGACAGTGCGCCGCTTGCGCTGAGCATACCGCTCGCGGCAAGCGCGGCGCCGGCGGCGCCAAAGCTGGCGACCGTTGCCAGTGCTCCGACCGCCAGACCAATGCCGGCCATGACCCAGGTCTGCCAGCTGTGCCCATCTGGGTCGATGCGGTTGACCGGGTCGCCGCCACAGTAGGTGTAGGCATTGATACCGCCATGACCGAACGGGCTTTCGCTGTCGGGCGCGAGGAAACACATCAACAAGGGGTCGTAGGGCCGATAGCCTGCGGCGATGTACCAGCCGGTCAGTGGTTCACGGCGTTCTCCTGCATACCCGAACGGCTGTAGCTGGTCGTTGCCCTGTTCGCTGCCATGTGGGGTGTATTGCAGCATGTGCGCCTGGGCGCCGGCTTTGATGCGTATCGAGCCTTGGCCGTCGCAGCCTAGCAAAGTTGTCTGGCGTACACCTTCGGTGATCGCGCTCACCGCGAACAGAGTGCTGCCGTCGCCCATCACCTCAAGTGTGGTGTTTCCCTGGTGCTCATGGGTCAGTTGCTTGCCGCTGAAGAAGCTGCGGTTGAGCGTGCCATCGATAATTCGGTCGCGTAGTTGGCCATTCGGGGTGTAGCGGTACTCGCACGTCCTGCCCTCATATTCGACGCGTTGCAGACGTTCGTGGGCGTCCCACGTGAGCTTGCGCCCCAGGCTGTCGGCGATGACGCGTCCGTGGGCGTCGTAGGTCAGCTCGATCCGCGCTGGCCAGCTGGAGTGGCTATGATCGATCGCCACGATCTGGCAGGGGTCATCGGCTGCGTAGTGGAAGTGGGCGACATCTTCGCTGCTGTCGTTGAAACGGCTGGTGACTTGTCGATAGCCGTCGCGCTCATTGAAGACAAAGCGTTGTTCGACGATGGCGTTGCCGAACGGATCCCGTGGTGCGGCATTGGTGTTCGCGGTAAAGCGCACCAAGCGGCCTCGCGAATCGTAGGCGAAGCGTTCGTCAGCCTCTTGCTGGCCGTCATTGCCAGTACGTCGGATGAGCTGATCGAGTGTGTTGTAGCCGAGGGTTTGGGTGAAGGTCCGAGTTGCACCGTTTTCGGTCAGGGTGAAGGTGCTGCTGGCTTCTCGCCCCATGGCATCGTAGGTCAGTTGCCTGACCAGAACGCGGGCGTCTTGATCTTGAGTGGTGACTTGGTTCACACGCGAAAGGGCGTCATAGGTGATGCGCGTACTGACCTTGCCTGCGATGATTTGCGCGAGCCTGCCGAATGCATCGTAATGGCGTTGTTGTTTGGTGCCGTAGGCGTCCACGAAACCCAGTGGTCTGCCGCCCAACGATGTATGCCAAAGGGTACTGTACTCGGCGCCCTCGATGACCCAGGACTCCTGCTGCGGCAAGCCGGCGGGTGAGAAGCTCCACTTCAGCGTCCCCAGGGCACCACTGGCCTCGGTGGGATGACCCAGGCGAGGGTGATAATGCAGTTGTTCGCTGTGGCCGCCCTCGGCAGTGGAAGACAGCAGCACGTCATGCAGTTGTGGTTCGTAGGCGAAGTCCACGCGCCTTCCATCGGCAAGCGTATTGGCGTGGGGAGGCAACTGGCCCGGGCGGTAGTGGTAGTGGGTGGTGCGCCCGGCCACTTCGACCGAGCGCTGGCGGCCCAGGCCGTCGAAAGTCTGCCGCCCCAAGGTGATGGCGTTCATCGTTGTTCCTCCTGCGCAGGGGCAGTGGTGGTAATCAATTCGGGATGCTGTCCATCGCTGTGGGGCGCGAATTGCCACGCGAGGGTAGTGCCATCTTCCAAGACTTTTTCGATGACCCGCGAATAGTGGTCATATCGGTAGCGGGTAACGGTAGTGGACATGTTCGGTACGCTGAGCCGCTCTTCGACTACCCTGTCCAGGCCATCGCGCACCCACTTCAATGTACGGGCCAGATTGTTTTCGCAATCGTAGCGCTGCTCTTCGATGGGGCTGCCCGCGAGGTTTTTCAGGGTCACATTCCGAGGGCTGGAGAGTCCGCCCGCAGCTTGCCATTGCTCGCAGCGACGAGTGATTGGGTCCTGGACCGTATGTGTGTATATGCCTTGGGCGTCGATGGTAAGGGTGGCTTGGCCCCAGTCGTCGAAGACGGTGGTGGTGGTCAGGGACAGCGGAACAGGCGAATCCTTGGACAACCAGTCCTGGGTTGTCCGGCGTATCTGCCGGCCCAGGGCATCGAATTCACAGCGCATGATTTCAAGGAAGCGACCGGGTTCGTTGTCCAGGTCTTCCAATTCGATACGCCGGGTACGTCCGTCGCCGTCGAGCCACAGACGCTGGCGTCGGCCGGTGACCTCCACCTGTTCGACCATCATCGCTGGCAGGACGCTGGTGCCGTGCAGGTTCACGGCTAGTGCGTCTCCCAGGTGGTAACGCACCAGACGCTGTGTCTGGTAAGGGCTACCGGTTGCGTTGAGTGTTCGGACGATACGGCCAATCTGGTCATACTCGTAGCGGGTGAGCGCCCCGCTCTCGCTACGTTCCCAAATGGTCTGGCCTGTGAGCAGGGACTGCGCGCTGTTGTGGGTTGAGCGGTTCACGTCGTCATTTTCGAAGCCGATGATCGTGCTCCGTAAAACCAACGCTCCGTTTGCGTGCCCATAGTGGTATTCGGTAGCGGTTGACCTGCCGTTGAGCGTCGTGACGCTTCGCTGGATGCGCCCGTAGCAGATGTGGGGCTGATGGAAATAGATGTGGCGGGTCTCCTCCAGCAAGCGGCTGTCCAGCTCGTCCAGCAACTGCTCACGCTCGACCACGATATGCGCTGGGGCATCCACGATCAGTGAAGGGAGTGGCGCATAGGTGTACGTGCTGCTCAACATTGGAGCTGAGCCGTCAGCCTTGGCTGGCCGGGTGGTTTTCTTGCGCAGGAAGCGCACCATCCCCAAGGGATCTGCTGGGCAACCTTCTCCCCCTTCGGCGGGATAGTAGCAATTGATCTCACTGATGCCGGTTGGGTAGTCGACCTGGGTGATGTTGCCGTAGTTGTCGTATTGATAAACCGTCGTTTCGGTGCGACTGGCCCCTGGGCGGGCATGGTCTGTGTAAGTGGTCGAGACCTGATGGGGGAGCTGGCAGGTACTGGATTGCTCCTCCCAGGTTCTGCCAGGGTCGATACCGTAGCGGGTATGCGTGCTGATCTCGCAATCGCCTCGACGCGAGCTTTCCAGGAGGGGCAGATGAAAGCGGTTCCAGGTGCGGGTGATGATATCCAGGATCGTGCCCTGTGCATCGCTGACCGTTTCGACCACTTCGTACTGGTAGTCGCTTTCGACCTGATAGAGGTTGTCTCGTCCATGTTCCCAGGAAAACGCCTGGGCGCTGCCGAAGCCAAGGAAATTGGCCGTGCCGATCCATCGGTAGTGGTGCATCCTTTCGGTGTCGGGGGGGCCGGCGCTGTGGATCCATGACTCGACCCGCGGCAGGTGGGAAAACGGTGCGTTGGCCGGCAGCTGATGGCCGTCGGCCCCGGTCGCCCACTTGACGATGTCGTGGGCGCCCAGCGGGCTGTGCAGGGTGGTGGGCAGCAGCAGGTGGGCTCCATTGTCCAGGGCCAGGGCGTCGTACTCGATGCCGAAAGGGCGCTGGATGCCGGGAACGTGGATTTCGCTGAGTCGGTCATTGCTCAACACCAGACGCAACATGAGCGCTTGCGTGGTATCCGGGTTGAAGATGAGATGAACTTCTTCCTCCAGCTGGTCCACGCGCAGCAGCGCGCGCTGTTCATCACTGATTTGCTGAAGAATGAAATGGCCGTCATTGCCATAGGGCGCCCAGTCGATGAACAGGCGATGGCCCTCCGGGGAGTGCATTTCCTCAACCAGATAGCGGCCACTGTCTTCCTGCTCACGCAGGATTTCGCGTTCTCCGGACTTCTTGTCTACCCGGAAATCACCGTTGTGTTGTGGGGTGACTCGCAGCGCCGGGAGTTTTTGATCGCTGAAGGTCAGCGGCGTATCGGCTGCGAACGTGGAGGCATCTTGATCTATGGCGTACTGCTCGCCGGAGGCGAGCCTCAGGGTGTTCCCGTCGAGCTCGGACAGCCCGAGGGTCCAGCCTAGTCCGTAGCCTTTGTTGACACTTGAGCCCAGCACGCTGAAGGCCAGGGTGATCGAGAGCGCCGGCCCTCTCAGCTGGTTGGCGGGTGGTAGGGGCAGGGCGACGGCGAGGGTGAACTGGCCGGTACGGTTGTCCACGCCGGTTTTCATGAAGTCCAGAAAATTGCTGGCTTGGGTATGTATCGTAGACATTGGGTGTTTCCTGTCGCAGGGAGAGGTCGGTGCCCCTTTTCACGGGCACCGAGTTTCCAGGAAGGTCAGGCCTGGCTCGCATTTACCTTGAAGGACACATGCTTTCCTGCTTCTGCAACAAAGAACTCGACTTCATAGCCATTGCCATGCTGGTCGATCACCTTCCAGATACTGCGCTTCGTCTGGGAGCTGCTGTAGTGACGGTTATAGAAGCGTTTGGCGTACATATGGATCAGCAGATGTCCCGGACGCTGGTGATGGACTCGGTCCGACTCTGGAGATTTCACCGTGAATGGCTGGCCTGCCTCATAGACCGTCACCTTGCGGTGCTGGCTGTAGTCATTGGTAAGTTGGAAAGAGATCAATGCGTGATCCCATGCGTTCATTTCATAGATGGGGTGAGACGAAGGTGTGGCCAGCGCCTCGCTTTGGACCACCATGGTTCTCGGATCGGCAAATCCGAAATAGCCGACCGATTCTTCGAATTCGTCATCCCAGTAATTCAGATTGTCGCTGGGGAGCTTGTACTTGAGGGGTGACTCGACGCTGAGTTGGAAGAGCTCCTTATGACCCAGCGCAGGGGCGATGGACTCAATGACGACCGAGGACTTGAAGGGTTCGGCATTGGTGACGAAGAGATGATCTTCATCCATCCAGATCGCCGCGTAGATAGGGCTCAGCGTGCCGCCAGGACGCTTCGATGTCACATAGAAGCGTCGGTGAACGGATTTGGACGACGACGCCAGCAGTGCGCTGGGGGCACTGCCGGTGGCGTTGTGGTAGATGAATCGCTCATCGCGCTGTGTGTGCGCGTAGAGGTCCGGCTGATCCAATACTCGAGGGATGCCTTCGTCATCGATCTGGACCAAGGCTAGCGAGTCGAGACTTTCTCGAGAGATCGTCTGGCCGTTACGAGGTTCGAGCGTGACGGTGATCTCCACTTGTTGGCGGCCATTGGCATACACGCGACGGGAGTTGGAAGTGATATCCAGTTGGAAGCGGCGTAGCCATTGATTGGCTTTTACAGTACTGCTCATAAGGTTTGCCTCTGAAGGAAGTGAGGCTTCATTTGAGTAGGAAAGTGCGCGATGAGAGCGGTATTTATTGCTGGTTGTGGGAGCCTCCATAATTTCTTGCGAGCAAAAAAAACCGCTCCTCGAGGGAGCGGCTTTTTTCTTACGGGTGAATGTTGAAATTACTTCACTTCCACCGCCAGGCTTTCGGCAATTTTGCTCTGCCACAGCGCAGGACCCGTGATGTGCACCGATTCACCCTTGCTGTCCACCGCGACGGTGACCGGCATGTCCTTCACTTCGAACTCGTAGATCGCTTCCATGCCCAGCTCGGCGAAGGCCAGGACCTTCGACTTGCGGATGGCCTGGGCTACCAGGTAGGCGGCGCCACCGACGGCCATCAGGTACACGGCCTTGTTGTCCTTGATCGCCTCGATGGCGGTCGGGCCACGTTCGGACTTGCCGATCATGCCCAGCAGACCGGTCTGCTCGAGGATCTGGCGGGTGAACTTGTCCATCCGCGTGGCGGTGGTCGGGCCGGCTGGGCCGACCACTTCGTCGCCGACCGGGTCGACCGGGCCTACGTAGTAGATGAAGCGGCCTTTGAGGTCCACCGGCAGTTCTTCACCGCGGTTGAGCATCTCGACCATGCGCTTGTGCGCGGCGTCGCGGCCGGTGAGCATCTTGCCGTTGAGCAGGATGGTCTCGCCGGGCTGCCAGCTGGCGACTTCTTCCGGGGTGATCGCGTCCAGGTTCACGCGGCGGGCGCTTGGGCCGGCTTCCCAGACGATTTCCGGGTAGGCGTCCAGCGATGGCGCTTCCAGCTCGGCCGGGCCGGAACCGTCGAGCACGAAGTGGGCGTGACGGGTAGCGGCGCAGTTGGGGATCATGCACACCGGCAGGGAGGCGGCGTGGGTCGGGTAGTCCATGATCTTGACGTCGAGCACGGTGGTCAGGCCGCCCAGGCCCTGGGCGCCGATGCCCAACTGGTTGACCTTGTCGAACAGCTCCAGGCGGATCTCTTCGATGCGGTTCTGCGGGCCACGGGCTTTCAGCTCATGGATGTCGATGGATTCCATCAACACTTCCTTGGCCATCACCGCGGCTTTCTCGGCGGTGCCGCCGATGCCGATGCCCAGCATGCCAGGCGGGCACCAGCCAGCGCCCATGGTCGGGACGGTCTTGAGCACCCAGTCGACGATCGAGTCGGACGGGTTGAGCATGGCCATCTTCGACTTGTTTTCCGAGCCGCCGCCCTTGGCCGCGACATCCACCTCGACCTTGTCGCCGGGGACGATGGAGTAGTGGATCACTGCCGGAGTGTTGTCCTTGGTGTTCTTGCGGGCACCGGCCGGGTCGGCCAGGATCGAGGCGCGCAGGACGTTCTCGGGCAGGTTGTAGGCGCGGCGCACACCTTCGTTGATCATGTCGTCGACGCTCAGGGTGGCGCCGTCCCAGCGCACGTCCATACCGACGCGCACGAACACGGTGACAATGCCGGTGTCCTGGCAGATCGGGCGGTGGCCGGTGGCGCACATGCGCGAGTTGATCAGGATCTGGGCGATCGAGTCACGCGCGGCAGGCGACTCTTCACGCAGGTAGGCCTCGTGCATCGCCTGGATGAAGTCGACGGGGTGGTAGTACGAGATGAATTGCAGGGCGTCGGCGACGCTCTGAATCAGGTCGTCTTGCTTGATCACGGTCATGCAGCGCGCTCCTCTTAAAGACGGGAACATTCGAAAAGGCATTCCGACAGTGCACACCTGTATGTCAGGAACGCCTGGCAAGGCGCCGGCTGGTCGGGCCGGCACAAAAAAGGCGCGGCAGTATACCGTGCCCCCGTCTTCGGAAACACCTGCACGTGGTCTGGACCAAGGTCGGCAGGGAAGGGGCATCCTTTTTGCTGATGACATGCGATGCTGTGGCATCGGTAGCGCAAAGTGGCGCCAGTAATACTTTTAATCGGACGAGAAACCTGACCATGCCCGAACTCTGCGTGGGCGAGCGCCAATGGGCAGTGCCAGGCGGCAGCAACCTACTGGATGCCCTCAACGAGGCAGGCCTGAACGTGCCCTACAGCTGCCGCGCCGGCAGCTGCCACGCCTGCCTGGTGCGTTGCCTGGACGGTATTCCCCTCGACGCGAAACCCGAGGCGCTGGCGGCTGAAAAACGCGAGCAGGGCTGGCGCCTGGCCTGCCAGTGCTCGGTCACCAGTGACCTGCGGGTGGCGCTGTTCGACCCCCGAAACGATGGCCTGCCGGCCACGGTGATCGGGCTGGACTGGTTCGCCGATGTGCTGCGTCTGAGGCTGCGACCAGAGCGGCCATTGCGCTACCAGGCCGGGCAGCACCTGGTGTTGTGGAGCGACGGCGTTGCGCGACCCTACTCGTTGGCGAGCCTGCCGGGCGAGGACGATTTTCTCGAATTTCACCTGGATTGCCACCGTTCCGGCGCGTTCTGCGACCAGGCAAGGCAACTTCGGCTGGGGGATGTGCTGAGGCTCGGCGAACTCCGGGGCGGTGCGTTGCACTACGACCCGGACTGGCAGGCGCGGCCGCTCTGGCTGCTGGCGGCGGGTACCGGACTGGCGCCGTTGTGGGGCATCCTGCGTGAGGCATTGCGACAGGGGCATCAGGGGGAAATTCGGGTGCTGCACGTGGCACACACCGCTGAGGGGCACTATCTGGCGCAGTCGTTACAGGCGCTGGACGGAGTGACGGTCGAATGGGTGTTGGCGGCGCAGCTGGATGAAGCGCTGGCTGGGTTGAAGCTGATGTCGCGTCAGACCATGGCGCTGGTGTGCGGGTCACCTGGGAGCGTGGAGCGCTTTGCCCGACGGCTGTTCATTGCTGGGGTGCCACGTAATCAGATATTTGCGGACGTGTTTACCGAGCATGTTTGAGGGCTGAAAAGCATCGCGGGGCAAGCCCGCTCCCACAATGCCGACACCGGCGTGGGAGCGGGCTTGCCCCGCGATAGGTGCTGCTGAGGGATCAGCCGACCAGCGGATCACCGACATGCAGGATCTTCATGCCGTTGGTGCCACCGATGGTGTGGTAGCTGTCACCCTTGGTCAGGATGACCCAGTCGCCTTGCTCTACGAGGCCGCGCTTGAGCAGCTCGTCGACCGCCGCCTGGCTGACCTTGTCGGCCGGCAGCGAGGCCGGGTCGAAGGCGATCGGGTAGACGCCGCGGAACATGTTGGCACGGGCCTGGGTAGCACGGTGCGGCGACAGGGCGAAGATCGGCACGTGCGAACGCAGGCGCGACATGATCAGCGGGGTGTAGCCACTTTCGGTGAGGGCGATGATCGCCTTGACGCCGGGGAAGTGGTTGGCGGTGTACATCGCCGCCAGGGCGATGGACTCGTCGCAGCGCTCGAAGGTGGTGTGCAGGCGGTGGCTGGACTTCTGGCTGGTCGGGTGCTTCTCGGCGCCCGAGCAGATACGGGCCATGGCCTGTACGGCTTCGATCGGGTAGCTGCCGGCGGCGCTTTCGGCTGACAGCATCACTGCGTCGGTGTTGTCGAGCACGGCGTTGGCCACGTCCGATACTTCGGCGCGGGTCGGCATCGGGTTCTGGATCATCGACTCCATCATCTGGGTCGCCACGATCACCGCTTTGTTGTTGCGGCGGGCGTGCTGGATGATCTTCTTCTGGATGGCGATCAACTCGGCATCGCCGATTTCCACGCCCAGGTCGCCACGGGCAACCATGACTGCGTCGGAAGCGAGGATCAACTGGTCGAGCGTCTCGTCGTCGGCGACCGCTTCGGCGCGTTCGATCTTGGCCACCAGCCAGGCGCTGCCGCCGGCTTCGTCACGCAGCTTGCGGGCGTATTCCATGTCGCTGGCGTCGCGCGGGAACGAAACGGCCAGGTAGTCCAGGTCCATTTCCGCGGCCAGCTTGATGTCGGCCTTGTCCTTCTCGGTCAGGGCCGGTGCGGTCAGGCCGCCACCTTTGCGGTTGATGCCTTTGTGGTCCGACAGCGGGCCGCCGATGATCACCACGCAGTGCAGGGCGTCTGCGGTGGCGGTTTCGACGCGCATGACCACCCGGCCGTCGTCGAGCAGCAGTTCGTCACCGACGCCGCAGTCCTTGACCAGGTCGGGGTAGTCGATGCCGACGATATCCTGGTTGCCTTCGGTGAGCGGGTGGGCAGTGGAAAAGGTGAACTTGTCACCGACTTTCAGTTCGATGCGCTTGTTGGCGAACTTGGCGATGCGGATCTTCGGACCCTGCAGGTCCCCCAGCAGCGCGACGTGACGGCCGTTCTTGGCGGCGATGTCGCGGATCAGGCGGGCGCGGGCCTTGTGCTCGTCCGGAGTGCCGTGGGAGAAGTTCAGGCGTGCCACGTCAAGGCCGGCGAGGATCAGCTGTTCGATCACTTCCGGCGAGTTGCTGGCGGGGCCAAGGGTGGCGACGATTTTGGTACGGCGGATGGTCATGCACAGACTCCTATAGTGAAGCGCAGCGAAAGGCTACTCCTCAATTGCGCTGTAGTCATTGTTCCGTTGCACTACCTGCACGCCCATGCGGGTAGCGTTTGAACGGTCAGGGTATGCTTGCAAAAGGCTGTGAAGATTTGCCGTGAAAGGCCGATACACTGCCATCAAAGGAGAATTCCCATGCGCACCCTGATCGTTTTGACCATGGCGGCCAGTGTCGTCGGCTGCACCCGCTGGTCCATGGACCACCACCTGAACAATGCCTATCGCGCCTATGACCGTGGTGACTGTGCAAAGGTGATGCTGGAGCTGTCGCAGGTCGACCGCACCAGCCGTGCCCGGCCGTTCATCCACCCGGAAGTATCGCTGCTGCGTGGCCAGTGCCTGGAGCGCCAGAAGCTCTACGTCGACGCGGCGCAGACCTACCAGTACCTGATCCAGCAGTACCCGCGCAACGAATACGCCTACCGCGCGCAGGCGCGCCTGCAGACGCTGGAGAAGCTCGGACATCTGCGTGGCAGCGAAGCGGCGGTGGCCAGCCCGGTGAACACTACACCTTGGCGTTAATCCCAAGGTGTCGATGATTTCATGTAGTCCGTCCGTCGGACTGGGCTAACCTGTTGGAGAGTTGTAACGATCATCGCCAGTACCTTGTCTTCCTGGCTCCAGGTACAGGACTTCACTGCGATCATGTTTATCGAGCGACATATAGAGCGTCATCAACTGCCTTGCGTGCTCAAGGTCTTCAACCGCTGCACCGACCAGCAGATCGGCTATCTGGGCAATGCCTCCGAAGACGGCCTGATGCTGATCAGCCAGTTGCCGGTGCTGGTGGGGCCGGACTTCGAGCTGCAACTGCGTGTTCCCCTTGCCGGCGGTGGCCTGCAGTTCATCAACCTGACCGCCAGTTGCCTGTGGTGCCGCGAAGATGAAACGCCCGGGCATTTCGATGCCGGTTTCATGTTGTTGCAGGCGCCGCAGGAATACGACGGCTTTGTCCGCTCGCTGCGCGATTTCTTCAGCTTCCGGCCCATGAACGCCTCTGCGTAAGGCTGGCCCAGCCCTCGCGCGTGCCGTTAGACTCTGGTCGACCTTGTTACAGGAAGACCCCGTGAGCTCCAGCATCTTCTGGCACGACTACGAAACCACCGGCATCAATCCACGCTGCGATCGCCCCCTGCAGGTGGCCGGCGTGCGCACCGACCTCGATCTCAACGAGATCGAGGCGCCGATCAGCCTCTATTGCCGGCCCTCCGACGATATCCTGCCGCACCCGGCGGCCTGCCTGGTGACCGGCATTACTCCACAGCAGCTGGCCAGCCAGGGGCTGTGCGAGGCCGAATTCATGACGCGCATCCATGCGCAACTGGCCCGGCCTGGCACGTGTGGCGCCGGCTACAACACGTTGCGCTTCGACGATGAGGTCACCCGCTACAGCCTCTACCGCAACTTCTTCGACCCCTATGCCCGTGAATGGCAGGGGGGCAACAGCCGCTGGGACTTGATCGATGTGGTGCGTACTGCCTATGCGCTGCGCCCCGAGGGCATCGTCTGGCCGCAGCAGGATGGACGCACCAGCTTGCGTCTGGAGTTGTTGAGCAAGGCCAATGGCATCGACCATGGCCATGCCCACGAAGCGCTTTCCGACGTGCGGGCGACCATTGCCCTGGCCCGGTTGATTCGGGACCGGCAGCCCAGGTTGTATGACTGGTTGTTCCAGTTGCGCAGCAAGCACAAGGTCATGGAGCAGATCCGCCTATTGCAGCCCCTGGTACATGTATCCGGACGTTTCTCGGCGCAGCGTAACTATATCGGTGTGGTGTTGCCATTGGCCTGGCACCCGCGTAATCGCAACGCGCTGATCGTCTGCGACTTGCAGCAGGATAGTTCGCCGCTGCTCGAGGAGAGTGCGCAAGCATTGCGTGAGCGTTTGTACACGCGGCACGAAGATATGGCCGAGGGCGAACTACCGGTACCGCTGAAGTTGGTGCATATCAATCGGTGCCCGGTGCTGGCGCCGCTATCGGTACTGCGCCCGGCCGATCAACAACGGTTGGGGCTTGAATTGTCGGTGTTGCAGGCGCAGGCGCAGCAGTTGGCCAACCAGCAAACTGTTTGGCGAGACAAGCTGGGCATCATCTATCAGGAAGAGGGCTTTGCACCCAGTGAAGACCCGGAGCAACAGTTGTATGACGGTTTCCTCGGTGACCGCGACAAACGCCTGAGCGAGCAAGTGCGGTGTACCGATCCGGCGCAATTGGCCAAGGGGCAGTGGATGTTCGATGATCCGCGCATGCCGGAATTGTTGTTCCGCTATCGGGCGCGAAACTTTTCCGACACCCTTGATGAACAAGAGCGCGCACGTTGGCATGCGTTCTGTCAGCAACGTCTTACAGACCCTGCCTTTGGTGCACCGAACACCCTGGCCGATTTTGAGCTGGCATGCCAAAGCAGCCTGCTAGACGCCAGCGAGGCGGGGCGTCAGGTACTGGAAGCCTGGCAGGGCCATATCCGACAACTGAAAGTGCAATACCAGCTTTGAAATGTGCAGATAAACAAAAACGCCGGCAACTGCCGGCGTTTTCATGTTGAAACCAATGCGCCCGTTAAGCGTATCAGTCCAGCAGGGTGGCCCAGCTTTCGACGACGTCGCCGCCCCACTTGGCTTTCCACTCTTTCAGGGTCTTGTGGTTGCCACCCTTGGTTTCAATAACCTCGCCGTTATGCGGGTTCTTGTATTGCTTGACCTTGCGTGCACGTTTGGTGCCGGTGGTCTTGACTGCGCCACGCGGCGCCTTGCTCAGTTTGCTTTCCGGATCGAGCAGCGCGATCACGTCACGCAGCGATTTACCGTTTTCGGCCATCAGCTCGCGCAGCTTCTTTTCGAACTCCAGCTCTTTTTGCAGTTTGCCGTCTTGCGACAGGTTGGCCAGACGGGCCTGAAGTTCCTTGATAGCTTCTTCGGTGGCGCGGTACTCGTTGATCAGGGACATGGTGTGTTCCTTAGTACATGTTCAGGGAGAGAGACAGTGGGGGCAATAATAGACAGACGATACTCTCAAGTAAACAATTTAAAATTGAAGACTCAATTAATAGTAGGGCATGACTTCACGGTCATTAGGTTAAGAAAAATTTACAAATTTCTTGGGGCAATGCCGATTACCCCCTTGGGAAAAAGGCTATGGACCTGTGTGATCGAGCCCTTCAGGCAAGGCGCTCAGGTAAAGATGATTACTGCGTTTTCCCCGGCAGGCCGCTAGAATATGCGCCTTTGCGAAGTTCTGGAGTCTCTCTCATGCGCACCTATCGACTGGTGATTGCCTGCCCCGACCGTGTCGGCATCGTGGCGAAAGTCAGTAATTTCCTGGCCCTCTACAATGGCTGGATCAACGAAGCCAGCCACCATTCCGACGAGCAGAGCGGTTGGTTCTTCATGCGCCATGAGATTCGCGCCGAGTCCCTGCCGTTTGGTATCGAGGCTTTCCGCGAGGCGTTCGCGCCGATCGCCGAAGAGTTCTCCATGACCTGGCGGATCACCGATTCGGCACAGAAGAAGCGCGTGGTGTTGATGGCCAGCCGCGAATCGCACTGCCTGGCAGACCTGCTGCACCGTTGGCACACCGACGAGCTGGATTGCGAGATCCCGTGTGTGATCTCCAACCACAACGACCTGCGCAGCATGGTCGAATGGCACGGCATTCCGTTTCATCATGTGCCGGTCGATCCGAAGGACAAGCAGCCGGCGTTCGCCGAGGTATCGCGCCTGGTCGAGGAGTGTGGTGCCGATGCCGTGGTGCTGGCGCGCTACATGCAGATCCTGCCGCCGCAGCTGTGCCAGGCATACGCGGAAAAGGTCATCAACATCCACCACAGCTTCCTGCCGTCGTTCGTCGGCGCCAAGCCTTATCACCAGGCGGCGCTGCGTGGCGTGAAACTGATCGGCGCGACCTGCCACTACGTGACCGAGGAGCTCGACGCCGGCCCCATCATCGAGCAGGACGTGGTACGGGTCAGCCATGCCGACAGCATCGAGGACATGGTCCGCTTCGGCCGCGACGTGGAGAAGATGGTCCTGGCCCGTGGCCTGCGCTATCACCTGGAAGACCGCGTGCTGGTGCACGGCAACAAGACCGTGGTGTTCAACTGAGTCGAGGGCCGGTGCATGGCGGATCCACGTGACAAGGCCGGCGCCTCGGCGCCAGCGACCTTGGGCGAGGGTTGCCTGGCCCGCTTCGATCCCGAGGCCCTGAGCGACGAAGACGGCACTGAGTTCCCTGGTGCTGTCGAACTCTGGGGGCGGCTCAACCCGTCTGTCGGCGCCGACGATCCAGCAATGGCCGCGCCAGCAGATATAGAAACACCGGCCCCCCGGCCAACAGATAGAAATAGTAGGTAACCGCGCGCCAGATCAGAATGGCCGCGGCTGCCGTCGAACTGCCCACCAGCGGTGACAGCAAGGTCGCCGAAGTCAGCTCCGCCGCGCCGGCGCCGCCCGGCAGCAGGCTGAACTGCCCCGCGCTGAGCGACAGCATCTGCACCAGGAAGCTCGGAATCCACGCCAGCTCCACGCCCAATCCGCGCAACACCAGGTACAGCACGCTATAGCGCAGGCACCAGTGCGCGCAGGTCAGGAAGAACACCGCAGCCAGTGTGCGCCGTGGCATGCGCCAGGTATCGCCCAGGGCATGGATGAAGCGCAGCACTTTGCGTGCCCAGCGTCGCCGCCGTGCCGGTGACATGCCCAGGCGCCGCAACAGCCGGCCATTGCCGCGCATCACCCCGCGTCGATAACGCAGCAGCAGGACGATTCCCGCCAGCGCGGTGCACAAGAGCAACGCGCTGCCCATCAACATTTGCGTCTGGCTGTGGCCGAGCCTGTGGAAGAGGGCGTACGCGGCTATCGCCAGCATGGCGCAGAAGAAGAACAGCAGGTCGCTCAACTGGTCCATGGCGAACACCGCGCCGCTAAGCGAAGGCGCGATACGCTCGCGTTTCAGCAGGGTCATCAGCGTCAGTGGGCCCCCCGTACCGCCAGGAGTGGTACAGATGGCGAACTCGGTGGCCATGACTACTCCCAGGCTGCGGAGCCGGCCCACCCGGGCGCCCTGTTCGCCGAGCAGCAGGCGCAGGCGCAGGGCATTGAGCGTCCAGCACAGCAGGATCATGCCCAGCAGCAGCGCCATCAGGCCGGGGGCGAAGGATTGCAGGCGTGGGAGCAAATCGCGGCCGCCCAGCAGGGCGGGCACTGACACTGCCAGCAGCAAGGCCAGGCCTAGCCAGCCCAGGCGACTCATGGCGCGGCCTGGCGCTCCAACCAGGCCGACTTGGTCAGTGGCTCACGCCCCTGCGCCAGCAATTGGTGCAAGGTCTCGAGCCAGTAATTGCGTGAGCTGGCGTGGCGCATGTCCACCGGATGCAGGCCCAGGCGCAGAGTGTCGGCCTCGCGCCAGCGCCGGCACTGCCAGTCACTGACTACCTTGGACAACCCTCGTCTCCAGGCGCTGCGCGCACTCCATACCAGCCCCGGGGCATCAAAGGCGGTGAAGTCCGGCAACCGGTACAGGTGCCTTGGGGTGCTGGTGTAGCGCAGCGGCAGCTGGCGCAGCGCCTGGCGCGTGCCTTCGCTCATCAGCCAGGCGGGGGCGACGAACCCCGCCACTGGCCAGCCTTGTTGCCCGAACAATGCCAGCCCGGCTTGCAGGCGCTGAAGTGCGCTGGCCTGTTCCAGGCCGTGGAACTCACCTTCGTGGGTGTAGATCCGGCGCATGAAATATTCGCGCGGCCCGCGAGGCGCCGGACCGTCGTCGGCATGGTAGTAGCCGTGCAGGGCCAGTTCGTCGCCACGGGCCAGGCGTCGGTCGAGCAGGCGACAGAAGGTGGGCGAATGCGTGAGCGGATTGCGGTGGTGGAAATCCGGCACCACCAGCCAGGTCATGGGCACGTCCCCCAAGTCATCGATCGCCTGGACGAAGGGCTGGTAGTCCGGCCAGGTTTCCGGCGCCACGTCGTGCAGCACCAGCATCAGGCTGCGTCGGGTGGAGGCGGGCTCAGCCATGGGCGCGCACCGGTAGCGGGTGGCCCAGCACCGCCTGATAATGCTGGAGCAGGCCACTGACCACGTTGTCCCAGCTGTAATGGCGTTCCACGTGGCGACGCGCCTGGCTGCCAAGCTGGCGCACGCCGTGGTCGAAGACTTCGCGCACGGCGGCGGCCATGGCGCGGCCGTCGTTAGGTGGGCACAGGCGGCCGCACTGTTCGTTGACGATTTCGCCGAAGGCGCCAGCGTGCACGGCCACCACGGGCGTGGCACTGGCCATGGCCTCGAGAATGACCAGGCCGAAGGTTTCCTGGTCGCCGGCGTGCACCAGCAGGTCGGCGCTGGCCAGTAGCCGAGCGACTTCATCGGGGGGGCAGAAGTGGTCGATCACGCTGACATTGTCTGGCACCCCGATCGGCATGTTCGAGCCCACCAAAAGCAGGTGATAGGGCTGTCCGAGTGCCTGCATGCAGTCGAGCAGTACCGGCAGGTTCTTTTCCCGCGAGCCACGGCCGGCAAACACCAGCAGTCGACTGGTATCGGCGATGCCCAGTTCGCGACGCAGGCCGGGGTCGCGCTTGTCAGGGTGAAATTGCATCAGGTCCACCCCCAGGCGTTGCACATGCACATTCTCGACCCCCAGCCTGCGCAGCTTGTCGGCCATCACCTGGCTGGGCGCGAGTACCCGGTCGAAATGTCCGTAGAGCTTGCTGACATAGGCCTCGACATTGGGGGTGAACCAATTGCCCATGCGGTTGCTCACCAGCAGCGGCAGGTCGGAGTGATAGAAGCCGATCACCGGGACATCGAGCTTGCGCCGCGCTTCCAGGGCCGCCCAGGCGGTGAGATAAGGGTCGCCGACTTCGATCAGGTCGGGTTGCAGACGACGTAGCTCCTTGCACCAAGGAGCCAGGCGTACCGGGAAACGGTAGCCGTTGCCGAAGGGTAGGGGCGGCGCGGGAACATGGTAGACGCCATTGGTCTGGCTGGCGCTGGCGCCGGGAATCAACAGGCTGTGGCGAACGCCGGACATGGCGTCGAGGCGGCGGTGTTTGGCATCAAGATAGGTTCTTACCCCGCCGCTGGCCGGGGCATAGAACATGGTGATGTCGGCGATGTGCACGATCAGCATCCCTCCGGGATCGTCCTCGGGTGTGTCACCAGGCGGCACTGGGCCGACGATGACGCGCCTTAGGGTTGACCTACTTGAAGGATAGTTTGTTCGATCGAGGTTTGGCGCGGCCCGCTCCCACTGCAAAAGTGGGAGCGGGCGCAGGGTCAGATGCGGAAGCTGCCGACCAAGTGCTTGAGGCGACCGGCCTGCTGTTCCAGGTCCGAACAGGCGCGCAGGGTGGCCTGCAGGTTCTCGACGCCTTCCTGGTTGAGCATGTTGATCTCGTTGATGTCCATGTTGATCGAGTCGACCACGGCGGTCTGCTCTTCGGTGGCGGTGGCCACCGACTGGTTCATGCCGTCGATCTCGCCGATACGCTGGGTGACGCTGCCCAGGCGCTCGCCGGCCTGGTTGGCGATGTCCATGCTGTCCTGGCTGTGACGCTGGCTCTGGCCCATGGTGTCGACCGACTCGCGAGCGCCAACCTGCAGCTCTTCGATCATGGTCTGCACCTGTTGCGCCGACTCCTGGGTGCGGTGCGCCAGATTGCGTACCTCGTCGGCGACCACGGCGAAGCCGCGCCCGGCCTCACCGGCGCGTGCAGCCTCGATGGCGGCGTTGAGGGCGAGCAGGTTGGTCTGCTGGGAAATGCTGGTGATCACCTCGAGGATCTGGCCGATGTTCACGGTCTTGTTGTTCAGCGTCTCGATATGCTCGCTGGAGGTGACGATCAGGTCCGAAAGGCGGTTCATCGCATCGATGTTGCGCTGCACCACCTGCTGGCCTTCCTCGGCCAGCAGCCGCGCGGAGCTGGCATGCTGCGAGGCCTGGGCGGCATTGCCGGCGATCTCCTGGGCGGCGGCACCGAGCTGGTTGATGGCGGCGGCGACGCTGTTGGTGCGATTGGACTGCTCGTCGGAGTTGGCCATCGACGAGTTCGAGGCGCTGATCACGCGCAGCGCCACTTCGTTGACCTGCTCGGTGGCCGATGACACCTCGCGGATCGAACCGTGGATGCGTTCGACGAAGCGGTTGAAAGCGGTGCCGAGAATGCCGAATTCGTCGTGGTTGTGAATTTCCAGGCGGCGGGTCAGGTCGCCTTCGCCTTCGGCGATGTTCGACATGGCGCGGGTCATGGTGTGCAGTGGCTGCATCAGCACGCGGATCAACAGCCCGAGCAGGGCGATGATGATCACCACCGCCACCACTGTGGCAATCACTGCCGAGGTGCGGAAGGTGCTGAGCATCGAAAATGCCTTGTCCTTGTCCACCGACAGGCCGATGTACCAGTTGGCCGATGGCAGGCCTTTGACCGGGGTGAAGGTCAGCAGGCGGGTTTCGCCATTGAGGGTGACTTCGGTCAGGTCGCGGGACAGGCGAGGGGTGTTCTGCGGGAACAGGTCTGTCAGCGATTTCATCACCAGGTTCTTGTCCGGGTGCACCAGGATCTTGCCCTGGTCGTTGACCAGGAAGGCATAGCCCATGCCGCCGAAGTTCAGCGAGTTGATGATCTCCACCAGGCCGTCGAGGGCCAGGTCGCCGCCGACCACGCCAACCGAGCGCGACGCGGTGCTGATGATCGAGATGACCATCTTGTTGGTGGCCATGTCGATGTAGGGCTCGGTGAGGATCGGGCCGCTGGCGTTCAGGCCGTCCTTGTACCACGGGCGCACGCGCGGATCGTAGCCGTCGGGCATCTTGGTGTCGGGGCGCACGGTGAAGGTGCCGTCGGGCTGGCCCAGGTAGATGGTCAGGAAGCTCGAGGTGAGCGCATTCTGGCCCAGCAGGGTGCCGGTGTTCTGTGGGAACTGGGCGAGGTTCTGGGCGACGTTGTCGACCAGTTTGATGCGCCCTTCGAACAGGTTGCGGATGTTGGTGGAGGTAGACTCGCCCATCTCGGCCAGGTAGTTCTCCAGGTCTTCGCGAATGGCGTTACGCTGGAGATAGTCGTTGTACAGGGTGAACAGGCTGAAGGCGAGTATCACGATCAGTGATGCCGCCAGAAGAATCTTGTGGCTGAAACGAAGGCTTTTGTTCATAACGTGATCGTGTCCGCTAAGGTTTTTATCGGGTCGTTCGCACAAAGCACGGCTGGAAAACAGTGCAACAAGTCCCGTGGGTCCTTTTCGGGTTGTTACTGTCTTTCTGGTAAGAATCATTTTGAAATATCGGCTGTCACGCGGCAGAACTTGAGCAGGGGATGAAAGAAGATGTCAGATTCCTTACGAATGGTTGTAGGGGCGGGGCCGGATGGTCAGCCGGTATCCCAGGCCATGCGCCTGGCCAACCGGCATGGCCTGGTGGCCGGAGCCACGGGCACCGGCAAGACGGTGACCCTGCAGCACCTCGCCGAGCTGTTCAGTGACGCCGGGGTGGCGGTATTCGCCGCGGATGTCAAGGGCGACCTGTGTGGCCTCGGAGCGGCGGGCGCGCCGCAGGGCAAGGTCGCCGAGCGGATCGCCGGCATGCCGTGGCTGAATCACACGCCCCGGGGCTACCCGGTAAGCCTGTGGGATGTCGCGGGGCAATCGGGGCACCCCCTGCGCACCACGATGAGTGAAATGGGGCCGCTGTTGCTGGGCAACCTGCTGGAGCTCACCGACAGCCAGCAGGCTGCCTTGTATGCGGCGTTCAAGGTGGCCGACCGGGAGGGCTTGCTGCTGCTCGACCTGAAGGACCTCAAGGCCCTGCTCGCGCACCTCAAGGACAACCCGCAATTGCTGGGCGAGGACAGCGCGTTGATGACCAGCGCTTCCACGCAGGCGCTCTTGCGCCGGTTGGCGACGCTGGAACAACAAGGGGCCGAGGCATTGTTCGGCGAACCGGCGCTGCAGCTCGAAGATCTGCTGCGCCCGGAGGGCGACGGGCGCGGCCGCATCCACCTGCTCGATGCCAGCCGCCTGGTGCATGACGCTCCCAAGGTCTATGCGACGTTCCTGTTGTGGTTGCTGGCTGAACTGTTCGAGCAATTGCCGGAGCGCGGCGATGCCGACAAGCCCGTGCTCGCGCTGTTCTTCGATGAGGCGCATCTGCTGTTCAATGGTACGCCCAAAGCGTTGCAGGACCGCCTGGAGCAGGTGGTGCGGCTGATCCGCTCCAAGGGCGTGGGGGTGTACTTCGTCACCCAGTCGCCGGGAGATCTGCCGGATGCGGTGTTGGCTCAGTTGGGGTTGCGTATCCAGCATGGCCTGCGCGCCTTCACCGCCAAGGAGCAGAAATCATTGCGTGCAGTGGCTGATGGTTTCCGGCCGAACCCGGCGTTCGACAGCCTGGCGGTGCTCACTGAGCTCGGTATCGGCGAAGCCTTGGTTGGCACCCTGGAGGAGAAGGGCACGCCAGCCATGGTTCAGCGGGTGTTGATCGCGCCGCCACAGTCGCGGATCGGACCCTTGAGCGCGGCTGAGCGCAGTGCGCTGATCGCGGCGTCACCGTTGTCAGGGCATTATGACAAACCGATCGATCGTGAGTCGGCCTATGAAATGCTCACGCAGCGCAAGGGTGAGCCTGTGGAGCCGGTACCCCAGGCCAAGGCCGAGGAAGACAGCTTCGCCGACAAGGCCGGCGAGTTCTTGCAGAGCGCGGCGGGGCAGGCGATCAAGTCGGCGGTGCGCCAGGCGGCCAATCAGCTGGGGCGCCAGTTGGTGCGTGGGTTGATGGGGTCGCTGTTGGGTGGGAAGAAACGTTAAACCTCAATGGGCCTATCTCGGGACAAATCGCATCGGCGCACCGCCGCTCCCACGAAAAAGGCGCCCTGCAAGGGGCGCCTTTTTCAGTACTGCATCAGCACTCAGCTAATGGCCTTGGTGGCCAGCCAGAACAGGCCGGCCGCCAGGCCCATCGACGCCGGCAGGGTGAGTACCCAGGCCAGCAGGATGGTCTTCACGGTGCCGCCCTGCAGGCCGCTCTTGTTGGCGACCATGGTACCGGCGACACCAGACGACAGCACGTGGGTGGTGGACACCGGCAGGCTGAACACGTTGGCCATGCCGATGGCGCAGGCCGCGGTGATCTGGGCCGACATGCCCTGGGCATAGGTCATGCCCTGCTTGCCGATCTTCTCGCCAACGGTCAGCACCACGCGTTTCCAGCCGACCATGGTGCCCAGGCCCAAGGCCAGGGCGACAGCGACGATCACCCAGAACGGGGCGTATTCGGTGGTGGCGGTCAGGTCCTTGCGCAGTTTATCCAGGTCAGCCTTTTCGCGAGGCTCCAGGCCTGGCAGCTTGCCGACCTTCTTCGCCGTGTCGTCCAGGCACAGCAGGTAGCGGCGCACTTCGACGCGCTTCTCGGCGCTCAGGGCGCGATAGTCGGTCACACCGGCGAGCGACGATTGCAGCGCGGCGATGGTCGGCTCGGTCTGCTGCGGATTGCAGCTGAACTGCTCCGGCAGGTCGCTTGCCTGCGCCTTGCCCAGTGCCAGGAACTCGCCCAGGGTGGCGGCGTTGCGCTGGTAGAACTGGCTCAGGTGCAAGGTGGCATCACGGGTACGCTCGATCTGGTAGGTGGTGCTGTTCAGGTCGAGGACGAACTTGGCCGGGACGATACCGATCAGTACCAGCATGATCAGGCCGATGCCTTTCTGGCCATCGTTGGAGCCGTGCACGAAGCTCACGCCCATGGCCGAGATCACCAGCACCAGGCGGTTCCAGAACGGCGGGTGCTTCTTGTCGTCGAGCTTGCGGCGCTGGTCAGGGGTCTTGTGCATCTTCGACAGCGGGCGCCACCATTTCAGGCCAATCAGCACCAGGGCTGCGACAGCAAAGCCGGCCATTGGCGAGAGCACCAGGGACATGGCGATATCGATGGCCTTCTGCCAGTTGACGCCGTCACCCAGCGGAATGTCGCTGAGCAGGGCGTTGGCCAGGCCGACGCCGAGGATCGAGCCGATCAGGGTGTGCGAGCTGGACGCCGGAATGCCGAAGTACCAGGTGCCCAGGTTCCAGGTGATGGCGGCGGCCAGCAACGAGAAGACCATGGCCAGGCCGTGGCCGGTGTTCACATTGATCAGCAGTTCGACCGGCAGCAGGTGGACGATGGCATAGGCCACCCCGACACCACCGAGCAGAACGCCGAGGAAGTTGAACACGCCAGAGAAGAACACGGCGAGGTGCGGTGGCATGGCCTTGGTATAGATGACGGTGGCTACCGCATTGGCGGTGTCATGAAAGCCATTGATGAACTCGAAGGCGAGCACGAAGGTCAGAGCGAGCGTCAAGCTCACGATAACCCAGGCATCCAGTCCGCTGAATAAATCGATCATGAAGGTTGTCTGGCGGTCTTAGGGGGGGCGGATTATGCCAGAAAACCATGGCAATCGATGCACCTGCCGCTGACCGATGGCAGGAGAATGCCGGCATGGCACGAGCACCCACGTGCCGGGTAATCGCAAAAAAACGCCGTTAAAAATCGATAAAATTCAGAAAAATCAGCTATTTGAGGTGATTTTTACTGGGCTTGCGCAATTAAAACGACTGTATGAAATTTGTGTGATTCCATTTCATATCACAGGTTTTCGCCGGCATGCTTCGCCGCACACCCTTCCTGGGTGATGGCGCATTGGCACTGAGCGGCTTCAATTGTCGTCGCTGCGCAGCTCCTTTTCGATCTTCTCGATTTCCTGGGCGAACGCCTGGTCGAGAACGCTGGCACGCTTACGCCAAGGTTTGCGTTCCGGGTCGGGTTGTGCGGCATACGTGGTGACTTCACCACCGTAAACATCCTTGTAACGTTCAGCCTGGCGCTCGAGTTCCGCGCGCAGTTCTTCTTTCGTCACAGTAATACCTGAATAGGTTGAAGTGGGGCGTCAGCCTTTAAATACACACGCAGAATGCGGATATGTCGGCAAGCCCAACAATTCATTGCACCGAAATGGCAATGCATGAGTTGGCAAGCTGCTGTGCAGCGCACGGCAAACCACTGCAAAGACAGGGGCTGGCAGTCGCAAGGCAACGAAAGTGCGTCGATTGGATCCGTTAAACGGTGCTTGCAATCAACATCGGCAATTATAGCAATCGCCCGGTTGAAGGCTATCGTTCTTTACCTGCAACTGACAATAGACCTGAAGTTTATTGTGCAGTCTATAAACCCTTTGTCGTGCCGGCATTCAAAAGGTTCAAGCCGATGTGCCAAGCAAGTTCGCCGTCTACCGTCAGAAATGAAAACGGCCTCGCTGAGGGGCGAGGCCGTTGCCTGGGACTTCTACGGTGGGTACCTGACCAGTCTCTCCAAAGAAGCCACATGTGGCAGGGGAAAGGTATAAGTAAAAGTGTCAGCGGTCAATTGCGATTATCGGCCGTTCGTTCGATAATCGCACGAGGTAGCGATTTTTTTGAGGCATGTCCATGAGCGAAGAAACCAGCGGCCAGTCAGCCAACGAGCCCGCACGCAGTACCAGCCCCACCCTGGCACCCCCGATCGTGGCGTCGGCTGCCAAGCGTATCCAGGCATTCACCGGTGACCCTGACTTCATGACCTCCCTGGCCCGTGGCCTGGCAGTGATCCAAGCCTTCCAGGAGCGCAAGCGCCACCTGACCATCGCCCAGATCAGCCATCGAACGGAGATTCCGCGGGCCGCGGTGCGGCGCTGCCTGCATACCCTGATGAAGCTGGGTTACGCGACCACTGACGGGCGTACCTATTCGCTGTTGCCCAAAGTGTTGACCCTTGGTCATGCCTACCTGTCATCCACGCCATTGGCGGTGTCGGCCCAGCCTTACCTGGATCGCATCAGCGACCAGCTCCACGAAGCGGCCAACATGGCCACATTGGAAGGCGATGACATCCTTTATATTGCGCGCTCCGCCACGGTCGAACGGCTGATCTCGGTGGACCTCTCGGTCGGTGGGCGTTTGCCGGCCTATTGCACTTCGATGGGCCGTATCCTGCTGGCGGCACTGGACGATGCCAGTCTGCACGAATACCTGGAACGCGCCGACCTCAAGGCCCGTACCAGCCGTACCCTGCATGACCCGGCCTCGTTGTTCGCGTGTATCCAGCAGGTGCGTGAGCAGGGCTGGTGCGTGGTGGATCAGGAACTGGAGCAAGGCTTGCGTTCGATTGCCGTGCCGATCTATGACGCGTCGGGTCAAGTGCTGGCGGCGCTGAATGTCAGTACCCATGTCGGCCGCGTCAGCCGCGGGGAACTGGAGCAGCGTTTCCTGCCGATCCTGCTGGCGGCCAGCAGGGACTTGTGCCATCAGCTATTTGGCTGAGCCCGCCGGGGCGCGTTGCGCCCCATTGCCGGCAAGCTGGCTCCCACACCGACCGTGCTCAGCTGGCTTGCCAGCGATGAGGCGATTACGAACAACACAAGACAGTTGCTCATACGCGGAAACGTTGAACACGCCATACCGTTTCCTGTTCGATAAACGCACAGTGTCGCTCTCGACGAATTGCGCCGCCCACGCCCGCTGATTAATGTCTGTCGCACCTGTCGGCTGCGCCGACCGGATAATAACAACAGGCCCGAGGGCATCCCCATGACCACTGTCCCTTCGCTGTCGCGGTCGCACCCGCGCACGGTGCTGCTGCGCTCCGGCTGAGCACGGCCGACCTATCCGCTGTTTTCTGTTCCAGTGCATCCGCCCTGCGCGGTAGCCTGCCTGCGCCCAACTCCCGGATAACAATAATGAACAAGCCACAATCCGCTGTCGGCAACTGCCTCGACGTCCAATCCTTCATCAATGCCCAGCCGCTGTCCCGTTATCAATGGCGGGTGGTGATCCTGTGTTTCCTGATCGTCTTCCTCGACGGCCTGGACACCGCCGCCATGGGCTTCATCGCCCCGGCACTGTCTCAGGAATGGGGCATCGACCGGGCCAGCCTCGGCCCGGTGATGAGCGCCGCGCTGATCGGCATGGTGTTCGGCGCCCTCGGCTCCGGCCCGCTGGCCGACCGCTTCGGACGCAAGGGCGTGCTGGTGGGCGCGGTATTGGTGTTCGGTGGCTTCAGTCTGGCCTCGGCCTACGCGAGCAATGTCGACCAATTGCTGGTGTTGCGCTTTCTGACCGGTCTGGGCCTTGGGGCTGGCATGCCCAACGCCACCACCTTGCTGTCGGAATACACTCCGGAGCGCCTCAAGTCGCTGCTGGTGACCAGCATGTTCTGTGGCTTCAACCTGGGCATGGCCGGCGGCGGTTTCATTTCGGCCAAGCTGATCCCGGCATATGGCTGGCACAGCCTGCTGGTGATCGGCGGTGTCCTGCCACTGCTGCTGGCAGTGGTGCTCTTGGCCTGGTTGCCGGAGTCGGCGCGATTCCTTGTGGTGCGCAACCGCGGCGCCGACAAGGTGCGCAAGACCCTGGCGCCGATCAATCCTGAACAGGTGGCCCAGGCATCGAGCTTCAGCGTGCCGGAACAGAAGGCGGTGGCGGCGCGCAACGTGTTTGCGGTGATCTTCTCGGGTACCTATGGCCTGGGCACCGTATTGCTGTGGCTGACCTATTTCATGGGCCTGGTGATCGTCTACCTGCTGACCAGCTGGCTGCCGACACTGATGCGAGACAGCGGCGCAAGCATGGAGCAGGCCGCCTTTATCGGCGCATTGTTCCAGTTTGGCGGGGTGCTCAGCGCGGTGGCAGTGGGTTGGGCCATGGACCGCTTCAACCCGCACAAGGTGATCGGCATCTTCTACTTGCTGGCAGGTGTGTTCGCCTACGCCGTTGGACAGAGCCTGGGCAACATCACCTTGCTGGCGACCTTGGTGCTGGTTGCCGGCATGTGCGTGAACGGCGCGCAATCGGCCATGCCCTCGCTGGCGGCGCGCTTCTATCCGACCCAAGGCCGTGCCACAGGCGTTTCCTGGATGCTCGGGATCGGCCGCTTCGGCGCGATTCTCGGCGCCTGGAGCGGGGCTACGCTGCTGGGGTTGGGCTGGAATTTCGAGCAGGTGCTGA
Organism: Pseudomonas sp. B21-023; assembly: GCF_024749165.1. Lineage (NCBI taxonomy): Bacteria > Pseudomonadati > Pseudomonadota > Gammaproteobacteria > Pseudomonadales > Pseudomonadaceae > Pseudomonas > Pseudomonas sp. B21-023. The sequence continues at coordinate 4,678,646 of NZ_CP087190.1, read as the reverse complement.
CGGCACTGCTGGTGCCGGCGGCATTGGCCGCGGTGGCTGTCGTGGTGAAAGGGTTGGTCAGCCACTCGGATGCGACCTGAGGTCTGGTGGCTCGCTCCTGCAGGATCGTATAAATAGCAGGGTAACAAATGGTTCGATAATCGCACAAAAGTGCGATTATCGGATTGAGATAACCCCCTCAGTCTCCATAATCTGGGCCCATCGCAGCGATGCATCGGCCCGCTGCTCACTGACCCGACTCGACCTGACCAGGAGTCTCCAATGGCAGCAATCCTCTCGCTTCACGAGGCCGTGAAGCAGTTCATCCAGGATGGCGACAGTGTCGCCCTCGAAGGTTTCACCCACCTGATCCCGACCGCCGCCGGCCACGAGATCATCCGCCAGGGCAAGCGCGACCTGACCCTGGTGCGCATGACCCCGGATCTGATCTACGACCAGCTGATCGGCGCCGGTTGCGCGCGCAAATTGATCTTCTCCTGGGGCGGCAACCCGGGCGTGGGCTCGCTGCATCGCCTGCGCGACGCGGTGGAGAAACAGTGGCCCCACGCGATCGAGATCGAGGAGCACAGCCACGCCGACCTGGCCAACGCCTATGTCGCCGGTGCCTCCGGCCTGCCATTCGCGGTGCTGCGCGCCTACGCCGGTTCCGATCTGCCAAAGGTCAACCCGCTGATCAAGTCCGTCACTTGCCCATTCACTGGTGAAGTACTTGCCGCGGTACCGTCCGTGCGCCCGGACGTCACCGTGATCCATGCGCAGAAGGCCGATCGCAAGGGCAATGTGTTGCTGTGGGGCATCCTCGGTGTGCAGAAGGAAGCGGCGCTGGCAGCCAAGCGCTGCATCGTCACCGTCGAGGAGATCGTCGATGACCTGCAGGCGCCGATGAATGCCTGTGTGCTGCCCACATGGGCCCTCAGCGCGGTATGCCTGGTGCCTGGCGGCGCCCACCCTTCATACGCCCACGGCTACTACGAGCGCGACAACCGCTTCTACCAGGCCTGGGACCCGATTGCCCGCAACCGTGAATCGTTCACCGCCTGGGTCGACACCTATATCCGTGGCACCGCCGACTTCACCGAATTCCAGGCCAGGCTGGCCAGCACCGCGGAGGCCGCGCAATGAGCTACTCCACTTCCGAAATGATGACCGTCGCCGCCGCCCGTCGCCTGCGCAATGGCGCCGTCTGCTTCGTCGGCATCGGACTGCCTTCCAAGGCCGCCAACCTGGCGCGTCTGACCTCGTCGCCCGACGTGGTGTTGATCTACGAGTCCGGTCCGATCGGTGCCAAGCCCAGCGTGCTGCCGTTGTCCATCGGTGACGGCGAGCTGGCCGAGACCGCCGACACCGTGGTGCCTACCGGTGAGATCTTCCGTTACTGGCTGCAGGGTGGGCGCATCGATGTAGGGTTCCTCGGCGCTGCCCAGGTTGACCGCTTCGGCAATATCAACACCACCGTGGTCGGTGACTACCACGCGCCGAAGACCCGGCTGCCAGGTGCCGGCGGCGCCCCGGAGATCGCCGGTTCCGCCAAGCAGGTGCTGATCATCCTCAAGCAGTCGCCGCGGGCCTTCGTCGACAAGCTCGACTTCATCACCTCGGTGGGGCATGGCGAAGGCGGCGATTCACGTCAGCGCCTGGGGCTGCCGGGTGAAGGTCCGGTCGGCATCATCACCGACCTGTGCATCATGGAGCCGGAGGCGGGTACCCATGAGTTCGTGGTCACCTCGATCCACCCAGGCGTGACCCGCGAGCAGATCATCGCTGCCACTGGCTGGGCGATCCGCTTCGCCGACGACGTGCGGCAAACCACGGCTCCGAGCGAGGTAGAACTGTCCGCCCTGCGCGACCTCGAAGCGCGCACCGCCGCCGCCCATGGCCAGACGGCAGGAGAAGCCTGATGCGAGACGTCTTTATCTGCGATGCTGTGCGTACTCCTATCGGCCGTTTCGGCGGGGCCTTGGCCTGCGTGCGCGCCGACGACCTGGCGGCAGTGCCGCTCAAGGCGCTGATCGAGCGCAACCCGGATGTGCAATGGGATCAGCTCGACGAAGTGTTCTTCGGCTGTGCCAACCAGGCCGGCGAGGACAACCGTAACGTGGCGCGCATGGCGCTGTTGCTGGCCGGCTTGCCGCACAGCGTCCCAGGCGTGACCCTCAACCGCCTGTGCGCCTCGGGCATGGACGCCGTTGGCAGCGCCTTCCGGGCCATCGCCAGCGGCGAGATGGAGCTGGCGATTGCCGGTGGCGTCGAGTCGATGTCCCGCGCACCGTTCGTGATGGGCAAGGCCGAGAGCGGCTACTCGCGCAACATGAAGCTCGAGGACACCACCATCGGCTGGCGCTTCGTCAATCCGTTGATGAAGGCCCAGTTCGGTGTGGACTCGATGCCCGAGACCGCCGACAACGTCGCCGATGATTACCAGGTATCGCGTGCCGACCAGGATGCCTTCGCCCTGCGCAGCCAGCAGAAGGCTGCCGCCGCGCAGGCCGCCGGCTTTTTCGCCGAGGAAATCGTCCCGGTGCGTATCCAGCACCGCAAGGGTGAGACGGTGGTCGAGCACGACGAACATTTGCGCCCGCAGACCACGCTGGAGGCGCTGGCCAAGCTCAAGCCGGTCAACGGCCCGGACAAGACCGTTACCGCTGGCAACGCCTCGGGTGTCAACGACGGTGCCGCCGCGCTGATTCTGGCTTCGGCCGAGGCGGTGAAGACGCACGGTCTGACCCCACGTGCCCGGGTGCTGGGCATGGCCAGCGCTGGTGTGGCGCCACGGGTGATGGGTATCGGCCCGGTGCCCGCGGTGCGCAAGCTGACCGAGCGCCTTGGCATTGCCGTGGCCGACTTCGATGTCATCGAACTCAATGAAGCCTTTGCCAGCCAGGGCCTGGCAGTGCTGCGCGAGCTGGGTGTGGCAGACGATGCACCGCAGGTGAACCCCAATGGTGGCGCAATTGCCCTGGGGCATCCGCTGGGCATGAGCGGGGCACGTCTGGTGCTGACGGCGTTGCATCAGTTGGAGAAGAGCGGCGGGCGCAAGGGCCTGGCGACCATGTGCGTGGGCGTTGGGCAGGGGTTGGCGTTGGCCATAGAAAGGATCTGATCCTTTGGAACCCTCCGCTCGCACGAGCATGCCTGCCAGGCAGCGTGGGAGCGGCCTTGCCCCGAGATGAGGCCGTTAGCAATGACGCACGGGCAAGGCGGAACGAGTGTGTAACCAGGTATGTCTAGAATTACCTGTGACCCTCCAGGAGCAAACGCACCATGACCTCAACCTATTACACCGGCGAAGAACGCAGCAAGCGTATCTTCGCCATCGTCGGCGCCTCGTCGGGCAACCTGGTGGAATGGTTCGACTTCTATGTCTACGCCTTCTGCGCCATCTATTTCGCCCCGGCTTTCTTCCCCTCCGACGACCCCACGGTGCAGTTGCTCAACACCGCCGGTGTGTTCGCCGCGGGCTTCCTGATGCGCCCCATCGGTGGCTGGATCTTCGGCCGCCTGGCCGACCGTCACGGGCGCAAGAACTCGCTGATGATCTCGGTGCTGATGATGTGCGGCGGCTCGCTGATCATCGCCTGCCTGCCCACCTACGCCAGCATCGGCACCTGGGCGCCAGCGCTGCTGCTCCTGGCGCGGCTGATCCAGGGGCTGTCGGTGGGCGGTGAGTACGGCACCACCGCCACCTACATGAGTGAAGTGGCGCTGCGTGGCCAGCGCGGTTTCTTCGCCTCGTTCCAGTACGTCACCCTGATCGGCGGCCAGTTGCTGGCGGTGCTGGTGGTGGTGATCCTGCAACAACTGCTCACCGAGGACGAACTGCGCGCCTATGGCTGGCGCATCCCGTTCGTGGTCGGTGCCATTGCCGCGTTGATCTCGCTGATGCTGCGCCGTTCGCTGAAGGAGACCAGCAGCGCAGAGACCCGCCAGGACAAGGATGCCGGTAGCATCAGTGGGCTGTTTCGCAATCACGCCGCCGCGTTCATCACCGTACTGGGCTACACCGCCGGCGGTTCGCTGATCTTCTATACCTTCACCACCTACATGCAGAAGTACCTGGTCAACACCGCCGGCATGAATGCCAAGAGTGCCAGTTTCGTCATGACCGGCGCGCTGTTCCTGTTCATGATCCTGCAGCCGCTGTTCGGCATGCTCTCCGACCGCATCGGCCGGCGTAACTCGATGCTGCTGTTTGGCGCCCTGGGGACGCTCTTCACCGTACCCTTGCTGATGGCGCTGAAGACCGTGACCAGCCCGTTCATGGCCTTCGTGCTGGTAAGCCTGGCCTTGTGCATCGTCAGCTTCTACACCTCCATCAGCGGCCTGGTGAAGGCCGAGATGTTTCCGCCACAGGTTCGCGCATTGGGCGTGGGGCTGGCCTACGCCGTGGCCAACGCGGTGTTCGGCGGCTCGGCCGAATACGTGGCACTGGGCTTGAAAACCTTGGGCATGGAGAACACCTTCTACTGGTACGTAACCGCCATGATGGCGGTGGCCTTCCTGTTCAGCCTGCGCCTGCCGAAGCAGGCGGCGTACCTGCACCACGATCACTAAGGACGTTGCATGAGCAACCAACTGTTCGACGCCTACTTCACCGCCCCGGCCATGCGCGAGGTTTTCTCCGACCGGGGCCGGTTGCAGGGCATGCTCGACTTCGAGGCGGCCCTGGCTCGCGCCGAGGCGGCCGCCGGGCTGGTGCCGCACACGGCGGTGGCTGCCATCGAGGCGGCCTGCAAGGCCGAGCGCTACGATGCCCGGGCGCTGGCCGACGCCATAGCGGTGGCCGGCAATTCGGCGATCCCGTTGGTCAAGGCCCTGGGCAAGGTGGTCGCCAGTGGCGTACCTGAGGCCGAGCGCTACGTGCATCTGGGCGCCACCAGCCAGGATGCGATGGACAGTGGCCTGGTACTGCAACTGCGCGATGCCCTGGGATTGCTCGAAAACGATCTTGGCAAGCTGGCCGACACCCTGGCGCAGCAGGCTTTGCAGCATGCCGACACACCGCTGGTGGGGCGGACCTGGTTGCAGCATGCCACGCCGGTGACACTGGGCATGAAGCTGGCGGGTGTGCTCGGTGCCCTGACCCGCCATCGCCAACGCCTCAAGGAACTGCGTCCGCGCCTGCTGGTGCTGCAGTTTGGTGGCGCTTCCGGCAGCCTGGCGGCGCTGGGCAGCAAAGCGCTGCCGGTGGCCGAGGCCCTGGCCGCGCAACTGAAGCTGTCCTTGCCCGAACAGCCGTGGCACACCCAGCGTGACCGCCTGGTGGAGTTTGCCTCGGTGCTGGGCCTGGTCGCCGGCAGCCTGGGCAAGTTCGGCCGTGACGTCAGCCTGCTGATGCAGACCGAGGCGGGCGAGTTGTTCGAACCCGCCGCGCCGGGCAAGGGCGGGTCCTCGACCATGCCGCACAAGCGCAATCCGGTCGGGGCGGCGGTGTTGATCAGCGCCGCCACCCGTGTGCCCGGGCTGCTCTCGACCTTGTTCAGCGCGATGCCCCAGGAGCACGAACGCAGCCTTGGCCTGTGGCATGCCGAGTGGGAAACCCTGCCGGAGATCTGCTGCCTGGTCTCCGGTGCCCTGCGTCAGGCCCAGGTGATCGCCGAGGGCATGGAGGTGGACGCCGAACGCATGCGCAGCAACCTCGACCTCACTCAGGGCCTGGTGCTGGCCGAGGCGGTCAGTATTGTCCTCGCCCAGCGCCTGGGCCGCGACCGGGCCCATCACCTGCTGGAGCAGTGCTGCCAGCGCGCCGTGGCCGAAGGGCGCCATCTGCGTGCAGTGCTTGGTGATGAGCCGCAGGTCAACGCCGAGTTGTCCGGCGAGGAGCTCGACCGCTTGCTCGACCCCACCCATTACCTGGGCCAGGCCCGCGTCTGGGTGGCGCGCGCCGTGGCCGAACATCAACGTTTCACTGCCTGAAAGGAGACCGCTGTGGCGCATTTGCAACTGGCCGATGGCGTACTGAACTACCAACTCGATGGCCCGGCCGATGCGCAGGTGCTGGTGCTCTCCAACTCCCTGGGCACCGACCTGGGCATGTGGGATGAGCAGATTCCCGCCTGGAGCGAACACTTTCGCGTGCTGCGCTACGACACCCGTGGCCATGGCGGCTCGCTGGTCACTCAAGGCCCCTACAGCATCGAGCAGCTGGGGGGCGACGTGCTGGCCCTGCTCGAGGCGCTGGACATCGAGCATGCACACTTCGTCGGCCTGTCCATGGGCGGCCTGATCGGCCAGTGGCTGGGCATCAACGCCGGCCAGCGCCTGCACAGCCTGACCCTGTGCAACACTGCGGCAAAAATCGCCAACGACGAGGTCTGGAACTCCCGCATCGACGCGGTGCTCAAGGGTGGCCAGCAGGCCATGGCGGACCTGCGCGACGGCTCCATCGCCCGTTGGTTCACCCCGGCCTTCGCCCAGGCGCGGCCGGACGAGGCCCAGCGCATCTGCCAGATGCTCGCGCGCACCAATCCAGAAGGCTATGCCGCCAACTGCGCGGCGGTACGTGATGCCGATTACCGCGAACAGCTGGGGCGCATCCAGGTGCCGACGCTGGTGGTGGCGGGCTCTGCGGACGTGGTGACCACGCCTGAGCATGGCCGCTTCATGCAGCGCCGCATCGTCAACGCGACCTATGCCGAATTCCCGGCGGCGCACCTGTCCAACGTCGAGATCGGCGCGGCCTTCAGCGCCCGTGTGCTCGATTTCCTGCTGGCCCGCTGAGGAACCTGCCATGGATGAGAAACAACGTTACGATGCCGGCATGCAGGTGCGCCGCGCGGTGCTCGGCGATGCCCACGTGGACCGCAGCCTGGAAAAGCTCAATGACTTCAACGGCGAGTTCCAGGAGATGATCACCCGGCACGCCTGGGGCGATATCTGGACCCGCCCCGGCCTGCCCCGGCACACCCGCAGCCTGATCACCATCGCCATGCTGATCGGCATGAACCGCAACGACGAGCTCAAACTTCACCTGCGCGCAGCCGCCAACAACGGCGTGACGCGTGAGGAGATCAAGGAAGTGATCATGCAGAGCGCGATCTACTGCGGGATCCCGGCGGCCAATGCCACGTTCCATCTGGCCGAGTCGGTGTGGGATGAACTGGGGGTGGAGTCCAGGCAGTAACGCATCGCGGGGCAAGTCGCATCGGCGCACCGATGCGACTTGCCCCGCGATTACTTCACACGACTGCTTTCTTCTGGCGAACGGCGACAGGCCCGGCATTGGCCTCCACGGCCTTTTTCAGTTCGCCACACAAGCCAGCCATGAACGCCAGCTCCGCCACCACGAACAGCGGCCCGACGATCAGCCCGCTCAGGTCATCGACGAATGCCGGCTTGCGCCCTTCGTAGGCATGTCCGACGAACTGGATGATCCACCCCACCACGAACGCACCTAGCCCGGCACTCAACCACAGCCCGGTACTCTGCACGGCCAGTGCCTGGCCGGCCCATAGGCACAATCCCAGCAGCAGCCCCATCACCAGGCCGAAGCGCAGGTCCAGGCGCAGGTAGAACCACACCGACCAGAGCGCCAGCAGCAGCGCTGGCGACAGCCACAGCCCCGCCACGTCCCAACCTGGGCGTGACAGCAGCACGGCCACGGCCAGCACGATCAGCGGAATGCCGATGAAGTGGGTGGCGATGTTCCGTGGATCGCGGTGGTAGGCCGCGTATTGACTCAGGTGCTCGACGAGGTTTTTCATTGTTGTTCCTCCATCAGGGGTGAGCACAGCTTGCCCCTGTTCATTCATCGTCGTCTGTCGCCTGGCCGACAGAGTTCGCTTTGCGAGGTGCCATGCACGATCCGCGCACTCAACTGCTGCATGGCCAATGGTTCCGGCAATTGCCCGTTACCGTTCAGGATAGTCTGCTGGCCCTGGGCCGTCCGCGTGAACTGGCAGCGGGGCAGCGTCTGTTCCAGCGTGGCGATGCGCCGTGTGGCCTGTATGCGGTACTCGAAGGGGCGATGCGGGTCGGAGCGGTCAGCAGCGCAGGCAAGGAGGCGTTGCTGACGCTGGTCGAGTCACCCCATTGGTTCGGCGAGATCAGCCTGTTCGATGGCCAGCCGCGCACCCATGACGCCTATGCCGAGGGGCCGACACGCCTGCTGTGGATTCCCCAGGCGCCGTTGCTGGAATGGTTGGCGTGCCAGCCAGAGCACTGGCGCGACCTGGCCCTGCTGATGAGCCAGAAGTTGCGCTGGGTGTTCGTCGCCCTCGAGCAGCAGAGCCTGCTGGCCGCCGCGCCGCGGGTGGCGCAGCGCCTGTTGCAGATGGCCGAAGGCTACGGTGAGCGCGATGTTGCCCAATGGCGGTTGCAAGTGTCCCAGGAACAGTTGGCCCTGATGCTGTCGCTGTCGCGCCAGACCATCAACCAGATCCTCAGGAGCCTCGAACAGGCCGGCGTGGTGCGCCTGGGCTATGGCGAGGTGGAGATTGTCGATGCGCCACGTCTGCGGGCGATGGGGCAGCATCAAGGCTGACCAGGGTATCGATCATCGCCCGCGCCGCCGGTGACAGGCGATAACCGCTGCGGCTAACTACCCCGCAGCGCACGCTGAGCACTTCCATGCCCGGCGGCAGGTTGCGCCAGTGCAGACGCACCAGATGGCCGGCGGCCAGGTCCTCGGCCACTGCTTCTTCGCTGGCCGTGCCGATGGCGTCGCTGGCCATTACCACGTTGCGCAGCACTGCCAGGTGTTCGGTCTGCAGGTGCGGGGTGAAGTCATTGCGCCCGCTGAGGTTGGCCAGGCGTTTGCGCACACCGGGAGCGAGCAGGGCGCTGGCCAGTGGGTAGGTGAACAGGTCGTTGGTCGACAGGCTGTCCTTTGCCAGCAGTGGGTGCCCGGGACGGCAGAAGAACAGGCCTGGACGCGGGGACAGTGCCTCGGTGTGGAAGTAGGGATCGGCCTCGAAGGGACGTACGTCATCGACGAAGAACTCGATCTGCTCGCGACGCAGGGCCTGGCCCAGGCGCTCGGCGTTGTCCACCAGCAAGTCGGTGCGGATGCCGGGATGAGCCCCGATAAAATGTTGCAGGGCCTGGGGCACCAGGCGCACGGCCAGGGCCGGGCCGCTGCCGAAGTGCAGCTCTCCGGCATCGAGCTTGGTCATCTGCAGGACGTCATGGTTCAGTTGCGCGGCGCCCTGGACCAGGCGACGGGCATGTTGCAACACCACTTGGCCCTCGGGGGTGGGGGGCAATGCCTTGCTGGCACGATCGACCAGGGCGCAACCAAAGGTATGTTCGAGGTTCTGGATTGCGCGGCTGAAGGCGGGTTGGGTGATGCCCATGGCATCGGCGGCGCGGACGAAACTGCGGTATTCGATGAGGGCGATGAAATAGCGCAGTTGGCGGAGGTCCATGCTCGGGCTCTGGTGCGGGATCAGAGCTTGGTTTTAGCGGCTTGTTACATATAGCGTCAAAGAATGTTATTTGATTTGGATATGTCTTCTGGTTATTTGCCGGACGGCAGGTCCCATCGCGGGCAAGCCCACGCCGCTCCTGCATTGTGCAGGCGTGAGCGGGCTTGCCCCGCGATGGCCTCAAAGGAGATTGAACGGATAGCTGACAATCAGGCGGTTCTCATCGAACGCGTTGCTGCTGAAATCCCTGCGCATGGTCGAATTGCGCCACTTCACCGACAGGTCCTTGAAGGTCCCGGCCTGCACCACGTAGGCCAGCTCGGTCTCCCGGGCCCACTCCTTGCCATCGTCCACCCCTCCGGCATGCACGTTGTCGCCTTTGATGTAGCGGTTCATCAAGGTCAGGCCGGGGATGCCGACGGTGACGAAATTGAAGTCGTGACGCAGTTGCCAGGAGCGCTCCTTGGCATTGTCGAAGCTGGCGTTGTAACTGTCGTTGGCCAGCGTGCCGCCACTGGTGCCGTTGACACGCATCCAGGCGTCATCGCCACTGACCTTCTGCAGGCCGATATAGAAGGTGTGGCCTTGATATCGCGCCGAGAGCATGGCCGAGACGGTGCGGTTGTCCAGGTCGCCGGCGCGGGCGCTGCCATCCTCCTTGCCGAGGAAGTAGCCCAGATTGGCGCCCAAGGTCCAGTCGCCCAACGGCTGGCTGTGCACCAGGTTCAGATACTGCTGGCGATAAATGTCTTTTAGCCGGGCATCCCACAGGCCGACCATCGTGCGTTTGTCGTTGAAGCTGTATTCGCCGCCGGCGAAGTTGAAGCGGTCGGAGGTGATACCGGCGCGCCCCTGCATGAACATGTCTTCCATGCTCGCATCGTTGCGCGGGCTGTTGCCGCGGAACTGGCCGGCGTACAGGGTCAGGCCGTCGATCTCCTTCGAGGTGAGCTGACCGCCGCGGAACGTCTGCGGCAGCGAGCGGCCATCGTCCGAACGCAGGATCGGCAGCACCGGCATCCACTCGCCTACTTTGAGCTCGGTCTGCGACAGGCGCGTCTTGAACGCCACCCCCAGGCGGCCGAAATCATCCGCCGGGCGACCGTCGTCATGCACCGGCAGCAGGTGGGTGCCGGCTGTACCCTTGCCGCCATCGAGCTTGACCGAGTAGAGCCCCAGCACATCGATGCCGAAACCGACGGTGCCCTGGGTGAAGCCGGAGCGGGCGTCGAGAATCAAGCTCTGGGTCCATTCCTCGGCTTTGCCCTGGGGGTTGGCCGGGTCGACGAAGTTGCGGTTGATGTAGAAGTTGCGCAGGTTGAGGCTGGCCTTGGCGTCTTCCAGGAAGCCACCTTCGGCGGCCACGCCGGGCAGGGCGCAGGACAGGGCCAACAGGCCGGGCAGCAGCTGGCGTGCGGGTTGCAAAGTGCTCATCTGTCGTGGATCTCTTGTTTTTATTGGGCGAGCCGGGTCGCTGCGGGTGCGGCCGCAGGGGTAGGCATCTTTAGAGAGAACTTGTGCAACGTTGCGCAGGCGATGGTGCGGGGGAGGGTGGGGGCTAGGCAATTCGTGGATCGCGGAACGGGGCGATTATCGAACGTAATGTTGATCGACTGGCATCGCGGGGCAAGCCCGCTCCCACGCGATTCTCCAGGTTGAAGAGCAACGTGGGAGCGGGCTTGCCCCGCGATGAGGCCTGTACGGGCAACAAAAAGCCCACCGCGAGGGTGGGCTTGGTGCCGTTACCGGTCCAGTCAGCCTTTCGGTGTCTGGATCGAGGCTTGCTGCTGGGTCTGCTCGTACCAGCCGCCGCCGAGGGCCTTGTACAGGTTGACCTCGCTGACCAGCTGCGACAGGCGATCACCGATCAGCGACTGCTGGGCGCTGAACAGGTTGCGCTGGGCATCGAGGAAGGTCAGGTTGCTGTCGATACCGATGCGGTAGCGGCGCTCGGCCAGGCGGTAGTAGTCCTGGTTGGCGGCCACCAGGTCACGCTGGGCCTGCAGCTGCTCTTCGAACGTCTTGCGTGCGGCCAGGCCATCGGCGACTTCCTGGAAGGCGGTCTGGATGGTCTTTTCGTACTTGGCGACGTTGATGTCCTTCTGGATCTTCGAGTAGTCCAGGCTGGCCCGCAGGCTGCCGGCGTTGAAGATCGGCAGGTTGATCTGCGGCTGGAACAGCCAGGTGCCCGAACCGCCCTTGAACAGCCCGCCCATGTCCGGGCTCAGGGTGCCGGCGTTGGCGGTCAGGCTGATGCTCGGGAAGAACGCGGCCCGCGCCGCGCCGATGTTGGCGTTGGCGGCCTTGAGCAGGTGCTCGGCCTCCTGGATATCAGGGCGGCGCTGCAGGATGTCGGACGGCAGGCCGGCCGGCACTTCGGCCAGCTGGTCGGCATTGAGCTCCAGCGGCTTGGGCAGGTTGGCCGGCACGCCGGTACCTACCAGCACGGTGAGGCTGTTCAGGTCCTGGGCGACCAGGCGCTGGTACTGCGACAGCTTGACGCGTGCGCCTTCGACGGCAGTGCGCGCCTGGCTCAGGTCCAGGGCCGAGGCGACACCCACCTCATTGCTGCGGCGGGTGAGGTTGTAGCTCTCTTCGTACGTCTTGAGCGTTTCCTCGGTCAGCTTCAGCAGCGCCTGGTCGGCTTGCCAGGTGTAGTAGGCGTTGGCCACGCTGGCCACCAGGCTGATCTGCGTGGAGCGGCGCGCCTGTTCGCTGGACAGGTAGGTTTCCAAGGCCTGCTGGGTCAGGCTGCGCACCCGGCCGAACAGGTCCAGCTCATAGGCGCTGACACCCAGGGTGGCCGAGTACTGGCTGCTGATGGTGGATTCGCCGGTCTGCGACATGTTCGCCGGCATCCGCTGGCGGCTGCCGCTGCCATTGGCGGAAACCGCCGGCAGCAGGTCGGCGCGCTGGATGCGGTACTGCGCGCGGTAGGCGTCGATGTTCAGCGCCGCGACCCGCAGGTCGCGGTTGTTTTCCAGCGACGTCTGGATCAGTTGCTGCAGCGCCGGGTCGTGGAAGAACTGGCGCCAGCCCTGTTCGGCCGCAGCGACGTCGGCCGATTGGGTCGGCGAGTACGCAGGGCCTTGCGGCCACTGCGCGGCCACCGGCGCCTCGGGCGTCTGGTAGTCGGGGATCAGCGAGCAACCGCCGAGGATGAAGGCGGTTACCGCCAGGGACAACAAAGACTTGGTCATTGCCCAGCCTCATAACGTGGAGTTTCAGGGGTGGCGTGTTCTTTCGGCTCTTTGCTGCCGAACAGCGACGACACTGCGACGAAGAATAGCGGTACCCAGAAGATGGCCAGCACGGTGGCGCTGATCATGCCGCCGATCACACCGGTGCCGATGGCGTGCTGGCTACCGGCACCAGCGCCGCTGGCGATGGTCAACGGTACCACGCCGAGGATGAACGCCAGCGAGGTCATGATGATCGGGCGCAGACGCATGCGGCAGGCCTCGATGGCTGCGTCGTACAGGCTTTTGCCCTGTTCGTGCAGCTCTTTGGCGAACTCGACGATCAGGATGGCGTTCTTCGCCGCCAGGCCGATGGTGGTCAGCAGGCCGACCAGGAAGTACACGTCGTTGGACAAGCCGCGCAGGCTGGTGGCGAGCAGGGCACCGATGATACCCAATGGCACCACCAGCACGACCGCGATCGGGATCGACCAGCTTTCGTACAGCGCCGCCAGGCAGAGGAACACGAACAGCACCGAGAGGGCGAACAGCGCCGGCATTTGCGAGCCGGAGAGTTTTTCCTCGTAGGACATGCCGGTCCAGGAGAAGCCGATGCCGGTTGGCAGTTCGCCGGCGATGCGTTCGACTTCGGCCATGGCCTCACCGGTACTGTAGCCCGGCGCCGGGGTACCGAGGATCTCGACCGCTTCCACGCCGTTGTAGCGCGACAGCTTCGGCGAGCCATAGCTCCATTCGCCCTTGGCGAACGAGGAGAACGGCACCATCTCGCCCTTGCCGTTGCGCACGTACCACTTCTGCAGGTCTTCCGGGCTCATCCGGGCGTTTGGCGCACCCTGGATGTAGACCTTCTTGACCCGGCCACGGTCGATGAAGTCGTTGACGTAGCTACCGCCCAGGGCGATCGACAAGGTGTTGTTGATGTCGGCGATGGTCACGCCCAGGGCGCTGGCGCGTTCGTCGTCGATGGTGAGCTGGTACTGCGGCTCGTCGTTCAGGCCGTTCGGACGCACGGCGCTGAGGATCTTGCTCTGCGCGGCCTTGGCCAGGAACTGGTTGCGTGCTTCCATCAGTTTTGCATGGCCGACCCCGGCGCGGTCCTGGAGGAACACGTCGAAGCCGGTGGCGTTACCCAGTTCGAGTACCGCCGGCGGGGCGAAGGCGAACACCATCGCGTCGCGGAAGCTGAAGAAGTGCATCTGCGCGCGCTGGGCGAGAGCGAACACGCTGTTCTCCTTCGAGCGCTCGCCCCAAGGCTTGAGCATGATGAATGCCATGCCCGAGCTCTGGCCGCGGCCGGCGAAATTGAAGCCGTTGACGGTGAACACGGATGCCACGGTATCGGCTTCCTTGTCGAGCAGGTACTCGCGCATCTGGTCGACCACCACCTGGGTGCGCTCGGCACTGGAGCCGGCCGGGGTCTGTACCTGGGCGAACAGCACGCCCTGGTCTTCCTCTGGCAGGAATGCGGTCGGAATGCGCGCGAACAGCCAGATCATGCCGACTACGATCAGCGCGTAGGCCAGCAGGAACGGGATCTTGTTGCGCAGGATGGTGCCGACGCTCCGCTCATAGCCGACGACGCTGCGGTCGAAATTGCGGTTGAACCAGCCGAAGAAGCCGCGCTTGGCCACATGGTGCTCGCCCTTCTTCAATGGCTTGAGCATGGTGGCGCACAAGGCCGGGGTGAAGATCAGCGCGACCAGCACCGACAGGCCCATGGCCGAGACGATGGTGATGGAGAACTGGCGATAGATCACACCGGTGGAACCGCCGAAGAAGGCCATCGGCAGCAGTACCGCCGACAATACCAGGGCGATACCCACCAGGGCGCCCTGGATCTGCTCCATGGAGCGCTTGGTCGCCTCCTTGGGCGGCAGTCCTTCCTCGGACATCACCCGCTCGACGTTCTCCACCACGACGATGGCATCGTCCACCAGCAGGCCGATGGCCAGGACCATGGCGAACATGGTCAGGGTGTTGATGCTGAAGCCGGCGGCGGCGAGGATGCCGAAGGTACCCAGCAATACCACCGGTACGGTCATGGTGGTGATGATGGTGGCGCGGAAGTTCTGCAGGAACAGGTACATCACCAGGAACACCAGGACCACCGCTTCGATCAGGGTGTGGATTACCCCGCTGATCGATTCGGTGACCACCGGGGTGGTGTCATACGGGAACACTGCCTTCACCCCCGGTGGGAAGAACGGCTCGAGGCCGCTGATGGTCGTGCGCAGCGCCTTGGCGGTATCCAGGGCGTTGGCGCCGGTGGCCAGCTTGACCGCCAGGCCCGAGGCCGGCTTGCCGTTGTACTGGGCGCTGATGGCGTAGTTTTCGCCGCCCAGGCCAACCTGGGCCACGTCGCCCAGGCGTACCTGGGAACCGTCGGCATTGACCTTGAGCAGGATCTTCTCGAACTGCTCGGCGGTCTGCAGACGGGTCTTGCCGATGATGGTGGCGTTGAGCTGGGTACCTGGCAGCGCCGGCAGGCCGCCGAGCTGGCCGGAGGATACCTGCACGTTCTGCGCGGCGACCGCAGTGCGCACGTCGACCGGGGTCAGCTGGAACTTGTTCAGCTTGGCCGGATCCAGCCAGATACGCATGGCGTACTGCGCACCGAACACCTGGAAGTCGCCCACGCCTGCGGTCCGCGAGATCGGGTCCTGCATGTTGGAGACGATGTAGTTGGCCAGGTCGTCCTTGGTCATGCTGCCGTCTTCGGACACCAGGCCGATCACCAGCAGGAAGTTCTTCACTGCCTTGGTGACGCGGATACCTTGCTGCTGCACTTCCTGCGGCAACAGCGGGGTGGCCAGGTTCAGCTTGTTCTGTACCTGGACCTGCGCGGTGTCCGAGTTGGTGCCCTGCTCGAAGGTGGCGGTGATGGTCATGCTGCCGTCGGAGTTACTTTCCGACGACACATAACGCAGGTTGTCGATCCCGTTGAGCTGCTGCTCGATCACCTGCACCACGGTGTCCTGCACGGTCTGCGCCGAGGCGCCCGGGTAGGTCACGGAGATGGCGATGGCCGGCGGGGCGATGCTCGGGTACTGGTTGATCGGCAGCTTCAGGATCGACAGGGCGCCGACCAGCATGATCACCAGGGCGATCACCCAGGCGAAGATCGGGCGATCGATAAAGAACTTCGACATGGTTTACTCCGCTTTGGCGTCAGCTTTGGCCGTGTTGGCCTGAGCAGCGCTGGCCGGCTTCTTGACGTTGGTGGCTTCGCTGACCTTGACCTCGACGCCTGGTCGCACGAACTGCAGCCCTTCGGTGATCAGACGGTCGCCCGGGTTCAGGCCTTCCTCGATCAGCCAGTCACTGCCCAGGGTGCGGCTGGCCTTGAGCTGGCGCAGTTCGACCTTGTTCTCCTGGTTGACCACCAGCGCGGTCGGCGCACCCTTGAGGTCACGGGTCACGCCCTGTTGCGGGGCCAGGATGGCGTTGGCGTTGACGCCGGCCTTGAGCCGCGCATGCACGAACATGCCGGGCAGCAGGGTGTGGTCGGGGTTGGGGAAGATCGCGCGCAGAGTGACGGAACCGGTGGTCTCGTCGACCGCGACTTCGGAGAACTCCAGGCGGCCCTGTTGCTTGAACAGGCTGCCGTCTTCCAGCACCAGCTGAACCTGGGCGGCGTTGTCGCCGGCCTTCTGCAACTGGCCGCTTTCCAGGTCACGGCGCAGCTTGAGCAGCTCGGCGGTGGACTGGGTGACGTCGACGTAGATCGGGTCGAGCTGCTGGATGGTGGCCATGGCGTTGGTCTGGCCGTTGTTCACCAGGGCGCCTTCGGTGACCGAGGAGCGGCCGACGCGGCCACTGATCGGGGCCAGCACCTTGGTGTAGCGCAGGTCGATCTGGGCGCTCTTGAGCGATGCCTCGGCCTGCAATCGTTTGGCATTGGCGTCATCGTATTCCTGCTTGGAGACGGCCTGCTCGTCGATCAGTTGCTTGTAACGCTCGGCCAGCGAGCGGGTAGCCTGCAGGTTGGCCTGGGCGTTGGCCAGGTTCGCCTCGTAGACGGCTGGGTCGATCTGGTAGAGCTGTTGCCCTTCCTTGACGTCGCTGCCTTCCTTGAACAGGCGCTTGAGAATGATGCCGTTCACCTGTGGGCGGACCTCGGCCACACGGTAGGCGCTGGTGCGCCCCGGCAGTTCCGAGGTCAGGGTGAAGGCTTGCGGTTGTACGGTCACGACGCCGACCTGAGGAGCCTGCGGCGCAGGCGCTGCTTCCTCTTTCTTACAGCCACTGAGCAGGGTTGCCAGGGCCACGGCGGAAACCAGGGCGGTTACGGCTGGCTTGAATTGCATGAGGATCCTCGGGTCGCAGGAGCAGGGGAGCTCAAGAATATAGTGGAAGTGCTTTGTCAGAAAAACGCTATCCGGTGGATAAATAGCTTGCTAAGGAATATACTTACATTCATGGTTGTTTGTAAATAGTGCCGGTGCGTCGTGGGTGACCACCGTCTATCGCCCAAATCCACCCGGGAGCGGCCCTGAAAGAGCCTGCCCCGGCCTGATTCCCGCCCGCCAGATTGAGCGCGCGGGGCCTGATGAGGTTGTACTGCCATGGTCCGTCGAACCAAAGAAGAAGCCCAGGAAACCCGCGCCCAGATCATCGAGGCGGCGGAGAAGGCCTTCTACAAGCGCGGGGTAGCGCGTACCACCCTGGCCGACATCGCTGAGCTCGCCGGCGTCACTCGCGGGGCGATCTACTGGCACTTCAGCAACAAGGCCGAGTTGGTGCAGGCGCTGCTCGACAGCCTGCACGAGACCCATGACCACCTGGCCCGCGCCAGTGAGAGCGAGGATGAGCTCGATCCGCTTGGCTGCATGCGCAAGCTGTTGCTGCAAGTGTTCAACGAGTTGGTGCTCGATGCCCGAACCCGGCGTATCAACGAAATCCTGCATCACAAGTGCGAATTCACCGACGACATGTGTGAGATTCGCCAGCAGCGTCAGGGCGCGGTGCTGGACTGTCATCAAAGCATTGCCCTGGCCTTGGGTAATGCCGTACGCCGCGGCCAGTTGCCTGCCGAGCTCGAGATCGACCGGGCTGCGGTGGCCATGTTTGCCTATGTGGATGGCCTGATCGGCCGCTGGCTGCTGCTGCCGGAAAGCTTCGACCTGTTGGGCGATGTCGAGAAATGGGTCGACACCGGGCTGGATATGCTGCGCTTGAGCCCTGGCTTGCGCAAATGACACTTTGTTAACGATTGTGAGGAAGTGTTATCCCTTTTCGGTTAACGCAGGATTAATAACCTGGAAGCGGTCTTGCCCGGCAATGACAACCTTCAGGCCGTGATGTCGCCTGGGCGGACGCTATCGCGGGGCAAGCCCGCTCCCACGCCTTTCAGCGCCCGCGCAACTGTCTGTCCGGCAAGGCCAGCGCCGCCAACAGGCCGATCAGCGAAGCCCCGGCACTGACCAGCAACAGGTCGCGGAAGGTTTCCAGCAAACGCGCCTGGGTGTGCGGATCCGCCTCGCCCGCCTTGAGGCTGCCCAGCAGCGGGTTGCCCAGCACTTCGAAGCCACCCTGGTGCAACCACGCCAGCAACAGGCTGGACATGCACGCCACCCCCATCGCCCCGCCCAGCGAGCGGAACAGGTTGGTGGTGCTGGTCGCCACGCCGATGTCCTTGCTGTCCACCGCGCTTTGCGTGCCCACCAGCGAGGTGGGAAATTGCAGGCCGCAGGCAATGCCTGTCAGCAGCATGAACAGTGCGCTCTGTAACCAGGCTTGCGGCGGCGTCAGTGCCATGGCTGCGATGGCCATTGGCATCAACAGCGCGCCTGTGAGGATCTGTGGCTTGAAGCGCCCGGTGCGGCTGGTCATGCGTCCACCGGTAAAGGCGCCGATGGGCAGCCCCATGGCCAGCGGCAGCAAGTGCAGTGCCGCGCTGTCGGCGCCGGCACCGGTGATGCCCTGGTAGCGCAGGGGCATCAGCATGGTCAACGAGATTGACTGGAAGCTGGCAAAGAAGATCACGCACCAGCACAGCACCGCGACCCGGTTGCCGAACAGGCCCAGAGGCAACAGTGGTTCGCGACAGCGCCGCTCGTGGACTATGAACGCCGTCAGCCCCAGCAGTGCGCAGGCCAGCAACGCCAGGACCTCGGACGACCGCCAGGCATGCCCCTGGCCGACCAGGGTGATGCCCAGCAGCAGGCTACCCAGACCGAGGATCATCAGCGCCGCGCCGAGGTAGTCGACCTGTGCCTGGCGATGCTTGACCGGCAACCCGTCCAGCGCCCGGTGGATCACCCACAGCGCGATCAGCCCCAGCGGCAGGTTGATCCAGAACACCCAGCGCCAGGACAGGTACTCGGTCAGCCAGCCGCCCAGCACCGGCCCGGCGACGCTGGCCAGGGCATACATGCTGCTGAAATAGCCCTGGTAGCGGCCGCGTTCACGAGGTGGCACGAAGTCGCCGATGATTGCCTGGCTGACCGACACCATGCCACCCGCACCGATACCCTGGAGCACCCGCGCCAGCACCAGTTGCGGCATGTCCTGGGCCAGGCCGCAGGCCACCGAAGCCAGGGTGAACAGGGCGGTGCCGGTGAGGATCATGCGCCGCCGCCCATAAAGGTCACCAAGCTTGCCGTAGATCGGCACGGCGATGGTCATGGCGACCATGTAGCCAGAGATGACCCAGGCCAGCAGGCCGACATCGTCGAACTGGGCGGAGATCGCCGGCAGCGACACGGCGACGATGGTCTGGTCGAGGGCACCGAGGAAGATCGCCAGCATCAGGGCGGTAAGAACGCTGCGCAGAACGGTGGGGGGCAGGGCGGCGGTCACGGTGGATACCTTGTGGTCAGAGCTGGCGCGATCGCGAGGCATCGAGGGAGCGGGCTTGCTCCGTGATGGGCTCATTCGTGGTGGGGCATTGTACCCTGAGTTACATAGCTACCTATGTACTCCGTGCATCCCCTATGCAAGATCGGCATTGGCGCATTCATCCAGCGCTGCATGGCCGCGTGATATCGTGGCAGGGCCGCAGAGGCTGAAATCCGTGGCCTGCACCAGGTTGGTGCAACTATTTTCCACAGGTTTCGCGTCGCTGTATGTCCACACCTTATATTCCTCTGCCTGCATGTCGAGCATGACCGCCCTGATGGCGACGGTTGGAACAGTCAGGTAGACCCGATACAGGGGTCGGTTGTCAGCCGTTCACCATTTCTCATTACAAGCGGAGTGATCATGCCCAAGGCTTCCCACCACGATCTGCGTTTTGCCTTCCGCGAACTGCTTGCTTCAGGTTCGTGCTATCACACCGCGTCGGTCTTCGACCCGATGTCAGCCCGTATTGCCGCCGACCTTGGTTTTGAAGTCGGCATTCTGGGTGGTTCGGTCGCCTCGCTGCAGGTCCTGGCCGCGCCGGACTTCGCCCTGATCACCCTGAGCGAGTTTGTCGAGCAGGCTACCCGTATCGGCCGTGTCGCCCAGTTGCCGGTGCTTGCCGACGCCGACCACGGCTACGGCAATGCGCTCAACGTGATGCGCACGGTGATCGAACTGGAACGCGCTGGCGTTGCCGCGCTGACCATCGAGGATACCTTGCTGCCGGCCCAGTTCGGTCGCAAGTCCACCGACCTGATCTCGGTGGAGGAGGGCGTGGGCAAGATCCGCGCGGCACTGGAGGCGCGGGTCGATTCGGCCCTGGCGATCATTGCGCGCACCAATGCCGGCGTGCTGACCACCGAGGAAATCATCGTGCGCACCCAGAGCTACCAGAAGGCGGGCGCCGATGGTATCTGCATGGTGGGGGTCAAGGACTTCGCGCAGCTTGAACAGATTGCCGAGCACCTGAGCGTGCCGTTGATGCTGGTGACCTACGCCAACCCGAGCCTGCGCGACGACGAGCGCCTGGCGCGCCTGGGCGTGCGTATCGTGGTTGACGGCCATGCCGCCTACTTCGCCGCGATCAAGGCCACCTACGACTGCCTGCGCCAGCAGCGTGGCCTGCAGCACAAGTCGGACAGCCTCGGTGCCACCGAGCTTTCGCACACCTACACCCAGCCCGAGGACTACATTCGCTGGGCGAAAGAGTACATGAGCGTCGAGGAGTGATCCGACCTACCTGACGGCGCTCAGCGTGGCGCTGTGGGGAACGCAATGCTCATGGACGCAACTGTTGGCCGTGTTGGGCTGGCTGCGTAGCAGCTCCACCCGCCAGCAGGCCGAGCCATAGAGCCCGGCTACCGCGAGCAGGGCGAAGACGAGGGCGCAACGCCTGGATTTGATACTCATGGTGCGGACCTCCTGTTGGTGCAACAGGTGATACCTTCAAGCATAGGCCCAATGCGCGTATCTGCACCGTCTTGACTCAGCTCAACCCCTTGTCCCACTCCGGTTCGTCGCCAAACCGCTGCGCGAGAAAGTCCAGCATGCTGCGCAATGTCGCCGGCATGTGCTTGCGCGAGGTGTACACCGCATTCAGGGTAAGTTCCCGCGGCTTGGCTTGCGGCAGCAATCGCACCAGCTCGCCACTGCGCAGTGCGGCTGCTGCCTGGTAGGTGGGCAGCATGGCGATGCCGGCATGGGCCAGGGCGGCTTTCTGCAGGGTCATGGCCTCGTTGGCGCTTATGTTGCCCTGCACCGGCACGGCGACGCTCTGCCCGCCCACCTCGAAATGCCACAGGCTGTGACCGAAGTAGGCGTGGGTCAGGCAGTTGTGCTGGCTCAACGCCTCGACCCGGTCCGGCGTACCGTGCTCGCGCAGGTAGGCGGGGCTGGCGCAGACCACCGAGCGGCACACGCTCAGGCGCCGGGCGATGAGGTTGGGGTCGACATCGTTGCTGGTGCGGATCGCCAGGTCGATGCGCTCGTCCACCAGGTTGATGGTGCGGTCGAGCATCTGCAGCTCAACCTTCACCCCGGGGTAGCGTTTGACGTAGGCCGCCAGCGCATCCACCAGCTGGGCTTGGCCGAACGAGGTGCTGACGCTGATGCGCAGCTCGCCACGGGGCGCGTCGTCCGGCTGGCGCACGGCGCTTTGCAGGTCGCCGGCCAGCTCCAGCATCTGCCGACAACGTGGCAAGGTCTCAAGGCCTGCCGCCGTCAGGCTGAGCTTGCGGGTGGTGCGTTGCATCAGGCGTGCCCCGACCCAGTCCTCCAGCTCCGCCAGGTAGCGGGATACCACGGGCCTGGAGAGTTCCAGGTGGTCCGCGGCGGCCGACTGGCTGCCCAGGTCGACGACGGTGACGAATACGCGCATGGCGTTGAGCCGATCCATGATCTGTCCGATTTCAGAAACAAACTATGTCGAAGCATCGCATTTTTTGTATTGGATCGGGCAACTAAGCTTGCACCCATCGTCCCACTCACAGGATCTTGCAATGTCTCTCTTCACGCCCCTTCGCGGCCTGCTGCTGGCCTGCCTTACCCTCGGCGGCCAGGCCATGGCTGCCGAACCGCTCAAGCTGGACGCCTACAACCCCGGTCACGCGGCGATCTTCCCGGTCAGCTCGGTGATCGTCAGCGGTGCCCACGACGCCATCCTGGTCGACGCCCAGTTCGGCAAGGCCCAGGCCGAGCAGGTGGTCGAGCGCCTGCGTGCCAGCGGCAAGCAACTGACCACCATCTATGTCAGCCATGGCGACCCGGACTTCTACTTTGGCCTGGACACCATCACCCAGGCGTTCCCCAAGGCCCGCGTAGTCGCCTCGGCCGCCACGGTCGAGCATATCCGCAAGACCATGGATGCCAAGCTGGCCTATTGGGGCCCGCAGATGGGCGCGGACAAACCGGCACGTCTGGTTGTACCGCAGGTATTGCAGGGTGATCGCCTGGAACTGGAAGGCCAGGCACTGCAGGTCGTCGGCCTGGACGGTCCGCAGCCGGACCGCAGCTTCGTCTGGATTCCCTCGATCAAGGCAGTGGTCGGTGGCGTGGTGGTTTCCGAGCACATCCACGTGTGGATGGCTGATACCCAGACCGCGCAATCCCACGCCGACTGGCTGAAGACCCTGGCGAACATCGAGCAGCTCGCGCCGCGCACGGTGATCCCGGGGCATTACCTGGGCGACAGCAGCCGTTCGCTGGACGCGGTGCGCTTTACCGCCGGCTACATTGGTGATTTCGAAATCGAGACCGCCAAGGCTGCCAATGCCGCCGCGCTGATCGCGGCGATGCAGCAGCGCTACCCGAACCTGGGTGACGAGAGCTCCCTGGAATTGGGCGCCAAGGTCGCCAAGGGCGAGATGAAGTGGTAACCCCTTTCAACCTGTTGGAGTGTTTCCCATGAGCAAGATCGCAATCATCGGCGCCACCGGGCGCGCCGGCAGCCAGTTGCTGGAAGAGGCCCTGCGTCGGGGCCACAGTGTGGTGGCCATCGCCCGCAATCCGAGTGCGTTGCAAGGCCGTGACGGTGTGACGGTCAAGGCGCTGGATGCCAAGGACAGTGCCGCCTTGCAGGCGGCGGTGACGGGCTGTGACGCGGTGCTGAGCGCGGCGCATTTCTCGACCATCGAGCCTGGCGCGATCATCGAGCCGGTCAAGCGTGCCGGGGTCAAGCGCCTGCTGGTGGTGGGCGGCGCTGGCAGCCTGCTGCTGCCGTCCGGGCACCGGGTGATCGACAGCCCGGATTTCCCGGAAGCCTACAAGGCCGAGGCCAATGCCGGTGTGCGCTTCCTCGATACGCTGCGCCAGGAGCCGACCCTGGACTGGACCTTCCTGTCGCCGTCGGCGGAGTTCGTTGAAGGCGAGCGCAGCGGGCACTACACCCTGGGCAAGGATCACCTGCTGATCGGCGCCGACGGCAAGAGCTGGATCACCTTTGCCGACTATGCCATCGCCATGCTCGACGAGCTGGAGAAGCCGGCGCATTCGCGGGCACGGTTCACGGTCGGCTGCTGAGGCGTCTGCATCGCGGGGCAAGTCGGGGCCCCGCGATTGATGTCATGTGCGGGCACGCGCCTGCAGCCACTCCATCAACTCGACCAACCCCGTGGGCATGCTCTTCGACGGGCTGACCAGGTAATACCCCTTCCCGGTCGTCACCTTCAGCTCGAACGGCATGCACAAACGCCCGGCGCGCAGGTCGTCGCCTATCAGCGAGAAATCGCCGATGGCGATCCCGGTCCCCTGGGAGGCCATGGCCATCGCCATGTCCAGTGTCTCGAAGTGCTGCTTCGGTCCCTGGGGTTCGACGCCGGCATTGGCCGCCTGCAACCACAACCGCCAGTCGTGCTCGTCCCGAGAGGGGTGCAGCAGCATCTGCCGCGCCAGGTCCTGCAATTGCAAGGGGACGCTAGATATCGATGGTGCGCAGACCGGTGTCAGTTGTTCATCGAACAGCTTGCGTACCTGCAGCCCATGGTTCGGCACCGCGCCATACACAACGGCCGCATCGAAGCCCTCGCGGCGAAAATCCACGCCATGCTGCACCGTGGTGGTCAATTCCACCGGCACATCCGGGCGTAGCGCCTGCCATTCCAATAGCCGCGGCAGCAGCCAGCGCATCACGCAGGTCGGCGCCTTGAGCTGCAGCGTCGTACTGCGCCCGCCGACTTCGCGCACGCCTTGCTCGATCAGGGCGAAGACCTGCTGCACCCGAGGCAGCCAGTCCTGTCCTTCGCGGGTCAGGGCCAGGCCACGGGCCTGGCGCTGGAACAGCGCATAGCCCAGATGTTCCTCGAGCCCGGCGATCTGTCGGCTGACCGCGCCCTGGGTGATATGCAACTGTTGCGCGGCACGGGTGAAGTTGCAGTGCTGCGCGGTCACCAGGAAGGTGTGCAGAGCGGGGAGGGGCGGCAGGCGTTTCATTGTGACAAGCCATGATATGAGGTCATGGCTAGTATGTGTTTTTTTGCATTGTGGCGGTAGTCGGCACTTGGTTCCATGAGCACCAGTCTCAACAAGAATCGGGTACTCGAAGATGGCAACCTGTGGCGAAGTGCTGGTCAAACTCCTCGAAGGCTATGGTGTCGACCATGTCTTCGGCATTCCCGGCGTGCATACCGTGGAACTCTACCGCGGCCTGGCTGCCTCCTCGATCCGCCACATCACCCCGCGCCACGAGCAGGGCGCCGGGTTCATGGCCGACGGCTACTCGCGTACCCGGGGCAAGCCTGGTGTGTGCTTCATCATCACCGGCCCGGGCATGACCAACATCACCACCGCCATGGGCCAGGCCTACGCCGACTCGATCCCGATGCTGGTGATTTCCAGCGTGCAGTCGCGCAGTCAGTTGGGTGGCGGGCGCGGCAAGTTGCACGAACTGCCCAACCAGGCCGGGCTGGTGGCAGGGGTGGCGGCGTTTTCGCATACCTTGATGAGTGCCGACGATCTGCCCGAGGTGTTGGCTCGCGCTTTCGCAGTGTTCGACGGTGGCCGTCCGCGTCCGGTGCATATCGAGATTCCGCTGGATGTGCTGGTGGAGCCCGCAGATCACCTGCTACCGGCCCGCCCGGTGCGCACCGCCCGGGCGGGCGCGGCGCCGCAGACCGTGCAGCAGATGGCCATGCGCCTGGCCAAGGCGCGCCGGCCGTTGATCCTTGCCGGCGGTGGTGCCCTGGACGCCGCCGCCGGGCTGGCCAGGCTGGCCGAGCACCTGCAGGCGCCGGTAGCGCTGACGATCAATGCCAAGGGGCTGCTGCCGGCCAACCATCCGCTGCAGATCGGCTCGACCCAGACTTTGCCGGCCACCCGTGCGCTGGTGGCCGAGGCCGACGTAGTGCTGGCCATCGGCACCGAGCTGGCCGAGACCGATTACGACGTGACGTTCAAGGGTGGTTTCGAGATTCCCGGCAGCCTCCTGCGGATCGATATCGACCCGGACCAGACGGTGCGCAACTACCCGCCCGAACTGGCCCTGGTGGCCGATGCCGCACAGGCGACCGAGGCCCTGCTGGTGGCCCTGCACATGCAGGCGCAACCACTGCGTGATGGTCACTGGGGCGCTGCTCGGGCCGCCCGACTGCGCCAGGAAAACGCAGCCACCTGGGACCAGCCGACCTTGAGCCAGACCCGTTTGCTGAACAGCATCCTGGAAACCCTGCCGGATGCCGTGCTGGTGGGCGATTCGACCCAGCCGGTCTACACCGGCAACCTGACCCTGGACATGACCCGGCCACGCCGCTGGTTCAACGCGTCAACGGGCTACGGCACGCTGGGCTACGCGTTGCCGGCGGCCATGGGCGCCTGGCTCGGCAGCGCCGAAGTGCGCGCCGCGCGTGCGCCCACGGTATGCCTGATCGGTGATGGCGGGCTGCAGTTCACCCTGCCCGAACTGGCCAGTGCAGTCGAGGCGCAGGTGCCGCTGATCGTGCTGCTGTGGAACAACCAGGGGTACGAGGAAATCAAGAAGTACATGGTCAATCGGGCGATCGAGCCGGTCGGTGTGGACATCCACACCCCGGACTTCATCGGCGTGGCGCGGGCGCTGGGGGCCGACGCCGAGTCGGTGGCTGACGTGGCGCAGTTGCAGGCGGCGCTGGGCCGAGCGGTGGAGCGCCTGGGGCCGACGTTGATCCAGGTGGATCAGGGGCAATGGCAGTTGGCGGTGCAAGGCTGACTGCGCCACGAGGGCTGTGCCCTCGATTCGCCGGCAAGCCGGCTCCCACCCCTATCGCGCCGCCTCAGGTTAAGCGCCATCCCTGTGGGAGCTGGCTTGCCAGCGATGAGGCCATTACAAACCACACAAGATAGTTGCTCCCTCAGGTGTGGTTGGTCACTCAGCTGGCGCTGGCGCGCAACCTTGCCACGTCGCGGATCGGCGGCGCGCCATACAACCGGCTGTATTCTCGGCTGAACTGGGACGGGCTCTCGTAGCCCACCCGGTAACCGGCCACGGCAGCCTCCAACCCCTCGTTGAACATCAGGCGTCGGGCTTCCTGCAGGCGCAGTTGCTTCTGGTATTGCAAGGGGCTCATCGACGTCACCGACTTGAAGCGGTGATGCAGGGTGGAGACGCTGAGGTTCACTTCCCGGGCGAGGTCTTCGATACGCAACGGCTGGTGATAATGGTTGTTGAGCCAGGTAATCGCCTGGCAGACCCGATGGGTCTGGCTGTTGGCCAGGGCGATTTCGTACAGACGGTAACCTTGGGGGCCGCGCAACAGGCGGTAGAAGATTTCCCGGCGGATCATCGGCGCGAGGATGGCAATGTCGCGTGGCGAGTCCAGCAGTTTGATCAGGCGGATCAACGCGTCCAGAAGCTGCGGATCGCTTTTCTCCACGTACAGGCCGAGACCTGATGGCCGGTTGGGCACGACCATCGGGCTGCTCTCGGCGATCAGTTGGCTCAGTTGCGCCGGGTCGATGTCCAGGCGCAAGCCCAGCGCGGGATGCTCGGGACTGGCCTTGAGCAGGGCGCCGCTGATCGGCAGGGTGACCGACACCACCATGTAGTGCAGCGGATCATAGGCGTAATGTTCGTCGCCGAGGATCAGGGTCTTGCTGCCTTGGGCAAGAATGCACAACGCCGGTTGAGCCAGCGCGGGCATGCCGCGGATCTCCTCTTCGTAGCACGTAAGGTAAAGGTCCTCGATGGCCGACGCCGGGCCATGGGGCTGGCCGGCGTGGCGCTGGATCAGCGCGGCCAGTTCCTGGCGCTGCAGCTCAAGGGGCGAGTCGGGTGGCGGGAGCGTGGTCATGGCGTGGTTCCTCTACTGACCGGGCCAGCATAGGTATGGGCAATGTCGGGCGCTAGTCGAATGCTGTCGTTCGATTGCCTGATCCTGTCGCGCGGCAGGATCAGGCAATCGCTCGGCAGTAATGGCCTAACGTCGCGCGAGGGCGGGGCCCTAATCTTGGCAGCCTGTTTTCCCGTCCGTAGCGCTTCAAGGAGATCGTTCATGACCCAGTCTCAACCGGTCACTCACCTGGCTTTCATCCGCGCCAGCAACGGTCGTTCGGCGGAACTCGGCATGCGCCTGCGCGACCTGCTGGAGCCGTCGCTGCGGGCGCCCGGCTGCCTGAGTTTCAGTGTGCAGCGTTCGCAGGTCGATACCGATCTGTGGCTGCTCAGCGGCAGCTGGAGCGACCAACAGGCGATGAGCGGCTATTTCGCCTCGCCCACCCTGGAGGTGTTTGGCGAGCTGGTCCAGGCGCAGGTGGTCAGCAGCCTTGACCTGCATACCTTCGCCTGATGTGTAGAATGCCGCCCCTACATCATTCAGGCGGAGTGCAGCATGGCACGTAGAGAATTCCCCCACTTCGAAGCGGTCTCGGCGATGGTCCCGGTGCAAGGCGGCGGCTACCACGCGGCGATCGCCGTGAAGGCCCTGGGCATGGGCGGTGCGCCGCGCTTTCACAAAGTGCTCGACGGGCAGGTGTTCCAGTCGGCGCTCGCGGCCGACGAGGCCGCTTGTGCTGAACTCGAACGCCTGCAGGGTGTAGGCGAGGAAGGCGAACTGCTCTTCTGATCAGACCTGTGGACGGGCCATCTTGAACAGCTCGCCCAGCGCAAAGTAGTCGGCCGGGCCGCCGCCACGCAGGATCGGCTCGGCGGCGGCGGTGTCGTAGATGCCGTCCTTGAGCAGGTGCTCGGCAATGTGCACCGCCACTACCTCTCCGAGGATCAGCCAGCTGGGGACAGTTTCCTGGTCGGCGCGTTTGAGCTGGACGATCTGGCTGACCTTGCATTCGAAGCTCACCGGGCTCTCGCCCACACGTGGCACCTTGACCACGTTGGACAGGGCCGGGGTCAGGCCACTGAGCGCGAACTCGTCGATATCTGCCGCCACCGCGGCACAGCTCTGGTTCATCTGCTCGGCCAGCGGCCGGGTAGCCAGGTTCCAGACGAACTCGCCGGTCTGCTCGATGTTGTTCAGGCTGTCTTTGCGCCCGACGCTGCAGAAACCGATGATCGGTGGGATGTAGTTGAAGGCGTTGAAGAAGCTGTAGGGCGCCAGGTTCAGGCGGCCTTCGCGATCATGGCTGGAGATCCAGCCGATGGGCCGTGGGCCGACGATGGCGTTGAACGGGTCGTGGGGCAGGCCGTGGCCTTTGGCGGGTTCGTAGTAGTACATCTGCGCAAGGCCGCGAGGCCCTTCCTGGTGGGGGACGAGGCGCCTAGTGTGCCAAGGCTTGGCTCAACTGCAAATGATCAAGCCCGGCCGAAGCCGGGCTGGTAGCGCGCATCAGTGATCAGCTGATGCGGTGGCCGTTGGTGCGGTCGAAACCATCCTCTGCGAAGCGCTGGCCGCCAGTACGGTCGAAGCCGTCTTCAGCAAAGCGCTGGCCGCCGGTGCGGTCGAAGCCATCTTCGGCGAAGCGCTGGCCGCCGGTGCGGTCGAAGCCGTCTTCGGCGAAGCGCTGGCCGCCAGTACGATCAAAGCCATCTTCTGCGTAGTTGGCCGACTGGCTCTGTGCAGCGGCAAAGGTGTGGGCGTTGGTGCGATCGAAACCGTCTTCGGCGAAGGCGCCAGTAGCCAGTACCGACAGGGCGAGGGAAAGGATCAGTTTGTTTTTCATGGTCGTTGCTCCGATGAGTGCCAGGGGTTGTTGTTTCTATGGGTTTAATATTACGCCTGCAAATTTGATTAAAAAGCGCAAAAAATAATGGATAAAAATCTAATAATTAGATTGGTTAGGGCGTGAATGACCTTCAATGCAGTCTTCTGGCGCCCTGCTCGCCGATCAGCCCTGGAACTCAAGAATGAAAAGCGCAGACCGACGACAGGGCCATATCAGCATGTGCCCAGACAATTAATGGGAAATTAAGGCGTGGCGGCAGCGGTTCCTGGGGAGGCATGCACAGACCGCAAGGCGGCTTGCACCTGGTCCGGTAGCGTCATTTCGTACAAGCGTCAGGTCGCTTGGGTGTTCACCGTATAGCGGGTACTTCGCCCGCCAGCGGGCAGACGAACCAGGCAGTTTTTCTGCAGCAGGTCGGCCAGGTGCCGGGTGGCCGTGGCCTTGGAGACCTTGGCCACGGCCTGGTACTGGCTGGCGCTGATGCCATCCTCGAAGCCGCGAGACCCGCCATCGAGCAGTCGATTGAGCACCTTGACCTGTTCGGGCAACAAACCATCGCCCCGATGGATCAGCCAGAAGCGCGACTTGGCCAGCACCCGGTCAATGCGCACCAGCGCCTGCTGGAGGCTGCGCAGCAAGGTGGCAAGGAACCAGGCTAGCCAGCGTGTGACGTCCAGATCGCCGCGCTGGCTGCTTTCAAGGGCTGCGTAGTAGCCGGAGCGATCTTCCAGGATACTGCTGGACATGGCGTAGAAACGCACCGCTCGCTGCTCGCCCTGGGCCAATGCCAGGTCTGTGATGGCGCGGGTCAGGCGGCCATTGCCATCGGCGAAGGGGTGCAGGGTGACGAACCAGAAATGGGCCAGGCCCGCACGCAGCAGGGGATCGAGTTGCCGATCATGGCGGCTGCTCTCGAACCAGTCGAGGAACTGCTGCACCTGCTGCTCCAGGCCGGCGCGTGGCGGTGCCTCAAAATGCACCTTGGGCTTGTCGATACGCCCCGATATCACCTGCATCGGGGCATGGTCGCGCCATGCGCCGATTGGCAGGGGAGGTGCGAGCGAGTCGTCGGTTTCGGGGAACAGCCAGCGGTGCCAGAGGAACAGGCGCGGCTGATCCAGTGGGCGAACATAGCCCATGGTCGCGTCCACCATCAGCTCGGCCAGGCCCTCGCTGCGTGTCGTGGTTGTTCCCGGCTCGGCAATGCCAAGCCGTCGGGCGAGGGAGGAGCGAACGGACTCCACATTCAGCTGTTCACCCTCGATGGCCGAGGACGTGACAATGTTCTGCAACAGGGTATCGAGCGTGTCCAGGTTGGCATTGGCCTCGGTCACTGCTCCCGCTCTGCCCAGCAGGCAACCCTGCGCCTGGACGCAGTCCCTGAGCAAGGGGGCAAGTTGCGACTCGTTCCAGCGAAAGCCGGGCCAGTCGGCCTGCTGCCACACCCAGAAGGTGTCTGCAGCGGTGTGCTGTTTTGAGGTCATGAGCCGAATAATAGCGCTATTCAGCTCATGTTGTGAGCCGAATAGCGCTATTGTTTGGGACACGCCTATTAAAAAGGGGCGCTCCGTCAACCGTAGCGCCCCTTTTTCACGTTTGTGTCCCGTCCTGAATAAGGTTTACACCTCCCATCCCGAATTTCCGGAGAGTCAGATGGATCAAGGTGTAAAGCGCACACAGCGTGATTACTCGCTGTCTTTTAAATTGGCAGTGGTCGATCAGATCGAAAAAGGCGAGCTGACCTGCACCCAGGCCCGGGAGCGGTACGGCATCCAAGGAAAATCTACGGTTCTGGTATGGTTGCGTAAGCACGGTCGGCAGGATTGGAGCCAGGGGGCCTCGATCCGCGACGAGAGGAGCTGCGCGATGTCTGACCCCAAAACGCTCACTCCAGAGCAGCGAATCAAAGAGCTTGAGCAGCAGCTTGAGCTGATGAGTCAGAAGGCTCAGTTCTTTGAGACGGTCGTTGATGTTCTGAAAAATGACTACGGTGTATCGGTCGTAAAAAAGCGATCCGGCAAGTCCTCACGCAAGGTCAAGTCGCAGGACTGAGCATTGCCAGGGCTTGTCAGTTTCTAGGCATCAGTCGACAGGCATACTACAAGCGCAACCAAGCCGCTGATGACAAAGAGCGCCAGACGGATCGAGTGGTTGAGTTCGTACAGCAAATCCGGATGCGCCAGCCTCGTCTGGGTACACGCAAGCTGCACTATCTGCTGCATTGCCAACCTGACAGACGAGTCCAGCTCGGCCGAGACAGGCTTTTCCAGGTCTTGGGTGAGCGCCGCTTGCTAGTGCTGCCTAAGCGGGCGTATCACAAGACAACGCAGAGCTTTCATCGCTTCTACCGTCATCCCAACTTACTTAAGCCCGGCCCAAGCCAAGTCGTACCGACAAGGCCAGAGCACGTCTGGGTTGCCGACATTACTTATCTGCCCGCACGTAACGGCCCGCTGTATCTGAGCCTGGTAACGGATGCGTACTCCAGGAAAATTGTTGGCCACCACGTCCATGAAAGCCTGCATGCCGAGTCAGTGGCGCAAGCCTTCAAGCAGGCCTTACGAAAGCGACGTCGTCGCCAGCCATTAGTCCATCATTCGGATCGAGGCATCCAATACTGCTCGACGCTGTACCAGTCACTGCACCAACGGCACGACGTTCAGTGCTCCATGACTGATGGGTATGACTGTTATCAGAACGCGCTGGCGGAGCGCATCAACGGAATCCTCAAGACGGAGCTGTTGTTGAGGATCCCTGAAGATCTTGAGCAGGCGAGGAAGATGGTTGATGAGGCAGTGCAGATCTACAACACAGAACGGTCTCATATGGCCCTGAAAAACAAAACGCCCGATGCGGTGCATCGGGCGTTTTGAGGTCTGTCGGCCTACCTGAACAGGTGTAAACCTATTTCAGGACTAGACATTGGCGAGCAGGGATCAGTCAGTGGTGATCCGCGAATGCTGCTTGGTGTCCTTCATCGTCGCGTACACCAGCAGCGAGCAGGCGATGCAGGCGGTGACGTACCAGTAGAAACCGGTCTCCATGCCGTTGCTCTTGAACCACAGGGCCACGTACTCGGCGGTGCCGCCGAAGATCGACACGGTCAGCGCGTAGGGTAGGCCCACGCCCAGGGCACGGATCTCGGTGGGAAACAGCTCGGCCTTCACCACGGCGTTGATCGAGGTGTAGCCACTGACAATGATCAATGCGGCCATGATCAGGAAGAACGCGCCCCACCACGTCTGGATGGTGTGCAGGGTGCTGAGGATCGGTACGGTGAACAGGGTGCCGAGCACACCGAAGGCGATCAGGATCGGGCGCCGGCCGATCTTGTCGGACAGGCCGCCGATCACCGGCTGCAGGCACATGAACAGGAACAGCGTGGCCGCCGAGATGGTGGTCGAGTCGCTGATGCTCATGCCTACGGTGTTGACCAGGTACTTCTGCATGTAGGTGGTGTAGGTGTAGAAGGCCAGGGTACCGCCCATGGTCAGGCCGACCACGGTCATCAGTTCCTTGGGATGACGCATCAGGGTGCGCATCAGGTTCTCTTTGGACTTTTCCTTCTTGGTGAAGGAGGCGGTCTCTTCCATGCCACGGCGCAGGTACAGGGCGACCACCGCGCACAGCGCGCCGATCACGAATGGTACGCGCCAGCCCCAGGCGTACAGCTCCTCGGTAGTCAGCGTGTTCTGCAGGACGATCAGCACCGCCAGGGCGATGAGCTGGCCGGAGATCAGGGTGACGTACTGGAAGCTGGAGAAGAAGCCGCGGCGCTCCTTGCTGGCCATCTCGCTCAGGTAGGTGGCCGAGGTGCCGTATTCACCCCCTACCGAGAGGCCCTGCATCAGGCGGGCGATGACCAGAAGGACCGGTGCGGCGACGCCGATGGTCTCGTAGCCCGGCGTCAGCGCGATGACCAGCGAGCCGGCGCACATCAGCAGCACCGAGGCCATCAGCGCCGCCTTGCGGCCCTTGCGGTCGGCGTACAGGCCCATCAGCCAGCCACCGATCGGGCGCATGAGGAAGCCCACGGCAAAGATTGCGGCGGTGTTGAGCAGTTGGGCGGTGGTGTCGCCGGCGGGGAAGAAAGCCTTGGCGAAGTACAGCGAGAATGCGGCGTAGACGTACCAGTCGTACCATTCGACCATGTTGCCGATGGAACCACTGAAGATCGATTTGAGGCGGCTGGCGGTGGACTTTTCCGCGGCGGGCGCAACGGCCGCCCCGGTGGGCAGAGTGCTGGCGTTATCCATCAGGGATACCTTCTCGTTGTTTTTGTGGAGCGCGCTCGGGGCGCAGCTTGAGAAGGGTTCTGCAGGAGGTGTGCCAAATGGGTGCTTGGTGGTCCATTTGGGGGCGTCTTGTGCCCTGTCGCTGGCAAGCCAGCTCCCACCGTATCTGGCTTGCATGGTGCCTGGGGGGCGCTGGCTTGCCAGCGATGGGCTGCCAGGCAGTCCCGGCGATTCAGCATGCAGTGAGCGAACTTCCGCTCATTTGCCTGGACCGATAAGCGGAAATCCGCTCATTCGTTGCCGAGAAAGTCCTCACGCACCAGGCCATGGCGCTGCATCTTCTCGTTCAGCGTACGCCGCGGCAGTTGCAGCGCCTCCATCACCCCCTTGATCTCGCCCCGGTGCTGGCGCAGCGCCGCACGCAAGCATTGGGCTTCGAACGCCTCCATCTGTTCGCCCAGCGACTGCCCGCCTGGCAGGCTCTCAAGGTTCTGCGAATCCAGCCCCAAGGCATGACGTTCGGCAGCATTGGCCAACTCACG
This sequence comes from Pseudomonas sp. B21-023, assembly GCF_024749165.1. Lineage (NCBI taxonomy): Bacteria > Pseudomonadati > Pseudomonadota > Gammaproteobacteria > Pseudomonadales > Pseudomonadaceae > Pseudomonas > Pseudomonas sp. B21-023. The sequence continues at coordinate 4,644,882 of NZ_CP087190.1, read as the reverse complement.
CACATTGCCCGGCCAGTCGTGGGCCAGCAGCTGCGCCAATCGTCCTCCGCCGACCGGTGGGGCATGGCGGCCCAGGCGTTCGGCAGCGGTGCGAGCGAAGTGTTCGAACAACAGCGGGATGTCTTCACGGCGCTCGCGCAGCGGTGCCAGGCGCAGCTCGGCAACGTTGAGGCGGTACGCCAGGTCTTCGCGAAAGCGCCCAGCACGGGCCTCTTCAAGCAGGTCCGGTTTGGTCGCGGCGATGATGCGCAGATCGACGGCGATGCTCTGGTTGGCCCCCAGGCGCTCAAGCCTCTGCTCCTGGATCACCCGCAACAGTTTGGCTTGCTGGGCCAGGGGCATGCTCTCGATCTCGTCGAGGAATACCGTACCGCCATTGGCGTACTCCAGCTTGCCGACGCGCTTGCCCTGAGCGCCGGTAAAGGCGCCGCTTTCATGGCCGAACAGTTCGGCTTCGAACAATGTTTCGGGGATGGCCGCGCAGTTTAGCGCGACAAAGGGTTTGTCGGCGCGCGGGCCGAAGTCGTGCAGGCAGCGCGCCACGCGCTCCTTGCCGCTGCCAGTTTCGCCACGGATCAGCACGTTGACCGGCAGGCTGGCCAGCTCCAGCACCTGTCGGCGCAGTTGCTGCAACCCCTGGGACATGCCCAGCAAGGTGTTCTCCAGCTGGGCCTTGAGGTCGGCCTGCTCATGCAGGCGGCGGTTTTCCAGGACCAGCTGGCGTTTTTCCAGGGCCCGGCGCAGGCTGCCCATCAGGTGCTGTGGGGTAAAGGGCTTTTCCAGAAAGTCGTAGGCACCGTTGCGCATCGCCTCCACCGCCATGGGCACATCGCCGTGGCCGGTGAGCAGAATCACCGGCAGGTCGGGGTCGGCCTGCTGGAGCCGGTCGAGCAACTGCAGACCGGACATGCCGGGCATGCGCACGTCGCTGAGGATCACGCCGGGAAAGTGCGCCGGGAGTTGCGCCAGGCACTCCTCGGCACGCTCGAAAAGCTGCACGTTGAAGCCTGACAGGCTCAGCCATTGTTCCACCGCAGCGCGGATGCTGGCTTCGTCATCGACAACGATCACTGAATTCAACATACCGTCTCCAGGTCGCGGGGCAGGGTGAGGCTGAAGCGGGCGCCCCCCGGCAGGTTCTCGACCTGCAGGTGGCCGCCGGCATCGATGACGATGCCGTAGGAGATGGCCAGGCCCAGGCCCAGGCCCTCGCCGACCGGCTTGGTGGTGAAGAACGGGTCGAAGACCCGGCAAAGGTCGGTGTCGAGGATGCCGCCACCGGAGTCGAGCACGCTCAGGCGCCACTGCGCATCGTCCGCCTCGATACGGATCTCCAGGCGTTTGTAGCGCTTGTCGGCCATGGCGTCGAGGGCGTTGCGCAGCAGGTTGATCAGCACTTGCTCCAGGCGGATCGCATCGCCACGGACCCAGGCCGGGCGCGCCAGGTACAGCGCCACCTCGACGTTTTCGGCGCGCATGCGAGTGTCCAGCAGGTGCAATGCCTGGTCGACCACGGTGGCCAGGTCCAGGCGTTCGCGCAGGCCTCCGGGGCTGTTGCGGGCGAAGGTTTTCAGGTGGCCGGTGAGCGCGGCCATGCGACTGAGCATCTGCTCGAGCGGTTCCAGGGCCTGGCGGGCTTCGTCATGACGGCCATGATCAAGCAGCAGGCGCAAGGTTTCCAGTTGCATGCGCTGGGTGGTAAGAGGCTGGTTGATCTCGTGGGCCAGCGCGGCCGACATCTGCCCCAGCGCCGCCAGCTTGGCCGACTGCACCAGGCCTTCCTGGGCCGTGCGCAGCTCGCGGGTACGCTCCTCGACCTGGCGCTTGAGCTCCTCGCGGCTGCGTTGACGCAGACGGGCCAGGCGCAGGCGCTGGCTGACGAACAGCGCGGCGAACACCAGGCTCAGCCAGATCGCCGCGGCGGCGAGGGCGGCGTTGCGCCCATCCTCGGCGACCTGCGGCTTGCGCAACAGGTGCAGGGTCCAGCCTTCGGCCTCCAGGGGCAGGCGCTCCCACAGGTACTCGGCGGTGCCATCCGGGCCTTGCACGCGGGTCAGGTGGCTGGTGTCGGTGAAGCGAGTCAGGGCCTGGTGCTGCAGGGGCACCAGCGGCTGCTTGTCGTACTGGCGGGTCTCCGCCAGCTCGGCGCGGTCGGCACCGGACAGCGGTTGCAGTTCGCGGTAACGCCAGCCGTCCTGGTTGGCAATGAAGGTGATGCCGCGGGCATCGCTGACCAGCAGGATGTCGTTGCCCTGGCGCCACTCGCGCTCGAGCTCCGGGAACTCCAGCTTGACCACCATGGCGCCGAGGAAGCGGCCATGTTCGTCGTTCACCGCGCTCGCCAGGAAATAACCTGGCACGCCGCTGGTCACGCCGACGGCGTAGAAGCGGCCACTGCCCTGGCTGCGGGTCTGTTTGAAATAGGGGCGAAAGCCGTAGTTGGAACCGACATAGGTGGTCGGCAGGCGCCAGTTGCTGGCCGCGATGGCCAGGCCCGTGCGGTCCAACAGCTCCAGGGTGGAAGAGTTGGCGGCGCCGTTGATGCGTTCGAGCTTGCGGTTCAGGGCGTCCTGCACCTGTTCGGTAACCGGGCCGCGCAGGGCGGCGATCAGTTCAGGGTCCAGCGCCAGTACCGCAGGCAATGCACGGTAGCGCTCGATCAGGGTATGCAGGGCGTTGGCATACAGGCCCAGTTGCTGGCCGGCCCGGCGGGCGTCGGTTGCCATCGCCTCGCGCTTGGCCTGGTGCATGGCCCAGCCGGCGCTGAGTGTGGTGCCGACCAGGATCAGCAGGATGATCAAACCCAGGCGCAGGGTGCGGAAGGATGAGGGCATGGGGCGGATCCGGGGTTGCGGTTGTCTGTGCCGGCCTCTTCGCGGGGCAAGCCCGCTTCCACAGCGTGATGTGTGGAAACGGGCTTGTCCCGCGATGGGGCCGGGTCTGGCTTACAGCAGCTCGAAGCTCTGCTGTTGCACCGCTTCGGAATCGAGGCCGACCTGCACGTTGAACTGGCCAGCCTCGGCAACGTGCTGCAGTTGGCCATTGTAGAACTTCAGATCCTGCTCACTGATGTCGAAAGTCAAGGTTCGCGACTCGCCGGCCTTGAGCATCAGCTTCTGGAAGTTCTTCAGCTCCTTCACCGGGCGGCTCATCGACGCGCTCTGGTCCTGGATATACAGCTGCACCACGGTCTCGCCGTCACGCTTGCCGGTGTTCTTCACGACGACCTTGGCCTTGAGGGTCGCGCCGCGCTTTAGCTCGGTCTGCGACAAGGTCAGGTCGGACAGTTCGAAGCTGGTGTAGCTCAGGCCGTAGCCGAACGGATACAGCGGGCCGTTTGGCTCCTCGAAGTACTGCGAGGTGTAGTTGCCCGGCTTGCCTGGGGTGAACGGGCGGCCGATGCGTATGTGGTTGTAGTACATCGGGATCTGCCCGACCGAACGCGGGAAGGTGATGGCCAGCCGCCCGGACGGGTTGTAGTCGCCGAACAGTACGTCGGCGATGGCGTTGCCGCCTTCGGTGCCGCTGAACCAGGTTTCAAGGATGGCGTCGGCCTGCTCGCGTTCCCAGGCGATCGACAGCGGACGGCCGTTCATCAGCACCAGCACCAAGGGTTTTCCGGTGGCCTTGAGCGCTTTGATCAGGTCGCGTTGTACCGCGGGGATCTCCAGGGTGGTGCGGCTTGAGGACTCGTGGGACATGCCCCGGGACTCGCCGACCACGGCCACGACCACGTCCGATTGCCTGGCGGCCTTGACCGCTTCGTCGATCAGCACCGCGGCCGGACGCGGGTCGTCGACGATTTCCGGGGCGTCGAAGTTGAGGAAGTTCAGGTAATCGAACATCGCCTTGTCGCCAGTGACGTTCGAGCCCTTGGCGTACACCAGCTTGGCCTTGCCTTCGACGGCGCGGCGCAAACCTTCACGCACGGTCACCGAGTGCTGCGGTTTACCGTCGGCGGCCCAACTGCCCATCATGTCGATCGGCGCATCGGCCAGTGGGCCGACCACGGCGATGGTGCCGGCCTTTTTCAGGGGCAGGGTCTGCTCGCGGTTTTCCAGCAGCACCAGGCCGCGGCGTGCCACGTCACGCGCGGCTTCGCGGTGCAGGCGGTCCTCGGCGTAGTAGTCCTTCAGGTCGGTCTCAGGCTTTGGAATGCGCACGTAGGGGTCTTTGAACAGACCCATGTCGTACTTGGCGCCCAGCACTTCACGCACTGCCTGGTCCAGTTCTGCCTGGCTGACCTCACCGGACTTCAACAACCCAGGCAGTTCTTCGCCGTAGAGGGTGTCGTTCATGCTCATGTCGATGCCGGCCTTGATCGCCAGCTTGGCGGCTTCGCGGCCGTCACGGGCCACGCCATGGCGGATCAGTTCCTGGATGGCGCCGTGGTCGCTGATGGTCACGCCCTTGAAGCCCCACTGCTTGCGCAGCAAGTCGTTCATCAGCCAGGTGTTGGACGTGGCCGGCACGCCGTTGATCGAGTTCAGCGCCACCATCACCCCGCCAGCACCGGCGTCGAGCGCGGCGCGGTAGGGCGGCAGGTAGTCGTTGTACATCTTCGGCAGGCTCATATCGACCGTGTTGTAGTCGCGGCCCCCTTCCACGGCGCCGTACAGGGCGAAGTGCTTGACGATGGCCATGATGCTGTCGGCATTGGCCGGGCTCGACCCCTGGAACGACTTGACCATCACCTGGCCGATCTTCGAAGTCAGGTAGGTGTCCTCGCCAAAGCCTTCGCTGGTGCGCCCCCAACGCGGGTCGCGGGCAATGTCGACCATCGGTGCGAAGGTCATGTCCAGCGAGTCGGCGGCCGCCTCGACGGCCGAGGTGCGGCCGACCTTGGCGATGGCGTCCATATCCCAGGACGAGGCCAGGCCCAGGCCGATCGGGAAGATGGTGCGTTCGCCATGGATGGTGTCGTAGGCGAAGAACATCGGGATCTTGAGGCGGCTGCGCATGGCCGCGTCCTGCATCGGACGGTTCTCCGGGGCGGTGCGCGAGTTGAAGGTGCCGCCGATGCGTCCGGCGGCGATTTCCTCGCGGATCTTCGCGTGGGGCATCTCGGGGCCGATGCTGATCAGGCGTAGCTGGCCGATCTTCTCGGCCTCGGTCATCTGGCTGATCAGATGGTCGACGAACGCCTGCTTGTCCTGCAGGGGCGGGGCGATAGGGGCGGCAAGGGCCGCCTGACTGGCAAGGCCCATGGCCAGGCCCAGCAAAGACAGTTTCATCATCAATTCCGTTGTCGAGTGATAGCGGTGGGCCGAGACGTTTCGTATGCCTGTTGTTGTCGTGTCCGCTGGCCGTGTTGTGGATCATTCATCCATGATCCGACGCAGTCGCGGATTATGCCTTATATGAGGCATTTGTTGAGATACACTCTCGCCCACCCGATTGCCGGGATAACAACGATAAGAACGCTCGAGAGACGATGGCATGACCGAATACGAACAGCGCCAGATCGCCGAGGCGATTGCACGCGCCGAACGGCGCACCGATGCGGAGCTTGTGACCGTGCTGGCCCGCCGCGCCGATGATTTCCCCTACCTGCCGTTGATCTGGGCCGCCTTGCTGGCCTTGTTGATACCCGGCGCGTTGCATGTGTGGCTGGGTGGTATCGGCGTCAATGGCCTGTTGTTGGCGCAGATGCTGACCTTCATCAGCTTGTGCCTGGTGTTGCGCCATCCGCGCCTGGCTGCCTGGGTGGTGCCGTCGATGTTGCGCCGCCGGCGCGCTTCGGGCCTGGCCCGCCAGCAGTTTCTCGAGCTCAACCTGCAGCGTACCGCCGGGGCCACGGGCGTGCTGATCTTCGTCAGCGAAGCCGAGCGCCATGTCGAGATCCTGGTCGACGAGGGCATCGCCCGGCACCTGCCCGAGCAGGCGCGCGAGGCGATCGTCGCCCGTTTCACCGACCAGGTGCGCCAAGGCCATACCTTGCAGGGTTTCGTCGAATGTATCGAGGCCTGCGGCGAGCTGCTCAGCGAACATGTACCCCCGACCCATGCGCGCAACGAACTGCCCAACCGCCTGGTGATTCTCGACTGACCGTTGGTGAGCAAGGGCATGTTTCGCCAGGGGCATCATCGACGTAGAATGCCCGGCATTGCGCATCGCGCTCCCCGCATTTCGAGGCACCCGTTTCCATGTCTTCCCCTTCCTCCGCCCCTGGCGCGCCGGACGCGCGCGCCCAGTTCCTGAGCCTGCTCGCCGATGCGCTGGGCGACGGCAGCCTGAGCAAGCTGGTGCTGGCCCGCCATGTCGGTACCGACCAGACCCTGCAGCGGATCATCGCCAAGGCGGTGCAGATCAAGGGCCAGGCCTGCCTGTCGTTGGTCTACCGTCACCAGACCCGCGACATTACTCGCAACCTGGGGTTGGACGAGGCGCAGGCGCTGGTGGCCGAACTGCTCCCCGAGAGCTTTCGCAACGCGCACCTGTTCACCCCGGCCGGTGAGGTGCAACTGGAGTTCAGCAAGAAGGGCAAGCCGATGCTGCGCCGGCACCTGGCCCAGCAGGCGCCCCGCGAGACGGGCGCGGGTGGGCATGACCGGCAGAAGAAGCGTTACCTGGAGCTGTCGCGGCCGTTCCTGCGCGACCTGGGGGTGACTGACGCGCAGGGCGTGCTGATCCCGTCCATGTCGCGCAAATGGAAGCAGATCAACAAGTTCATCGAGGTCTTCGACCATGCCTTGAGCGACGCGCCCGTGAACCCCCAGCAGAGCCTGAAGGTCGCCGACTTCGGTTCGGGCAAGGGCTATCTGACCTTTGCCATGCACGACTACCTGCGCAACACCCTCGCCCGTGAGGCGCAGGTCACGGGTGTCGAGCTGCGCCCGGACATGGTCGAGTTGTGCAACGCCGCCGCCGCGCGCCTGGAGCACCCGGGCCTGGTGTTCGAATGCGGCGATGTGCGCAGCGTGGTGCCTGAGGCCATCGATGTGATGATCGCCTTGCATGCCTGCGACATCGCCACCGACTATGCCATCCACACCGGTATTCGCTGCAACGCCGCGATCATCATGTGCTCGCCGTGCTGCCACAAGCAGATCCGCCCGCAGTTGCACAGCCCAGGGCTGTTGCAACCGATGCTGCAGTACGGGCTGCACCTGGGCCAGCAGGCCGAGATGCTCACTGACAGCCTGCGCGCCCTTTACCTGGAGGCTTGCGGCTACGAGACCAAGGTGTTCGAGTTCATCTCGCTCGAGCATACCAACAAGAACAAGATGATCCTTGCGGTCAAGCGTCGGCAGCCCCAGGACAATGCGGGTCTGCTGGAGAAAATCGCCGAGCTCAAGGCGTTCTATGGGGTGCGCGAGCATTGTCTGGAGACGTTGTTGAAGGCGGATGGGCTGATCGCTGGTTAAGGTCCATTCATGCTTTGCGTGGGCTACCGGTCGGTTGACTGGAAAGATGCAGCGCCTGGGATACCGAGCGCCGCCCGCGCGGCGCATCGCGGATGAATCCGCTCCTACATTTGCTGCAACGTACCGAACCTGTCAGGCCATGGTTGCCAGCCTTGGCGCAGGGCTTGAGACAGGTGGGGCGGCAGCAATGCCCGCCGAAAAATCGTGTCGAGCGCACAAGGCTAACAACCATGGCCTATCAGGCATGGTCACGTTGCAACAAATGTAGGAGCGGATTCATCCGCGATGCGCCGCGCGGGCGGCGCTCGATCTGATAGGCGCTGAAAGGCTGTCGCCAAGCACCTGGCAGCCCTCATACGATGGCTCTCATGGCTCCGGGATGTAATGGAGTCGGTCTGTTCCGAGGGCCGCCGGTCGTTATTCTTTGGTTGTCATTTGACAATCATGTCCTCTCGCCCATACTAGCGCGCAGTCGATCCCCGAAGCCAATACACGCGCGATAGCCAATCAGTCAGTGGAGCGAAAGTGATGGAGTACGAGTTCACCCTCAAATACCAATTGACCGAGGACATGGACGTCGATGCGCTGATCGAGCGCCTGGGGGAGGCCGGTTGCGATGATGCAGTGGTCGGTAGCGGCCAGCCGGGCCGTCTGGCCCTGGCCTTCGCCCGCGAGGGCGGCACGGCGCGGGAGGCACTGCACAGCGCCCTGGCGGATGTGCGGCAAGTGTTGCCGGATGCCCGGCTGATCGAGGTCAGCCCCGACCTGGTTGGCCTGACCGATGTGGCGGAGCTGGTGGGGGTTTCCCGGCAGAACATGCGCAAGCTCATGCTCACCCATCACCGCAGCTTTCCGGCCCCGGTGCATGACGGCACGCTCTCGCTCTGGCACCTCGCCGACATCCTGTCGTGGATGCAGGCACGCGGTACGCATACGGTTGCCCAGGCAGTCCATGAGCTGGCCATCGTGGCGATGCAGGTGAATGTCGCCAGGGCCCAGGAGCGAGTGTCGAACGGCAGGTGATGCACTCCGTTGCATCATTGCCTGCCAGCGGGCTCAGAAGAACCGGGTCACGCTGATCTTGGCATTGCGCCCCTGGGTATAGGCGTTCTCACCCGACAGCTCCGGCCGGATGGCCTTGTTGAACAGGTTATCCACGGTCAGGTTGACCTCGGTGCCCTTGAGGTAGGGTTGTTGCGGCTTCCAGTTGGCGAACAGGCCATGTATCTGGTACTTCTCGTTGCCGAAGTTGTCGTAGTAGCGGTCACCGAGCGCGCTGGCCGGGCCCTCGAAGTACTTGTCGCTGGGCAGGTGGTGGGTGGCGCCGACGAACTGCGCGGTCCAGCCGACCCGGGCGTCCCAGGCCGGGATCTTCACGCCAAGGGTGGTGATCCATTTCGGTGCCGGTACATCCTTGGCCCAGACATCCGGCCCCCAGGGGTTGGTGTACGCGCCCTCGTGGCGACCCTCCATCCAAGAGTACGACAGCGCACCGAACCAATAGGTGGCGTCGTAGAAGGTCTCGACTTCGAAACCCTTGTAGGTCACATCGCCGATATTGCGGTAGTTGCCCATCAGCCCGTCGCCGCAGGTGTTGGCAATGGTGCCGCCGCTGACCAGTTGCTCCTGGCAGCCGATGCCGGTGGCCTTGAAGATCTCGTCAGTGACCCTGTTGTGGAATGCCATGGTGCGAATCTGCGCGCTGTCGCCTTGGCTGAACACATTGGTGAAGGTACTGATGCTGCCGACCCGCACACCGGTGATGCGCTCGGGGTCGAGGTTGCGACTGGTGGCGGTGCGGCTGCCGACACCCTGCACTTCATACTGTTCATCCAGCACCGGGGCGCGCCAGGTCTTGCTGTAGTCGGCGAACAGCGCGGTCTGTTCGTTCATCTTCCAGAACAGCGACAGACGTGGCGACCAGCCGCTGTAGGTCTTGTCGCTGTAGTCGTGGCCAGCCTCCGGGTTGTTGTAGTACGGCGCCTGGTTGGGCTTGCCCTCGTTGGTCACGTGGTCGTAGCGCAACGATGGCGTGATGGTCAGGTCGCCCAGGGTGATGGCGTCCTGCAGGTAGTAGCCCTGGCTGTCGACCTGGCCGCTGGGCATGAAGTACGGTTGGTAGTGACCATAGTTGTACTTGGGTACTTCGTAGGTCTTGCCGGGCATCCACATCTGCGTGTCGCGGTCATGGCGACGCACCTGCACGCCTGCGGTGAGCGCATGTTCCAGGGGACCGGTGAGGAAGGTGCTGGTGTTCTTCACATCAAGCATGCGGTCCTTGTACTCGGTGTCCATCTTGCGCCCACCGGTGGCGGGCTGGAAGAACGCCGTGGCGTCGCGCTCATCGGTCTGCTTGGTGTCCGATTCGGAGTACTTCACCTGCAGGTCCACCCACGGGTTCTCGATCGGTTGGTACTTGTAGGTGGCCGACCAGGTGGTGTCGATGGTGCGGCGGTTGGCGAGGAAACGCTTGAGGGCAGCTTCGTAGCCGTACTTCTTGATATCCGCCGCAGTGGGGGGCGTGCTGAAGGCGGTCGATGAGAAGGTGGTCCAGCGCTGGCTTTCCGATTGTGCCCAGGACAGCCCCAGGCTGTGCTCGTCGGTGAAATGTATGTTGGTTTTTAGCAGAGCGCCGTCCAGGTCCAGGGCGCTGTAGGGGATGCGCTGGGGGTTGATCGGCCATTTGCCGGTGGGGTCGGGCAGGCTGTCGGCCATCTTCAGGTTGCCGCCGTCGCGCTTGGTGTAATACACCAGGCCGTCGATGCGACCGTCGTCGGTACGGCCGAACAATGCCGAGCTGTAGATCTGCTGGTGGTCGTTGCTGCCATAGCCGTACTTGAGCATCGCACCGCTGTTGCGGCCCTCTTGCAGCAAGTCGCCGGCGTCCTTGGTTTCCATATTGACGCTGCCGCCAAAGCCGCCGTTGCCGGTCTTGACCGAGTGCGGGCCTTTTTCGACCTCGATGTGCTTGATCAGCTCGGGCTCGATGAAGATGGTACCTTGCTGATAGCGCTCAAAGCCGCTCTTGGGCGCACCGTCGAGGGTCATCGGCACGTCCTCGGCGTCGCCAAAGCCCCAGATGTTGATGGTCTGGCCGCCGGGCTTGGACGAGCCGCCCATGTTCACCCCCGGCAGGGTCGCCAGCACGCTGGGAATGTTGCTGGGCTGGTAGCGGTCGATCTGCTCCTGGTCGAGCGTCGAGCGCCCGACGTTGCCAGCGTCGACCTGCTGCCCGTCACCCACGATGCTCACGGCACCGAGTTGCAGGCTGTTGTCGGCAGTCGGGCCGTCTTCGCGCAGGCGTACCACGTAGGTGTTGCCCATGCGCACCACGTTGAAGCGGCTGCCGACCAGCAGGCGGCTGATAGCCACTTCGGCTTCGAAGTCGCCCTTGAGCGCCGGTGCCTGGGCACCGCCGAGCAGGGCCTCGTCGAACAGCAGCTGGACCTTGGCCTGCTGGGCCAGTTGGCTCAGCGAGCGCGCCAGCGGTTGCGCCGGCAGGTCGAACGGTACCGGTGCGGCTTCGGCGGCCAGGCTCATGGCCAGGCACAGGGCCAGCAATGTGGGTCGGACAGGCAGGCAGTGCAATGGACGCAACGCGGACAACATGGTTTCCCCCAAACGGCAAAAGGCCGGAAAAAGCCCGCCATCACGCGGCAGGCGGGGAGGAAGACGCGATGTTGCGACAAAACCTCACCTGCGAATGATAAAAGTTCTCAAATTATTTTTTTAGGGTCTGTACGAAATGTGTCTGCGCGAAGGCCAGACAAGGCGAAACGGGGGGAGGAACGGCCGGGGTCGCGCCCGACTGTACTGGAGTACATGAGCATTCCGAGCCCCGTTTCAACGCAGTATGGGCGAGTGCAGATATATTTCGTACAGAGCCTAGCGCCGCTCGATGCGCAGGCGCCCGTCCGCCAGCAAGGTGGTCTTGACCGGCAACAGGGCGGGCAGGGCATTGAGCAGGGCGTCCGGGTCGTGGACGTCGAGATTGCCGGACACCTTGTAGCGGCCAAGCGTCGGGTCGGCCAGCACCACCGGCTGCTGGCGATACAGGCCGAGCTCGTCAATCAGGCTGGCCAGTTCGCGGTTGCGAAAGCTCACATGGCCCTCGCGCCAGTCGGCCACCTGTTGTTCGCCCAGTTCACGGCGGGTCAGGGTGCCGCGTGCCAGGTCGTAGGTGGCGCCCTGGCGGGCACCGAGCAACAATGGCGGTTGTCGCTCGCCGGGGGTGTCGAACGCCACCTGCCCGTGGGCGACCGCGACCACCAGTTCGCGGTCGCCCCGGCGCACATCGAAGCCAGTGCCGACCACGCGCACGCGGCCGCTGCCCGCATCGACGAACAGCGGCCGCTCCTTGTCGGGTGCCACCTCGATATACAGCTGGCCATGTTCGAGCTGGATCAGCCGCTGTTCGGCGCTGAAGTCCAGGTGCAGGCGGGTCTGGGCGTTGACATGCAGCTGGCTGCCATCGGGCAGTTGCAGCACCTGCAGGGCCTGGCTGGCGCTGATGCGCTTGCTGAAGGCTTCGCTACCCGCGCCCAGATTGCCGGCCAGTATGGCGCAGAGCAGGGCCGCCGCCGTTGCCAGGGCCGGGCGCCAGCGCGGCGCCCGGCGTACCGGCAAGGGTACGGGGCGATTGGCTTGCTTGAGTGCGGCCAGGTCATCCCACAGCTGTTCGAACTGGCGATAGGCGCGGGTGTGCTCGGGCGTCTGCATCCACCGGGCGAATGCCTTGCGGTCTTGCCGTGACGGCTGGTTGCGGTTGCGGCTGAACCAACTCGCCGCCTGGGCGTCGATCGGGCGCGGGTCGAGCTCGTCGGTGGGGGTCATGGGAACTGCTCCGTGCCGTTGTCACTGTCCAGGCGTTGCTTGCATTGCAGCAGGGCGGCGGCGATGTGCTTTTCGACCATGCTGACGGAAATGTTCATGCGTTCGGCGATCTGGGCCTGGGTCAGGCCTTCGAAACGGTGCAGCATAAGGGCTTCGCGGCGTCGCGGCGAGAGTTCTGCGAGCACCTGACGCAATTGATCCAGCCGTTGTTGCTGTTGGGCATGGTCCAGGGGGTCATTGGCCGGCGCGCTCTGCTGCTCGGGCAGGGTGTCGTCGGCCAGCGCCGCATGGCGCACCTTCTGCCTGCGCCAATGGTCGCTCAGCAGGTTGCGCGCCACCTGGAACAGGAACGCGCGCGGCTGCTCCACCTTGGCCCGATCCCGGTAACCCAGCCATTGGGCGAACACATCCTGGGTCATGTCCGCCGCGTCACTGGCATTGTCCATGCGCTTGCGCAGGAAATGCAGGATGTCGGCATAGAAACCGTGGGCGACGGGGTCGGGTTTGGGGCGCTGCATGCACGCTTTCCGGGGCTGGCGGGGAGGAAAGGGTGCGGATCTTATCGAGAATTATTTACATTTGCAAAGTGTGCGGCTCAGCGCCGTCGATCCTGTGTGGCCGGAACGGGGATGGTCAGTTCAGCCAAGCCTAGGGGGTGGCTGGAGGCATCGAAAAAGTGCAGCGGAACCTGCGAAAGATCGCCAAAGCGATCAATGAAGTGCTGCTTCTGGTTGATGACCGAGGCCTCGCTTAGCGGCCGGATCGCGATGGCCAGGTGCTTGGGCCGAGCCAGGCGGATGGCGTCGAGCAGGTGCTGGTCGCTGGTGTCCAGATGCTGGCCGAACAAGCATAGTCCGTCGTGTTCGCGGGCCAGCTGTCCCAGGCTCCAGGACAGGTAGTCGGAGTTGCGGATGGCGCGCAGCTTGTCTTCGCTGCGGCTTTCGTTGACGAACAGCGGTACTTCGCCGGGAATGTTCACGGCGAAACCTTCGAGCAGTTCGGCCTGTTCTGCGCTGCGTCGGCGGGTACTGCCGTCAGGCAACTTGAGCAGGTGCATGCCGCCGTGCAGGTGCAGGATGCGGATACCGTCGGCCTGGCTGCGGCGCACGTCGAAGAAACCCTGTTCGTCGAACAGGTTGGCGAAACCTTGCGTATCCTCGGCCACGGTCCAGGGCAGGATCAGGTCGTAGTTGCTGGTGTAGACGCTGCGGTACTGGCGCAGCGCCTGGTTGATGGCCGTACGCGTCGCACTGGGGAAGCGCGGCCAGGGCAGGTGCACGGCGCGCACCGCGTGGATCAGCGCTTCCTTGATCGAGTAGTAGCGGTTCAGCGGCGCGGTGGAGTTGATCGCCAGCGCGGCGTTGGCCCGCACGGTGGTGTTCAGGGTGCTGAGCAGCGGCTCGAACAGCTCACTGCCCAGGGCCTTGAACAGTGCCTGGTCGCTCACCCCCAAAGCCTTGTGCCGCACCCGCTGGGCTTCCTCGAACAGCGAGAAGTAGCCGAACGGTTTCCACAGCGCGCGGCTGGCACCATTGCCCAGCAGCAGGGCGGTGCTGGGGTGGCGCTGGTTGAGGTCGGCCCAGGTGGGCAAGTGGGCGTCGAGTGCGGGCATGGGCGGTCCATTGGGTGGGGCGGAAAACGCCGGGGACTTTAGCATGTCATGCAGAGTGTGCGAGGCTTGCGCCCTCAAGGACTGCACCGTTGACCTTGCCGGCGTCTTCCAGGGGCCGGCCCCGATCTGCAAAGGACTACCCATGTACAAGACCCTTCTCCTGGCCACCTTGCTGGCGAGTACCGCGGCCCATGCCTCCGACGGCAAGGCCCTCGCCAAGGCCCAGGACATCCCGCATCCGGCCGTGATCGCTCACCGTGGCGCCTCGTTCGATGCTCCCGAGTCCACCACTCCCGCCTACCTGCTGGCCCGCGAACTGGGCGCCGACTACCTGGAAATGGACTTGCAGCGCACCCGCGATGGCGTGCTGGTGGTGGTCCACGACGATGTGCTGGCACGCACCAGCGACGTCGCCGAACGTTACCCCGAGCGCAAGGCGAGCCCGGTCAGCGCCTTCACCCTGGCCGAACTCAAGGCGCTGGACGCCGGCAGCTGGTTCAACAAGGCCTATCCAGAGCGTGCCCGCGAAGCGTTCAAGGGCCAGCGTATCCTGACTTTGGACGAAGTGATCGATATCGCCGAAGGCAACCCCGAGCGTCACCCGGGCCTGTACATCGAGACCAAGGAGCCGGCGCAGTTTCCCGGTATCGAGCAGGACCTGAAAAAACGCCTCGAGGCCCGTGGCTGGCTCGACAAGCCGGGCAAGGTGATCTTGCAGACCTTCGATCGCAACAGCCTCAAGCTGCTGCACGAGGCCATGCCGCAGGTGCCGAAGATCCTCTTGCTGTGGGTGGCCAAGGGCAGCATCGAACCCGCCTCGGGGCAAGACTTCGACGAATCCGGCGAGCAGGACAAGTCGGCCTTCTACGCCCGTCAGCAACCCAAGGACCGTGCCGAGTTCCAGCGCTGGCTCGACTATGCCAAGGCCGGCGGCGCCATTGGTACCGGCCCTTCGGCAATCCGTACCCACCTTGGCGAGCAGAGCTACTCCGACCTGATCCAGCCGTGGATGAACCAGGCCAGCCACGACAAGGGGCTGCTGGTGCACGTATACACCCTCGACGAGGCGGTGGATTTCGACAAGGCGATGAAAGCCGGTGTCGACGGCATCTTCACCAACCGTGCCGGTGAGCTGATGCGTTTCTATAAACGACCGATGCCACAGAACGAAGGGCAGTTGCTGCGCAAGCTGGGTTACTGATCGGCAACATGATGCTGGCGATGGCCGATTGACATGTGTGAGAATGATAGGGATTCCTATTAACGGCCTTCGCCACATCCGCAATGACCTCCCTTTCCAGTTGGCAGGCCCGGCCAGCCCTCCAGGCAGCCGTCGACGACCTGCTTGCCCATTACAGTGATCTGCGCCGCTACCTCTGCGGGCGGCTGCGCAACCCTGATGACGCCGCTGATATTGCCCAGTCCAGCTTCGTCCAGGCGTACGCCCATGCGCTCAACGCACCGGTAATCAATGCTCGGGCCTTGCTGTTCCAGGCGGCGCGCAACTTGTGCATCGACCAGCACCGTCGGCGTAGCACCGAACTGGCGGCGCTGGAAGACTGGCTGGCACGGGCCGACTGGCTCAGCCCCAGCGTGGAAGAGATCATGATCGCGCGCGAACAGCTGCAGCACCTGATTGCCCGCATCGAACGCATGCCCAAACTTCGCCGCGAAGTGTTCGTTCGCGTGCGCCTGCACGGCCACAGCCACCGTGAAGTGTGCGAGGCCCTGGGGCTGTCGGCCAAGTCGGTCGAGCTGCATATCGCCCGGGCGGTCTTTGACCTGTCCGAACTGCGCCTGGCGAGCCGTCATGACTGAGCCGGCCGCGCCACGCAAGGTGCAGCAGGCGCTGGTCTACCTGGCTGCGCTGCAAGGGGATGATCCCGAACGCGTGCGCAAGACCCATGGCCTGGCGCAGCGCTGGCGCGGACGCAGCGCCGAGCATGAGCGCGCCTGGCTGGAGGCGGAGCAGCGCTGGCAACTGGTTCATCGCCTCGCTCCGCAACTGCGTGGCGTCTTGCAACCACAAGCTTGTGATGCGGGACGTCGGCGGGTGCTGCGCCAGGGCGGCACGCTGGCCTTGCTGCTGGCCGCAGGTGGCTGGCTGGGCTGGATGTACAAGCGCACCGCGCCGTTCCGGCAGGACCTGCAGACAGCCCACGCGCAAGCGCCGCAGGCCTTGGCATTGCCCGATGGCAGCCAGTTGCTGGTGGCGGCCGAAAGCAGTCTGCGCGTGCGTTTCGATCATGGCCAGCGCCAGGTCCTGCTACTGCACGGCAACGTCTTCTTCGATGTGGCCCATGAGCTGTGGCGGCCATTCCTGATCAGTACTCGCCTCGGCTTGGTGGAGGTACTGGGCACCGCGTTCACGGTCAGCGACCGTGGTGGCCAAGTCCAGGTGGCCGTAGCCAGGGGGCGGGTGCAGGTACGCGACCTGCAGGGCGGTGAACAGGTGCTGCTGGCTGGCGAGCGCATCTGCCTGGAGGGCGAAGGGCGGCTGGGCAGCCTGCGCGCCGGTGGCCAGTATGGGCCCGACCAGGCGCATTGGCAGCGCGGTTGGTGGTCGTTCACCGACCAGCCGCTGGTCGAAGTGATCGACGAGCTGAACGCCTATGTCGCGCAGGCCGTGAAGGTCGATCCCGGGCTGATCAACCTGCGATTGACCGGGAGTTTCCCCAGTGACCGGCCTGAGGTATTGCTCGATGCCTTGCCGGGCATCCTGCCGGTCAGCGTGCAGGCGTTGGATGGGCACCGTCTGATCGTGCCGCGCTGATCCTCTGAAAATCGTTTGAGGGGTAAACCGCCGCTGCCGCGTCATCAGCTGTGAATCCACCTCCTGCAAGGACTGATCATGTCGCTTTTCACCTCCCGCTTTCCCGGTCCCCTGCGGCGCCTTGCCCTGGCCTGCGCCCTGGGTGGCAGCGGCCTGGCCCTGGCTGATAGCCAGCCGCTGAACCTCGACTTGCCGGGCCAGTCGCTGGAGGCCACGGTGCATGCCCTGGCCCATGCCTCGGGAGTAGCGATCGCCGCCGACAGCCGTGTATTGGCCGGGCGTAGCACACCTGCCTTGCAGGGGCGCTACACAGTGCTGCAGGCGCTGAGCCAATTGCTTGCTGGTAGCGACCTGGTGGCGCTGGAGGAAAACGGCGTGATCATCTTGCGCGGCCCGACCGACCAGGGCGCCCTGACATTGGGGACGACCACGGTCAATGCCTCTGGCTTCAACAGCGACCTGCCGGAAAGCTACAGTGGAGGCCAGGTCGCCCGCGGCGCGCGCATCGGCATGCTGGGCAACCGCGACTTGATGGACACCCCCTTCAGCGTCATCGCCTACACCGCCAAGACCATTGAGAACCAGCAAAGCGGCACGGTCGGCGCAGTACTGCGCAACGACCCGTCGATCCGCTTCAGCACCGGCGAAGGGCATGCCTACGAGAACTTCATGATCCGTGGCTATGCGCTGGACTCCACCGAGCTGGCGCTGGGTGGTCTCTACGGTCTGGCGCCCGATGGCCATGTGCCGACCGAATTCCTCGAGCGCGTCGAAGTGCTCAAAGGGCCGGGTGCGCTGCTCAATGGCATGGCGCCCAACGGTGGCGTGGGTGGGGTGGTCAACCTGGTGCCCAAGCGTGCCGGCGACACGCCGCTTACGCGGCTGACCAGCAGCTACGTGTCCGATGGCTATGTCGCCGAGCATATCGATGTCGGGCGGCGCTTTGCCGAGGGGCGCTTCGGCATTCGGTTCAATGGTGTCTACGGCAGTGGCGACACCGGCGTCGACGAGCAGTCCAAGGACCGCACCTTGGCGGCGTTGGCACTGGATTACCGAGGGGACGACTTCAAGCTCGAGCTGGATGCCTACGAAAGCCACGAGAAACTGGAGAACGGCAGCCCGATGATGGCCGGCTTCAGCGGCCTCAATCAGGTAACCCGCGCACCCAAGCCAGACACCAACATCCTCGAAGGCATCCACGCCCGGCAGATCAGCAAGGCCGTGGTGGTGCGTGGCGAGTACCAGCTCGATGACAGCTGGACCGCCTACGCCAGCGTTGGGGGCGCCCGCACCCGCTACGATGGCTTCCTCAACGGCACCCGGGTGGTGGTGAACAAGGCCGACGGCACGGCGACGGGCGAAACCTACAACCAGGCCGGTTATACCCATAGCCTGTCGACCGAGGCCGGCCTGCGCGGTAACTTCATGACCGGTCCGGTCAGCCACCAACTGGTGCTCAGCACCACCTTGCTGCACCAGGACATCGGCCGTGCGCCGACGGTCACCAGTGCCAAGTACCCCACCAACATCTACCACCCGGGCAAGGCGATCATCGCGGGTGACCACGGCAGCAGCAGCAAGACCGGCGACAACACCCTGTCGAGCTTTGCCGTGGCCGATACCCTGGGCTTCATGGACGAGCGTGTGCTGCTCACCCTCGGGGTGCGTTCCCAGCGGGTGCGGCAAAAGATGAGCAACCCTTCGTACGACGAGCGCAAGCTGACCCCCGCCGTGGGTATCGTGCTCAAGCCCTGGGAGGCGCCGGTATCGCTGTATGCCAACTACATCGAAGGCCTGACCCAGGGTGGCATGGTCACCGACCAGAAGGCCGCCAACTATGGCGAGCAGTTCGCGCCCTATGTCGCCAAGCAGATGGAGGCCGGGGTGAAGTGGGACCTGGGCGACTTTACCCACACGCTGGCGGTGTTCCAGATCGACAAGCCCAGCATGATCTACGACAAGCCCAGCAATCGCTACACCGATGACGGCGAGCAGCGCAACCGTGGCGTGGAGTGGACAATGTTCGGCGAAGTCATCCCCAGCGTGCGCCTGCTCGGTGGCGTGACCTATACCCGCGCGGTGCTGAGCAAGACCGCCAATGGCGCCATGGACGGCAACACCGCCCGCGGCGTGCCGGCCTGGTCGGCCAACCTCGGCGCCGAGTGGGACCTGCCTGGGGTCGAGGGCCTGACCCTGACCGCCCTGGGTATTCACAGTAGTTCCCAGTACCTCGATTCCGCCAACCAGTTGAAGATCCCGCAGTGGACCCGCTATGACCTGGGCGCACGCTATGCGACCAAGGTGCTGAGCAAGGACGTGACCCTGCGCGCCAGCCTGGAAAACGTCGAGAACCGCGCCTACTGGGCCGGTGTGTTCAATGATGGTTATGCGACTGTCAGCGAACCACGCACGCTCAAACTCTCCGCCAGCGTCGACTTCTGAGGTGAGCATGCAGCGATTGAAGCGCTTGGGCGGAGCATGCCTGCTGGCCACGCTCTATTCGAATCTGGCCCTGGCGAGCACGTATGCCGATCTCGAGGTTGGAAAACCGGTTGCCGGCCAGGTCGGCGCAGCGTATCCGCCAGCCTGGCAATTGGCGCTCAAGGCCGGAGACCTGGTGCGTGGTCGGCTCGACGGTGACGTCAGCCTGCGCCTGCTTGATGCCGAAGGGCGTTCGTTGCGCCTGCTGATCGACGGCCTGGACCAGCCCCGCGAGTTCCTGTTCGTCGCGGCGCAGGATGGTCGTTACGCGGTGCGCGCCGAACCCCTGGCGATCCGCCCGGCGGCGCGTTTCAGCCTGAGCCTGGAGCAGATCCTGCCTGCCGGCGAGCAACGTCGTACACCGGCGGCGCTGCTCAGCCCGACCCTGCGCGCCCTGCAGCAGCACCTGGCAACGGGTGGCACCAGCGAAGCCTTCTGGCAGGCCCGGGCCGTTGAGGGAACGCCATTGGTCGAGGCCATTGCTGGGCAACCCGGCAAGCGCTTGGTCACCTTCCTCTGGCGCGGGGCACGGGACAACGTGAGGATGTTCGGTGCCCCCACAGGCAATCACGAACCGCTGTCCCGGCTGGGCGCGAGCGATGTCTGGTTCCACAGTTTCGAGGTACCTGCGACGACCCGCCTGAGTTATCAGATGGCGCCGGATGTGCCGGTGTCCGACGACCGCCGGGTGATCCTGGCCAGTACCCGGCGCGATCCGTTGAACCCGAATACCTTCGCCGACGGCAGTGGCGACGCCTGGTTGTCGCGTTCACGGCTGGAACTTGCGGATGCGCCGCCCCAGCCGTGGGTGGCCGAGCGTGCCGGGGTGGCCCGTGGCAGCCTGGAGCGCAGGCGCCTGGCCAGCGAGGTGCTGGGCAACGAGCGCGACATCTACCTCTACCGCCCGGCAGGTTGGCGCCGGGGCAAGGCCGACCAGGCCTTGCTGGTGCTGTTCGATGCCCATGCCTACACCCGTCAGGTGCCGACGCCGACGATACTCGACAACCTGATTGCCGACGGCCTGATCCCGCCCACCGCAGCGCTGATCATCGCCAACCCCAGCAGTGAAAGCCGCGAACGGGAGTTGCCGCCCAATCCTATGTTCGCCCGGTTCATGGCCGAAGAACTGATGCCCTGGGCCCGCCGTCAGGGGCTGGCGGCGCTGGCTTCGCGCACCGTCGTGGCCGGGTCCAGTTACGGCGGCCTGGCGTCGGCCTACCTTGGCCTCAGGCACCCGGAATTGTTCGGCAATGTGCTGAGCATGTCCGGTTCCTACTGGTGGCCGATGGCCGGTGACGAATCTGGTTGGCTAACCCGCGAGTACGTCAAGGCACCGCGCCAGCCGTTGCGGTTCTACTTGCAGTCGGGTCTGTTCGAAGGGCCGAAAATTCTCGACACCAACCGCCACTTGCGCGATGTGTTGCTGGCCAAAGGGTACCGGGTGGAACAGGTGGAGTTTCCGGCTGGACATGACTATTTGCAGTGGCGGGGGAGCCTGCCCTGTGGGTTGATCAGCTTGCTTGGGCAGGGGACACAGGCTGTTGCGGGGGCTTGTGTGCCGTAACGCAAGTGTTCAACGATGGATCGTCTGCGTCTATGAGATCGAGCGCCGCGCGGGCGGCGCTCGATCTTGAGAGCGCTGCAAGACCATCGCCTGGCACCCGCCCGCCCAAATGGGATCGCAAGCCACCCCCCTCCCTCAATCCGCAGCACCCTCCCGCCGAGCCCTGTTGCGCCATACCCGATACGCCCGAATCCCCGCCCGGACCGAGCCGAACAGCAGTTTCTCCTCCATCTCCCGCGCCATCCCGGAACGCACCAGCATGCGCAGGAAAGTGCCACGGGCGCGGGCGATGGCGAAATGGATGCCCTGGGCGGCGAGGGTGTCGCGTACCTCGCGCAGGGCGGCGATGCCGCTGACGTCGATGCTGGTCACCGCTTCGGCATCGAACAGCACCACCTGGGTTTTCTCCACGTTCTGCACGGCTTCGAGCAGGCGCATCTTGAAGTAGTCGGCGTTGAAGAACAGGATCGCATCGTCGAAGCGGTACACCACCAGGCCTGGCACGGTACGGGCATCCTTGTGCTGGCGCACGTCCACTTGGCCTTCGATGCCCGGCACCCAGCCAAGCACGGCGTCGGTGGGCTGATAGATGCTGTACAGCAGGCGCAGGATGGCCAGGGTCACGGCGAACACGATGCCCGGCAACACGCCCAGGCCGAGTACGCCGACCGTGGTCAGCAGGCACAGCCAGAACTCGAAGCGGCTGAGCTTGCGGATGGTCTTGAGTGACTTCACGTCGATCAACCCCCAACCGGCCATCAGCAGCACGGCGCCCAGCGCGGCCTGGGGAATCCAGGCCATGGGCGCGGTGAAGAACAGCAGGATCAAGGCGATCACCAGGGCTGCGATGATGCCCACCAGCTGGCTCTTGCCGCCGACCATGTCGTTGACCGCGGTGCGCGAGTCGGCGCCGCTGATGGCGAAGCCCTGGGAGATACCGGCGGCCAGGTTGCTCACACCCAGGGCGAGGAACTCGTGGTTGGCGTTGATCGCGTAGCCGTGGCGGGCGGCGAAGCTGCGGGCGGTGAGCATGGCGCTGCAGAAACTGATGGTGGCGATACCCAGGGCGTCGCGCAGCAGGCTCTTGGTTTCCGCCAGGGAGCTCTGTGGCCAGGCCAGCTCGGGAATGCCCGCCGGCACCGGGCCGAGGATCGCCACGCCGAAACGGTCCAGGCCGAACAGTCCGGCCAGGGCGGTGAATACCACCACGGTCACCAGCGCCGCCGGCAGCCGCGGATAGCGCCGTGGCAGCCAGATCAGCAGGCTCAGGCCGGCCAGGCCAATGGCTAGCGTCAGCCAGTGGATCTCGCCAAGGCGCTGGAAGAAGTTGATCAGGCTGAGGATGAAACCGTCGCCTTCGATCTTGAAACCCACCACTTTCGACAACTGCCCGGCGAGCAGGCTCAGGCCGATGCCGTTGAGGTAGCCGATGAGGATCGGCCGCGAGAAGAAGCTGGCGATAAAGCCGGCCCGCGCCACCCCGGCGGCGATCAGCATCACGCCCACCAGCACGGTGATGATTACCGACAGCTCGGCGATGCGTTGCGGGTCGCCCATGGCCAGCGGTGCCACGGCGCCGCCGATCATGGCGCAGGTGGCGGCGTCCGGGCCGACCATCAACTGCCGTGAGCTGCCGACCAGGGCATAGACCATCATCGGCAGCACGCAGGCATACAAGCCGTACTGTGGCGGCAGGCCGACGATCTGCGCATAGGCGATGGCGATGGGGATCTGGATCGCGGCCACCGACAGGCCGGCCTGCAGGTCAGCGTGGAACCACTCGCGGCGGTAGTGCAGCAGGTTGGCCAGACCCGGTAGCCAGCGGGAGAGAAACATGCGCAGTCCTTTGGAGGTGCTTCACAAAGCGTAGCGGTCAGTCGCCACGAACAATTGGGCATTCAAGCCAATCGGCGCGGCTATGGCCATGGGCCAGATCAACAAAGGCACGTTGGAAACGAAAAAAGGAGCCGAGGCTCCTTTTGACTGCGACGACGTTACTGGAACGTCGTACGGGGAATGCGAGATGGAGCGGGTAGAGGGAATCGAACCCTCCTCAATAGCTTGGGAAGCTATAGTTTTACCAATAAACTATACCCGCTTCGAAGCCAGACTTTTTACCAGAACCCTCCTCGAATGAGAAGCCCAAGGTTGTAAAAAAGCCTGTCGGCGGCCCGTAGCCTGCGGGTAGCGAGGGCTACAGGACGCCGATGCGCTCAGATCGCCAGTGCATGCTGGCTCGGTTCCTGTGCGTAGCGTTGGCGCGATTCTCGCTGGGCCGGCTTGAGGAAGCCGAGCATGGCATCGCGGGTGTCCTCGTAGGCGGTCTTGTGCTCCATGTCCAGGAAGTGGCCGGCGCCCTGGATCACGCTGAACTGGCTGCGTCCGACATGGCGGCTGAACTGGCGGGCATCCTCGACGGTGGTGTACTCGTCGCGGTCGCCATTGATGAACAACACCGGGATATCGATGTTGCGCGCTGCCTTCAGTGCCCGCTCCAGGTCGTGATCGAGCACCTGGTTGATGTGGAAGAGCATCTGCGCGTACTCATGGCTGTCCAGGCTGCTGACGTGCCGGTAGTTGAAGCGCTTGAACAACGACGGCAGGTACTTGCCGATGGTGTCGTTGACCAGGTTGCCCACCTGGTAGCGGTCGCAGGCGGCCAGGTACTGGCAACCACGGTCCAGGTAGTCGCGCATCGGTTCGTTGATCACCGGCGAGAACGAGCTGACGATGGCCTTTTTCACCAATCGCGGCTGGTGCGCCAGGGCCAGCAGGGTGCAGGCGCCGCCCCAGGAGAACGACAGGACATGATCGGCACGGAAGTGCTCGATCAACTCGAGCAGGATATGCGCCTCGGCCTCCTTGGTCAGCAACCGTTCATGACGGTTGTGGGGTTTGGACTTGCCGGCATACGGCTGGTCGTACAGCACCACGTTGAACTGCGGATGCAGGCTGCGCACTGTCTGTGCAAAGGACGCCGTGGTGGCCAAAGAGCCATTGATCAGGATGATCGTCTTCTCGGCGCCCTGCGCGCGATGGAACTCCGTGTAAACCCGGTACTGCCCTTGGATATCAAGTACAGCGATTTCTGGCCTCATGTCATCGACTCCTGGCGCAAAAAGGGTATCCGCGTCACCTGGTGGCCTGCGTGGTCGCTTGGCGGGCTGGCGCCGAACCGACCGGACTGGCCATCAGGGTGCACGTGCTTTATGACAGGTAGGCATTCGCCTGGAACTGAAAACCGGTGGGCCCTTGTGTCGATCCTTGACGCTGGTGTCGACGGTATTGTTGTGGCGGGCGATTACCGTGCCCCAGGGCATCGAGACCCCGGGTGGCCGGTAAAGGGCGTCTTGGACTACGGCTGTGACTGGTTGGTCACATGCAGACCGACGAGTTAGCAGTCAAGCAGCGCGGTCAGGATCGCGCAAGTGCCGTTGGGACAATCTTTCGTGGGATACCGCCGAATGGTGATCGGCTCAGACCGAGGCGATTTCCTCGTCGGTCAGCGTCCTGAACTCTCCAGGATGCAATATCGGGTCCAGTGTGATCGACCCCATGCTTTCCCGATGCAGCCCCACCACCTTGTTCTGGAAGTGTCCGAACATCCGCTTCACCTGGTGATAGCGGCCCTCGACGATGGTCAGGCGCGCGCTGCGCGGGCCGAGGATATCCAGCTGCGCGGGCAGGGTGGTGAGGTCTTCGAAGGCGAAGTAGAACCCTTCACGGAACTTGTCGATGTAGTGCGCACCAATCTCGACCTCGGTGTGCACCAAGTAGGTCTTGGGCTGCTTGGTCCGTGGCTGGGTCAGGCGCCGCGACCACTGGCCATCGTTGGTCAGGATCATCAGTCCGGTGGTGTTGTAGTCCAGGCGCCCGGCGATGTGCAGCTCATCGCGCAGCGCCGCCGGCAGCAGGTCGAGCACGGTGCGGTGCTGCGGGTCCTGGGTGGCGCTGACGTAACCGCTGGGCTTGTGCAGCATCAGGTAGCGTGCCGGGCGCCCGGCCTGGTGTACCTGCTCGTCCACTTCGACGCGGCTGAATTCACGCACCTCCAACAGCGGGTCGGCGGTCGCCATGCCGTCCACGCGCACACGCCGTTGCGCCAGCAGCAGACGCACTTGCTGGCGGTTGTAGCAGGGCAGGTTGCCGAGGAATCGGTCGAGGCGCATGGTGGGCCGCTTGCAGGAAACCGGCGCGCAGTCTAACGGATCGTGCGCGCTTGCGCTGCCTTGAGCTGTGCGTCCACCTGTGCGCAGCGCGGGCACAGGCAGGCCTTATCGCGCAGTTCGGCGGGCAGGGCTTCGATGACTGCCGAGTCGATGTCCACCTCGAAGCACCAGCAGCCTTGCATGGCGTTGCGCGGGTCGGCCAGGCCGCATTGGTTGAGGGCGCCGCAGGCGGGGCAGCGTTGCGGGTCAGGCATGGTCGGTTCCGGGCATCTCGCTGCAGACGCGGTTGCGTCCGCCTTGTTTGGCACGATAAAGGGCGTGGTCGGCGCGGGTCAGCAGACTGTGCAGGCTGTCGCCGCGCTGCAGGGCGGACAGGCCGATGCTCGCGGTCAGGCGCAGTGGCTGGTCGGCATAGCTGAAGGTCAGCTGCTCGGTGCGCCGACGGATCTTCTCCGCCACTTCGATGGCCTGGCGGCCTTCGGCTTCACGCAGCAGCACGATGAACTCCTCGCCGCCCCAGCGGCAGAGTATATCGGACTGGCGCAGGCTGCCCTGCAGCACATTGGCGAACTGGCGCAGCACTTCGTCGCCGGCCAGATGGCCGTGGGTGTCGTTGAGGGCCTTGAAATGATCGAGGTCGATCAGCAGGGCGACCAGCGGCGCGCTGTCGCGCTGGGCCTCGACCAGCGCCTGGCCGGCCAGCAGGTCGAAGCTGCGGCGGTTGGGCAGGCCGGTGAGGCTGTCGAGGGTGGCCAGCGCCTCGGCGTTGTCCTGGTGGCGCTTGACCATGGCGTTGAGCAGCGACAGCACGACCAGGGTGATCATCGCGCAGATCGCCAGGTTCAGGTACAGCGACTGGCGGATGCGCTCCAGGGCGCCGGTCTCGCGCTTGTCCACCAGCAGGTACCAGCCCAGCTCCGGCAGCAGGCGCACGTTGAGGAAGTGGCTGTGGCCGTCGTTGTCGGTGTACTCATGGCTGCCGGTGGCGGGTGTCGGCATGCGCGCCAGCAACGCCTGCCACTGGTTGCTGTCGGCCAATTGCTGGCCGGCGCGCAAGCCGTGGGGGCCACCGTCGGAGCCGGTCAGCAGGACCTTGCCCTGGGCATCGGTGAACAGCACCGAACGCTGGTACCTGCGTTGATAGTCGTCGATCAGGCGTACCACCGACTCCACGCTCAAGCCCACCCCGGCGGCCCCGATGAAGCGTTGCTGGTAGTCGAGCACGCGGTGGTTGATGAACACGGTGAGCTTGTCCTGGTTGGCCATGTCCAGGTCGACATTGATCTCGTAGGGTTTGTTCGACTGGCGCAGGCGGAAGTACCAGGCGTCGCGCCAGGCATCGGGGCGTACCTGCTTGAGCACGCCCTTGGCCTGGTAGTAGGTGAGGCTGCGGTCGGAAACGAAGAAGCTGGTGCAGGTGACTTGGCTGCCCATCACTTCGCCCAGGTAGCGGGTGACGCGCGTGGTGTCCTGTTCGCCGCCCAGTACCCAGTCCCGCAGGAAGGTGTCCTGGGCCATCATCGATGAGATCAACACCGGGCGAATCAGGTCTTTCTGGATTTCCGAATAGACCGTGTCGGAGGTCAGCGGCAGTTCGGTGTTGACGATCACGTCGCGGATCGCCCCGCGCGAGGCGTAGTAGCTCAGCAGCGAGGTGGCCAGGAAGCCGCAGGCCAGCAACAGCAGCAGGGCAAGGATCAGCGAGCGTTGCGAGAACAGGGCGGAGGGCGAAGGCATGATCTTCCCGTGAAGTGTGCCGGTGGCCACATTCTAGTGAGATGACCGAAAAATGACTGCATGTTTTTCAGGGTTATACGACCTGTTTCAATTTGTTGCAGAAATGGCACCGAACCCTGGCGCGACTGTCTTATCCAGTGTCGATGAACGCATTGCCGTCGACGCCCGCCAGCGCCGCTGTGTCGGGCACCCCTGCGGTCCAGGAGGCCGCCATGTACCCACGAATCCTGCTCATCGTCCTGCTTGGACTGCTGACATCCGCCTGCGCCCCTTACTATGCGGGCGACGGCTACTACCGCCGTGACTACTACACCAGCGATCGCTATGTTTACCCTGGCTACTACCGTCAGGATCGCTACGATGTGGCGCCGCAGCCACGCTATTACTACCAGCCCGCGCCGCGTTACTACCGGCCCGCACCAGTGCCACAGTACCGCCCGTATCCGGCACCCGGCGTGCAGCCGCGCTGGCAAGGCAACCCGCGCTACGACTATGGCAACCGCCAGCGCTACGACTATGGGCGCGATCGCGACCGCCACGACTATCGCAATGATGATCGCCGAGGTGATCGCTGGCATTCGAACGGGCAGGGTAATCGCGACCGTCGACCAGACGGCGGGCGAGGTGGCGAGCGGGGCTGGTCGCGTTGACCGAGTGCGGACACGCCCCGCGATGCGTCATCCCAGTTCCGCCAACGGATGCCGCCCCTCCCAGACCTTGCTGAAATGCGCCTCCACCACCGCCGCTGGCACCTGCGCCACATCCGGCCAGTGCCAGTGCGGGGTGTTGTCCTTGTCCAGCAGGCGCGCGCGCACCCCTTCGCTGAACTCCGGGTGACGGCAACAGTTCAGGCTCATCGTGTACTCCATCTGGAACACCTGGGTCAGCGAAAGGTACCGAGCCCGACGGATCTGTTCCCACACCAGGTGCGCCGTCAACGGGCAGCCCTCATGCAGGCGTTGACCCGCCGCCGCCAGCAACGGATCGGCATGCCGGGCCAGGCCGGTCAGAGCGCGCCAGGCCGCGACGGGGTCGGCCACGTCGAGCACTTCGTCGATCACGGCCCGACGTGCCAGCCATTGCCCTTCGGGCAGCTCCACGCAGGCACGGTGCTGTTCGGCCTTGAGCAGGCTGTTGAGCTGCAGGGCGGTCTGCTCCTGCCAGTTCAACTGCAACAGCTCTTCGATCAGCGCCTCCTGCTGATGCTCGCCCAGGAAGCGGTCGGCGAGGCCCATGTCCAGCGCGTCGCGGGCATTGAGGGGCGCGCCGGTGAGCCCCAGGAACAGGCCAAGCTTGCCGGGCAGGCGGGCCAGGAACCAGCTGGCGCCAACGTCGGGATACAGGCCGATACTGATTTCGGGCATGGCCAGGCGGCTGCTGGGAGTGACGATGCGCACCGCGGCGCCTTGCAGCAGGCCCATGCCGCCGCCCAGCACATGACCATGGCCCCAGCACAGCAGAGGCTTGGGATAGGTGTGCAGGTGATAGTCGAGACGGTATTCACGGGCGAAGAAGGTCGCAGCCAGCGGTGGCACGCTACCGGGGTGTTCGCGGCAGGCCTGGACCAGGGCCCGCACGTCGCCGCCGGCACAGAAGGCCTTTGGCCCGTTGCCGCGCAGCAGCACGCAGACGATCCCGGGGTCGCTGGCCCAGCCGCGCAGCCGTTCGTCGAGCACTTCGATCATGGGCAACGTCAGGGCATTGAGCGCCTTGGGCGCGTCCAGGGTGGCGATGCCGATACGGGCGCCGTCGGCGCCGGTCAGTACCTCGCATTGAATGGACATGGGCTACCTCGCGCAAATCATCCCCTCAGTATGGCCTGCCGCGCCGAAGCTGCCGGTCGTCGGTCGGATCGATTGACAAGCCGGCCAGGCTTTCCTAGTGTCGCGGCACTTTGCTTTTGGATGCCCCCATGACCGACGATGATCGCATCAAACTCGAGCCCAGCTGGAAATCCGCGCTGCGTGCCGAGTTCGACCAGCCCTACATGCATCAGCTACGCGAGTTCCTGCGCGGCGAATACGCCGCCGGCAAGGAGATCTACCCGCCCGGGCCATTGATCTTCAACGCCCTCAACTCCACGCCGCTGGAGCAGGTCAAGGTGGTCATCCTCGGCCAGGACCCGTACCACGGTCCGGGCCAGGCCCATGGCCTGTGCTTCTCGGTGCAGCCGGGCATCGCCACGCCGCCGTCGCTGGTCAATATCTACAAGGAGCTGCAGCGCGACCTCAACCTGCCGATCCCCAGCCACGGCTACCTGCAAAGCTGGGCGGAGCAGGGCGTGTTGCTGCTCAATACCACCATGACCGTGGAGCGGGCCAATGCGGCTTCGCATGCGAAGAAGGGCTGGGAGTTCTTCACCGACCGGATCATTCAGGTGGTCAGCGAGCAGTGCCCGAATGTGGTGTTCCTGCTGTGGGGCGCGCATGCGCAGAGCAAGCAGAAGCTGATCGATGCCAGCAAGCACCTGGTGCTCAAGTCGGTGCACCCGTCGCCGTTGTCGGCCTACCGTGGGTTCTTTGGTTGCGGGCATTTCAGCCGCACCAACAGCTTCCTCGAGCAGCGCGGGATGGCGCCGATCAATTGGGCGTTGCCGCCGTTGTGAGCTGAAAAAGAGGGCCGCGAAGCGGCCCTTCCTGCTCAGAGCCTGGCCCACTGCCGGAACAACGGCTCGGCCAGGAACAGCACGAACAGCAAGCGCATCACCTGCAGCGCCGTTACCAGCGGCACCGACAGTTGCAAGGTCTCGGCCGTCAGGCTCATCTCGGCGATGCCCCCGGGCATCATGCCCAGCGTCAGCGAGCGCAGGTCCAGGTGCGTCAGCAGGCTCAGCGCCCAGGCCGCGCCGGCGGCGATCAACATGCACAACGCCGTGGCCAGCAGGGTGCGCCCCAGGAACGACGGCGCCCGGCGGAAGAACGCTCGGTTGAAGTGGCAGGCCAGGCCACTGCCGATCAACCACTGGCCGATCTGGCTGGCGCCGTTGGGCAAGCCGATCTGCAGGTTACCCGCCAGGCTTGCGCCGGCAGCCACCAGCAACGGCCCGAACAGCCAGGGGTTGGGTTGGCGCAGGCGTTGCCACAGCAGTGCCATGAGCACCCCAAGCGGCGCAATCAACGCCAGCCAGCCCCAGCTTACGCTGCCCGCATGGTTCAGCGGCACGCCGTCGCCCAGCAGCAGTTTGAACAGCGCCGGCACGCACAGCACCACCGCCAGCACCCGCAGGCTCTGCGCCGCGGCCACCTGGCTGAGCACCGCGCCATTGCGCGCGCCAAGGTTGACCATCTCGCCCGAGCCGCCCGGCATGCTGGCGAAGAACGCCGTCGCCCGGTCTTCACCGGTGCGCCGCAGCAGCCAGACACTGATTACGCTGGACAGCGTGGTGAACAGCGCGCCGAAGAAGATCAGCGCGAAGTGGCCGGCCACCTGTTCGATCACCGCCGGTGTGAAGTGCAGGCCGATGCCGATACCGATGATCCATTGCCCGCATTTGCGGCCATTGGGGATTTCACTGAGCTGCCAGGGGGTCAGGCAGCGCACCAGGATGATCGCCAGCAAGGAGCCGACCATCCAGGGCAAGGGCCAGCCGACCTTGCTGGCGGCAAAACCGCCCGCAAGGCCGACCAGCCCGGTGGCCCAGAACAGCGGCAACGACCGGTCAGGCATCGGCCATGGCCCGGCGCTGCAGGGCACGTTTGCGCCAGCTGCGCAGCAGCGGCAGGCTCAGCATGCACACCACCAGCACCCACACGCCCATGCTGATCGGGCTCGACCAGAGGATGCCCAGTTCGCCGTTGGAGATCGACAGCGCGCGGCGCAGGTTCTGTTCCATCAAGCCGCCGAGGATGAAGCCCAGCAGGATCGGCGACAGCGGGAAGTCCAGCTTGCGCAGGATGTAGCCCATGATGCCGATGCCGACCATCAGGAACAGGTCGAAGGTGGTGGCATGCACCGCGTACACGCCGATCGCGGTGATGATCGCGATCACCGGCACCAGTGCCCAGTTCGGCACGGCGAGGATGCGGGTGAAGATGCGGATCATCGGGATGTTCAGGACCACCAGCATGATGTTGGCGATGAACAGCGAGGCGATCAGGCCCCAGACGATGTCCGGTTGCTGTTCGAACAACAGCGGGCCGGGGGTGATGTTGTACAGCGTCAGGGCGCCGATCATCACCGCGGTGGTGCCCGAGCCTGGCACGCCCAGGGTCAGCATCGGTACCAGGGCGCCGCAGCAGGAGGCGCCGATGGCGGTTTCCGGGGCTGCCAGGCCACGTGCGTCGCCCTTGCCGAACTTGCCTTTGTCGCCGGCGATGCGTTTCTCGGTCATGTACGCCACGGCACTGGCCAGCGTCGCGCCAGCGCCCGGCAACACGCCCATGAAGAAGCCGAGCAGGCCGCAACGAACGTTGACGAAGAATACCGAGGCCGCTTCCTTGAAGTTGAACAGCATGCGCCCGGTGGCCTTGACCGCCACATGGCCATGGTGGGTCTTCTCCAGCAGCAGGAGGATCTCGCTGATCGAGAACAGCCCCAGCACCAGCACCACGAACTGGATGCCGTCGGCCAGGTGCACGCTGTCACCGGTGAAGCGGTACACGCCGCTGTTGGCGTCGATGCCCACCGCCGAGAGGAACAGGCCGATCAGCGCGGCGATGAACGTCTTCAGCGGTTTGTCGCCGGCCATGCCGCCGAGGGCGACGATGGCGAACACCATCAGCACGAAGTACTCCGCCGGGCCGAAGGCGATCGCCCATTTCGCCAGCAGCGGGGCGAACAGCACCATGCCGCAGGTGGCGATGAGGGCACCGATGAACGAGCTCCAGGCCGACAGCGACAGGGCCACGCCGGCCAGGCCCTGGCGGGCCATGGGGTAGCCGTCGAGGGTGGTCATCACGGTGGAGGCTTCGCCCGGGATGTTCAGCAGGATCGAGCTGATCCGTCCGCCGTACTCGCAGCCCAGGTACACCGCGGCCAGCAGGATCAGCGCCGACTCCGGCGGCAGGCCGAGGGCGAAGGCGATGGGGATCAGCAGGGCCACGCCGTTGATCGGGCCCAGGCCCGGCAGCAGGCCGACCACGGTGCCGATCAGGGTGCCGGTCAGGGCGGTGACCAGGTTGTACGGGCTCAGGGCGACGCCGAAGCCCTGGCCCAGGTAGCTCAAGGTATCCATGTGTCAGTTCTCCAGTACGTCGAGCAGGCCGAGGGGCAGGGGGACGTCCATCACCCGGTCGAACAACCAATAGAGGAAGATGCTCATGCCCACCACCACGATGGCGCTGTGCAGCCAGCGGCCACCGTACAGGCGGGCCATGGGCAGGCCGACCAGGATGGCGCTGAGGATGAAGCCCAGCGCCTCGAAGGTGGCGGCGAAGACGATCAGCAGCCCGACGCAGGCGGTGATCTTGATCAGGGTCTCGCGGTCCAGCTCCGGTTCGTCGTCCTTGCGCACGATGGGCGTGGGGCGAATGGCCAGGTACAGCAGGCCCAGGCTCATCAGGCCGAGCATCAGCAGCGGGTAGGCGCGTGGGCCCACCGGTTCGTAGGAGAAGGCGGCCTGGTAGGGCCAGGCCATCACGGCCAGCACGGCGCACAGCGCCAGCAGGACGAGGGCGAAGAGGCGTTGCAGGATCATGGAATAAATCCTCATGGTCGAAGAGCGGGGCGTGGGAGCGGGCTTGCCCCGCGATGGGGCATCGCGGGGCAAGCCCGCTCCCACGGGGTCGATGCTTACTGGATCAACCCGAACTCACGGGCCAATGCCTTGTAGTCAGCCACCTGCTTCTTCACATAGCCGTCCAGCTCTTCGCCGGTCATGGCGAACGGGAACAGTTCGCGCTGGTCACGCAGCTTGGCGAACTCCTCCGAGGCCAGCAGCTTGTCGAACGAGGCCTTCCACCAGGCATAGTCCTCGTCGCTGACCTTCGGCCCGAGGTAGAAACCGCGCACCACCGGCCAGACGATGTTGTAGCCCTGCTCCTTGGCGGTGGGGATGTCTTTCATCTCCGGCTCGTCCAGGCGGTTCTCGGAGAACACCGCGAGGATGCGCATGTTGCCGCTCTGGATGTGCGGCATGGAGTCGGAAATATCGGTGGAACCCACCTGGATATGCCCGCCGAGCAGCGCGGTGGCGATCTCGCCGCCGCCTTCCAGGGCCACGTAGCGCAGGTCGCGCGGGTTGATGCCGGCGGCCTTGGCGATCAGCGCGGTCTGCATCCAGTCCTGGCTGCCGACGGTGCCGCCGGAGCCGATCACCACCTTGCTCGGGTCTTTCTTCAGGGCCGCGACCAGATCATCGAGGGTCTTGTAGGGCGAGTCGCTCTTCACCGCGATGGCGCCATAGCTGGTGCCGACCGCCGCCAGCCATTTCACTGCGTTCTCGTCGAAGCGGCCGAACTTGCCCTGGGCCAGGTTCAGCAGCGAACCGCTGGACCAGGCCACCAGGGTGCCGGCATCGCCTGGCCGCTGGGCAACCACGGCGTTGTAGGCTACCGCGCCGACACCGCCGGGCATGTAGGTCACGCGCATGGGCTTGCTGAGGATCTTCTCGTTGACCAGGGCGCTCTGCACCAGCTTGCAGGTCAGGTCGAAACCGCCGCCGGGCGAGGCCGGCGCGATGCATTCGGGGCGTTTGGGTTCGGCGGCCAGGGCGTTGCCGGCCAGCAGCAGGCAGCCGGTGGCCAGGACGAGGCGGCGCAGTGAAAATGTCATCGTCTATCTCCGTGAGCGTTGTTGTTATGGGTTACCACAGAGCCACGCTGTAGCTCACCAGCAGCCGCACCTCGTCCGCGTCGCGGGCGAAGTTGGAGCGGAAGGTGGCGTTGCGCAGGCGCACGGCGACGTTTTTCAACGGGCCGCTTTGTACCACGTACTTCAGTTCGGTGTTGCGTTCCCACTCCTTGCCCTCGCCGCCAGCGGCGCGGCTGACGTTGTCGCCGCTGATGTAGCGGGTCATGAAGGTCAGGCCGGGGATGCCGAGGGCGGCGAAGTTGTAGTCGTAGCGTGCCTGCCAGGAGCGCTCGTCGGCGCCTGCGAAGTCATTGATCTGGACGAAGTTGACCAGGTAGGGGTCGGCGCCGTCGACGTAGGGGAAGGCGCTGTCGCCTGTGAGCTGCTGCCAGGCGCCGCTGACCTTGTGCCCGCCCAGGGTGTAGCTGAGCATGCCGTTGAAGGTGGTGTTGTCGATCTTGCCGGCCTTGGCCGCGCCGGCATCGTCGCTGATCGCCAGGCGCAGGTCGGCGCCCAGGGTGCCCGGGCCCCACGGCTGGGTGGCGAGCATGCCGATGAAGTGCTGGCGGTAGATGTCGTCGAGCTGGGCGAAGTGGTAGCTGCCGGTGATGCGGTCGGTAAACTGGTAGTCCAGGCCGCCGGTGTCGAAATGGTCGGCGCTGAAAGTGCCGCCGAAGCGACTGTTCTTGTTGTTGAGGGCCAGGTCTTCCCAGTTGGTGTCGTTGCGGTCCTTGGCTTTTTCCAGGCGGGCGCCGGTGAAGGTCAGGCCTTTGATCTCCTTCGAGGTGACCAGGCCGCCTTCGAAGGTCTGCGGCAGGATGCGCCCGTCGTTGGGCTGCAGCGTGGGCAGCTCGGGGATCAGCGTGCCGACCTTCAGTTCAGTCTGCGAGACCTTGACCTTGCCGGTCAGGCCGAGCTTGGAGTATTCGTCGGCAGCCTTGCCGTTGTCGTGGGTCGGCAGCAGGCCGGTGTCGGTGCGGTCCTTGCTGGAGTCGAGCTTGACCCCGAGCATGCCCAGCGCGTCCAGGCCGAAGCCCACGGTGCCTTCGGTATAGCCGGACTCGAAGTTGAGCATGAAACCCTGGGCCCATTCGTCGCGCTTGGATTGCTGCGCGCTGGTGCCGTCGCGGAAGTCGCGGTTGAAGTACATGTTGCGGGTTTCGAAGGTGGCCGTGCTGTCTTCGAAGAAGGCGGCCTGGCTCATGGGCGCGACACCGGCAAGGGCGAAGGCGCTGGCGAGGGCGGAAGGTCGGGCGGCGAGGGAACGGATAGGCGCGTACGCCTGCGGCTGCGTGGACAGCATCGTCGGTGACTCCATTTATTGTTCTTATGTGTTTGCACCTTGCTGGTGCTTTTTGCGGCGCGCGGGGCAGCCGTGGTGCGATGCTAGGTAACCAACCTTTCGCTAACCTTTCAGTGTGAAAGGTTTGTTGCGAGGGCTTCACAGCACTCGCCACGGCGGTACACTCCGCGCAAAAAGCCCAGCCGAACAGGGAGAATCCGATGCGTGTGCTGCTGGTCGAAGACCATCTGCAACTGGCCGAAAGCGTGGGCCAGGCCCTCAAGAGCCAGGGCCTGACCGTGGACGTGCTGCATGACGGCGTGGCCGCCGACCTGGCCCTGGCCAGCGAAGACTATGCCGTGGCGGTGCTGGATGTCGGCCTGCCGCGCATGGACGGCTTCGAAGTGCTGGCGCGCCTGCGCGGTCGCGGCAAGACCTTGCCGGTGCTGATGCTCACCGCCCGCAGCGATGTGAAGGACCGGGTGCATGGGCTGAACCTCGGTGCCGACGACTACCTGGCCAAACCCTTCGAGCTGACCGAGCTGGAAGCAAGGGTCAAGGCCTTGCTGCGCCGCAGCGTGCTCGGTGGCGAGCGCCAGCAACGCTGCGGCCCGCTGGTCTATGACCTGGATACCCGGCGCTTCGGCCTGGATGGCGAGCCGCTGACCTTGACCCAGCGCGAACAGAGCGTGCTCGAGGCGCTGATTGCCCGCCCTGGCCGGGTGATGAGCAAGGAGCAGCTGGCGGCCCAGGTGTTCGGCCTCGACGAGGAGGCCAGCCCCGACGCCATCGAGATCTACATTCACCGCCTGCGCAAGAAGCTCGACGGTCACCCGGTGGCCATCGTCACCTTCCGTGGCCTGGGCTACCTGCTCGAGCACCGCGATGCGTGACAACGGCAGCCTGCGCGGGCGCCTGCTGGGCAACCTGGCGTTGCTGCTGGTGGTGCTGATGCTGGCCAGCGGCCTGAGCGCTTACTGGAATGGCCGCGAAGCCGCCGACACCGCCTATGACCGGACCCTGCTGGCGTCGGCGCGGACCATCGCTGCCGGCCTGTCGCAGCGCGACGGCACCCTCAGCGCCGATGTGCCCTACGTGGCCCTGGACACCTTCGCCTATGACAGCGCCGGGCGCATCTACTATCAGGTGCTGGACATCCACCAGAAGCTCATCTCCGGCTACGAGCACCTGCCCCCGCCACCGCCGGGCACGCCGCGCACCGACGACTATCCGGCACTGGCGCGTTTCTACAACGCCACCTACCTGGGTCAGGACGTGCGTGTGGTCAGCCTGCTCAAGGCGGTGAGCGAACCAAACATGAACGGCATGGCCGAGATTCGCGTGGCCGAGACCGAGGAGGCGCGGGTGCGCATGGCCCGCGGGCTGATGGCCGAC
Organism: Pseudomonas sp. B21-023; assembly: GCF_024749165.1. Taxonomy (NCBI): domain Bacteria; kingdom Pseudomonadati; phylum Pseudomonadota; class Gammaproteobacteria; order Pseudomonadales; family Pseudomonadaceae; genus Pseudomonas; species Pseudomonas sp. B21-023. The sequence continues at coordinate 4,608,940 of NZ_CP087190.1, read as the reverse complement.
ACCCTGCTGCGCCTGGGGATGCTGGCCTTCGGCGCGCTGATGATGGTGTGGTTCGCGGTGAGCGCCGCCCTGCGTCCCCTGGAGCGCTTGCGCACCGCGGTGGAGGAGCGCCAGCCCGACGATCTGCGCGCCTTGCCCGTAGTGCAGGTGCAACGCGAGCTGGGGCCGCTGGTGCGTGCCCTCAACCATTTCACCGAGCGGCTGCGTGGCCAGTTCGAGCGCCAGGCACAGTTCATCGCCGACGCCGCCCATGAGCTGCGCACGCCGCTGGCGGCGCTCAAGGCACGGGTCGAGCTGGGCCTGCGCTCACGGGAGCCAGAAGAATGGCGCAAGACCCTGGAGGCGGCGGCCCTGGGCACGGACCGGCTCACCCATCTGGCCAACCAGTTGCTGTCATTGGCGCGGGTGGAGAATGGCGCCCGGGCCATCGCCGAGGGCGGTGCGCAACGCCTGGACCTGAGCCAGCTGGCCCGCGAGCTGGGCATGGCCATGGCGCCGCTGGCCCATGCCCGCGGCGTTGCGCTGGCGCTGGAGGCCGAGGCGCCGGTATGGCTCAAGGGCGAGCCGACCTTGCTCAACGAGCTGCTCAGCAACCTGGTGGACAATGCTCTGGCCCACACCCCGCCAGGCGGTGACGTCGTGCTGCGGGTGCTGGCGCCGGCGGTACTTGAAGTCGAGGACGATGGGCCAGGGATTCCGCAGGATGAGCGTGAGCGGGTGTTCGAGCGCTTCTACCGGCGCAGCGCCCAGGGCAGCGGGCTGGGGCTGGCCATCGTCGGCGAGATCTGCCGGGCGCACCTGGCGCAGATCAGCCTGCATGACGGCGAGCGCGGCGGGTTGAAGGTGCGGGTGAGTTTTATCGCGGATTGATGTCGGCTATCGCGGGGTTTGTCCCGCGATCAGCCCTGTCGATTCAGCGCAACATGCTCCGCGCATCCAGCAGTTCGGCGATATCCAGCTCGGTGCCATAGGGCAGCCCCAGATGCCGGTAGGCGGGCAGGGCGGCCAGTGGCCGGATGCGCTCGCGCTGGCAGATGCAGCGGGCGATCTGGACGATATCGATGTAGTCGATCTGGTCGGTGCGCCGGTCCAGGTCCTGCACCTGGCTGGGCAGGCTGACCAGTTGCTCGGGAAACTCCCAGGCGCTAAGAATCTTGTCGCCCAGCACCGGCTGGATCTGTTCGATCACGAAATGCAGGCAGATCGGGTCGGAGAGCAACTCGTTGTGCTCCTCGGCATAGATCAGCACCGGCAACGCGCCGATCTGGTGCACCAGGCCGCCGAGGGTGGCCTGGTCGGGCTTGAGCTGGGTGTAGCGTCGGCACAGTTCATAGCTGATGCCTGCCACATCCAGGCTGTTGGCCCAGATATCACGCAGCTTGTGTTCAACCGCCGGGGCGCGGGCATGGAAGATCTGCTCGATCACCAGGCCGATGGCCAGGTTGCAGCTGTAGTTGATGCCCAGGCGCGTGATCGCGGTGTGCAGGTCGGTGACTTCGACGGCGGCGCGCAGCAACGGGCTGTTGACCACCTTGATCAGGCGTGCCGACAGGGCGGCGTCGCGGCCGATCACCTTGCTCAAGGCGGACACGCTGATCTCGCTGTCTTCGGCGGCTTCGCGAATGCTCAGGGCGACTTCCGGAAGCGTCGGCAGGACCAGGTCGTCCCGGTCGATGGCGGCGAGCAATTGCGCTTGGACCTTCTCGGCCAGCTTGTTCATGGACTTCTCTACGGCAAAGGTGGTGCAGCCCCGGCGTAACGCCGGGGCGGGCTGGTCAGCGCTGGATTTCCCGGTCGCGGTCCAGTTCGTAAGGCAGGTCGAGCAGCGTCAGGCGCGGGCCTTCCAGGCTGTCCAAGTGCAGGTTGTCGTCCGCCACGGCATCGGCGCTGAGCACGGCCAACAGTTCGACGGCGCTGCCGGTGCTGGCAGCGATCACCACCTCGCCGACCGACGAGCCGTGTGTCGGCGAGAAGATCTCGGCGCCCGGCTCGGGTACCGCTGTCTCGGCCAGCGCCAGGCGATACTGGCGGCGTTTGAGCTTGCCCAGGTACTGCATGCGGGCGACGATCTCCTGGCCGGTGTAGCAACCCTTCTTGAAGCTCACGCCATCGACGGCCTGCAGGTTGATCATCTGCGGGATGAACAGCTCGCGGGTCGGGCCCATGACCTGGCCGATGCCGGCGCGCACCTGGCCAAGCAGCCAGTCGTTGAGCGTGCCCTCTGGCAGCGCGGCGGCGAGCGTCCCGCGCACGGCGCTGGCCCGGTCGGCAGGCGCCCACAGTTCGACCCGCCCGGCCGAGGCGCGGATGGCGATCAGGCCATCATGACGTGCGGTCGCGCCGGCCTCGTCCGCCACGCTCAGGCTCAGCGCCTGCAGGGCCGCGTCGCCGTGCTGCAGGCCGAAGCGCACCCAGGCGGCGCTGTCGTCGCTCAGCGTGGCCTTGGAGAACACCGCGTACTTCTTCAGGTCGGCCAGTTGCGCCTCGAGCAGCTCGCTGGCCATGGCCAGCAGGTAGCCATTGCCCTCGGGCAGGATACGGAAACTAGACTGCATGCGGCCCTTGACCATGCAGCGGGCACCGAGGCTCGCATGGGCTTCGCTGAGGTAGCTGATATTGCAGGTCAGTTGACCCTGCAGGAACTTGCCGGCGTCGGAGCCGCGGACGGCGAGGATGCCCTCATGGGAGAGGGAACAGAAGAAAGCGGAATCGGCCATGGGTCATCGCGGTAGCTAAAGACTGGCGGCCATCATAGAACGCCGGTAACAAAATAGGTAGGTGAGTAGACCAACGCCTTGTGCCGCTTCATTCGCTGCGCGGTATACTGCGCGACCATTCGAGGAGGGCCCCATGGTCGAACAAACTGAACTCAATCGGCTTTTCTGGCACAGCCGTCGCGGCATGCTGGAACTGGACGTGCTGCTGGTACCGTTCACCCAGGAGGTCTACCCGAGCCTGAGCGAAGCGGACCGCGAGCTGTACCGTCGCCTGCTGACCTGCGAGGACCAGGACATGTTCGGCTGGTTCATGGAGCGCAGCGAGTCCGAAGATCCGGAGCTGCAGCGCATGGTCCGCATCATCCTGGACCGTGTCCAGCCCAAGTGAAGCATTCGAGTGCCGTTGGCAGGGCTCGCGCCTGCTGCTGACGGCCTATCTCGCCTGCCAGGCGCTGGCGCTCATCGCCAGCGTTGTGGTCACGTTGCCCGGTTGGCCAAAGGGCCTGCTGGTCATTGCCTGTCTTGCCCACGCCTGTTGGGCCATCCCCCGCCGCATCTTGCTGTCCCACCCTGACGCCGTCACCGGCCTGCGTCGGGAACCGCGTGGCTGGCATATATACAGTCATGCCCGGGGGTGGCAGCCGGCGCGCCTGTGCCGTGACAGCGTTGCCTTGCCCGCAGTGGTAGTGCTGCGCTTCGTGCGCAAGGGGCAATGGTTCAGCCAGAGCCAGTGCATCCCCAAGGACGCCCTGGCGCAGGAACAGCATCGAAGGCTGCGGGTGCGGCTGAAGTTCAGCCGGCGCCGCTGGGCCGCGCCGGCCTGAAGGGTCAGACCCCCTGCGGGATCTCTTCGCCGCCGAGTGCTTCGAACAGCACCGGCAGGAACTCGGTGAAGGTCATCATCATCAGCAGGAAGCTGGCGTCGAACTGTTGCTGGGCCTCGTCACCACCGTCCTGCTCGGCCTGCTCTTGCAGCAGTTCCTCGAACTTCAGGCGCTTGATCACCATCTTGTCGTCGAGCACGAACGACAGTTTGTCCTGCCAGGCCAGGGCCAGTTGGGTGACCACCTTGCCGGTGCTCAGGTGCAGCTGGATTTCCTCGCCGGTCAGGTCCTGACGCTTGCAGCGCACGATGCCACCGTCTTCGGCGGTGTCGCGCAGTTCGCATTCGTCGAGGACGTAGAAGCCTTCGGCGGCCTGTTGCGACTTGACCCAGTCGGTCATGGTCGCGCTTGGCGCGATCTTCACGGTGGCCGGGCGCACCGGCAGCGAACCGATCACTTCACGCAGGGTCGACAGCAGGTCCTCGGCGCGCTTGGCGCTGGCCGAGTTGACCAGGATCATGCCCAGGCGCGGGGCGATGGCGGCGAAGATCATCGAACGACGAATGAAAGCGCGCGGCAGGAAGGCCTGGATGATCTCGTCCTTGATCTGGTCGCGTTCCTTCTTGTAGACCTTGCGCATCTGCTCGGCCTCGATCTCCTCGACCTTCTCCTTGACCGCGTCGTTGACCACGCTGCTGGGCAGGATGCGCTCTTCTTTACGTGCGGCGATCAGCATGAATTCGCCACTGACGTGAACCAGGGGGGCATCCTCGCCCTTGCCGAACGGTGCGACGAAACCGTAGGTGGTCAGTTCCTGGCTTGCGCAGGGGCGGGCCGGCTTGCTGGCCAGGGCGGCCTCCAGGGCCTCGGCCTCGAACGGTACTTCCTGGGTCAGGCGATAGGACAGCAGGTTCTTGAACCACATGAGGGGGAATCTCTCCTTAATACATAAGGCGGGCATTATTCTCCGAGCGACGGTTCCAGGCCAACCCTGTCAGAGGGCCAGCAGTCCTATATAGAGGAAGAAAATCGCGGCGCGGCTAGGTCTTTGAAAGGCCTGGAAATTTTTTTCAAATATTTTGAAAAAAGTGCTTGCCAGGGTAGGAGGTCCTCCGTAGAATGCGCGCCACACCGAGACGAAGGGTGATTAGCTCAGCCGGGAGAGCATCTGCCTTACAAGCAGAGGGTCGGCGGTTCGATCCCGTCATCACCCACCACTCGATGTATAGCGCGGCGGTAGTTCAGTCGGTTAGAATACCGGCCTGTCACGCCGGGGGTCGCGGGTTCGAGTCCCGTCCGCCGCGCCATATTAAGCTTCCAGGGCCCACTGAACACCCGGAAGCAACAGAGAAAGCGACCTTAGGGTCGCTTTTTTTGTTTCTGGCGTTGCGTCAGAATCCCCTGTCCGCCGCAACTGGCCAGCAGGCCTTGCGCCGGTTCCTACCGCAAGCAAGAGACCGACCATGCAGGATGCCAGCCTCTCTCCCGCTCCGACACACACCACTCCCTTGCTGGGAATCGACCTGGGTACCACCAACAGCCTGATCGCCGTCTGGCAGGATGGCGAAGCGCGGCTGATCGCCAATGCCCTGGGCGAGGTGCTGACGCCGTCGGTGGTCAGCGTCGATGACGATGGCAGCATCCTCGTCGGCCAGGCCGCCCGGGCGCGCCTGACCACGCACCCTCAACGTACCGCCTCGGCGTTCAAGCGCTTCATGGGCAGCGACAAGCGTTACGCCCTGGGTGAACACCGTTTCACCCCTGAAGAGCTGTCGGCGCTGGTGCTGGGTTCGCTCAAGCAGGACGCCGAGGCCTATCTGGGCTGCCCGGTGAGCGAGGCGGTGATCTCGGTGCCGGCCTATTTCAGCGACGAGCAGCGCAAACGCACGGTGTTCGCGGCCGAACTGGCCGGGCTCAAGGTCCAGCGGCTGATCAACGAACCCACCGCCGCCGCGATGGCCTACGGCCTGCATGAGCAGAAGTTCGAGCGCACCCTGGTGTTCGACCTGGGCGGCGGCACCTTCGACGTCACGGTACTGGAGTACGCCCTGCCGTTGATCGAGGTGCATGCCTCTACCGGAGACAACTACCTGGGCGGCGAGGATTTCACCGAGGCGCTGCTGCAGGCCTGCCTGCGTGACTGGAGTCTCAAGGCCGAAGACCTGGAGCCCCAGGCCCTGGCCAGCCTGCACGACGCCATCGAGCAGCTCAAGTGCGAAGTGGGCGAGGGCAGTCGCACCTTTGCCTGGAGCATGGATGGCCAGCCCCGCGAGTGGCAGCTGGACGACCAGAAGTTGCAGGCGATCTGGGCGCCCTTGCTGGCACGGGTACGCACTCCCATCGAACAGGCCCTGCGTGATGCCCGCTTGAGCCCGCGCGAGCTGGACAGCCTGGTGCTGGTCGGCGGCGCCACGCGCATGCCGCAGGTGCAGCAACTGGTGGCCAAGCTGTTTGGGCGCCTGCCGTACCGGCACCTGGACCCGGATACCATCGTTGCCCTCGGCGCCGCCAGCCAGGCGGCGTGCAAGGCCCGCGACGCGGCCATCGACGAACTGATCCTGACCGATGTCTGCCCCTACACCCTTGGCGTGGCCTCGTCCCGGGGCGAGGATGTCACTGGTGCCTTCTCGCCGATCATCGAGCGCAATACGATCATCCCCACGTCCAAGGTGCAGCGTTTCTACAGCAGCCACCCGGAACAGAAGTTCGTGCGCATCGCCGTGTACCAGGGCGAGCGGCCATGGGTGCGGGACAACATCCTGGTGGACAGTTTCGAGATTCCGTTGCAGCCGACCGGCGAGATCCAGTCGCTGGACGTGCGCTTCAGCTACGACATCAACGGCCTGCTGGAAGTGGACGTGACCTTCCTCGAGAGCGGCCAGAAGCACAGCCACAGTATCGACCGCAGCCCCACCGGGCTGGATGCGCAGGCACGCCAGGCCAGTGAGGAACGCCTGGCAAAATTGAAGATCCACCCACGTGACACGCTGCCCAACCGCACTTTGCTGGCCCGCCTGGAGCGAGCCTGGATGCAGAGCCTGGGCGACGAGCGCGAGCTGATCGGCAGCTGGCTGGACGCCTTCAATGCCGTGCTGGCCGGGCAGCAGGCCGGCGAGATCAGCCGTGAGCGCCAGGCATTGAGCCAGGCGCTCGACGAGCTGCGTTACTGAGCGTTGAGCCGGCGCAGGGTGGCCTGCAGGCCGCCTTCCAGCGGCTGCCCTTTGCCCGGTACCGGGCCGTAACGGTTTGGCAGCTTGTCGCCGGGCAGGCCCAGCAGCACCAGTGACGAGAACGGCAGCACGCGGGTCAGCACCATCACCAGCAGCAGTGCCGGCACGCCGTGGCCGAGGTCGCGCAGGCGACGCAGGAAGCCGCTGATCGACAGGATGCTGATCGCCACCAACATCGCCGGGATATGGAGCATCAGGCTGGCGCCCAAGGCGATGATTGCCACGTGCACGGCCAGGCCCGTACGGTTCAGTCGACTCTTGAGCTTCCAGAACGCCCACATCGGCGCCGGCGGTTCCTTGATCATGTCCAACAGCAGGCGTTCGCTCCATGACAGCACGGCCATGATCGCGCAGCGCAGGCCGGGGTCCTGTTCCGGGTCGTCCTTGACCTTTTGCAGGGCGCGCAGCAGCCGGGTCTTGGGTGGGGTGCAAGTGTTCAGCAGGCGGTGCAGCGCATCCAGTACGTCGTCGACCGTGCGGCTGTCGAGGCCTTGCGCGCGTACCGCGGCAGCCGGCGGATGCTTGGCCTGGCCGTTCAGCAGCCCCCGGCGCAGCGCTTCGAACCAGTCGTCTTGCAGGTCCAGCGCCTGCATGCGGTCGCGCAACGCGCAGCGCTGTGGTTCGTCCAGCGACGGATCATGGTGCAGCACTGCGCAGAACAGCAGGTAGCCCAGCGGATAATCGGTACGCAGTCCGCCGTCGTCGTTGTCCAGGCAAGCGAGCAGTTGCACGGCGTTGGGCAGGCGCATGCTGTTGAGCGCCTGCTGCAAGGTCAGCAGGCGTGCCGAGATCAGGGCTTGTACCGGATCGCGGATATCCAGGCTGCCGAGCAGTCCACTGGCGCCTTCGGGGCTGGTCAGCAGTTGACAGAGCAGGGCGTGTGTCGGAGCGAACGGATGCTCGGCCGGGTAGTGCAACTGCCCGGGCAAGGCCGGATCGATCAGTGCCAGCCAACGTGAAGGTTGCTCCAGCTGGGCCAGCATGAACAGCTGCTGGCGGTGCCACTGCCACAGTGCCTCGCCCTCGGGCATCGAAGGTAAAAGAACTCCGGCTTCGGCCAGGCGGTCTTGCAGTTGCAGGCCGAACGGGGTGGTGAACAGGCGGCGCATGTCGAACTGACGGTTGAGCGTGTGCAGGGCATGGGCCGGATAGACCCGCATGCGCCGCAGCCATTCACGGCAGACCGGGCGAATGGCATCCTCGGTCAGGGCCTCGGGCAAGGTAGCCGCCGGATCATCGCTGGCGCTGAGTTGCGTCAGCGCCTGGACCACGGGAGCCTGATCGAGCCAATGTAACTGCTGGCTCGCCTGGCGCTGGAAGCCCTCGAGGATCAGCGCGTCGAGGGCGTCCTCGGCCGGTGGCTGGGCGAGGACCAGGCGCAGCAAACCGGCCTCGCCGCGCTGCAGGGCCCAGGCATGCCAATACAAGCGGTGCAGATTCTGCTCCGGCTGCTCCTGCAGCAGCCAGGCCAGCAGCGGCAGTTCGTCGTCACCGTCCAGATGCCAGTCGACGAAGGTGTTGGCGATGCCGTCCAGCTTCAGGCGCGAGGCTTCGGACCAACGCGCCAGGGTCTGCGGTGACTGCCCCGGGCTGCCCAAGGCCTGGGCCGGGTCGCCGAGGTTCTCGGGCCAGCCGGCTGGCGTATGCAAGCAGTCGAAGGCCTGGATCAGCAAGGGCAGACGCTGGGGTTGATGGCGGGCGCAGAGGTCGATCAGCCAGCGCTCGGCCTGTGGATGCTGGTGTTGGCGGTACAGCCGCAACCAGCAGTCCAGCGCTTGTTGCTCGGCCCCCAGGGCATCGGCCTGGCGGGCCAGCAGGTAGAGCAGGTCGGCATCGTCCGGGGTTTGCGCTTGTTGTGCCTGGAGCAGTCCGTGGAAGGTCCGGCTGGCGATGCCGGCCTGGCTGAACTGCACCAGCAGGCGCTGTACCAGCGCCGAGTCGTCCGGGATCGCCAGGCAGGTATGCACGCTGGCGAACTGCTCGTACTCGAACAATGGGCGGTGCTGGTAACAGTACTCGAGGCTGCGGAAATACCACAGGCTCTCCATCTGCGCCGGGGCTGGCCAGTCGCGCATGCATGCGGTATCGAAGGGGTCCGGCTGCGCGAGACGGTCGAGGAAGGCTTCCACTTCGTGGGGGTTGTCCAGGCGCAGCAACTGGTCGGCCCAGCCCAGGCGCCGGGCTAGCAGGCCCGCGCAGTGATGGGACAGCGGCCCGCAGTCTCGCAGGGTGTGCAACAGCTGCCAGCCGAGGTCGTCCAGTTCGTCCAGTGGCAGTTCGTCCAGCTCGGCGATGAAGCCCTGCCAGGCTTGCGGGTCGAAGCGCAGCGACGGCTCCTCGAGCAGGCGATGGAAGTGCTGCAGTGTCGGATGTGGCGTGTCCTCGGCGACCGTTGGCTCGGCCTCGTGGGTTTCCTGCTCGCGGGCCAGGCGCAGCGCTTCCTCGTAGGCCGCGCGCAGGGCCTGGAAACCTTCCGGGTCGGTTTCCGGGTGGTGCATGGGCAGGCGGCCGCGATAGGCCAGGCGGATGGCGTCGAGGTCCTGGGTCGGTTCGATCCCCAGGCGAATCCAGCAACTCATGACCAGCAGTCCTCTTCCAGGGTGGCGGGGCGCGGCGGCTCGGGCAGGTCCATGTCCCAGGGCAACCCGGCCAGCAACTCATGGGCGCCGAGGCGCAGGTTAAGCAGGATGCAGCGGTTCCAGTGCTCGCTGCCCTGGCGCTCGAGATCGGCGGCCAAGGTCTCGTCGCTGCTGTCGCTGACATTCCATAGCGCCTTGCCGAACAGGTAGCCGGCCAGGTAACAGTCCCAGCGGTTGTAGTAGTGGCGTGCGCGCAGAGCCAGGCGGTAGTGCAGGTAGAGGCTTTCGTCGCGGTCGATCAGGCCTTTCTTGACCCCGGCGCGCAGCAGGAAGCTCATGCGCCCCAGGTCCCAGGCCCGGGTGCCGCCCGGGCCACAGTCGGGGAAGGTGCGGGCGGCGTATTCGTGGCGGATGCGTTCGCGTGGGGGCAAGGTGTCGAGCAGGGCCTGCCACTGGCTGGGCAGGCAGCGCTGGTACTGCCAGTAGGCTTCGCTCATTTCGGTGGCGTGGCCGTTGTCGGCCATGTTCAGCATGTCCAGCAACTGGGCGCGGTCGCTGATCCCCCACCAGCGCTCCAGATCGGTCTGGTCTTCCCCTTCGAAGTAGTCGGGGGCGGTGTAGCTGGCGCCGTTGAGGGCGGCCATGGGGGCGGAGAGGGCATGCAGCCAGTGCTGCGCGGTTTCGTCCATGAAAGAGGTCCTGGAGGCGCTGGTAACTGGCGTGGATTGTATAGGAATCCGCGCGTCGGGTTGTCAGGGGTATGTCCCAATCCGGTAAGCTTCGGCGACCTCCCGGAGCACCTCGCACAACCACTGCGCTGGCAGGCTCTGCGCCAAGGCCGCATTGCGGCAGATGCCCACCGAGCCGCCCGGTTCACGCACACCCAGGTCGAGTTCGACCAGTTCTCCCCGCCCGAGGTCGATCAGCACGGCATCGCGCGGCGCCACCCAGACCGCCTCGCTGCCCAGCACGTAGCGCCTGCTCAAGGCCAGCGACAGAGTCTCCAGGCGCTGTGCCGGCAGCTGGATCGCGCATTGCACGAACAGGCTGTCGGCATGCCGGCGAATGGTCGTGCCTGGCGGTGGCAGCACCAGTGGATAGGCACCGACCTGCGTGCGATCAATAGGCTGAGCCGCCAGCAGCGGATGTCCGGGTCGCACCACCAGGGTCATCGACTCGCTGTACAGGTGCTCGAACGACAGCCCTTGGATCTGCGGGCTGTCGGTCATACGGCCTATCACCAGTTCCAGCTCGCCAAGGTGCAACTGCCCGAGCAGCTGGGCGCTGGCCCCGGTCACCACGCTGATTACCAAAGCCTCGTGCTGCTGGTGCAAGCGGCACAGCACCTCGGGCATCAGTAACCCTTCGACAGTCGACAGCACGCCAATACGCACCTGCGACGGCGCCCGCGCTTCCCCTCGCACGCTGCCGACCCCGTCACGCAGCGCTTGCACGCTGGGGCCGGCATAGCGCATGAAGCGGGTACCGGCCGGGGTCAGGGCGACGCCCTGGTGGCTGCGCTCGAACAGGCGAGCTTCCAGCAGATCCTCCAGCTCCTTGAGGGTCTTGGAGATCGCAGGCTGGCTGATCGCCAGCACGTCGGCGGCCCTGGCCAGGCTGCCCTGTCGGGCAATCTCCAGGAAGCACAGCAGATGGCGGAACTTGATGCGGGTATCGAGGTTCATGCCGGGCAGTGTATCCGTGCGGGCCAGACCTGCAACGTCCGGGTGATCTTCGTCGGCGGACGGCGGTTCCTCCCTTGCAGGCAAAGCCCCGAACCTTTAGCGTGTGCCGCTTCGATGCATGGAGCTGCGCAATGGCCGCCTACCTGACCCAGGACTTGGTCCTTGAACTGGGCGATGAAACGCCCGAAGACACCACCATGAACATGCTGACCTTCCGTCAGCGTGGCACCACCCTGGTGATCGCCCGCAGTCCGCTGGCTGCCGGGCAGACGCTGGAGGCGCTTTACCAGCAGCAACTGGCGCAGTTGCGTGAGCGCCTTGGGGCGGTCATCAGCGACCCACTGCCGGTCAGCGCCGGCGTCGATCGTGCCATTCACGGCTTGGAAGTCAGCCTGCAGTTCAAGCGCGGCGAAGTGGTCTCGTATCAGCGTCAGTTGGCCTACACGCCAAGCGGGCAGGCCCGTTTCGTGGCGGTCAGCTATAGCAAGGAAACACCGCTGGAAGCGGTCGATCTTGCCCATTGGGAAGCCATCAAGGCAGGCTTGCGGCTGAACTGACCCGGGCGGATTCGAGGCTGTACCTTGATCTCACTGACGTCGGGTGATCGAGCTGTACCTGGCCGTGTCATATGAGCCTCAGCCCCAATTCGACCGTCGCCCCACGGATACGCACCGGCCACACTGGCAAGTGCTGTTTCGGATCCTCCAGGCACGCACCGTCCTGCAGGCAGAAATGCTGCTTGTAGAGCGGTGCCACCACCACCACCGTTGCTCCCAGGCTGGCCAGCAGTCCACGGCCGATGGTGTTCGCGCCTGAGCGTGGATCGCGGTTGCCGACGGCATACAGCTCCCGCCCTTGTCCCGGCACGTAGAACAACGCCACCTGCTCGCCCTCGTGCCACACCACCACCCCGGAGTCGGCGACCAGGTCGCTGGCCTGGCACACCGCCTGCCAGCGGGTTTCACTTGCTACAGCCGTGTTGGACAGGTTCATCACATTGCCTCCTCATGGGTGGGAATCAACTGCAGGGGCGCCGCCGGCCGGCGTTGGCCACGCTCGCGCACGAAGTGCACATCGGGATCGGCGCGTTGGTCATTGACGAAGGTGCGGAAGCGCTTGAGCTTTTCCGGATCGCCCAAGGCGTTGGCCCATTCGCATTCGTAACGGTCGACCACCTGCTGCATCTGCGTCTCGAGTTCGCGGGCCAGGCCCAGGCTGTCGTCGATTACCACCTGTTTGAGGTAGTCGAGCCCGCCCTCGAGGCCCTCGCGCCACACCGAGGTGCGCTGCAGTTTGTCGGCGGTGCGGATGTAGAACATCAGCACGCGGTCGATCAGGCGCACCAAGGTCTCGTCGTCCAGGTCGGTGGCGAACAGTTCGGCGTGGCGTGGGCGCATGCCGCCATTGCCGCACACGTAGAGGTTCCAGCCCTTGTCGGTGGCGATCACGCCAATGTCCTTGCTTTGCGCCTCGGCGCATTCGCGGGTGCAGCCAGACACCGCGAACTTGAGCTTGTGCGGCGCGCGCAGGCCCTTGTAGCGGTCCTCCAGGCGCAGCGCCATGGCCACGCTGTCCTGCACGCCATAGCGGCACCAGGTGCTGCCGACGCAGGATTTCACCGTGCGCGTCGACTTGCCGTAGGCGTGCCCGGTCTCGAAGCCGGCGGCGATCAGCTCGCCCCAGATCAGCGGCAGTTCGTGCAACTGGGCACCGAACAGGTCGATGCGCTGGCCGCCGGTGATCTTGGTATAGAGGTCGTACTTCTTTGCCACCTGGCCGATCACGATCAGTTTTTCCGGGGTGATCTCGCCGCCGGGGATGCGCGGCACCACCGAGTAGGTGCCGTTCTTCTGCATGTTGGCCATGAAGGTGTCGTTGGTGTCCTGCAGCGGTACCAGCGCCGGGTCCATGATCGGCTGGTTCCAGCACGAGGCGAGGATGTTGCCCACCGCCGGCTTGCAGATGGCGCAACCCACCTGGCCTTTGCCATGGCGTTCGAGCAGCTCGTTGAAGGTGCGGATGCCTTCAACCCGCACCAGCCCGTAGAGCTCCTGGCGGGTGTAGGCGAAGTGTTCGCACAGGCTCTTGTCGACGGTCACGCCGCGGGCGCTCAGTTCGTGCTCGAACACGTGCTTGAGCAGCGCCGCGCAACCGCCGCAACCGCTGGCGGCCTTGGTGCATGCCTTGACGGCGGCGAGGTCGCCGCAGCCACTGTCGATGGCGGCGCACACCGCGCCCTTGCTGACGTTGTGGCACGAGCAGATGGTCGCGCTGTCGGGCAAGGCATCGGCGCCCAGCGCCGGCGCGCCGCAGCCCTGGGGCAGAATCAGCGCGGCCGGGTCGGCCGGTAGCTTGATGCCGTTCTGGGCGTATTGCAGCAGGGTGTCGTAGTAGCTGTTGTCGCCGACCAGCACCGCGCCAAGCACACGCTTGCCGCTGGCATCGACCACCAGGCGCCGGTAGGAGGCCGTGGCTTCGTCGATGAAGCGATAGCTGCGCGCCCCCGGCGTGACGCCCTGGGCATCGCCGATGGAGCCAACATCCACACCCAGCAGCTTGAGCTTGGTCGACATGTCGGCGCCGCTGAACTCGCTTGCCGACTCGCCCATCAACAGGGCTGCCAGGTTACGTGCCATGGCGTATCCCGGGGCGACCAGGCCGAACGCGCTGCCGTTCCACGAAGCGCATTCGCCGATGGCGAAGATGCGCGGGTCGCTGGAGCGGCACTGACCGTCGATCACCACGCCGCCGCGGGGGGCGATTGTAAGGCCGCAGGTTCGGCCCAGGGCATCCTGCGGGCGGATGCCGGCGGAGAACACGATCAGGTCGGTTTCCAGGTGTTCGCCGCCTTCGAAATTCATGCGGTAGCGGTAGTGTTCGCCTGTGCTGATCGACTGGGTGGCGCGGGCCAGGTGCACGCCTACGCCCAGCGCCTCGATGCGCGCCTTGAGCGCCGCGCCGCCCTCGCTATCCAACTGGACTGGCATCAGCCGCGGCGCGAACTCCACCACATGCGCTTGCAGGCCTAGCGACTTGAGGGCGTTGGCGGCTTCGAGGCCGAGCAGGCCGCCGCCGACCACCACGCCGCGGCGGGCGCTGCCGGCGGCGGCGCGGATCGCATCGAGGTCTTCGAGGGTGCGATAGACCAGGCGCGCATTGCCGCTGGACCCTTCGATGGGCGGCACGAACGGATAGGAGCCGGTGGCCAGGATCAACTGGTCATAGCCGAGGTGGCCTTCGGCGGTGATCACTTCCTGGCGTTCACGATCGATGTCCAGCACCGCCTCGCCCAGGTGCAGGTGCACGCCGTTGCTCGCATAGTAGTCGCGGTCGCACAGGGCCAGGGTTTCGGCGCAACTGCCGGTGAAGTATTCCGAGAGGTGCACCCGGTCGTAGGCGCGCTGGCGCTCCTCGGCGAACACGTGCAGCTCGAAGCGCGCGCTGGCGCCGCGTTCGATCAGCTGCTCGACGCAGTGATGGCCGACCATGCCGTTGCCGACGATGACCAGTCGCGCTCGTTGTGCTTCGTTCGCTGTTGCCTGCATAGCCGATCCTCGATCACGGAAAAACGAAAAAGGCGCCTGGAGCCGAAGCTCCAGGCGCCTTTGCCTGTACTCATCAGTGTGAGGCCCCTGGGCGATCGCCGTTGATCGAGGGGCTGTTGTACTTCGTTGAAAAGCAGGGAGTGTGCCAAGCGGCCACCCATCGGTAGCCTTCACGGGACTCACCGCCGGCAAGCCGGCTCCCACAGGGCTGCGGGCCCGTTTGCGGCGTATCCTTGTGGGAGCCGGCTTGCCGGCGATGAGGCCGTTCGGGGCACAACAAAGGTGCAAGCCTCACCACCGTGGTGCATCAATACACATCTCGCAGGTAGCGCTTGTCCCGCCCCAACCCCTCGACATACGCCGCAGCTGTGGTCTCGTCCAGGCCGCCGTGCTCCGCCACGAGCTGGCGCAAGGCCGTGTCCACATCCCGGGCCATATGCCGGGCATCGCCACACACATACACATGGGCACCCGCTTGCAGCCATTGCCACAGCTCGGCGCCGTGTTCCAGCAGGCGATGCTGCACATAGACTTTTTCCACCTGGTCACGGGAGAACGCCGTGCTCAGGCGCACATGTCCGCAAGCCTCCCAGGCCTGCAATTGTTCGCGGTAGTAGAAATCGCAGGCGGCATGCTGTTCGCCGAAGAACAGCCAGTTGCGCCCTGGGGCCCCACGTAGTTCGCGCTCTTCGAGGAAGGCGCGGAAGGGGGCGATACCGGTACCGGGGCCGATCATGACGATAGGCACCCCGTCGTCCTCGGGCAGGTGGAAATGTTTCGATGGCTGCGCAAATACCCCCACCTCCAGCGCCGCTGCCCGGTCCGCGAGGAAGCTCGAACAGACGCCCTTGCGCTGGCCATGGCGCACGATGGAGACGGTCAGGTGTACCTGGTCGGGATGAGCCCGGGGGCTGGAGCTGATCGAGTACAGGCGCGGCTGCAAGGGTTTCAGCAGCGACAACCAGTTGCCCAGCGGCATGGCCTGGGGGTACTCGCGCAGCACGTCGGCCAACTGGCGGCCCCACAGCCATTCCTTGAGTTCGTCCTTGCATGCTGGCAGCAGCAGGCGTTGCAGGCCGCTGGCGTGCTGGCTGAAGACTTCGAGTTGCTGGCGGCTGACCTGGGTGATGTCCAGGTGCCGCTCAAGCGCGGTTCGCAGGGGCATTGGGGCATGGCCCTCGAGTTCGATCTCGGCCTGGCCGTCCAGCTGCATCAGCATCAGCAGCTCGTCGACCAGGCCCGGGCAATTGCGCGGCCATACGCCCAGGGCATCGCCGGGTTGATAGCGCAGGTCGCTGCCGGACAGGTCGAAGACCAGTTGGCGAGTCTCCTTGGTTGAATCCGGGCCGCTGAGGAGGCGGTTCTCCCGTAAGGTGGCAGGCCAGGGCTGGTGTTTGCCGCGGGCGGTGGCCGATGCGGTGGTGGTAGCCGTCGGGATACTGCCAAGCTTGGGCAGCAGGGCATCGAGCCAGGCGCCGAAGGCCGCTTCGCAATCCGGCTCGCAGTCGACCCTGGCCAGCAGACGCCGGGCCCCCAGCTCGGCCAGGCGTTGGTCGAGCTTGCGACCGAAGCCGCAGAACTGGTCGTAGCTCGAATCCCCCAGGGCCAGCACGGCGTAGGGCAGCGTGGCACAGTTGGCGCCTTCTTCGTCCTGCAGGGCTCGCCAGAACGTGGCGCCGCTGTCCGGCGCATCGCCGTCGCCGAAGGTGCTGGCGATCAGCAGCAGGCTGGCGGCGTCTCGCAGTTGGGATGGGCGCACCACCTCCATGCAACTGAGTGCGACCACCAGCCCCGCGTCGCGCAGGTGCTGGGCGCAGCGTTCGGCGAGGTGCTCGCCATTGCCGGTCTGCGAGGCCCACAGCACGTGGTGACGAGGGCTTTCGAGCGCTGCTTGCGGCGCCGGCGCGGGCCGGGCGAACAGGCCGCCCAGCAGGCCGTTGACGAACAGGCGTCGCTCCGGCGCCAGGGGCGCATCGGGCGGCAGGCAAGGCACGTTTTCGGTGCGGGCCTGGCTCAGGCCGAGCAGGAAACCTTGCAGGTAATGGCGTTCTTGCTCGGCCAGGACCGGAGCCGGCAACGTCTCTAGGCCGAGCAGGCGGGACAGGGTGGCGGTGGGCATGGCGATGGGTTCCGGGGGAAGCGTCAGTTCAAGGGTGGCGATGCGCTCGCCGGCAACCCGTTCCAGGGCCACGGCACAGTGCTTGAGGGCCGGCTGCAGCGAAGTCGGGTCCACCGCGTCGCAGGTCACCGCGTTGATTGCCAGTTGCTCGCCGTACAGATCGTTCCAGTGAAACGGGGCGAAACAGTTGCCCGGCAGCACCCGCTCGCTGAGTCGCGCCGGCAGCACGGCCTGGCCGCGGCGCGAACGGATCGCCACCTGGTCCTTGTCCGCGATACCCAGGCGCCGGGCGTCGTCGGGGTGGATCTCGACAAAGGGACCGGGCTCCAGCTTGTTGAGGCTGGGTACCTGGCCGGTCTTGGTCAGCGTGTGCCACTGGTGCTGCAAGCGGCCGGTGTTGAGCACGAAGGGGAAGGCAGCGTCGGGCAGCTCCGCCGGCGGCAGCCAGGGGCGGGCGAAGAACCGGGCCTTGCCGGTGGGCGTCGGAAACACCGGCGTCTGTGGGGCGTCTGGCGCGACATAGCGCTGGGGGCTGCGAGCGTCCTTGCGCCCCGGCGCGCTTGGCCACTGCCGCGGGCCCTGGCGCAGGTCGGCATAGTCGATGCCGCGCAGGTCGTAGCCGGTGTCCGGGTTGTGGAAGCGGCGGATCTCATCGAACACCGCTTCGGCGTCGGGGTAGTCGAAGGCGTGCGCATAACCCAGGGCACAGGCGATGCGCGCGATCAGGCGCCAGTCCTCGAGGCTTTCGCCGGGCGCCTCGACGGCGCGGGGCATCAAGGTCAGGTTGCGCTCGCTGTTGATCATCACCCCTTCGCCCTCGGCCCACAATGACGCCGGCAGCAGGATGTCGGCGTAGCGGTTGGTCTCGGTGTCGAGGAAGGCGTCCTGGCTGATCACCAGCTGTGCCTGGCGCAGGCCGTCGATCACCTGCTGGCGGTTGGCGACGCTGGCCACCGGGTTGCTGCAGATGATCCAGCAGGCTTTCACCTCGCCATGCTTGAGCTGCTCGAACAGTGCCACGGTGCCTTCGCCCCCTTCACTGCGCAGGGTGCCGGGGAGCAGTTGCCATTGCGCTTCGACGAAGGCGCGGTCGGCTGCCACCTGCGCCGAACGCTGGCCCGGCAGGCCCGGCCCCATGTAACCCATCTCGCGGCCGCCCATGGCATTGGGTTGGCCGGTCAGCGAGAACGGCCCGCTGCCGGGGCGGCAGATGGCGCCGGTGGCCAGGTGCAGGTTGCACAGGGCGTTGCTGTGCCAGGTGCCGTGGATGCTCTGGTTCAGGCCCATGGTCCAGCAGCTCATCCATTCGCCCGCCTCGCCGATCAGGCGGGCGGCTTCGCGGATGTCGGCCTCGGCCAGTCCGGTGATGGCCGCGACGCGTTCGGGGGGGTAGTCCGCGAGAAACGCCGGCAGTGCCTCCCAGCCTTCGGTGTGACGGGCGATGAAATCCGCGTCGGTATGGCCATTGGCGTGCAGCAGGTGCAGCAGGCCATTGAGCAGGGCCAGGTCGGTACCCGGGCGCAGTTGCAGGAACAGGTCGGCCTTGTCGGCGGTGGCACTGCGCCGGGGGTCGACGACGATCAGCCTGGCACCGGCCTTGAGGCGGTCGAGCAGGCGCAGGAACAGGATCGGGTGGCAGTCGGCCATGTTCGCGCCGATCACCAGGAACACCTCGGCGCGCTCGAAATCCTGATAGCTGCCGGGTGGGCCGTCGGCGCCCAGCGATTGCTTGTAGCCGCTGCCGGCACTGGCCATGCACAGGCGTGAGTTGGACTCGATATGGCGGGTGCGGATGAAGCCCTTGGCCAGTTTGTTGGCCAGGTACTGGGCCTCCAGCGACATTTGCCCGGAGACATAGAAAGCCACGGCATCGGCGCCGTGGGTATCGATGATCGTGCGCAGGCGCCCGGCCGTCTCGGCGATGGCGGTCTGCAGCGGGCGACGGGCTGGCTGCTGGCTGCGCTGGTCACGGACGAACGCGTGAGCCATGCGCCCGGCCTCCAGCGGCACATGGGCGGTCAGCCCCTTGGTGCACAGGCGCCCGAAGTTGCTGGGGTGCTGCTTGTCGCCGCTGACTTTGACGATCTTGCCTTCACTCACGTGCATGACGATGCCGCACCCGACTCCGCAATACGGGCAAACACTGCGCACTTCACTGCCGCTCATCACGATCTCCTGCTGACGAAACGACAAAGGCGCCGGCTGCCCGGCCTGCAACTGGCAAGCGGGGCAACACGGCGCCTTCGTCGTGGAGGGAGGACCATCGGCGTTGATGGCCTCGATGCCTTGCCGGCAGCAAATCCCGGGCCATATCACGGCGGGGCGCGTCTCTGCGGTGTGAGTGGGCTCGCCCGGGAGGGGCGCGCGCACCGATATGGGGAACGGTGCACCAGCGAATGGCGCCAGCTGGCTTATGGATATATGATTCGCATACGTTTCATATATAGGTAATCGCACATGGGCATCGTCAAGATCGCCGACGACCTCCACGAAGACCTGCGCGTGGCCAGCGCCGCGCTGTCGCGCTCGATCAACGCCCAGGCCGAGCACTGGATCCGCATCGGCATGCTGGCCGAGTTGCACCCGCAGGCCACCTACCAGGAACTGCTGCGCCAGTTGCTGCGCCAGGAGCAGGCCAATCTCAAGGAGCTGCTGCAATGAGCAAGGTCATCCTCAAGGACGCCGCCCAGCTCGAATTGATGCGCCGTGCCGGCCAGTTGCTGGCCCGGGTGTTCGCCGACCTCGACGGTTTCATCCGCCCCGGCGTGACTACCTTGCAGATCAACGACCGCGCCGAGGCCTTCATCGTCCAGACCCTCAAGGCGCGGCCGGCGAGCAAGGGCCAGTATGGTTTTCCCTTTGCCCTGAACACCTCGGTGGACCATGTGGTCTGCCATGGCATGCCCAAGGCCGACGAGGTGCTGAAGGAGGGTTCGATCGTCAACGTCGACATCACCCTGGAGCAGGGCGGCTATATCGCCGATTCGTCGAAGATGTACAGCATCGGCCAGATCGGCGAAGAGGCCCGGCGGCTGGTGGACACCACCTATGCCGCGCTGTGGAAGGGCATCGAGCAGGTGCGCCCCGGCGCGACCCTCGGTGATATCGGCCACGCCATCCAGGCCCACGCCGAGGCCGCCGGCTACAGCGTGGTGCGCGAGTATTGCGGGCACGGCATCGGCACGCAGATGCACGAGGCGCCGGAGGTGCTGCACTACGGCCAGCGTGGCACGGGCATGAAGCTGCAACCAGGGATGGTGTTCACCATCGAGCCGATGATCAACCAGGGTGGGCGCGGGACCCGCGGTTTGCGCGATGGCTGGACGGTAATTACCCGTGACCGGAGCCTGTCGGCGCAATGGGAGCACACCGTGGCGGTGACGCAGAGTGGCGTCGAGGTGCTGACCTTGCGCGAGGAGGAACGAGCGGCGCAGGGCGATGGGCGAACGCCCCTCGGAGCCATGGTCTAGGCTGAAACCTACCGGTACCGGCCCACGCCCCACTACAAATGCCGGCCCGGCAACCATTGGAGTCCCTGGGAGGTGCGCCATGAGCCTGCTGCTCGAACCCTACACCCTGCGTCAGCTGACCCTGCCCAACCGTATCGCCGTTTCCCCCATGTGTCAGTACTCCGCCGTCGACGGCCTGGCCAATGACTGGCACCTGGTGCACCTGGGCAGTCGCGCTGTCGGTGGCGCCGGCCTGGTGATCAGTGAAGCGGTCGCGGTCACCGCCGATGGGCGCATCACTGCAGAAGACCTCGGCCTGTGGAACGACGCGCAGATCCCCGCGCTGCAGCGCATCACCCGCTTCATCACCGCCCAGGGCGCCGTCCCCGGCATCCAGCTGGCCCATGCCGGGCGCAAGGCCAGCACCCACAGGCCGTGGCTGGGCAAGCACGGCAGCGTCAAGCTTGAAGACGGCGGCTGGCAGCCGGTAGGACCCTCCAGGATTGCCTTCGACCCCGAGCACACCGTCCCCCATGAACTGAGCAAGGACGAGATCCAGCAGGTCGTCAGCGCGTTCGTCGCCGCCACCGAGCGGGCCTTGAAGGCCGGCTTCAAGGTCGTCGAGATCCACGCTGCCCACGGCTACCTGCTGCACCAGTTCCTCTCGCCGCTGAGCAACCAGCGCCGCGACGAGTACGGCAGCTGCTTTGAAAACCGTATCCGCCTGACCCTGCAAGTCGCCGAGGCGGTGCGCCAGGCCTGGCCACAGGAGCTGCCGCTGTTGGTGCGGGTGTCGGCCACCGACTGGGTCGAGGATGGCTGGAACCCGGACGAGACCGTGGAGCTGGCCCGCCGGCTACGCGCCCTGGGCGTCGACTTGATCGACGTGTCGTCGGGAGGGACCTCGGTCAATGCAGAAATCCCCACTGGCCCCGGCTACCAGACCCGTTTCGCCGAGCGGGTGCGCAAGGAGTCGGAGATCGCCACCGGCACCGTCGGCATGATCACCGAGCCGGCCCAGGCCGAGCATATCCTGCGTACCGGCCAGGCCGATATGATCTTCCTGGCCCGCGAACTGTTGCGCGACCCTTACTGGCCATTGCACGCCGACGACGACCTGGGCGGCAACAAGGCGACCTGGCCGGCGCAATACCAACGCGCGACAAGCCGGGCCAACCCGATCCACGAATCGGACCTGCGCGACTGACTCAGCCGCAGGCGGTTTGGCGGATATCGCGGTGCGTTGCAACAACAGCCGGTGGGTGTTTTGCCCCCACCGGCTATTGGTGCATCAGTGCTTGAACATCACATGGCGCACACAGGTGTAGTCCTCCAGCCCGTACATCGACATGTCCTTACCATAGCCGGAATGCTTCTGCCCGCCGTGCGGCATCTCGCTGACCAGCATGAAATGCGTGTTGACCCAAGTGCAGCCATATTGCAGCCGTGCGGCGAGGCGGTGGGCGCGTCCGCTGTCACGGGTCCACACCGACGAGGCCAGGCCATACTCCGAGTCGTTGGCCCACTCCAGCGCCTGGGCTTCGTCGCTGAAGCGGGTGACCGACACCACCGGGCCGAACACCTCGTGGCGGACGATTTCATCGTCCTGCAGCGCATCGGCCAGCACGGTCGGGGCGAAGAAGAAGCCATCACCGGGCAGTGCCTTGCCACCGGTGACCAGGCGGATGTGCGGCTGGGCGATGGCACGGTTCACCAGGCCGGCGACCTTGTCGCGATGCTGGGCGCTGATCAACGGGCCGAGTTCGGTGTCGGCCGCCCGCTGCGGGCCTGGCTTGATGCTCGCCACCGCCGCGCCCAGGCGTTCGACGAAGCGTTCGTAGATGCCGTCCTGCACGTACAGCCGGCAGGCGGCGGTGCAGTCCTGCCCGGCGTTGTAGAAGCCGAAGGTGCGGATGCCATCGATGGCAGCGTCGAGGTCAGCGTCGTCGAACACCAGCACCGGTGCCTTGCCGCCCAATTCCATGTGCATGCGCTTCACGCTGTCGGCGGTGGCGCCAATGATGTGCGCGCCGGTGGGGATGGAGCCGGTCAGCGACACCATGCGCACCTTGGCATGGGTGACCAATGGGTTGCCGACGGTCTGGCCACGGCCGAAAAGGATATTGAGCACGCCGGCCGGTAGCAGCTCACCGACCAGCTCACCAAGACGCAGGGCGGTCAGCGGGGTGAGCTCCGATGGCTTGATGACCACGGTGTTGCCGGCGGCCAACGCGGGGGCAATCTTCCAGGCCAGCATCATCAGCGGGTAGTTCCAAGGCGCGATGGAGGCGACCACGCCCAGCGGGTCGCGGCGGATCATCGACGTGTGCCCGGGCAGGTACTCGCCCGCCGCCAGGCCACCCAGGCAGCGTGCGGCACCGGCGAAGTAGCGGAACACATCGGCGATGGCCGGGATCTCGTCGCCGAGCGCCGCGGCATAGGGCTTGCCGCAGTTGTCCGATTCCAGCCGGGCCAGTTCCTCGCCGTGTCGTTCGATGACCTCGGCAATGGCCAGCAATGCGCTGGCGCGCTCCTTCGGCGTGCTCTGCGACCAGTGCTCGAAGGCTTGGTCGGCGGCGCGCACGGCGATGTCGACCTGGGCCTCGGTGGCTTCGTTGATCTGTGCCAGGGCACTGCCCTTGGCCGGGTCGAGCACGGTCCAGGCCGGGCCTTCGCCGTTCACCAGGTGACCGTTGATCAGCATTCGGGTTTGCATGGAGCGGTTCTCCTTGTGGTACTCGAGCGCACTGTGCCGCAGTGACGCTACAGATTAGAAGCGACTGGCCGTGGCAACAAACCGAGGAGGGCAACATTCGGATGCAAATGCGTTAAGCGAGGCTTCAGCTTGTCGGCCTACTCTGGGGCCTTCTCAACCGTGAATGTTTGCGAGGCCTGTCAGATGAACACGCGTGGTCTGCTCGATCAGCTTTTGAAAACCGGTCAATCCCTGCTGCAGAACCAGCAGGGCAAGGGCGTCAGCGACAAAGGTTCGGGGAACCTTGGCAGCCTGTTGTCCGGTGCGGGCGGTGGCGCGTTGGCAGCGGGGGCCATGGGCTTGCTGCTGGGCAACAAGAAGGCCCGCAAGTACGGCGGCAAGGCCCTGACCTACGGCGGCCTGGCCGCGCTCGGGGTGCTGGCCTACAAGGCCTATGGCAACTGGCAGGCACGCCAGGGCGCCGGCGATCAGCAGCCGCAGACGCTGGATCGCCTGCCGCCGGCCCAGGTCGAGCAACACAGCCAGGCAGTGCTGCGGGCGCTGGTGGCGGCAGCCAAGTCCGACGGCCATATCGATGACCGTGAGCGGGCCCTGATCGAAGGCGAGTTCACTCGCCTGGACAGCGACCGCGAGTTGCAGCACTGGCTGCACGCCGAACTGAACAAGCCGCTGGATCCGGCCGAAGTGGCCCGCGCCGCGCAGACGCCGGAAATGGCCGCCGAGATGTACCTGGCCAGCGTGATGATGGTCGACCAGGAGAATTTCATGGAGCGCGCCTACCTCGACGAACTGGCGCGCCAGCTGCGTCTGGACCCTGCCTTGCGCCTGGAGCTGGAGAACCAGGTCAGGCTTGCCGCGGATCAATGAGCCTGCAATTGGCCATATCAATGGGCACGGAGGCCTGAATACAGCAGCATTCAGCCGCAAATACGTAGGAAGCCTGGGCTATACTTCGGCGATTTTTCCCGCTCGTATCGAATTCCTGAGGGCTGAATGTGAAGAACTGGACCTTGCGCCAACGGATCCTGGCAAGTTTCGCCGTGATTATCGCCATCATGCTGCTGATGATCGTGGCCGCCTACTCGCGGCTGGTGGCGATCGAGTCCAGCGAGGAGGCGGTAGGGTCCGACAGCATTCCCGGGCTCTACTACAGCTCGATGATCCGCAGCGCCTGGGTCGACAGCTACGTGACCAGCCAGCAACTGGTCGGCCTGTCGAACCACCGCGAGTTCACCACGACCGATGCCGAGTTGTTCAAGAGTTTCGACGACCGTCTGAAGCAGCATATGGCCAGCTACCAGGGCACTATCCGCGACCCGGCCGACCAGGCCGCGTTCGACGATTTCACGCGCCAGGAAGAGGCTTACGTCAAGATCGTCGATCAGGTCCTGGAAACCTATCGCCAGAAGAACTACGCCGAAGCCCAGCGCTTGATCGCCGAGGTGCTGACGCCAGCCTGGAGAGAAGGGCGCCTGCATCTGAACGAAGTGATCGAGCGCAACCGGGAGTCGGCCGACAACGCCACCAATGAAATCGTCAGCGCCGTGGCCACCGCCAAAGGCAGCATGATCGTCTCGCTGCTGCTGGCAATCGTCGCCGCCGGCATTTGCGGCCTGCTGCTGATGCGCGCGATCACCGCCCCCATGCAACGCATCGTGCACGCCCTCGACGGCCTGCGTTCGGGCGACCTGAGCATGCGCCTGAGCCTGGACCGCAAGGATGAGTTCGGCGCGATCGAGGGTGGCTTCAACGAAATGGCCGAATCCCTGGCCAACCTGGTGTCGCAAGCCCAGCGCTCGTCGGTGCAGGTGACCACCTCGGTCACCGAGATCGCCGCCACCTCCAAGCAGCAGCAGGCCACCGCCACCGAGACAGCCGCCACCACCACCGAGATCGGCGCCACCTCGCGGGAAATCGCCGCGACCTCGCGGGACCTGGTGCGCACCATGACCGAAGTCACTTCGTCGGCCGACCAGGCCTCGAGCCTTGCCGGTGCCGGCCAGCAGGGCCTGGCGCGCATGGAGGAGACCATGCACCAGGTGATGGGCGCCGCCGACCTGGTCAACGCCAAGCTGGCGATCCTCAACGAGAAGGCCAGCAATATCACGCAGATGGTGGTGACCATCGTCAAGGTCGCCGACCAGACCAACCTGCTGTCGCTCAACGCGGCCATCGAGGCAGAGAAGGCCGGTGAGTACGGTCGCGGTTTCGCCGTGGTCGCCACCGAAGTACGCCGGCTGGCCGACCAGACCGCCGTGGCCACCTATGACATTGAGCAGATGGTGCGCGAGATCCAGTCGGCGGTGTCGGCCGGGGTGATGGGCATGGACAAGTTCTCCGAGGAAGTGCGCCGCGGCATGTTCGAGGTGCAGCAAGTGGGCGAGCAGCTCAGCCAGATCATCCATCAGGTACAGGCGCTGGCGCCGCGGGTGCTGATGGTCAACGAGGGCATGCAGGCCCAGGCCACCGGCGCCGAGCAGATCAACCAGGCACTGGCCCAGCTCAGCGATGCCAGTACCCAGACCGTGGAATCGCTGCGCCAGGCCAGCTTCGCCATCGACGAACTGAGCCAGGTAGCCGCCGGGCTGCGTGGCGGTGTTTCGCGGTTCAAAGTCTGACGACGATGAACGAACCGTCCCCTCGCGAGGATCGCGAATCAGCCGGCAAGGGCGTGCTGTACCTGCAATTTCGTATCGCCGACCAGCGCTTCGCCCTGGACGTGCGTGAGGTGATCGAAGTGCTGCCGTGTCGTACCCTCAAACCCATCGCCCAGGCGCCGGGCTGGGTGGCCGGCGTGCTCGCCCACCGTGGTGCGTTGGTACCGGTGATCGACCTGTCGGCGCTGAGCTTCGGCATGCCGGCACAGTCGCGCAGCAGTACGCGGATGGTCCTGGTGCACTATCGCGCTGACCCGCGCCGTCCTGACCTGCAACTGGGGCTTGTCCTGGAGCAGGCCACCGATACGCTGCGCTGTGCCCCCGAGGAATTCCAGCCATACGGCCTGGACAATGCCGACGCGCGCTATCTCGGGCCGGTGCGCCAGGACGCCCGCGGTTTGTTGCAGCGCATCCAGGTGAACGACCTGTTGTCGGACGCGGTGCGTGAGCTGCTGTACCCCGTCGAGCCCGGGCAGGAGCCAGCATGAGCGAGCAACGTTTCTTCCGTTTCCTGCAGGAACGTATCGGGCTGGACGTGGAGTCGGTCGGCACAGCGATGGTCGAGCGCGCACTGCGCCAGCGCTGCACGCTCGTGCAGGCTGCGGATCTCGACGACTATTGGCTGCGTTTGCAGCAGTCCAGCGATGAGCAGCAGGCCTTGATCGAGGCGGTCATCGTTCCGGAGACCTGGTTCTTCCGTTACCCCGAATCCTTCACCGCGCTGGCGGGGTTGGCGCACAAGCGTGCGGCAGAACTTGCCGGCGCACGGCCCTTGCGCATCCTCAGCCTGCCGTGCTCGACGGGCGAGGAGCCCTACTCGATCGCCATGGCCTTGCTCGACGGTGGCCTGAGCCCGGGCGCTTTCCGCGTCGATGGCATTGATATCAGCCCCAGTTCGGTGGCCAAGGGCGAGCAGGCGCTATACGGGCGCAACTCCTTCCGCGGCAGTGAGCTTGCCTTTCGCGAGCGGCACTTCAGCCCAAGCGGCGATACCCATCGCCTGGATGAGCGGGTGCGCCAGCAAGTCAGCCTGCAGGCGGGCAACGTGCTCGACCCGGCGCTCAAGGCGCGTGAAGGGTTGTACGATTTTGTGTTCTGCCGCAACTTGCTGATCTACTTCGATGTTCCGACCCAGCAGCGAGTGTTCGAGGTACTCAAGCGCCTGATCCACGCTCAGGGCGTGCTGTTCATAGGCCCCGCCGAGGGCAGCCTGCTGGCGCGCCTGGGCATGCGCCCGCTGGGGATTGCCCAGTCATTCGCCTATGTGCGCCAGGATGATGCCCCACCGCCTGTTGCCAAGCCGTTGCCGGTTGCGCGCCAGCCGGTCGCGCCGCCGCCGCCGCGTCTCGTGGCACTGCCGCCCCGAGCCGCCAGGTCGAGCGCCGTGCCAGCGGCGCCGGTCCCGGCGCAGGGCGAAGCGCAGTTGCTGGCCCTCATTGCCCGGCAGGCCAATGCCGGTGAAAACCAGCAGGCAAGGGCGGACTGCGAACGCTATCTGCGCCAGTTCGCCCCCAAGGCGCAGGTCTATTACTGGCTGGGGTTGCTCAGTGACACCGAAGGCGATGCCGCGCAGGCCATCACCCATTATCGCAAGGCGCTCTACCTCGAGCCGCAGCACCCTGAGGCACTGATGCACCTGGCCATGCTGCTGGCCGCGCAGGGGGACGATGCCGGTGCCCGGCGCCTGCAGGAGCGTGCCGCCCGAGCTGGCAGGGAGTCTGAACGATGAGCGGCGGATACCATATGCAACTGATCGCCAATGACGACCAGCCCATCGATGATTGCTGGAACCGCATCGGCGTGCATGGCGACAAGCAGTGCCCGTTGCTGGAGCAGCATGTGCACTGCCGCAATTGCGAGGTGTATGCCGACGCGGCCACGCGCCTGCTGGACCGCTATGCGCTGGTCCAGGACGAGCAGGTCGAAACGGCCATCGTGGAGGAATGCGCGGTCGGCCGCTCGATGCTGCTGTTCCGCCTGGGCGAGGAGTGGCTGGCCCTGGCCACCGCCTGCCTGGCCGAGATCGCCCCGGCGCAGCCGGTGCACTCGTTGCCGCACCAGCGCTCGCGTGTGCTGCAGGGCGTCGCCAATGTGCGCGGTGCGCTGGTGCCTTGCCTGTCGCTCGCCGACCTGCTGGGCGTGCCGACGCAAGCGGGCGCGGAGCGCACCGGGCGGAGCATGCCGCGCATGCTGATCCTGGCGGCCGAGGGCGGGCCGGTGGTGGTGCCGGTGGACGAGATCGACGGCATCCATCGTCTTGACCTTGCGGGCCAGGACAACGGCCGCGATGCGGCGCATTTCACCGCTGCCGTGTTGCAGTGGCGAGGGCGCAGCGTGCGAGTGCTGGATGAACAACACCTGATGTCAGCCGTGAAGCGGAGCCTGTCATGACCCCGGAGCAAATGCGCGATGCGTCGCTGCTCGAGCTGTTCAGCCTGGAGGCCGAGGCCCAGACCCAGGTGCTCAGCGCCGGCTTGATGGCGCTGGAGCGCAACCCTGCGCAACCCGATCAACTCGAGGCCTGCATGCGTGCGGCGCACTCGCTCAAGGGGGCGGCGCGCATTGTCGGCATCGATGCCGGGGTCAGCGTCGCCCACGTCATGGAAGACTGTCTGGTGGCCGCTCAGGAGGGCCGCCTGCTGCTGCGCCCGGAGCATATCGACGCCTTGTTGCAAGGTACCGACCTGTTGATGCGTATCGCGACCCCTGGAGATCAGGGCGGCGAAGCCGCCGTGGCGGTGTTCCTGGCACAGATGACCGCGTTGCTCGACCCTTCTGCGCCCGCGCAGGCTGGCGTTCCAAGCGTGCCGCCCGCTGCCATGCCAGCGCGGCCGGAACCCGAGCCAACGCTCCAGGCCCCCACGGAGCCTGAACCGGAAGCTGAGCCCGTGCCTGCCCGCAAGGCCGGCAAGCGTGGTGGCGAGGGGGGAGAGCGGGTATTGCGGGTGACTGCCGACCGTCTGAACAGCCTGCTGGACCTGTCGAGCAAGTCGCTGGTCGAGACCCAGCGGCTGAAACCCTACCTGGCCACCTTGCAGCGCCTGAAGCGCATGCATGGCCAGGGCATGCGCGGCCTCGATGGCCTGAAGGTCCAGCTGGAAGAGAGCGGGCAGGGGCCGGAGGTGCTGGAAGCGCTGGCCCAGACCCAGCAGTTGCTGGCTGAAACCCAGCAGATCCTCTTGCAGCAGGCGGCCGATCTCGACGAATTCGGTTGGCAGGCCAGCCAGCGCGCGCAACTGCTGTACGACACGGCGCTGGCCTGTCGCATGCGTCCGTTCGCCGATGTGCTCACCGGCCAGAGCCGGATGGTCCGCGACCTCGGGCGCTCGCTGGACAAGCCGGTGCGCCTGTTGATCGAGGGCGAGAAGACCCAGGTCGACCGTGACGTGCTGGAAAAGCTCGAGGCACCGCTGACGCACCTGCTGCGCAACGCGGTCGATCATGGCATCGAACTGCCCGAGCAGCGCTTGCTGGCCGGCAAACCGAGCGAGGGCACCGTGCGCCTGCGCGCCTCGCACCAGGCCGGGCTGCTGATCCTCGAACTGTCTGACGACGGTGCCGGCATCGATCTGCAGCGCTTGCGCGAGAGTATCGTCGAGCGCGCATTGTCACCGGCCGAGACGGTGGCGCAGATG
This sequence comes from Pseudomonas sp. B21-023, assembly GCF_024749165.1. Taxonomy (NCBI): domain Bacteria; kingdom Pseudomonadati; phylum Pseudomonadota; class Gammaproteobacteria; order Pseudomonadales; family Pseudomonadaceae; genus Pseudomonas; species Pseudomonas sp. B21-023. The sequence continues at coordinate 4,579,784 of NZ_CP087190.1, read as the reverse complement.
AGCGAGGCCGAGCTGCTGACATTCCTGTTCCTGCCGGGTTTCAGCCTGCGCGACACGGTCACCGAAGTGTCCGGGCGCGGTGTCGGCCTGGATGCGGTGCAGCACATGGTCCGTGAGCTGCGCGGCTCCATCGAGTTGACTCAGGTGGCCGGCCAGGGATGTTGCTTCCATGTGGAAGTGCCGTTGACCTTGTCGGTGGTTCGCAGCCTGGTCGTCGAGGTGGGCGGCGAGGCCTACGCCTTCCCGCTGGCGCATATCGAGCGCACCGTCGACGTGGCGGCCGAGGCCATCGTGCAGATCGAAGGGCGGCAGCACTTCTGGCACGAAGGGCGACACATCGGCCTGGTGGCCGCCAGCCAGCTTCTCAACCGGCCGGCGGCACAGGGCGACGAACAGAGCCTGCGGGTGGTGGTGATCCGCGAGCGCGAGCAGCTCTATGGGGTGGCCGTCGAGCGGCTGATCGGCGAGCGGGTACTGGTGGTGATGCCGTTGGATCCCCGCCTGGGCAAAGTCCAGGATATCTCCGCCGGGGCCTTGCTCGACGACGGTTCGGTGGTGCTCATCGTCGATGTCGAGGACTTGCTGCGCTCGGTGGACAAGCTGCTCAGCACCGGCCGCCTGGAGCGTATCGAGCGCGGTGGGCGGGGCGCCAAGGGTGCGGTGCGCAAGCGCATCCTGGTGGTCGACGACTCGCTCACCGTGCGCGAGCTGCAACGTAAGCTGCTGGGCCACCGCGGCTACGAAGTGGCGGTGGCCGTGGATGGCATGGACGGCTGGAACGCGCTGCGCAGCGATGATTTCGACCTGTTGATCACCGACATCGACATGCCGCGCATGGACGGGATCGAGCTGGTCACCCTGGTGCGGCGCGACAACCGCCTGCAATCGCTGCCGGTGATGGTGGTGTCCTACAAGGATCGCGAAGAAGACCGGCGTCGTGGACTGGATGCCGGTGCCGACTATTATTTGGCCAAGGCCAGCTTCCATGACGATGCGTTGCTGGATGCGGTCGTGGAGCTGATCGGAGGTGCCCAGGGATGAGAATCGCCATTGTCAACGACATGCCCATGGCCGTCGAGGCCCTGCGCCGGGCGTTGGCATTCGAGCCCGCGCACCAGGTGATCTGGGTCGCCGGCAACGGCGCCGAGGCGGTGCGCCTGTGCGCCGAGCAGACGCCGGACCTGATCCTCATGGACCTGATCATGCCGGTCATGGACGGCGTGGAAGCGACCCGGCGCATCATGGCCGAAACCCCCTGCGCCATCGTCATCGTCACCGTGGATCGCAAACAGAATGTGCACCGGGTGTTCGAGGCCATGGGCCATGGCGCCCTGGATGTGGTCGACACCCCGGCATTGGGCGCTGGCGATGCACGCGAGGCAGCCGCGCCACTGCTGCGCAAGATCCTCAATATCGGCTGGCTGATCGGCCAGCAGCGGCCCAGCGCGCCTCGGGCGGTTAGCGTGCCGCTGCGCGAGGCCTCGCAGCGCCGCGCACTGGTGGCCATCGGCTCGTCCGCGGGTGGGCCGGCCGCCCTGGAAGTACTGCTCAAGGGGCTGCCGCGCAGTTTTCCGGCGGCCATCGTGCTGGTCCAGCATGTTGACCAGGTATTCGCCGCGGGCATGGCCGAGTGGCTCAGCAGCGCCTCCGGCCTGCCGGTGCGCCTGGCCCGCGAGGGTGAGCCGCCGCAGCCGGGGCAGGTGCTGCTGGCCGGCACCAACCACCATATCCGCCTCCTTAAGAATGGCGAGCTGGCCTACACTGCCGAGCCCGTCAACGAAATCTACCGGCCCTCGATCGATGTGTTCTTCGAGAGCGTGGCGCGTTGCTGGTCCGGCGATGCGGTGGGCGTGCTGCTCACCGGCATGGGGCGCGACGGCGCCCAAGGCCTGAAACTGATGCGCCAGCAGGGTTTCCTGACCATCGCCCAGGACCAGCAGAGCAGCGCGGTGTACGGCATGCCCAAGGCCGCCGCGGCGATCGACGCGGCGGTGGAAATACGTCCGCTGGAGCGAATCGCCGGACGACTGATGGAAATCTTTCCGAAATGACGATATGTATTGAGTCGCGCCGCGTGGCCGGCAGTGGACGGGTGATTACGCATGAATGATCTACCGATCGAAGGTTTCACGACCATCAACGAAAGTGCGGCGATGGTCCTGCTGGTCGACGATCAGGCCATGATCGGCGAAGCGGTGCGCCGTGGCCTCGCCCACGAAGAGAACATCGACTTCCACTTCTGCGCCGACCCGCACCAGGCGGTGGCCCAGGCCATGCGCATCAAGCCCACGGTGATCCTCCAGGACCTGATCATGCCGGGCCTTGATGGCCTGACCCTGGTGCGCGAGTACCGCAACAATCCGACCACCCAGGACATTCCGATCATCGTCCTGTCGACCAAGGAGGACCCGCTGGTCAAAAGCGCGGCCTTCGCCGCCGGGGCCAACGACTACCTGGTCAAGTTGCCGGACACCATCGAGCTGGTGGCGCGTATCCGCTACCACTCGCGCTCCTACCTCACCCTGTTGCAGCGCGACGAGGCCTACCGTGCGCTGCGCGTGAGCCAGCAGCAGTTGCTCGACACCAACCTGATGCTGCAGCGGCTGATGAACTCGGACGGCCTGACCGGGTTGTCCAACCGCCGTCACTTCGACGAGTACCTGGAGCTGGAATGGCGCCGGGCGATTCGCGAGCAGCAGCAGTTGTCGCTGCTGATGATCGACGTCGACTATTTCAAGGCGTTCAACGACAGTTTCGGCCACCTGGCCGGCGACGAGGCCTTGCGCAAGGTGGCCGAGGCCATTCGTGGCTGCTGCTCGCGTCCTACCGACCTGCCGGCGCGTTATGGCGGCGAGGAATTCGCCCTGGTGCTGCCCAACACCTCGCCCGGTGGCGCGCGCCTGGTGGCCGAAAAACTGCGCCAGACCATCATGGGCCTGAAGATCGCCCATACCGTGCCCGAGGCGGCGTCGCACCTGACCGTGAGCATCGGCCTGGCGACCCTGACCCCGAGTGTCGGCAGCCATTGCCGGCAGCTGATCTCGGCGGCGGACAAGGGGCTGTACCTGGCCAAGAACAGTGGGCGCAACCAGGTCGGGATCGCCTGAGTCAGTTCCTGAAAGGGCAACGGTGTTTTCTGTGGGAGCCGGCTTGCCGGCGAGAGGCCGCGACAGCAATCGCAAGACTGGAGCCTCACCTGCAAAAGCGTGCTACGACTCGTGAAACAGCGTGAATACTGGCCAAAGGCTGCCTGTGCGACCATGAACAAGCTTTCACCCAGGAACTTCCTGCCCCCAACCCGCTCTTATGCCGGTAGCCATTGGTCGCGGCCGCCTGCTAAGCTCGCGGCTTTACCCTGATTGCCCTCATGGCGCATGAACAAGGAAATTACATGAAACAGCATCGTTTGGCGGCCGCGGTTGCCCTGGTAGGCCTGGTCCTCGCCGGTTGCGACGCCCAGACCAGCAGCGTCGAGCTGAAGACCCCAGCACAGAAGGCCTCCTACGGTATCGGCCTGAACATGGGCAAGAGCCTGGCCCAGGAAGGCATGGACGACCTCGACTCGAAAGCCGTCGCCCAAGGCATCGAGGACGCTGTTGGCAAGAAGGAACAGCGCATCAAGGACGAAGAACTGGTCGAAGCCTTCACTGCCTTGCAGAAGCGCGCCGAAGAGCGCCTGACCAAGGCCAGCGAGGAAGCAGCCGCCGCCGGCAAGAAGTTCCTCGAGGAAAACGGCAAGAAACCTGGCGTGATCACCACCGCCTCGGGCCTGCAGTATGAAGTGGTGAAGAAGGCCGATGGCCCGCAACCCAAGCCGACCGACGTCGTCACCGTCCACTACGAGGGCAAGCTGACCGACGGCAAGGTATTCGACAGCTCCGTCGAGCGCGGCAGCCCGATTGACCTGCCGGTCAGCGGCGTGATCCCGGGTTGGGTCGAAGGCCTGCAACTGATGCATGTCGGCGAGAAGTACAAGCTGTACATCCCGGCTGAATTGGCCTACGGCGCCCAGAGCCCGAGCCCGCTGATTCCGGCCAACTCGGTCCTGGTGTTCGACCTGGAACTGCTGGCCATCAAAGACCCGGCCAAGGCTGGCGAAGCACCGGCCAAGTAACAGCCGTCGTGTTGCATGAAGACGCCCCGTTTCGACGGGGCGTCGTCGTTTTCAGCAGTGCTTGACGCGAACCGTTGGCGTCATTCACTGTCGCAAGCAGTGCCCGGCCTGAATACAGGTGCCTTTGTCGCAAAACGTTTGCGCGCTTGAAACGGTTGTGTAAAAAACGCCCGATTCGTACCCGGCCCTTGCCCGGTGGGCACCACGCGGCATCAATGCCGCCCTGTTCACAAGGTTATCCACAATAAATGTGGATAACCTCCGGCTCCCCTGGAGGCCCCATGAGCGCACCTTGGAATTTCACCCGCTTCCTGCCCCTTGCCGAACGCTTGCTCAGCCGCGGCCGGCTGCCGGCATTGCTGTTCGCAGTGGCCCGCAAAGGGCCGAGGCTGGGCCAGCTGCGCGAGGACCTGCGCCTGATGCAGGCGCTTTGCCTGGCCTGGTGGCGTGGCGAGTACCGCGCTGTCAGCCCCAAGGCACTGGTGACCATCGTCGCCGGGCTGCTCTACTTCGTCAGCCCACTGGATGCCATCCCCGACTGGCTGCTGGGTGTCGGCCTGCTCGATGACATCGCCGTGCTGGGCTGGGTGCTCAAGACCGTGGCTGATGAGCTGGGCCGCTTCAAGGCCTGGCGCGACAGCCAGGCGCCGGAGCGGCTGCGCGTGGTCGAACGGTTGCCGGAAACCCCCGAAGCGCTGCGCCTGGAACGGCCCGGTAGCTGATTCCGCACAGACCCCCGAGGTTGGTAATATAATTGGCATAAGGGTTATGCCTACGGATTACATGCCGTAATCCAACGTCAAGGGGGTTGTATGGGTATTCAGGTCATCAGCCGGGACGGTCAGCCCGAGTACGCAGTGGTTCCCTGGGAGCAGTATCAGGCGTTGCTCGCGGCCGCAGGCCAGGCACCGGCTAGCGCACCCGTCACCGAAAGCAATGTTGCCAGCACTCAACCAAGCGCCAGCCTGTCCTCACTGGCTGAGCTGGCGTCCTTGCGTCAGGCCAAGGGGCTGGCGCCGGAGCAGCTGGCACGCAGTGTCGGCATCAGCCCGGCATACCTGGCCATGATCGAGTCCGGGGAGCGCCGCCCCGACGCGGCCATTCTACGCAGCCTGGCGTGGCACTTGGGCGTGGCCGGCTGGAGCGAGCCGTCATGAGCCAGGTCAGGATCAGCCGTCAGCAATGGCAGGGCCTGCTGAGCGAGCTTGACCTGGCCCGCCGGCAACGCCATCTGCTGACCTACCGGGCACTGCTTGAGCGTTTGCAATTGCCCAGCCCGGCCATGCAGACCTTGACCGCGGCCCTTGAGTACCTGGCGGTGCTCGACGCCCGCGCCGAGCAGCCGCTGCGCAGTTCGCTGGTGATCAGCCAAGGCGCCAGCCGCCTGCCACGCACCGGGTTTTTCGAGTGTGTCGAGCGCCTGGGACGGTTTTCCGGGCCGGTGGACGGCATGGAGGCGGCGTCCTGGCATGCCTCGGAAGTGGTGCGGGTGTTCGAGTATCGCTACCCGGAAGAGGCCTGAAACCGGGGGAGAGGGCTACCTGGCGCGGTAGCGGTTGCCGGAGCCTGCCAGGGTTTACTCCAGTACCGTTGTGTCGATCAGGCTCAGGCTCGCCCCGCCGGTTTCCTTGGCCTTTCTTTTCGCCTGTGAGGCGAGCTCGGCCAACTGGCCGGCATCCAGCCCTGCGCAGCTTCCCGGCGCGAGCCAGACTACCCCGATCGACAGCGACAGCAATTCGAAGGTTTCCCGTTGACCCTGACGGTTATGGGCAATAAAACAGCCGGCCTCCAGGTGTTCACCGCGATAGAAGCGTCGACATTGCCGGACGAAGGCCTCCAGCAGCAGTTCAAGCCGCGCTCGCCAGTCTGCCGATCCCAATACCAGCATGAAATCATCCCCACCGATATGGCCGACGAAATCCCTGCTGGGGTCGACGCAGTCGCTCAGGCACTGCGCCAGGCACAGCAGCACTTCGTCGCCACGGGCATAGCCATAGATATCGTTGAAGGGTTTGAAGTTGTCGATGTCCACGTAGCATACGGCGGCCTCGCGCCGTTGTAGCAGCAGGCGCGCCAGGCATTGTTGGATCGGCACGTTGCCGGGCAGCAGGGTGAGTGGGTTGGCGTGCCTGGCCTGCTGGATCTTCTGTTCGGTGATCAGCTTGAGTACGTCGATCACCCGCCCCAACCCCAGATAACGCCCACTCTGGGTGATGATGAAGTCTTCCTCGATACGCTGGCGGGCTCGGCTGGTAAGCAGCCGGCTGACCTGCTGCAGCGACTGGCTGCGCTCAACGGCGAGAAAGTCCTGGCTCATCAACCGGCTGATCGGTTTGCGGGCGTACAGGTCGGTGCCAAAGGGCTTCAGCAGGGCATCGGCAAGTGAATGGCGGTGGACGATACCGCATGGTTTGCCACGTTCGTCCAGTACCGCGAGCGAATTGAGGTTGGCCTGGCGGTGGAACGCCTCGAGCACTTGCTGAATGGGTGTCTCGCGCGTGACCGAGGGTTGCAGGATGAGCAGGGCGCTGAGATCGCTGCTGTCCTCATCCAGCGCCACAGCGGTATCCGGCGCCGGGGGCAGCAGGCCGAGGCTGTCACCTGGGGGAAACTCCTGGGGGCGCCCCAGCAGGTAGCCCTGGACCAGGTCCACGCCCATGTCGCCCAGTATGGCCAGTTCCTCGGCCAGTTCGATGCCTTCGGCGATCACCTGGGCGCGGGAAGCGCGTGCGATCTGCAGGATCGAGCCGACGAACTCACGCTTGAGCGGGTCCTGGTGGATGCCATCGATGAAATGGCGGTCGATTTTCACGTAGTCCGGGCGCAACTCCGACCACAGTCGCAGGCTGGAGTAACCAGCACCCAGGTCATCCAGGGCGATGGAAAAACCCATGTCGCGGTAATGGTGCAGGGCGTTGTACAGCAGCTGGAAGTCTTCGGTGGGCGTCTGCTCGGTCAGTTCGATGACCACCCGGCTGGGGGCCAGGCCGACCTGTTCGAGCATTTGCAGGGTGCGCCCGGAAGGGTAGTTGGGTTCTACCAGGGACTCGGGCGAGACGTTGAGAAACAGCTGGCCCGCCAGGTTCAGCTCGCTGAAGCGTCGGCAGGCGGTTTCCCTGCACAGCACTTCCAGTTCACCCAGGCGACCGGCCTGGCGGGCGATGGCGAACAGGTTCAGGGGGGAGTGCAAAGGGCTGTTGGAGGGGCCGCGGCTCAGGGCCTCATAGCCGAGGATGCGCCGTTCGGAGAGGCAGACGATGGGTTGGAACAGACAGTGGATGCTGCGTTGAGCCAGGATGGCACTCAATGCGCTGAGCTGTTCGGTGACGGTCATGGACTGCTTCCTGAATTGAAAAGGGCCAAACGCTTGCACGTTCGGCCCTTCCATTTCACGACAGTCCGATGACTGTTTGATGACAGGTCACATTATTTTGCCATCACTTCAGTGCTTGGCCACCGAGGTGCTGAGGCTCAGGTAGTCGAGCAGGATGCGACCGGTCTCGGACAGGTAGGCATCGTCCTCGGGCTTGGTGTCGTCCGGCTCGGCGGGCAGGGCGTCCTCGTCCTCTTTCTTCAGTTCCTTGAGCGGCTCTTCGCCCTTGGCCTTGCGCCGGATGTTCTCCAGCGCCAGCTGCTTGGCTTCGATCTCGTCGTGGCGGGCGCGACGCTGCTGCTCGTTGAGGCTGACGGTCTTCTCGTTCATCAGCTTCTGGGTCAGTGCCAGGCGGTCGCGGATGTAAACGAACTCGGCATCCTTGTCACTGCGCGCCTCATGCTGCGCTTTGAGCTGGGCGAGGAACGGCTTGAACGGATCGGAGGCAGGCTTGACCACTGGACGGATGGTGTCCCACGGCATGGCTTCAGGCAGCGCGCTTTCACCGATTTCCTTGGTGTCGATGATCGACGGGTAGGCGATGTCCGGCAGCACGCCCTGGTGCTGGGTGCTCTGCCCGGAGACACGGTAGAACTTGGCCAGCGTCAGCTTGAGTTCGCCATGGTTGAGCGGCTGGATGGTCTGCACGGTGCCTTTGCCGAAGGTCTGGCCACCGATGATCAGCGCACGGTGGTAGTCCTGCATGGCGCCGGCGAAAATTTCCGAGGCGGACGCCGACAGGCGGTTGACCAGCAGTGCCAGCGGGCCTTTGTAGAAGGCGCCGGGGTTCTCGTCCTCGAGCACGTCGACGCGCCCGTCGCTGTTGCGCACCAGCACGGTCGGGCCCTTCTCGATGAACAGGCTGGTCAGCTCGGTGGCTTCCTGCAGCGAGCCGCCACCGTTGTTGCGCAGGTCGATGACCACGCCGTCGACTTTCTCTTTCTGCAGCTCGGTGAGCAGCTTCTTCACGTCGCGGGTGGTGCTCTTGTAATCCGGATCGCCAGCGCGGTATGCCTTGAAGTCCAGGTAGAAAGCCGGGATCTCGATGATGCCGAGCTTGTAGTCACGGCCATCCTGCTTGAGCTTGAGCACCGACTTCTTCGCCGCCTGCTCCTCGAGCTTGACCGCTTCGCGGGTGATCGAGACGATCTTGCTGGTCTGGTCGTTCGGCGCGTTGCTGGCCGGGATGACCTCCAGGCGCACCACCGAGCCTTTCGGGCCGCGGATCAGCTTGACCACTTCGTCAAGGCGCCAGCCGACCACGTCGACCATTTCCTTGTTGCCCTGGGCGACGCCGATGATCTTGTCGGCCGGCGCCACCTGTTTGGTCTTGGCGGCCGGGCCGGCCGGTACCAGGCGTACGATCTTGACCTGGTCGTTGTCGCTCTGCAGCACCGCGCCGATGCCTTCGAGCGACAGGCTCATGTTGATGTCGAAGTTCTCGGCGTTGTCCGGCGACAAGTAATTGGTATGCGGGTCGTAGGACTGGGCGAAGGTGTTGATGTAGGCCTGGAAGATGTCTTCCGCGCGGGTCTGGTCCAGGCGCGCCAGCTGGTTCTTGTAGCGCTTGGTCAGGGTTTCCTGGATCTGCTTGGGATCCTTGCCGGCAATCTTCTGGCGCAGCACTTCGTCCTTGACGCGCTTGCGCCACAGGTCGTCGAGCTCGGCCTGGTTCTTCATCCACGGGGCGTCCTTGCGGTCGACCAGCAGGTCTTCCTTCACCGTGAAGTCGATCTTGTCGGCACCCTTGGCCAGCTCCGCCAGGGCGAAGTCCAGGCGCGACTTCACGCGGTCCAGGTAGCGCTTGTAGATGGTGAAGCCCGGCTCGAGGTTGCCACTTTTCAGGAAGTCGTCGAACTGGGTCTTCCATTTGTCGAATTCGGCGATGTCGGCTGCGGTGAAGTAGCTGCGCGAAGGGTCGAGCAGCTTGATGTAGCTGTCATAGATGATGACCGAACGGGCGTCGTCCAGCGGCGGCTTGCTGTAGTGGTGGCGCTTGAGCAGCTCGACGATGTTGAGGCTGGCGACCACTTCGTCGCGGTCCGGCTGCAGGCTGTCCCACTTGTTGGCGGCGGCCGCATTGCCACCGAGCGTGAGGCTGCCCAGGCCGATCATGAGGGCGAGGGCGGTGCTGGGGAGGAAATGCTTCATGCTGATTCGACGTGGAGGCAATTGATCACGCATAGTAGGCCGTCTTATCCGTTCGCCGGTTCCATCGGAGCCGGACGCATACTGCAAAAAGCCTGGGACTTGGCGTGCCCAGGCTCGGTCATATGATTCAACTATGGAGGCACTGTGAAGGCATTGCAAGGCGTTGACGGACATGTGGCGTGGGTCGAGGCCGAGCGCCCGGCCTGCGATGCCGGGCAGGTACGTATCCGTGTGGCCGCCGCGGGCCTGAACCGCGCCGACCTGCTGCAGCGGGCGGGGCTGTACCCGCCGCCTCCTGGTGCCAGCCCTTATATGGGGCTGGAATGCGCCGGCGTCGTCGAGGAAGTCGGAGCGGGTGCCGATTGGCGTGTGGGCGACCGGGTCTGTGCATTGCTCGCCGGTGGTGGCATGGCCGAGGAGGTGGTGGTCGACGCCCGTCATGTGCTGCCGGTGCCCGAAGGGTTGAGCCTGCAGGAAGCCGCTGCGATTCCCGAGGTGTATGCCACGGCCTGGCTGAACATCTTCCAGCTGGGGGCATTGAAGGCTGGCGAGAAGGTATTGGTGCATGCCGGGGCCAGTGGTGTGGGCTCGGCGGCGATCCAGCTGTGCAAGGCCTTCGGCAACCCGGTGTGGGTCAGCGTCGGCTCGCCGGCGCGGCTGGCCTACTGTGAGTCGCTGGGGGCCGCAGGTGGCGTGGTGCGCAATGGCAACCTCGATGACCTCAAGCAGCTTGGTCCATTCGATGTGATTCTGGACCCTGTGGGCGCCAGTTATGCGCCGCTCAACCTGCAGCTGCTGGCTCGTGACGGGCGTTGGGTGATCATTGGCCTGATGGGCGGACGCAAGGTCGAGCTGGACCTGGCGCTGGTGTTGGGCAAGCGCCTGGAAATCACCGGCTCCACGCTGCGCAACCGTGATGACGGGTTCAAGGCCGAATTGTTGCGCGAATTGCGCCAGCAGGTGTGGCCGTTGTTCGCCGAGGGGCGACTGTCGCCACAGTTGGTCGATACCTATCCGGTCGAATTCGCCGAAGCGGCCTATGCGGAACTGGCAAGCAACCAGGTTTCCGGGAAGCTGGTGCTGGTGATCGATCCAGCCCTCGTTTGATGGCGGTTCGTGGGAGCGGGCTTGCGCCGCGATGACGATACAGAGGCTGTCATCCCTTCGCGGTGCAAGCGCGCTCCTGCGCCTGTCCAGGCCTTACTCGTGGTTCGGTGGCACCAGGATCGTGTCCCTGGCCTCAGGCAGCATCCCTGGATAATCCAAGGTGTAATGCAGGCCCCGGCTTTCCTTGCGCTGCATGGCCGAACGGATCATCAACTCGGCCACCTGCGCCAGGTTGCGCAGCTCGATCAGGTCACGGCTGACCTTGTAGTTGCTGTAGAACTCGTCGATTTCGTCCAACAGCATGCGCACCCTGTGCTCGGCCCGTTGCAGGCGCTTGCTGGTGCGCACGATGCCCACATAGTCCCACATGAAGCGCCGCAGTTCGTCCCAGTTGTGCGCGATGATCACGTCCTCGTCCGAATCGGTGACCTGGCTTGCGTCCCAGCAGGGCAGGGCGCGGGGCATGGCGACCTGGTCCAAGCGCGCCTCGATGTCGGCGGCGGCGGCGCGGCCATAGACGAAGCATTCGAGCAGCGAGTTGCTGGCCATCCTGTTGGCGCCATGCAGGCCGGTGAAACTGGTTTCGCCGATGGCGTACAGGCCAGGCACGTCGCTGTGGCCGTGCTCGTCGATCATTACCCCGCCACAGGTGTAATGGGCCGCAGGCACCACCGGGATAGGCTGGCGGGTGATGTCGATACCGAAGGTCAGGCAGCGTTCGTAGACCGTTGGGAAATGGCTCTTGATGAAGTCGGCCGGCTTGTGGCTGATATCCAGATAGACGCAGTCCACCCCCAGGCGCTTCATCTCGTGGTCGATGGCGCGGGCGACGATATCCCGTGGCGCCAGCTCTTCACGTGGGTCGAAGCGCGGCATGAAACGCTCGCCGTTGGGCAGGCGCAGCAGGGCGCCCTCACCGCGCAGGGCCTCGGTGATCAGGAAGCTCTTGGCCTGCGGATGGTACAGGCAGGTTGGGTGGAACTGGTTGAACTCCAGGTTGGCCACCCGGCAGCCGGCGCGCCAAGCCATGGCGATGCCGTCGCCGCAAGCACCGTCGGGATTACTGGTATAGAGGTAGACCTTGGCCGCGCCGCCGGTGGCCAGCACGGTGAAACGGGCACCGAAGGTGTCCACCTCGCCGGTGTTGCGGTCCAGGACGTAGGCGCCAAGGCAGCGATCTCCGTCCAGGCCCAGGCGCCGCTCGGTGATCAGGTCGACGGCCACGCGCTGTTCCAGCAATTGGATGTTCGGCCGCTTGCGCGCCTGCTCCAGCAACGTGGTGAAGATAGCGGCACCGGTGGCGTCGGCGGCATGGATGATGCGCCGGTGGCTATGGCCCCCTTCGCGGGTCAGGTGGAACTCGAAACCACCGTCGTCGACGCTGTAGTGTTCGTCGCGGGTAAACGGCACGCCTTGCTCGATCAGCCACTGGATGGCCTCGCGGCTGTGCTCGACGGTGAAGCGCACGGCATCTTCATGGCACAGGCCGCCACCGGCGTTGAGCGTGTCCTCGACATGCGACTGCACGGTATCTGTGTCATCGAGCACCGCGGCGACACCGCCCTGGGCCCAGAAGGTAGAACCGTTGGCCAGGTCGCCCTTGCTCAGCACGGCAATGCGCAGGTGGCCGGGAAGGTTCAGTGCCAGGCTGAGACCGGCGGCACCGCTACCGATCACCAGGACATCATGTTGGAATTGTTGGCTCATGTCGGGACACTAGTAATCTTTGGAGGGGGCACGGCACAATAGTCGGGCGCCGATGGCATTGTGAAACTATCGTGAAACCGGGTCGGGATGCCTTTATAGCAGCCCCGGGCGCCTGATTTCCAATGGCACTTGCGGGTGGGTGGCGATCTTTGTGGGAACTTTCCGATACCCCTGGAAATCCTATACAGGCTGCCCGTACGCCACAGGTTGCTGCGGCGACGCAAGGCGCCGGCTCTATTCTGGGCTGGCACCTGCGTAACGAAAACTGATTATCGGCGCAGCCGGCCGTGACCGCGTTGCGTCTTCCGTGCGAGCCGACCAAGGGCCGCAGGAAACTTGCTTGGAGGGGAGAACTTTTGCGAAAAGCCCGAGTCTATGGTTGCAAGCCTGAACGATGGCTGTTGCAACGCTCCTTCGAGATCACTGAGGAGTGTTCATGCTAACCCAGGAAGAGGATCAGCAGCTTGTCGAGCGCGTGCAGCGTGGCGACAGGCGAGCGTTCGATCTGTTGGTGCTGAAGTATCAGCACAAGATTCTCGGGTTGATCGTGCGTTTCGTACACGACACCCATGAAGCGCAGGACGTGGCGCAGGAAGCCTTCATCAAGGCATACCGTGCGCTTGGGAATTTTCGCGGTGACAGTGCGTTCTACACCTGGCTGTACCGCATTGCCATCAATACGGCGAAGAACTACCTGGTATCCCGTGGAAGACGGCCACCAGACAGCGATGTGAGCTCCGAGGATGCGGAGTTTTACGACGGCGATCATGGTCTCAAGGATCTCGAGTCCCCAGAGCGCGCGTTGTTGCGGGATGAAATCGAAGGCACTGTCCATCGAACCATCCAGCAACTGCCCGAAGACTTGCGCACGGCACTGACCCTGCGCGAGTTCGACGGACTGAGTTACGAAGACATTGCCAGTGTCATGCAATGTCCGGTGGGTACCGTGCGCTCTCGAATCTTCCGCGCTCGGGAGGCCATAGACAAAGCCCTGCAACCTTTGTTGCAGGAAACCTGAGACAGCGGCGATAGCCAAGAGAGGAACCGCCATGAGTCGTGAAGCTTTGCAGGAATCGCTGTCCGCGGTGATGGATAACGAAGCGGACGAACTGGAACTGCGTCGCGTGCTGAACGCCGTCGACGATGCCGAAACCCGTGCCACCTGGTCGCGTTACCAGGTTGCCCGTGCAGCCATGCACAAGGAGCTGCTGTTGCCCAAGCTGGACATCGCCTCGGCGGTTTCCGCGGCGCTGGCCGACGAGGCCGTGCCGGCCAAGGTCAAGCAGGGCCCGTGGCGCAGCATTGGCCGTCTCGCCGTGGCCGCTTCGGTGACCGTTGCCGTACTGGCGGGCGTGCGTTTCTACAACCAGGACGAGATCACTGGCGCCCAGCTGGCCGCCCAGCAGCCAGCCCAGCAGGGCCTGAGCATGCCGCAGGTGCAAGGCCCGGCCGTATTGGCAGGCTATAGTGAAGGCAACGAGCAACCGACCGGGCCGATGGCCAACGGTGTGCTGCAGAACCAGGCCGGCTGGGATCAACGCCTGCCAGGCTACCTGCGCCAGCACGCCCAGGAGTCCGCGCTGAAGGGCAACGAAACCGCACTGCCTTACGCCCGCGCCGCCAGCCTGGAAAACCGCTAAGTAAGGAGGATCATGCGCGCGCTACCTCTCCTGTCGCTGCTGCTTGGCAGCAGCCTGACGGTACAGGCCCTGGCCGCCAACTCTTCGCCCGAGGCGAGCGAGTGGCTCAACAAGCTGGCAAGGGCCGAGCAGCAGCAGAGTTACCAGGGTTCCTTCGTCTACGAACGTAACGGCAGTTTCTCATCCCACGATATCTGGCATCGCGTCCAGGACGGCAAGGTCAGCGAGCGGCTGCTGCAGCTCGACGGCTCGGCCCAGGAAATCGTGCGGGTCGACGGCAAGGTGCAGTGCGTCAGTGGCAACTTGGTCAGTAGCGTGAGCGCCGCGCCGGACACTGCCGCGCGGGTGCTCGATCCCCTGAAACTGATGAGCTGGTATGATCTGAGCGTGGCAGGCAAGTCACGCGTCGCCGGGCGCGACGCGGTGATTGTCTCGCTCACCCCGCGTGACCAGCATCGCTATGCCTTCGAATTGCACCTGGATCGGCGTACCGGCCTGCCTCTACGCTCGTTGATGCTCAACGACAAGGGCCAGTTGCTCGAGCGCTTCCAGATGACCCGCCTGGACACCGACGACGTGCCGACCGAGGCCGACCTCAGCGCCGGTGCTGCCTGCAGGCCGGTCGAACAGGTCGCCTCCGGCACCTCCGAAAGCGCTGCCGGGTGGCGTTCCGACTGGTTGCCGCCGGGTTTTGAGCTGGTCAACAGCTCGGTGCGGCGCGACCCCGAGCGCAAGAGTACCGTCAGCAGCCTGATGTATGACGATGGCCTGGCCCGTTTTTCGGTGTTCCTCGAGCCGATCGGCAACGAGCCCGGTATCGATACCCGTGCCCAGCTCGGCCCTACTGTCGCAGTGTCGCGGCGCCTGACCACGCCCAAGGGCAAGGTGATGGTCACGGTGGTCGGCGAGATTCCGCTGGGCACTGCCGAGCGTGTCGCCTTGTCGATGCGGGCCCAGGATGCCCAGGCGCGTCAATGACTGAGCAGTGCCCTGACAGCTCTTGTTACACAGAGCTGACATGAAATTAAGGCATTGTCATTTGCAATCCTGCCGCAAATTTTCTATAGGTCAGGCTTCTCGGAGTCTGGCCTTTCCTGCGTCTGCGGGAACCTTACTGCTAACTACGCTCGTTGTGACGGGAGCCGTATGTCAATACCACGCTTGAAAACCTACCTATCGATGTTCGCTGCCGTGCTGATGCTCGGCCAGGTGCTCAGTGCCCAGGCCGAGGAGTCCCTGCCGGACTTCACCACCCTGGTCGAGCAGGCCTCGCCGGCGGTGGTCAACATCAGTACCAAGCAGAAGCTGCCGGACCGCCGTGTCGCCGCCGGGCAGATGCCCGACCTGGAAGGCCTGCCGCCGATGTTCCGCGAGTTCTTCGAGCGCAACATGCCGCAGCAGCCGCGTTCGCCGCGCGGTGATCGCCAGCGTGAGGCGCAGTCGCTGGGGTCGGGCTTCATCATTTCCAGTGACGGCTACGTGCTGACCAACAACCATGTGGTGGCCGACGCTGACGAGATCATCGTCCGCCTGTCCGACCGCAGCGAGCTGCAGGCCAAGCTGGTGGGTACCGACCCACGCACCGACGTGGCGTTGCTCAAGGTCGACGGCAAGAAGCTGCCGACCGTCAAACTGGGCGATTCGGAAAAGCTCAAGGTCGGTGAATGGGTGCTGGCCATCGGTTCGCCGTTCGGCTTCGACCACTCGGTGACCAAGGGTATCGTCAGCGCCAAGGGCCGCACGCTGCCCAACGACACCTATGTGCCGTTCATCCAGACCGACGTGGCGATCAACCCGGGCAACTCCGGTGGGCCGCTGTTCAACATGAAAGGCGAGGTGGTGGGCATCAACTCGCAGATCTTCACCCGTTCCGGCGGCTTCATGGGCCTGTCGTTCGCCATCCCGATCGACGTGGCGATCGATGTATCGAACCAGTTGAAGAAAGACGGCAAGGTCAGCCGCGGCTGGCTGGGCGTGGTGATCCAGGAGGTCAACAAGGACCTGGCCGAGTCGTTCGGCCTGGACAAGCCGGCCGGTGCCCTGGTGGCCCAGGTCCTGGAAAACGGCCCGGCAGCCAAGGGCGGCCTGCAGGTGGGCGACGTGATCCTGAGCATGAATGGCCAGCCGATCGTCATGTCCGCCGACCTGCCGCACCTGGTGGGCAGCCTGAAAGATGGCGAGAAAGCCAAGCTTGAGATCATCCGCAATGGCAAGCGCCAGAACCTGGATGTGACCATCGGCGCATTGCCCGAGGATGACGCCGACATCGGCATGGGTGCGGGTGCCGATGGCAGCGCCGAGCGCAGCAGCAACCGTCTGGGCGTATCTGTCGCCGACCTCAGTGCCGAGCAGAAAAAGTCGCTCGAACTCAAGGGTGGGGTGGTCATCAAGGAAGTCCAGGATGGCCCGGCGGCCATGATCGGCCTGCGTCCGGGCGATGTGATCAGCCACCTGAACAACCAGGCCATTGCCTCGGCCAAGCAGTTCACCGAGATCGCCAAGGAATTGCCGAAGAACCGTTCGGTGTCCATGCGCGTGCTGCGCCAGGGGCGTGCCAGCTTCATCACCTTCAAGCTGGCTGAATAAGCGGATTGCAAGGTAGGAAAGGGCAGCCTCGGCTGCCCTTTTTCTTGAGCATGTCCCGTCCTGAATAAGGTTTACACCTCCCATCCCGAATTTCCGGAGAGTCAGATGGATCAAGGTGTAAAGCGCACACAGCGTGATTACTCGCTGTCTTTTAAATTGGCAGTGGTCGATCAGATCGAAAAAGGCGAGCTGACCTGCACCCAGGCCCGGGAGCGGTACGGCATCCAAGGAAAATCTACGGTTCTGGTATGGTTGCGTAAGCACGGTCGGCAGGATTGGAGCCAGGGGGCCTCGATCCGCGACGAGAGGAGCTGCGCGATGTCTGACCCCAAAACGCTCACTCCAGAGCAGCGAATCAAAGAGCTTGAGCAGCAGCTTGAGCTGATGAGTCAGAAGGCTCAGTTCTTTGAGACGGTCGTTGATGTTCTGAAAAATGACTACGGTGTATCGGTCGTAAAAAAGCGATCCGGCAAGTCCTCACGCAAGGTCAAGTCGCAGGACTGAGCATTGCCAGGGCTTGTCAGTTTCTAGGCATCAGTCGACAGGCATACTACAAGCGCAACCAAGCCGCTGATGACAAAGAGCGCCAGACGGATCGAGTGGTTGAGTTCGTACAGCAAATCCGGATGCGCCAGCCTCGTCTGGGTACACGCAAGCTGCACTATCTGCTGCATTGCCAACCTGACAGACGAGTCCAGCTCGGCCGAGACAGGCTTTTCCAGGTCTTGGGTGAGCGCCGCTTGCTAGTGCTGCCTAAGCGGGCGTATCACAAGACAACGCAGAGCTTTCATCGCTTCTACCGTCATCCCAACTTACTTAAGCCCGGCCCAAGCCAAGTCGTACCGACAAGGCCAGAGCACGTCTGGGTTGCCGACATTACTTATCTGCCCGCACGTAACGGCCCGCTGTATCTGAGCCTGGTAACGGATGCGTACTCCAGGAAAATTGTTGGCCACCACGTCCATGAAAGCCTGCATGCCGAGTCAGTGGCGCAAGCCTTCAAGCAGGCCTTACGAAAGCGACGTCGTCGCCAGCCATTAGTCCATCATTCGGATCGAGGCATCCAATACTGCTCGACGCTGTACCAGTCACTGCACCAACGGCACGACGTTCAGTGCTCCATGACTGATGGGTATGACTGTTATCAGAACGCGCTGGCGGAGCGCATCAACGGAATCCTCAAGACGGAGCTGTTGTTGAGGATCCCTGAAGATCTTGAGCAGGCGAGGAAGATGGTTGATGAGGCAGTGCAGATCTACAACACAGAACGGCCTCATATGGCCCTGAAAAACAAAACGCCCGATGCGGTGCATCGGGCGTTTTGAGGTCTGTCGGCCTACCTGAACAGGTGTAAACCTATTTCAGGACTAGACAGCAAGCAGGAGTAAAGGTCCTACGTGGGAGCGGGTTTGCCCCGCGATATTGTCAGATCAGGCAACAATTTCAACTGATCGGACGCCATCGCGGGGCAAGCCCGCTCCCACGCTAACCGATAGGCAGGTGACAAGGGTTCTCCCATATCCCTGCGGCTTGAGGTACAATTCCCGGCTATTTTTCGGCGGGCGTCCGGCTCGCAGCCTTTTCGAGTGTTGACCTGTGAGTGATTTGAGTCATATCCGCAATTTCTCCATCATCGCCCACATCGACCATGGCAAGTCGACGCTGGCCGACCGTTTCATCCAGATGTGCGGTGGCCTTTCGGCGCGCGAAATGGAAGCCCAGGTCCTCGATTCCATGGACTTGGAGCGCGAACGCGGTATCACCATCAAGGCCCACAGCGTCACGCTGCACTACAAGGCGCAGGATGGTAAAACCTACCAGCTGAACTTCATCGACACCCCCGGCCACGTTGACTTCACCTATGAAGTCTCGCGCTCGCTGGCGGCGTGCGAGGGCGCGCTGCTGGTGGTCGATGCCGGCCAGGGCGTCGAGGCGCAATCGGTGGCCAACTGCTATACCGCCATCGAGCAGGGCCTGGAAGTCATGCCCGTGCTGAACAAGATGGACCTGCCCCAGGCTGACCCGGACCGCGTCAAGGACGAGATCGAGAAGATCATCGGCATCGACGCCACCGACGCCGTGGCTTGCAGTGCCAAGAGCGGCATGGGCGTCGACGAGGTGCTCGAGCGCCTGGTACATACCATCCCCGCTCCGACCGGTGAGATCGACGCCCCGCTGCAGGCGCTGATCATCGACTCCTGGTTCGACAACTACCTGGGCGTGGTCTCGCTGGTGCGTGTGCGCCAGGGCCGCGTCAAGAAAGGCGACAAGATCCTGGTCAAGTCCACCGGCAAGGTGCATCTGGTCGACAGCGTTGGTGTGTTCACCCCGAAACACACCCAGACCGCTGATCTGAAAGCCGGTGAAGTGGGCTTCATCATTGCCAGCATCAAGGACATCCATGGTGCGCCGGTGGGCGACACCCTGACCCTGTCCAGCACCCCGGAAGTCGAAATGCTGGCGGGCTTCAAGAAGATCCAGCCGCAGGTTTACGCGGGCCTGTTCCCGGTCAGTTCCGACGACTTCGAGGACTTCCGCGACGCCCTGCAGAAGCTGACCCTGAACGACTCGTCTCTGCAATACATGCCGGAAAGCTCCGATGCCCTGGGCTTCGGCTTCCGTTGCGGCTTCCTCGGCATGCTGCACATGGAGATCATCCAGGAGCGCCTGGAGCGCGAATACGACCTGGACCTGATCACCACCGCGCCAAGCGTGATCTACGAGCTCGAGCTCAAGACCGGTGAGACCATCGTCGTCGACAACCCATCGAAGCTGCCGGACGTCTCGTCCGTCACCGACTTCCGCGAGCCGATCGTCACCGCGACCATCCTCGTGCCGCAGGAGCACCTGGGCAACGTCATCACCCTGTGCATCGAGAAGCGTGGCGTGCAGCGCGACATGCAGTTCCTCGGCAGCCAGGTGCAGGTGCGCTACGACATGCCGATGAACGAAGTGGTCCTGGACTTCTTCGACCGGCTCAAGTCCACCAGCCGCGGCTACGCGTCGCTGGACTACCATTTCGACCGCTACCAGTCGGCCAACCTGGTCAAGCTGGACGTGCTGATCAACGGCGACAAGGTCGATGCCCTGGCCCTGATCGTGCACCGCGACAACGCCGCCTACAAAGGCCGTGCGTTGACCGAAAAGATGAAGGAACTGATCCCTAGGCAGATGTTCGACGTGGCGATCCAGGCAGCTATCGGCGGCCAGATCATTGCGCGGACAACCGTCAAGGCGCTCAGAAAGAACGTACTGGCCAAGTGCTACGGTGGCGACGTCAGCCGTAAGAAGAAGCTGCTGGAGAAGCAGAAGGCCGGTAAGAAACGCATGAAGCAGGTAGGTAACGTGGAGATTCCACAGGAAGCCTTCCTCGCTGTGCTCAGGTTGGATAGCTAGGTCCTATGTCGCTAAATTTCCCGCTGTTGCTCGTCATCGCCGTCGCTGTCTGCGGTCTGTTGGGTCTGATCGACCTGCTGTTCCTGGCCCCGCGCCGGCGGGCGGCGATCGCCAACTACCAGGGCAGCGTCAGCCAGCCTGAAATGGCCGTGGTCGAACGCCTGAACAAGGAACCCTTGCTGGTTGAATACGGCAAGTCGTTCTTCCCGGTGCTGTTCATCGTGCTGGTGCTGCGTTCGTTCCTGGTCGAGCCGTTCCAGATCCCCTCGGGGTCGATGAAGCCGACGCTGGAAGTGGGCGACTTCATCCTGGTGAACAAGTTCTCCTACGGCATTCGCCTGCCGGTGATCGACAAGAAGGTCATCGAGGTGGGTGATCCGCAGCGCGGGGATGTGATGGTGTTCCGCTACCCGAGCGACCCCAACGTCAACTACATCAAGCGTGTGGTCGGCCTGCCGGGCGACGTGATCCGCTACACCGCCGACAAGCGGCTGTTCGTCAATGGCCAGGCGATTGCCGAGCAGTTGGTCGGCAGCGAGCCGGGCACCCTGGGCAGCGCTGAGCTGTACAAGGAAAAGCTCGGTGAAGCCGAGCACCTGATCCGCAAGGAAATGACCCGCTATCGCATGCCGCCGGACCAGCAGTGGACCGTGCCGTCCGGTCACTACTTCATGATGGGTGACAACCGCGACAACTCCAACGACAGCCGCTTCTGGGATGATCCGAACATTCCCAAGGAACTGCATGGCATGGTTCCGGACCGGAATATCGTCGGCAAGGCCTTTGCGGTCTGGATGAGCTGGCCAGAGCCGAAACTCAGCCACTTCCCGAACCTGTCGCGGGTCGGGCTGATCCATTGAGTAACGACGGCGCTGTCCACGGACGGCGCCGATTGCATTTCTGACATAGGCTGTGTTCTCAGGGAGCGAGGCTTTCGCCGTTTCCGGCGTCTGACCACAGTCAAACCGTCTTTCAGGATGTTGATTTGAACAACGCGTTGAACATTGCCGGGGTGGCCCCATGAGTGGTTCCCTTGCACGCCTGGAGCGCAAGCTCGGCTACACCTTCAAGAACCAGGACCAGATGCTGCTGGCCCTGACCCATCGCAGCTACGCCGGGCGCAATAACGAGCGCCTGGAGTTCCTTGGCGATGCCATCCTCAACTTCGTGGTCGGCGAGGCGCTGTTTGAGCGCTTCCCGCAGGCGCGTGAGGGCCAGTTGTCGCGTCTTCGCGCCCGTCTGGTCAAGGGCGAGACCCTGGCGCGGCTGGCCCGCGGCTTCGACCTGGGCGAATACCTGCGCCTGGGTTCGGGTGAGCTGAAAAGCGGTGGCTTCCGTCGCGAGTCGATTCTTGCCGACGCTCTCGAGGCCCTCATCGGTGCGATCTACCAGGACGCCGACATGCAGACCGCACGCGAGCGAATCCTCGCCTGGCTGACCGACGAGTTCGATGGCCTGACCCTGGTCGACACCAACAAGGACCCCAAGACGCGCCTGCAGGAGTTCCTGCAGTCGCGTGCCTGCGAGTTGCCACGTTACGAAGTGGTGGATATCCAGGGCGAACCGCATTGCCGGACTTTCTTCGTCGAATGCGAAGTGGTCCTGCTGAACAAGAAAAGCCGCGGCCAGGGCGTGAGCCGGCGTATCGCCGAGCAGGTCGCCGCCGCCGCCGCATTGATCGCCCTGGGCGTGGAGAATGGCAATGACTGAGAATACTTCGACCCGCTGCGGCTATGTGGCCATCGTCGGTCGCCCCAACGTGGGCAAGTCCACGCTGCTCAACCACATCCTCGGCCAGAAGCTGGCGATCACCTCGCGCAAGCCGCAGACCACCCGCCACAACATGCTCGGCATCAAGACCGAGGGTGACGTGCAGGCGATCTACGTTGACACCCCCGGCATGCACAAGGCCAACGACAAGGCCCTGAACCGCTACATGAACCGCAACGCCTCGGCGGCCTTGAAGGACGTCGACGTGGTGATCTTCGTGGTCGACCGCACCAAGTGGACCGACGAGGACCAGTTGGTGCTGGAGCGCGTGCAGTACGTGACCGGCCCGTTGATCATTGCGGTCAACAAAACCGACCGCATGGAAGAGAAGGCCGAGCTGATCCCGCATCTGCAATGGCTGCAGGAACAACTGCCGAACGCCGAAGTGATGCCGATTTCCGCGCAGCAGGGGCATAACCTCGAAGCGCTGGAAGCCCAGATCGCCAAGCACCTGCCCGAGAACGATCACTTCTTCCCGGAAGACCAGATCACCGACCGTAGCAGCCGCTTCCTGGCCGCCGAACTGGTGCGCGAGAAGATCATGCGTCAGCTCGGTGCGGAGCTGCCGTACCAGATCACCGTGGAGATCGAGGAATTCAAGCAACAGGGCCATGTGCTGCACATCCATGCGCTGATCCTGGTTGAACGCGATGGCCAGAAGAAGATCATCATTGGCGACAAGGGCGAGCGCATCAAGCGCATCGGCTCCGAGGCGCGCAAGGACATGGAAGTACTGTTCGACTCCAAGGTCATGCTCAACCTGTGGGTCAAGGTGAAGGGCGGCTGGTCCGACGACGAGCGCGCCCTGCGTTCGCTGGGTTACGGCGACCTGTAAACCCTTCGGCGGCACTGCCTCTGCTCCTGTGGGAGCGGCGATGCGGCGGCCCGACTTGCCTCGCGATGGCGAACGCGGGGCAAGTCGGGCCCCTCAACGCCGCTCCCACAGTCATGTCCGATATCGAGTGGTCTGTGATGGAACAACCCACCCCCCAGCCGGCCTACGTGCTGCACAGCCGCGCCTACAAGGAAACCAGTGCGCTGGTGGACTTTCTTACCCCGCAAGGCAAGGTACGCGCCGTGCTGCGCCGGGCGCGGGGCAAGGGCGGTAGCCTGGTGCGGCCGTTCGTGCCGCTGGAGGTGGAGCTGCGCGGGCGCGGCGAGTTGAAGAACGTCGGCCGTCTGGATGCCGTCGGTATTGCCGCCTGGTTGCACGGCGACGCGCTGTTCAGCGGGTTGTACCTCAACGAACTGCTGATGCGCCTGCTGCCCGCCGAGGCGCCGCATCCGGCGCTGTTCGAGCACTACACCCTGACCTTGCAGGCCCTGGCCGCCGGGCGTGCGCTGGAGCCGCTGTTGCGCTCCTTCGAATGGCGTCTGCTGGATGAGCTGGGTTATGCCTTCACCCTGGACCATGACGTCAACGACAGCCCTGTGGTCGCCGAAGGCCTTTATCGCCTGCAGGTGGATGCGGGCCTTGAGCGGGTCGAACTGTTCCAGCCTGGTTTGTTCAAGGGCGGCGAACTGCTGGCCCTGGCCCAGGCCGACTGGGAGGCGCCTGGCGCCTTGCTTGCCGCCAAGCGCTTGATGCGCCAGGCACTGGCAGTCCACCTGGGGCCCAAGCCATTGGTCAGCCGGGAACTGTTTCGCAAGCGCTGAGCACGACGTATGCTGTGGCCCTCAACTTTCAGGAGTGCCCTTCGTGACTCACAGCAACCGCATGCTTCTCGGCGTCAACATCGACCACGTGGCGACCCTGCGCCAGGCCCGGGGCACCCGCTATCCAGACCCGGTCAAGGCCGCCCTGGACGCCGAGGAAGCGGGTGCCGACGGCATCACCGTGCACCTGCGCGAAGACCGCCGGCACATTCAGGAGCGCGACGTGCTGCTGCTCAAGGACGTGCTGCAGACCCGCATGAACTTCGAGATGGGCGTCACCGAAGAGATGATGGCCTTCGCCGAGAAGATCCGCCCGGCGCATATCTGCCTGGTGCCGGAAACCCGCCAGGAACTGACCACCGAAGGCGGCCTCGATGTCGCCGGCCAAGAGGCGCGGATCAAGGCGGCTATCGAACGCCTGTCGCGCACCGGTGCCGAGGTGTCGCTGTTCATCGATGCCGACGAGCGGCAGATCCAGGCCTCGCGCCGTGTCGGCGCGCCGGCCATCGAGTTGCACACCGGCCGTTACGCTGATGCCGAGACACCGACCGAAGTGGCAGAGGAACTCAAGCGCATCGTCGATGGCGTGGCGTTTGGTGTTGGCCAGGGCCTGATCGTCAATGCCGGTCATGGCCTGCATTACCACAACGTCGAGGCGGTGGCCGCGATCAAGGGCATAAACGAGCTGAACATCGGCCATGCGCTGGTGGCCCATGCGCTGTTCGTCGGCTTCAAGGCCGCGGTGGCCGAGATGAAAGCGCTGATCGTCGCTGCTTCGCGCTGAGTCAATCGCGAGGTAAGCACCTCCCACAGGCTTTGCTGGAGCTCCTGTGGGAGCGAGCTTGCCCCGCGATAGCTTTACTCGGCCTTGAATACCAAGGTGAACCGCGTCGGCCCTTCGACCTGGCTCGTGACCTCGACCCGCCCCCCATGCAATTGCATGATCGACTTGACGATCGCCAACCCCAGCCCGGTTCCGCCCTCCAGCCGTGAACGCCCGGCTCCTGCCCGGTAAAAGCGTTCGAACAGGTGCGGCAGGTGCGTCTCGTCTATCCCCGTGCCCTGGTTCTGCACCCACACGGCAATCTCGTTGCCCAGCCGCTCGATGCCTACGGCGACCGGCTTGCCCTCTGGTGCATGGCGAATCGCATTGCTCAACAGGTTCGACAGCGCCCGCTGGAACATCAACCGGTCCGCCAGGGCCGTGCCCCAGCCTTGCAGGTGCAGGGAGATGCCCTTGAGCTCGGCACTGAAGGCGAACAGTTCACTCACCCGGGCCACTTCGTCCGCCAACGTCAGTGGCGCCAGGGCAACCTGGGTCTGCGGCTGGCTGACCTGGGCGAGGAACAGCATGTCGTTGATGATGCGGTTGAGGCGGGTCAGCTCCTCGACGCTGTCTTCGAGGGCTTCGCGGTACTTGTCGCCGTCACGCTCGCGGGCCAGGGTCACCTGGGCCTTGCCCATCAGGTTGCCGATGGGCGTGCGCAGCTCGTGGGCCAGGTCGTCGGAGAACTGCGATAGCTGGCGCACGCCTTGGTCGAGCCGGTCGAGCATGATGTTGATGGCGCGCGCGAGGTCGGCCAGCTCGCTGGGCAGGCCCTCATCGGGCAGCCGGTGAGTAAGGTCCTGGGCCGAAACCTGGCCGGCGATCCGGCGGAAGTGCCGCAACGGGCGCAGGCCGCGCTGCACCAGTTTCCAGGCGGCGATGCCGATCAGCACCAGCAGCAGCGGCAGGGCCAGCAGGGTCGAGTGCAGGTAGGCTTGCAGCAGGCTGTTGTCATCGCTGCGGTTGAGTGACATCAACACTTTTACCGGGGTGTCGTCGCGCAGGCGCATCAAGCGGCTGGCGGTGAGGATCTGATTGTCGCCGTCGTCGCGCCAGGCATGGAAGGTCAGCCGGTCGTCCGCTTCGAGGTTCAGCAAGTGCTGGGACTGCATGGCCGGGCCAAGGCTGAGCAGCGCTGGATGGCGGCCATTGACGGCCAGCACGCTGAGGCTGAGGTTGTCATGGCCCATGACCAGGTCGAGCAGGGGGTGGGCCCGGGCGCTGAGGTCGTCGCTGCGCAGGTCCACCCGCAGGTTGTGCTCGACCTGCTGCATCTTGCGCGTCAGGTCCTTGCGTGCCCGGCTATCCAGTTCATGGTCGAGGGCGAATACCGCCAGGCACGCCAGCAGCAGCACCAGCGCCGCGCCCAGCAGGGTGACGCCCAGGCCCAGGCGCAACGACAGGCTGGGGCGCTTCACGCCCGCGCCTCGAGCACGTAGCCGACGCCGCGCAGGGTATGGATCAGCTTGTCGTCGAAGGGGTCGTCGATCTTCGCCCGCAGGCGGCGGATCGATACCTCCACCACGTTGGTGTCGCAGTCGAAGTTCATGTCCCACACCAGCGAGATGATCTGGGTGCGTGACAGCACTTCGCCGCTCTGGCGCATCAACAGGTGCAGCAAGGCGAACTCCTTCGCCGTCAGATCGATACGCTGGCCGTTACGCCAGGCGCGGTGTCGGCCGGGGTCGAGCTCGAGGTCGGCGACCTTCAATGTGCTCGGCTGCAGGCGCTGGTCGTTGCGCCGGAGCAGGCTGCGGATACGCGCCAGCAGTTCGGGGAATTCGAACGGCTTTAGCAGGTAGTCGTCCGCGCCCAGGTCCAGCCCCTTGACCCGATCGGCGAGCCGGCCGTGGGCGGTGAGCATCATGATCCGCGTGGACGACTCGGCGCGCAGGCGCTGTAGTACGCCCCAGCCATCGAGCCCGGGCAGGTTGACGTCGAGGATCACCAGGTCGTAGGGCTGCTGGCGGGCCAGGTGCAGGCCGTCGGTGCCGGTGTAGGCGCAGTCGACCACATAGCCGTTTTCGCGCAGGCCTTGCTGCAGGTAGTCAGCGGTACGGGGTTCGTCCTCGATGATCAGTAGGCGCATGGTCGGGCTCTGTGTGGAAAGGGGGCGATTCTCGACCCTGTAGTGACATCAGGGTCAAGCGGCGAGGATGTTACTGGATGCGAATGGCGATAAGAGGAGGATTGCTGATTTGTAATCTGCAGGTCATATGGGCGACAGGCTTGTCGTCATCGCGGGGCAAGCCCACTGCCACGAGTTTCTGTGGGGATTTCAGGACTGTAATGTCCGCCTCACCTTGCTGTTAGCTGCGCCTTGCCATGATGGCCCTGTCGATACGGTTATCACGAGGCAAGCACGATGAACCTGACCAAGTACTTTCTGCTGGCGATCCTCGCTCTGGGCAGCACCAACGTTTTCGCCGAGGGTGGCGCGGAGCGTTCCAAGCAATTCTGGCAAGCCTTCCGCGAGGACCAGGCGCGTCTGCATGGCGACAAGCAGCAGGCCGTGGCCGAGCGTGAGCGCAAGGCCGAAGAGAAGGCCCGCGAGCTGGCCAAGGATTGAGCACCACACGCCTGCGCCGCGACAGCTCCTCGGCGCAGGTGAGCCTGGGCGCCCGAATGGGCGCCTTTTTTTATTTACGCGCCAGCAATGTGGCGCGGCGTGGCGCCGGCAGGCCTTCAATGGTCTTGCCGTGGTCATTGGGGGCGAGGAAATCGCCAAGCGACTGGTAGCGCATCCACTCGGTGCTGCGTTGTTCCTCGACGCTGGTGACGCTGACATCGACGCAGCGCACATTGCTGAAGCCGGCGCGGCGCAGCCAGCGCTCCAGGGCTGGCACCGACGGCAGGAACCATACGTTGCGCATCTGCGCGTAGCGGTCCTCGGGCACCAGCACCTGGTTTTCGTCGCCCTCGATCACCAGGGTTTCCAGTACCAGCTCGCCACCCTTGACCAGGCAATCCTTGAGCGCCAGCAAATGCTCGATGGGCGAGCGGCGGTGGTAGAACACGCCCATGGAGAATACGGTGTCGAAACCTTCGAGGTTGGCCGGCAGTTCTTCGAGGGCGAACGGCAGGTGCCACGCCGGCAGGTCCGGCAGGTACTGCTGCACGGCCTGGAACTGGCAGAAGAACAACCAGTTGGGGTCGACGCCGATGACCATGTCGGCGCCGGCACCGAGCATGCGCCACTGGTAGTAGCCGTTACCGCAACCCACGTCGAGCACGCGTTTGCCCTTGAGATCCAGGTGCGGGCCGACCCGCGACCATTTCCAGTCCGAGCGCCATTCGGTATCGACATGCACGCCGAACAGGTCGAACGGGCCCTTGCGCCAGGGCGACAGGCCCATCAGCGCCTGGCGCATCTGCGCCCGGGTGGCGTCGTCGCAGGCGCAGTCCAGGCGCAGGCCGTCGACCAGGTCGATTTCGCTCGGGGTCAGCTGCGGCAGTGCGTCGAGGGCGCCGCGCCAGCGATCGAGGTCGCCGTGGCCCTTTTCCAGCTTGCTTTCGAGTTGTGCCTGCAGGCCTTGGGACCAGGTGGCAAGGGGCGTGCCGGCCAGGCGGCGGACGAGGGGGGACAGATCGATCATGGCAGGGCTATCAGCGAGGCGAAGTTGAGGCATTGGAACCAGGGCACGACCTTGGAGAAGCCGGCAGCGCGCAGGCGCGCTTCATGGGTTTCCAGGGTGTCGGGTTTCATCACGTTCTCGATGGCGCTGCGTTTCTGGGCGATTTCCAGTTCGCTGTAGCCATTGGCACGCTTGAAGTCCAGGTGCAGTTCGTTGAGCAGTTCCTGCTCCTGGGCGTCGGTGAAGCGCAGTTTCTCCGAGAGAATCAACGCGCCACCCGGCAAAAGTGCCTGGCGGATGCGGCCAAGCAGGTCCAGGCGCTGTTCGGGGGCGACGAACTGCAGGGTGAAGTTCATTGCCACGACCGAGGCCGGCTCGAAGGGCAGGGCCAGAATATCGGCCTCCAGTACCTGCGCCGGCAGCAACTCCTGGAACATCGAGTCCTGGGCTGTGAGGTACTGTCGGCAGCGCTCGACCATGGCCGCCGAGTTGTCCACCGCGATCACCCGGCAGCCGTCCGTGCGCACATGGCGACGCAGCGCCTGGGTCACCGCGCCCAGCGAGGCGCCGAGGTCGTACAGCGCGGAGTTGGGTTGGGCGAAGCGCGCGGCAAGCACGCCGAGGTTCTCGACGATGGTCGGGTAACCGGGCACCGAGCGCTTGATCATGTCCGGGAACACCTGCACCACGTCTTCGTTGAAGACGAAGTCGGGCACCTGCTCCAGGGGTTGGGCGAATAGGCGGTCGGGTTGTTTGCTCACGGTGGGTCCAGGCGGCTGGCAATCTACAGGGGCGGCATTCTAGCCAAACCACGGCAAGCTTGCATGACTGGCTGACCGGCGCCGTGCGCTCAGTTGACCCGAATGGCGCAATCGAAGGTCTGTACGGGACGTACTTCCGGGGCCCAGGGCTGCTGGTAGACCAGGATCAGGTGGCCCTCACCAGCGGCCTTGGCCTGGAAGCGCCAGCTGGAGAGGCCGCCGCTGCCGACGATGCCGGCTTGCTCCGGAGAGCTGTACACCTCAGGGCCGAGGCTGCGCAGGATCTCCGAAGCCGGGTTCTGCACCAGCCAGCGGTAGCCGGTGGTGGGGTTGCTGGGCAAGGTGAGGGTCAGGGTCTGGCCGACCTGCAGGCGCTTGGGACATTCGCTTTCGCCGTCCAGTTCGACGGTGCGTTGCGGTTGCTGGGCGCAGGCGGTGAGCAGGGCCAGGGCGGCGGGGACGAGCAGGCGAGGGAGGGACATGTTGGCTCCTGAAGCTGGAATGGCCTGAGGATAACCGAAGCTGTCGGAAGTTTGTGTGGTCTGCGCGGGCTCTATCGCCGGCAAGCCGGCTCCCACAAGTAGGATACATGCCGCACTGTGTGGGAGCCGGCTTGCCGGCGATAGGGCCGCAACGTGGCCCCGTCCTCTTTAGAACAATACTTTCGCCACGTCGGCGAAGCGCTTGGCGAAATGTACGCTCAGCCCGTCCTTCAGATACTCGGGCAGTTCTTCGAAATCGCCACGGTTGGCCTCCGGCAGAATCAGTTCGAAGATCTTCTGTCGCCGCGCGGCGATCACTTTCTCGCGGACCCCGCCGATCGGCAGCACCTGGCCGGTCAGGGTCAGCTCGCCGGTCATGGCCACGCCTCTCTTCGGCGGCTGGTCGCGAGCCAGCGACAGCAAGGCACTGGCCATGGTCACGCCGGCGCTGGGGCCATCCTTGGGGGTTGCGCCCTCGGGCACGTGCAGGTGAATGAACGCCTCGTTGAAGTAGCCGGGCGTGCCACCGAACTGCTTGAGGTTCGAGCTGATGAAGCTGTATGCGATCTCCGCCGATTCCTTCATCACGTCACCCAACTGCCCGGTGAGCTTGAGACCGCGGTTGAGGCTGTGGATGTGGGTGGCCTCGATCGGCAGGGTGGCGCCGCCCATGCTGGTCCAGGCAAGGCCGGTGATAACGCCCTTGCCGGCCAGCACCTGCTCGCTGCGGAACACCGGCATGCCCAGGGCGGGCTCGAGGTCCTTGGCGGCAATCTTGAGCTTGGCGTCCGGGTCTTCCAGCAGTTTGACCACCGACTTGCGCACCAGCTTGCCCAGCTGTTTCTCCAGCTGGCGCACACCGGCTTCGCGGGCATAGCCCTCGATTACCGCGCGCAGCGCGGCGTCGTTGATGCTCAGGCTGGTCTTGGCCACGCCGGCCTTGTCCAGCTGCTTGGGCCATAGGTGGCGCTTGGCGATGGCCAGCTTCTCTTCGGTGATGTAGCCGGAAAGGCGGATCACTTCCATGCGGTCGAGCAAGGGGCCGGGGATCGAGTCCAGGGTGTTGGCGGTGCAGACGAACAGCACCTTGGACAGGTCCAGGCGCAGGTCCAGGTAGTGGTCGAGGAAGTCGACATTCTGTTCCGGGTCGAGGGTTTCCAGCAGCGCCGAGGCCGGGTCGCCCTGGTAGCTCTGGCCCATCTTGTCGATCTCGTCGAGCATGATCACCGGGTTCATCACCTCGACCTCCTTCAGCGCCTGCACAAGCTTGCCCGGCTGGGCGCCGATGTAGGTGCGGCGGTGGCCCTTGATCTCGGCCTCGTCACGCATGCCGCCGACGCTGAAACGGTAGAACGGCCGGCCCAGGGATTCGGCGATGGACTTGCCGATGCTGGTCTTGCCTACCCCGGGCGGACCCACCAGCAGCACGATGGAGCCGCTGATCTCACCCTTCCAGGCGCCGACGGCAAGGAACTCGAGAATGCGTTCCTTGATGTCGTCGAGCCCGGCGTGGTGGCGGTCGAGTACCTTGCGCGCGTGCTTGAGGTCGAGCTTGTCCTTGCCGTACACACCCCAGGGCAGCGCGGTGGCCCACTCCAGGTAGTTGCGGGTGACGGCATACTCCGGCGAGCCGGTCTCGAGGATCGCCAGCTTGCCCATCTCCTCGTCGATGCGTTTTTTCGCTTGCTCGGGCAGGGTCTTGCCCACCAGGCGCTGTTGGAACTGCTCCACGTCGGCGCTGCGGTCGTCCTTGGTCAGGCCCAGCTCCTGCTGGATGACCTTGAGCTGTTCCTTGAGGAAGAATTCGCGTTGGTGCTCGCCGATCTGGCGGTTCACCTCGGCGGATATCTCGTTCTGCAGGCGGGCGACCTCGACCTCCTTGCGTAGCATCGGCAGGACCTTTTCCATGCGCTTGAGCATGGGCACGCAATCGAGCACTTCCTGCAGCTGGTTGCCGGTGGCCGAGGTGAGGGCGGCGGCGAAGTCGGTCAGTGGCGACGGATCGTTGGGGCTGAAGCGGTTGAGGTAGTTCTTCAGCTCTTCGCTGTACAGCGGGTTGAGCGGCAACAATTCCTTGATCGCGTTGATCAGGGCCATGCCGTAGGCCTTCACTTCGTCGGTGGGCTCCGTCGGCTGGCGTGGGTAGTCGACCTCCACCAGGTAGGGCGGGCGGTGGTGCTTGAGCCAGGTGCGGATGCGCACGCGGGTCAGGCCCTGGGCGACGAACTGCAGCTTGCCGCCTTCGCGGCTGGCGTGGTGGACCTTCACCAGGGTGCCGTACTCGGGCAGGGCCTTGGTGTCGAAGTGGCGGTGGTCTTCCGGCGGGGTGTCCATGAAGAACAGCGCCAGGGAGTGGTGCGGGGTCTTGGCGACCAGATCGAGGGTTTCGGCCCAGGGTTCTTCATTGACGATCACCGGCAGCACTTGCGCGGGGAAGAACGGGCGGTTGTGGATCGGGATCACGTAGACCTTGTCCGGCAGTTGCTGGCCGGGCAGGGCGAGATGGTGACCGGGGGCGGTCGCGGGATCGAGATGTTCGACTTCGCTGTGTTCGTCTGGGTGTTCCGGGAAATCCTGCTGGTCGCTCATGGGGCACCTGCGTGAATGGCTATGGTGCTTAGATGGGGCGGTGGTTGGCAGGTTTCAATGGTAGACGAAGGGGGGAGAACTGCGGAGGGAAACAATAGCGGGGCAAGCCCGCTCCCTCGATGGGAGCGGGCTTGCCCCGCGACAGGCGTGACGCTTACTCAGCCAATTTGTAAGCGATGATGTAGTCGCCCATTTTCGTGCCCAGTGAGCCATGGCCGCCCGCGGTCACCAGCACGTACTGCTTGCCATCCTTGCCGGTGTAGCTCATCGGCGTGGCCTGGCCGCCTGCCGGCAGGCGAGCCTTCCACAGCTCCTGGCCGTTCTTCACGTCGTAGGCGCGCAGGTACTGGTCCAGGGTGCCGCTGAGAAAGCCGACACCGCCGGCAGTGACGATCGAGCCCCCCATGCTTGGCACGCCCACCGGCATGCCGATCGGCACCGGGGTGCTGTCACGGGTGGTGCCGTTCTTGTGCTTCCACACCACTTTATTGGTGAACAGGTCGATGGCTGCCACGTAGCCCCAGGCCGGCGCCTGGCACGGAATACCCAGCGGCGACATGAACGGGTGCATGGTCACGGCGTACGGCGCACCGGTGTTCGGCTGCACACCGCTGGTCTCGCTCTCGCGCTTGCTGCCTTCGGCGACCTGCTCGCGTGGGACCATCTTCGACACGAAAGCCATGTAGTTCGGCGAGGTGAAGAGGATCTGGCGCACCGGGTCGACCGAGACGCTGCCCCAGTTGAACACGCCGACGTTGCCCGGGTACACCAGGCTGCCCTGCTCGGAGGGCGGGGTGTACTGGCCTTCGTAGCGCAGGCTGCGGAACTGGATGCGGCAGAGCATCTGGTCGAACGGCGTGGCGCCCCACATGGACTGTTCGGTCAGGTCAGGGCCGAGCAGGTTGAGGTCGGAACGGGCCTGGGTCGGTGCGGTGTGGTCGCCCTTGACCGCGCCTTGGGGGACCGGGATCTCGCGGATCGGCACGATCGGCGTGCCGTCGCGGCGGTCGAGTACGTACAGGCTGCCTTGCTTGGTCGGCACGATGACCGCCGGCTTGACGCCGTCGTCGGTCTTCAGGTGCACCAGGGTGGGCTGGCTGCCGACGTCCATGTCCCACAGGTCGTGGTGAGTGAACTGATAGTTCCAGCGCGCCTTGCCGGTGGCCAGGTCCAGGGCGACGATGCCGGCGCTGTACTTTTCGGCGCCGGGGGTGCGGTCGGCACCCCACTGGTCAGGGGTCTGGTTGCCCAGCGGCAGGTAGATCATGCCGAGGTCTTCGTCGACGCTGGCGATCGACCACATGTTGGCCGAGTTGCGGCTGTAGAACTTGCCGTCGGCCAGGGGCTTGGTGTCGTCCGGGTTGTTGCTGTCCCAGTTCCACACCAGATGGCCGTCGTGCACGTCGTAGGCGCGGATCACGCCGGACGGTTCGTTGGTCGATTCGTTGTCGGTCACGTGGCCGCCAATGATCACCAGGCTGCGGGTGATCGCGGCCGGCGAGGTGGAGTAGTAACCACCGGCGGTGAACGGGCCGATGCCACGGGTCAGATCGATCACGCCCTGGTTGGCGAAGCCTTCGCAGACCTTGCCGGTGTCGGCGTTGATGGCGATCAGGCGGGCGTCGGCGGTGGGCAGGTAGAGGCGGCGCGGGCAGGCCTGGGCCACGGCCTGGCCTGCGTCAGTGATCTTCGGCGCGGGGCTGCCATCGCGGCTGACGTAGCTGTTCTCGTCATAGTACGAGACGCCGCGGCAGGTCATGTGGGCGAAGCCCTTGAACGTGCCGGTGGGGCTCTTGACCTGCGGGTCGTAGCGCCAGATCTCGGCGCCGGTGTCCGGGTCCAGCGCCAGCAGGCGGCTGTGGGCGGTGCAGGCGTAGAGCATGCCGTTGACCTTCAGCGGCGTGTTCTGGTTGGTCAGCTCCACCGGGTCGTTCTCGGTCGGCAGGTCGCCGGTGCGAATGCGCCAGGCTTCTTCCAGGCGGTAGGCGTTCTGCGGGGTGATCTGGCGCAGCGGCGAGTAGCGGTCGCCATGCTCGGTGCGGCCGTAAGCCTGCCATTCACCGTCGGGCATGGCCGGGGCGGCGCTGCCCATTTCGCTGTTGTCGCGGGTGAACTCGCCACGGATCTCGCCCGGGTGAGTGAACTGGCTGGCCAGGGCGGTGGCGCCGGAGGCGACCACGGCGACGCTGAGCAGGGCAGTGTTGACCTTCGATGCAGGGCCCACCAGTGGGCGGCGCGCCCACGGCAGCAGCAGGACCACGCCGATGGCGAACCAGATGGCCAGGCGAGGCACCAACTGCCACCAGTCAAGGCCCACTTCCAGCAGCGCCCAGGCGGTGCTGCCCAGCAGTACCAGGCCATACAGGCCCAGGGCAATGCGACGCTTGGCCAGCAGCAGGATGCCGGACAGGGCGAAGCCGATACCGGCAATCAGGTAGTAAAGCGAGCCGCCCAGCTGGCTCAGCTTGATGCCGCCGGCCAACAGGGCCAGGCCCATCATCAGCAGCAGCACGCCCATCAGGCGCGGTAGCCAGCGGGTTCCATTCTTGGCACCGTCAGTGCTCATCGTCTGTTCTCCGTAGTGTGAAAGGGTCGGGTTAGAAACTGCTCTGGATCTTCAGGCCGCCGATCAACGCGTCGTCGACCCGCGACACTCCGCCCGGATGGCGGATGTACTGCAGGTTCGGGCGTACGGTGAGCCAGTCGGCCAGGTGGATGCCGTAATAGAGTTCAGCGCTGTACTCGGTGTCCTGCACGGGCAGGAAGCCGGGGTTGTCGTAGTTGTCCAGGCTGTTTGCCTGGTTGATGAGGCGGGCGTTCTTGCGGTAGCCGGGGTTGACGTGCACGCGGGCCAGGGCGAAACCGATGTCGTCCTTGGCGCGGGCATCGAACGGCCCTTTGTAAACCACACCTGCCTGCACATAGTTGTCGATGGCATTGGTCTTCTTGTCGTGCACCGTGGCGTTGGCGAACAGGCTCAGGCCGCGCGACTGGTCGGAGGCCAGCGCGGTCACCTGCTGCTGGGCGCCGAGCCACAGACCGTGCTTGCTCGAGCTGCTGCGATAGGCGGCGCCGCTGATGGCGGCCGGCGTACCGTTGCTGTCCTTGAGTACATCCTGTGCCTTGGCATTACTGTAGTAGTAGCCGGCGCGATATTCCCCTTCCAGGCCATTGACCCGCGGGCTCCAGACCAGTTCGATCGGCATCACCGCGCCCTGGGTGCCGCTGCCGCTGAGCTTGAAGCCGTTGCCGCTCTCGAGGTTAGAGGGGTTCTGCTCGAACACGCCGACCTGGGCGTAGAGCGCCTCGTTCAGGTTGTAACGCACGCGCAGTGCCCACTGGCTGACCGGCCAGTTGTACCAGATGCCGCCGACCCAGTTGCCCACCTGCGAGCCGCAGAACGCCAGGTTCTGGAAATCGCAGGGGAAGCTGTTGAAGTCCTCGCCTTCGCCGAAGCGGCCGAATTTCACGTCCAGCGCGCCATCGAAGTATTTCTGCTTGATCCACATCTGCGTCAGTCGCCAGGTCTGGCCACGGCCCCAGACTTCCTGGGCCGAGGTGAAGCCGCCGACGCGCGGGTCATTGATGCGGTCGTTGCTGATGTTGTTGCCGTGGCGTTCGGTGACGGTCAGCTGCACCTCGGTGTCGTGCCAGCCGAGGATCTTCTGCAGGTCCATGTTCACGCCGAAGGTGAACTGGTCGCTGTAGCGTACGGCGCGGTCGTGGCTGTAGCCACCGTGCAGGTTGCTGCCCATCTCGCCGGTGTAGCCAAGGGTGAAGTCGTAGCCCCTCTCCAGCAGTTCGCTGCGGGTACCGCCCCAGTCGCCGAGCATCCACTTCGAGTCCTTGGCGAACATTTCGCTGGCACTGGTGGTAGGGGACAGGGCACCGAGCAGGGTGGCGAGGGCGAGGCCGGAGTAACGGGTATTGGGCAGTTGGAGCATGAGATAGCGCTATCTTTTGATTGTTGAGGAAACGGCAAGCGCAACGAGGCCTGAAAGCGTCGAAGGGAAATGGCTGCGATTGAGGAACGATGAAGCGATTCAGCTTGCGGCGGGGAGGATATAGGGGAAGTTGTAAGAAAAAAAGACAAAATGTCGCAGGGGATTGTTGCTGATGGCGTAACAGTCACCTGGCCCATCGCGGGGCAAGCCCGCCCCCAGGGTGGGAGTGGGCTTGCCCCGCGATGCCGTCAGAACGAGGTGCGCAATCCAACCTGCACACTACGCCCCGGCGCCGGCGCGATATCGCGCAGGATCGAGCTGGCATAGCGCACGGTCTGGTCGGTGAGGTTCTCGCCGCGCACGAACGCCAGCCATTCACTCTGGCCGATCTCGAAGCGATACCCCAGGCTTGCGCCAAGGGTGGTGTAGCCGTCGGTGCCGGTTTCGTTGGCCGGTTTGCGCCGTTGCGACGCGGCATGCTGCACATCGACCCGCGCTTGCCAGCGATCCAGTTCCCAGACCAGGCCGCTGTTCAGGCGCAGCGGTGCGATACGCGGCAGCGGCTCGCCGCTGTCGAGGTTCTTGGCCCGGGTGTAGTCGCCGGACAGTTCCAGGGCGAAGCTGCCGTAGCGATTTTCCAGCAACTTCCAGCGGTCCTGGGCCTCGATACCGTAGAAGCGTGCGCGCACACCCTGGTAGGCATACTCGGGGATATCACCGTGATCATGGTCGTGGTCATGATCGTCGCCATGGTCGTGATCATGGCCTTCACGCAGGTTGCCGGTGCCAATCAGGCCGATGTAGTTGCGAAAATGGCTGTAGAACACACCGACACTGCCCTTGTGGGTGCCGTTGTCGAAGCGCAGGGCCAGGTCGCCGGAGATGGCCTTTTCCTTGTTCAGGTTCGGGTCACCGATCTCGTAGGCGCCGGTCGCCACGTGGGCGCCGTTGGCATACAGCTCGTAGAAGGTCGGCGCGCGCTCGGTATAGCCGAGGTTGGCGGCCAGCGACCAGATCGGGTCGAGCTGGTACACCGCGCCCGATGACAGGCTGAAGGCGTTGAAGCTGCTGGCGCTGTCGGCTCCGGCAAAGGTTTCGTTGCCCTTGGCATCCGGATCGACCCGGGTGTGTTCCATGCGCGCGCCCAGGCTCAGGTTCAGGCGCTCGGTGGCCTGCCATTGCTCGAGCAGGAACAGCGCCAGGCTGTCGGTATCGGTGTGCGGGACAAAGGCTTCCTCGCCCAGTGCGGAGAACTCGTTGCGGCTGACCTGAGCACCGATCACGCCCTCGACCGGCCCCAGCGGCTGGTGGCGTGCCTCGATGCGTGCCTCATAGCCCTTGTTCTTGAAGGTGGTGTGCACTTCACCGCTTTCGATTTCACGGTGCTGGTAGTCGGTGTAGCCGGCATCGACCTTCACCGAGCTCAATGGTCCGTCGAGATCGCGCAGTTCCGAGGCGAAGCCGTAGTGGTCCTGCTGCATATCCAGGCGCACGCCGGGCTCGGCTACCGAGCCGTAGTTGCTGTCATAGCGGCTGTAGGACAGACCGGTATAGCCGTGATCCCAATGATAGGAACCACCGATCGCGCCGCCGTCCTGGCGTCCGTCGCTGTTCTTCAGGCGGTGCTTGCTGCCGGGCTCGTCGGCGTCGCGCACCTTCGAGCTGCGGGCATAGCCGGGGATGCGCAGGTCGTTGAACTGGCGGCTGTTGGCATCCAGGTGCAGGGCGAAGACGCCGTTGCCGGCCTCCAGTTTGCCGGCACTGCTGCGCGTGGTGTCGGCGCCGCCGTAGCGCAGTTCGCCCGCGCCATGGATGCCTTCAATGGGCGAGTCGGGGATGCGGTTGTCGAAGGTGTTGACCACGCCACCGATGGCGTTGCCGCCGTAGAGCAGGGCGGCCGGGCCGCGGACGATCTCGACCCGCTCGACGGTCACCGGGTCCAGCGGCACGGCGTGGTCGTAGGACAGCGACGAGGCGTCCAGGGCACCGACGCCGTTGCGCAGGATACGAATGCGGTCACCGTCCAGGCCGCGGATTACCGGGCGGCTGGCGCCAGGGCCGAACCAGGTGGAGGCGACACCAGGCTGTTTGTTGAGGGTCTCGCCGAGGCTGCCCTGTTGCTGCTGCAACAGGTTGTCGCCTTCAAGGACGGTGCTCGGGGCAGCCAGTTGGGCGTTGCCCAATGGGTTGGCGGTAATCACCTGGGGTTGCAGTTCCACGGCCTGGCTGGAAGTCGAGGCCAGCCAGAGCGCTATGGCAAGCGGGGAGAGGTGCAGCGGCATGTGACGCATGGGGATGTGGCGTTCCTTGGCAGATTCTTTGTGTTGTTACAATATAACATCACTATTTCAGCACAAGGCTTCCCGTGCTTGCCAGTGGTTTTTGCATCGTCTTCAGCCGGCCTGTGGCGGGACAAGCAACCTCGATTCCACCCGCTCGCTACACTCGTGTAAGGTGCGCACCTTCCCGAACCTGGAGCACTGCATGAGCACGGCCAACCATAACGCGCTGCACGGCAAGACCCTCGAACAGATCCTCACCGAGCTGGTGGCGCACTATCAGTGGCAGGGTCTGGCCGAACGCGTCGACATCCGCTGCTTCAAGAGCGATCCGACGATCAAGTCTAGCCTGACCTTCCTACGCAAGACCCCGTGGGCACGGGAGAAGGTCGAGCAGCTGTACGTGAAGCTGCAGCGCAAAGGCTGATGCCGCGCCGGCCTTGGCTTGCCCTGGCGGCTGTGCTCGGCTGGGCGGGGCTGGCGATCCAGCTGTACCTTGTACTGCTGGCACGTTGGCAGGAGCAGGCCAGCCTGGTCGGCGGGATGGTCAACCTGTTCTGCTATTTCACCGTGCTGAGCAACACGCTGGTGGCCACGGTGCTCAGCCATGCCGCATTCGGCCGCGACTCGCCGGCCAGGCGCTGCTTCCTTTCACCTGTGGTCAGCTCGTGCGTTGCAGCCAGTATCGTGCTGGTGGCGCTGGCCTACAGCCTGCTACTGCGCCACTTGTGGCAACCCCAGGGCTGGCAATGGCTGGCGGACGAACTGCTGCACGACGTGATGCCGCTGCTGTTCACCCTGTACTGGTGGTTCGAGGTGCCCAAGGGGCGGCTGCGGCTCTGGCATCTGGCAGCCTGGGCACTGTACCCGATGCTGTATTTTGCCTTCGTGCTGCTGCGCGGGCATGAGATCGGGGTGTATCCCTACCCGTTCGTCGACGTTGCGCGGCTGGGCTATGGGCAGGTACTGATGAATGCAACAGGGGTGCTGGCTGGGTTCTGGGCGATCGGGCTGGTGCTGCTGGGGCTGGACCATTGGCGAGGACGACATTGAGGCAGCAGCACCCTCGGCAAAACTGTTTATTTCGCCACCCTCGTAGTATCGCGTGTAAGCATTCGCTTACTCGTTATGTAAGTGATTGCTGTAGGGATCAGTAAATCAATGTCGTTTCCAGTGGCGTAATTTTTCCAAGTAATTGAAATATATATTTTTTATAAATATCAGAAGATGTTACGCCTGAATCATCCTGAGATATTCGTTGCTTGTCCCAAGGCGGGGAATCGCTAGTATTCGAACTGTGTCTACGGACTGACACAGGCTCTCACGGATGATGGCCAAGGACATCGCGGGATGCGATTCATCAGGACGATGATTGGGACATACAGGGACTACGGAAAAAATGTGGGCGGGTCAAACCGCCCCTTTTTTTGTCTGCTGAAAATGAAAAAAGGCCCTCGCGGGCCTTTTTCGTACCTGGGCGCTGTCAGCGCTCCAGATCGGCAATCTTGCCAGGCTTGCCATCCCACTCTTCGGCGTCCGCCAGGGCGTCTTTCTTCTCGGTGAGGTTCGGCCAGATTTCGGCCAGCTCGGCGTTCAGCTCGATGAAGTTCTCCATGCCGGACGGCACTTCGTCTTCCGAGAAAATCGCCTGGGCCGGGCACTCAGGCTCGCACAGCGCACAGTCGATACATTCGTCCGGGTGAATCACCAGGAAGTTCGGGCCTTCGTAGAAGCAGTCCACCGGACAGACTTCCACGCAGTCGGTGTACTTGCATTTGATGCAGTTGTCGGTGACGACGAAGGTCATTTCTAATTCTCTCCTCAGGCGACGGCAGCTTGCCCTTCCTTCCAGGGCAGCGCGGTTCACGGTGCTGGCTGCAGACCAGGCTAATAACCTGCAGCCTTCGCAAACCGCGCCGGATTCTACCAGCTTGCGCGGTGGGCCGTTATAACAGGTTTTTCAGTTGATATAGCATTTCGATAGCTTGGCGCGGCGTCATGTCGTCCAGCTCCAGCCTGCCCAGCTTCTCGATGGCCGGGTGTGGCAGGCTGGCGAACAGGTCGCTCTGGTGCGGCACGTGAGGCGTATTGTCGCGCGGCGTTGCAACCGACGCTTCATGGGGCAGGCTGGTGGTCTCCAAGCGGCCCAGGTGCTCGCGGGCACGCTGGATCACCGCCGCCGGCACGCCCGCCAGTTGCGCCACGGCCAAGCCGTAGCTTTGGCTCGCGGGGCCCGGCAGCACATGGTGCAGGAACACGATGCGTTCATTGTGTTCGGTGGCGTTCAGGTGCACGTTGGCCACCAGCGGCTCGCTGTCCGGCAGCACGGTCAGTTCGAAGTAGTGCGTGGCGAACAATGTGTAGGCGCGCAGCTGGGCCAGGCGCTCGGCGGCGGCCCAGGCCAGCGACAGGCCATCGAAGGTGCTGGTGCCGCGACCGACTTCGTCCATCAGCACCAGGCTGCGGTCGGTGGCGTTGTGCAGGATGTTGGCGGTTTCGCTCATCTCGACCATGAAGGTCGAGCGCCCGCCGGCCAGGTCGTCGCTGGAGCCGATACGGGTAAAGATACGGTCCACCGGCGACAGCTCGCAGGCGGCTGCCGGAACGAAGCTGCCGATATGCGCCAGCAGCACGATCAGCGCGGTCTGGCGCATGTAGGTGGACTTACCGCCCATGTTCGGGCCGGTGATGATCAGCATGCGCGTGCTGTCGTCCAGGCCCAGGTCGTTGGCCACGAATGGCGTGGTCAGCACCTGCTCGACCACCGGGTGGCGGCCCTGCTCGATGCGCAGGCACGGCTCATCGACGAAGCTTGGGCAGTTCAGGTCCAGGTTCAGGGCGCGTTCGCCCAGGTTGCTCAGCACATCCAGCTCGGCCAGCGCCGCGGCGCTGTCCTGCAGTGGCGCCAGGTGCCCGATCAGGGTTTCGAGCAAGGCATCGTAGAGCATCTTCTCGCGGGCCAGGGCACGGCTCTTGGCCGACAGCGCCTTGTCCTCGAACGTTTTCAGCTCAGGGGTGATGAAACGTTCGGCGCCCTTGAGCGTCTGCCGGCGGATATAGTCGGCGGGTGCCTGTTCGGCCTGCTTGGTCGGCAGCTCGATGAAATAGCCATGCACGCGGTTGTAGCCGACCTTGAGGTTGGCCAGGCCCGTGCGGGCCTTCTCGCGGGCTTCCAGGTCGATGAGGAACTGGCCGGCGTTCTCGCTGATCGACAGCAATTCGTCCAGTTCGCTGTCGTAGCCGGTCTTGAGCACGCCACCGTCGCGGATCACCGCCGGCGGGTTGTCGATGATCGCCCGCTCCAGCAGGCCGGCCAGCTCCGGGTAGGTGCCGGTGATCGCGGCCAGGCGCGCCAGGTGCGGTGCCTCCAGCTCGGCCATGGCGTTCTGCAGCTCGGGCAGGGCGCCGAGGGCGTCGCGCAGGCGTGCCAGGTCACGCGGACGGGCGTTGCGCAGGCCGATGCGCGCGAGGATCCGCTCGATGTCGCCGATTTCCTTGAGCTGCGGCTGCAGCTTTTCGAAGCGGTAGCCGTCGAGCAGGCAGCGGATCGAGTCCTGGCGTGCCTTGAGCACCTTCAGATCGCGCAGCGGACGGTTCAGCCAGCGGGTCAGCAGGCGGCTGGCCATGGCGGTCTGGCAGCGGTCGATCACCGATTGCAGGGTGTTGTCGCGGCCACCGGCCAGGTTGATGTCCAGCTCCAGGTTGCGGCGGCTGGCGGCATCGAGGATGACGGTGTCGTCAAGGCGCTCATGGCGCAGGCTGCGCAGGTGGGGCAGGGCGGTGCGCTGGGTTTCCTTGGCATAGCTCAGCAGGCAGCCGGCGGCGCCGATGGCCAGGGTCAGCTTGTCGCAGCCAAAGCCCTTGAGGTCCTGGGTGGCGAACTGCTGGCAAAGGCTCTTGCGTGCCGAATCACGGTCGAAGTCCCACGGGGCGCGGCGCCGTGCGCCACGGCGCTTCTCCGCTGGCAGGCCCTGCGGCCAATCATCCGGGATCAGCAGCTCCACCGGGTTGATGCGCTCGAGCTCGGCCAGCAGGTTCTCCCAGCCCTTGATCTCCTGCACGGTGAAATTGCCGCTGGTGATGTCCAGCACCGCCAGGCCGAACAGCCGCTCATCGCCGAGCAAGGCGGCAATCAGGTTGTCGCGACGCTCGTCGAGCAACGCCTCGTCGCTGATCGTGCCCGGGGTGATGATGCGCACCACCTGGCGCTCCACCGGGCCCTTGCTGGTGGCCGGGTCGCCGATCTGCTCGCAGATCACCACCGACTCGCCGAGCTTGACCAGCTTGGCCAGGTAGCCTTCGAGCGAGTGGAACGGAATCCCGCACATGGGAATCGACTGGCCCGCCGACTGCCCGCGGGCGGTCAGGGTGATATCCAGCAGTTTCGCGGCTTTTTTCGCATCTTCGTAGAAGATCTCGTAGAAGTCGCCCATGCGGTAGAACATCAGCTGGTCCGGGTGCTGGTTTTTCAGCTTCCAGTACTGCTGCATCATCGGGGTGTGTGCTGAAAAATCAGAAATTGCTTTATTCATCAGATGTTTAGAGCGCTAATGCTGTTTCGCTGGGGCAGCCATGGGGCATTTTGGTGGGCGTAAGAGATCATGGCAAGCGTGAGTGCGCACAGGGTAGCACGCTTCCTGCCGCTTTCGGGTCGACACATCAAGATGTCATAATGATGCCTTGGACAGGGAGGCAGTCGATGAGATCAGCATTCGCCAATCACTTTGCTCGCAGTGAAGCCGCAAGAAAGCAGCTTTGGGACGCTTGCATATTCGTATTCGACACTAATGTGCTGACCAGTCTTTATAAGCGCTCGGAAGAGGCGCGGGAGGCACTTTTTAAAATTATAGAGTCGTTAGGGTCGAGAGTTTGGATTCCGCATCAAGTTGCCTACGAATTTTTAAGAAATCGTCCGGGTGTTGCCCACGAACAGGCTTCGATGTATCGCGCAACAATCAAGAGTTTGACGGATTTGCTCTCTGATCTAGAGTCGCATACTAAACATCCGTTTGTGCACTCCAAACTTCACGATGAGTTTGTGGGGGTCTCCTGCAAGGTTATTGAGGCTCTTGAGGATAAAGTTTCGTACTATGAGAATAAAATAGTAAATGACGATGTAAAAGAGCGTCTGGCTGATCTTCTGGAAGGTAAGGTGGGACCTGCTTGGGCTGACGAAAAGTTGAAGAAAACCATTAAAGAAGGTGAGGAGCGGTATGCCAACCTGGTGCCGCCTGGCTATGAAGATGTTGCGAAGCACAAGAACTCGACAGTTTTCGAGCATGTGCGGGCTAGATATGGCGATCTAATCCTCTGGCTTCAGATTCTCGAGCATGCAAAAAGTGAGTCGACTGCAGTGATCTTGATCACAGGTGACCAGAAGGACGACTGGTGGCTGAAAGTTGGAGGGAAGACAATCGGCCCGCGACCGGAGCTCATAGCAGAATTCAAAGATAAAGTTGGCGCTGATTTTTCAATGTACAGTCATAGCAGTTTTTTGAGCTTAGCGAACAGCTACCTTGATCAACGCACCTCCGAGTCGGTGATCAAGGAAATTGAGGATGCCGCTCTAGAGACAGAGGATAGCGATGTTGAAGAAGTTTGGGAGCGGGTTGACCTGGTTCCTCTAGATGCTCTGAAGGATCGTGAGCGAAAATTGAAGGCCGAGTTCGATAGCAGTGCTAAAGGGTTCTCTAAGTTATTGAATGAATTGACTAAGGCCTCACCAGCGGCTGCCAAAGA
The DNA here is from genome assembly GCF_024749165.1 of Pseudomonas sp. B21-023. Taxonomy (NCBI): domain Bacteria; kingdom Pseudomonadati; phylum Pseudomonadota; class Gammaproteobacteria; order Pseudomonadales; family Pseudomonadaceae; genus Pseudomonas; species Pseudomonas sp. B21-023. The sequence goes on along the minus strand of NZ_CP087190.1, from coordinate 4,536,089 downwards.
CTTAAAGCGAGAGCTCAGTGAAAGAATGAAGACTAGGGAGCGCCTACGTGTGGAGCTTTTAGACTGTCAAAATGCTATTCGTCGTATGAATGTGTCTGACTTTAGTGATCTGGTTTGACTGAAGTTTTCTTGAGCTCCTCCCAGATTCTCTGCACTTCTGCAGGGGACTCGTCATCCATCCACTTTGCATAGACCTCGACCAGCATTGTGAAGTCCTTGTGCCCCATCTGCTTAGCAATGAATGCCAAGTTCCCTCGAGCTGTAAGGCACCAGCATGCATAGGTATGTCGAGTTTGGTACGGTCGCCTGGCTCGTATACCGGCGCGGCGTTGGATGCCGGCCCATTTAGTGTTCCAGGCCGTAGAGACGTACCACTCGTTGATGACCTTCTTCCGAGCCTGTGTGCTTGGTGACAGCAGTGGGGTGACTGATTCGTCTCGCCACTCATGCCGATTGTGATAAACGCGGATCGCTTGCTTGGGGTGCCTCGCCACCAGATCGATCAGCGTTCTGCAGGCCTCAATTGCCGGCTCCATCAGCAGCACGGTGCGGGGCTTGCCTGTCTTGGGGAGTTTGAACGTTCCTTGGGCGGTGATCGCCCTGGTTACTTCGATCTTACCGGCCTGCAGGTCAACATCTTCCACGGCCAGCGCGCAAAGTTCGCCAGGGCGCAGTCCTGTGTAGACAGCAAGCGTGGTTGCGGCAACATCTTGTGAATGCAGGCAACCCTTCGTCACGATCAGGTCGAACTCCTCATGCGTCAGTGGATCAGGCTCTTTTTCGCTCATGGCGAATCGCGTGCAGGCCGCAGCGAGGCCGGCAATGCAGTATTTGTTGCTTTCACACCAGGTGAGGAAGCCAGCGAAGGTGGCCAGGTAGTGGTTGACGGTCGATGGGGCCCGGGTTTCGATCAGCCTTGCGCGAAGTACGTGAATGTCCTCGGGCAGCAGCACGCCGGCTAGGCGGTCTTTGCCCACTAAGCCGACGCAGATGTCGATCGCGTAACCGTACTTCTCCTCGGTCTCCGGGGTGATGTCGATGGCTTTCAGCGGCTTGTAGCGTTCCGCTAAGGCTTCCAGGCGTTCGTCCTTGGTACTGCTGTAATTCGCGGCATGCTTCGAGTTGGGAAAGTGCCGACCGTACTCAAATGTGCCCACCTTGATTTCGTGAAGAATCGCCGCCCGGAGTTGGGCGGCGTGCTTGATGTTGGCTTTGGTTACTGGCAAGCCGAGTGATTCACGGCAGCGAATGCGGCGCCACATGAAGGCGATCCGCAAGTTGCCGCCATGAATCTCTATGCCAGTGTGCTTTGCCAGCTCCGCCTCTAGGCCACTTGTGCTGCGCTCTCTGCCCACTTGTCGTACTCAGGAATGTTGATGGTAATGCGCCCGTCGGGTGCCTTTCTCCAGATGCGGCCTTGTGGCCAGGTTCCGTTCTTAACCTTGTGGCGAATGGCGTCCTCGGAGTAGCCGGTGAGTTCAGCTGCTCGGTTGATCAGTACCCATCGTGGCGTGCTCATGAGCTCACCTCGTCGTAGGCCACTGCCTCGCTACCGTTGTCCAGCGCGGCAAGTGCGGCATCGTCGAGCATGCGGTGCATCGCGTTGGTGCCTTGTTCGTCTTCGCGCTGCAGTTCGTGGATGATTTCCTCTACCAGCAGTGCTCCATTCACGATAGGGACCGGCGCACCAGTTGCGTCGATCGGCCACTGAGAGCAGCACGTGACGGCATGCAGGAGGCACTCAGTGGTAATTCGGATAACCAGCTGGTCACCCTCGACCGACACTGTCGGAAGCACATCTGAGAGCTCGGCCGAATGGACCGGCTGTGGGGGAGTGATAATGAGGTCGGGCTTGCAGCCCTTCGCTTTGTCGAGGCTGCGGTACGGCGCTCCCCCGGCGCAGGGGCGGCCAGCAAGCAGGATGCTGCTGTCGGGCTTGCAGCCCTCGGCGTTTATCAGGCGTTGGCGCTCGATCTCTGCGATCAGCTCCAGGGTTATCGCTGGCGGCATCGCCATGCCGTAGTCGTTCGCGGCGACGTGATCATACGGGGCGCGTTGAGCTGCGGTGGCCAGGGCCTTCAGTTCTGAGAGGTTGAGATTCATGTCTGGCGCTCCAGTGGGGTGGCGAAGCCTGCCGCCTGGCGGATCTTGCTGCAGCGTTCATGGTTGCCCCGCGTGCGTGGGATGCCGCAGACGTCGCAGAACACGCCCATGGCGGGACGCATGAAGGTCTGCACGCCCTTTGCGTCGCGAGTGTTCGGGGTGTAGGCCTGTGTTGTGATCACAGCGAATACCTCTCATGGGCGCGGCGGGCGTTCGGGCTCAGGGCCAAGTGCTCGTAGCCGGTGATTTTGTTTACAGTCGGTGACGTGCCTTTCTGTGCGTTAACAAGGGCTGGCTGGCGCAATTGGGTCAAGGCAGCGATCAGGGCGCAGGCCAAGATCAGGCTGACCAACTGCCAGGTGCGGGTTGGGTTAGGCATGGATGTGGCCCTCGCGAACGTGACTGCGTGCGAGTTCGAACAGTTCGTCGCTGGAAACTGGTTCTAGGTGCTGCTCGCCGTTCTGCAAGGCTTCCAGGCGAGTGCGATATAGCCCGGCCTGGCCGAGCCAAGCGACTGCGCTGTTATCTGCGTCCAGCGCTAGGGCATCATTGGCTTTGCCGCCTTGTACCAGTTCATGGTCTAACGGCACCTTGAAGCCCGCCGCATTGCGGTGTCCGCCGCCGCCGTACTGCTTGGCGATCTCGCTTACATCCATTCCTTCATCGCTGCTGCGCAAGGAGAAGTAACGGTGGTCGGTGCTGTCCTGGTAGCAGGCAGCAAACTCCTCGCCTTGTGCCATCAGGTGACCGGCGTCACTGGCATGGCTATGGGGCAGGTTCGCCACTGGCACATCATGACCGGCGATGATCATCCGGCGCTTACTGCTGGCTACCAGGTCGGCTACGTCCTTGTGGTGCTTTCGGTTGATGGCTGTCCCAGCAGCGATGGCAGCGTTCATTGGCTGCTGTATCAGCTTGTCCCAGGCCTCGAAGTCCTGTGGGTAGCTGAACAGGTTGGCCAGGATCTCGCGGGTGCCTGCCAGCTTGAAGCGCCAGAGGTCACGGTCCTCGATGTGGTTGATAAGGGCCGGTCGCTGGTTGTAGGGGAAGAAAAAGTCCCAGGTGAGGCCGGCGCCGCTGCGGTTCATGTCGAACACGGCGCTGAGCTTAGGCAGGGTTTCTGCCCAGGCGTAAAAGTGGATTGGAGCGGCCTCCACGTCGGCCAGGGCCTCGGCAGCGGTTTTGTGGTGGTCGATAATCAGTACGGCTTGGGCGTGCTGGGCCATCACCTGAAGCGTTTCCAGAGGGAAGGAGAAGTCGACGATGACCCCGGTGCGGCCAGTTACTTCAGGTGGGGTCATGCCGTGGTGACCGGCGAGGAACTCGACATTCTCTGCGCCCAAGCAGCGGCGCACAGTCCAGGCAGCGCCGAACCCGTCGGCGCAGTTACCGTGATAGATGCATAGGGTCTTCATGCTGCGTCACCTCGGTGCTGGACGATCTGCATGGCCTGGTCGAAAGTCATCGTCCGCCCTTTGAAGTGCCAATTAGTCCCGCGTGCGGTGGTCAGTACCAGGGTGTCCAGAAGTGCAACTGCTGCTCCGGGCTCCCAGTTGTCGTGGATGTTGCTGAGGCCCAGGGCCTTGGCGATCGCGGGGGCTTGAGTGGTCTTACCGCACCCTTGGGGGCCAATCACGAGTACGCTTTTGGTGCTCATGCTGCGGCCTCCGTGGTGGCTGCCGGTGTTGCACCCAGGTGGGAATGAACTCGCTTGGCGAGGTTGTCTATGGCGGTGGCTTGTTCGGCGGCGCGGGCGGCTTGTGGGGCCGCCATCAAGGCGCTCATCGTGCGTTGGGCCAGGCGTAGCATCTCAGCCGTGCCGAGTAGCTTGTCGTAGTCTGCTCTGGTCACCGGCATGCCTGTGTAGGACATGATCCGTTCTTCAAGCTCCTTGATGGTTCGCTTGAGGGACGCCACAGCCAGATGGTGCTTACGCTGGTCTGCCTCGGTCTGGACGCGGGCTTCGTCCAGCTCCTCTCGGAGGGTCTTGAGCTGCAGCTTCAGATCGGCTCTATGATGTTCCTTGCCGATTTCCACGCCACGACTGAAGGCGCGACTGCGAGCCTTCGTGAACAAGTACGGCGCGACAATCAAGGTGACAAGCCAAAGAATCCCCACAGCGAGGACTTGCTGATGTGGTTGCATATGGTGTGCTCCAAATTGACCCGCCACCGTGGATTTGAGAGCCGGTGGCGGGCTGTTGCCCCTGATGGCCGGGGCCGCCTGGTTCAAGCGATTTGCGAGTCTTGTTGCGCCTGATGGTCGAGGTATTGGGCGAGGTCGTGCAGGTAGATCACGTGGGGCGCCTTCGCTGAGTTGTGCAGCTTTTTCAACGTCAGCGGGATCGCCCCTTTGTTGATCAGCTCCCTGAGTCGTCTGTCCGAGCCTATGTGCGGGAAGTAGCGCTCCCGCACGGCGGTCAACGTAGGGCAGGGCGTCGCCCACTCACTGCGCAGTTGTTCCAGGGTGCTCATGTGCGCTCCCCAAGCCCCTCATGGCCGGGCTTGAGCTTTGCGCGGAGGGCAGCAGCGAGTTGCTGTTTGTTCGAGGCGGTAACCGCTGCGCAGACCTCGCCCTGGTCATTGGTCACAACTGCGCCGAAGGGCAGCGCATGGTTGACGGTGTTGATCACATACGCGATCTGGCCGACGAGTAGGACTTCATCCACGCTGTCTTGCGCCTCCAGCAGGGCTAGAGCCTCTTCCGACATTGCGCCGGAATCAGCTCGGCCATTGGCCAGATCCTGCAGGAAGTCGCGCAAGGATTGGCACTTGGTAGCCAGCCTGCGGGGAAGGGATAGAGAGCTGGTGAGAGGCCCCATCGTCACCTTGATGTGGTGAGTGGTAGTGTCATTTTCGACGTAAACCTGTGCGTCCACCGATGTCTCGGGGCGCTGGAGTTTGCACGTCGCGGTACCGCCGTGCTCCAGCGTGCGCTCCAGCACCATGATCCGACTCAAAGGGATAGTGAACTCGCTCATTCAACACCCCCAAGAGCGGGAATAGCCTGAGCGTTGCCACGTGGGGTGGCCACGATATGGAGACCTGTTCGGAGCTGGAATGCCACCAGTTGGGCGGGGCGGTTGCAGGTCATTGGGTGCAAGTAGACCTTGCACGAAGGGGTGTGCTGTGCGTTTGGCATGTCTGAACCTCAGTGAGAGAGAGGGTGCGGTCCAGACAATACTCAAACGAATTTTTAGGGTCAATACCTTTTCGAGGTGGACCTATTCGAAAACGATTAGAATATTTCCACCTTCGACACAACGACTCCACAAATCGTGGCGTCTGGGGGGAGTTCAATGATCGGATCTGGCCATGAGGGGTTCAGCGGCTTCAGGAACTGGCGATCTCCTTCGATAACGAGCTGCTTGAACGTGGCTTCTCTACTATCGGCGAGCTTGGCGATCACAAGGGAGCCATTCTCATACTCTTTTGCAGGGTCGACAAAAATAATGTCTCCTTCCCTGAAAGACCTTCGTTCGTGTGGGTTGAACATCGACAAGCCTCGAACCCTAAGTGCGAATGTCGAACTGCTATGCGATACCGCGCAAGGTAACCAAGCTTCCGCTTCATGCATCTCCAGCGGTTCTTGCATTTCGCACCAGGCTCCAGCCTGTACCCAGGAGATCAGCGGTACAAAGCCGCGAACATGTGGGCCTGGTTCGACGTTCGTATGTGGCGCGACGGCAACGGGGTTGCCAGCTTCACCCTTCCAGAGCCACTCAGTTGTGACGCCCAGCACTTTGGCAATGCGCTCGACGTTTTCCTGCCGGGGACTTACCGATGTCCCTGAGAGGATCCTATGAATTGTTGGCTGTGGGACGCCGGATCGCCGGGCCAGCTCTCCTCCTGACAGACCAAGCTCGTGCATACGCTTTGCTATGCGGTTTCCTATCACTGCTAACGGCTCTGATTAGTTTGCGTATCGCTAGTGTATTGCTCTCTCCTATTCGTTTGGGTAACATCGGGTTATTCGCTAACGAATAGGTTGCATCATGTCCATACAAGAGATGCTTCGAGCCCTAATCGCACAGGGTTTTTCACAACGTGCGATTGCTGATCGGGTCGGGGTGACACAGCCGACGATTTATCGCGCGACGAAGGGAGCGGCAGTCCGCTATGAGGTAGGCAAGGCTATCGAGGTTTTTTACGACGAGCAGGTTCAACGGGAGGAAACAGATCAAAAGTAAGAACGCTGAGCCAGGACTCTCACCTCCCGGCCCAGCTATGAAGGTGTAACACCATCACTCCCGTCACCCGGTGCCCTCTCTCACAAGTTCAGCCGGATGACTGTTACCGCATGCAGTACACGCACAGCACAGCGCGGTTTTACGCACAGCACGACGGTCGTGGTCGTAGGATAGGTCTTACCTGATCCGATGGCTACACCGTAAACCGAGGATTTACGGTTATGAGCAGGATTGATCTTTTGCCGGGCGCTGGCCCGGTCCTCACTCTGCGACAGGCGCTCTATCGCGCAGGTCGCGACTATCACGGCGGTATCACCCGGTTGGCCTTCGACATGGGGCTTGAGGTCGATGCCCTTCAGAAGAAGCTGCACCATACCGACGACCGCCGCTGGCCAACACCTGATGAGCTTGAAGAGATCGTGCAATGGACTGCTGATCCGCGTCTGCTCGACGCGTTGGTTCGCCCTGCAGGCGCGGTCTGGTATCGCCCCGAGCCGGTGCCGGCCACCAACGATGCGCTGCAGGCGGTTGCGAAGCTGCTCGACGAATCGGGGCAGTTTGTAGGTAGCCTGCATGATGGCGCCTCGGACAATGTCTGGACCTTGCCCGAGGTGTTGGATCTGGAGCAGCGCGGCATGGAGGTTATCCGGCAGGTGCTTGCCATCATGGCGGGTGCGCGCGAGGCCATGGAGGACGAAACTCATGGCTGACGCCGTCGATTTCGCCAATGACCATGCTGAGTACTTCCTCCAACTGTCACTGCAGCGCCTTGCACGACTTCCTGTAAAACCGAGCGCGCAGTTCTGTGAGGATTGCGACGAGCCGATTCCGTTGGCCCGTCAGCAGTCGGTCACGGGTTGCGAAACCTGCGTCGACTGCCAGGGGTTGCGGGAGCGCCGGAGATGAGCGGGCGCCCAACTCCTACCACAGCTGATTGGGCGCGGCGTTACATTGAAACCTTCAACCTGGCTCTGGTCCCGATCGAGCCAGGTGAGAAGGGGCCGAAGGGTAAAGGTTGGAATCAGCCCGGTCGCTATTTCACTGTCGCCGATGATGCCGAGGCGTTCTGGACGAAGCGCCCGAGTCACAATCTTGGGGTGGTGCTCGGGCCTAGTCGCGTCTGCTCGTTGGACGTTGATGACGTCGAACTGACGCGGCAGGTCATGCAGCAGACGCTGGGGCTCGACGTTGACGCCCTTGCAGACGCATACCCGACCTCCGTGGGTAACCCTGAGCGTTTCCGTGTGATGTTCCGCGTCCCCGAGGGCGTGGAGCTGAGTCGCCACGCCCTGGTTTGGCCCAACAAGAACGACCCCGATGGCACCATCTACAAGGGGCTAATGGCGCAGGTCCAAGCAGCTGTAGACGCGGAAGATGCCGACCGCGAAGCGGCTTTCCGATTGGCTGCTGAGCCCTTCAAGAAAGTGACCGTCTTTGAGCTGCGGGGCGGCCTGGTGCAGGATGTGCTGCCGCCTTCCATCCACCCTGGCACGGGTAAGCCATACACATGGCGCACTGCACCAGACGCCGGCGGCTTGCCGGAGCTCCCGCCCGAGCTGCTGGCGATCTGGCAGGGCTGGGACGAGTTCAAGCCCAAAGGGGAGGCCGTTTGCCCGTGGAGGCCGAAGCCGGCTATGCCCGCGGCTCGCCCAACGCCAAGGCCCTCACCAGTTGTTGCTCGATCTGGTGACAAGCTCCCCGAGGTCATCCCGGAATTCAACCGCATCCATGACATCGCCACGATGATCGAGGCGCATGGCTACAAGCGCATCGACGGGAAGTGGCTGAGCCCGCACAGCAGCTCTGGCATGCCTGGGGTGACTATCACCGACGGAAAGCTCTTTTCCCATCACACGTCGGACCCGCTGGCAAACGGACACAAGAATGATGCCTTCGACGTGTTCTGCATTCTGATGCACGACGGCGATCAGAGGGCAGCTACCCGAGCGGCAGCGCAGATCCTGGGTATCGATGCCAAATCGCGCCCGCCGGTACCCCCGCCGCTGGGTGAGCTTCCCCGCACCCCATCTGTTGCCGAGCAGGCCGATCAAAGCGCTGCGGGCGTTGACACTGACGGATCTGCCCCCGACCCAATCGAGGCCAGCCCGGCCGCCTCCTCGGCCGACGGGGGGGAAGGGGGAAGCGCGCCGGATATTGAAGGCGCGCTGCGGCGGTTCGCGCTGATAGAAGGCACCACGCAAGTCTGGGACATGGACAAGGCGAAGCCGATGAAGAAGTCGGCTTTCGAAGCGCTGGTGGGTAAGCCGTTGGCCAAGGTATGGCTGGAGCGGCCCGACAGAAAGCTGATTGCCCCTGAGCAGGCGCAGGAGCTCGATGAGGCGCGGCGCCTGGCAAGTAAGAAAGGCGGGGCGCTGAAGCTAGATCCCATCGAGCGCTACGTCTACATCGACGGGACCAAGGATGTCTGGGATCGGGAAAAGAAGCGTCGGATCCCAGAGGGTGCCGTGAAGATGGCACTGGGGGATGAGTACAAGTGGTGGCTGAACTGCGGGGAGCGTAGGGTGGTAGACGTCGATCACATCGTGTTTGACCCGACGATGACCAAGGACCCGAATGTCTACATCAACACCTTTGAGGGGCTGCCACTTGAACCGGTGCGGGATGATGCTGCATGCGAGAACCTTCGCTGGCTGATCTCGTTCCTTTGCAACCACGATGAACAGGCGCTGGAATGGCTGGTGAAATGGCTCGCTTACCCGCTCCAGCATATGGGCGCGAAGATGGACACAGCTGTTTTGATGCACTCGATCATGGAAGGCTCGGGCAAGAGTCTGCTGTTTGCCGACGTCTTCGGTCAGCTCTACGGGCAATACGCCGCGACGGTAGGGCAGACGCAACTGGAAGGCAGTTTCAACGCCTGGCAGAGCCGTAAGCTCTGGGCGGTGTTCGAGGAAGTTGTCAGCAGGGATCAGCGATACAACCAGGTCGGCAAGATCAAGCACATGATCACCGGCAAGACGGTGCGCATGGAGTCCAAGTTCATCAACGGTTGGGAAGAGGCCAACCACATGAACGCCGTCTTCCTGAGCAACGAGATCATGCCCTGGCCGATCAGTGACGCCGACCGACGAATGCTGGTGATGTGGCCCATGGAGACGTTGCCTGTTGTGCGACAAAAGGCGATCAGCCATGAGTTGGCCAACGGTGGGGTTGCGGCCTTGTACGGCTGGCTACTGGCTGTCGAGTTGGGAGATTTCGACCAGCGCACTCGTCCTCCCGAGACAGAGGCACGGCAACGTCTAGTCGCGCTCAGTCGCACGGCATGGCAAACTTTCTTGCACTTGTGGCGAACCGAGGAGCTAGGTCGTGGTCTGTGGGCATGCTGCTTAGCAACAGACCTATATGCGTTGTTCATTGAATGGTGCTCTCGGAACAAAGAGCACGCCATGAGTCAGACGAAGTTTTCGCTCATGCTCAGCGCCACAGTCGAGAAGACGCGCTCAATCCCTTGGACGGAGCGCAATAACCGGCGGTTTGCGGCGTTTTTCTTCCCGAGCGATGGCGATGCTTCCCTGCCCCCATCATTCAATGCGGCCGAGCTTGGGCAAGCAGTTCTCACCTGGCGCAGCAAGGCGAAACTTGCAGGGTGGAACGTGGACGGTTGGGACCACGTGAAGGGGCTGGCAGCATGAAACCAAGAGCCCCTGTGTTGGGTGTGTTGGGTTTGTGTTGGGTCCACTTCTGCAACCCAACACACATAGAACCCCCGTATTTCAAGGCCCCGAGTGCCCCTGTGTTGGGTGTGTTGGGTTTGCGCGCGCGTGCGCGCGCATACGGAATATTTCTCAAGCTAATACGGTGCCGTAAAAAAACCTATGCGAGGACTAAAAAACCCAACAAACCCAACACACTCAACACACCTATCCATAATCTATTGAATTTATTGGGTTTTATCTGTGGTGGGTTTGTGTTGGGTTGGCATTTTTTGTGTTGGGTTGCGATTCTGGAGGGCGGGCAATGATGGTGGACCACGGATTACGCCTTCAGCTCCTGGTGAGACTTGCACAGCATCAGGTCGATATGGCTCAGCTGATTGATCAGGCCGAACGCCTGCGCCTGGTGGGGGACCTGATGCGGCACTGGGGAGAGCAGCGCGGGAAGCTAGGGTTGGAAGCGAGCTTGGGCAGCCAGATGGGCACGATCATGGAATGGAAGGGGGCGGCACCGCGCACAGGATCGTCGGGGGCGCGCATTTTGGTGTCGGGTGCAGGCCTCGACCATGCCGCTGCCGAGGTCGACGCCGCGGTGGCGGAACTGGCGCGGCGTGATGCTCGTGGCGCCACGTTGGCCAAGCTGGCCGAGCTGCGCTACCTGCACGGCGCGACGGTACGTGAGCAAATGCGCGAAGTCGGGCTGACCGAGGACGCGGATCGCACTTATCGCAACTGGGTGAAAGCGCTGCACTTGCAGGTGTTGGCCATTCTGGGGGCAAGGGCAGGGCGGGTACGCTTGCCTACCGTTCGTCGGGTCACTATGCAACTTGCGTGCAACATGGATGCTACATAGCGACCACATTGTGACGTACCGATAATTGCCCCTTTTCGGTTTTTCCGGTGGCATGTAAAAAGGCGCCACGATATCAAAAGTGCGCTTAGGCGCTTCCCCAACAAGCACTGTGCTGTGCAACCCGCTCCGACCTGTCGGCGCATCGAGAACCCTGCCACTTGGCGGGGTTTTCTTTTTCCGGCGCCGTGCTTTGCCAATTGAGGCCTGCATGAACAGCGAGCAACAAGCGTTAGTCGAGATGCCGATCTGGATGGTGATCGTACTGTCCCTGGTCGGCGGGGTGTCGGGTGAAATGTGGCGGGCCGACAAGGCGGGTGCTCGAGGTTGGGGGCTGGTGCGCCGGCTCGCTCTGCGCTCGGGTGCCTGCGTTACCTGCGGGCTGTCGGCCAACATGCTGTTGTATGCCCTTGGCGCATCGGTGTGGATGGCGGCGGCGGTCGGTTGCTTGACCGCGATGGCCGGCGCCGATGTGGCGATCAACCTCTACGAGCGCTGGGCCGCCAAGCGGCTGGGGCTGACCCAGGTGTCGCCAGCAGGCACTGAGCCGGGCCAGTGACCCGCCCCGAATCCTGGGTGGGGCCGGGGACCCTGGCGATATGGCCGGGGTACGGGACCGGGAACCCGCGATTCTTTGTTAGCGGCTGGTTTTCCCACGTTGGTTGACATTGGTTGACAGGTTTACAGCCCAAGTTGACAGAGGTTTACATGACATATCTCACCCGAACCGAATACGCGAAAAGCAAAAGCTGGTCGCGGCAGTACGTGGGAAAGCTCGTTCAGCAGGGTCGCTTGATTCTCACAGCCGATGGGTTGGTAGATGTAGACGCCAGCGAGCAATACCTGGCAATGACCAGCGAGCCGGGCAGGCGTAATTCGAACGTGGAGCCGGCCCCCGTTCCTCCAGCGGCGGTGCCGCTTCGAACGGCTGAAGTCCAACATCAGGTCGTTCATCCGGGTTATCAGCAATCCAAAGCTCGGCTGGCGCTGGCGCAGGCCGAACTGACAGAAACCAACTTGCGTAAAACAAACGGCGCACTGGTTGAAGTGGAGGTCGTGGATCAAGCGGCGTTTTCTGCTGGCCGGATGATTCGCGACCAGGTGCTGGCTCTTCCCGCGCAGTTGGCTCCCGAAATCTCGGCAATCTCCGATCCGTGGCAAATCGAACGGATCATCGCGAGCGCCTTGCGGCGAGTTCTGGACGACGCCGCCTCCATGACCGCTGCCGAGTTTGAGCAAGCCATTCACTCACAGAGCTGAACCTATGCAGTTTCCATACGCAGATGGGGCGGCGGTCCACCATGCTGCGTATACGCGAGGCCTGAAACCTGACCCTGAACTTTGGGTCGATGAATGGGCCGATGGCTACATGCGTATCCCGCGTGACACCGGTGCCGCCGAACCTGGTAAGTACCGAACGGCGCGCACGCCGTATGCGCGCGAACCTATGCGATGCCTGTCTCCAGCCCATCCGTCCAAGCGGGTTGTCACGATGGTCGCGTCGCAATTGATGAAAACGCAGATCGCCCTGAACTGGATCGGCGCTCTGATTCATATGGCGCCATCTAACATCCTGACCCTGCTACCTAGCCTGGGGCTGGCGAAACGGGTGTCGTCGCGGATCGGCAAAACCTTAGCGGTTATCCCGGAGTTGAAATCACGTGTGGCTGCATCCCGCTCCAGAGATGCCCGCAACACGATGGACACCAAGGAGTTCGAGGGCGGCACGCTTTACGCGACCACAGCCGGCTCGGCCGCCAACCTTGCTGAACTGTCTGCAAGGTATGTCTACGGCGACGAGATAGACCGCTGGGATGTGGATGTTGACCAGGAAGGTGATCCCATCAAATTGGCTGAGGCGCGCGGCAGTACCTTCGGCCGCAACGCCAAGTTCTATTTCTCCAGCTCGCCAACGATCAAGGGCGCCTCGCGGATTGCAGACCTCTTCGAGATGAGCGACCAGCGTTTCTACTACGTGCCCTGTCCGACCTGCGGGCACATGCAGACGTTGAAGTGGGATCGCCTGATGTACTCGGCTGATTTCGCCAACGTGCATTACCAGTGCGCGGGGCCTGAGTGCGACGTAGTGATAGAGGAACATCACAAGGGTGAGATGCTGGCCAAAGGAGAATGGCGCTCCCATTCCGAAGGCGACGGCGAAACGGTGGGGTTCCACCTCAATGCACTGTACGCCCCGCTCGGCTGGCACTCTTGGGCCATGCTGGCCCGCGAGTTCGAAGAGGCCAAGCGCGCCCAGGACCGTGGCGACCTTGAACCGATGCAGGTGTTCTACAACACTCGCCTGGCTGAGGTCTGGGATAGTGCAATCGAGCAGACCAAGGCCGAGGTGCTGCAGGCCCGTGCGCTGCAAGAAGACTACGTACTCGGCACATTGCCCGTGGGGGCGCTCGCGCTGACGGCCTCTGTCGACGTCCAGGCCAACCGCCTGGAGCTGATGGTCATGGCCTGGGGAGCCGGCATGGAGCGCTGGGTTGTCGACCATCAAGTCATCCCCGGCGACCCTGCAGACGAGCGCACCTGGGCGCTGCTCGACGACCGCCTCAAAGTCCGGTACCACCACCCCTGCGGCGTCAGCCTGGCGATCCTGGCCACCGGCATCGACTCCGGCGGTCACCACACCCATGAGGTCTACCAGTTCACCCGAGTGCGCCGCTGGCGCAACGTGTTTGCACTCAAGGGCGCAAGCAAGCCGGGCAGGCCAGTGATCGCCCAGCGTCCGTCGCAGGTGGACGTCACCTGGAAGGGCCAGACCGAACGCAACGGCGCCGAGTTGTGGATCGTCGGCACTGACACCGCCAAGGACTGGATCTACAACCGCTACAGCTTCGAGAAAGGCCCTGGTGCGCTGCACTTCGCCAAGGACCTACCCGACGAGTTCTTCCAGCAGTGCGTGGCCGAACGCAAGATCGCCCGCTACGTGAAGGGCTACAAGCGGATCGAGTGGGTCAAGAGCAAGGCTGAACGCAACGAGGCGTTGGACCTGATGGTGTACAACCTCGCCATGGCCAACTTCCTCGGCCTGCACCGCTACGGCGAGCACGAATGGGACAAGCTGCGGCAGGCGCTCGCGCAGGCCAGCCTGTTCGATCAGAGCGAACAGCCCCCAGCCCGGCCCCAGGCCAGCGAGCCCGACGCCGACGATCAGGACGATGACGATCTGCCATCGCCCCCAGCGCCGGTACCGGGCAGGCGCAACGATCCGCCACCAACGCCGGCACCGCGGCCCGCACCCCAACCCATGCAACGCCGCAGCTCCAGCAGCGGCTACCTGAAGAGACGCTGACATGGCCTATACAAAAGCAGACCTCGCGACTGTCGAGCGGGCGATCGCGCGCGGCGAAAAGATCGTCCGTTACTCGGACCGCACCGTTGAGTATCGAACCGTCGACGAGTTGATCAAGGCCCGCGACCTGATCCAGTCCGAACTGGTGAAAGCCGCCGGGCCGCGTTCGCGCGTCGTGCGCGTCTACCACGGGGGCAAAGGCCTGTGAGCGGGCGTTATCTGACCCTCGGCCGCTCGGGAATTCTGGTGCCCGAGCGGATCAAGGCCAGCTACGAAGGTGCCGCCGAGGGACGGCGCTCATCGAACTGGGATGCGCCGGACACCGGCGTGAACAGCTTGATCATGCCGGCCTTGCGCAACCTGCGTTCACGCTCGCGCAGCGCGGTGCGTAATGACCCCTATGCAGCCAACGTGATCGACAAGCGCGTCAGTAACCTGATCGGCACCGGTATTACGCCGCATCCGCAACTGCTCGACAAGGCAGTGCGCAAGGCGATGCAGGTGCTGTGGGAAGACTGGGTCGATGAAGCTGACGCCGATCAGCTCACCGACTTCTACGGCCTGCAGGCGCTGGTGGCGCGGACGGTCGAGCAGTCGGGCGAATGCTTCATCCGCTTGCGCCCGCGGCGGTTGGAGGATGGCTACGCGGTGCCGCTTCAGTTGCAGTGCCTGGCGCCGGAGTTCGTTCCCCACGACAAGTTCGAGTTGACCCGCTTCGGCAACGTTATCCGCGCCGGGATCGAGTTCAACGGCATGGGTCGGCGGGTGGCGTACTGGTGCTACCGCAACCATCCCAGCGACAAGTCGGCGCTGAACGTCGGCTACAACCAGCTGGTGCGCATACCGGCCGAGCAGATGCTGCATGTCTTCGAGCCGCTGGAGCCGGGGCAACTGCGTGGCGTACCGCGCCTGGCGCCGGTGCTGAAGCGTCTGCGCAGCCTGGACAACTTCGACGATGCGGTGCTGTTCCGCCAAGAGGTGGCCAACCTCTTCGCAGGCTTCGTTCGCAAACCCACCCCGGACGGTCCGCCGCAGATAGACCCACTCACTGGCGCACCGGTGAAGTACGACCGTGACGGTTTCACGCCGATGGTGGGGCTGGAGCCCGGCACGATGCAGGAGCTGTTACCCGGTGAGCAGGTCGAGTTCTCGGACCCGCCCGATGCCGGTAACAACTACCCCGACTTCATGCGGCAGCAGCTGATGGCCGCTGCCGCCGGCTCGGGGCTGCCTTACGAGCTGATGACCGGTGACATGCAGGGTGTGAACGACCGCGCGATCCGCGTGGTGCTGACCGAGTTCCGTCGCAGGCTGGAGCAACTGCAGTTCCAGGTCTACGTCCATCAGCTGTGTCGGCCGGTGCGTAAAGCCTGGATGGACATGGCGGTACTCGCCGGTGCGCTCGACCTGCCGGACTACTCGCAGCGCCGCCGCGATTACCAGCGTACCCGGTGGGTGCCCCAGGGCTGGGCCTACATCCACCCGGTCCAGGACGTCCAGTCGCGCACCATGGAAATCGCCGCGGGCTTCGCGTCACGCAGCGAGGTTTGCCTGCGAGGCGGTACCGATGCCGAAGTGGTGGACGAAGAGAACGCCGCCGATCTCGCCCGGGCGAAGATCTTGGGCCTCACCTACAGCACGTTGTCGGCGATCGATGACGATTCCGACGAGAAGGAGAAACCATGAAACCCTTGAAGCCTTTGATGCCATTCCGCATCTTCAACAAGGTGCCTTCGGCGCTGAAGGTCGAAGACCAGCACTGGTACAAGATCAGCGCAGCGGCCGAAGGCGCAGCCAACACCGAGCCAGCCCCCATCGAGATCTACATCTACGGAGAGATTGGTGGCTGGGGCATCACTGCGAACGAGTTCATCAAGGACTTGAAGGCGATCGACGACGGCGTGTCGCCGGTCGTGGTGGCGTTCAACACCATTGGTGGTGACCTGTTCGACGGCCTGGCCATTCACAACGCGCTGAATCGCCTTGGCGAGCGCTGCACCGCGCGTATCGATGCGCTGGCCGCCAGTGCCGGCAGTGTCGCGGCCTGTGGCGCCCACCGCCTGGTCATGGCTTCCAACGCCATGCTGATGGTGCACAACCCCTGGACCTGGACCAGCGGCGATGCCGAGGACCTGCGCCGCGTCGCTGACGTTCTCGACCAGACCTTCGAAGCCATCATCGCGGCATACCGGGCCAAGGCCCCGGACATCGACGACGTCGAGCTGCGGCGCATGGTCAACGATGAGACCTGGCTGACGGCTCAGGAAGCCCTGGCGCTGGGCCTGGCTGATGAGGTGGGCACCGGGGTCGAGGTCAAAGCCTGCCTCGCGCAAGGCGCAGCGATGAAGCGGTACCGCCAGACGCCGCAGGCGCTGCTGGATCAGCTGGCCGATCAGACGCCGGACGATGACCCAGCAACTCCACCTGAAGTAACCCCGTTAGATCCAGCAGCCTCCACGGCGCTGGCGCTGATGATCACCCAGGGCTGTGCCAAGGCCGGTATCAGCAACCTGGCCGAGACCCTGATCGCCTCCACAAAACTGACCGACCAGGCCACGGTGCAGGCCGCGCTGACACGGGCCAAGGGTGTCCACGACCTCTGCGTCGCGGCGCGTTTGCCCGAGCTTACAGCGGAGTACGTCAACGCCGGCCTGGAGCCTGAAGCGGTGCGAGCGCGCCTGTTCGAAAAGCTGGTCAGCACCGGCAAAGGCTTTGAGATCGACAACAGCCTGCCACCGGCCGACGACGAGCCGGAGAAGGTCAAGGCGCAACTCCCCAACCCATCCAGCATCTGGGCTGCCCGCCGGCAGGCCGCCAACAAAGGAGCACGACCATGAGCAACATCCAACAGGAACCGGTCCACGCCGGTGAGTTCCTGCTTTCTGAGGGCGCGGGGAAGATCTCCCGGGAAGCCATCAACATCGCAGCCGGCCCGGCCTTGGTCGCTGGGCAGTTGCTCGGCCTGGTCACGGCAACCGGCGAGTTCGCGCCCTACGCTCCAGCGGCTGAAGACGGTACTGAAAACGCCGTTTGCATCCTCTTCGCCCCGCTCGGTGAGTCGGACATCTCGCGCCGGGGGCGCGCTGTCGTGCGGCTGGCCGAGGTTACCGAGGCGTTGCTGACGGGCGTCGATGCTGATGCCGAAAAGTCCTTGGCGAAACAGTTCATCATCCTGCGCTGACCCAACCCTCTCTTTCTCCCAGCCCCGCCTTGTGCGGGGTTCTTACTTTCTGGAGTACCCCATGGCTGAGATTGCCATTTTTCAAGACGATGCCTTCAGCGTTGCGGCCCTGACCGCCGCCATCAACGAGCAGGAGTACGTGCCGGGCCGTCTGGCCGCCCTCGGCCTGTTCCGCGAGGAGGGCGTACCGACCCTGACCGTTCAGATCGAAAAGGACGGCGATACGCTGGCCTTGGTTCCTGCAGGTGAACGTGGGACCTCTGGCCTTGTGGTCGGCGGCAGCAAGCGCAAGCTGATCCCGTTCAACACCATCCACCTGCCGCAGCGCTTCTCGATCAAGGCCGACGAGATTCAAGGCATTCGTGCGTTCGGCACCACCACCGAGCTGCAGGCTGTTCAAGCGGTAGTGAACAAGCGCCTGGGCAAGGCCCGGAGCCAGCTAGACGCCACCCACGAATATCACCGCATGGGGGCAGTCAATGGCCAGGTGCTGGACGCCGATGGCTCGTCGGTGCTGCTGGACATCTATAAAACCTTTGGCGTCTCCCGACAGACGCTGTCGATGGGCCTCAACGATCCGAACACCAACATCCAGGCTCAGTGCGTCGACGCGTTGGATATGCAGGAAGACGCGCTCGGCAATGTCACCACGACTGGCGCGCGAGCGTTCTGTGGCAAGACGTTCTGGAAGAAGCTGATCGCTCATCCTTCGGTGGTCGAGACTTACAAGGGCAGCCAACAAGCTGCAGCCCTGCGGGGTGATGGGCGAGAGGGTTTCGAGTTCGGCGGCATCAGCTGGGAGCGCTATCGCGGCAAAGTGGGCGGCAAGGCCTACGTGTCCGATGACGAAGCCCGCCTGGTGCCCGAAGGCGTCTCGGATCTGTTTCTGTCGATCTACGCCCCGGCGGACTACATCGAGACCGTCAACACCGAGGGCCTGCCGTACTACAGCAAGATCGAGGAGATGCCTTTCGGCAAAGGTATCGACGGTGAGGCGCAGTCCAACCCGCTGCACATCTGCACCCGCCCCCGTACCGTCATCCGCCTGACGCTCTGATCATGGCGTTCCGGGACCTGATCGATGAAGTGGACGATACGGTGTTCGATGTCCTGGGCGATCGCGCCCTGATCGATGGGCGCGAAGTGCAGGGGATGTTCTCTGCACCGTGGCTGCAGCCGAAGCTCGGCCGCATCACTACGTCGCTGCGGGAGCCGCACCTGGTTATCCGTGTGAAGGACAACGCCGGGGTCGAAGCCCGGCAGCGGGTAGAAATCGACCTGTCGGCGGAGGACGGCGGCGGCGCGTACACGATCGCTAGCGTCGAGCCAGGCGGTGACGGACTGGTTGCCCTGGTGCTGAGGAAGGCGCCATGAGCGTCGGCAGCTATCACAAGGTGTCCTTCAGCACCGGGATGATCACCCTGCAGGCGGTGCCCCAGCAGGTCGCACGGTTCGATGAGTTTGTGGCGTTGGCTCCCAAGGCCATCGCCAAAGCTCAGCGTCGAGCGATCAACAAGACCCTGCGCTGGCTGCGTACCCACGTGGGCAGGGCGGTCGCTGTGCAGGAGCGGATCGCTGTGGCCTCGGTTCGTCAGCGCCTGCGGGCCTATCCGGTGGGCGGTGATGGTCGCGGCAAGCTGTGGTTCGGCCTTGATCCGATCGCGGCAAGTCGCGCGGGGCGGCCACGGCAAACCCGCAATGGGGTCTCGGTGGCTGGGCGCCGCTACCAGGGCGCGTTCTTCAAAGCGGTCTACGGGAGCAACCCCGATATCTGGATCCGCACGGCCAGCGAGCATTTCAAGGCGAGCGACTACCCGGCCAGCGAAGTATCAGGGGCCGGTGGGGCCAGCTCCGGCTGGATCGCCGAGAACGGCAGTCGCTTCCCGTTGGCCAAGGCGATGATCTCCCTGGAAGACGTGAAGCCGCACTTCGAGTCGTGGACACAGAAGGCCCACCAGCGGCTGCTGGAGGTCATGAGGCAAGAGCTCAACTACGAGCTGCAGAAACTGTTGGGGAGGGTTGGCAATGGCTGACGATCCGATCCCGCTTGATCGCCTGTACGCTGCGATCGAGGAGCATATCGTTCGCACGCTACCTGCGTTGGAATACGTCGGCACCATGCCTGACCGGCTTGATCGCATTGCAATTCCCGCCGTGTTGATCGAGTTGGTCGAGTGGGAGCCAGGGCCGGACCTCGGCACGGGCGAGGTTGGAGTAGAGGCGCGTTTCGAGGCGCGTGTGATTGTGGCGGGGGAGGAGGACTACAGCCTCCGTATCGCCGCGTTCTCAGCGGCCCAGTTGACTGTTTTGCTGCGCATGCAGACCTGGGGTATCGAGGTCGAACCGGCCAAGTTCGTTCGAGCAGCACAGGACTGGACGCGGCCTGAGTTAGATGGATACGCGGTCTGGGTGGTGGAGTGGACCCAGATCATCTACCTGGGCGAGGAGGAGTGGCCATGGCCGATCCAGCCCCCCGGCTCGCTGGTGCTAAAGGTCGGCCCCGACGCTGAGCCCGTCAGCCCGGAGGATCTGTCATGAGTTACGCATCCGCAATGCACGACCGGATGCTGGCCAGCCTGGTGATTCCCTGCCGGGTGGTCGCCGTCGACCTGGCCGCCGCGATGGTACGGGTGTCGGACGGCAGCGGCTGGACCAGCGCCTGGGTACGCTGGCACAGCCAGGCCGCCGGCAAGGCTCGCCACTGGCGAGCGCCAAGCCTGGATGAGCAGGGCGCACTGATCAGTCCCAGTGGCGAGCCTGCCCAGGGCACGTTCGTTCCAGGGCTGTACGGCAACGCCGGCCCGGCGCCGGACAACCGCGACCATGTCGAGGTCTGGCGTTTCGACGACGGTGGCTCCCTGGTCTACGACTGGCAGGCCAAGAGCTACACGATCGAGCTGCCCAGCGGCACGGTTACGGTGAAGGTCGGAGCCTCCCAGGCAGTGCTGACAGACGACGCCATCACGGCCCTGTCCTCGAGCATCACCGCCCAGGCCGACACGATCACGCTGACCGGCGCGGTCACGGTCAACGGAACACTGATGGTCACGGGCGACATCAACGGCGGGGGTAGGATCATCGACACCGCCGGCAACACGGCAAACCACAAACACTGACCACAGCCCGCCGAGTGCGGGCTTTTTCATGCCTGGAGGAAAGCATGGCCAGAACACAGCAAGTGCCTGATGAGGGTAGCGAAGCGGCGCCTGTACCGCGCGGGCCGGTGACCTTCATCGATCAGGAGTACACCCGCCGCAAGTTGATCCTGCCCGACTGGGTTGAGCTTGAGGTTGTGCAGGGCCAGGTCACGATCAGCGGCGAGGACGCGGTGGGCCTGGCCTACATGCGCCACCGGTCCGACTTCAAGGAAGCCTGACCGTGATCGGCATGGATCGTCGAACGGGCCAGCCAGTCTCCGGCCTGGGGCATCTGCGGCAGTCCATCGAGGACATCCTCACTACCACGGTGGGCAGTCGCCGGATGCGTCCTGAGTACGGTTGCCAGTTGCGGCGCTACGTCGACCTGCCGGTGAACGAAGGCTGGAAAAGTGCGGTGCAGGCCGAGGTGGCCCGTGCCTTGGGCCGTTGGGAACCGCGGCTGCAGCTGGAGCGGGTGCGGGTGCTTGCGGTTATCGACGGCAAGATCGACCTGCAGTTGACCGGCACGTACCTGGGTGACAGCGCAGTCTTGGAGGTGAGTGCATGAGCGCAGTGGATCTATCGCAGCTCCCGGCGCCGCAGGTGCTGGAGAGCCTTGATTTCGAAGGGGTGTACGGCGAAGAGCTGCAACGCTTTCGTCAGTACATGGGGGACAAATGGGACGCGCTGCTCGAGAGCGACCCGATCACAAAGCTCCTCGAGCTGGGCGCATACCGGCGCATGCAGAACCGGGCGCGGGTCAACGACGCGGCCAAGGCCCTGATGCTGGCCTATGCCCGCGGTGCGGATCTGGACCAGCTGGCCGCCAATGTGAACCTTCAGCGGCTGATAGTGCAGGCCGAGGATCTCAATGCGGTGCCTCCGGTCGAGCGCGTCCTCGAGGCGGACGATGCGCTGCGTGAGCGCGTGCAGTTGGTCTATGAGGGGCTGACCACCGCAGGACCGCGCAACAGCTACATCCTGCATGCACGCAACGCCTCCGGGCGGGTGGCGGACGCAACAGCCGAGAGCCCGGCCCCGGCCGAGGTAGTGGTTACGGTGCTGGACCTGGAGGGCGAGGGCCTCGCGCCGCCGGAGCTGCTGGAAACGGTACGTGCTTACCTGAGCGACGACGATGTGCGCCCGGTGGCCGATCGGCTCACGGTCCAGGCCGCCGAGATCCTGCCGTACCGGGTCGAGGCCCTGCTTTACAAGGCCGGCACGGGACCAGAGAACGAAGCCATCCTGGCTGCATGCAAGGCTCGGCTGCAGGCCTGGGTGAATCCCCGTCGCCGGCTGGGCCTGGAGGTCTCGCGGTCCGGGATCGATGCGCAGTTGCACATCGACGGCGTGAGCCGGGTGGAACTGGTGGGGTGGACGGACATACGCCCCACCAAGGAACAGGCGGCATGGTGCGAGGAGATCAACGTGGCATGGGGTGGCTGACATGAAAAGCCTGCTCCCCGTGAACAGCACCCAGCTGGAACGCGCCGTCGAGGTCGCCACGGACGAGCTGACCGACATCCCCCTGCGGACACTGTACAACCCTGACACCTGCCCAGCACACCTGCTGTACCAGCTGGCGTGGGCCTGGTCTGTGGACCGCTGGGACGACACCTGGTCGGAGGCAGTCAAGCGCTCGGTGATCCGTTCCGCGTTCTTCGTGCATGCGCACAAGGGCACCATCGGTGCGCTTCGCCGCGTCGTGGAGCCGTTCGGCTACCTGATCGAAATCAACGAGTGGTGGGAGCAGGTGCCACCCGGGACGCCGGGCACCTTCGGGCTGAAGATCGGCGTCTCGAACGGCGGCATCGATGAGGAAACCTACCGCGAACTGGGGTTGCTGCTGGATGACGCGCGCCCTGTAAGCCGCCACCTGACCGCCCTGCAGATCAGCCTGGAAACCAGCGGTGCCTTCTACGTGGCGGGCTCGCTGAGCGAAGGCGACGTACTGGACGTCTATCCGCCCGTGCAGCGCGACATTGTCGTCACCGGCTCCATTGGGCGCGGTGGCCGGGAACACACAATCGACACCCTGGACATTGCTCATGGTTGACCAGAACTCACAGTTTTACGCCATCCTCACCAACGTGGGGGCGGCGAAGCAGGCCAACGCGGATGCCCTGGGCATCCCCTGGCGCATTACTCAGATGGGCGTGGGCGATGCCAATGGCACCGACCCGACCCCCAATGCCACCCAGATCGCCCTGGTAAACGAGTGGCGCCGGGCGCCGCTGAACCAGTTGAAAGTTGATGACAAAGACCCGTCGATCATCGTCGCGGAGCAGGTCATCCCGGCAGACGTCGGTGGCCGCTGGATCCGGGAGATCGGTCTGTACGACGCCGACGGTGACTTGATCGCGGTGGCCAATTGCGCGCCGACCTACAAGCCCCTGCTGTCCCAGGGCTCGGGCCGCACCCAGGTGGTGCGGATGAACCTGATCGTGAGCAGCTCCAGCAGCGTGCAGCTCAAGATCGACCCGAGCGTGGTGCTGGCCACCCGCGAGTGGGTCACCGAGGAGCTGGCCCGCCAGGATTTCAAGCACTCGGCGGTAGCTGCGACGACTGCCGCGATTGTCCTGAGTGGCCTGCAGACGGTTGACGGCGTAGCGCTGGAGGCCGGCGCGCGAGTGCTGGTCAGGAACCAGGCGGCGGCCAAGGACAACGGTTTGTATCTGGTCGACGCTGGCCCGTGGGTGCGTTGTGCCGACGCGGACGCAAGTGCCAAGGTCACGCCGGGGATGCTGGTGTTGATCGAGCGCGGGGTGGCCAACGGTGACAGCGCGTGGCAACTGGTCACCGATGGCCCGATCGCCTTGGGCGTTACCGGGTTGGCTTTCGAAATGGCCTGGGGCCGCACCGGCGTCACGGCGGGGACTTACCGTAGCGTCACGGTCGACCGCTACGGTCGGGTGCTCGGTGCCACGAACCCGACCACGGTCGAGGGCTACGGCCTGACCGACGTGTACACCAAAGCCCAGGTCGATCAGGCGTTGGCTGGCAAGGCGCCACTGGCAAGCCCGAACTTTACCGGCGTGCCGACTGCGGCCACGGCACCGGCCGGGACCGATACCAACCAGTTGGCTACTACAGCTTTCGTGCTTGCGGCACTTCGCGCCCTGGTCGGTGGTGCGCCTGGTGCATTGGACACGGTTTATGAGCTGGCTGCGGCGCTGGGAAATGACCCGAATTTCGCCGCAACGATGACTAGCCTTATAGCCACAAAGGCCACAAAGGCTACCACGCTGGCCGGCTACGGCATCACCGATGCCCAGCCCTTGGCAAAGCTGCTGAGTGACTTTGTAGCGAGCGGTGGTTGGGGGCTCGGCCAGAAGACGCCGGCCTACGTGATGAATGCCAACAGCGCGGTGACGACTGGGTTTTACGGCGCGGGCGGAGTGGGTGCCCAGAACTTCGCCGATGTGTATTCGCCGTTGCTGGTGTTCTGTCGTGGCGAGCAAGTCGTCGCGCAGTTGCAGTACACGCAAGGAAACTACTTGGCCCAGCGCGGTAGTTATGACGGCGGTGCAACATGGACCCTTTGGAGCACGGGCTTGCGGTTCGGTGACTACGGGATCGGCGGCCAGCACGTCTCGACGGAAACGGACTTGAACAAGTACCTGGGCGGCGGCAAGTACATTACGCCGGGGTCTGGCCTTGTGGGCCTGCCCAGCGGCTGGGCGCAAGGGCGTCATTCGGTCGACGTGACGGGCGGGTCCAGTTACTGCACTCAGGTCATCACGGGCTTGGGGGCTAACCGGGGGCGTATCGCTATCCGCACCTTCGATGGCGCGAGCTGGCAGGAGCAAGAGCTGGTGACCCCGTCGAATCAAGTGTCGTTCGGGGTGGGGCAGACTTGGCAGGACGTCACAGCAAGCCGTACATGGGGCACGAATTACCCTAACTCAACTGGCAAGCCAATCATGGCGGCGATCACCGTCCGCGACACGGCGGGTGGCTCGGGCAACCTGTCGGCGCGTTTATACGCCGGTGGGGTGATTGTCGGCAGCTGCTACATGGTCGGCGGCAGCCAGACCACGCTGTATGGCGTCGTGCCGCCGGGCGCGTTGTATCAGTTACAGCGCGACGATTCCAACGACGCAATTGTTACCTGGGCGGAGCTGAGAGCATGAAGTACTACACCAACAGCAGGACCGGCGATGTTATCGCCCTCGCGGCCGATGGCTCGGACGACTCTTTTCTTACCGACGACCTTAAGCCAATGAATGACGCGCAGCTCTATGCGCACCTCAACCCACCGCTGACACCGCGAACGCGGGAGCAGGTGGAGGCGTTGCGCCTGGCCGCCTATGCCAACCCGCTGACCGGCTCCGATCGCTTCTTTGCGGAGGCACAGCGCGAGACCCTGCTGGGGCACGGCGAGGCGGCCGATGCTGCCAAGCGTTCCGGCCTGCAGCGGTTCGCCGAGATCCAGGCCAGCTACCCCTGGCCGGCTGATTAAACTCCACCCCAAGCCCCGCCTTGTCGGGGCTTTCCTTTGCCCACCCCCCAGGCCTCGCTGACGCGGGGCCTTCTTGTTTCTGGAGAACCTATGAGCGGTTTCTTTCACGGCGTCACCGTAACGAACGTCGACACCGGCGCGCGCAACATTGCGCTGCCGTCGTCCTCGATCATCGGCCTGGTCGACACCTTCACCGAAGGCGCAGGCGCCACGGCCAAGGCCAATGACCTGGTGCTGATCACCAGCGAGCGCGAGGCCGTGGCTGCCTTCGGCGAGGGCGCGGCGATCACCAAGGCCTGCCGCGCTATCTACACCCGTGCCAAGGCGGTCATCGTGGCGTGCGGCGTGGCCAAGGTCGAGGACGCTGCCGAGCAGACCTCGGCGATCATCGGCGGGACCAAGGCGGGCGGCCAGCGCACCGGCCTGCAGGCGCTGCTCGACGGCAAGAGCCGCTTCAACGCTCAGCCGCGGCTGCTGGTCGCGCCCAAGCATAGTGCCACCCACGCTGTCGGTACCGCCCTGGTGGCCCTGGCCGACAAGCTGCGTGGCATCGCCATCCTCGACGGGCCTAACACCACTGACGAAGCGGCTACGGCCTATGCTGGCGAGTTCGGCGCCAAGCGCGCGTTCCTGGTTGATCCCGGTGTGCAGTACTGGGACACCGACGCAAGCATGACGGTGAATGCCCCCAGCTCGGCCTGGGTCGCCGGCCTGTTCGCCTGGACCGACCGCGAGTACGGCTTCTGGGCCTCGCCGTCGAACAAGGAGTTCGTCGGCATCACTGGCACCTCGCGGCCGATCGAGTTCCTCGACGGCGACGAGACCTGCCGCGCCAACCTGCTGAACAACGCCAACATCGCCACGATCATCCGCGACGACGGTTACCGCCTGTGGGGCAACCGCACCCTGTCGAGCGATCCGAAGTGGGCCTTCGTCACCCGCGTGCGAACCATGGACATCGTCATGGACGCGATCCTCTACGGCCACAAGTGGGCCGTCGACCGCTCGATCACGGCGACCTACGTCAAGGACGTCACCGAGGGCCTGCAGGCGTTCATGCGCGACCTGAAGAACCAGGGGGCAATCATCAACTTCGAGGTGTTCGCTGACCCGGAGCTGAACACTGCCAGCCAGCTGGAGCAGGGCAAGGTGCATTGGAACATCCGCTTCACCGATGTCCCGCCTGCCGAAAACCCCAACTTCCGCGTCGAGGTCACGAACCAGTGGCTGACCGAAGTCCTCGACGCCAACGCATAAGGAGCGACCCCCATGGCGATGATTCCCGAAACACTGGCCAACCTGAACCTGTTCGTCGACGGCGTCAGCTTCCAGGGCGACGTGCCCAGCCTGACCCTGCCCAAGCTCACCCTGAAGATGGAAGAGCACCGCCCGGGCGGCATGGATATGCCGATCGAGATGGAGCAGGGCATGGAGAAACAAGAGGCCGCCTTCACCACCACCGGCATTCGCCGGGAGGCGCTGAAGTTCTTCGGCCTGGCCGATGGCACCGCCTTCAACGGCACCTTCCGCGGCGCCTTCAAGGGCTTCAAGGGCAAGATCACCCCGGTGATCGTCACCCTGCGCGGCGCGCTGAAGGAGGTCGACATGGGCGACTGGAAGCCGGGCGACAAGGCCGAGATCAAACACAACGTCGCGGTGACTTATTACAAGCTCGAGGTCGACGGGCGCCTGATCTACGAGATCGATGCGCTGGGCATGAAGCGGGTGATCGACGGCGTCGACCAGCTTGCCCAGCAACGCCAGGCCCTGGGCCTGTAACTTCCTCACAGACAAGGACAACACCCCATGAGCAAGAAAATCCCCGCTTACCTGCAGGTTGAAGCAGACCGCGTCATCGTCACCTTGAGCAAGCCAGCCGAATGCAATGGCGTGCAGGTGGACAAGCTGAGCCTGCGGGCGCCGACGGTGCGCGACATCCGTGCTGCACAGCAGCTCACCAACGGTGATGACGAGCAACGTGAACTGAACCTGTTCGCCTCCCTAGCCGAGGTCGGTGTGAAGGACCTCGAAGGCCTGACCCTGAAGGACTACACCCGCCTGCAGGCCGGCTATTTTCGCTTGGTGCAAGACGACGAACTTTGACCCACGATCCCAGAAGCGGCTGGCCAAGCAGCTGGCGAAGGAGCTGGGTTTTTCGGCGGTCGAGATCTCGGCGATGTCGTGGATGGACATCGTCTGGTGGCTCACGGATTGAGCCTGCAGGAGGGTAGTGCATGGCAAAGCTGGCGATCGCGCTGGAAATCGGCGGGGCCGTTGCTGCATCGCTTGGTTCGGCATTCGGCACTGCCAAGGGGCATATCAAAAAGCTCGAGGAGAGCGGCAGCCGCGCGAAGGTGTTGAAGAACACCATCGGCGAGACGATCAAGCTCCGAGAGGAATGGAAGAAAGCGCACGACAGTGGCTCGGCGGCGGCCTCTGGGTTGCTGCGGCGCCTCGATGGCAATCTCGCTGCGCTGAAGAAACAGGGCGTCGAGGTCGGCCGGCTGTCCAAGGAGTACCAGCGACTCGGGCGCGAGGCAAAAGCTGCAGATCTGCAGCACAAAGGTCGGCAGCAGATCGATGCGGGTAAGTCGTCGCTCAAGTCCAACATCGGTGCCACCGTGGTCGGCGCCGGTCTGGCTGCGATCCCGACGAAGATCAGTGCGGATTATCAAGCGATCATCCGCGACATTGCAATCAAGTCGGATATCGTCAACCAGCCGCAAGAGGCTCAGCTCAGCCGGGCGGTAATCGATACCGCACGTGATACCGGGATGTCGCGGAACGACGTAGCGGACCTGATCAACCAGCTTGTCGGCGCCGGTATGGAGGTGGACAAGGCCATGGCCTATGCGCCGACGGCGGCGAAATTCGCCGTGGGCCAAGGCTCCTCGGGCGTCGACACGGCGGCGATGATCCAAGCGCTGCAGCAGAACGCGAAGATCACTGACCCGAAGGTCATGCAGCAGGCTCTGGAGGCCATCGCGTATCAGGGGCAGGCGGGTAGTTTCGAAGCGTCCGACATGGCCAGGTGGTTCCCGCAATTGTTGGCCGGTATGGAGAAGAACGGTGTCACCGGGTTGGACGCGGTGACGTCGCTGGGCTCGATGCTGCAAGTCCAGATGAAGACCGCTGGTAGTGCAGACGAGGCAGCGAACAACTTCAAGAACTGGATTGAGAAGATCGGCGCCAGTGATATCCAGAAGAACTATGCAAAGGCCGGGATTGACTACCAGAAGTCGCTGAACACCGGCCTGCAAAAGGGTATGAACGTCATCGAGGCGTCCATGGGCCTGGCCATGCAGTACGTCGAAAAGACCGACCCGAAGAAGGCCCAGGCGATGAAGGACGCCCAGGCCAACATCGATAAGGAGGCTAACCCGGAGAAGGTCAAGGCGTCGCTTGAGGC
This sequence comes from Pseudomonas sp. B21-023, assembly GCF_024749165.1. NCBI lineage: Bacteria > Pseudomonadati > Pseudomonadota > Gammaproteobacteria > Pseudomonadales > Pseudomonadaceae > Pseudomonas > Pseudomonas sp. B21-023. Next base: position 4,507,780 of record NZ_CP087190.1, on the reverse strand, counting down.
GCTTGAGAGAAGCCTGCGCACCGGTGATGTGTTCGCCGACATGCAAGTCAAGGCGGCACTCACGGCCTACGCGCAGAACCGAGGTCTGTACAACACACTCAAGGCCGATTCGGCTGATGCGAAGAAGGTAGGGGGCATCCTCGACAAGAACTTGGCCGAGCGTCGGGAAACGTCTAAGCAACGCTGGAGTGAGTTGGGCCAAGCCGTGGATGACTCGATGCGCAGCATTGGCGATGCGATCCGCCCGGCCACTGATCTGCTGGCGGCGGGGCTGACCAAGATCGCTCATGGCATCACCTACCTGTCGGACAAGCTGCCTGCGTTGGTCATGGGCATCTCCGGCGTTGCTGCGGCGGTCATGGCGTTTCTCACAGCCCGCAGCGCGATCAAGGTTGGGCGCGGGGTGTTCAACCTCGCGCGGGGCCGCAGGGTGGGGCGTGGCGCCAGTGGCGAGGGGGAGCTGCCGGAGACGGGCAATCTGGTGGTCGATGCAGGGCTCGGCGCGTTAGGCAAGGTGTTTGGCGCGGGTGCTGCGAACGATGATCGTGGTGGCCTCACGAGCGAGCCGCAGCGTGTGTTTGTCGTCAACGCCAAGGACCTCGGCGGGTTTGGCTCATCGACCGGCGTGGGTGAGCCGGGTGGTCGACGGCGCCGCCGGCAGCGCAGGGGCCGGGGTGGGCCTGGGCCGCGTCGATCTGCTTCTACGGGGGCTGTCGGCCGAGTCGCTCGAGCCGGGGCTGCGACAGGTGCGGCGGCCGTAGGCGCTGCGACGGCTGCAGCCGAGGTCGGGCGCATAGGTCGGATGATGGGGGTCGTTGGCAAGGTGTCGAAGGTGGTCGGCAGGCTCCCAGGCGGGAAGGTGCTCGATGCGGGCATGACCGTGGTCGAGACGGCCATGAACGCGAAAACCCAGGATGAGAAGGCCGAGGGCTACGGCAGTGCGGCGGGCGGGTTGGCCGGCGCGCTGGCGGGTGGTGCTGCAGGTGCGGCGCTCGGTTCGGTTGTACCGGTCTTGGGGACGGCGATTGGTGGTGCCATCGGTGCCGCGATCGGTGGCCTCGGCGGTGAGGGCCTGGGGGGCTGGTTGGGCAAGAAGCTGTTCGGCGAGGACGAGCAGCCGGCGAAGGTCGACAAGGACAAGGCCGCGCCAGGGGATGTCGCGCGATCGATCGCAGCTGCAGCGCCCGCTCCCACGGCGCCCGTCGTGGCCCAGGCGCTCGAGCAGGCCAAGCCGAAAGCGGACCCGCCCAAGGTTGACCAGCAGTTCTCCTACATGCCCAACATGCCGATCACGGTGCAGGGTGACGTCAAGGACCCGCAGCAGGTGTTCCGCTCGCTCGAGGGGATGATCCGCAACAGCTGGGAAACCTGGTCACGGGAAAGCCTGGCTCGTCAGGCCGCTGGTCAGCTCTTCGATCAACCTCACGTTTAAGGAGGTGCCATGGCCTACATGGCGTCCATGCAGTCGACGCTGTCGTCGTTGATTGCGGCGGGGGAGGCTGGCCGTACCAGCCTCGACGGGATGCTCGGCCCGCTGACGGGTGCCGTTGGCGATATGACCGGCGCCGCTTCGGAGCTTGAGAGCCTGCCAGTCCTTGGCCCGGCCCTCGGCCAGAAGCTGCAGCGCACGATGCGAGCCATCAACGCGGCCCAGTCCTCAGTGGGGCAGGTCGCATCAACCTATAGCCAGGTAGTTAGCGGAGCGGCAGCGGTGCAAGACCGCATCGGCTCCCTGAAGGAGCAGGCCGGCAGGGCCTCGGCGGCGATCAGCCGCATCGCTGGGCAGGCAAGCCCTACGCTGGCCAATATCCTGCCGACCAGTGCGTTCGCGCCGCTGGCCACGCCGGCAGCCGATGCCATCAAGCCATTCCCGCACCTGCTGATCCTGCAGCCGCTCGATGCCAAGCAGCAGCCGTACTACTTCAACCTCGATACTGCGGCCTTTGACGAGCTGCGGCGGCAGACCTCGGCGCGCTGGGCCGGCCAGGAGCGCCTGACGCGAACCATTGCGCAGCAGGCGGTCGGGCAGGGCGAGGACAAGATCACGCTCAAGGGGGTGATCTTCACCAGCAGGGGCGGGATCAAGCAGCTGGATGCGCTGCGCACCATCGTCCGCCGACTGCAACCGGTCAGCCTGGTGACCGGTTACGGCGACGTGCTGGGCACCTGGTGTTTGACCAACCTGGACGAAGAACAGGGCGCGCTGCTGGCCGGCGGCATCCCGCGCAAACAGGGTTTCTCACTGGAGTTCGTGAGTTATGGCAATGACATGCAGAACGTCTGACGGGGATCTGCTGGACACGCTGTGCTACCAGCATTATGGGCACCTCAACGGCACCGTCGAGCTGGTGCTGCAGGAGAACCCTGGGCTGGCGGATGAGCCGCAGCCCTACCGCGCCGGGGTGATCATCGTGCTGCCCGAGCTGGCAGCACCGTCGATCGAGACAATCGAGCTGTGGGGATGACCCACCGCCACACTCCGAGCCCCGCCCAGTGCGGGGCTCTTTCATTCTGGAGGGGCTATGCAACCCACTTTCCGCATCGTCGCTGATGGCAGGGACATCACGACGCTGATCAACGACCGGCTGATCCTGCTGAGAACCACCGATAAGCCCGGCATGGACTCCGACGAGTTCGAACTGCGGATCGATGACCGCGACGCCGCAGTGGCTTTGCCTGCGCGTGGTGCGCGGATTGAGGTCCACCTGGGATACGTTGGCCAGGCGCTGGCTCGCCTGGGGCGATACACCGTCGACGAGATCGAGGTCTCGGCGCCGCCCCGCACCATGGTGATCAGGGGCAAGGCCAGCGACATGCGCGGCACCGGCAAGACCACGCGCAATGGCAGTTGGGAAGGCGTGCCGCTGTCGCAGATCGTCAGCGACATCGCCGCGCGTAATGGCTGGACGCCGGTCTGTCCGGTGCAGACGAAGGTCGATCGCGTCGACCAACGCAACGAATCCGACTTCAACTTCATCACCCGCCAGGCCAAGCAGTACGACTGCACGGCGAAGGTGGCCGACGGCAAGTTGCTGGTCATGCCGCGTGAAGCCAGCTTGAGTGCCAGCGGCAAGGCCTTTGGCACGGTAACGATCACCCCGGCGGATGTGAGCCGATGGCAGTTCCGACTAGGCGATCGCAACGCGCAGGCGGCGGTGAAGACCACGCACCAGAACAAGAAGACTGGAGCGCTGGCTGTCATCGAGCTGGGCAACGAGGACGCACCCACCGGCCTGCCGGGTGTGCATACCGATCGACACATCTACCCGAACAAGTCGGCCGCCCAGCAGGCCGCCAAAGCCAAGCTCGCCGCATTCAACCGCAGCACGGCCGGCGTGCGCCTGCAGATGGCCGGTCGAACCGACCTCTTCGCTGAACGGGTCATGAACGCCCAGGGCTTCAAGGATGGGCTGGATGGCCAGTACCTGGTGGACAGCGTCGAGCAGACGTTCGATGCCTCTGGCTGGTCGACCGCGGTGGAGTGCAACGGCGGGAAGAAGGGCAAGGCCAAGGCCAAAGGCAAGGGCAGGGGCAAAAAAACCAAATCCGACAAGCCACTGAAGGTGGTCGCGGTGAACCCGGCCTGAGCGGCCACAACAGGAGATTCAAGATGACAGTCACCCTCAAGCAGCTGCAGCAGATCCTTCCCAACGCCGGTACCCAAGCCGGCGTTTTTCTTCCTGTCTTGAACGCGGCGATGGTGAAGTGGGGGATCGTCACTCCCTTTCGCAAGCGTGCTTGGCTCGCCCAGGTCGGCCACGAATCTGGCCAGCTGCGTTACGTCCGCGAGCTGGGCAGCGATCAGTACCTGAGCAGGTACGACACCGGCAAGCTCGCCGCCCGCTTGGGCAACACGCCCGAGGCCGACGGTGACGGCCAGAAGTACCGCGGCCGAGGCCTGATTCAGATCACTGGCCACGACAACTACAAGCGCTGCGGCGAGGCCCTGGGCCTGAACCTGCTGGCCCACCCGGAACTCCTCGAGCGCCCCGAGCATGCTGCTGACTCGGCCGGGTGGTTCTGGCACCAGGCGGGCCTTAACTCGCTGGCCGACAAGGGGCCGTCGGCGTTCGAAGCCATCACGCGCCGCATTAATGGCGGGCTCAATGGGCAGGCCGATCGCTTGGAGATCTATGAGCGTGCCGAAGAGGTGCTGATCTGATGGGCCTGGAGTCGCGGCTTGCGCTGCTGGCCCTGGTGTTCGGGGCGGTGGTCGGCGCGCGGCTTGCCTGGTTGTGGCAGGCCAACGAGCTGGCCACGCAGGCGGCAGGCTATGAGCAGCAGCTTGCGGCAAAGGAACTGGAGCACAGCCGAGAGCGGGAGGGTGCTGCGGTGGCGGCGCTCGGCCAGCTTGAGCAGCTGCAGGCAGCAAGGCGCGAGTTGGAAGATCGCCTGCAGGTTCAGGACCAAACCCACTGGAAGGAGATGAACGATGCTCAACAAGCTCAGGCTCGCCTGCGCGATCGGCTTGCTACTGCTGATCTGCGGCTGTCAGTCCTGGTCGACGCCGGATCCTTTGCCGCCCAGGGTTGTGGCGGTGGGGTGCGAGCGCCCGCCGGCACCGGAGGCGTGGTGGATGGAGCCCTACGCGCCCAACTTGACCCAGCGCATGCTCGACGAATTATCGCCATCACCGACGAAGGCGATCGAGGATTGATCGCGCTCAAGGCCTGCCAGGCCTACGTGCGCGAAGTCACGAAGTAGTAAAGAGGCGAGCCGGGCGGATGCGTCAACATCCAGCCCGGCCCGCCGGACCCGCAGACCCTTCCTGCAAGTCCAGCCGTGGCCCCTGCCTTGTGCACAAAGCCCGGCGAGCCTAACACCTGTTTATTCATACAGTAAAGACTTGCAAACCTATGACCTCTCCCATCATCCCCTGGATGGGCGGCAAACGCCGCCTGGCCGACCGCTTGATCCCCCTCTTTCCCCCTCATGAATGCTATGTCGAAGTCTTCGCTGGCGGTGCCGCGTTGTACTTCATGCGTCCCCAGGCCGCTCCCGTGGAGGTGCTCAACGACCTCAACGGCGACCTGGTGACGCTGTACCGGGTGGTGCAGAACCACCTCGAGGAGTTCGTTCGCCAGTTCAAGTGGGCGCTCAGTTCACGCCAGATCTTCGAGTGGCAGAAGATGACCCGCCCCGAGACGCTGACCGACATCCAGCGTGCAGCCCGTTTCTTCTACCTGCAGCAGCACGCCTTCGGTGGCAAGGTCACCGGGCAGACGTTCGGTACCGCCACCACCGGACCGGCCATTAACCTGCTGCGCATCGAGGAGAACCTCTCGGCCGCATGGCAGCGCCTGGCCGGCACATACGTCGAGAACCTGTCCTGGCTCGATTGCGCCGAGCGATATGATCGGGCGCACACGTTCTTCTACATGGACCCGCCTTACTGGCAGACCGCCGGCTACGGCGTCGACTTCCCGTTCGAGGAGTACGAGCGTATGGCCGACTTCATGCGCCGCTGCAAAGGCAGGGTGATGGTCAGCATCAACGATCACCCTGACATCCGGCGAGTCTTCGACGGCTTCCACTTCGAGTCCCTGGACATCCGCTACAGCAACACCAACCAGCGGCAGGGCAAAGCTGATGTGACCGGCGAGCTGGTGATCATGAATTGGCGGCCTTCAGTACTGGAGCAACTTTTCTAGTTGTAGTAGGTGAATCCATCGCACAACTTCAATACAGAGAATAAGAAACAAATTGAAGGTCGACATACTTTCTCCGAGATGAGCTCAAGCGCTCGGCGGTTGTGTGAGTTGGCTTTTGTCCTACGTTGGTGGTGAATTTAATATGAGTTTTTAAAATCTTGTCAATAGTTCTTTTTGTGGCATTAATTCGGGGGCTTGAGGTGGCCCCCAGCCCAAGGGCTGCGTACGTTTTAGCGTTTTAGCGTTTTAGCGTTTTAGCGTTTTAGCGTTTTAGCGCAAAAGCGGTTTTGTTCATTTGAACATTGGTAGATATGTAGATTTCTACATCTGAAGATTTCTTTAGCTAAACACTTCGCTAGAAGGTAGGAGGGTTCATGGTTTTTAGCCACTAAAATTGCTTGCCCGAATACTAGCTGCGGCTTTTTAAATCCGTAGGTAGTATCAATTCAGGTCCTTGGTTACGGACATTGCCCACCTCCTTACGAACTGCATGCCACTTGAAATCACCGGCGGCTCGGCAACCGGTTCGCACTATCTCTTCTGCGTGCTCAATCGAGGTGTCTGGCGAGATCCACTCACAGGCAACCTCGGGCGTGAGCACAAGCGGTTTGCGGTCGTGTATATCGACGAGGCCTTGGTCAGCTGCTGCGGTGATGATCACGAAACCATCGCGCTCGTCTGTCCCGATACCGGGGTGGACTTCAGCCAGCGCAGCAAAGAACAGCGGGGCCTCGTCCGCTGCATGGATGTAGTAGGGTTGCTTGCGCTTCGGGTCCGCAGGATCGGGTATCCACTCGAACCAGCCATTCGCCGGCGCCAAGGCTCGGCCATTCGGCCAAAGCGACTTGAAGAACTTCCCCGTCATCACCGTCTCGGCCCGCGCATTGATCGGGTCGGGCCGCTTCCCCTTCGCCCAGAATGGCGACCATCCCCACTTCACTCGATCGACGCTCAACCCTCCAGGCACTGGCCTTATCAGCTCTACACGGGTAGAGGGCGCAACGTTGTACCGGTTGATCCGCTCATGGTCGTACCCATTGATGACCACCAGATCGAGGGCCAACTGCCTCAGGTAGTCGTCCATGCTCTCGTAGATCGAGTACCTCCCGCACATACTACACCTCGCTCGTTTGTCGGCTGCCTCGCGTCCGCGCATTGACGTAGGAACGGTCTGATAGTTTACTGTATGAATATACAGTCATTCATTTGAGTTGATCTGCCATGACCATCACCTTCCTGGGCGCGCCGACGGGCGGCCCTGCGCTGCTGCCGGTGTATTCGTTCCGTGTGCCGGCCGGATTCCCTTCGCCGGCGGCGGATCATCTGGAGCGGCATATCTCCCTCGACGAGCTGTTCGACCTGCGTGCCCCGCACGTGTACCTGGTACAGGTGGAGGGCGACAGCATGCAGGGCGCCGGGATCTTCTCGGGCGACCTTCTTATCGTAGACCGCAGCAAGGAGGCCGAGCACGGCGACATCGTGATCGCCGCGATCAACGCCGAGCCCGTCTGCAAGCGCCTGTATCGGCGCGACGGCGTGCTGGTCTTGCAGTCGGAGAACCCCGCCTACCCGCTGCGGCATGTCATGGAAGGCGACGACCTGGTCATCTGGGGTGTGGTTCGCTACAGCGTGCGCGATCATGCCCAGTGACCAGGTGTTCGCGCTGATCGACTGCAACTCGTTTTACGCGAGCTGCGAGCGCGTGTTCCGGCCAGATCTGGCCAAGACGCCTATCGTGGTGCTGAGCAACAACGATGGTTGTGTGATCGCCAGGTCATACGATGCCAAGCCGCACGTGAAGATGGGCGAGCCCTATTTCCAGGCCAAGGAGAAGCTCCGTCGGCATGGCATCGTGGCGTTCTCATCCAACTATGCGCTGTATGGCGACATGAGCGAGCGGGTTATGTCGCTGATCGAGTCGATGGTGCCGGCGGCCGAGGTCTATTCGATCGACGAATGCTTCGCTGACCTCACGGGCGTGCAGGGGAGCCTGACCAAGTTCGGCCGGGATGTGCGCGCCAAGGTGCTGCGCTGTACCGGCATCCCTGTGGGTGTGGGGATCGCCCGCACCAAGACTCTGGCAAAGCTCGCCAACCACACTGCCAAGCGCCTGCAGGCGCATACGGGTGGGGTGGTCGATATCACCGATGACTTCAAACGCGACTGGGTATTACGCAACACGGAGGTGAAAGAGGTGTGGGGCATCGGCCGGCGGATGACGGCGCACCTCGAGGCAATGGGCATCCGCACAGCCATGGACCTGGCGAAGGCAGATCCGCGGATGTTGCGCGACAAATTCAGCGTGGTGGTGGAGAAGACCGCGCGCGAGCTTGCCGGCACACCGTGCCTCGAGCTGGATGAGGCGGACCCGCCGAAGCAGGAGATCTGCTGCAGTCGGATGTTTGGCAAGCGGCTGACGGAGCTGGCACCGATCAAGCAGGCGGTGGCCACCTACACTGCGCGAGCGGCGGAGAAGCTGCGCGCCCAGGGATCGGTATGCAAGCGCATGCGGGTCAGCATCCGTACCGGGATGTTCAATCCGGACGAAGCGAAGTATGCCAAGGGCGCCCTGGTCGAGCTGCCATACCCAACCAACGATACGCTACTACTCACCAGAGCAGCTACCGAAGCAGTGGGGCAGGTCTACCGCTCGGGCTTCCGTTACAGCAAAGCCGAGGTTCTGTTGATGGATCTGCGGCAGCCGGGGGAGTTCAGCGATGATCTGTTCGCCGTGACGCAGCCGGCGGCTTGCGATCGGCTGATGTCGACGCTGGACGAAATCAATGGCAAGTATGGCCGAGGGACGATGCGTACGGCCAGCGTCCCCGGCACCCCTGACTGGGCGATGCGGCGCGAGATGATGAGTCGTTCGTATACCACGCGGATCGATCAATTATGGCGAGTCCGATAGAAAGGCGGTCCGGATTATTGGACAAAAATGGGAGAGCCGAGCGCCACTCCATGCCCCTTTATGCCCTTTCTGCTCATCGCCAGTAGGTACAGAAAAGCGCCCAAGCCCATTATGCATGGGGCTTGGGCACTATTTTCGTCAGCTCTCCAGCACAAGGGGTGTGTTTAGAGCTAGGCGGAGAGTATGAATCGATTTTTGGTATCTCCTAAAGTATTTAGAACGTCATATCGGGTATCATCTATTAATTCAATGACGTCAGCAATGGCTCGCTGGCATTCCAGATAATCTGGAAGAATTTCTTTCTTACGCCTAGCTGTCGTGTTTTCGGAGTGATAAATCGTATGGATCGCGCAGGCAGCTTCCGATAATCTGTAATAATTTATACTCCGGATGTCTCCGGCGCGTATAGCTTTGTGCATGGCTTTAAAGGCTTTAAAGTCTTCGCGATCTATTTGTAGTGATCCCCATAAAGCGTCGAGGATTTTTATAGAAAGATCTTTCAGTTGATGTTTGAGCTCACCATGGCTTTTCTTAATTGCTTGCGATATGTCATCATAGGAGCTAGCAAGAAGTTCGTGTTTTCGAGCAGCAGAGCCCATTTTATGAGCGAGCAGAAATTTAGCTTCTGCGGATCTATTTAGCCATTTCGGAGTTTGTAGTTTGGCATCAATAACAGCAGAGCGGCAAACGTCAACTAATTCGGATTTGCTGCCTGTCCTTGCTTCCACTTGGAACCAAAGATCAAAGAGGAGCTCTTTCCGTTGCCCGTGTGTATAAGCATCTCTGAAGGAGCTTCGGACTGAATTTATATCTGCGAGTGGGTCCATTGACTCAATTTGAGCGTATGCTAAAAGAAGGTCTGGGTTGTTTTTGTATTGCTGCTTCTTGAGGACTGATTTAATCGTTGCTCTAGCCTTGCTGTATTCTTTCTCTTTGAGTAGTGCAACTGATTGACGTATGGCCTCGCCTACAGATACTTGATTGTTTCTCGATGAGTTAGCTTTTAAAGCTTGCGCTCGACCTTTTAAGGTCCCTAGATATCTTTCGGCGTTAGGTACGATCTCATCCTTTAAAGAAATCGTAAGGTTGGAAATTGATTGCGAGCATTTAAATCGAGGCTCGCTCTCGATGAAAGAGGCAGACTGTAATAGGAAAAGCCTTCCTAGTTCTGGAATGGCATCTTCGATCAATGGCTGCTCGAGCTCTGTATAATGCCTAAGTTCAGATAGTGAGCAAGAGCCGATGAAGGCAATGGTTAAAAGTACTCTTCGCGCTTCTGGGCTGAGTTGGTGTATTTCACGTCTAAGTGCGGCACTTCTAACAGCCTCGCCTTTTTTACCGTGCCATTCAGATATAGCATCATCAATCGAGTACCCAACACGACAGAGCCTCAATATGGACTCCGTGAAAAGAGGTGAACCTTCAGAGGCTTTTTCAAGTTTTCGGACGGTTTTCGAGGTTATATCATCGAAGCGCATCGACGATTTGAGTTCGTCAATATATTGCTCGTACTCCTCGCCGGCTAAGCCAGGCACTTCGATAGCAGTATCGGAAGAGTAGCTTACGTTTGATCGTGTTGTTAAAAGTATTTTTGATTTGCTGCCGCCGATCTCCCGTGCAGTCTCCATGATGCGCTTTTGTTCATCGACATCGGTCGAGTCGACGTCATCAATTACTATGAACGAAGGGTAGTTCTCTAAATTTTGCCTAGCCAGTCTCTTTAGTTGTGTGATTCCAAGGTCATCAAGTTCGGCATCCAAGGTGCCGGTTTTTTGGCATATTGTTATGAGGAGAGACTCAAGGTCATTGTAATGAGTTTCGGGGGTGTTTATAAAATCGTCTGCTCCGGCTTTGAATTGCTGCGTTTTCGCAGTCAGCCAGATGATTTGGTCAAATATGGGGGCGCCGGTTGAAGTTATAAGTTGACAGAATTCATACGCGATTGACGTCTTGCCCTTTCCTCCTTCGCCAGCTAGTACCTTTGCGTACTGGAATTCATCTGAAAGCCATGCCCACAATTTCTGGATAATTTCGACGCGACCTACGAAGTTGGGGCAAATGAAGTTCCTGTCTGGAAGATTATGATCAAGCAAATTAATTTTTTTTACGAATTTACCATCAAGTAATGCAAGCAGGTCGCGACTGCTAGTCAAAAACTCAAAGTCAGCGTGAGTTACTGCTTGCTTGCATTTATCGCCATCGCGATATAAGGTCGCTCCTTCGGTAAAGATTACTTTGTTTTTTGAATCGTTTGCAATTTTATTTGCCGAGATAGTGTGTAGCTGCTCAGGCCGCTTAGGGACGTGCAAGAGACCTATAGTGACTACTGGCGAACCATAAGATAACTCAATGATATTTATATTGAGGCGATGGCCGAAATATTTATCAAGCTGACCTTTTAGTTTTTGGATGTCAATTGTGCCTTCCTTGACACCTATTAATTCATATTGGGTATCTTTTATGGTTTCTTTGATTCCATAAAGTAAATATCCACCATAAGTATTGTATAGGCTTGCTATGGCGCGCGCGGTCTTAGTGTAGTCGTGGGAGCTTTCTGCATATGCTTCTTTATAGTCCCAAAGCTCGCACTCGAAGGGGGTTACGTTATTGTCTGGTATTAGGAGCTTCAATACGGTTTCGGAAAGGGTGCCAGCTTGAATAAGGCCGTAGACTTGCTTTTTCAAATCATTTACGTTCATCGAGGTTCCATTTCGAAACTTAATTGAATAAGTAGTATCGAAGACTCACGTCGTACCAGCGATTGGGGTGATGTCAAAACGATATTTTATTTTCGTTTACCTAATAATGTTGGTGTTGTCAAGCTGCGGGTGATTAGGTCGTCATCGAGTTTTAAGAAATAGGGGGTACGAATCCATCATCGGGCGTAAGGTTTGTTGTCGATTCTTCTTGGGGGAGGTGGCAGGATCGGATGGGGCAAAAATGGGGCAAACCGAGCGCCGTTCTATGCCATCCCATGCCCTTTGCGGGCTCTGTCAGCAAGTATGAATAGGCGCCCAGCCCTTTGTTCACAGGGGCTGGGCGCTTGCTATGTCAATACTCCAGCACAATCGGGGTGTGTGCGGAGAGATCAGACATTCAGGGCCTTACAGCGGGTGGTCTGGTGGCAAATTTCGAAACCGTCAATGGTACAGGCTTTTTCCGCTGGGCGCAGGTTGGATGGGGGGGGCAAATCTGCGCGGGCTGTCAGGCGTTGGCCTCAGCCCGGGTGGCCAAAGAACTGGTTGAGGAGGAGCAGTTCCATGATCACCACCAGTACGCAGAACATCACGAAGCCTCGGCTAAAGACCCGTCGTGGCCGTTCAAAGGACGGCCAGTCCTGTATGTTCAGGGCTCCCATCAACGCAATGATCAACCCGACAAACAGGTAGGTGGGCCAGCGGCGTCGCGGCGAAAGGTCCATGCCGTTTTCCGATCCATGGTGAGAAATCGCGACGATAGCGATGGCCCGGGGGAGGGGCAACCTTTGTTTTCTGCTTGCCTGGCCATTGCATTTGCGCTGCCACGGATGCATTATGCGTATTATGCAAAAACGCAACGTAGCCTCCGTACTCAGAGAACTGCTCGCCCGCCACGGCCTGTCCCCCACAGAGCTGCATCGGCGCACGGGTGTACCTCAATCCACCCTGTCGCGGATTCTCAGCGAGAAGATCGTCGATCCTTCGGACAAGCACATCTCGAAGATCGCCGAGTACTTCGGCGTGAGCACCGACCAGTTGCGCGGCCGCGTCGAACTGGGCGAATCGCGTGACGCGGCCCCTCTCACTCAAGGCCATGCGGCCCTGAGCGACATCAGCTTGTGGGACGATGAAACACCCGTCGAGGACGACGAGGTGTCCGTGCCTTTTCTTCGTGAGGTCGAGTTGGCAGCAGGATCAGGAAGATTCGTCATCGAGGAAAGCGAGAATGCTCGCTTGCGCTTCGGCAAACGCAGCCTGCGCCACAATGGCGTGCAGTTCGACCATGCCAAGTGCGTGACGGTGCGTGGCAACAGCATGTTGCCGGTGCTGCGCGACGGCGCCACGGTCGGGGTCAACACCGGCAAATGCACCATCGGTGACATCATCGACGGCGACCTCTATGCCATCAACCACAACGGGCAGCTGCGGGTGAAACAGGTGTACCGCCTGCCTACCGGCATTCGCCTGCGCAGCTTCAACCGCGACGAACACCCTGACGAAGACTACAGCTTCCAGCAGATGCAGGAAGAGCAGATCAGCCTCCTCGGCCACGTCTTCTGGTGGGGCATGTACGCTCGTTGATACCGATCCTCGATAAAAACCCGCCTCGGCGGGTTTTTTTTCGTCCTCAGAAAAACCCTACACGCCGCATCCGATAAGGCCTTCATGCATTTCGGCAAATGCCAGTGCATAAATATTTCTAAAAATGCATTGACTGCATATGCATGCATGCATAATCTGTGTCTCAAGCCGGTCAGCAACCGGTTGTTACACAGGCAGCGATGAACAGGCCTCGACTGTTCAGAGGGTTGGCAACTGGCCCGGGTGTGCAGCGTAAAGCACCACGATCAGTTATCCGGCGGGCAGGCGGCCGCGGTCGGAGTCACTAATTTGAAGCGGAGCCGTGCGGCGTCACCAGTCGTGGCCGGCGGTTCGACAACGCATTACTGAAAAGCCTGCGAAGCGGGCTTTTTGGAATGCCGAGGCAAATGCGAAGGCCTGTGGTCATCGTCGGCATCATTCATGCGAATTCATCGCAACGGAGGTGAAATGGCTTTCGAAACCATCAGTCTGGGCACCTTGCCCAGCGGGCTGGGCGGCGATACGGCACGTTCGGCCTTCGAGAAAATCAATCGCAACCTGGCCCAGATCAAGGATCGAGCGCTGCAAGCAAACTATTCAGCGCTGGCCGGCCAGCTGTACAGGGAGGTCGGCGTTGCGTCGTCGTCGGCCAACGTTACATCCCTGACCATTCGCACCCAGGTCCCGGTGGTCAGCGGCATCGCCCCGGTGGTCAGATTGCAGGGGTGCCTGGACACCTACACCGCGCCGGTCACCCTCGACCTCAGCTGGTACTTCTACAACGGTGTGGTCAATTCGGCGTTCGGCCTGCTCGACAGTGCGTCGCCAGCGATCGCCACGCTGGCATCGGCCACTGCCCTGCAAGTGGTGCTGTATGCCGAAGGCGGGATGGCGAACCTGTACATCAAGTTCCCCAAGGCGGTCTATTACCCCCGCCTGGCAGTCAGTTGCCTGCATACCGGGGCGTTGCCCATGGCCGCAGGTACGGAAACCGGTTGGGAAGTGGCCTTCGACGCCCCGGCGCCGGCGGCTTCCCTGGTCCAGGCGGCGTTCAAGCTGACCACCACCCTCAATACAGCCAACTGCAAGGTCGGCAACGACGGCACGATCAAGGTGGCCTGAATGCGCGCAATCATCACGCTGCTCAATGACGGCAGCACTTACGACATCACGCCCCCAGGTGTCGCCCTCGCATCGGCGCTGGTCAGCGAAGGGGTTTTCCGGATTACCGGCAGTCAGGGGCTGGTGCCATTCCCGCCAGTGAGCGTGGGCTGGGGCTATTCACTGAGCCAGATGGATAGCAAGGCCGATGTGGCGATCGAGTACGACGAATCCGGCGAGCTCCTGGTGAGCGTGACCCGTGATGATCGGCCGTACCGGTTGGTCAGCACGCTGATGCTGCATGTCTTGGTCGCCGACCTTCCCGACATGCCGGTCATTCAGTCAATGGAGGGCTGAACATGGCCATATTTCAAGGAGACAGGACTTTGACAAGTGAACAACAGGCATTGCTCGACATGCCGCTCTGGCTGGTGATCGTCCTGGCGTTGCTGGGTGGCCTATCTGGCGAGATGTGGCGGGCCGACAAGGCCGGGGCACGGGGCTGGGCGTTGCTGCGCCGGCTGGCATTGCGCTCCGGCGCGTGCATGGTCTGCGGTGTTTCCACGGTGATGCTGCTGTATGCCAGCGGCATGTCCATTTGGAGCGCCAGTGCCTTCGGCTGCCTCACCGCCATGGCTGGCGCCGATGTCGCCATCGGCCTTTATGAACGCTGGGCGGCCCGCCGCCTGGGCATCGAGCAACCGGATGCCGGCACCGACGCCGATGAGCGCGGGCGCTGAGCAAGGAGCCTTGCATGAACGAAACACAGCTGGAAGCTCTACTGGCCGCACTGGCAAACCAAGCCTCGGTGCAGACCGTGCTGGGGCAGTCGATTGAGCGCCTGGCGTTGAGCAACGAGCAATTGGTGGCCTACCTGAAGAGCCGTGAACCGGACCCGGACGCACCACCCTACCTCGATGGTTCCAACCCAGCCTGACCCCCTTCCTGCACCTTCATCTGCAGCACCGACCGTCCGGGATTCCCCGCGACGGCTTTCATCATGTTCAAGGAGAACACCCCTATGTCGATTCTTACCCAAGGCACCCAGATCTACGCGCTGGTTCCACCGGTCTCCGGCACTGGCCCGCTCAGCGTGCTGGAAGTCGAGCATGTGACCTCGTTCGAACCGGGCGGCGCCCCGGCTGAGCAGATCGAGGACACCTCCCTCGATGCCGCCGAGCGCACCTACAAGAAGGGCCTGCGTACCCCAGGCACCGCCACCCTTGGCCTCAACGCCGACCCGGCCAACGCCAGCCACGTGCGCCTGCACCAGCTGTCCGAAGCCAGCGGCAACACCACTGTGAAATGGGTGGTGGGTTGGTCCGATGGCAAGGACATCGCGCCCACCCTCAACAGCAAAGGTGATGGCTTCGAGTTGCCGGCCACCCGTACCTGGTTCGCCTTCGAAGGCTACGTCGCCGACTTCCCGTTCAACTTCGCCCTCAACTCGGTGGTCACCACCTCGGTGAGCATCCAGCGTACCGGCGGTTCCACCTGGGCGAAAAAGGCCTGAGCGCGGAGGACTGAATGAACATCCATCAACTCAAGGCGTTGGGCGGCATCGTCGATAGCCAGCGCGTGCGCAAGGAAGTGGCCTGGAGCCGCCCGGACCCATTGACCGGCGAGATGCTTGCCCAGACGCTGGTGGTGCACGTGCGCCGCCATTCGTTCGGGGTGATCGAGCGCCTGTTTGATGAGCAGGGTTCATCCCATAGCCGAAATGCCCATTACCTGGCTGCGTCAATCGGTCTTGGCGAGGACGGCGAGGAGTCGCTGAGCGTCGAGGACGCTTTCAACCTCGAGCCGTCGCTGGGGTTCCTGCTGCTCAATGCCATCAATGAAGTCAACGGCACGGGTAACACCCCGGCAAAGAGCTGACGGCCGCCGATGAGTTCTGGCACGAACTGGTGCTCAACGGCATCGGCGGCCGCACGATCAGCGAGGCCAAGGAGCGGGTGAGCTATGCAGAGGCCAGGGACTGGGCGCTGTACATCCAGCGCCATGGGTCACTGCACGGCGGTCGCCGACTGGAAGCCTGCATCGCCATGCTGGCGCTGCAGGCCAACCATCACGCCGGGGGTACCGCCGAGTTGATCGATTTCATGCCGCACGAGCGACGCCAGGGGGTGTCGCTCGAGTGTGCGATGCAGCAGTGGTGCTGATGACCGGCACCACCTTCTTCACGAAACCCGCCACGGCGGGTTTTTTCATGATCAGGGAGTAGGCCCATGGCAACCAACCTTGCCAGTTTCAGCCCGACCATCGATCTGTCCAGCCTCGAGCGAGCACTGGCCAGGGCTTCGGCCCTCAGTGACCGCACCCTGCGCCAGATGCAGAAGAATGTCGAGGCGTTCAACAACCAGTACCTGAAGAACGCAGCGGGAGTCGCCGACGCGAGCCTGGACGTTTCGACAAAAGCCCTCGACCGCTTCAAGGCAGCCTACAAGCCGCCAGACTGGAGCCAGGCGCAGCAGCCCGACCCGGTCAGGCCATACAGCGATGAATTGCGTTCGATGCACAACGCCGCTGCTTTGCAGGTGGCGCAACTCGGCATGGGTCAGCGCAAGGGCGCGCTGGCGGCCAAGCTCAATGGCTACGAAGAGGCGTACTACACCGCCAAGCGCAAGCTCGAGGAAGACAACCCGGCGGATCAAGGCAGCGACGAGTATCTGCAGAAAGTGGAAGCGTTGCGCACACGTCATGCCGACCTGACCAACCAGGTGCTCAACGACTACCAGATGATGGAGCAGGCCCGTGGCGACTGGACGGTCGGCGCGACGGCCGCGTGGGACGAGTACCTGGATGCTTCCAGCAATGTCGCCGGGCAGTCGCAGGCGGTGTTCGCAAGTGTGTTCGAGCGCATGGGCACCGCGGTGCAGACCTTTGCCACCACCGGCAAGTTGTCGTTCTCCGATTTTGCCAGGTCGGTGCTGGCCGACATGGCTGCGCTGGCCGCCAAGACGGCCGCGTCCAAGGCACTGAGCAGCCTGTTCGGGTTCGGTATGAATCTGGTCGGTGCCTGGCTGGGCAACGGCGCCGCGCCAGCGGCGAGCAGCATGTCCGTCGGCGGCACCACCACCGTCTTCAACCCGCAACTGAACACTGCCGGCCTGTCCTACGGGGCTTCCACCTTTGCCAAGGGCGGCGCCTTCACCAACGGCATCGCCACCACTCCGACCCTGGCGCCCATGGCGTTGTTCGGCGAGGCCGGCCCGGAGGCGATCATGCCCCTGAGCCGTGGTGCCGATGGTGCCTTGGGGGTGCGCGCGGTGGGTGACGGCGCAGGTACCCGCCACAGCAGCGAAGTGGTGATCCAGCAGACCATCAACGTCGCCGCCGGCGAGGGTAGCGCGGTGGCCGGCCAGGCTAATGCACAGCGCCTGGCCAGCGCCTATGCTGGCGCCGCTCGCCAAGGCGCCAGCGAACAGATTTCCCGCGAGCTGATGCCCGGTGGGCAGATCTGGGCCGCGATTCACGGCCGCTGATCAAGGAGAACTTACATGGAAACCTTCAACTGGAGCCCCAGGACCGAACCGATGGGCCAGGTCGAATACCGTGTGCGCACGGTGCAGTTCGGCGATGGCTATCAACAGGCGGTGAGCGACGGCATCAACAACCGCAGCCAATCCTGGCCACTGATGTTTACCGGCGACGAAGCGAAGATCCGCGCCATCGCCGCCTTCCTCGACCGCCATTCTGGCAGCCGGGCTTTCCGCTGGACCGCGCCTCTTGGCGAGCCTGCGCTGTTCCGTTGCAAGGGCTATCAGCCAACCGCCAAGGGCGGTGGCCTGTACAGCCTGAGCGCCACCTTCGAGCAGGCGTTCCACCCATGATCCAGGAGGGCTTCAGCCATGGCGTTGATCACTGATATCCAGACCCTCGAACCCGGCGCGGAGATTGTCCTGTTCGAGATCGACGGCAGCGAGTTCGATGCCGACACGTTGCGCTTTCACGGGCATGCCATCGCCCATGAGCCTGGCGAGTTGGCAACGGTGGGCGACACCACCCAGCTGCCGGCCCGTTCTATCTGGTGGCAAGGCCTGGAGTACAAGGCCTGGCCCGTGCAGATCGACGGCATTGGCGCCAACAGCAATGGTCGGGCGACCCGACCAAAATTCACCGCAGGCAATGTCGATGGGCGTATCACCGCGCTGTGCCTGGCCTTCGAGGATTTGCTCAAGTTCAAACTGACCCTGCGCCAAACCCTTGGCCAGTACCTGGACGCCCGCAACTTCGCCGCAGGTAACCCGCAGGCAGATCCGACCCAGGAAGCACTTGAAGTCTGGTTCATCGACCAGAAAATCGAGGAGGACGATGAGCGGGTGCAGTGGGAGCTTTCGTCGCCCGGCGAGATCGACAGCCACGGCTTGCCCGGCAGGCAGATGACCGCCTATTGCCACTGGGCGATGACCAATGGCTACCGTGGGCCGAACTGCGGTTATACCGGCAATCGTCTGTTCGATGATGAGGACCGGCCGGTGGACGACCCTGCCAAGGATCGCTGCAAGGGCGGCCTTGCCTCATGCAAGCTGCGCTTCGGCGCGGCCGCCGAGCTGCCCCATGGCGGTTTCCCTGCGGTCTCGCTGATCGCCCGGAACTGAGCCATGAACGGCTACTTGCTTGAAGCATTCCGCCAGCATGCCGCAGACGACTACCCGAGGGAGGCCTGCGGCCTGGTGGTGGAGCGGGCTGGACGGCAATGCTACCAGCGCTGCCGCAACACCGCCGCCGAGCCCGGTGAAGAGTTCCGCATCGATCCGCGCGACTATGCGGCGGCGGAAGACCTGGGCGAGATCGTCGCGGTGGTGCATTCGCATCCCGATGCCAGCAGCCGCCCCTCCAACCGGGACCTGGCCATGTGCGAAGCCACTGGCTTGCCGTGGCACATCCTGTCCTGGCCCGAGGGTGATCTGCGTACCTTGCAGCCCCAGGGCGAAACACCTTTGCTCGGGCGCCCGTTCGTCCACGGGCTATGGGACTGCTGGCAGGTCTGCGCCGACTGGTACCGGCGCGAGTGGGGGTTGACCTTCCCCGCCTACGACCGCGAGGACGGCTGGTGGGAGGATGCCAATGGTCCGAGCCTGTACGAGCAGGCCTATGCGGCCGCCGGCTTCGTCAGGGTCCAGGCACCGCAGCGTGGTGACCTGATCGTCATGGCCATCGGTCGCACCGCACACCCTAATCACGCGGGCATCTACCTGGGCGGCGATACGCGTTTGCCGGATGAGCGCTGGCCAGCATGTGGCATGGGCCCGTTCCTGCTACACCACCTTTATGGCCGGCCCTCGGAGATCATCGTCTTCGGTGGCCCTTGGCTCGACCGTACCCGCCTGGTCCTGCGTCATCGCGATGCCGCCGCGGCGGACTGAGACGGCGCGACAGGTCCATTTTTCGCGGCCTCGAGGCGGCCGCTTCTTGCACAAGGAGTTGCGATGTCAGCTGCAGCCATCATCCCTTCACCGCTGACCACCATTCGGCTCAGCGGCCAATTGCGTCGGTTCGGCAAGACCTTCGAACTGGCGGTGCGCACCCCGCGCGAGGCAATCAAGGCGCTGTGCGTCCAGTTGCCGGGGTTTGAGCGTTTTCTTGCCAATGCCGGTTCGCGCGGCCTGGAGTTCGCCGTCTACAGCGACAAGCGCAATGTCGGTGAGGCCGAACTGGATTTCCAGGCGCGCGACGAGATCCGAATTGTGCCCGTTGTTGTCGGCAGCAAGCGTGCCGGGAGTCTGCAGACCATCATTGGTGTTGTCCTGATCGCCGTGGCGGCAATCGCCACCAACGGCGCTTCGCTGCCATTCTCTGCCGGTGGTTGGGGCACGATGGCCACCGTGGGGTTTTCCATGGCCATGGGCGGCGTAATGCAACTGCTCAGCCCACAGCCCAAAGGGTTGAGCATGAGCGCGGGGCCGGAAAACACCCCTGGCTATGCCTTTGGCAGCGCTCGCAACACCACGGCCTCCGGCAATCCGGTGGCCTTGTGCGTGGGTAAGCGACGCTGGGGCGGAGCAATCATCAGTGCGGCGATCTATGCCGAGGACCGCCAGTGAACCTTCCGCATCAGGAGGCAACATGCCCATGCAGCAAGTGAACCTGGGCACCCCACCCAGCGCCGTCGATGGCGATAGTGCACGCACGGCCTTCACCCGCATCAACGATAACTTCAAGACGCTGGACGGTATGGGCGTCAGTGGCCCGGTCGATGGCAACAGGGCCATCCAGGACTGCAACCTGGCATTGTCGCCGGGGCTGTGGCTGGCGACTTCCGGCACTGCCAGCAACCGGCCGCCAGGGCTGACCTATGTGCTTTTGCGCGTCAGTACGACCGACTACGGCGCCATCGTCCAGGAGGCGGTGGATGTCATCCATGGCGACCAGGCGGTGCGTACTTTCAACCCCAACAACAACACCTGGGGGCACTGGATCAGTGCCTCGGGCCAGGGCGGCAGGACGCTGCCAGGCGGGGGCAACATCGGTGGCCTCGGAATCGACACGCACAAGCCACATTCTGGCTTGTACGGGTATTACCAGGGGCCGGGGGAACCAGGCGGTGCGTTGAGCGTGCTCGAAACGCTATGGCATGCCGACCCGCAATGGAGCACCCAGTTGGCGATGGGGGTGTCGACCAACGAGTTGTTCTACCGCTCGATCAGCAAGAACGCTACGACCGCACCTGCTTTCGCTCGGGTCTACACCAGCCATAACAGTCTCGGGGCGGTGTCCGGCATTGCTGCCGGTGGCCTCATAGAGTCCGGCGTCAACGCCAATGGCAGCTACACCAAGTTCGCCGATGGCAGCTTATTGTGTGCGGGCGACTTCGTCCTCCCTGCCGCACCGCTGAACGCCGAAGCTGCTGTCAACGTGGTGTTCGCTGCAGCCTTCGCCCAGGTGCCCAGGGTAGTCGCCAATCCGGTGGTATCGGCCTCTGGCAGCGGCTCGCAAGCCGATGCCGGGCTCATCAACATGAACGGCACCTATATGTCGGTCACCGCCAGCTCCATGGCGTTTCGCTCCTGGACCTATCGCCACGCGACCACGGCGGGCGTGATCTTCCATTACACGGCCACTGGGAGGTGGCGCTGATGATCATCAACCTGGTTCCGATTCGCCACGATCAGCCGTTGACACTTGCGGTCAAGGGTGACGCGTTGACACTCAATGGTCAGACCTTCGATTTCACCCCGCTGGCGGAAGGGGCTTCGTTGCCAAGCACCGCCATTGCCTCGTCGTGGTTCCATGGCGATGTAAGGCGCATCGAGGGGCGCCTGCACCTGACCCTGATGTTGCCCCACGGGGCGCGCGCACCGCTCGCCACGCGCTTCCCCCAGCCAATACAGGTTGAAGCGGATGGCCTGCTGGCCTTGCCACGCTATGAGTTGCCGAAATGCGAGGAGCCCAGCAGCGATGAACATTGATTTCACTCAAGCGCTGAGTGCCGAGGTGCGTCAGGCTCACCAGCGCCAGGCCGCGAACGACAGCCGGCGTGCCGAGCTGGCCCGCTGGCTGCGCGATACCGATTGGTATGTCATCCGCGAGTTGGAAACCGGCAAGGCCATGCCCGAGGACATTGCCCGCCAGCGCGCCGATGCGCGTGACCAGATCGACGCCCTGGCGTGATCGCTGGCCATCCAGCCCTGTCTAGCCAACCGCCTTGGAGGCGGTTTTTTTACGCCTGGAGGAACTCATGGGCGCAATCAGCAAACCTGTGATCACCGGCCGCAAAGGTGGTCAGAAACAGCCCAAGGCGCCTGTCGAGGCGCCGGACAGCCTGCGCTCTGTCGCAGTCGCCAAGATGCTTATCGCCGTGGGTGAAGGTGAATTCGCGGGCACCCCGGGCGCCCAGGACATCTTCCTGGACGGCACCCCGCTTATGGACGCCAACGGCAACTACAACTTCCCCGGGGTGAAATGGGAATGGCGGCCGGGTTCGCTCGAGCAGGCGCACATCCCCGGTATTCCTTCGGTGGACAACGAGATCACCCAAGGTATCGAGTTGCGCAATGACAAGCCCTGGGTACGCGCGCTTGACGATATCCGCCTGTCGGCGGTACGCCTGCGTTTTGCCTGGCCGGCGCTGCAGGCCATGGACAGCGCGGGTAACGTCAACGGTTACCGCATCGAGTACGCGGTGGACGTGGCCACCGACGGCGGGGCCTATGTCGAGGTGCTCAAGGATGCCGTGCATGGCAAGAGCTCCAGCACCTATGAGCGTACCCGCCGTATCGACCTGCCCAAGGCCGAGCGTGGCTGGAGCCTGCGGGTGCGGCGCCTGACGGTGAACCAGAATACCAACAAGGTCGCCGACACCATGCAGATCGCCGGCCTGACCGAGGTGATCGATGCCAAGTTGCGCTATCCCAATACCGCGCTGCTGTACATCGAGTTTTCCGCCGAGCAGTTTCGCAATATTCCGGCGGTGACGGTCGAGTGCAAGGGACGCAAATGGCCAGTGCCAAGCAACTACGACCCAGAGAGCCGTCGCTACCTGGGCATCTGGGACGGTACCTTCAAGCAGGCTTGGACCGATAACCCGGCCTGGGTCACCTATGGCATCACCACCAACGACCGCTTTGGTCTCGGCCGGCGCATCAAACCGTGGATGGTCGACAAGTGGGAGCTGTACCGCATCGCCCAGTATTGCGACCAACTGGTGCCCGACGGTCGCGGTGGCGAAGAGCCGCGCTTCACCTGCAACCTCAACCTGCAGGGCAAGGCCGAGGCCTGGTCGCTGCTGCGCGACATCGCCGGGATCTACCGTGGCATGACGTATTGGGCCCAGGGCCAGTTGTACAGCTTGGCCGATATGCCGCGGGCCACCGACTTCGATTTTGCCTACACCCGGGCCAATGTCGTCGACGGCAAGTTTTCCTATTCCAGCAGCTCGGAGCGCAGCCGCTACAGCCGTGCGCTGGTCAGCTACGACAACCCGCTGAACAACTACGACACCGATGTCACCGTGGTGGCCGACGACAAGCTGCTGCGCCGGTATGGCGACAACCCACTTGAACTCAGTGCCATTGGCTGTACCCGCGAGTCCGAAGCGCAGCGGCGCGGAAAATGGGCGCTGCTGACCAACTCGCGTGACCGCGGCATCAGCTTCCGGGTCGGTATGGACGGGCGTATCCCTTTGCCTGGCTACGTCATCCCGGTGGCCGACGAACTGCTGGCCGGTCGCCCAGTGGGCGGGCGCCTCGCCGCCGGCTTTGCCCGGCAGGTCACCCTGGATCGCGACACCCAGGCCAAGCCTGGGGACCGGTTGATTCTCAACCTGCCGGACGGCACCTGCGAAGGACGCACCATCGAGTCGGTTGTCGGGCGGCGGATAACCCTCACCACCGCGTATTCCCGCAAGCCGCGGGCCGAGCTGGTCTGGGCACTGGATGCACCAGAGCTGGCGATCCCGCTGTACCGCGTCACCAGTGTTTCGTGCCCAGAACCTGGGATCTACGAAATCGGTGCGGTGCAGTACGAACCGAGCAAGTTCGACCATATCGATACCGGCGCGCGCCTGGAGGAACGGCCGATCAGTGTCACGCCGATCAACCTGGTGCCGGCGCCGACCAGCGTTACCCTGAGCAGCCATCATGTGGTCAGCCAGGGCCTGGCGGTCAGCACCATGACCATCACCTGGCCGGCAGTGGCGGGGGCGGTGGCCTACGAGGTGCAGTGGCGCAAGGACGACGGCAACTGGATCAGCCTGCCGCGTACGGGCACCACCAGTGTCGATGTGGTTGGCATTTATGCCGGCGCCTATTTGGCGCGCGTGCGCGCGATCAGCGTTGGCGAGATCACGTCGATCTGGCGCAACTCGGAACTGACCGGACTCAAGGGCAAGGAAGGCCTGCCACCGGCGGTGGCGTTCCTGCGCGCCACGTCCGAGATCTTCGCCATTCGCTTGCAGTGGGGTTACCCGCAAGGCGCCGAAGATACGGCCTATACGCAAATCGAAATGGCCTCGCAAAGCAGCGGGCAGAACCCGGTGGCGCTGGGCCTGTTCGCCTATCCGACCTCGACGTACCTGCATTCGGGCATGGCGGCGGCAGTGGAGCGCTACTTCCGCGCCCGGCTGGTGGATCGCACCGGCAACGTCGGCCCATGGTCCGAGTGGGTCCATGGCCAGTCGAGCGACGATGCCGCAGCAGTTCTCGAGTACCTGGACGGCAAGATCGGCGAAACCCATCTTGGCCAGCAACTGCTGAGTGAGATCGGCAAGATTGATGGCGATGGTCCGGGTTCTGTGAATGAGCGCCTCAAGGCCGCGGACGCCGCCTTGCAGCGCCAGATCAGTTCGCTGTCGACGCAGGTGGCCGACCAGGCCGGCGCGCCGGACTGGAAGGCCGATGTGGCCTACCTCGCCGGGTCGCTGGTGAAGGAGGCGGGCAAACTGTACCGGGCCAAGGCCGATGTTCCCGTCGCCACGCCGGTGAGCAACGCCGGCTACTGGGAATACATGGGTGTGTACTCGTCACTGGGTGACCTGGTGGCTGCCCTGGCCACGCGCATTGACAAGGTGCAGACAAGCGTCGAGGACATCGAGGGTGAACTGACGGCCGTGGCCACCCGCGTGCTTGGCGTGGAGGCTGCGGTGCAGCCGCACATGGCGGGCGATTCGGCGGGCTGGCGTGCAGGTGAGACCGGCTCCTACGCCGGCGCGTGGTCGGTTTACGCCGCCTTTAGTGAGGGCGACCGAGCCATTGCCCGGCAGGTCACCGAAGTCAAAGCCCAGGTCGACGGCAGCCTGTCGCGCGTGGTGCGCACCGTCGATACGCTGTCTGACAACATTTCGGCGCTGGCGCGCGACAACCAGACACTGACGGCACGGGTCGGTGAGACCAAGGCCTTGGTCGAGGACACCTCCGAAGCGCAGGTGAAGCTTGATGGTGATGTCCGGGCGACCCGCAACATCAAGGTCGGCGTCGACGTCAATGGTCGCTACTACAGCGCCGGCATGGGTATCGGCGTGGAAAATACCCCGGGCGGCATGCAGTCCCAGGTGCTGTTCCTCGCTGATCGTTTCGCAGTGATGCACCAGGTCGGTGGCACGCCCAAGTCGGTGTTCGCAGTCAACAACGGCCAGGTGTTCATGGACAACTCGGTGATCGGCGCCGCCAGTATCGGCAGCGCCAAGATTGCCGATGCCGCGATCACCCAGGCGAAGATCGCCGACCTGTCCGTCAGCAACGCCAAGATTGCCGACCTGTCGGTCAATACCGCGAAGATCACCGACCTGTCGGTCAACACCCTGAAGATCGCAGGTCGTTCGGTCACCTTGCCTTATTCGGCCTACACGGCTGCACAGATCAACAGCCCAGCCAACCATGGCGCGCCCACCTGGGTCGAGGTCCAGGCCCTGGGGTTCAGCAGCAATGGTTGGGAGAAACTCTGCACCTTCTCTGCCCAGGTCGGGATGATGTCGACGGGCTGGTGTTTCTGGCGGGTGCTGCTCAATGGTGCGGTCTGGTTGCAGGGGCGTTGCAGCTCGGCGGGGCGCGATCCGGCCATGACCCCCAACTCAAGTTTCAATACCAGTGCCTTGCTTACCGGCTATGCCGGCTACAACGAGCTGCGCCTGCAGTTCTCCGCGCCTAACGGCAGCGGGATCACGGGGTTGTCCATGAGTTGCGACAACCGCTCCATCACGGTTCTCGAGGTCCAACGCTGATGTTGCTTTCCACCATCAAGATCGTCGACTACGACAAGACGACCGGCCAGATCCTGCGAGCGATCACCTGGCCGGACCCCATGGAGGCGGCCAGGTACTACCCGGGGTGCCTCTACCTGCCCGAGCACACCGATACCGATGACATACGCCGCTATGTCAAGGATCGCACGGTGATCGACCGCCCCGAGATGCCGGTCACCTTCGATGGCCGGTTTCTGTCTGGCGTGCCCGCAGGTGCCACGATCGCCATCGACGGAGTCGAGTATCGCGCCGACGGTTCGCCGGCCATCGAGGTCGAGTTTGAATCCCCGGCGCGTTACCAGATCGTTGTCTCCCACTGGCCCTACCTGGACGCGAGGTTCGAACATGAAGATTTCGCATAAGGCCGACCACAGGACGCTGCGCGCCGCCGAGTACCCCTCGCTGGCCGACCAGCTCGATGCGTTGTGGCATGCCATGCACCGCGGCCAGCTTCCGGCGGCCGAGCCCTTTTACTCGGACGTAAAGCGGGTGAAGGACAAGTACCCCAAATCACCGCGTCATCAGCATTCGACGGAGCAACCATGACACTCGATCCAGTCAGACTGGGCACACCGCCGAGCGGCACCGATGGCGATGATGCCCGCACCGCATTCACCCGTATCAACGCCAACTTCGCCGAATTGGACAACACTGGCTTCACCGGCCATTTCCCGGCGACACGCGAGGTATCCGACTGCAACCACGCCTCTGGGCCGGGTTGGTGGTCGGCCCTAGGCGGCACGGCGGCGAACCTGCCGCCGGGGATCACCTATCCCTGTATCTACACCGCGGTGAGCGCCAGCGGGTTCGTCACTCAGCTGGCCATCGAGGCGGTGAGCGGGAAGTCCGCAACGCGGGCATACAACGTGAACAACGCCCAATGGACTGCCTGGGTCGTCCATGCGAACGCGGCGAACCTTGGCACGGCAGCGGCGGCCAGCCTCACCGCTTCGGCGTTGGACGCCACGCCGGGGCGAGTACTCAAGGTAGGCGACCATGGCATCGGTGCCGACGCGCTCAGCGTAGCCGACCTCAACGCGCTGGTGGGCAAGGGCGGGGTGTACCGGTTCAACAATGACGCCATCAACCGTCCACCGGGAATCACCTATGGCGCGGTGCTGCACCTGGGGCGGGCTGGCGCCAGCGAAGCCATCCAGGTGGCCTACTCGGTGACCGGCTACGAAGCGGCGGTTCGTTACCTTGTGGGCGGCGTGTGGCGGGTGTGGGTCAACAGCACGCCTGCCTGGCTGGGCCAGACCTGGCAGAACATGACCGGGGCTCGTGCAGCGGGGGTCGCCTACACCAACGACACCGGTCGGCCAATCCAAGTGTCGGCGTTGTTCGGCCCGGCGAATGCGGCCAACGTCACTGCGGTCCTGACCATCAATGGGCTTGGGCTCTACGGGCAGTACGCAGGCGGTGCAGGGGTGTACGTCAATACCGCCACTGCCGTGGTGCCCCCGGGCGCCAGTTACTCGGTCAGCGCCGCCAATGGGGCTGCCAACCTAGTCCATTTCTTCGAGTTGAGGTAACGCCAGCATGTTGTTCTACAAAGACCCCGACAGCGGCCAGATCCATGCGTACAGAGAGGAAACCGTGGACCAGTACCTGCAACCCGGGCTGGTCGCGATCAGTGACAGCGAGTATCAGGAGTTCATCGACCAGCAGGCGCTGACCGTCAGCAAGGGCGAGGAGGGGTTGTGGGTCGCCGCGCAACTACGAGAGGCAGCGGAACAGATCCTGATGCTCGACGATGACGACCCGGCCGCGATGCCCGGCACTACGGTTGCCGACTGGCGGGGTTATCGGGTCGCCCTGCGGGCCTGGAAGGACGGGGCCGAGGGTTTCCCTGGCCGCCAATACCGTCCGCGGCGCCCGCAATAGTGCCGATGAGCTCGACGACCGACCGCCACCCGGCGGTATTTTTTTGCCCGCGCAAACGCTATGGCCTGGCCCCGCGCCAGCGCCACCCACGATCCGACCGTGCTGCCGTTTCGACGCCGGTCGACCTTGGCCGCATCCATCTTGGGCCCGCAACGAGACAAGGAGCGAGCATGAGCGAGCTGTCGATTCTGCAAGCAACCATGACGGCGACCCTTCGCGAGGCGATGCCTGGCCTGGCAACGGTCGCCGCGCATACGCAGGGCGCTGGCCAACCGGCGCTGCCGGCCTTGCGCCATGGCATTGTCAGCATGATCGCCGACACCGCGCCGCGCGATGGCCGCTCGGTGTTGGTAGTTACCTTCGAGGCCGACATCGCAGCCAGCCCAGGCAGCGCGGATAGCCGCCTGCAGGGCAGCGAGTTGGCCGCGCAACTGATGGACCTGCTGCGTCAGCAGGTATGGGGGCTGGACTTCGTCGAAGCCGCCCGTGACGTGCGGGCGCAGTATCAGGACGGCAGCTGGGCCGTGCAATGGCAGCAGCCGGTGCTGTTGGGCGAACCGAGCTGGCCCTGGCCCGACCAGCCCGCTGGCAGCTTGGTGCTAGGCGTGTACCCCGACACCGGTCCCGGCAACGAGCACAAGTACCTGGCCCCGGAGGATCTGGCATGAGCTACGCCAGTGCCATGCACGATCGCATGCTGGCCAGCCTGGTGATTCCGTGCCGGGTGGTCGCGGTCGACCTGGTCGCAGCCCGGGTGCGGGTGTCCGATGGCGGCGGCTGGACCAGTGCCTGGGTGCGCTGGCATGCCCAGGCTGCCGGCAAGGCCCGTCACTGGCGGGTACCGAGCCTGGACGAGCAGGGTGTGCTGATCAGCCCCAGCGGCGAACCGGCCCAGGGCACCTTCGTCCCGGGGTTATACGGCAATGCCGGGACGGCGCCGGACAACCGCGACCATGTCGAGGTCTGGCGCTTCGACGACGGCGGCTCGCTGGCCTACGACTGGCTGGCCAAACGCTATGACATCCAGCTGCCCAGCGGCCAGGTCACGGTCCAGGTCGGCGGCAGCACCCTGGTGGTCAGCGACAACCTCATCACCCTCGAAGCCGCGTCGATCACCCTCTCCGGCAACGTCTCCATCAACGGCCCGCTGACGGTCAGCGGCGATATCAATGGCGGTAGCCGGATCATCGATACGGCCGGCAACACCGCCAATCACAAGCACTGAACAAGGATCTGATCAGACCATGAAAAAATTCAAACCCACTCTAGTCGCGCTCACCCTGCTGTGTAGCGTCATGGCCCCCGGTGCCTGGGCGGCAACTGCCCAGTCGTGGAACCTGGCCCGGGACATGTACATCGCGACGCAGAATGCCGCACCCGATTCGCCCTGGTCGTTCATGCAGAACAAGACCGCCGTCAATGCCGCGGCCAACTACACCCCGATGCCGACCTTCGTTGCAGACTCCTGCAGCGGCGCCAACGTCACCTGCTGGCGGGACGATGCAACGGGTGCCTACGTGAGTGTTATCAAGAAGAGTTTCACGTTCACAGGCTCTGGTGGCAGTTTCGTCTTCAAGCAAGGCGAGGTGGCGACCCATCCGGGAGCCGAAAGCCAGAGCATCGTGCGCTGGGCCAGCCCGATCGCCGGCAAGATCAACGTGCTTGGCCGTGTGAACGACCTGCACAACGCATGTGGCGATGGCATCACATGGTCACTCAACCTCGGGGATAGCGTGTTGCAGTCGGGCAATCTGGCCAACGGCGGCAGTGCTGTCATCAAGGCAAGCGAAATCGAGGTGTCCACCACCTCGATGCTCTACCTGGTGATCGACAGGAAGGTCAGCAATGCATGTGACGCCACCAGCCTGGATCTGCTGATTACCAACTGACCCCCGCGGACGGACATGCGGTCAATGCGCCGCCCGCGCACCAGACTCTGCTATCCGGTAGCTGTTGCGCGAAGGCCGTGTGGTTTCTGGGCAGCCCAAGGCCGCAACTGGCCTTCTCATCAAGGAGAACACTATGCCTACCTTTCCACGGGCCATGCCCGTGACCGACGGTGCGTCATGATCGGCATGGATCGCCGCACCGGCCAACCCCTGTCGGGCGTGGCCCACCTGCGTCAATCCATCGAAGACATCCTCACCACACCATTAGGTAGCCGTCGCATGCGCCCTGACTACGGCAGCCAGCTGCGCCGCTACATCGACCTGCCGGTCAACGAGGGCTGGAAGAGCGCGGTGCAGGCCGAGGTAGCCCGCGCCCTGGGGCGCTGGGAACCGCGCTTGAAGCTCGACCGGGTCAAGGTGGTGGCCATGCTCGACGGCCAGGTCAGCCTGGCCCTGAGCGGCCGTTATCTGGGCGATGACGCCCTGGTGGAGGTGACCGTATGAGCCAGGTCGACCTGTCGAAACTACCCGCGCCGCAACTGCTCGAAGACCTTGATTTCGAGGTGCTCTACCAGGAAGACCTGACTAGCTTCCGCACCCAGATGGGTGAAGGCTGGACCGCCAACCTGGAAAGCGACCCGGTGACCAAGCTGCTCGAGGTGGGCGCCTACCGCAAGCTGCTCAACCGGGCGCGCATCAACGACGCGGCCAAGGCGCTGCTGCTGGCCTACGCCCAAGGCAGCGACCTCGACCAACTGGCGGCCAACGTCAACCTGCAGCGCCTGGTGATCCAGGTCGCGAACCCGAGCACGATCCCTCCGACCGAGGCCGTGCTCGAATCCGACGACGCCCTGCGCGAACGGGTGCAGCTGGTCTACGAAGGCCTGACCACCGCCGGCCCGCGCAACAGCTACATCCTCCATGCCCGCAACGCTTCGGGGCGGGTCGCCGACGCGACCGCCGAAAGCCCGTCGCCGGCCGTGGTGGATGTCACTGTGCTGAGCCTGGACAGCGACGGCGTGGCCAGCCCAGAGCTGCTGGCGCAGGTCAACGCCTACCTCAACGACGACGATATCCGCCCGGTCGCCGACCGGGTCAATGTGCGCAGCGCCGAGGTGTTGCCATACCGCGTCGAGGCGGTGCTGCACATGGCCGATAACGGCCCGGAGTTCGAAGCGATCCTCAGCGAGTGCCGACGCCGTCTCCAGGCTTGGGTCAACCCGCGCCGACGCCTGGGCGTCGAGGTCGCCCGTTCGGGGATCGACGCGCAACTGCATATCGACGGCGTGAGCCGCGTCGAGCTGGTCGGTTGGAGCGATATCCGCCCGAGCAAGGCCCAGGCCGCCTGGTGTACGGACATCGAACTGCGGCGGGGTGGCTGACATGCAGAGTCTTCTGCCGCTCAACCGCACGCCACTGGAGCGGGCCATCGAGGTGGCCGCCGACGAAGACCTCAAGGCCGCCTTGCGCACCCTCTACAACCCCGACACCTGCCCGGCGCACCTGCTCTACCAGTTGGCCTGGGCCTGGTCGGTGGACCGCTGGGACGACAGCTGGAGCGAGGCGATCAAGCGCTCGGTGATCCGCTCGGCGTTCTTCGTCCACGCCCACAAGGGCACCCTCGGCGCCCTGCGGCGGGTGGTCGAACCGTTCGGCTACCTGATCGAGGTGCAGGAATGGTGGCAGACCCAGCCGGCCGGAGTACCGGGCACCTTTGCGCTGAAGGTCGGGGTGACCGACACCGGCATCAGCGAGGAAACCTACAACGAACTGTCGTCGCTGATCGACGACGCCCGGCCGGTCAGCCGCCACATGACGGGGCTGGCGATCAGCCTCGAAAGCCGTGGCGCCCTCTACTTCGGCTGCACGCTGCAGGACGGCGACGAACTCGACGTCTACCCGCCGGCACCTCCTGACCTGATCGTCAGTGGCGCCATTGGTCGCGGCGGCCGGGAACACACAATCGATACCTTGGACATTGCACATGGTTGACCAGAATTCCCAGTTCTACGCCATCCTCACCAACGTGGGCGCGGCGAAACAGGCCAACGCGGATGCCTTGGGCATCCCGTGGAAAATCACCCAGATGGGCGTGGGCGACGCCAACGGCGCCGACCCCACCCCCAACGCCACCCAGACCAGCCTGATCAACGAATGGCGCCGGGCGCCGCTGAACCAGCTGAAGGTGGACGACAAGAACAGCGCGATCATCGTCGCCGAGCAGGTCATCCCGGCGGATGTCGGCGGCAAGTGGATCCGCGAGATCGCGCTGTACGACGCCGATGGCGACATGGTTGCCGTGGCCAACTGCGCGCCGACCTACAAACCGTTGCTCAGCCAGGGCTCCGGGCGTACCCAAGTGGTGCGCATGAACCTGATCGTCAGCAGTGCCAGCAATGTGCAGCTTAAGATCGATCCGGCTGTGGTCCTGGCTACTCGTGAGTGGGTCACCGAGGAGTTGGCGCGGCAGGATTTCAAGCATTCGGTGCAGGTTGCGACCACAGCCGCCATTACCCTGAGCGGGTTGCAGACCATCGATGGTGTTGCATTGCAGGCGGGCACCCGGGTGCTGGTCAAGGATCAGACGGCGGCCAAGGACAATGGTCTCTACTTGGCGGGCGCAGGCGCATGGACGCGCTGCAGCGATGCTGACAGTGATGCCAAGATCACACCTGGCCTACTGGTGCTGGTCGAGAAGGGCACGGCTAATGGCGATAGCGCTTGGCAGTTGGTCAGCGATGGAGCGACGACCTTGGGTGTCAGTGCTCAGAACTATGAAATGGCCTTCGGTCGTAGCGGAGTGTCGGCAGGGACTTATCGTAGTGTCACGGTAGACAAGTACGGGCGAGTGATTGCCGCGACCAACCCGACTACGGTAGCTGGGTACGGATTGACCGATGTGTACACCAAAGGTCAAGTGGATACTGCGCTCGCGCTCAAGGCTCCACTGGCAAGTCCTTCGTTTAGCGGTGACCCTCGAGCTCCGACCCCGGCCACAACGGATAGCGATACCTCTATCGCTACTACTGCGTTTGTACGCAATGTGCTTGCCCGGTATGGTCTGGCGTCTAATGTCGCCTCCATCTGGGCAGGGAATATCGACGAGATTACCGAAACAGGACTCTACCTATCGACTACTGTCACCACTGGGGCTTTTCCGGTGTACGCGGGAGAGTCACTGGTGGGCGGCATGCTGTTTCACTTGGAGCGCGATGCAGAGAAGTCGGCATTGCAACTCTGGGAAACGGTTACCAGTGGAGTGGGCGAAACACCGGGTGGTCTTACCTTTAAGCGGTCGCGCCTGCTCAACGGTAAATGGAGTGCCTGGGGACAGCTGTGGGATGGCCTCAACACGCCAAAAATGGATTCGCCGCTGGACCGAGTGTCCGGGCGGATGGTGACGTCTGGTGCCTATGGCCTGGGTATGGCCATTGCCAGTGCAGAGGTGGACCTAAATAAATACACCGTGCCTGGTAATTTCCTGACACCTATGGCGGGCGTGCTGAATCTTCCGGCTGGCTGGATAAGCGGATCACGACGTTACTCTCTGGTCGTGGATGGGTACAGCGATAAGAACTATCTGACGCAAACACTGACTTCAGGGCAGTCAGGTCTGGCGGACGATCCTGTATTGCGCGCCATTCGATCCATGTCCAATGAATCCAAGTGGTCCGCATGGCGAATCCTGGCACCCACCGATAATCCGGTGTTCACCGGAAATCCAACTGCTCCGACACCTGCGCGTGGCAACATCTCGACCCAGTTGGCGACCACCCAGTTCGTTAAAGAAATGGGCTTTACGTTCCCTTCCAGCTCCGTCGCTTTCCCATCAGGTTCCACGTTGACCATGGCCGAGGTCGGGCGAATGGTGTACATGGATGGCGGAGGTGCCCAGACATGGAGTGGCAGCGTAGTACTTCCATCTTCGGGTATCCCAAGGGGGTCTGTGTTCTGTCTCTCCGTAGGTTCTGGGAATGGCACTATCACTGTTCATAAACCCGCTGTGGCTGGAGGTTATATCGCCATAGGTTCTAGGTCCTATGACACTGTGACGATTCGTTCCAACGAACCCCCCTTGATGCTGATCTGTAATGCTGATCATACCTATGCGGTGATTTCTGGCGGCCTTTCAAATACAGCTGACTATAGCTCTCAGCTTTCAGCTAACGGATGGGCAAAAAATCCCAATGGATTGATTCAGCAGTGGGGCGTTGCCTTGGTACCGGCAGTCGGAACTTTGGATGTAACACTTCCGGTTACTTTTCCAAATCAAGGGATCACGGTTGTTTGCTCCTATACGTTTGGCCTGGGGGGCGCCGCAGGTCGGTGTGGTGCTGGATATCTGAATACTTCCACGATCCGAGTTGAAAGCGCCGTGCCGGTAGGTGTCGGCGGGTATCAAACAGTTTATTGGTTCGCTATCGGAAGATAGGAGGAATAATGTTTTTTTATTCAGCTGTAACTGGCGGGCTTTACGTTCATGACATCAATGGAACGACTATGCCGGTTGATGTGATGGAAATCAGTGAAGAGAAGTATCTGGCTCTGATATCAGCCGCAGCCGAAGGGAACGTGCTGGTTCCTGATAGCAATGGTTTACCGTTGATCTCGGCCCCTCGAGTAAATTCAGGGGCTTTGGCATCCGCCGAGCGAGAATGGCGTGACGCGCAACTTGCTGCAACTGATGGTTTGGTATCACGCCACCGCGATGAACTGGAGAGTGGCACGGAAACTACAGTGACCTCTGCCCAGTACACCGAACTGCAAGCTTATCGCAAAACACTCCGTTCTTGGCCCGAGTCTGGTCAGTTCCCACTGATCGAGCATCGTCCTCCCGCCCCGGCTTGGCTATCTGATGGTCTTTCATAACGCCCTGTCAATCAGGGCGTTTTCTTATCTGCTGCACTCTATTTCAGCCCCGCTAAGCGGGGCTTTTCATATCAGGAGTACTTATGAGTGGTTTTTTCCACGGCGTAACCGTTACCAACGTAGACACCGGTGCCCGCAGCATCGCGCTGCCGTCGTCCTCGATCATCGGCCTGGTCGACACCTTCACCGAAGGCCCGGGCGTCACCGCCAAGGCCAATGACCTGATTCTGATCACCAGCGAGCGCGAAGCGGTCGCGGCGTTCGGCCAGGACGCGGCGATCACCAAGGCTTGCCGCGCCATCTACAGCCGCGCCAAGGCGGTTATCGTCGCTTGCGGCGTGGCCAAGCTCGAAGACGCCGCCGAGCAGACCTCGGCGATCATCGGCAATGTGCTGGCCGACGGCAAGCGCACCGGCCTGCAGGCGCTGCTCGACGGCAAGAGCCGTTTCAACGCCCAGCCGCGCCTGCTGGTCACCCCCAAGCACAGCGCCACCCAGGCCGTTGGCACCGCCCTGGTGGCCTTGGCCGACAAGCTGCGCGCCATCGCCATCATCGACGGCCCCAACAGCACCGACGAAGCGGCCATCGCCTACGCCAAGAACTTCGGCGCCAAGCGCGCCTTCCTGGTCGACCCGGGCGTGCGCTACTGGGACAACGCCGCAGAGGCCACCGTCGACGCGCCGGGTTCGGCCTGGGTTGCCGGCCTGTTCGCCTACACCGACCGCGAGTACGGCTTCTGGGCCTCGCCGTCGAACAAGGAGTTCGTCGGCATCACCGGCACCACCCGCGCCGTGGAGTTCCTCGATGGTGACGACACCTGCCGCGCCAACCTGCTGAACAACGCCAACATCGCCACCATCATCCGCGACGACGGCTTCCGCCTGTGGGGCAACCGCACCCTGTCGAGCGACCCGAAATGGGCCTTCGTCACCCGCGTGCGGACCATGGACATCGTCATGGACGCGATCCTCTACGGCCACAAGTGGGCCGTCGACCGCTCCATCACCGCCACCTACGTCAAGGACGTCACCGAGGGCCTGCAGGCCTTCATGCGCGACCTGAAGAACCAGGGCGCGATCATCAACTTCGAGGTCTTCGCCGATCCGGAGCTGAACACCGCCAGCCAACTGGAGCAGGGCAAGGTGTACTGGAACATCCGTTTCACCGATGTACCGCCTGCCGAAAACCCCAATTTCCGCGTCGAAGTCACCAACCAGTGGCTGACCGAAGTCCTCGATTCCGCCGCTTAAGGAGCGCACCTACATGGCAATGATTCCCGAAACACTGGCCAACCTGAACCTGTTCGTCGATGGCGTCAGCTTCCAGGGCGACGTGCCCAGCCTGACCCTGCCCAAGCTCACCCTGAAGATGGAAGAGCACCGCCCCGGCGGCATGGACATGCCGGTCGAGATGGACCAGGGCATGGAGAAGCAGGAAGCCGCCTTCACCACCACCGGCGTGCGCCGCGAGTCGCTGAAGTTCTTCGGCCTGGCCGACGGCACCGCCTTCAACGGCACCTTCCGCGGTGCCTTCAAGGGCCTCAAGGGCAAGATCAACCCGGTCATCGTCACCCTGCGCGGTTCGCTGAAAGAGATCGACATGGGCGACTGGAAGTCTGGCGACAAGGCCGAGATCAAGCACAGCGTCGCCGTCACCTACTACAAACTCGAAGTCGATGGTCGCCTGGTCTACGAAATCGATGCCCTGGGCATGAAGCGGGTGATCGACGGCGTCGACCAGCTGGCCGCCCAGCGCGCCGCCCTGGGTCTTTAAGGAGAACATTCGATGGCTCAAGCGAAGAAACTGCCGCAATGGCTGACCGTCAACGCCGAGCGCGTGACCGTGCGCCTGTCGCGCCCCAGCGAAGCCAATGGCGTGCAGGTCGACAGCCTGTCGCTGCGCGCACCGACCGTGCGTGACATCCGCAATGCCCAGGCCGGTGGCGCAGTTGACGACGAGCAGCGCGAACTGAACCTGTTCGCCTCGCTCGCCGAAGTTGGCATCAAGGACCTCGAAGGCCTGGCCCTGAAGGACTACAGCCGCCTGCAGACCGGCTATTTTCGCCTGGTGCAGGACGACGAGGTTTGACCCTGCCCGGCAGAAGGCCGCCGCCAGGCGGCTGGCCAAGGAGCTGAACTTTTCCGCCAGCGAGATCATGTCCATGTCGTACAGCGACATGGTCTGGTGGCTGGCGGAGTGACAAGGAGGAACCTATGGCGAACACACAGCTGTTCACCCTCGGCGTCACCAGCAACCAGGCGTTGGGCAGGTCCGCCGAGCGCTTGCGTGTTCAGGTCGAGCACCTGCGCAGGCAAGCGGATGGTACCCGGCTCGGGCGGTTGATCGGCGAGGTCATCCGCCTGGGGCTCGAACTGGACAAGGTGGACCAGGCCGAAAGGCGGCTGGATAACGACCAGGCAGGAACCCATGAGGCGCAGATCGAGCGATTGCGCCGTGAGGGGAATGAGGTCGAGCGCTTGCGCAGGTTGTATCTGTCACTTGGACGCAAACCGTTGGAACTGCGTTCGGTGGTGGTGGCCTCGAGTGCGGCCGTCGCCAAGGAATCAGCAGTTCCGACGTTGGCGCAGCGCAAGGCGGCCTTGCTGGAGGGGACGAGCACCGCGCCACGGCCGGCCCGGGGTGATCCGCCCGAGGCGCGCAGTGCGGAGCAGGGGCGTGTGCCTCTGGAGTCGGCGAATGCGGGTTTGACGGTGCTCAAGGCTGGAGCGGTCGGTGCCGGTACTGTCGGTGTCGCCGCTGGCGCTGCCTGGGGAGCACGTTCGTATTATCAAAGTCGAACGCCGGAAAGACGCAGCGAGATCACCAAGGGCCTGAAGGAGAACGGTGGCAAGGCGGCGGCCAAGGGCGTCACCAAGCTTGGCTTGGCCATGCTCAAGGATAAGGGCGAGGACAAGGCCGAGGCCGCAGGTGCAGCCCTTGGAGGCGTACTCGGCAATCTGGGAGCGGAGCTCCTGGGCGGCCTGACCAGGAACAAGCAGATCCAGAAGTACGGCGGTGAGATCGGCGAAATGATCGGCGAAGGCGTCGGTGGGTTGATCGGCAAGACGGTTTTCGGCTGGTTTTCCGATACGCCCGCCGCCAACGATGCCTCAGGCACGGACAAGGCTGCGGCTGATGCTTCAGCGCAACGTTCTGTCGATGCGCCCGAGGGTACCGCCACGCCGCGAGGAGAGGCCCGAAGCGCCGCACTCGAGAGCGCTGCTGCAGCTCAAGAGCTCCCCTCCGAGGGCCCCGCCAATGGTGCTCGGGAGATCATGAAGGGCGGATTGATCGCGGCAGGTGCGCTGGGTGGTACCGCGTTTGCCGCCTGGGGCGCGCGGACCTACCAAGGGCAATCTCCCGAACGACGCACCGAGATCACTAGCGGTCTGCGGGAGAACGGTGGCAAGGCGGCGGCCAAGGGCGCCACCAAGCTTGGCCTGGCCATGCTCAAGGACAAGAGCGAGGACCAGGCCGAGGCGGTGGGTGCTGCTTTCGGGAGTGTGCTGGGGAGCCTTGGGGCGGAACTGCTCGGAGGCGTGACCAAGAACAAGCAGATCCAGAAGTACGGCGGTGAGATCGGCGAGATGATCGGCGAAGGTCTCGGCGGCCTGGCTGGCAAGACGCTCCATGGCTTGTTCTCCGACAAGCCAGCCGCCAACGATGCTCCTGCCGATAAGACCAAGATTCCTGCTGCTGTCACTCGCATGCCTAAAGCCAGTGACGATGTCGAGGAACCGGAGGAAGAGGAGGAGGAAGAAGAGGTCGACGAAGGTGAGGACGAGGCAGCCTTCTTCGAGGCCCAGGAAGCTGTCCCGGACAGTCCTCCAGCCACTGCATCGCCAGCCAGCGCGGTCGGGCTCGCCGGTACTGCGTTCGCCGGCCTGACGGGCAGGGCAGGGGCCGGCAATGCCAGCGCCTCGGTGGCAAGGCGAGTGTTCAGGCGCATCCCAGGTGCCGCCTTGCTCGATACCGGCCTGCAACTTGCCGACACCTACAACAGCGATGCCTCGCCCGAGCAGAAACTCGAGGGTTATGGCACCGCCGCTGGCGGCCTGGGAGGCGGTTTGGCCGGTGCTGCGGCAGGTGCTGCCATCGGCTCGGTGGTACCGGTGATTGGCACCGCGATCGGTGGCCTGATCGGTGGCGTGCTGGGCAGCATGGGAGGTGAAAGCATTGGCGGCTGGTTGGGCAAGGCGCTGGGTTCGGGCAAGGAAGAGCCTGCCGCCAAGCCGAGCCTGGGGGAGGCCGTACGGGCAATGGATAGCCCTGCAGCACAGCCGCCGCTACCCGCGCCGCCGGTAGCGACGGCAACGCCTGCGGTACCACCCGCGCCAATCAACCAGCAGTTCACCTTCACCGCCAACATGCCGGTCACCTTCAGCAACAGCCTCGATGACCCTTCCGTGCTGCAACAGTTGGAGGCCATCGCCCGTCGTCAGCTGGAAGAGCTGATGCGCCAGGCCCGATCGGCGCAGTTGGCCGACACCCCACATATCGCACTTTAAGGAGGATCCATGACCTATCTGGAGCAGCTGCAAGCCACGCTGCACGCCCTGGTCAAGGCGGGAGAGGCAGGGCGTCGGCGTGCCGACGCCATGCTCGATCCGATGAACGACGCGATCGGCCATATACAAGGCGCCGTGGGTGAACTGGAAGGTTTGCCGGTGGTTGGTCCGGTCATCGGTGCCAAGCTCCAGCGCACGATGCGTGCGATCGACAATGCCCAGGTCAGGGTCGCCAAGGTGGTAGCCAAGTATGACCAGGCGGTGGCGGTGGTACGTCAGGTGCGTGATCGCATCGACGGCTTCGCCGCCCATGCCGCCAAGGCCGGGGCAGCGATCCGCCGTGTGGTGGGGGAGGTGCGTTCGACCGTCAAGGGCGTGCTGTCGACGCTGGGCTTCGCGCCCGAGGCGACGCCAGCCGCCGAAGCGGTCAAGCCATTCCCCCACCTGTTGGTGATGCAACCACTCAAGGCCGGTTCAGCGCCGTACTACTTCAACCTCGATACCGCTGCCTTCGACCAGTTGCGCCGGCAGACCCGCTTCCGCTGGGCCGGCCAGGAGCGGCTAAGCCGCGACACCGCGCAGCAGGCTGTGAGCCTGGGTGAAGAGACCATCAGCATTCGCGGGGCGATCTTCCCGGGTTTCAAGGGTGGCCTCGGCCAGTTGCAGACGCTGCGCAGCATTGGCCGCCAGTTGCTGCCGCTGTCGTTGACCACTGGCTACGGCGAGGTGCTCGGCACTTGGTGCCTGACCAGCATCGAGGAAGAGCAGAGTGTCCTGCTGGCCGGCGGCATTCCGCGCAAACAAGGGTTTTCACTGGAGTTCGTGAGCTATGGCCAAGACCTGCACAACGTCTGAGGGCGACCTGCTCGACACCCTCTGCCAGCACTATTACGGCCACCTGACCGGCACGGTCGAGGCCGTGCTGGATGCCAACCAAGGGCTGGCGGACGAGGCGCAGCCGTTTCGCGCCGGGGTGAGGATCCTGTTACCGGAACTGCCGATGACGACCAGCGAAACCTTGCAACTGTGGGACTGACGGGATGCACGTTCTGTTGTGGGAGCGGGCTTGCCCCGCGATGGCCCAGCTCGGGCGCTGCCGCGAAACTACAGGTTTGGAGCTTCAACCATGCAACCCCAATTCCGTATCACCGCCGACGGCAACGACATCACCAACCTGATCAACGACCGTCTGCTGCTGCTGCGCACCACCGATAAACCTGGCCTCGAGTCGGACGAATTCGAACTGCGCATCGATGCCCGTGACGGCAACGTGGCGCTGCCGGCCAGGGGCGCGTTGCTGGAGGTGCACCTGGGCTACGCCGGCCAGCCTTTGAGCCGCCTGGGCCGCTACACCGTCGATGAGGTCGAGCTGTCGGGCCCGCCAGACACCCTGGTGATCCGCGGCAAGGCCAGTGACCTGCGCGGCAGCGGCAAGACCATCCGCAGCGGCAGCTGGGAGAACACGACGCTGCAGCGCATCGTCGCCGAGATCGGCGCCCGCAACGGATGGCAGGCGGTGTGCCCGGTGGCCGTGCAGGTGCCGCGGGTAGACCAGTACAGCGAGTCGGACTTCAACTTCGTCACCCGCCTGGCGCGCCAGCACGACTGCACCGCCAAGCTCGCCAATGGGCAACTGCTGGTGCTGCCGCGCCAGGGCGGACATAGCGCCAGCGGCAAGCCTCTGGACGTGGTGGGCATTACACGCAACCAGGTCAGCCAGTGGCAGTTCCGCCTGGCCGACAAGAGCATCCACAAGGCCGTCAGGACCCGCCACCAGGACAGCGCCAGCGGGTGCCTGCAGGCGGTGGAACTGGACAATGGCGATGCTCCGGACGGGCTGCAGCCGGTGTACACCGACCGCCACCTCTACCCCAACCGAGCCGCAGCGGAGCAGGCCGCCCGTGCCCGCCTGGCCAGCTTCAACCGCGACACCGCCAGCGTGCGCCTGGACATGCCCGGGCGCACCGACCTGTTCGCCGAGCGCACCATCGATGTCCAGGGCTTCCTCGCCGGGCTCGATGGTCTCTACCTGGTCGAGTCGGTCGAGCAGGTGTTCACCAGCAGTGGCTGGCGCACCACCGTGCAATGCAATGGCGGGCGCCAGGGCAAGGCCAGGGCCAAGGGCTCCGCGCCCAGGCGGGCGGGGACGCTCAAGGCCTGAGGCAGGGTGGAGACGGTTTCCCGGTGCCTGCGGGCAAACGCGCTTCCTATAGTCGCTTCTTGCTACTCAATTCGCTTCAGGATCACCCTCATATGTTCATCGACCTTCGCTGTGGGCAGTGCCGCAAGCTGCTGGCCCGCATCACCCCGGTTTCCGAGCTCCAGATCAAGTGCGTCCGCTGCCGTACCTTGAATCATGTGAAAGCCGCGCGCTTCGAGCCATCGCCCATGAGCGAGCCACCGGCGGCACTGGCCGCCGTTAGATCCGATCGCAATGGAGAATGCGCCGATGCCGCTCACTGAACAGCAACTCAAGCAGATCTACCCGCTCGCCGGCCAACGCGTCGCCGCGTTTCTGCCGGTGCTGAACACGGCCATGGCCAACTGGGAGATCGACCACCCCAAGCGCGTTGCCGCGTTCCTGGCCCAGGTCGGCCATGAGTCGGGTCAATTGCGCTATGTGAAGGAGCTGGGCAACGACAAGTACCTGGCCCGCTACGACACCGGCACCCTGGCCCTGCGCCTGGGCAACACGCCCGAAGCCGACGGTGACGGCCAGCGCTATTGCGGCCGTGGCCTGATCCAGGTGACCGGGCGTAACAACTACCAGGCCTGCAGCCGTGCATTGTTCGGTGACGAG
The DNA here is from genome assembly GCF_024749165.1 of Pseudomonas sp. B21-023. Taxonomy (NCBI): domain Bacteria; kingdom Pseudomonadati; phylum Pseudomonadota; class Gammaproteobacteria; order Pseudomonadales; family Pseudomonadaceae; genus Pseudomonas; species Pseudomonas sp. B21-023. The sequence continues at coordinate 4,466,207 of NZ_CP087190.1, read as the reverse complement.
CGCCTGCTGGCGCAACCGCAGATGCTCGAACAGCCGCGTTGGGCGTGCGAATCGGCGGCCTGGTTCTGGCACTCGCGTGGGCTCAACGCCCTGGCCGACCAGGGCGAGTTCAACCGCATCACCCGGCATATCAACGGTGGCTTGAACGGCTTGTCCGAGCGCCTCGAACTGTGGGCGCGGGCGCGGGAGCTGCTGTGCTGAGCCGCCTGCAACTGGCGGTGTGCATTGGGTTGATGGTGTTGTCCGCTGCCGTGGCCTGGCAGGCGCAGGGCTGGCGCCTTGGTCGCCAGCTGGCAGCACAGGAACAAGCGCTGGTGCAGCAGCGCCTGGACCAGGCCGAGGCGCTGCACGGCATGCTGCTGGCCGAGCGCGAGCAGCGCCAGGGCCTCGAACAACGCCTGCACGACAGCGAAACCAAACATTTCCAGGAGTTGACCGATGCCCAGCACACTCAGGCTCGCCTGCGTGACCGCCTTGCTACTACCGATCTGCGCCTGTCGGTCCTGGTCGAGCGCGACACCGCCTGTGCCCCAGTGCCTGCCGCCACCGGCGCCGCCAGGGTGGATCATGGCTCCGTACGCGCCCGACTTGACCCGGCGCATGCTCGACGAATTATCGCCATCACCGACGACGGCGACCGCGGACTGATCGCCTTGCGGGCGTGCCAGGCCTATATCCGTGCCCTGGCCCCCTGAGCGCTTGCCAGAAGGGGCGGGAGTGGTAGGGTAGGGCGCAGTCTTGCCAGGAGCCCATCATGGACCCGATCACTATTCTCTCCACCCGCCTGGGCGAACACCTGCGGCGCTTCAATGCCCAGGTGACCACTGCCGAGTCGTGCACCGGCGGCGGCATCGCCGAGGCCATCACCCGCATCCCCGGCAGTTCGGCCTGGTTCGAGGCCGGCTACGTCACCTACTCGAATGCCCAGAAAACCCGCCAGCTTGGTGTACCCGGGGTGTTGTTCGCCGAGGTGGGCGCGGTCAGCCAGGAGGTGGTCGAGGCCATGGTACGCGGCGCCCAGGCCGCCAGCGGCGCGCGCTTTGCGGTCGCGGTCAGTGGCGTGGCAGGCCCCGACGGCGGTTCAGCCGCCAAGCCGGTGGGCACGGTGTGGCTGGCCTGGGCCGACGGCGACCACGTGAGCAGCGAGCGCCGACACTTCGATGGTGACCGCGAAGCGGTGCGCCGACAGACGGTGATCGCCGCGTTAGACGGCTTGTTACAGCTTGGTGCGGAGTAATTCGCCCGACGGGGGTTTGCGGAAACGAATCCCTGTGGAATAATACTGGCTACTTATACAGTTATTTCGGCCGTCAGGGCCACGTCGAACACGTGAGGATTTCAATGGACGACAACAAGAAGCGCGCCTTGGCTGCGGCCCTGGGTCAGATCGAACGCCAATTCGGCAAAGGCGCGGTCATGCGCATGGGCGACCACGAGCGCCAGGCGATCCCCGCCATCTCCACCGGTTCGCTGGGCCTGGACATCGCCCTGGGCATTGGCGGCCTGCCGAAAGGCCGTATCGTCGAGATCTACGGTCCGGAGTCTTCGGGTAAAACCACGCTGACCCTGTCGGTCATCGCCGAAGCCCAGAAAAACGGCGCCACCTGCGCTTTCGTCGACGCCGAACACGCCCTCGACCCTGAATACGCCGGCAAGCTGGGCGTCAACGTCGACGACCTGCTGGTCTCGCAGCCAGACACCGGCGAGCAGGCCCTGGAAATCACCGACATGCTGGTGCGCTCCAACGCCGTCGACGTGATCATCGTCGACTCCGTGGCCGCGCTGGTTCCCAAGGCCGAGATCGAAGGCGAGATGGGCGACATGCACGTCGGCCTGCAGGCCCGTCTGATGTCCCAGGCGCTGCGCAAGATCACTGGTAACATCAAGAACGCCAACTGCCTGGTCATCTTCATCAACCAGATCCGTATGAAGATCGGCGTGATGTTCGGTAGCCCGGAAACCACCACCGGCGGTAACGCCTTGAAGTTCTACGCCTCCGTGCGCCTGGACATTCGCCGTACCGGCGCGGTCAAGGAAGGTGATGAGGTGGTCGGTAGCGAAACTCGCGTCAAGATCGTCAAGAACAAGGTCTCGCCGCCGTTCCGCCAGGCCGAGTTCCAGATCCTCTACGGCAAGGGCATCTACCGCAACGGCGAAATCATCGACCTGGGTGTTTCCCAAGGCCTGGTTGAAAAATCCGGTGCCTGGTACAGCTACCAGGGCAACAAGATCGGTCAGGGCAAGGCCAACGCCGCCAAGTACCTGCAAGAGAACCCGGCCATTGGTAGCGAGATCGAGAAGCAGATTCGCGACAAGCTGCTGACCGCCGGTGCCGCCGCCGCTGCAGCAGCGGCCGCCAAGGCCGGTGCCGCCGAAGCCGATGCCGATGATCTGGCTGACGCCGACGCCGGTTATTGATCTGCCTCCATGTCCGTCGTACTCGACACCCCCGTCGCCGTTCGGCGGACAGCCATGGACCTGCTCGCACGCCGCGAGCATGGTCGCGTGGAGCTGACCCGCAAGCTGCGTCAACGCGGTGCTACCGATGAGTTGATCGAGCCCGCGCTTGATCGGCTTGCCGAGGAGGGGCTGCTCAGCGAGGCCCGCTACCTTGAAAGCTTCATACGCTATCGTTCCGGCTCAGGCTATGGCCCTGGGCGTATCCGTGAGGAGCTTGGCCAGCGAGGTCTGGACCGAGGCGATATCGACCAGGCACTGCGTGACAGCGAAGTGGACTGGGCGGTGCGGTTGAAAGAGGTGTGGCAGCGCAAGTTCTCTGGGCAACTCCCCCATGACCCGCGCAGCCGCGCACAGCAAACGCGCTTTCTCGCCTACCGTGGGTTTTCCATGGAAATGATCGGTCGGCTGCTCAGCGGGCGCGATCTTGACGATTATTGAAGCGTGACCAGCATTGATGGCCCACATGGCTGACCCCGACTGGGGCCAGCCATGTGGGCCATTTTGCGTTCAGTTCACCCGCAGGGCTTCCCGGGCTCGTTGGGTGGTGTGCATTGGCTGGGGTTTGGCCCAGTTCTCCGACAGGTTGATGAAGTCCACCAGTTCGCGCAGGCGACCCTGGTCACGGCCGTTGAAGGCAAAGGTCAGGCGTGTCAGGTGGCTGAAGTTGCCTTCTTCGTGCTCCGCGCCACTGTCAGGCTGCTGGTGATACCTGCCGCTCAGGCGCAGGTCGGCAAAACCTTCCTCCACGTCATGCAGCGCGGCCTCGCTCAAGGGGTGGTGCATGCGGATGACGAACTGGTTCTTCAGCCATCGGCTGGAGTGGTAGTTGCTGTAGAACTGGTTGATTTCCTCCACCGCCTCGTCGGCACTGTGCACCAGGCGTACCAGCTTGAGGTCGCTGGGCAGGATGTAGCGGTTCTCTTCCAGTTGGCGGCTGATGAAGGCCAGGGCATCCTGCCAGAAACTACCGCCGGGCGAGTCGAGCAGCACCACCGGAACCAACGGGCTCTTGCCGGTCTGGATCAGGGTGAGTACTTCCAGCGCCTCATCAAGGGTGCCGAAGCCTCCCGGGCAGAGCACCAGCGCATCGGCCTCCTTGACGAAGAACAGCTTGCGAATGAAAAAGAAATGGAACGGCAGCAGCTTGTCGGTGCCATTGACGGTGGCATTGGCATGTTGCTCGAAGGGCAAGGTGATGTTGAAACCCAGGCTGTGATCGCTGCCGGCGCCTTCGTGGGCGGCGGCCATGATGCCGCCTCCGGCGCCGGTGATCACCATCAGGTCGGAACGTGCCAGCGTTGCGCCCAGCTCCCGGGCCAGCGCATACATGGGGTGCTCCAACGGCGTTCGTGCCGAGCCGAACACGGTGACTTTGCGCCGCCCCTTGTAATGCTCGAGGGTGCGGAACGAATGGTCGAGCTCACGCAGGGCCTGCAGGGTGATCTTGGCGTTCCAGCGGTTGCGGTCGTCGTGGGCCATGCGCAGCACGGTCAGCAGCATGTCGCGGTACAGCGGCAGGTTGGGGCTGTTCGGGGCAACCAGTTGCAGTTGCTCGTCGATCTTGCTCAGGTCGATGCCGTGGTCCCTGAAGTGGTTAAACAGCAGCTCGTTCGATTGGTAAGGCATTCAACGTCTCCTTCTGCAGCAAAACCTCTGACCGGGTCGATGGCAGGTCCCGGCCGCGACACTGCGTGTGTCGCTGGCTGCTGTGGCTCGAGTGTGCCCCCGAGCGTTGCAGTAGGCCTTCAAGGCCATTGTTGCAGTGGCAGTTCCATCGCGTTGTCGTTGTTATGGGTACTCGTTATCAATCTAGACGCTGGGGCGCACTCGTGCCGCCACAGGCGTGCAATACCGCCTGTCAGACTGGATCCGATGATGGCAGCGCTTTGGTTAACTGGAGGCGGAAGAGTGATGCAGCGAGGTGGCGGTATGCACCGGCTGGTGATCGAGGTGGACGGGCAACTGTTGCAGTTGCTCGAGCGCGAGGCGAAGGTTCATCACCTGAGCCTGGAGGGGGAGTGCTTGCGTCGGCTGCAGGGGGGCGAGGGGCACTCGCCTTACCTGCTGGCCCTGTTGGCCGAGTTGCGCGCCGATGATGAGCAGCGGCGCGCCAGAGACAGCGATCAGCTGGCCTGAGTCACTTCTTCTTGTTGCCAGCCGCGCAGCTGGCAGCGTCGAATGCCTGGTCCATGACCGGTTGGTTGGTCTTGTACACGGTGAAGCGGTAGACCATCACCGCGCCCTTGGACATCAGCTGACGGTAACCATTGTTACGGCAAACGCTGTCACCCAGCTGGCTGCGCACCTGCGCGGGGTTGGCCTGCATGCCTTGCGCATGCTCCTGGCGCACGCTCAGGTGATTGACCAGCGCCTTGCCTTCGACGGTATAGCCCTGGTCGAGGATGTCTTCGTTGATGGCCCGGGGGGTACCGACGCTGCTTTCCTTGGCGACCTTCTGCAGCATCTGGGTCAGCTCGTATTCCTGCTTGGAGGCAGCCTGGGCGGCCAGGGGCAGGGCGAGCAACAGGCTCAGGGTCGGGACGATAAGACGCAGCATGAATCTCTCCTGGTTCGATGACTGGCGCTTTGACCTGCGCCGGCGGGCGGCGTTCCATGAAACTGCTGGGGTTCCCCGGCCGCCTGAGCCGCTGATTATAAAGGAGCGGCCGTAAGGGCTGCACGGCAAATGACGCGTGCTCTGGTAGACTCGCGTTTTGTTTTTACCGAGTCGTCGTCGTGCCCCTTCCATCTTCCTGCCAAGGCCTGCAGCCATGAGCCACGCGGTAGCGCGGCTGCGCGCCGAGCGCCTGGCGCGCAGCATCAAACCCTTTGTCGCCCGCGGCTCGCGAGCCGAGCGCTGCCCGGATTGCCGGGTGATCGCCACGCACTGCCTGTGCGCGTGGAAACCGCGGGTGCCGGCAGACGCCGGCATGTGCCTGCTGATGCATGACACCGAGCCACTGAAGCCGACCAACACGGGGTGGCTGATTGCCGACGTGATCGAGGATACCTCCGCCTTCGGCTGGCTGCGTACCTCGGTGGACGAAGGCCTGCTGGCGTTGCTGGACGATCCGCGCTGGCAGCCTTACATCGTCTTCCCCGGCGAGTTCGTCAAAGAGGACCGTGTGGTCAGCGAGGTGCTGCGCGAACCGGGCAAGCGCCCGCTGTTCATCCTGCTCGACGCCACCTGGACCGAGGCGCGCAAGATGTTCCGCAAGAGCCCTTATCTCGACCGTTTCCCGGTGCTGAGCCTGCAGGCCGAGCAGATGTCGCGCTACCGCCTGCGCCGCTCCAAGCGTGACGACCACTTCTGTACCGCCGAAGTCGCCGCCATGTGTCTGGAGCTGGCCGGCGACAGCCAGGCCTCGCAGGCCCTGGATGCCTACCTGGATGTGTTCAGCTTGCACTACCTCAGCGGCAAGCGGCGCCTGGCGCTGGATGAGCAGGACGAGGTCCACCAGCGTTTGCATACCTTCCTATAGTCCAAGGGGCAGGCGCGGCGGATTGGTACATACTGTCGGGGCTGGCAGCCAGGGTAGGCGGGGACGACCGGGCAATTGGCTTGACCACCCGGGGCGTGCTCGGCATCCTTGGCGCCGCTTCGGGCACGACGAAGCTGCTGTTCCCCCGGACTTCGCCGTGCCATCCCGGCCGGCGGCCCTGCCGTTCGCGCCATGAGTTACCCGCCAGGCGTCTCCCGTACCCCCTGCGCCTGGTACAGAACAGGATCCCTAGATCGATGGCCACATACGAAATCCTGATTGCCGATGACCACCCACTGTTCCGTAGCGCACTGCGCCAGGCCGTTACCCTCGGCCTGGGCCCGGATGTGCGCCTGGTCGAGGTGGCGAGCATCGCCGAACTGGAAACCAGCCTGACCGAAAAAGCCGACTGGGACCTGGTCCTGCTGGACCTGAACATGCCCGGTGCCTATGGTTTCTCCGGGCTGGTGCTGCTGCGTGGCCAATACCCGCAGATCCCGGTGGTGATGGTCTCGGCCCAGGAAGAGGCGGCCGTCGTGGTGAAGTCCCGCGAATTTGGCGCCAGCGGTTTCATCCCCAAGTCCAGCGAGCTGAGCAAGATCCAGGAAGCCGTGCGCAATGTGCTCGACGGCGATGTCTGGTGGCCGCCGCAGGCGTTCGAGAAGGTTGACGTGTCTGCCGAGGCCAAGGCCGCCAGCGAAGGGCTGGCCAGTCTCACCCCGCAGCAGTTCCGCGTGCTGACCATGGTCTGCGAAGGGTTGCTGAACAAGCAGATCGCCTATGAGCTGAGTGTCTCGGAAGCAACCATCAAGGCTCACGTTACGGCGATCTTCCGCAAGCTGGGCGTTCGTACCCGGACCCAGGCCGCGCTGTTGTTGCAACAACTTGAATCGGTTTCGGCCAGCTAAATCCCTGCGCCTTCACGCTTTTTTGACTGCGGTTGAACTAGCCTGCTGGCCTTTTTTCGGTGAAGTGACTGACACACATGTCGCCATTCAAGGGCCAGACCGGCCTCAAACGTATCTTCAATGCCGCCGGCTACTCGCTGGACGGCCTGCGTGCCGCGTTCAAGGGTGAGGCCGCGTTTCGCCAGCTGGTGCTGGTCAACGTGCTGTTGATCCCCACAGCCTTCTGGCTGCCGGTGAGCCGCGCCGAACGGGCGATCCTTATCGCCGTTTGCTTGCTGGGGCTGATCGTCGAGCTGCTCAATTCGGCGGTGGAGGCGGCGATCGATCGTATCTCCCTCGACCGTCACCCCTTGTCGAAGAACGCCAAGGACATGGGCAGTGCCGCGCAACTGGTGGCCATGAGCATGGTCGCGCTGGTCTGGGGCGTGATCCTGCTCGGCTGACGTTCAGGCGATCGGCGGCAGCACGATCTCGTCGCTGCGCTGCACGCCAGCGGTGAAACTGCGGCACAGCTCGAGGAACTCGCGCATGGCCGAAGTCTGGTACTTCTGCTTGTGCCAGATGAAGTAGAACTGCCGCGACAGGTCCAGTGCCGGAGTTTCCACCGGTACCAGGCTGCCGCGGCGGAAAGCGTCGCGCAGGGCCAGGCGCGAGATGCAGCCGATACCCAGCCCCGACTCCACGGCCCGTTTGATTGCTTCGGTATGTTCCAGCTCAAGGCGGATGTTCAGGTTGGCGCGATGATGACGCATGGCCTGGTCGAAGGTCAGGCGGGTGCCCGAGCCTTGTTCGCGCAGGATCCAGGCTTCATGGGACAGCTGCTCGATATCGGCATGGCCGGCTTTGGCCAGCGGATGCTGCGGCGCGCAGAACACCACCAGTTCATCCTCCACCCAGGGCTGCACCTCCAGATCGGGGTGGTTGCAGTCGCCTTCGATTAGACCCAGGTCAATTTCGTAATGGGCAACCTGTTGCACGATATGCGCAGTGTTCTGCACGTGCAGTTTGACCTGGCTTTCCGGATGCACCTGCATGAAGCTGCCGATCAGCAAGGTGGCCAGGTAGTTGCCGATGGTCAGGGTGGCGCCGACGGCCAGCGAGCCGAACCCCGACTTGCCGTTGAGCAGGTCTTCGATTTCCTTGGCCTGGTCGAGCAGCGCCACGGCCTGGGGCAACAGTTGATGGCCCAGGGCGTTGAGGCTCAGGCGTTTACCGGCACGGTCGAACAGCTGGCAGCTGGACTGGCGCTCCAGTTCGGTGATCGAGGTGCTTGCCGCAGATTGCGACAAGGCCAGTACGCCCGCGGCCCTGGACACACTCTGGTGCTGGGCGACGGCGACAAAGACCTGGAGCTGACGAAGTGTGAATCGCATATCTATATAACCGATAACACATATCTTGATAATTCAGTTAACAGATATTGTCGCTGCCCCTAAACTATCGCGCAACTGCGCGTCTTGCGCGCGCCGCGTTTTCCTTCAGGAGCCCCATCGATGAGCAACATGAACCACGAACGTGTCCTCAGTGTGCACCACTGGAACGACACTCTGTTCAGCTTCAAGTGCACCCGTGATCCGGGCCTGCGCTTCGAGAACGGTCAGTTCGTGATGATCGGCCTGCAGCAGGACAGCGGCCGTCCGCTCATGCGCGCCTACTCCATCGCCTCGCCGAACTGGGAAGAGCACTTGGAGTTCTTCAGCATCAAGGTGCCGGATGGTCCGCTGACCTCCCAGCTGCAGCACCTGAAGGAAGGCGACGAGATCATCATCAGCAAGAAGCCCACCGGCACCCTGGTGCTGGACGACCTGAACCCAGGCAAGCACCTGTACCTGCTGAGCACCGGTACCGGCCTTGCGCCGTTCATGAGCGTCATCCAGGACCCGGAGACCTACGAGCGCTTCGAGAAAGTGATCCTGGTACACGGCGTTCGCTACGTGAACGAAGTAGCCTACCGCGAGTTCATCACCGAGCACCTACCGCAGAACGAGTTCTTCGGTGAGTCTGTGCGCGACAAACTGATCTACTACCCGACCGTGACCCGCGAGCCTTTCGAAAACCAGGGGCGCCTGACCGACCTGATGCGCAGCGGCAAGCTGTTCAGCGATATCGGCCTGCCACCGATCAACCCGCAGGACGACCGGGCGATGATCTGCGGCAGCCCGAGCATGCTCGATGAAACCAGTGAAGTGCTGGACAGCTTTGGCCTGAAGATCTCTGCACGTATGCGTGAGCCGGGCGATTACCTGATCGAGCGAGCGTTCGTCGAGAAGTAAGGCCAGCGGCATGAATGAAAAACGCAGGCTTTGCCTGCGTTTTTTTATGCTCGGAGAAAAGGTTTGCCGTGTCGGTCCTGTCGCGGGGCAAGCGACTTGCCCCGCGATAGGGCCCGCAACCAGACCGGATCACTCCGGCGCCACCTCCAGCACCCGGATCACATCCGGTTGCGGATAATGCCAGCGCACCTGCACATCCCAGAACTTCACCCCATAGACCCGCTCGGGCGGCGGCACCTGGTAGGCTGGGCGTGGGTCCTGGGCCAGGCACTGGTCGATCAGCTCGACCAGCGGTTCGCCCAGGCGCAGTGCGTGGGTGCGGGCCTGAGGCAGTGCGCCCTCGCTCCATTGCACGCTGATCGGCTCTGGTGCATCACTGGCCATCAGGTTCGATGCCTCGGCGACGCTGTCCGCATACGGCACATAAGGCTTGATATCCAGCACCGGGGTGCCGTCCAGCAGATCGATCCCTGACAGCAGCAGGCGCCCCGGTTCGACGCCTTCCAGGCGTACCACCGACTGGCCGATGCCGTTGGGCCGATGGGTTGCCCGGGTGGCGAACACCCCCATGCTCTTGTTGCCGCCCAGGCGCGGTGGGCGTACCTTCAGGCGTGGCTTGTCTTCCAGTGCCTGGTGGAACAGGAACAGCAACCACACATGGCTGACCTGTTCCAGGCCTTCGACGGCATCGCCCTGGTCAAAGGGCGGCAGCAGCTCCAGCACGCCACGGGCAGCCGGCGCCAGCTGGGGCTGGCGCGGGATGGCGAACTTCTCCTTGAAGCAGGAGCGAACGATGCCGACCGGCGAGACGGTATGCTGCATCTTGGCTCAGCCGCGCACGCGAAGGGTCAGGCCCTTGAGGAAGTTGCGCAGCAACTGGTCGCCGCAGGGGCGGTAGTTGTCGTGGCCAACCTTGCGGAACAGCGCGCTCAGCTCTGGTTTGGACACCGGGAAGTCGACGGACTTGAGTACCGCATGCAGGTCGTCCTCCTTCAGCTCGAAGGCCACCCGCAGCTTCTTGAGCACGGTGTTGTTGGTCACCGGCACTTCGATCTGCTGCGGCGGGCGGCTGTCGTCGCGGCCGCGACGGTGAATCACCAGGCCGTCGAGGAAATGCGCCATGACCTTCTCCGGGCAGCGGACGAAGCCGGGTTCCTCTTCCTTTTTTACATAGGTGGCGATGGCCTCGGCGGAAACCTCGAGGCCCGAGAGCTTGATGATCTCGGCCATTTTCTGGTCGTTGGCCTTGAGCATGTAGCGCAGGCTGCGCAGTACATCGTTGTGGTTCATTGCGGCGAATCCTGTTCTGTTGCCGCGTCAGTCATTGCGCGGCGGTAATGCTAGAAGCGTTCTGTAGCGGCCACGTAGCGCCACTGGCCCAGCGGCAGTTTGCCCATCGACACCCCGCCAAGGCGAATGCGGCGCATCGCCAGGACCTTGAGGCCAGCGGTTTCGCAAAGCTGTTCGATCAACCCCGGTTGCGGGTTCTTCAGCACGATGCGCAGGTGTTGCTCGTTCTGCCAGCTGGCCTTGGCCTTCGGCAGTTCGACGCCCTTGCGTTCCACGCCGCGGGCCAGTCGCTCGAGGGCGCCGGGTTTGGCTTCACCACTGACCTGGACGATGTATTCCTGCTCCATGCGGCGCAGGTCGGCCTCCAGCTTGCGGGTTACCCGCCAGTCCTGGGTGAACAGCTGCAGGCCACTGGCGCCGGGCAGCAGCGGGACGATGCAGGCCTGGCGGGCGAAATGCCCATGCAACGGGCGCACGCCCTCGCGGTGCGCTTCGCTGAGGCTGGCCATGCTGATGCTGGCCAGGGCGGCTGCGGTGTTTTGGCCGGCCTGCTGGTTGAGCAGCAGGGTGACCGGTTCGAGTGAGTCGGCACGAGCGCCCGGGAGCAGCTCGACTTGCTGTTCGGTGATTTTGAACTGGGGTTGTTCGACCACCACGCCATCGACCGTGACCCAGCCACCCTCGATGTACAGTTCGGCCTCGCGGCGGGAGCAGCCAAGCTGTTCGATGAGGCGTTTGGAGAGACGAATGGGTTCGGACATGGACACGGGCATCACGCGGTAGGGAAAGCCTTCATTGTACCTGCCTGGGCGAGGTAGCGGCTGCAAATCGATGTCATTTGCGCCATTTCGGAGCGGGGTAGTGGTTTCCTGAGCTTGCGTACTAGGACGCTGTACGAACAAGCCTCATATGTAGTAGGGGATAGGGCTGCCCTAGGCCGTCGGTTTCCGAACGGCCATAGATCTCGAAGCCTTCATGCAGGTAGAAACCCAGGGCTTGCGGGTTCTGTTCGTTGACGTCCAGGCGCTCGGCGTTCAATTCGTGCACCGCGTGGCGCAGCAGGCGCCGTCCGATGCCCTGGCCACGGTGTTCGGGCGCGACGAAGAGCATGTCGACCCGGCCGTTTGCCACCCCGGCAAAGCCAAGGATGTGCCGCTTGCTGTCCTTGCAGCAGACCAGCATCACGGCATCGAGGTATTTGCGCAGCACGTGCTCGCGCAGCAGCAGAATGTAACCCTCGGGCAGGAAATCGTGGGTGGCGCGAACCGACGCCTCCCACACCCGGACCAGCTCGGGATAATCGCTCAGATGAGGTGTGTGCAGCGTGACGGCGGGCGACATCCTGTGATCCTCCGGGAGGCCATTGAGGAAAACATAGATGCAAAAAAATACCCCGCCAGCGGGCGGGGTATTTTCAGGCGGGTTTCGCTCAGATGGGCTCGGCCCACATGTCGTACTCGTCGGCGTCGACGATGCGGCAGCGGACCTTGTCGCCCGGCTTGAAGCCGTGGTCGCCGTCGATGAACACGCTGCCGTCGATCTCCGGCGCGTCGAAGAAGCTGCGGCCCACCGAGCCCTGTTCCTCGACTTCGTCGATCAAGACCTCGATTTCCTTGCCGATGCGCTGTTGCAGGCGCGCGGCGCTGATCGCCTGCTGGTGTGCCATGAAGCGGTCCCAGCGGTCCTGCTTGACGTCGTCCGGCACCTCATCCAGGCCCAGGTCGTTGGCCGGGGCGCCTTCGACCGGCGAGTACTGGAAGCAGCCGACGCGGTCGAGCTGGGCTTCGGTCAGCCAGTCGAGCAGGTACTGGAAGTCTTCTTCGGTTTCGCCGGGGAAGCCGACGATGAAAGTCGAGCGGATCACCAGTTCCGGGCACTGTTCGCGCCAGTTCTTGATGCGCGCAAGGGTGCGGTCTTCGAAGGCCGGGCGCTTCATCGACTTGAGCACCTTGGGGCTGGCGTGCTGGAACGGGATGTCCAGGTACGGCAGGATCTTGCCGGCGGCCATCAGCGGAATCACGTCGTCGACGTTCGGGTACGGGTAGACATAGTGCAGACGCACCCAGGCGCCCAGGCTGCTCAGCGCCTCGCACAGCTCGAGCATGCGGGTCTTGACCGGGCGGCCGTTCCAGAAATCGGTCTTGTACTTGACGTCCACGCCGTAGGCGCTGGTGTCCTGGGAGATCACCAGGATCTCCTTGACGCCGGCCTTGACCAGGCGCTCGGCCTCGCTCAGGACTTCGCCGACCGGGCGGCTGACCAGCTTGCCGCGCATCGACGGGATGATGCAGAAGCTGCAGCTGTGGTTGCAGCCTTCGGAAATCTTCAGGTAGGCGTAGTGGCGCGGGGTCAGCTTGACGCCCTGGGGCGGCACCAGGTCGATCAGCGGGTTGTGGTCCTGGCGCGGTGGCACCACTTCGTGCACGGCATTGACCACCTGCTCGTACTGCTGCGGGCCGGTGACCGACAACACGCTCGGGTGCACGTCACGGATGCTGCCTTCTTCGACACCCATGCAGCCGGTGACGATGACCTTGCCGTTCTCCTTGATGGCTTCGCCGATCACTTCCAGCGACTCGGCCTTGGCGCTGTCGATGAAGCCGCAGGTGTTGACCACCACCACGTCGGCATCCTCGTAGGTAGGCACGACTTCATAGCCTTCCATGCGCAGCTGGGTCAGGATGCGCTCGGAATCGACCAGGGCCTTGGGGCAACCCAGGGAGACGAAGCCGACCTTTGGGGTGGCGGGAGTGGTGGACATGGCTAACCTCGGTATTGAATACAGGTCGCCCGGCCGGTAACGGGGGCGATCCTGGCGGGCGCTTTCGGCGCCTCTGATCAAAAAGTGCGCAATTCTAGCGAGCACAAGGTCGCTTTACCAGCAGAAATACGACGAACGCTGCGCTATGCTTCGCGCCGTTGCGCCGGGGTATCCGGGAGGGCCCGGCGCGGGTAGGCATTCAACCGGTCTAATAGGCCGTCTGCGGGAGTGGTGATGGTTCAGGCAAGCAGTCATGCCGAAGGCGGGCACGCGGGGAAGCAGGGGGCAGCACGGCCGCTGGGCCTGCTCGTGGCGGCCGTTGGGGTGGTCTATGGCGATATTGGCACCAGCCCGCTGTATACCCTCAAAGAGGTCTTTACCGGTGGTTATGGCGTACAGGTCAACCATGATGGAGTGCTGGGCATCCTGTCGTTGATCCTCTGGTCGCTGCTGTGGGTGGTTTCGTTCAAGTACGTGATGTTCATCCTGCGCGCCGACAACCAGGGCGAGGGCGGCACCATGGCCCTGACCGCGCTGGCGCGGCGGGCCACGGCGCAGTATCCGCGGTTGCGCATGCTGATGGTCGGTTGCGGCCTGATTGGCGCCTCGCTGTTCTACGGCGACAGCATGATCACCCCGGCGGTGTCGGTGCTGTCGGCGGTGGAGGGCATGGGCCTGGCGTTCGAGGGTATCGACCACTGGGTGGTGCCGATTGCACTGGTGGTGCTGGTGGCGCTGTTCCTGGTGCAGAAGCATGGCACCGAGAAGATCGGCAAGGCGTTTGGCCCGATCATGGTTGCCTGGTTCCTTGCGCTGGCGGCGCTCGGTGTCCATGGCATCTTGCAGAGCCCAGAGGTGCTGAAGGCGTTCAACCCGGGCTGGGCCTTGAACTTCTTCATCGTCCACCCCGGCATGGGCGTGGCCATTCTTGGTGCCGTGGTGCTGGCGCTGACCGGTGCCGAGGCCCTGTACGCCGATATGGGCCATTTCGGCCGCAAACCCATTGCCCGTGCCTGGTTCGCCCTGGTGCTGCCGGCGCTTGTGCTCAACTACTTCGGCCAGGGCGCCATGCTGCTGCAGAATCCCGAGGCGGCGCGCAACCCGTTCTACCTCTTGGCGCCGTCCTGGGCTTTGCTGCCGCTGGTGGGGCTGGCCACGATGGCCACGGTGATCGCCTCCCAGGCGGTGATCTCGGGGGCCTTCTCGCTGACTCGCCAGGCCATCCAGCTGGGCTATGTGCCGCGCATGCAGATCCAGCACACCTCCAGCGACGAGCAGGGGCAGATCTATATCGGCGCAGTGAACTGGGCGTTGATGGTCGGCGTGGTGCTGCTGGTGATCGGCTTCGAATCCTCCGGCGCCCTGGCGGCGGCCTACGGCGTGGCAGTGACCGGCACCATGCTGATGACCACCATCCTGGTCTCGGCGGTCATGCTGCTGTTGTGGAAGTGGCCGCCGGTATTGGCTGTGCCGCTGCTGCTGGGCTTCCTGTTCGTAGACGGGCTGTTCTTCGCCGCCAACGTGCCGAAGATCGTGCAGGGCGGTGCTTTCCCGGTGCTGGCGGGTATCGTGCTGTTCGTGTTGATGAGTACCTGGAAGCGTGGCAAGCAGATCCTGGTCGATCGTATCGATGAAGGCGCGTTGCCGCTGCCGCTGTTCATCAGCAGCATCCGCGTGCAGCCGCCGCATCGGGTCGAGGGCACCGCGGTGTTCCTGACCGCGCGCTCCGATGCCGTACCGCACGCGCTGCTGCACAACATGCTGCATAACCAGGTGCTGCACAGCCAGGTGGTGCTGCTGACGGTGGTCAGCGAGGACCGGCCGCGGGTGCCGGAGCATGAGCGCTTCGAGGTGGAAGCCTATGGTGACGGGTTCTTCCGGGTGCTGCTGCACTTCGGCTTCATGGACGAGCCGGACGTACCGGCGGCGCTGAAGCTTTGCCACTTGGACGAACTGGACTTCAGCCCGATGCGCACCACCTACTTCCTGAGTCGGGAGACGGTGATCGCCTCCCGCCTGGAGGGGATGTCGCGCTGGCGCGGGAACCTGTTCGCGTTCCTGCTGAAGAATGCCAACGGCAACCTGCGGTTCTTCAACCTGCCGCTCAATCGGGTGATCGAGTTGGGGACGCAGGTCGAGATCTGAGGGCACAAACATCGTGGGGCAAGCCCGCTCCCACAAGGCCTGTGTGATCCTTGTGGGAGCGGGCTTGCCCCGCGATGGGCCGCAAAGCGACCCCTTTCCCTATCATTTCTCAGCGACGTTGGCCTTTCCCTGGCGGGTCTCGATCTCACCGATCAGGCGCTTGGCCAGCGCCGGGTAGTTTTCGTCGAAGTGGTGGCCGCCGGGCAGCTTCATGCGCTCACCCACGGCGGTCTTGTCGGTGCAGCCGCTTTCGTCGGTCTCTTCCACACCATAGATGCACACCACCTTCGCCGCCGGCAACCTGGCCATCTCCGGTCCGGTCGGGGCTTCCTGGCCTTCCTTGCCGAGCCAGCCCTCCACCTCGATCTCGAAACTGCCGCTGCGGGCGAACGCCAGCAGGATCACCGCATCGATGCGCTTCTGGTCGTCTGCGGACAGGCGGTTATAGATAGCCGGCAGTACGTCGGCGCCGAACGAGTAGCCGGTCAGCACGAAGCGCTTGGTGCCCCATTTCTGGCGGTAGTGCTGCATCAGCTCGGAGAGGTCGGCGGCGCTCTGCTCCGGGGTCTTGTGCTGCCAGTAGTAGCGCAGGGTGTCGATGCCGACCACCGGGTAGCCAAGCTTGGCCATCTCGCCGGCCACATCGCGGTCCAGGTCGCGCCAGCCGCCGTCGCCGGAAAGGAACAGGGTGACGGTGTCGGTGGTCTGCCCGGCCGGGACTTCCACCACCGGGATGGCCAGGGCGTTGCCATCGTGGCCGACCAGGGCCTGGGTCAATTGCGCCTTGAGTACCTGGGGCAGGTGAATGTCGTAGTCGGCGATGCTGGTTTCGGCGTTGGCCTGGTCGCGCACGAAGGCGGCACTGGCGTCATCCGGGTTGTCGTTCCAGGCCACGTTCCAGTGGCCGTGGGCGGCGGACTTGGGCAGGGCGGCCTGGCAGCCGGGCTGCTCGACGGTGAAATCCACCGAGATGGCTCGCGCCCTGTCGTCGCTTTGTGCGGCCAGCCAGCGCCAGGCCTGGGCAGCGCCCGGGCCGATACCGGCAACCAGGGTCGGTTTGTCGGCCAGTCGAGTCAGGGCCTGGTCCATCGCGACCTGCTGCTTGGCGCAGTCGGCCGGTGGCAGGATCACCTGCACCAGTTGCGCCTCGCCGGCCTGGCTCAGGTCGAGCAGTTGCTTGTCGGTCAGGGCTTGGTCCTGTGGCACGCCGATGGCCACTCGGGCCTTGGCATGCACGCCGGGCGTGGCGCGGGTCAGGGCGCTGCCGTCGTCGAGCGTGAGGTGCTCCAGGCGTGCCTCGGGGGCCGGGCGGGTCCACAGCCAGAAGGCCGCACCGCCGGCCAGTACGGCGAGCAACAGGGGAATCAGTACGTACAGCCAATAGCGTCGGATCATCAACGTTTCACCAATCCAGTCAGGCCGCCAGCGATCAGGGCGGCGGTGTCAGCCAGTGCAACCAGCGGGTCGAGCCCGGCCGGCACGGCCATGTAGCGGGGTTCCCAGTCCGGCTGGAACTTGTCCTTGAAGCGCCGCAGGCCCTGGAAGTTGTAGAGCTGTTCACCGCGCTGGAACACCATCGAGCCCAGGCGCTGGGTCAAGGGGGCGCCACGCCGCGGCTGCAAGCCGGAAAGGGGGACCATGCCCAGGCTGAAGCGGCCGTAGTCGTGGCTTTTGTAGTGCAGGATCAGACCGACCATCATGAACTCCATGGTCAGCTTCGGTGCTTCTGGATGCGCGCGCATCAGGTCAAGGCTGGCCAGCTCGTTGCTGTGGGTCTCCAGCAGGTTGGCGAAGGCCACCGGGCGGCCCTGGAAGCGGATCAGCGCGATGCGGAAATGCTGCAGGTACTCGGGGCTGAAGCGGCCGAGGGAGAAGCCTTTTTCGCGCACGTTCTTGCCGCTGAGCCAGGCGTCGGAGATCTCCTTGAGTGCCTCCAGCGGGGCGTGGCCAGGCTCATGGATCTCCAGGGCCAGGCCGTCGCGGCCGCCGCGGTTCCAGGTGTAGCGCAGGTCCTTCATCTCCTTGCCCTTGGCGTCGATATCGAAGCGGCGCAGGTCGACCCGCGCTTCCTCGCCGAGCTTGATCGCGGTCAGGCCGATGTCCATGTAGAACGGCAGGTTCTCCGCCCGCACCTGGTAGAACACCGGGCGGGCATGGTGCAAGTCGCACAGGTCGCGGAACTGCCAGATCATTTCGGCGCGTTCCTGCGCCGGGCCAATCGGGTCGTACAGGGCTACCAAGCTGCGGCCGCGACGGGCATACATCAGGAAGGCGTTGTCGTTGGGGTGGAACAGCAGCGCCTTGTCACCGGTCAGGGCCAGCCCGCCATCGGGCTGGTCGGAGGCGAGCAGGATGCGGTTGGCGCGCTGCAGTTCGTCTTCGCTGGGCAGATGGATCACTGGCCGGGCGGTGCGCAGCAGCCAGGTCAGGGCGACGATCACCAGCAGTACGGCGCTGCCCAGCGCGGCGCGCAAACCCCGAGGCGCATCGGCATCAAGGGTGAACTGCCACCACAACTTATGGGTGTAAGGCACGTCCTGGTAGGCGAACAGCAGCAGCCATACCGAGGCGCCGACCACGCAGGCGCTGGCCACCAGGTACACCGGCGAGAACGGCAGCTCCAGCAGGCGGCTGGGGCGGTAGAACGAGCGGCGGAACAGGGCGAGCAGGGCGGCGGTAAAGCACATCAGGCTGGCTTCTTCCCAGTCGAAGCCCTTGAGCAACGACAGTACCGCGCCCACCAGCAGCAGCACGGTGGTCAGCAGCCAGGCGGCCGACAGGCGCCGTCGCAGGCCCTGGGCGAGCAGCAGGCAGAGCACGCCGATCAGACTGGCGCCGAAGTGCGAGGCATCGATCAGGCGGTGTGGGATCAGGAAGCCCATGTGCTCCAGACGGCTATCGATCTCCGGGGTGGCGCCGGAGAACAGCAGCACCACCCCGGAAAGGAACACCAGGATCGCCAGCACCGGCGCGGCCAGGCCCGAGGCTGCGCGGATCGCCTGCTGGGTGACCATCAGCCGGCGGGCTTCATTGGCCAGCAGCAGCACGCAGGCCACCAGCAACGGCAGCACCACGTAGATCAGCCGGTACAGCAGCAGGGCGGCCGCCAGTGGCGCCGCGCCCAGCTGGTTGGCGAAGGCGGCCAGCAGGATCGCCTCGAACACCCCGACGCCACCCGGCACATGGCTTAGCACCCCGGCGGCGAGGGCGAGCAGGTAGACCAGCACGAACGCGCCAAAGGGTGGGGCTTCGGGCAGCAGCAAATAGAGCACCGTGGCAGCAGCGGCGACATCCAGGGCGGTGATCAGCAGTTGCAACGCAGTCAGGCGCGCGCCTGGCAGGCGCAGGGTGCGGCGCCCGAACTGCACCAGCAGGTTGTCGGCCAACGGCTGTTCAGGCAGGCGACGGCGGTACAGGCCCACGACCAGGGCTACCGCCGCGCCCAGCACGGCGATGGCGATGCCGCCCAGCAGCGGTGCAGGCAAACGCAGCGCCGTTGCCGCTGCCGGCAGATCGCTCAGGGTGGCCAGTGCAGCCAGCGGCGGCAGCGCGCAGCCCAGCGAGAGGCTGGCGAACACTGTCATGCGCGCGACTTCCGCGGCGCCCAGGCCTTGCCGGGCATAGAGGCGATAACGCACCGAGCCGCCCGACAGCATCGACAAGCCTATTGCGTTGCCAATGGCGAAGGCACTGAAGCCCCCGAGCACCAACGTACGGGGTGGCAGTTGCACGGCGGCGTAGCGGCTGGCCGACCATTCGTAACCCAGCAGGATCACGAAGCCGGCCAACGTGGCCAGCAGCGCGCCGAGCAGCGACTGGGTCGGCACGCTGAGCATCGCATCATGCAGGGCGTAGATATCCAGTTCGCTCAACAGATGGCGGCAGGCAATCAGGCCCATGGCGAACAGCAGCAATGTCAACGCCAACCCCAGCGGCTGACGGTACTTGCTCAGGCGTTCCAGCCAGGGCAGGCGCTGCGCCGCCGCCGGCAAGGCCGTGGTCAACGGTGCCTGGGGCTCAGGAGTGGGGGCGGTCATGGAGTGCCTCGTGCGCAGCGCGCGAGGTAAAGGCAAGGTGCGGCCAAGTGAAAGTCCCTTTGGAAAAACGTATCCGAATATTACTCCGCGCCGGCGGCTTAATCTGTTTCAGGATAGTTAAAGATAGTTCATTCAGCCGTCTGCAAGGGCTGGAACCAGGGCTTGGCGAGGAGGAGTCGAAAGGGTAGGGCTGAATGCAACAAACCCCGCACTGTCTTGCGACAGGCGGGGTTTGTTCTGACGAATATGGTTGCGGGAGCCGGATTTGAACCGACGACCTTCGGGTTATGAGCCCGACGAGCTACCAGGCTGCTCCATCCCGCGTCAGAGGGGCGCATTCTACGCATTTGCCATGGCTTGTCAAGGCTTGATATGCCATTGGTTGCGATTGGAAAAACAGCGGCCAATAAAAAAGGCCACTGCGTGAACAGTGGCCTTTTCTTGAATCTGGTTGCGGGAGCCGGATTTGAACCGACGACCTTCGGGTTATGAGCCCGACGAGCTACCAGGCTGCTCCATCCCGCGCCTGTGGAATCGAATTGTACGGATTTCCCAACCGCTGTCAAGCGTTACTGCTTGATTTTTCGTAGGTTTTTCTTTCGTTGGAAATTTAGAGGCAATAAAAAAGGCCACTGCGTAAACAGTGGCCTTTTCTTGAATCTGGTTGCGGGAGCCGGATTTGAACCGACGACCTTCGGGTTATGAGCCCGACGAGCTACCAGGCTGCTCCATCCCGCGCCTGTGAGATCGAATTCTACGGATTTTCCTTTGGCTGTCAAGCATTTCCTCAAGAAAATCCTTTTTCGTTCAAACCCTTAGCGTGCCAGATCGCGCCGCAGCTCAGTGGCGACGGGGCTTGCAGGCCGATTGTCCGGTCCAGGCTGTCTCGTCCGTTGGCCATACGGTAATATCTGTATGAATTTACAGTAGTGGCTGTCATCCATGTCCTTGCGCAAGATCATCCACATTGATTGTGACTGCTTCTACGCCGCCATCGAGATGCGCGATGACCCACGCCTGGTCGGTCGCCCCATGGCCGTGGGTGGGCAGCCAGGTCAGCGTGGCGTGATCGCTACCTGTAACTACGAGGCGCGTGCCTACGGCGTGCGGTCGGCTATGGCATCGGGGCATGCGATGAAGCTGTGCCCCGACCTGGAAATCGTCAAGCCGCGTTTCGAGGCTTACCGTGAGGCGTCCCGGGAGATTCACGCGATCTTTCGCGACTACACCGAGCTGATCGAACCGCTGTCGCTGGACGAGGCTTACCTGGATGTCAGTGACAGCCAATGGTTTGCCGGCAGCGCCACGCGGATTGCCGAGGACATTCGCCGACGGGTCGCCCAGCAACTGCATATCACGGTGTCCGCAGGTGTGGCGCCGAACAAGTTCCTGGCCAAGATCGCCAGCGATTGGCGCAAGCCCAATGGTTTGTTCGTCATTACCCCGGATCAGGTGGAGGAATTCGTTGCGCAGCTACCGGTGGCGCGCTTGCATGGGGTTGGCAAGGTGACTGCGGATAAGCTCTCGCGGTTGGGAATCGACACATGCCTGTCGCTGCGTGATTGGCCGCGGTTGGCATTGGTTCGCGAGTTCGGCAGCTTCGGCGAGCGCTTGTGGGGGCTGGCGCGGGGGATCGACGAGCGTGCGGTGCACAACGACAGTCGGCGGCAGTCGGTCAGCGTCGAGAACACCTACGATCATGATTTGCCCGACCTGAGCAGTTGCCTGGAGAAGCTGCCTGACCTGCTCGCCAGTCTGAATGAGCGGATTGCGCGCATGGATAGCAGCTATCGGCCCGACAAGCCTTTCGTCAAGGTCAAGTTCCATGACTTCAGCCAGACCACGCTGGAGCAGGCGGGGGCGGGGCGGGACCTGGAGAGTTACCGGCAGTTGCTCAGCCAGGCGTTTGCCCGGGGTGGCAAGCCGGTGCGGTTGCTGGGGGTGGGGGTGAGACTGCGGGATCTGCGCGGGGCGCATGAGCAGTTGGAGTTGTTTCGGGACATATAAAGAAGAAGGGGCCACAGATGGCCCCTCCTTTTGGTTTTACTGCACGCCCGGATCGGCAACCAGTCTCCCGGTGGCCTTGGTCAGTGCCTGCAGAAATTCCTGCTGCAGCTCCGGATCGTTGCGCGTCAGTTCGATCAGGCTCTGTTCGAGTTCGCTGGCTTCTTCTTCCAGGCCCAGCTCCGACAGGCGCTTGACCCGATGTACCCACTGGCCGACATCGTCGTCCTCGAGGTCATCGAAAATCAGCTCGTGGGCCTCGAGCAACTTGCCGCGCAAATTGCCGCTGACCAGCAGGCTGGCATCGCCTCGTACCTGGTTTTCCTCATCCACCACCTGCAGGTGCAGGGTGCCGATATGGTTGAGGTTCTGCTCGGAGAACGGGCTGTCGAGCAAGTTCAGGCGCAGTACGCCATGCTTGTCGGTAGTCAGCTCGTGGGTCATCTTGCCGGCCTTGACCTCGACCAGGCGCTCGTTCCAGGGCAGGCTGATGGACTCTTCGCGCTTGCCCTTCTCGACCTCGTCGATGCCCGCCAGGTTCTGCTGGGCACGGCCGTTGGACGGTACGTTCATGAACGGGTTGACGCCCGCCACGCCATAGCTCAGCCAGTCGTGGGTGATGCTGTCCGGCAGGTTGCCCAAGGCGAACACATTGGCCACATTGGCGCCGATGCCTGCCACCACGGCCACCGCGCCCAGCGGGATCTCGTAGACCTCCCGCCAGGGTTGGTAGGGGGTGTAGCGGTCGTAGCGGCGGGTCACTTCGAACTCGGTGACCTCGAAACGCTTGAGCTCATGAATGCGCACGCGTCGCTGCGGAAGCTCCATCACCTTCGGCTCGCCGACATCGATCTGCAGACTGTGCTCGAGCAGTTTGCGCTCGACGCGCTCCTCATGGTCGCTGCGCTGGGACATCTGGTTGGCGCAGCCGCCGAGGAACAGGGCGCCGCACAGTGCGGCGCCCCCCAGGGTGTAGGTACTTCGCTTGGACATGATCACTCGCGTAACGGGTTATCAGCGGCGGATGCGGGCCTGCAGGAAGGTCAGCACTTCATTGAGCGGCAGTGCCTGGGCCTCCGACTCGGTGCGGTGCTTGTATTCCAGGTTGCCATCGGCCAGGCCGCGGTCGCTGACGACGATGCGGTGGGGGATGCCGATCAGCTCCATGTCGGCGAACTTGATGCCGGGGCTGGTCTTCTTGTCGCGGTCGTCCAGCAGGACTTCGAAACCGGCGGCGGTCAGTTCGGCGTACAGCTTGTCGGTAGCTTCACGGACCACATCGGTTTCGTAGCGCAGCGGCACCAGGGCGATCTGGAACGGGGCCAGGGCGTCGTTCCAGATGATGCCCTTGTCGTCGTGGTTCTGCTCGATGGCGGCGGCGACCACACGGGACACGCCGATACCGTAGCAGCCCATCGACAGGACTACAGGCTTGCCGTTCTCACCCAGCACCTGGCACTTGAGCGCTTCGCTGTACTTGGTGCCGAGCTGGAAGATGTGGCCTACTTCGATGCCGCGCTTGATGACCAGGGTACCCTGGCCGTCCGGGCTCGGGTCGCCCTCGACCACGTTGCGCAGGTCGGCGACCTGCGGAACCGGCAGGTCGCGTTCCCAGTTCACGCCGAAGTAGTGCTTGTCGTCGATGTTGGCACCGATGCCGAAGTCGCTCATCAGGGCGACCGAGCGGTCGATAATGCACTCCAGCGGCAGATTCAGCGGGCCGAGGGAGCCTGCGCCGGCACCGATGGCGGCACGCAGTTCGGCGTCGGTGGCCATCACCAGCGGGTCGGCGACCTGCTCCAGCTTGGTGGCCTTGATTTCGTTGAGCTCGTGGTCGCCACGTACGATCAGCGCGACCAGCTTGCCTTCCTCGGCGCCATGCACGATCAGGGTCTTGACGGTCTTCTCGATCGCCAGGCCGAAGTTTTCCACCAGTTGCGCGATGGTCTTGGCGTCCGGGGTATCGACCAGGCGCAGCTCTTCGGTCGGCGCCGGACGCACGGTTTCGCGCGGAATGGCCTCGGCCTTCTCGATGTTGGCGGCGTAATCGGAGCTGTCGCTGAAGATCACGTCGTCTTCGCCGGAGGAGGCGAGCACGTGGAATTCGTGGGAATAGCTACCACCGATCGAGCCGGTGTCGGCCTGCACTGGACGGAAGTCCAGGCCCAGGCGGGTGAAGATGTTGGAGTACGCCAGGTGCATGCGGTCGTAGGTTTCCTGCAGGGAAGCCTGGTCGGCATGGAAGGAGTAGGCGTCCTTCATGATGAACTCGCGGCCGCGCATCAGGCCGAAGCGCGGGCGGATCTCGTCGCGGAACTTGGTCTGGATCTGGAACATGTTCAGCGGCAGCTGCTTGTAGCTGGACAGCTCGTTGCGCGCCAGGTCGGTGATGACCTCTTCGTGGGTCGGGCCGACGCAGAATTCGCGCTGGTGGCGGTCTTTCAGGCGCAGCAGCTCGGGGCCGTACTGCTCCCAGCGGCCGGATTCCTGCCACAGTTCAGCCGGCTGGATGCTCGGCATCAGCACCTCGAGGGCGCCGGCGGCGGTCATTTCCTCGCGCACCACGGCTTCGACCTTGCGCATCACCCGCAGGCCCATCGGCAGCCAGGTGTACAGGCCGGAGGCCAGCTTGCGGATCATGCCGGCACGCAGCATGAGCTGGTGGCTGATGACCACTGCATCGGCCGGGGTTTCTTTCTGGGTGGCGAGCAAATATTGACTGGTGCGCATGGTGAGCCGTGTCGATTGCCTGAATGTGAAATGACCCCGCATTGTACGGGGGCGAAACGAAAGCGTACAGAATGCAGCACTGGCGCGGTTCTGTCAGCCAAGAAAAAGCCCGGCGATCGCCGGGCTTCTTCATCTTTGGGCGTCGCAAACCTGGGTTTACAGGATGCTCAGCGGGTACTCGACAATCAGGCGCAGTTCGTCGATGGAGTTGGAACCGTAGTACACGCCGTCTGCGGAGCGGTAGGTAGCTTGACGCACGCGCAGGCTCAGGTCCTTGGCCGGGCCGCTTTGCAGGACGTACTTGACGTCGATGTCGCGTTCCCATTCCTTGCCGTTGTCGGTGGTGCGGGTGGTAGCACCGGTACCACGAGCGTAACGGGTCATGAAGGTCAGGCCTGGGATGCCATACTCGGCGAAGTTCAGGTCGTAACGGGCCTGCCAGGATTTCTCGTCTTCGGCGTTGAAGTCGGAACGGGCGATGGAGTTGGCCAGGAACACGGTGCCGCCACCGTCGACGCCATAGGCGTAGTCACCGTCGCCGCTGACTTTCTGGTAGGCCAGGGTGAAGGTGTGGGCGCCGATGTTGTAGGCGGCCGAGAGGCTGGCGGCGATGTTGTCGAGCTCGTTGGTGCCATCCGATTTCGTTACGAAGGCGCCGGTGCGGTTTTCACCAATGGACTTGGTGTCATAGATGTTGAAGTCGAACACCAGGCCTTGCTTGTCGCTGATCGGCAATGCCCAGTTGACGTTGCCGTACCACTTGCGGAAGTGATCCTCGACGCGAGAATAGTAGAGGGTGGTACTCAGGCTGTCGGTAATCGCGTAGGTGCCACCGAAGACGTTTGCTTCGGTCAGGCCCGGGCGCTTCTCGCGCGCATCGTTGAGGCCGCCGATGCTGTCCTTGTAGCTTGCCGCCTGAGCATCGAGACGGGTGAAGTGACCGGCGTTCAGCTCCAGGCCCTTGATTTCCTTGCTGGTCAGCAGGAAACCTTCGGCAACTTCAGGCAGCAGGCGGCTGTCGTCGGTGGCAAAGACCGGCATGGCGGTGTACTGGCCGCCGTATTTCAGGACAGTGTCGGAAATACGGAATTTGACCGCGCCGTAGCCCTTGGAGTAATCGTCTTGCGAACGGCCGTCAGAGCCGGTGGGGAACAGGCCGGTGCCGGCACGGCCCTTGCCGCTGTCGACCTTGACGCCCAACAGGCCGATGGCGTCGACGCCGACGCCGACGGTGCCTTGGGTAAAGCCGGATTCGAAGGTGCCGTGGAAGCCCAGGCCTGTTTCTTCTACGCGGCTCTGGTCGCCGGCGGGGGCATTACGGAAGTCACGGCTGAAATACAGCATCCGGGTCTTGACGCTGAGCTTGCTGTCTTCGACGAAGCCCTTGGATTCATCCTGCGAAGAGGCGACAGCCATCTGCGAAGTCCCTGCCGCTACGGCCAGGGCGATCATGCTCCACTTCATCACGCGCATCGTGATTTGCTCCTTTGGTTTTTAGGAAGAGTACCGCCGCACCCAAGTGTTTTAGTTATAGGGCCGGCTCTTTCTTGTTATGTCGGCGAAAATGTATATCACGCGGACTATTCTTGGCGATATGGGCAGAAACAACCTTTCGGTAACTTTATGGCCATGTCGCTGTCAGTTGTCTCCATGTCGCAAATCACGCCTGTCATATAAAGGCGTACAACGCCAGCGCTGTCTCGAAACCGTCATTTTTGTATAAATACAAAGTACGGCTTGTGAAACTCCCTGGTTATCCGATGCCGCTGTTGTTATTTGTCGCATTCACCCTGCAGTGCAGGGAGCGTGCCGACTTGGCGAGTAACGAATGCAACAAGCATGCTCAAAATCACGAACCTTTGATGAAATTTTCACAAAGGCCCTGCCTGTAGCCGGAAAACCTCCGAAAACACGGGCTGCGACCGGTTTGGCGGCGGTTCACGGTGAACTCTGGCGTGTGCGCGTGAAGCTGCCTTCCAAGTCAAGGTGTTACCGACGATTGTTTATCCTGGCTGTTTTATGTGACGGATGTGTGGTCGAGGTCTGACGAGCGGCATCATTTTGGTGCGAAAAGTAGCGCTGTGTTACCGAAGCGGGGCGTCGATGTTGTCATCCGCGTGCTACAAATGGCTCGAATCGACGTCGGCGGGTGTGGCAAATGCCGAAGCAGAGTATCCTTGCGCCCCTGTGCCCGGCCGGTTGGAAGGGCTGTATTGCTAGAAAGGAGGTTTGCCGTGTTCACCCTCGATTCGCGTCTGCAGGAGGATTCCCTGGTATTGGGCGACCTGCCGCTGTGCCGCCTGCTGCTGAGCAAGGATGCCAACTACCCGTGGTTCATCCTGGTGCCGCGTCGCGCCGATATCACTGAAGTGTTCGAGCTCGAGGAAGCGGACCAGCAGCAGTTGTGGGTCGAGACGAGCGCCCTGGCCGAGGCGTTGAAGGATGCCTTTGCCGCCGACAAGATGAACGTCGCGGCCTTGGGCAATGTGGTTAGCCAGCTGCACATGCATGTGATCGTGCGTCAGCGTGGTGATGCCGCCTGGCCCGCCCCGGTCTGGGGCAAGGTGGCGGCCATCGGCTACACCCAGGAGCAGCTCGATGGTATTCGCCAGCAAGTGCGTGCGCTGCTGGGTGAGAGCTTCAAGGAGGCTTGAGGATGTCGCAGGAACTGGAAATGCGCATTATCGAGCTGGAGACCCGCCAGGCGTTTCAGGATGACAGCTTGCAGGCGCTCAATGATGTGGTTGTCGAGCAGAGCCGAGTGATCGAACGCCTGCAATTGCAGATGGCGGAGCTGATCAAGCGCTACGAAGAGGTGGCCGGCCAGCAGGGCGGCGGGGAAGAGGAAGCGCCGCCGCCTCACTATTGAGCACGGCGGCGGTACAGGTTCAGCGGCGCGCGACGGCGACCACGTCTTCGGCCTGCAGGCCTTTGTCGCGGTGCATCACCGAGAACTCCACGCGCTGGCCTTCGACCAGCACCCGGTGGCCTTCGCCGCGGATGGCGCGAAAGTGCACGAAGATATCCTCACCGGAGTCGCGGGAGATGAATCCGAAGCCCTTGGAGGTGTTGAACCACTTCACGGTACCGGTATCGCGCTGGCCGGCCTCCGTGGGGTTGCCCTGGCTGGCGCGGGCCTTTCGCGTGCCGCGAACGAAGCCGGCCACCAGGTGCAGCACGCTGGCGAGGAAGGCGCAGGCCAGTGCTGGCAGGTTGCCAAGCTCCGGGCGGGCCAGCAGGGTGAGGGTCTGCAGGACCACGGCCACGACCAGCAGGATACTGGTGGCGTGTTGCAGCTGTTGGCGCATGCCTTTGTAGTACTGCGGCAGTACGGGGGCAATCACCAGGTTGAGCAGGCCGAGCAGCGCCAGGTAGACAGCCTCGGGTTGCTGCAGGAAGGGTGTTGCGTCAGTTTTCAAGGTGGGTATGAGCGATAGCAGCAAAGCCGCCACGCCCGTCACCAGATGGACGATCTTGAACATTGGGTTTGGCTCACGTTGATAAGGCCGATCACAGGATGAGCTGGTCGCACGGTGCGCGTGAACTGTAGGCGCGAAAACGTGACGGGCCAGCCTATGCACCCGGCACTGACAATCCGCACGGGTGGCACACTGCCTATTTAACAGCAAAGACGGGGGCTTCTCAAACCGATTGGCGCCGACGGCTGTCCATGCAGCCTTGTGCCGCATGCGCCGGCGGGCAACTCTTGTTAGAGTGGTTGCTGCCCGCTTGATGATCAAGCCTTATGGAAAGGGGAGCTTCATGGCAATCGATATCGGTATCAGTGAAGAAGATCGCAAGTCCATCGTCGATGGGTTGTCCCGCCTGTTGTCGGATACCTATGTGCTGTATCTGAAAACCCATAACTTCCATTGGAACGTCACCGGTCCGTCGTTCCGCACCCTGCACCTGATGTTCGAGGAGCAATACAACGAACTGGCCCTGGCGGTCGACTCGATTGCCGAGCGCATCCGTGCCCTGGGCTTCCCGGCGCCGGGTTCCTATGCCTTTTATGCCCGCCACTCCTCGATCAAGGAAGAGGAGGGCGTGCCGCCTGCCGAAGAGATGATTCGCCAGCTGGTTCAGGGGCAGGAGGCCGTTGTGCGCACCGCTCGCAGCATCTTCCCGGTGGTGGACAAGGTCAGCGACGAGCCGACTGCCGACTTGCTGACCCAACGCATGCAGGTGCACGAAAAAACAGCATGGATGCTGCGTGTCTTGCTCGACGGGAACTGATTGCCGCTTGACCGTCGTTTGATCCAGCCAAGCCAGGCCCGATGCCTTCCCCGGTGTCGGGCCTGCACGTTTGCGGGGAAGGCTTTGCCGCTGCTATCGGCATGACCGGGTGGCGCTTCATGAAACACATGGATCCGTTCGCAGGGCGGGCGGGGTGTGGTTTCGAGATGATGGAGCGGTGCGGTGGACAATCCGATGCGTGGTATCGACGGCAATGCGAGGCACAGGCAGGGCGCGGGCAGCCCGCGGATCGATCCGTTCAGGCGGGACTTCGACATGGCTCAGGCGGGGCCTGTATCACGCTCGGTACGGCTCAACGGTTTCGCCACCTGCCTGCGTCTGGAGGTAGTCTATTGGCGCATCCTGGAGCGCATCGCCCAGGCCAACCGCTGCTCGGTGAGCGCGGTGCTGTCCTATGTGGACCGCGAGGTGCACCTGCGCCATGGCGGGGTGAGGAATTTCAGCGGGCTGGTCCGGGTGATCTGCGTCACCTGGTTGCAGGAAGCGCGGGACGTACACTGATCGCCGGGCTGCACAGCACTCCTTAACCATATATAATCCCGCTTTTTGCTGCCTTGGGCAGCGTGCGATGTGGTTGACGAGAGACGCCATGCCCCTTTACGACTATCAATGTGCATCCTGCGAACACCGCATGGAGGTGTTGCAGAAGATCAGTGCCGCGCCGCTGACCGATTGCCCGGCATGCCAGGCGCCGGCATTGAAGAAGCAGCTGTCGGTCCCCGGCTTCCGCCTGAGCGGCAACGGCTGGTACGAGACCGACTTCAAGACCGGGGCGAAAAAGAATCTGGCAGGCGGCGACAAGGCCGACTGAGTTGAATTGCACCGACCAGGTCTTGCAGTATTAGCCCCTTGGGCGGCCAAGACCTCCACCGAACATACGAATCACGAGAAGCGAAACCACGACCATGATGCGCAGCCATTATTGCGGCCAACTGAACGAGTCCCTGGACGGCCAGGAAGTCACCCTTTGCGGCTGGGTCCATCGTCGCCGCGACCACGGCGGGGTGATTTTCCTCGATATCCGTGACCGCGAAGGCATGGCCCAGGTCGTGTTCGATCCGGATCGCGCCGAAACCTTCGCCGCCGCCGACCGCGTGCGCAGCGAATACGTCGTGCAGATCACCGGCAAGGTACGCAAGCGCCCGGATGGCGCAGTGAACGCCAACATGGCCTCCGGCGCCATCGAGATCCTCGGTTACCAGCTGACCGTGCTCAACGAGGCCGAAACGCCGCCGTTCCCGCTGAACGAATACTCCGACGTGGGCGAGGAAACCCGCCTGCGCTACCGCTTCATCGACCTGCGTCGCCCGGAGATGGCCGACAAGCTGCGCCTGCGTTCGCGCATCACCAGCAGCATCCGTCGCTTCCTCGACGAGAACGGCTTCCTCGACGTCGAGACGCCGATCCTCACCCGTGCCACGCCGGAAGGCGCCCGTGACTACCTGGTACCGAGCCGTACCCACGCTGGCAGCTTCTTTGCCTTGCCGCAGTCGCCACAGCTGTTCAAGCAGTTGCTGATGGTCGCTGGCTTCGACCGCTACTACCAGATCGCCAAGTGCTTCCGCGACGAAGACCTGCGTGCCGACCGCCAGCCGGAATTCACCCAGATCGACATCGAGACCAGTTTCCTCGACGAGTCCGAGATCATGGGCCTCACCGAGAGCATGATCCGCAAGCTGTTCAAGGAAGTCCTGGACCTGGAGTTCGGTGACTTCCCGCACATGACCTACGAAGAGGCCATGCGCCGCTATGGCTCCGACAAGCCAGACCTGCGTATCCCGCTGGAACTGATCGACGTTGCCGACCAGCTCAAGGATGTCGACTTCAAGGTCTTCGCCGGCCCCGCCAACGATCCGAAGTGCCGCGTCACAGCCCTGCGTCTGCCGGGCGGCGCCAGCATGCCGCGCAGCAAGATCGACGAGTACACCAAGTTCGTCGGCATCTACGGTGCCAAGGGCCTGGCCTACATCAAGGTCAACGAGCGCGCCAAGGGTGTCGAGGGTCTGCAGTCGCCGATCGTCAAGAACATCCCCGAGGCCAACCTCAACACCATCCTCGACCGCGTTGGCGCGGTCGATGGCGACATCGTGTTCTTCGGCGCCGACAAGGCCAAGATCGTCAGCGAAGCCCTGGGTGCGCTGCGTATCCGCCTGGGTCATGACTTCGAGCTGCTGACCTGCCAGTGGGCGCCGATGTGGGTCGTCGACTTCCCGATGTTCGAAGAGAACGAAGACGGCAGCTTCACCGCGCTGCACCACCCGTTCACCGCGCCGAAGTGCACCCCCGAGGAGCTGGAGGCCAATCCGGCCACCGCGCTGTCGCGTGCCTACGACATGGTGCTCAACGGCACCGAGCTGGGTGGCGGTTCGATCCGTATCCACCGCAAGGAAATGCAACAGGCGGTATTCCGCCTGCTGGGTATCGAGGCGGCGGAACAGGAAGAGAAGTTCGGCTTCCTGCTCGACGCCCTGAAGTTCGGCGCACCGCCTCACGGTGGCCTGGCCTTCGGCCTGGACCGCCTGGTCATGCTGATGACCGGCGCGCAGTCGATCCGTGAAGTGATCGCCTTCCCGAAAACCC
The DNA here is from genome assembly GCF_024749165.1 of Pseudomonas sp. B21-023. Classification (NCBI taxonomy): domain Bacteria; kingdom Pseudomonadati; phylum Pseudomonadota; class Gammaproteobacteria; order Pseudomonadales; family Pseudomonadaceae; genus Pseudomonas; species Pseudomonas sp. B21-023. The sequence goes on along the minus strand of NZ_CP087190.1, from coordinate 4,435,280 downwards.
AGAGCGCCGCGTGCGTCATGACCCAGGCCCCGGGCATGGTCGACGCCAAGGCCCTGCGCGAGCTGCACATCCGTCTGCGCGAGCAGACCAAGGTCGAGTAACCTCGACTACGGGCGCACGTGTTGCGCCCACGTATTCATGCGTTCCGCCCTTCGGGGCGGAACCTGTTTCTGTTTCAAGGATTTGGAGTCGTTATGGCCGGTCATTCCAAGTGGGCGAACATCAAGCACCGCAAAGAACGCCAGGATGCCAAGAGAGGCAAGATCTTCACCAAGTGGATCCGCGAACTGACCGTCGCTGCCAAGCAAGGTGGTGGTGATCCGGCGTCCAACCCGCGCCTGCGCCTGGCGCTGGACAAGGCCCTGGGTGCCAACATGAGCCGCGACATCATCGACCGCGCCGTGGCCCGCGGTGCCGGCACCAACGAAAGCGACAACGTCGAAGAGCTCAGCTACGAGGGTTACGGCCCGGGCGGCGTGGCGATCATGGTCGAAGCCATGACCGACAACCGTAACCGTACTGCCGCGGCCGTGCGGCATGCCTTCACCAAGTGCGGCGGCAACCTCGGTACCGACGGTTCGGTGGCCTACCTGTTCGAGCGCAAGGGGCAGATCAGCTTCGCCGCCGAGCTGAACGTGGACGAGGATGCGCTGATGGAAGCCGCGATGGAGGCCGATGCCGACGATGTGGTGGTCAACGACGACGGCTCCTTTGACGTGTTTACCTCGTTCAACAGCTTCTATGCCGTGCGCAATGCCCTGGAAGAGGCCGGCTTCAAGGCGTCCGACGCCGAGATCGTGATGCAGCCGACCACCAGCGCCGAGCTGGACCAGGACGGTGCGGAGAAGGTGCTCAAGCTGATCGACATGCTCGAGGACCTGGATGACGTGCAGAACGTCTACTCCAACGCACAGATCTCCGATGAGATCATGGAAACGCTGGGCTGATCGTTTCGGCTATCGGCTGTAGCGCGGGGCAAGCCCGCTTCCACAAGGCCTGCGCCAGATTGCGGTGTAGCCTTTGTGGGAGCGGGCTTGTCCCGCGATAAGGCCGGCAAATTCGCACACCTTTGTAGGCGCTATGACTCTCATTCTTGGTATCGACCCCGGCTCGCGCATCACCGGTTTTGGCGTGGTCCGCCAGACTGCCCGTGGCTGCGAGTACGTGGCGTCGGGCTGTATACGCACTGGCGGCGGTGAGCTGCACGAGCGTCTGCAGATCGTCTTTCGCGGTGTCAGCGAGATCATCCGCCAACATGAGCCGGTGACCATGGGCATCGAGCGGGTGTTCATGGCGCGCAACGCCGATTCGGCGCTCAAGCTTGGCCAGGCCCGGGGGGCAGCCATCGTCGCCGCCGCCGAGGCCGGCCTGGAGATCGCCGAATACACCGCGAGCCAGGTCAAGCAGGCCGTGGCCGGTACCGGCGGCGCCAACAAGGAGCAGGTGATGATGATGGTCATGCACCTGCTCAAGCTGACCCAGAAACCGCAGATCGATGCCTCCGACGCCCTGGCCATCGCCCTGTGCCATGCCCATACCCGCTCCAGCCTCATCCCCCACGGGTTGGCGACGGCTCGGCGTCGTGGCGGACGCTTGCGTCTGTAACCGCTTCATGCGGTGATACACATTTTGTCCGGGTGAAGCACTTTCCCGGCGCATTTGCTGATAGGGTGGACCGGTTTTCGACCGGCACCCCAGAGGAAGGATCGGAACGTGATTGGACGTTTGCGTGGCACCCTGGCGGAAAAACAGCCGCCGCACCTGATTGTCGACATCAACGGCCTGGGCTATGAGCTCGAAGTGCCGATGACCACGCTGTACCGTCTGCCCAAGCTGGGCGAGACCGTCACCCTGCACACCCATCTGGTGGTGCGTGAAGACGCCCATCTGTTGTACGGCTTCTTCGAAAAGCGCGAACGCGAGCTGTTCCGCGAGCTGATCCGCCTCAACGGCGTTGGCCCGAAACTGGCGCTGGCGCTGATGTCGGGGCTCGAGGCCGACGAACTGGTGCGCTGCGTCCAGGCCCAGGATGCCTCGGCGTTGGTGCGTGTGCCCGGTGTTGGCAAGAAGACCGCCGAGCGCCTGCTGGTCGAGCTCAAGGATCGCTTCAAGGCCTGGGAAACCTCGCCCGCCATGTTCACCCTGGTGTCCGATGGCCCGGTGCCGGTGGCCAGTGCCTCCAATGCCGAGGCCGACGCGGTCAGCGCCCTGGTGTCGCTGGGCTACAAGCCGCAAGAGGCCAGCAAGGCCATTGCCGCCATCGAGGGCAAGGCCAACCTCAGCAGTGAGGAGCTGATCCGTCGCAGCCTCAAAGGGATGATTACCAAGTGATCGAGACCGACCGCCTGATCGCCGCCTCCGGACGCGACCGCGAAGAGGTCCAGGATCGTGCGATCCGCCCGCTGAGTCTGGACGAATACATCGGCCAGCCGGTGGTGCGCGAGCAGATGTCGCTGTTCATCCAGGCCGCGCGCGGGCGCAGCGAGTCACTCGACCACACCCTGATCTTTGGTCCGCCGGGCTTGGGCAAGACCACGTTGGCCAACATCATCGCCCACGAGATGGGCGTGTCGGTGAAGAGCACCTCCGGCCCGATTCTCGAGCGGCCCGGCGACCTGGCGGCGATGCTGACCAATCTCGAGCCGCACGACGTGCTGTTCATCGACGAGATCCACCGCTTGTCACCGGTGGTCGAGGAAGTGCTCTATCCGGCGATGGAAGACTTCCAGCTGGACATCATGATCGGCGAGGGCCCGGCCGCGCGCTCGATCAAGCTCGACCTGCCGCCGTTCACCCTGGTCGGCGCCACCACGCGTGCCGGCATGCTGACCAACCCGCTGCGTGATCGCTTCGGTATCGTCCAGCGCCTGGAGTTCTACAGCGACAGGGACCTGGCGACCATCGTCAGCCGTTCGGCCGGCATCCTCGGCTTGCCCATGGACGACAAGGGCGCATTCGAGATCGCCCGCCGGGCCCGTGGCACGCCACGGATCGCCAATCGCCTGCTGCGGCGGGTGCGCGACTTTGCCGAAGTGCGCGGCAAGGGTGAGATCACCAAGGCGGTCGCGGACATGGCGCTGAACCTGCTGGATGTCGACGAGCGTGGCTTCGATCACTCCGACCGGCGTCTGCTGCTGACCATGATCGAGAAGTTCGACGGTGGTCCGGTGGGGCTCGACAATATCGCCGCGGCGATCGGCGAGGAGCGCCACACCATCGAGGACGTGCTCGAGCCCTACCTCATCCAGCAGGGCTATATCATGCGTACCCCCCGTGGGCGCGTGGTCACCCGGCACGCCTACCTGCATTTCGGCCTGAACATTCCCGGGCGTTTCTGCGAGGGTGGGGAATATGCGGCGCAAGACGACGAATGACAGATCGAATCGGCATTTTTGCGGTCCTACCGCTGGCATGCCCTGGCTTCGCTGGCAATACGACATTATCGATGCAAAAACAGTTGCCGCAGCGGATTGGCAAGCACAGGAGTAAGCACTAGAGTATGCGCGCGCAAAATGGGCTGGAACCGTTCGCACACCGCTGTCGCGTCTATTACGAGGATACCGACGCCGGTGGCGTGGTGTATTACGTCAACTACCTCAAATTCATGGAGCGCGCACGCACCGAGCGGCTACGTCACCTGGGGTTCTCCCAGGCCCAGCTGGCGCAGGACAACCTGTTGTTCGTGGTCCATTCCAGCGAGGCGCGCTACCACGCGCCGGCCCGCCTGGACGACGAGTTGCGGGTAACCGCGCAAGTACTTGAATTGAATCGTGCCAGCCTGCGCTTCGTGCAGCAGGTGTGGCGAGCAAAGGATGAAGTGCTGCTCTGCGAAGGGCAGTTCCTGGTGGCCGCCGTGCGCGCCGACACTTTCAAACCCCGGGCCATTCCCCCAGAACTGCGCGACGCCTTCCTGGCGGACGGCACGGGTACTCAATCGAACGCAGGAGAATAAGCGTGGAAGCAAACGTCGTCGACCATACCTCCATGTGGAGCCTGGTCGCCAATGCCAGTGTCGTGGTTCAGCTGGTGATGCTGACCCTCGTGGCAGCCTCGGTGACCTCTTGGATCATGATCTTCCAGCGCAGCACCATGCTGCGCGCCGGTCGTCGTGCACTGGACGCTTTCGAAGAGCGCTTCTGGTCGGGCATCGACCTGTCCAAGCTGTACCGCCAGGCGGGCAGCAACCCAGACCCGGACTCGGGGGTCGAGCAGGTCTTCCGTGCCGGCTTCAAGGAATTCTCGCGCCTGCGCCAGCAACCGGGTGTCGACCCGGACGCGGTCATGGAAGGGGTGGGGCGTGCCATGCGCGTGGCCATCTCCCGCGAGGAAGAAAAGCTCGAGCAGAGCCTGCCGTTCCTGGCCACCGTCGGTTCCACCAGCCCGTACATCGGCCTGTTCGGTACCGTGTGGGGCATCATGAACTCCTTCCGCGGCCTGGCCAGCGCCCAGCAGGCCACCCTGGCCACCGTGGCCCCGGGCATCGCCGAGGCGCTGATCGCCACTGCGATCGGCCTGTTCGCCGCGATCCCGGCTGTGATCGCCTACAACCGTTTTGCCGCGCGCAGTGAAGTGCTGATCGGGCGCTACTACACGTTCGCCGATGAGTTCCAGGCGATCCTGCACCGCAAAGTACACACCAGCGAAGAGTGATCAGGTAGAAACCCATGGCCCGAGTTCGCCACAAACGCAAGCCGGTCGCCGAGATGAACGTGGTGCCCTACATCGACGTGATGCTGGTGCTACTGGTTATCTTCATGGTGACCGCCCCGATGCTCAACCAGGGCGTGAAGGTGGATCTGCCCAAGGTTTCCAGCGAAGCCCTGCCGCAGGACAACAACGTCCAGGTCCTGACCATCTCGATCAAGGCCGACAAGACCTACTACTGGAACCTCGGCAGCGAAGTCGACACCGACAAACAGATGGACAAGGCCATGACCTTGCCGGAAATGACCAGCGCGGTGACCAAGATCATCGCCGCCGGCCGTGACCAGGGCAAGCAGACCCAGGTCTTCATCCGTGGCGACAAGGCTGTCGACTACGGTGCGGTCATGGGCGCCATGGGCGGGTTGCAGAAGGCCGGTGTCGGTAACGTTGGCCTGATTACCGAGGCGCCCTGATGCAACAGCGAGAGCCATCCGCCTCGGAAAGCTACTTCTGGCCCAGTGTCTGGGCCATTGCGCTGCACGTGCTGGTGTTCGGCATGCTGTTCGTCAGCTTCGCCATGACGCCCGAGCTGCCGCCCTCCAAGCCTATCGTCCAGGCCACGCTGTACCAGCTCAAGTCCAAGAGCCAGGCGACCACCCAGACCAATCAGAAGATTGCCGGGGAGGCGAAGAAGACTGCCTCACGCCAGACCGAGGTCGAACAGCTGGAGCAGAAGAAGGTCGAGCAGGAGGCCGTGAAGGCCGCGGAACAAAAGAAAGCCGACGCCGCTCAAAAGGCCGAGGAGGCTCGCGAAGCCGCCGAGGCGAAGAAAGCAGACGACGCCGCCAAGGCCGCCGAGCAGAAGAAAGCCGCCGAGGCCAAGAAAGCCGAGGAAGCGAAGAAGGCTGCCGAGAAGCAGCAGGCCGACATCGCCAAGAAGAAGGCTGAGGAAGAAGCGAAGAAGAAGGCCGAGGAAGAAGCCAAGAAACAGGCTGCGGAAGAGGCGAAGAAGAAAGCCGCCGAAGACGCGAAGAAAAAAGCAGCCGAGGACGCCAAGAAGAAAGCGGCGGCCGAGGACGCGAAGAAGAAGGCAGCTGAAGAGGCCAAGAAAAAGGCCGCTGCAGACGCCCAGAAGAAAAAGGCACAGGAAGCGGCCCGCAAGGCGGCGGAAGACAAAAAGGCCCAGGCACTTGCCGAGCTGTTGTCCGACACCACCGAACGGCAGCAGGCGCTGGCCGACGAGCAGGGTGACCAGGTGGCCGGCGACTTCGACGACCTGATCCGCATGCGCGCGGCCGAAGGTTGGGCGCGTCCGCCATCCGCGCGCAAGGGCATGACGGTAGTTCTGCAGATCAACATGCTGCCGGACGGCACCCTCACCAATGTGAGTGTGGCCAAGTCCAGTGGCGACGGTCCGTTCGACAGCTCGGCCGTGGCCGCGGTGAAGAACATTGGTCGGTTGACCGAAATGCAGGGCTTGAAGCCGAACGAGTTCAATCCGTATCGTTCATTCAAGATGACATTTACACCTGAGGATCTAGCGTTGTGATTAAACGTCTGAGAGGACTGCTGGTCTTGCTCTGCTGCGTGGCAGGCATGGCCATGGCAGAGGAAAAGAACATCCTGGTCACCAGCGGTAGCGACCGGGCGACCCCCATCGCGGTAGTGCCGTTCGGTCTGCAGGGTGGCAGCGTACTGCCGGAAGACATGGCCGATATCATCGGCAACGACCTGCGCAACTCCGGCTACTACGCGCCGATCCCGCGGCAGAACATGATCAGCCAGCCGACCCAGGCCAGCGAAGTGATCTTCCGTGACTGGAAAGCGTTGGGTGCCCAGTACGTCATGGTCGGCAGTATCGTGCCGTCCGGCGGTCGCCTGCAGGTGCAGTACGCCCTGTTCAACGTTGCCACCGAACAGCAGGTCCTGACCGGCAGCGTCGCCGGTGGCGTCGACCAGTTGCGCGACATGTCGCACTACATTGCCGACCAGTCGTTCGAAAAGCTCACCGGTATCAAGGGTGCGTTTTCCACGCGCATGCTGTACGTGACCGCTGAGCGTTTCTCCACCAACAACACCCGTTACACCCTGCAGCGTTCGGACTACGACGGTGCCCGTGCAGTAACCCTGCTGCAGTCGCGTGAGCCGATCCTGTCGCCGCGCTTCGCACCCGATGGCAAGCGTATCGCCTATGTCTCGTTCGAGCAGAAGCGCCCGCGCATCTTCATCCAGCACATCGACACCGGTCGCCGCGAGCAGATCACCAACTTCGAAGGCCTGAACGGCGCGCCTGCCTGGTCGCCTGACGGCTCGCGCCTGGCATTCGTGCTGTCGAAGGACGGCAACCCGGACATCTATGTGATGAACGTGGCTTCGCGCCAGATCACCCGTGTCACCGCAGGCCCAGGCATCAATACCGAGCCGTTCTGGGGCAAGGATGGCAACACCCTGTACTTCACCTCCGACCGTGGCGGCAAGCCGCAGATCTACAAGCAGTCGGTTGGTGGCGGTGGTGCCGAGCGCGTGACGTTCGTGGGTAACTACAACGCCAACCCGAAATTGTCGGCGGACGAAAAGACTCTGGTGATGATCCATCGCCAGCAAGGATTCACCAACTTCAAGGTGGCCGCGCAGGACCTGCAACGTGGAAGTGTAAAGATTCTCTCCGAGACCAGTCTTGATGAGTCTCCCACTGTTGCGCCAAACGGCACCATGCTAATCTACGCCACCCGCCAGCAGGGCCGGGGAGTCTTGATGCTCGTGTCGCTTAACGGCCGCGTGAGGCTCCCGCTTCCTACCGCTCAAGGCGAAGTCAGAGAACCGTCCTGGTCCCCTTACCTGAACTGATTGCGGCGTAACACGTTTTGCTTAACACACTGGGGTTTCATTAGGAGTTTCACGATGGAAATGCTGAAGTTTGGTAAATTCGCTGCGCTGGCTCTGGCCATGGCTGTAGCTGTAGGTTGCTCCTCGAAAGGCGGCGACAACGCTGGTGAAGGCGCTGTTGATCCGAACGCTGGCTACGGTGCCAACACTGGCGCTGTCGACGGCTCCCTGAGCGAAGAAGCCGCCCTGCGCGCAATCACCACCTTCTACTTCGAATACGACAGCTCGGACCTGAAGCCAGAAGCCATGCGCGCTCTGGACGTTCACGCCAAGGACCTGAAGTCCAACGGCAACCGCGTTGTCCTGGAAGGCAACACCGACGAGCGCGGCACTCGCGAGTACAACATGGCTCTGGGTGAGCGTCGTGCCAAGGCCGTTCAGCGCTACCTGGTTCTGCAGGGCGTTTCCCCTGCTCAGCTGGAACTGGTTTCCTACGGCGAAGAGCGTCCAGTTGCCACCGGCAACGACGAGCAGTCCTGGGCCCAGAACCGTCGCGTAGAACTGCGTAAGTAAGTTCCTATGCGTATGTGCCGTCGTGCTGTAACCGTCCTCGCACTCAGCCTGCCCCTTTCGGCGTGGGCTGCGGTTCCCGTAGTAGATGACAACGCGGGTGGCTATCCACCTGCGGGTTATGGCACGAGCGGCGCCTATGCCGGAGCAGGGGCTTCGGCCCCTGCTTCTGCAAATGGCCAGCTGTTCATGCAGCTGCAGCAGATGCAGGACCAGATTTCCCGCCAGCAAGGCATCATCGAAGAGCTGCAGAACGATGTGTCGCGCATGAAGCAGGAAAACCTCGAGCGCTACCAGGATCTCGACCGCCGCATCAGCAGCGGTGCCGCGCCTGCCGCGACTCCAGACAATTCTTCCACCGGTGGCGCGAACAGCGCAGCCACGGGTGCGGCCGCCGGCACCAATGCCGCGCAGCCACCGGCCGCGAGCAGCGAGCCGGGCGATCCGGCGAAAGAGAAGCTGTATTACGACGCCGCTTTCGACCTGATCAAGCAGAAGGACTTCGACAAGGCCAGCCAGGCCTTCAACGCCTTCCTGCGCAAGTACCCCAACAGCCAGTACGCCGGCAATGCCCAGTACTGGCTCGGCGAGGTCAACCTGGCCAAGGGCGACCTGCAAGGTGCCAGCCAGGCGTTCGCCGAGGTCGGTCAGAAGTACCCGAAACACAGCAAGGTGCCGGATTCGCTGTACAAGCTGGCCGATGTCGAGCGCCGCATGGGCCACACCGACAAGGTCAAGGGCATCCTGCAGCAGGTCATCACCCAGTACCCCGGCACTTCCGCCGCGCAACTGGCGCAACGCGACCTGCAAAAGCTCTGAACGACCCGTTGAAGAAGAAACCCGCGCTTGTCGCGGGTTTTTTCGTTAGAATCACGGCCCTTTTTTCGTAAACACGCTGCCGCGGATAACGCTTTGTCGAGTCCGCGACAGTGCCTGACGGAGGCGGACAGCCTGTTCAGCTGTCACGCCCGTGGCGATCATGCAAGACACATTACGCATCACCGAAGTGTTTTACTCGTTGCAGGGTGAAACGCGAACGGCCGGGCTGCCCACGGTTTTCGTGCGCCTGACCGGTTGCCCCCTGCGCTGCCAGTACTGCGACAGTGCCTATGCCTTCAGTGGCGGCACTATCCGCACCCTCGACTCCATTGTTGAGCAGGTGGCCGGCTTCAAGCCGCGCTACGTCTGCGTGACCGGTGGCGAGCCTCTGGCCCAGCCCAACGCGCTGCCTTTGTTGCAACGCCTGTGCGACGCCGGTTACGACGTGTCGCTGGAAACCAGTGGCGCTCTCGACATCAGTGGCGTCGACACCCGGGTCAGCCGCGTGGTCGATCTCAAGACCCCAGGCTCCGAGGAGTCTCACCGCAATCGCTACGAGAATATAGAGCTGCTGACCGGCAACGACCAGGTCAAGTTCGTCATCTGTTCCCGCGAGGACTACGATTGGGCGGTTTCCAAGCTGATCCAGTACAACCTGGCCGAGCGCGCCGGTGAAGTGCTGTTTTCGCCCAGCCACCACCAGGTGAGCGCCACCGACCTGGCCGACTGGATCGTCGCCGACAACCTGCCCGTACGCTTCCAGCTGCAGCTGCACAAGCTGCTGTGGAACGACGAACCCGGACGCTGAGGAGAAAGACATGACTGACAAACGCGCGGTAATCCTGCTGTCCGGTGGCCTGGATTCGGCCACCGTGGTAGCCATGGCCAAGGCCGACGGCTACCAGTGCTACACCATGAGCTTCGACTATGGTCAGCGCCATCGCGCCGAGCTCAACGCCGCGGCACGGGTAGCCCGTGACCTGGGCGTGGTCGAGCACAAGGTGATCGGCCTGAATCTCGATGGCATCGGTGGCTCGGCCCTGACCGACAGCAGCATCGATGTGCCCGAGGCGCCGAGCGAGGGGATTCCGGTCACCTACGTGCCGGCTCGCAACACCGTGTTCCTGTCCCTGGCCCTGGGCTGGGCGGAGGTGCTCGAAGCCCGTGACATCTTCATTGGTGTCAACGCCGTGGACTACTCCGGCTACCCGGACTGCCGCCCGGAGTTCGTCGAAGCCTTCGAGCGCATGGCCAACCTGGCTACCAAGGCAGGCGTGGAAGGGCAGGGCTTCCGCATCCAGGCGCCGCTGCAGAACCTGAGCAAGGCGCAGATTGTCCAGGCGGGCATCGCCCGTGGCGTGGACTACAGCCTGACCGTTTCTTGCTACCAGGCCGACGACGACGGGCGTGCCTGCGGCAAATGCGACAGCTGCCGCCTGCGCGCTGATGGCTTCAAGGCCGCCGGTGTAGAGGACCCCACTCGGTATTTTTGAAAAAATTTGCGATGGGGTGTTGAATTCTTCTGAGAAATCAGTAGTATACGCGCCATCCAACGGGTCGTTAGCTCAGTTGGTAGAGCAGTTGGCTTTTAACCAATTGGTCGTAGGTTCGAATCCTACACGACCCACCATATGCAGTACGAAAAAGCCCGCCTTCATGGCGGGCTTTTTCATGCCTGTCGAAAAAGTGGCCTGACCCACTGTCAACGATTCAGGCGCCGTGCATCGAACGCATCGCGTGCCTGGTAGGCGGTGTAGGTGGCCTGCGCAGCCACCAGGCCAGCAAGGCCGAAGGTGCGATCGAGGCCGAACCGACTGAAACCGCTCGGGATCGGCAGGCGGTGGGCGATGGCGTCCGCCAGGACTTCGCCGGCGACCGTGGTCGGGGCCATGCCATGGCCGCCGAAACCGACCGCGTGCCAGATGCCGTTGTGGTCCTGGCCGATCTGCGCCATCTGGTGGCGTCCGTAGCTCATCAGGCCGCCCCAGGAGTACTCCAGTTCCACGTCCTCGAATTGCGGGTAGACGCTCGCCAGGTCGGCCTTGAGCAGCCTGGCGATGGCCTGCGGCCCGCGATCGAGAATGGAGATGCGTCCGCCCCAGAGGATCCGGCTGTCTTTCAGCGGGCGATAATAATCGAAGGCGAAGCGTGTATCGTAGATGGCCGACTGGCAGTCGATGGCGTCCTGCAGGCGTGCGCCCAGTGGCGCAGTGGTCACCACGTAGGTGGCGATCGGCAGCACGGCGCGTTCGATCAGGGCGTAGACGCCGCGGGCATAGCCCCCTGCGCTGAACACCACCTGCTCGGCATGGACTTCGCCCTGGCCGGTGCGCACGATGTAGCCGCCAGCCTTCTTCTCGATACTGGTCACCGGCGACTGTTCGTAGATCGTCACCCCAGCCTGTGCGGCTGCCTGGGCGATGCCGCAGACATACTTGAGCGGGTGGAAGTGGAATGCGTTGCGCTCCAGCAACCCGCCGTAATAGCGCTCGGTCCTGAGCTGTTCCTTAAGTTCCCCGGGGGCGATGTATTCCCAGTCGACGCCATAAGCCTGCTTCATCAGCTGGCGCGGTTTCTCAAGGCGCGACGGGTCGTTGAACCAGTTGGCGAGGATCACACCCTGGTCGACCAGGTCGCAATCGATGGTGTATTTGCGGGTACGTTCGCGGATCAGGTCGACGGCGTCGAGTGTCAATCGATACAGCTTGCGTGCCTCGTTGGCGCCCAACGCCGCCAGCAGATCGGCGTTGCCGAGGCTGTAGCCGCCGAAGACGAAGCCGCCGTTGCGTCCCGAGGCGCCATGACCGACGCGTTGCGACTCGAGGAGTGTCACATCGCTCACCCCGCGCTCGGCAAGCCCTATTGCGGTCGACAGGCCGGCCAGGCCACCACCGAGGATGCAGACGCGGGTATCGGTGCGCCCGCTCTGGGCAGGGTAGAAGGTTCTGCTGGCGGTGGCTTCGTAGTAGGAGTCGAAGGTGCTGTTCATCAGGGTCCCGGAGCAGTGGTGGGCGGACCGGGGCGGGTCCGCCAATGGAGAGTTCAGGCGGGTTGCTGGCTGGCCGCGAGCGCATCACCTGTGGGCTCTGCCTTGCTGCGTTCGGCTTTGCGAATCTCGATACTGGAGAAGTCCATTTCCCTGTAGCGCACCACCTTGGAGCCTGTGACCAGCTTGTGGCCGAACCAGACCACCACGAACAGCACCAGGCCGACGTAGGTGGCAAAGGCACCGACCCAGTCGATCTGCCCGCCGATGAACGCTTGGTAGTTCTGCCCGAGCATGACCACCATGCACAGGCCGAAGGCGAACAGCGGGCCGAACGGGAAGTATTTCGACACATACGGCAGTTTCGCGAGGTCATTGCCATTGAGCAGGTAGCCGCGGCGGAAGCGGTAATGGCTGATGGCGATGCCCAGCCAGGCGATGAAACCGAGCATGCCGGAGGTGTTCAGCAGCCACAGGTAGAGCTTGCCGGGGCTGAACAGGAAGCTCAGCAGGCACAGACCCGCGACCGCGGCGGTGGCCAGCAGCGCCCAGACCGGCGTGCCACTGCGGGTCACCCGGGCGAAGATGGCCGGCGCCTTGCGCTCCAGCGCCAGGCTGTAGAGCATGCGCGACGAGGCATACATGCCTGAGTTGCCGGCGGACAGCACCGAGGTCAGGATCACTGCGTTCATCACGGCGGCGGCGGCGAGCATGTCAGCCTTGGTAAAGATCAGGGTGAACGGACTAATGGTGACATCCGACAGGCCGTCTTTGAGCAGGCGCGGGTCGGTGTAGGGGATCAGCAGGCCGATCACGACAATGGTGAGTACGTAGAACAGCAGGATGCGCCAGAAGATCTGGCGCACGGCCTTGGGAATGTTGCGTCCCGGGTTTTCCGTTTCGCCAGCGGCGATGCCCACGAATTCGGTGCCCTGGAACGAGAAACCGACGATCATCGCCACGCCGATCAGCGCCGGCAGGCCGCCGGCAATGGGCGCGTCGCCGATCTGCCAGAGGTGGGCGCCACCGTCCTGGCCGCCTTCGAGGATGCCCAGCAGCATCAGCACACCCACGGCGATGAAGATGATGATGGTGATGACCTTGATCAGGGCGAACCAGAACTCCGCCTCGCCGAAGAAGCGCACCGAGGCGACATTGAGGGCGAACAGCAGCACCAGGAAGGCCGCGCTCCAGATCACCCCGGGGGTGTCCGGGAACCAGTAGAGCATGATGATCTGTACGGCCACCAGGTCCACGGCGATGGTCACTGCCCAGGAGTACCAGTAGTTCCAGCCCAGGGCGAAGCCGAAGCTTTCTTCGACGTAGCGCGAGGCATAGGTGGAGAACGAGCCGCTGACCGGCATGCACGCGGCCATTTCGCCGAGGCTGGTCATCAGGAAGTAGACCATCAGGCCAATCACCGCGAAGGCCAGCAGTGCGCCGCCGGGGCCAGACTGGGCAATGGTGGCGCCGGAGGAGACGAACAGGCCGGTGCCGATGGAGCCGCCGATGGCGATCATGTTCAGGTGACGGCTGGTGAGGGTGCGCTTGAGGTGTCCGGAAGGTGGGGCTGCGGCAGTCAAACTTCCGTTGTTGTTCGAATGGGTCATGGGCAACCTATTGGATCTGCATTCGGGTGAGTTGTTGTTTTTGTTGTGAACTGACCACTTCCAGTTGCAGGTGACGAGCGCGGATGGGGCGCTGGTCTGCCAGCAGCTTCTCCAGTGCTGCGGCGGTGGCGATTGCATTGATTGAAATCAGTATTGGCGTTGAAAGGTGTTCGCAACAAACGACAATTAGTTGCTATATCATTCCATTTTGGAATGCTTGGTTTCGTCGTTTTGATCGTGTGGCAAAGTTGAAATTTGCACGCATTCATCTGGATTGCCCATATTTACTGAGATGCGTCGACGTCATTGTGGAGTGTGAAATGGTCGTTTTGTAACTGTCATGAAATGTACGAAACAATATGGCGGAAATTTATTCATCATTGATGCAACAAAAAACCGATACCTGGCGTGGCCAGATATCGGTTTCGGAGGGTCATATCCCTTCAAGTGGAGGGATTGATGGAGGGGCAGCCTTGTCGTGAGCTGTCAGCCTTTGTCACGGCGGACCGTGCAGCTACTGGCAGTCCGCTGTTGCTGTTTCATCCGGGGGCGGATTCAAACCCGGAACTGCGCCATCAGTGCCTGCTGCTGGTTGGCCAGCCGGTTCAACGCCTGGCTGATGTGCGCCGATTCGTCGGCCTGCCCCGACAGCGATTCGGTCACGTCGCGGATGCCCGCCACGTTGCGGTTCACCTCTTCGGCCACTGCGCTCTGTTCCTCGGCGGCCGAGGCGATCTGCAGATTCATGTCGGTGATCACCGTCACCGCCTCGCCGATACGCTGCAGTGCTGGCAAGGTCTGTTCCATCTGCGCGGCACTGTCCTGGGCCTGGCGCTGGCCGGCCTGCATTGCCTCGACCACGTCCTGGGTGCCTTGCTGCAAGCCTTCGATTACCTGGCGGATCTCCTCGACCGACACTTGAGTGCGCTGCGCCAGGTTGCGTACTTCGTCGGCGACCACCGCAAAGCCTCGCCCGGCTTCGCCGGCGCGGGCCGCTTCGATGGCGGCGTTGAGGGCCAGCAGGTTGGTCTGCTCGGCGATGGCGCGGATCACTTCAAGTACCGAGCCGATCTGTTCGCCACGGCTTTCCAGGGCGCGGGCTTCATCCATGGCCGCATCCATGCCGCCGGCAAGTTGGGCGATAGCTTCGCGGGTGGCGCCCACCCGCGCCAAGCCATCGCGGGTTGCCTGGTCGGCACCGCGTGCAGCCTGGGCGGCCTGTGCGGCGTTGTGGGCAACGTCATGGGCAGTGGCGCTCATCTCGTTGGCCGCCGTGGCCACCTGTTCGATTTCGCGGTGCTGTTGCTGCATGCCGTCGCTGGTCTGGCGGGCGATCAGCGCCGACTGGTCGGCAGTGCCGCGGGCTTCCTGCAGCGAACCCTTGAGCTGGGCGATCACCGGTTGCAGTTTGTCGAGGAAGCGGTTGAACCAACCGGTGAGCTGGCCCAGTTCGTCGTCGCGGGCGTAGTCCAGGCGCCGGGTCAGGTCGCCTTCACCGCTGGCGATGTCCTCCAGGCGGGCGGCCACGGCCAGGATTGGCCGGGTCACGCCGCGGGCGGTCAGCCACACCAGCAGCAGCCCCAGCACGGCGGCGCCCAGGCCGACCAGCAGGCTGACGAGGTTGGCCTGCTGGTTCTGGCTGTCCAGGCGCTGGTTGAGGGTGACGGCGGGGGCTTGCAGTACCTGCTCGGGCAGTTCGAGCAGCACCTGCCACGGTGCCGCCCCGGGAATTGGCGCAAAGGGTCGGGAAATACGCATGGTGCCTTGGTCCAGGCGCTCGACGGCCTGGCCGGCGCGCAGTGGTGCGGCCAGGGCCGCCGCGCTGGCACCGAAGGCCTGCTGCACGGTCTTGCTCAACTGGCCGGCATCCTGACTGTGGCCGGCGAGCAGGCCCGCAGGGCTGACGATGCTGACCTGGCCCTGGCCGTCGAACAGCTCCTGGCGGCCGGCCAGGCTCAGTTGCTGCAGGTTGTCCAGGCCGATGTCCAGGCCGACCACGCCCACCACCTTGCCGTTTTCCAGCAGCGGCAGGGCAATGCTGGTCATCAGTACCTGATGACCGTTGACCTCGTCGAAATACGGGTCTAGCACGCACGCCTTGGCGGTTTCCAGCGGGCAGGTCAGCCAGCGGTTGTAGGGCGAACCGTTGGCGCCGATGCTGGTATCGGCGAGCATCGATTCGGGCATGGCCTCCGCTTCGAGGTTGCCAGTGCCGGGCTGCGACCAGTACAGCGAAAAACGCCCGCTGTCGTTGCTGCCGTTGTCGGCCTGGCCTACGAAGCGCGCGTCCTGCTGGTCCAGGGCGTTGGGTTGGAACACCAGGTACAGGCCGATCAGGTCGGTATTGCCGGCCAGTGCGGCGCGGGCTTCTCGGCTCAGCTCACCGCGCAGTTCGGCACCGCCACGGGCCTTGAGCGCCTGCACCAGGCGGGCGAAACCGTTGCCGTACTGGTAGGCCTCCATGAAGTAGCGCTGGATGCGCAAGGCCTGGGTTTCGCCGTGGGCCTGCAGGCGCAAGCGGGCACTGTGGTCGAGCAGTTCGGTGTTGGCCTGGAATACCTGCTCGGCGCTGCGCCGGGCCTGGGTGAGCGAGGTGGCCACCAGCAGGGCGACGATGGCCAGCAGGCACAGGCCGGCGAGCAGGGTGATCTTCCACTGGATGGAGAGACGGCGCTGCGACATGGGCTTTTCCTTCTCGGGCAAACACAACGCCCGCGGTCAGGCGGGCGTCGGTGGGGTCATTCGGCGATGCAGTTCGGTGGCGCAACCCTGAAGGCCTTGGTCAGCCAAGCCAGGTAGAGCACGCCAAGCAGGGCCCAGACACCGCCGAACAGCAAGGAGTGTTCGTTCAGGTCCAGCCACAGCGAGACGATGATGCAGAAGCCTATCGTCGGCGCCACCAGATACTTGAGGTTGTTCGTCAGGCCCTTGTTCTGTCTCTCACGGATATAGCAGTGGTTGATCACCGAGAGGTTGACGAAGCTGAACGCCACCAGCGCGCCGAAGTTGATCACCGAAGTGGCGGTGACCAGGTCGAAGAAGATCGCCGACAGCGAAATCAGGCCGACCACGGCGATGTTCAGCACCGGGGTCTTGTAGCGCGGGTGCAGGCGGGCGAACACCCCGGCCGGGATCACGTTGTCGCGGCCCATCACGTACAGCAGGCGCGACACGCTGGTCTGCGAGGCCAGGCCCGAGGCGATGGTGTTGATCACCGTGCAGGCGATGAACACCGACTGGAACAGCTTGCCGCCGACGTACAGGGCGATTTCCGGCAGGGCTGCTTCCTGGTCGTGGAAGCGCTGCATGGTCGGGAAGTAGGCCTGGATAAAGTACGACACCCCGATGAACACCACGCCGCCGATCAGGGCGGTCAGGAAGATCGCCCGGGGGATGGTCTTGCCCGGGTCGCGGGTCTCCTCCGACAGGCAGGTCACTGCATCGAAGCCCAGGAACGAGAAGCACAGGATGGTCGCGCCCGCGGCCAGCGCGGCGAACTGGGTCTGGTCATCGGCGAACGGCAGCAGGCTCCAGGCGGTGCCCAGTCCCTCGCCGTGGCCCAAGCCGCGCCAGCACAGGTAGATGAACACCGAGATGATCGCCACCTGCACGGCGACGAACAGCAGGTTGAAGTGCGCCACCAGGTTGATGCTGCGCATGTTGATCAGGCTGATCAGGGTGACGAAGCTGGCCACCCATACCCAGGCCGGCACTTCGGGAAACATTGCCGACAGGTAGAGCTTGGCCAGCAGCGCGTTGACCATGGGCAGCAGCAGGTAGTCCAGCAGCGACGACCAGCCGACCAGGAAGCCCACGTGCGGGTTGATGGCGCGCTGGGTGTAGGTGTACGCCGAGCCCGACTGCGGGAAGCGCCGCACCAGCGTGCCGTAGCTCACGGCAGTGAACAGGATGCCGGCCAGGGCCAGGATGTAGGCGCTGGGCACATGCCCTGCAGTGATGCCGGAGACGATGCCGAAGGTATCGAACACGGTCATCGGGGTGAGGTAGGCCAGGCCGATGATCACCACGTGCCAGAGGCGCAGGGACTTGTGGAACTGGGGATCGCCGGAAGCGCTGTGGTCAGGCTGCATGCGGGCGCTGCTCCTGTGTCGAAACAACGGGCACGGCGAGTGACGGGCACGACAAGGTCGAGCGGATGGGCTCCATGTTATTCACCTTTTATGTTGGAGCTGCAGGGTGCGCGAAATAAACAACGATGGTCGTTTGAGTGTCAAGTTAAACGTGACAGGTAGTCAATTGAATGGAAGGTGAATCGGTTTTTTTGGCCGTTATGCACTGTTATTGGCCGATTGAACGGATCGTAAGTCGATTTTGATGTTCGTAAAAATTGACATTGCTGTTGGCCAAGGCAGGCTGTCCTTGAGGTGCCGATAAACGAAATACAGCAAGCATTACCGCGCCGGCCGGGCGCCGATGGTATTCTTGCCACCCCGCGTGCCCTCGTTTCCGTGGTCCGCCCAATCGCCCTCCCTATGGACAGCAATCGGTTCTATTCATGAAGAAATCAGTAGGCATCCTTTCCGGCCTGGCGGTCGCCATCGCCGTCGCAACCACCGCTGGCGCCTGGTACACCGGCAAGCAACTGCCCGCGGAGCTGGAACGCTCCGTTGCCCGCGGCAACGAAGAGCTGAAGAAAGCCCTGGTCGGCAACGGCGGCAGCATGACCATCGAGCTGGTCTCGCTGGAGCAGCACTTCTTCACCAGCACCGCGCACTACCGCCTGAAGGCCGAGAACGTGCAGCTCGGCGAGGCCGAGGCG
The DNA here is from genome assembly GCF_024749165.1 of Pseudomonas sp. B21-023. NCBI lineage: Bacteria > Pseudomonadati > Pseudomonadota > Gammaproteobacteria > Pseudomonadales > Pseudomonadaceae > Pseudomonas > Pseudomonas sp. B21-023. The sequence continues at coordinate 4,417,045 of NZ_CP087190.1, read as the reverse complement.
CTGAACTTCCAGGTTGGCGTGACCGACCAGATCGAGCACGGCCCGTTCCCCTGGTCGCGGGTCAAGGCGTTCAAGCTGATGCCGGTCATGGCCACCAGCAACAGTGCTTTGGACAAGGATGACTTCACCGCAGGCTGGTTCACCGCCGCCGGCGACAAGGCACCGGTCACCGCCCAGGTCAGCCTCGGCTACAACGGCAGCGTCGACAGCGATATCCGCCTGGCGCCGGTGACGCTCAAGGAAGACGGCGGCAACGTCCTGGACTTCTCCGGCCTGCAGCTGCAACTGCGCGGTGACCGCGACGGCAAGGCGGTGGAGATCCACGGCAATGCCGAGCACCTGGAGTTGAACTTCGTCGATGAGCAACACGCGCCGGTGAAGATCCTGCTCAACGGCTTCAAGGCCGGCGGCAAGCTCCACGAAACCGCTCACGACATGGTCTACGTCGGCAACTTCGACCTGGCCCTGGCCGACACCCAGGTGACCTTCGGGCCGAAGCAGGAAGTGCTGGTGCTCAAGGGCCTGCAGCAGAACAACCTGTACAACGCCGAGGGCGAGGCCAAGGACAAGCTGGCCGGGCGCCTGGAATACAAGGTCGCCGACATCAGCTACGGCGGGCGCAAGGTCGGTAGCGCGGAAATGGTCCTGACCATGAAGTCCATCGACATCGCGGCCATGCAGGCGTTGATGGAGTGGTACCAGACCCAGCTGCCGCAGATGCAGCAGGCGGCGGCCGAGGGCGAGGCCCCGTCGCTGGAAATGACCCCCGAGGAACAGGCCAAGGTCCAGGGCGACCTGCACAAGCTGCTGGTAGCCAAGCCGCAGGTGGCGGTGGAGAAGCTGGCGTTCAAGACCGCCAATGGCGAGAGCCACTTCAACCTGGCGATGGACTTCGCCAGCCCCAGCTCGTTCGACCTGCCGCCTGACCAGCTGGGCAAGCAGCTGCTGACCCAGCTGAAGGCCAAGCTCAGTGTCTCCAAGCCGATGGTCGGTGACCTGGCCACGTTGCAGGCGCTGCTCGACGGCGAGACCGACGCCCAGGCCATTGCCCAGCAGTCCAGCCAGGCTGGCGAGATGCTCGGCATGATGGCGCTGCAGAGCGGCATGGCCACGGTAGAGGGCACCGATGTGGTATCGAGCCTGCAGTATGCCGATGGCATGGTCGACTTCAACGGCAAGAAGATGACCGTCGAAGAGTTCGCCATGCTGATCAGCGGCCACCTGGCGGCGCTGCAGCCGCAGGGCTGAGCCCTCGGGCAGACCCGCTCCCATCATCGTGGGAGCGGCGATGCGGCGACCCGACTTGCCCCGCGACGGAGGGCTGCAAAAACCCCTTTTGCATCCTTCCGATTGCCTGTAGCCTTCGCGTCCGATAATAATCCGCGCCCGCAGAGGGGCCGAGACGCTGGCCGTCCGGCACCGCTAGCCGATCTGCCAGGGCCGGGTGATACACTCGACTGACGCGCTCAAGCGCCCTGCAGGTCCAGCGATCATGACCCAGATTTCCGAACGCCTGTTGGTCCAGGCGCACCTCGATGCCAAGCAGCCCAACCCACTGACGCCCGCGCAGGAGGCCGATTACCGTGCGGCCATCGCTGCCGAGCTGAAGAAGCAGAACGCCGTGCTGGTGGCCCACTACTATTGCGATCCGGTGATCCAGGCCCTGGCCGAGGAAACCGGCGGCTGCGTGTCCGACTCGCTGGAAATGGCGCGCTTCGGCAAGAATCACCCCGCCGAGACCGTGGTGGTGGCAGGGGTGCGCTTCATGGGCGAGACGGCGAAGATCCTCACCCCGGAAAAACGCGTGCTGATGCCGACCCTGGAAGCGACCTGTTCCCTCGACCTGGGGTGCCCGGTCAAGGAATTCTCGGATTTCTGCGACCAGCATCCCGAGCGCACCGTGGTGGTCTACGCCAATACTTCCGCGGCAGTGAAAGCCCGCGCCGACTGGGTGGTGACCTCCAGCTGCGCGCTGGAAATCGTCGAAAGCCTGATGGACAACGGCGAGACCATCATCTGGGGCCCGGACCAGCACCTGGGTCGCTACATCCAGAAGCAGACTGGTGCCGACATGCTGCTGTGGGATGGCGCCTGCATCGTTCATGAAGAGTTCAAGTCGCGCCAGCTGGCCGACATGAAGGCGCTGTACCCGGACGCCGCGATCCTGGTGCACCCCGAGTCGCCGGAAGCGGTGATCGAGCTGGCAGACGCGGTAGGTTCCACCAGCCAGCTGATCAAGGCGGCGCAGACCTTGCCGAACAAGACCTTCATCGTCGCCACCGACCGCGGCATCTTCTACAAGATGCAGCAGCTGTGCCCGGACAAGGAATTCGTCGAGGCGCCGACCGCTGGCAACGGCGCGGCCTGCCGCAGCTGCGCGCACTGCCCGTGGATGGCCATGAACACCCTGGAGCGGGTGCTGGACTGTCTGCGCAATGGCAGCAACGAGATCTTCGTCGAGCCGGCGCTGATTCCCAAGGCGATCAAGCCGTTGAACCGCATGCTCGACTTCACCCAGGCGGCGCGGTTGAAGTTGTCCGGTAACGCCTGACCGGTTGCACAAACTATCGCGGGGCAAGCCCCGCGATGGTTTCTGGCTGTGTATCAGCGCCCCATCATCTCCTTGACCATGCGCTGCTGCTCCATGATCTCGCGCTGGCGCTGGTCGATCTGCGAAGCCAGCGGGAAGTTGCTGCCCGAGCGGCGCTTGGCGTAGTCGAGCTGCTGGATCGCCTGGTCGAAGTCGCCGACCAGGGTGAAGTATTCGGCGCGCGCGCGGTGCAGGCCGATAGTGTTGCCCGACAGCCCGCGCACTTCGGCCACGTCGTACCACACGTCTGGATCGTCCGGACGGTTCTTGACCAGGTCATCCAGCACCTTTTCCGCTTCGGCTGGCTTGTTCTGCTTGACCAGCAGGTCGGCGCGCACCTGTTTCAACGGGTAGTTGCCCGGGTACAGCGCCTGCATGCGCTGGGCGCGCTGCTGGGCGTCGGCCAGGCGGTTGTTGGTGATGTCCAGGTCGATCTGCGCCAGGTTGTAGGTGATGTCGTTGGGCGCCTTGGCCAGCAGCGGCTTGAGGTTCTCCCGCGCTTCGTTGAGCTGGCCGCCCTTGATCTGCGCCAGGGCCAGTCCGTAGCGGGCGGCATCCATGTTCGGGGTTTCGTCGAGCTGGGCGCGGAAACGCTTGGCGGCCATGCCCGGCGTGCCTTCGTAGGTGAGCTGCACGCGGGCGCGGATCAACTGGTAGCGCAGGCTGTCTTCCACGCCGCCCTTGGGCGCCTGTTCGGCGCGGTTGCGGGTGTCGGCGATACGCGATTCGGTAACCGGGTGGGTCAGCAGGAATTCCGGCGGCTTGGCATCGTAGCGGTACTGGCGGGCCAGGCGCTCGAACATGCTGGGCATGTTGCGCGGATCGTAGCCGGCCTTTTCCAGGTTGAGGATGCCGAAACGGTCGGCTTCCTGTTCGTTCTGCCGGGAAAAGCGCCGCTGCTCCTGGATTGCCGCGGCCTGTGTGCCGGCGATCACGCCAATGCCGGCATCGCCGCCGCCGCCCGCCGCCAGCACGATACCGGCCAGCAAGGCCGCCATCATCGGCAGTTGCATGCGTTGCTGGGCCTCGACGCCGCGGGCGAAGTGGCGTTGCGACAAGTGCGCCAGTTCGTGGGCCAATACCGAGGCGTACTCGCCTTCGGTCTGGGCATTGAGGAACAGGCCGCCGTTGACCCCGACGATGCCACCGGGTGCGGCAAAGGCGTTGAGTTCCTTGCTGTCGATAAGGATGAACTCCAGGCGCCGGTCCTGCAGTTGGCTGGTCTCGGCCAGCTTGTACACGCTGGTCTCGACGAAGTCCTTGAGCTGTGGGTCGTTGAGCTGGTTCACCTGGCCGCGCAACAGGCTCAGCCAGGCGCGGCCGAGCTGGTGTTCCTGTTGTGGCGAGACGATCGCGGAGCTGGCGTCGCCCAGTGACGGCAGGTCGTCGGCGTGGCCGGGCAGGGCCAGCAGGCAGGCCAGCGTCAACAGGGTGGGGCGCAGTAGATTCATGCAGAAGCTCGCGTCGGTCAAAAGCCTTACTGTAGCCGGGTCGCGCGATGCCGACCAGTGGCGGTATCCTAGCGGCCTTCCCCATGCGGTCCTGGAGCGCTGCCCGATGAGTGACACCCCGACTTGTGACGCCGAGCTCGATGCCAGCGGTCTCAACTGTCCATTGCCGCTGCTCAAGGCGAAGATGGAGCTCAATCGCCTTGCCAGCGGCGCGGTGCTCAAGGTGCTCGCCACCGATGCCGGCTCGCAACGCGACTTCCGCACATTTGCTCAACTGGCCGGTCATACGCTGCTGCATGAAACGGCCGAGGCCGGGGTCTATACCTACTGGCTGCGCAAGGCCTGATTCCCTTCATTAGGCTCTATACGAAAAGCCTTGATACTTGTTCATGCTGCGTTGAAAACAGCCTCGGAATGCTCATGTACTCTAGTACACTCCGCTTCCTCGGCTGTTTTCGCCTTGCCTGACCTGCGTCTCAAGGCTTTTCGTACAGAACCTAGGATCGTCAATGTTCAAAGTGCTTCGCGACTGGATGCAGCGCTACTTCTCCGACGAGGAGGCGGTGGTGCTGGCGGTCCTGCTGTTCCTGGCCTTCACCGTGGTGCTGACCCTGGGCGGCATGCTCGCGCCGGTGCTGGCGGGCATGGTCCTGGCGTTTCTCATGCAGGGGCTGGTCAATGCCCTGGAGCGCCTGAGGGTACCCACACGGCTGGCCGTCTGGCTGGTGTTCGCGCTGTTCATGGGCGCGCTGGCGGTGTTCATGCTGGTGCTGGTGCCGCTGCTCTGGCATCAGCTGATCACCTTGTTCAACGAGCTGCCCGGCATGCTCGGCAAGTGGCAGTCGCTGTTGCTGCTGTTGCCCGAGCGCTACCCGCACCTGGTGTCGGATGAGCAAGTGCTGCGCGCCATCGAGTCGGTGCGCGGCGAAATCGGCAAGTTCGGCCAATGGGCATTGACCTTCTCCTTGTCGAGCCTGCCGCTGCTGGTCAATGCCATGATCTACCTGGTGCTGGTGCCGATCCTGGTGTTCTTCTTCCTCAAGGATCGCGAGCTGATCGGGCGCTGGGTCAGTGGCTACCTGCCGCGTGAGCGCACGTTGCTCAACCGGGTGGGCGACGAGATGAACCGGCAGATCGCCAACTATATCCGCGGCAAGGGCATCGAGATCCTGATCTGCGGGATTGCCACCTATATCGCCTTCATCAGCCTGGGCCTCAACTATGCCGCCTTGCTGGCGCTGCTGGTGGGGTTGTCGGTGGTGGTGCCGTATGTCGGCGCGGTGGTGGTGACGGTGCCGGTGACCCTGATCGCGCTGTTCCAGTGGGGCTGGGGCGATCAGTTCATCTACCTGATGGCGGTGTACGCGATCATCCAGGCGCTCGATGGCAACGTGCTGGTGCCGCTGCTGTTCTCCGAGGCGGTGAGCCTGCACCCGGTGGCGATCATCTGCGCGGTGCTGCTTTTCGGCGGGCTGTGGGGGTTCTGGGGGATCTTCTTCGCGATCCCGCTGGCGACGCTGTTCAAGGCGGTGCTGGATGCCTGGCCGCGGCAGGAAACGTCTGTGGCGCCGATGCTGTAATTGCTGGGGCCGCTTTGCGGCCCTTTCGCCTGCAAGCCTCCCACATGGATCGCTTTACCTGTGGGAGCCGGCTTGTCGTGGCGACGAACCGCGGCGAAGGGCTGCGTAGCAGCCCCATGCGTCCTTAAGCCTTGTTCAAGGCCTCGGCCGCAGCCAGTACCGCATCCACATGCCCGGGCACCTTCACCCCACGCCATTCCTGGCGCAGCACACCGTCCTTGTCGATCAGGAAGGTGCTGCGGTCCACGCCCAGGTATTCCTTGCCATACAGCTTCTTCAGCTTGATCACGTCGAACAGCTGGCACAGGGCCTCGTCCTTGTCGCTGATCAGCTCGAAGGGAAAGGCCTGCTTGGCCTTGAAGTTCTCATGCGACTTGATGCCATCGCGCGATACGCCGAACACCACGGTGTTGGCGGCCTGGAACGCCGCGTGCTGGTCGCGGAAACCCTGGCCTTCGGTGGTGCAGCCCGGGGTGCTGTCCTTGGGGTAGAAGTACAGCACCACTTGCTGGCCTTTCAGTTCAGCCAGGCTGACGCTCTGGCCGCTGGTGGCCTGCACCTGGAAATCGGCGACGGGTTGGTCGATTGCTACGGCCATGGGAGCTTCCTTAGACAGGGTTCTGTGGGCGCCACGGTTCGATCAGCGCGTCCAGGTTCAGCGCGTCGGCGAAGTCGAGGAACTGGTCGCGCAGCCAGCTGATCTGGGTGCCGGCTGGCAGGATCACGGTGAACTGGGCGTTGAGCATGCTGCTGCCGGTCTGCGGAGCGAGGTAGGTGTCGCAGGTCATGGCTTCGAGCTCGACGCGGTGGTCGAGGAAGAACTGGCACAGCTCGTTGATGATGTCCGGGCGATAGGCGGCGCTGACGTAGGCCACGTAAGGCAGGGCCTGCGGGCGCACCTCTTGGTCGGCGCTGCGGACCACGTCCAGCGTCAGGCCGTGCTTCTTGCCCAGGCCTGGCAGGGTGGCCTCGAGGCGGGCCAGGGCATCCCAGCTGCCGCCGACCTGCAGCACCAGGGCGCTGGTTTCGCCGTGGCGCGACAGGCGCGAGGTGACCACCGCGCAGCGATTGTCGAAGGCCGCGCGGCTGAGGACGTTGGCCAGCTCCATGGGGTTGGGGCCCAGGGCGCTGATGACGAGGAATTGTTCGCGAACGGTGGGGGTGGACATGCAGCATTCCTAAAGCGATGAGCGGTCGGTACAGGACGGGGGCAAGCCTCCTTTTCCAGCAGGGCCCCGGCCGGTTTGGGCGGCTGTGGACGCAGGCGAGGAGCACTGTCGACGGCCCGGCGGGCCGCGCTGTACCGATCAAAGGATCAAGGGTAGCGAAAAGCGGCGCGAAGGGGAATGCTCCGCCCGCCTGCTTCGCTTGTGCAAGGCCGATGGCGCCAGTACCATTACCGCTCTCTTTTTCCGGCAGGAGCAATTACATGATTGCGGGCAGTATGGTGGCGTTGGTCACACCCATGGATGCACAAGGGCGTCTGGACTGGGGCAGCCTCGACAAACTTGTAGACTTCCACCTGGAAAATGGCACTCACGCGATCGTAGCTGTCGGTACCACCGGTGAATCCGCCACGCTCGATGTCGAAGAGCACATCCTGGTCATCAAGCATGTGGTCGAGCGCGTCAAGCGCAGCAACCACCGCGTGCCGGTGATCGCCGGTACCGGTGCCAACTCCACTGCCGAAGCCGTGCACCTGACCCAGAATGCCAAGAATGCCGGCGCCGACGCCTGCCTGCTCGTCGTGCCTTACTACAACAAGCCGACCCAGGAAGGCCTGTACCAGCACTTCAAGCACATCGCCGAAGCCGTCGACATCCCGCAGATCCTGTACAACGTACCCGGCCGCACCTCCTGCGACATGCAGGCCGAGACCGTGATCCGCCTGTCGAAGGTCAAGAACATCATCGGCATCAAGGAAGCCACCGGCGACCTGGTCCGTGCCAAGCAGATCCTGGACGGCGTCGACAAGGACTTCATCGTCCTGTCCGGCGACGATCCAACCGCTGTCGAACTGATCCTGATGGGTGGCAAGGGCAACATCTCCGTCACCGCCAACGTCGCCCCGCGCGAAATGGCCGACCTGTGCGAGGCCGCCCTTGAGGGCAATGCCGAGAAGGCCCGCGCAATCAACGAAAAACTCATGCCGCTGCACAAGGACCTGTTCTGCGAAGCCAACCCGATCCCGGTGAAATGGGCGCTGGTTGAAATGGGCCTGATGCAACAAGGTATCCGCCTGCCGCTGACCTGGCTGAGCGAAGGCTGTCACGAAAAAGTCCGTACTGCCTTGCGCCAGTCCGGCGTACTGGTTTAATCGAGGAAGTACACCGCATGAAGCGACTGGCTGGTCTTTCCGCTCTCGCCCTGATCATTTCCAGCACCAGTGGGTGCGGTTGGCTGTGGGGCGAGGATGGCTATTTCCGCGACCGTGGCAGCGACTACCTGCAGGCGCAGCCTACCGCGCCGATGCAGCTGCCGCCGGACGCCAGCAACGTCAAGCGCCTGGATCCGCTGCTGCCGATCCCGCGCAACGTGGCCGACGATCGCGCCACTGGCGAGTTCGAGGTACCCCGTCCACAGCCGCTGTCGGCCACCGCCGACATCAGCGATTTCAGCCTGCAGCGCAGCGGCAACAGCCGTTGGGTGCTGGCCCAGCGCTCGCCCGCCGAAGTCTGGCCGGTGACCCGCCAGTTCTTCGAGGACAACGGTTTTCGCATCGCTGAAGAGCGCCCGCAGACCGGCGAATTCAACACCACCTGGCAGCGTTTTGACGAGCTGTCGGCTTCCCTCGGCCAGCGCCTGGCCAGTACCTCCAGCAGCCCGGACAGCGAAGTACGTGTGCGGGTGCGCATGGAGCCCGGCGTGCAGCGCAACACCTCCGAGGTGTATGTGGTCAGCGTCGAGCGCCCGGCCGGCAGCACTGCCGAGCCTGACTTCCCGTCCGCCTCCAGCAACACCGGCACCGACGCTCTGCTGGTCGACGAAATGCTCGCCAGCATGAACCGCAGCGCCGAGAAGGGCGGGTCGGTCTCGCTGCTGGCCGCGCGCGACTTCGATGCCCCGAGCCAGGTCAGCCTGAGCGAGGACGGCAGCGGCAACCCGGTGCTGTTCCTGGGGTCCGACCTGGACCGCGCCTGGTCTGGCGTCGGCCGTGCCCTGGAGCAAGGCGAGTGGCGCGTCGAGGACATCAACCGCAGCCTGGGCCTGTACTACATCAACCTGTCCGAGAAGCCTGACGACAAGCAGAAGGAGCCTGGCTTCTTCAGCCGCCTGTTCGGCAGCGAGCCGAGCAAGGAAGAGCGTGAAGCCCGCGCCGAGCGCTATCAGGTACGCCTGAGCAAGGTGGGTGAAAACGTCCAGGTGACCGTCGAGAAGAACATCAACACCGTGGCCCCGGCCGATGTGGCCCGCCGCGTGCTGAGCGCCATCCAGGACCACCTGGGCTAAGTGCGCTTCGCGGTTCTGGGAAGCGGCAGCCAGGGAAACGGCACGCTCATCGCCAGTGGTGACACGGTCATCCTGGTCGATTGCGGCTTTTCCCTGCGCGAGACCGAGCGGCGCCTGGCGCTGCTCGGGGTTTCGGCCACGCAGTTGAGCGCGGTGCTGGTGACCCATGAACATGCCGACCACGTGCATGGGGTGGGGTTGCTGTCACGGCGCTACAATGTACCGGTCTACCTCAGCCAGGGCACCTTGCGCGGCATGCGCAAGCCGGTGGAGGTGGCCGGTTTTCTCGGTTGCGGCGATGTCGTGCAGATCGGCGATCTGCAGGTCAGCGCGGCACGGGTCGAGCATGATGCCTACGAACCCTTGCAGTACGTGATCAGCGACGGTCGCCGCCGCTTCGGCATGCTTACCGACCTGGGCAGCTACGACGCGCAGTTGTTGGAGCGCTATCAGGGGCTTGATGCCCTGCTGATCGAAGCCAACCATTGCCGCGACCTGCTGGCTCGTGGGCATTACCCGCGCTTTCTCAAGCTGCGGGTCGGCGGCAGCCAGGGACATTTGAACAACCACCAGGCCGCGAGCCTGGTGGCCGAGTTGGGCTGGCAAAACCTGCAGCACCTGGTGCTGGCCCACCTCAGCAGCAAGAACAACCTGCCACATCTGGCCCGCCAGTGCTTCGTCGACGCCCTCGGGTGCGATCCGGACTGGCTCCAGGTGGCGAATCAGGATCAAGGGCTCGACTGGCGCCAAATCGCCTAGCCCACCTACTCAAGCAAGCGGAGCCCATCATGGAAAAACGCGACGAACTCTACCGCGGCAAGGCCAAATCGGTTTACAAGACCGACGACGCCGACCGCTTGATCCTGCTGTTCCGTAACGACACCTCGGCGTTCGACGGCAAGCGCATCGAACAACTCGACCGCAAGGGCATGGTGAACAACAAGTTCAACGCCTTCATCATGCAGAAACTCGAAGAAGCCGGCGTGCCGACGCAGTTCGACAAGCTGCTGGGCGACAACGAGTGCCTGGTGAAGAAGCTCGACATGATCCCGGTCGAATGTGTGGTGCGTAACTACGCCGCCGGTAGCCTGGTCAAACGCCTGGGCGTGGAGGAGGGCATCAAGCTGGAGCCGTCCACCTTCGAGCTGTTCCTGAAGAACGACGAGAAGGGCGACCCCTTCATCAACGAATCCCACGTCGTCGCCTTCGGTTGGGGCACCGCCGAGCAGTTGGTCGAGATGAAGAAGCTGTCGCTGAGAGTCAACGAAGTGCTGAGCAAGCTGTTCGATGACGCAGGCCTCTTGCTGGTCGACTTCAAGCTGGAGTTCGGCGTGTTCCACGGCCAGATCGTCCTGGGCGACGAATTCAGCCCGGACGGCTGCCGCCTGTGGGACAAAGAGACCCGCAAGAAGATGGACAAGGACCGCTTCCGCCAGGGCCTGGGCGACGTGATCGAAGCCTACGAAGAAGTTGCCAAGCGCCTGGGCGTGCCGCTGTAAGCGGCGCGTTAACGCAAGCGCCTGATACCACGCGAATTTTTTTCAAAAAAGGTTTGCCAGAAACGAAATCGCTGGTATGATGCGCGCCATTGGAGAGATGCCGGAGTGGTCGAACGGGACGGATTCGAAATCCGTTGTACTGGCAACAGTACCTAGGGTTCAAATCCCTATCTCTCCGCCATATTAAAGGCCCCGAGCGCTGTATAGCCCTCGGGGCTTTTTCGTTTTGGAATTTTGGGGGAATTGGGGGAGGGTGATATTCCCTCAAGCGTCCGCTGTCATCCAACCAAGGCCGAGCACACGCTGCCGCTGACTGCTCAGACCTGTGCGCTGCTACCGGCGCCTCCAGGCGGCCCAGTGCTACACCGGTCCGCTGCTGTGCACCGGCAGCCACGGCGCCCCCTGAGTCCCAGTAAGGCCAACACCTTGTTCACCGAGCTCGCCCAAGGCGCATGGTCGGGCCACGACCTGTGCAAGGTGGCGTGCACCGCCTGGATCGACCTCGGCGTGGACTACATGGTCGGTGAGCTGCTGCTCAACCACGCCCTGAAGGACCTCAACGCCACCTACATCCACACCACCGCCGAGGCCCTGAAGCGCTGCGCGCTGGAGGTCTGGCAGCTCGATCAGCACGGTTTCGCCGCGCTGCACGCCAGAGACATAGGCGAGACAGGAAACCCCACCACCGCCCGCCGACGCCAGTGCCGACGCGGGCTGTGACGGTTTTCAGGATCCATCCCGATGGAGGATGCAAATTTGAATATCAGGTTACTTAAACAACTTCCCGAACTGACGGTGCAGCTCTATCGAGGCTTGGTCACCAACAGACTTCATGAGCTTCCCATAGGTCTCGACAGCACCGCACTATTGCTGATTGACCCTTTGCCCATGGACTCTGCTATCACGGCTGGCATACCAGGCGCTGGCGCTCATAGTTCACCGCCTTGTCGCGCGCCGGCAACTGGTAGGGCGCCGTGCACTCTTTCTCGCCCCACTTAATGATCAGATTGCCCTGATCCTGCTCCACCAGCACCAACGCCTTGCCGCTCGGGTCGGCAATTGCCAGTTGTTTGCCCTCGCCATCCTCCACCGAAGCACCAAACGGCATTCGTTCGCCGACACTGTCGAATAACTCGAACTGAACGCGGCGTCCGCTTTTACCGGTATAGCGGGCAACCACCACGGCGCCGCGGCGCGGTACTAGCTGCTGGGTGGCGTTGTCGATCTCGATGTCGCCGCCAAGGTCGCGGGTGTCTAGGCTGATCCAGTTGACCCGGTACGGTTGTGCATTGGGGATCACCGCATAGCCGTTGCGCCCGGTTTCAACACCGCTGTAGCTGCTGACTTTTGCGCCCGTCACGCCGGGCACTTCTACCAAGGCGAATGTCTCACTTACGGTCTGGCCGAGGTTTATGCCGCCTCGGTGGGCCACCACCGCACCGGCGAGGTTCAGGTTCTGCGAATCGTAACCGCGTCCTTGGCTGTAGCCCAGGCTGATATCGGCCACCGAGGTGCGAGTATTCAGGTTGGCCGAGGCGGAGCTACCGCTGGTGCGGCTGTGGCCGCCCTGGATCGAGTAGAAAGTGTCGCTGTTTTCAGACAGGTAGCCATTGATGCCCGCCTGGGTGGTGGAGTTACCCTTCTGAGTGCTTGTGGTGACGAACGCACGCGGTGCTCGCACTCGACTGCCCAACGGGAACGACACCGAAAGATTGAACTGGGTGTCGTCGCTTGATGGACCGGAGGGGCCCAGGTCCTTGGTTCGGCTAACGTCGATGTTGTATGTCACATCTCCCCAGTTGTTACTGTAGCCGGCCGAAAGGCTCTGTGAGCCGCCTCGGTTCCAGTAGCGCTGATCGATGGCGGTCAGGTACAGGCTGCCGAACTCGCGATTGCGCCCCAGACTCTGGTTGACGGTCAGGTCGGTACGGGTTTTGGAGTTGCCGCTGCGCTTGCGCACATCGGTGCTGATGTCCTCGATGTGATTGGTGATGCTGCGAAAGCCCTCGGTGGAGTAGCGGTAGGCGGCCAGGGTGAAGTTGGTGTCGGTACCTGTGAAGGTCTTGGCGTACAGCGCCCGAAGGCTGTTGCCTTGGGTGGTCTCGCCCTGGGCTTTGCTTGAGGAGTGAGTGATGTCGAGGGAAAATGCGCCCAACAGGGTGTTCAGGCCGCTGCCTACGGCCAGTGCCTTATAGTCATCGGTGGCTTGCAGGCCGATGACGCCGGTTAAGGTGTTGGACAGGCCGTAGGCCAGCGTAGTGCTGAGCATCTGCGGTGTGGCCAAGCCTTCGCTGTTGCTGTTGTAGCGCCCTGCGGACAGGCTGTACTTGACCTGGCCGCTGCGCACCATCAGAGGCAGGCTGGAGAACGCCTGAACGCTGGTCCGCCGACGACCATCGGCCTCGATGATGGTGATTTCGAGGTCACCATTCGAGCCGCTGGGGTAGATGTCGCTGATCTCGAAAGGCCCGGGCGGCACGTTGGTGGTATACAGCACGTAGTTGTTCTGGCGGATCTCGACCGTGGCGCTGGTCTGTGCCACGCCTCGTACCACTGGTGCATAACCGCGTTCACTGTCGGCCCGCATGCCTTCGTCCGAGGCCAGTTTCAGGCCCCGGTAGCGCACGCTGTCGAACAGGTCGGAGTCGGTGAATATTTCGCCGGCGCTGAACTGGCCCTTCAGCGCGGTCACGTCGTGTTGCAGGTAACTGCGGTTGCTTTTGAACGTATCCGGCCGGCCGGTGCCGCTGCTGAAGTTCGACTCGTTTCGCAGCCGCCATCCGCCCAGGTTGAGGCCATTGCGCAGGCTCAGGTTGTTGGCGGTGCGGGTCTGGTCGTCGCTGGCGCTGCGGCTGGTGTTGAATTGGTAGTTGACGAACGCTGCGGACACTCCGGCATCCCACAGTTGCGGGTCGACGTAGCCGCGCAGACCGTGCTTCATCGCAACTTGCGGGATGCTCGCGGCCAGGCGCAGGCGGTTCGAGTCGTAGCTCAGGCTGGCCTGGTCGATGAGTGTCGGCAAGTCATGGCAGGCTTGCTCGGTGTTCAGGCGCCCCTGTGCCTTGAGCTTGTCCATGTCGATGCCCAATTGCTCAAGCAGCTCAAGGGTCAGGCACGGCTCAACGCGCCCCGTCTGCTCATTGCGATTGAAATCGATGTCACGTCGGCCCACCAGCACCTCGTTGCTGTACAAGTCCACTCGATAGCTGCCCGGCAGTACGCTGTTGGCCGACAGCAGCAGTTGCAGGTCGACAGCGGATTGTGCGCCTTGCAGGAAGGTGGTGTTGAAACCTTGCATTTGTATGTCGGCGTCGGCGGCAGCCAGTCCGGGCAGGGCGGTGCATATGACCAGAGACAGGGCGTTGCGCTGCCAGGTCGGGCGAGGTGTGCTGCGATTGAACGCGCGCGCGCCTGCGTCGGCGCCGCGTACGGGGCGAGCTGCGATGGACAGAGACATACGAGGAACCTATTTCATGTCCCGGCACGGACTGGGCGCAGGGAGGCCGCACGCAAACCGGCGGCACGAGGTAGGGCGCGATAATTTTCAGAAGGCGATAGTGGTTTCTGCGGGTTTGGCGTTAGCGGCTTGGGTAGTGCTCAGTTGCACTGAGTATTTGTGTTGGGCGCCATAGTCGTTAATGTTCTTAAATGTAAGTGTCATCGTGCTTTGCGCAGGCGAAAGTGCTGACGTGAAAGTTTTCTGAGTGCCGGGCGCGATCATTGTCGAGTCGGCGGTGAAGATAGTTTGTTTACCTGACTTAACCTCGATATCAGCCATGGATACGTGATAGAGGCTGGGATTTTTAACTGTCAGTTGCGCTTTATCCCCAATCGGGGTTATTTGCCAGACCAATTGTTCCGGCGCCAGTAGGGCATTGCCAGGCAAATTTGCGGGGCGGAAAAAAATCTTGATACGCTGGCGTACGGCTAGTTGCAGGGTGTTGGCCTGGCCACTGGCTTGTGGAATTTCCTGGACGTTCAGCCAGACCACCGATTCGCGATCAGTCGGCAGGCCTTGGCCTTCATAAAGAATGCGCAGTAGTTGCTCTTGCTTGGGCAATACCCTGGCCAGCGGCGGGGTAATGGCGAATGGCACTTGTGCCAGCTCACTGTCGCCGCTATCTACCCAGGATTGCACCAGGACTTCCTGGTTGCCGTTGCGCACAGTGACGTTTGCTTCTTTATGCGCACCGTCGAACACGACGCGAGTGGCGCTCAGGGAAATGCTTGCAGTTGCCTGGGCGGCGATGAGCATGCCCAGCAACCCGAGAACGGAACAAACAGAACGAAACAGCATGGCGGGGCACCTTGCGGTATGAAGAAATGGCGAGGCCTGTTCGGCCTCGCGCATGGAACACCTGCTAGGTGATTACTCGTATTGCAGGATGAAGGGCAGGGTGGCGTCACCACGACCGGCGGTGGCAGTACCGGCGGCGCCGGTGGTCACGTAGGCTGCGGAGAAGCTCAGAGTTGCATCCCCACCCTGTGCGCCGGTACCGTGCACGTCGCTCTGGATCTTCGCGGTGGCGGTCGAGCTCAGGTCGATCAGGTTGCCGGCGGGGTCGAGCAGGGCGATGCCGACGTTGGCGGCCGTACCGGTACCCTTGGTCAGAGCCAGGACCTTTTTACCAGTTACCAGGCCCGAACCGCCGCTGTTGGCGTCGAAGACCATGGATACCTTGGTGCCCACGTTGCAGTTGACATTGAGGTTGAAATCCTTGCCAGTGACGCGGCCCGATGCCGGGTTTTCGGCGGTGCCCATGTCCTTGATCGAGACGGTACCCATATCCACGGCGATTACGCGGTCGGCATTGGCGCCATCGACCGAACAAGCGTCATTGTTGATTACGCCGGTGAAGGAAATCTTGCCGCTACCACCTTTGACCGGGCCTGCAGGTTCTGCGGCAAAGGCGCCGGCGGAGGCGGTGATCAGCGACAGGGTCAATGCGGCCAAGGAAAACTTTTTCATGTTGATGTCCATGCGATTATGAGTAAGTGCTGCATGTAAAATGCACGCTTACGATAGGTCGCATGGCGTTACGGGGACATCAGACGAATCTTAATGATAGCCTGATGCCACTTGTTCAATTAAAAATATTACCGGCTAGACAATAGGCTAATAGTTCCTGGTCGCTGGTAACGTCCAGTTTACGCATGGCGGAGACTTTTTGCGCGCTGATGGTCTTTGTGCTGCGGTTTTGACTGCGGGCAATTTCACTCACACTTTGCCCGGCGACGAACAGGCGCAATATTTCGAATTCTTTCGGGGACAGGCTCTCCACCCGTTGATCGATCGCGGTAGTACAGGCTATGACCGAGTTTCTCGTGGCCTCCTGTGAGCGGTACGTATTATTTCGCGCGATTGCGTTAAGGGCTTTTTCTATTTCACTGTGCAACTGGCTCTTTTGGATGACACCCTCGACCCCGAGCTCATGCAGTCGTGTCAGAATCAGCGGGTTGGAAATCATGGTCAGTACCAGGATGCGTACCGCTGGGTAGTGGCGCTTGAGGTAGTCGATCAGTTTCAGGCCGTCACCATATGGCGAGTCGGCCGGCATGTTGTAGTCGGAAATGACTACGTCCACCGCCTGGCGTTCGAGCAGTTCGATAAGCCCTTGCGAGCCAACCGCTTCACCGACCACGCAGAAACGCGGGTCACGCTCGACCAGTTCGCGCACGCCGAGCAGCACGATGGGATGATCGTCAGCGATGATGACCTTGAGTTTTTCCATTAAAAACGACCCGTTAGCCGGTGCGAATGGGAGGGGTATTCCATTTGTGTTCGGTGCCAAGGTGGATTCTATTCGAGTGAGGCGAGGATTGCTGTCAACCTGGTCAACACCTCGTCCACGCGCTCGACCAGAGAGGCATCTATCGGTGCGCCGAGCAGTGCGTTCTCCAGGGCGCAGCACTGTTCGGCAAGGGCTCGGGCTTGGACTGCGCCCAGTGCGCCTGAAATGCTGTGCAAGCGTTCGATGAGGTGCTGGCTGTTGCGCTGCTCCAGGGCTTGGAGCAGGTGATTCATGTCCTCCTGCATGGTGCTGATGAATAGCGTGCGCATCGCCGGAGATAGTTGCACGGTGTCGGCGGGCGCGGGGGCGCCAATGGGCTTGTGCTCGTCACTGACGTTGCCACTGACGGTCAGCGAGTCCGGTCGGCACACTTGCACTAGGTGGGTGCGCAGTGCTTGCAGGCTCAACGGCTTGACCATCCAAGCATTCATGCCCATTTCGAGACAGCGCTGGCCTTCTTCGCGAAGCGCATTGGCGGTAACACCGATGATCGATATCTGTGTGTCGAGTTGACGCAATGTCCTGGCTAGTTCGTAGCCGTTCATCAAGGGCATGTTCACGTCGGTCAACACCACATCGAACAGGCCAGGTTGCCACTGCTGCATGGCTTGCTCGCCGTTGGCAGCAACGACCGCGCTGCAGCCTAGTGCTTCAAGCTGTTCTTTCAGGATCGCTTGGTTGATCGGGTTGTCCTCTGCCACGAGCACATGCAAGTTTAGGGCGGTACGTTGTTGCTGCACTATCACATGGTTTTCTGTCGTATCGCCGTGGCGGACCTGGTCTATGACTCGGGCGATTGCGCGAACGTCGTGCATGTTCACATGCCATCGGCCGTTCTTGAATTCGGCGGGCACGGGGCCGTCGCTACTGGCGCAGATCCGCTGGCCTTGCCAAGGTTCACTGTTCGTGCAGTCGAGCATGTCTACCACCAAGGCCTGGGCGTTGTCCTGCTCCTGTGAGGGGATCGTCAGGGTCGCGGCGATGCCCAGCCGCTGGAGCCAGTCGACGCAATGCTGTGCCAACTCGGGTATTGGCGCACGGACATACACTGGGGTCGGCTCGGGCACCAGTGACGAGAAGTCGCCCAGTACACCCTGTGCCAATGGCAAGCTGACCTTCAGTGAGAAGCTACTGCCCAGGCCCGGTTCGCTCACCACCTTGATTTGTCCACCCATCATGTCCGCCAGCCAGCCACAGATAGGCAGGCCTAGGCCTGCTCCACCTTCGCTGGTTGCATCCATGACTTGATAGAACAACTCAAAGAGGCGGGCTTGTTGGGCTTCGGAGATACCGATACCGCTGTCGGTCACCTGCCATTCTAGGCTGACCTGGGCGGCATCGATCGCCAGTACGCGAGTACGTAGCACTACCCGACCAGTATCAGTGAACTTGATAGCGTTGCTCAGCAGGTTGTTGAGAATCTGCCGGATGCGTATCGGATCGCCCACTACTTGGGCAGGCAGGCGGGCATCGGTGCATGCATAAAGCAGAAGGCCTTTACGCTTGGCAAAAGCGCAATAGGTGCGCAGGGTGTCCTCAAGCATGTCGAGTGGGCAGAATGCCAAGGGCTCCAAGGCCATCTGGCCAGACTCGATTTTGGACACATCAAGCACGTCGCTGATCAGCTGAAACAAGGTTGCCGAGGAGCGCTGAATGGTATGCAGGTAACCTTGCTGACGGCTATCCAGTTGTGTCAGTCCGAGCAGCTCGAGTGTACCCAGTACGCCGTATAATGGGGTGCGGATTTCATGGCTCATGGTCGCTAGGAACAAAGTCTTAGCCTGGTTAGCAGCGTCGGCGGCGCGGCGGGCATCTTCTAGCGCCTGGGCGTCTTCGATGTGGTGAGTGACATCGTTGAAGGCCAGCAGCTTGACGTCCTCACCATGATAACGAGTCGAGACAAAGCCGACTTTGAAATGGCGACCTTCGATTTGCACGTGATCTTCTCCGCTGGATATGTTGCCCAGCTGAGGTGCAAGCGTTTTGATCAGATCACTGGTGCTGTTCCATTTTTGGGCACGCTGGTTTTCCAGCAGCAAGGTATGGTCGGCATTACGCACTACGCAAAGTCCGGTCGGGGCAGTGTCTATGACCACACGGCTGAAGGCTTCGCTCTCGGTAATGGTTGCGTGTGCGGCGCGCGCAGGAATGATGACCCGCCACTGGTACCAGCGGATGGCCAGCCGGCCCAGTCCGAATATGACGAGGAAGATTACGGCCAGGCTGACTAGCGACCAGAAGGCATAGCGGAAGAAATGCTGGTAGGTCACGGTGTAAACCGCGCTCCACCCGCCGCCTGCGTGTTCATACAGGCGGAACACCAGGCCATTGGCCTTGAAATTCAAGCCTTCGTGCAGGTCAGCTAGTGACAAGGCGTCGCCAATGAGCGTCCTGCCGGACGGAGTGATCAAGGTAAAACGGTCATACACGGTCCAGGCCATGATGCGTTCGAAGTCGTTGATCTGGGCTAGGTCGACCAGCGATGCTATTTGGAACCTGCCAGCGCCTGCGCGGGTCGGGCCCAAGGGAACACTCGTATACGCCAGTAACCGCGCTGGGGACGCATGGTCGGGATGGGGGACGTAGCTGCGCCAGATTACTGCGTCATTCTGCGACCACGCGCTCTCTTCGGGCATTCGCATGGCCACTTGCTCGACCACCTCCAAGAATGGCTCGTTGCCACTTATTGTTTGACCCCGACCACGGCCGGCTGCAGGCACTGCAATATCGTAGTGCATGCTCGGCGAAAACAGGAACACCTGGGGTGAGCGGTAATGGGCAGCAGACCAGAAGCTACTGTAGAAGGCCGCTAGGTTTGCGCCCTGGCTGAAGATGCGCGGCATTTCGCTGCTATTGACCCGCTCTGAGTCAAGCTTGACGCTGAACGGCAGGGTAAACGGGAACGCCTGCCCCTGGAAAATCCCCTGTCCTTCTTCGGGCAACGGCGTTAACGCTGCATCCAATGGGCGGTGGCGTTCAAGCAACTGACCTTCGACGCTTTGCCGTACCAGGGTCCTCAGGAAGTACTCCTGCTCGCGGATGTTCTCCATCAGCCTGGCGAAGTGAATGTTCACCGTGTCGTTGTGTTCGTCGACCAGGCGCTGGAGTGACCAGATGCCGAAAGCAATCAATAGTAGAGCCAGCCCCAGCAGCGCGGTCATGCCTTTGTTCAGGCGTAATGAGCTGCGGGCTAGGTTGTCCAACAACGCGTTGTACTTTTTCATGGAGAACGGGATCCACAAGACCTGGAGGGCGTCGATATCAAATGGATACTACCTCCGATGCTCGGCCTCCACAGCGGGTCGCTATAGGTTAAAAAGTCAAGGGAGGGCCGTCGCTGCGCAGTAGGCGCTGGAACTGTTCCGCCGATACGGCATGGGAGATTAGGAAGCCTTGTACCTGATTGCAGTCGACCTTGCGCAGCAACTCAAGCTCTTGAGGGGTCTCGACGCCTTCGGCGACCACCGTGAGGCCGAGTTTGCGGCCGAGGGCGACGATGCTGGCTAGCGCCGAGGACAAACTTTCGCTTTCATCGCAGCGTTGCACCAGCGCCCGGTCAATCTTGAGTTCAGTGAAAGGCGTCGATACGAGACTCATGTATGAGCTATAGCCCTTACCAAAGTCATCCTGAGAGAGACCGAAACCTTTCATTCGCAGGCGGCATGCGCCTGCGTAGAAGTTGCTAAGGTCCTCTGGAACCGAACACTCCATCAGTTCGAAGCACAGCTTACCGGGCACCCCCTGGTGATGCAGGACGAATTCCAGAAGTCGGTCGGCCAGGTCGTGGCTGTTCAGTAGATGGGTCGGTAGATTGATTGAAACTGGGATATCGTAACCTTGCTCGCGCCAACGCGTCTGCGCATCCATGGCCTGTTTGAGCATTACCCACAACAGGCGCTCCTCCAGGCCGAAGGCGTTGAGGGTGGGGAGAAAGGCGCTGGGCAAAAGCACACCTTGCTCCGGGTGCATCCAGCGCACCAGCGCCTCGGCCGCCACAATACGGCCATTGTGTAAGGATTTCTTGGGCTGGAACCACGCCTGAAACGCGTGGTTGTTCAGGGCATCAACTAATGTCTGCCGGTTGAACTCAAGCGTGGTGGGCTTAGCTTGCACGGTAGCTTGCTGTCGCAGCAGTAGTTGATCGATGAGGCTGCGCAAAGCAGCGGGCTCGACTGGTTTGGAGATCAACCCGAGAACGTCTACTCCGAGGTTTTTGGCCACGAGGCTCGCGGCCATGAGCATGCGCCGCGAAGCAGCACTCATGATCGCTAGGCCTGGTTTGTGCGGCAGGCCGGTTAGGTGCTGGATGAACTGCACGCCATCCATGCCCGGCATCAATAGGTCGGTCAACACCAAGTCGAAATTCTGTTGACGCAGGCGCTCCAGCGCTTCCTGGCCATCACGTGCCGCCTCCAGCTTGAAAGCGCCCAGTTCGTTGAACAGGTGCTGCAGGTACATATGCTGGAACGGGTGGTCTTCGACGATCAGGATGTTAAAGGGCTTCAAAACGGCTACCTCTATACGCGGCCAGGCAGTTAAACAGAGCTTGTAGGTTGAAAGGTTTGATCAAGCAGTGGTCCATGCCGGCAGCCAGACACAGCTCTTCCTCACCGCGCAGTGCGTTGGCGGTGGCACCGATGATGGGCAGACTGCAACCTTGCCTGCGCAGGGATCGGGCAAGGTCATAGCCGTTCATGATCGGCATGTTGACGTCGGTCAGAACCAAGTCGAATGGCTCACGCTGCCAGCTCTGCAGTGCCTCATCGCCATTGCAGGTCAAGGTCACACTGCAGCCCAGCTCTTGGAGCTGATCGCGTAAGATCAATTGGTTGATGACATTATCTTCGGCAACCAGCACATGTAGCCCGAGTGGTTCCGGCGCGTCCGTGCTCGTCGAGAGGGCGCTGCGGGGGCGATGCAGGCCCTGGGCCTGACTGATAGCGTGATGAAGCGCGCCCAGATCGTTTATGTTGACCTGCCATTGGCCGGCATCATTACGGGCCTCCCAGCCGCCAAATGCACTTGCCACGATACGCGGACCGTCCCAGTCTGCCACCAGCCACTGATCGAAACTGCCGGGATGCAGCTCCAGAAGCAGTCCGGCAGGGGCATGGCTGCCGGTAGACGCCACGCCGATTTGGGCGCGTGCGCCCCAGCGGCACAACCAACCTGCGAAGGTTTCGGCTAATTCGTGGATTGGCGAGACCACCTGGATGCGTTCCGCCAGCAGGTTGAAGGGGGCAAGGGTCGAGGCGGCACCCGCGGATACCACCTCCAGCGGCAAGGTCAGGCTGAAACTGCTGCCCAGGCCCAATTCGCTGACAAGGCGCAACTGGCCATTCATCAATTGCGTCAGGCGCTGGCAGATGGCGAGTCCCAGACCTGTACCGGGAACTAGCTGTGTGTGACCGCCACTTTGGTAGAAGGGGTCGAAAATTGATGCGTGATCCTGCTCGGCAATACCTTTGCCAGTGTCTGCGACCTGCCACAGTATGGACGAACGCTCGCCCTCGCGATGAAGCAGCCTCGCCCGCAGCACCACCCGTCCACAATCGGTAAATTTCACAGCATTGCTTAGAAGATTGTTAAGTATCTGGCGGATCCGGTTGACGTCGCCTAGCAAACGTTCGGGTAGGTGCGGATCCAGGCAGCCATACAACTGTAAGCCTTTGTTCCTTGCCGCCGCGCTGTAACTCTGGATCACTTCCATGGCCAGCTCCGGCACGCAGAACTCGCTGTGCTCCAAAGCCAATTGGCCGGCCTCGATCTTCGATACGTCGAGTACATCGCAGATCAGTTGCAGCAGTGTCGCCGACGAGCCTTCGATTGCTTGTAGGTAGTCGCGCTGTTGCCCATCGAGCGCGGTGCGTGACAGCAGTTCCAAAGTGCCGAGCACACCGTACAGGGGCGTGCGGATCTCGTGACTCATGGTGGCAAGGAATTGGGTCTTGGCTTCATTGGCACTGTCGGCCGAGCGTCGGGCATCTTCCAGAGCGGCTTCGATCCGCTTGCGTGCACTGATATCGCTGAAGACGCAGAGAACGACGTCCTCGCCTTTGTAGCGGGTTGGCGCACAGCTGAGGTAGAGATGCCGGCCATCACTGGTTTCGAAGTAATCGCTACCCGCGATATTTGGCACGGCGAACGCCTGATCAATCCACGCTGCGCTGCGTGATTCGCGGGCTTCGCCTAGCCACTGCTGGGCCAGGTGATTTTCCAGCACCACCTGGCCGTCGCTGCGACGCAGCACGCACAGGGCGACCGGCGCGGTCTCAATCACGTCACGGTTGAACAGTTCGCTCTCAACCAATGCCCGTATGCGTTGCACCGTCGGGGTGATGAACCGTTGTTCGAAGCGGCGGATCAGCAACAGCATCAGGCTGATGCTGAGCAGGCAGAATAGCAGGGCGCCCAGCAGCTGTACCCAGAGCTCCGAGAGAATGGAAAGCAGGTCGATCCCATATACCAGCTGCCAATCTGACGACATCAACGGTTTGTTGATGACCAGGTACTCCGGTAACAACCCCTGGCCGATGAAACCGAAAAAGTCACTGCCCTGGTGGGCTCTCAACATCTGGCTCAGCGCCTGGTCGGAGCTGTTGCTGAAGACCAGCATGCCATCGGCGTTGTACATCATGAACTTGCCCGAACTCGCGTCATCCAGGGTCGGGGATACTTCACGGCTATCAATCTCCAGGCCCAGCCAACCGGATTCTGGGTCGCGCTGGTCCAGGCGCTGGAAAATGTAGAGGTGCGTATGCTGCTCATCTTTGTCGGCCAGCCATAGCTCATTGACCGTGGCTGGCAGACGCCTTTGCTCGGTTTGCAAGCGCTCCAGCAGCGCCGTGGACGGGGTATGCGCGTGCGCAATGGTGCTGTACAGCCAGCGCGCCTGGGCCTGAGGGCCAGCGCCGACGTACAGCAGGTTGACCTGCTTGGCGCGAAGGTAGTCGCACATACGTTGACTCAGCCACAGGCTCCATTGTTGGCCCGGCTTGTTGCCCAGTAGCAGGTGCACCTCCTCGCTGGGTGTCTGCGTCATGTGCGTTACGCCTGGTGCCGTTCGAGTAATCGCCGAGAGGCTCAGGCTTTCTAGCAGCGCTTCACGGTTGGTGAAGAAGGTGTGCGCCTCGGCAATCGCACTGCTCATGTAGCCGCGGCGCTGGGATATTTCGGTATTGAAGCTGAGCAGCAGAAAGCTATAGGCACCACCGAGAATGCCCGCCGACAGTACAAGCGCCAACAAGCGAAGCAGGTGGCGAGCGGCTTCCGGGTTGGAGAACAGTGGGTTGATCTGCTGCAGGTAGGTTTTCAGTCGCATGAAGCGACTTTAGATACGGAGGTGGCAGTACGACATCAGACGATCCTTAAACCGTGGCTACTTGAAAAACAGATCGACAAGGGCCGAGGCTTCGAACGCTCCAGGGGTTGCCGGGGCACGCCAGACAAGGTCGGCGCGGAATTCGTTCCGGATCAACCCTGGCGTCGTTAGGTCGCTGAGCTTGAACCAGTCTCCGAAGGGGACCGGCTGATTGCTGTCCTGGCGCGTCAGAGCGATACCTACGGAGGTGTTCTGGGTCGGTACTAGTAATTTGTCGATGACACTTGCCGTACCGGCGACGGGTGCGAAGCGGGCGTTGACCGCATAGGGGGTATCGCAGTTTCTGATCAGGTCGAGGCTGAAGTTGGCTGAACTGGCAACTTGGCCAACTTGCGCCGAACTGGTCAGGGCTCGGCGGAAGTTGACCACGGACGGTGTGATGGTCAGTTCAGGTGAGCAGGGAACGAAGCGGATGTTGTTCATGCCGGTGATGACATAGTTCAGGTTGCTGTCAGGCTTTGGGTTCAGGCCACCCTTGCCGTCCAGTTGAAAAACCCGGTACTCGCTTGCGGTACTGGCCTGTCCGTTGGCTGGCGTTTTGCCGAATTTTTCAATGAAGACACTAAAGTTCAGGGTGAATCTTGCTTTGTCCCACCCTGTGCAGTTGGCCCAGTTGCACCCGTAAAACGAGCTGTAGCCCGTGCTAATAGTCCCCGAGGCTTGGGTGATCACCTGTGATCTGTAGCGAATACCCACTCGTATCCCCTGGCCGACACTCACCTTGGCAGGGTTGATGTAGAAATAGACGGTTTCATCCAGACCCATCTCGTAATCATCCGCACAGATCACCGGCAACGCGCGTTCGCTCGACTCCCAGATGATTGTTCTGTCGGGCGCGTCGGCTGGCACAGCTAGCGTGGTGCCCAGTGCCTCCTTAAAAACGGCTGTCTTGGAGGGGTCGAGTTTGCACGACAGCGCGTAGCTGGTGGTGGGACATGCAGCGGCAATTAGTAGTAGGCCCAGCAGGTGTTTCCTGATCGGTGGCATGGGGAGCATCCTGTGGAGGTGTCATTACGGCAGCGACGCGCTGTGGCTCTGCAGCAGGCCGCTGTCGGCGATTTCGGTGAATGCGACACGGCTGCCGGCAGGTACGGGGGAGTGCGTGTCGAGGGTAATTGATGCGCCCGGTTGGAGCAGCACGTAGTCTGTTAGGGGCTGATGAAGGCCTGGGCCTTCGAGTGCAAGATCCACCAGCGAGAGGTGAAAGGCACTTCGGTTACTAATTTCGATACGCTGTGAATGCCGATGCCATTGCAAATCTCGCACTGCATCACTGGTCGAGCCCTGCAGCCCTGTAGGGCGATAGAACAGCTTGAGTCGTTGTCGAATTGCGAACTGCATGCTGTCAGCGTGTTCGGGCTTGCGCGGAATTTCGAGGATGTTCAGCCAGAACATCGACTCCCGATCGGTGGGCAGGCCCTGACCGGCATAGAGCACGCGCAACATTTGGTGGCCTTGCGGGGGTAACAAGGTCAGAGGCTGGACAATAGCGAATGGGATATCGTCACCGCCTTGCGGGTCGCTGACCCAGCTCTGCATGACGGTCTCCTCGCCACTGCGATTGACAACGTTGATGCTGGCTTCCCTGTCCTGTCCAAGGTAGATCAAGCGGGTGCCTTCGACCTTGAGCTGCGCCCAGGCACTACTCGCCAGGCATAGGGAGGCGAGTAGTGCCTGGACGGCCTTGAGCGAAAACAAGGGGAAGCGCTGCGGTGTAGGCAAGTAACGGCTCCGGTGAGGCTGACTGGGGTAGTCAGGAGCCATGCTAGAAGCTGATAGTCCTGTCGGCTTTGAGACGTTTCTTAAAAGGTCTCGATGTGCATCCACTTTTCGTTATCCGCTTTGTGAGCGGGCTCACACCTTGGTCGGTGCTTGTCACCACTTATCGGATAGGCTGAGGGCAAGTGGGTTCACTGGGGAGTGAAGCAATGAACATAAAGATCTTTGCAGTATGCGCAATGAGCTGCTTGGGGGCGGTAGCGCAGGTGCACGCAAAAAGCGATATAAGTTCGGGGGTGCTGCAGTTCACTGGCAGCATCGTTGAGCCTTCCTGTCGTGGGACTGCGGGGGATTGGGGGGTTCGGCTGGATGAGTGTCCATCAGGGACTCTTGGCAGCCACATCGATGTCCAGGGCGTGGAAAGCGAAGGGGGGGCTGTACAGGTGATCAGCGCTGGCGCACTTGACCGTACCACTCAGCGTTACACGCTGGTTGATGCCGGCGGTAAACAGCTCTCACAAGGTAATTATGTGGTCATTCTGACGTCGCCTTGACACCCTGCGGTTTTGCCCGGGAGATTGCAGGCAGCGTGTGGTTCGAGCGCTGCGGACTGGTCTTACCAAGTCATTATGCGAATTGCTAACAGCTGGGTTTGGGATGAGGTGCGCTCCCGGCAATGTACCTCGCTTCCAAGCAGTTACCTTTCTTCGTACCTGGCGGGCGTTCCTGTTGATCTGAAAGCGTCAGGAAGTTTTGACACAGCGTTCGTCGACCTCAGCAGGCCGACAAAGCTGCGTAACGCTGCGTGATGTCCTTGGATATCTTTCTCAACGCCCCTGCCTCACTGTGAAGCAGACTTATGATGCCGACAACACTGGTGGCCTCGGCTGTGCTGAGCTTACGTAAAATCATCAGCAGATCGCTGGCACAGCTTTCGCTCACCGATGCTGACTCGATCAGACGCAACTGCAGGGACTGGATACTATGTATGGAGTTCATGGATCTACCTTTTGGTGCGACGTGGCAGGGAAGGCCAGTCTGTCTGGCTCGAGACCGTTTTATCTTTTGGCAGGCCTCCGTCCAATAAGACAGGTCTGAATTTTGATGGTTTAAGCAGCCCACGTATCAGGAATGTCTCGATCTTGGGGGAATTTTGGGGAATGGATCCCCCAAATCATGTGGAGTGCTGTTGTGTGGCTATGCGTTTAAGATATTAATTTTATTGGATTTTTCGTAAATCAATAGAATTTATTTAGGGACGAAAACGGATTCGAAATCCGTTGTACTGGCAACAGTACCTAGGGTTCAAATCCCTATCTCTCCGCCATACATGAGAAAGCCCCGAGATTAACGTCTCGGGGCTTTTTTCATTGTTCCTCTTTTTTGCAACGACTTCGTCAATAGCCGGTATTGGCGTCTGGGCATTGAGCGCGCAAAGGGCTGGAGGCAGCAGGAAAATCGCTGATGGCAACCTGCCACGATTTGCGGCCGCACCACCTGTCGTAGAGAATCGCGACCTTTGTTTTCGTAAGGATGCGTGCAATGAAGTTCGAAGGGACTTTCCAATACATGGGCAATCACGGGATCGTCTTCAACGTCTCGCAGATCACCCTGACCGACAGCGAGCGCGGGCGTTTGCGCGAGCTGCATTTCGGCGAAGCTAAAAGCGCCCACTACGAGGTCAACAGCAAGGTCGTCGAGACGTACGACAGGATGCTGGCCAAGGGGTTGCCATGCGTGATGAAAATCGGCATCTCCAAGCCGCTGACCCGACAGCAGGGCGATACCCTCAATGCCCAGCGCACCAAGGTCGCCAACCTTGCCGCCTCGGCGTTTGCCGCCGCCGCCAGTTCTGTAGCATCGCCGTATGTTGGCGTGCCGGTGGGCGCTGGGGTGCGTGCCTATGCCAATGACGTCCTGCCCACCTACCATGCCGGCGATGTGTTGGTCAGCATCGAGGCGCAGGTCAATGGCGGCATCGGTCCGCAGCACTCCACTTCGACCCTGATCATCAAGACCTGAGGGAGGCGCCTGTGTCCGAAATTACCTATGCGGTCATCGCCCTGGTGCTTTATGGGCTGCTGGATCGGTTCCTCAGGCCCTACCCGCTGCGCAAGTGGCTGGGGGTGGCGCTGGTGGTCGTGGGTTTCGCCGGTTGCATTGTTGTCAGCCAAGCCCGTTTGTTTGGGTTGGACCTGGGATTGCTGTCGGTCCTTGCCACGGGGTTGGGCGTAGGCCTGTTCGTGAGGCGACGGCGATTCGAGCAGGTCGGTTGATGCGATAAAGGTCTTTACCGATATCTTTGCATAAAGCCCCGTAGTTCGCGCTACGGGGCTTTATGCATCAAACAGCGGGGCTGTTGGTTACTGCGTGGGAGACATCTTGCGACAGTGCTTTGGCCATGCCGGTTCGACTCTTTTCAGGCAACTCCGTTTTCAGTTCATGCCCTTGCCTGTTTATTGGATTCCCTTGTTGCAGGCGTTGGCGGTCTCGAGCGGCCTGACCGTCAACTCCACCCCTAGTGCAAGCATCAGCTTCTGGACGGTAGCGAAGCGTGTCTTGTCCCCTCCCTTGAGCGTTTTATAGAGCGACTCGCGGTTAACACCTGCATCCTGGGCAAACTGATTTACACCGATGGCCTTGGCGACTTCACCGATGGCCTGCATCAGCGTCTGGGCATCGTTGCTGTGCAAGGCTTCTGCAAGGAAGGCGGCAATGGTTTCGGGGTTGTCGAGGAAGCGGGAGGCCTCGAAGCGGGTTGTGTTGCTCAGTTCCAGGTCAAGGATTGGCATATCGCCAGACTCGGCTTTTCTATTCATCTTCATTTACCTCGCAGGGCATCGAGAATTTCCTTCGCTCGCTTGATGCCTCTGCCTTGATCAGTTTTGTCACTACCGTAGAGCATCAAATAGCGCACCATGCCTGTGCGCACATAGTAGATGCGGTAACCAGGCCCGATGAACACGCGCATTTCGCTGACACCGTTGCCGACGGGGTCCTTGATGCTATCGAGCCAGGATTCGAATTCTGGCGTTGTGTCGATCAGGTTGCTCATGCATGAAAGTAGCCTACTGGCTACTCCTTGTCCATGTGGGGGATTTTCGGATCAGGCGCCAAGCCGGACGACGCTTGATTAAGCGCAGTGACGGCCTGAGGCTAGAGAGCGATTCGCTCGGTTGCAACGCTTTGAAGGAAGGGGACATTCGACTCGGAAAAGGACTACGGGCAGAGGGAAGTCCATGCTTTTCAGTCCGGACACGCATCAGTCCCAGGGAATCAAGCTATTTCCGGTAAGGGCGATCTGTGCGAACCACGCCAACCTGTAACGTTTTAGCAAGTGGTTCAACTCACTTAGTTGCCGTGCCAACAACTTGTTAGTTGACCCTCGTCAACGAGGGCACCTGTACTAGTGCCTTTCATTCTCACCGCCATTTCCCGTATGATCCGCGCGCCATCCGTTTGATGGTGGATCATGGACTAAAGGATTTTTATGAAAAAGCTGATCAAAGCTACTGTCGCTGTTGCTGTCGTTTCGGGCGTTGCCCTGCTGTCCGGCTGCACCGGCCAGGTCTACAACCAGCCTAAGAACTGCTCGTACGACTACCTGTTCCACCCATCGGTTTCCATCTCCAAGATCATCGGCGGCTGCGGCCCGATCGATAAACTGCCTCAGCAGCAGTAATCTTGGGATTACCCTGATCCGGCCGTTCACGGCCTGATCCAAGACCCCCGACCATGGATGTGGCCGGGGGTTTTTGTTGTCCGGGGCGTGGTGGCTTGTCGCGTGGCAACCTGTCGTATTGACGTCCCGGCCCGCGTTTGTTTGTGCTGGCAATTCGGTTACAATCCGTCAATCGTTTCAGCCTTGTCGGTCAATCCGACCAAAGGCTGGCACGTCCAATGTCTCTCTGGCTGCTGAACAATGATCACAACAAGCCTGCGCTGAAGAACATGGAATACCTGGGCCAGCCACAGGCCCACCCTCCGTTCTACTGACTGGAATCGATCAATGTTCAAGAAAGCTGGCAAGACCTTGCTGGGTCTGGCTGTCGCGGCGAGCTTCATGCAAGCGCACGCTGCCGACACCAAGAAAGTCGACGTGCTGCTGGTTGGCGGCGGCATCATGAGCTCCACCCTGGCTGTCTGGCTCAACGAGCTGGAGCCAAGCTGGTCGATGGAGATGGTCGAGCGCCTGGACGGCGTCGCCGAAGAAAGCTCCAACGGCTGGAATAACGCCGGTACCGGCCACTCCGCGCTGGCCGAGCTGAACTACACCCCGGAAGACAAAGACGGCAACGTCAACATCACCAAGGCCATCGAGATCAACGAGTCGTTCCAGATCTCCCGCCAGTTCTGGGCCTGGCAGGTACGCCAGGGCGTGCTGAAGAACCCGCACTCGTTCATCAACACCACCCCGCACATGAGCTTCGTCTGGGGCGATGACAACATCAAGTTCCTGAAGAAGCGCTACGACGCCCTGCAGGCCAGCCCGCTGTTCCGCCCGATGCAGTACTCCGAGGACCACGCGCAGATCGCCAAGTGGGTCCCGCTGATGATGGAAGGCCGTGACCCGAACCAGAAGCTGGCGGTCACCTGGACCCCGATCGGCACCGACGTCAACTTCGGCGAGATCACCCGCCAGTTTGTTGGCAGCCTGCAGACCAAAGAGAACTTCGACCTGAAGCTCTCCACCGAAGTGCAGGACATCACCCGCAACGAAGACGGCTCCTGGCACGTCGAGTACAAGAACCTGAAGGACGGTACCGAATCGGCCACCGACGCCAAGTTCCTGTTCATCGGCGCCGGTGGCGGCGCACTGAAGCTGCTGCAGAAGTCGGGCATCCCCGAGGCCAAGGAATACGCAGGCTTCCCGGTAGGTGGCTCGTTCCTGGTGACCGAGAACCCGACCGTTGCCATGCAGCACATGGCCAAGGCCTACGGCATCGCCTCGACCGGCGCGCCACCCATGTCGGTACCGCACCTGGACACCCGCGTGCTGGACGGCAAGCGCGTGATCCTGTTCGGGCCATTCGCCACCTTCTCGACCAAGTTCCTTAAGAACGGCTCGTATCTGGACCTGCTGAGCAGCGCCACCACCCACAACGTCTGGCCGATGGCTCGCGTGGGTATCGACCAGTACCCGTTGGTGGAATACCTCGCCGGCCAGCTGATGCAGTCTGACGACGACCGTTTCGCAGCCCTGCAGACCTACTTCCCGAACGCCAAGAAGGAAGACTGGAAGCTGTGGCAGGCCGGCCAGCGTGTGCAGATCATCAAGCGTGACGAAGAGAAGGGCGGCGTGCTGAAGCTGGGCACCGAGGTCGTGGCTTCCCAGGACCGCACCATCGCCGGCCTGCTGGGCGCCTCGCCAGGTGCCTCGACCGCCGCGCCGATCATGCTCAACGTGCTCGAAACCGTGTTCAAGGAGAAGGTCGCCACCCCTGAGTGGCAGGCCAAGATCAAGGAAATCGTGCCGAGCTACGGTACCAAGCTGAACGACTCGGCCGCTGCCACCCAGAAAGAGTGGGACTACACCGCCGAAGTGCTGCAGCTGGAGAAGCCGCCGGTGCTCGATCAGAGCGTCAAGACCACCGCCGTCCCAGGCGCACCGGTCGAGAGCAAGCCTGCGAACGACATGGCGCTGTAAGGCCCATGCTTGCCGGGCTTGCCCGGCAACACTAACCACGAGGATCGCCCTTGGCGGCCTCGTGGTTTTTTTGTGCCTGGACTATCGATAGGAACGGCTCCCGCCGCTGGCAGGCCGGGGTTCAACGCTGCTCGAGAATGCTGCCCAGCAACCCTGGAAAACGGCTTTCGAGCTCATCGCTGCGCAACGAGTTCATGTGCGTGGTACCGACATTGCGGGTGTACACCAGCCCCGAGTCACGCAGTACACGGAAGTGATGGGACATGCTCGACTTGGGCCGGCCGCCGTCCAGCTCGCCGCAGCTGGCTTCGGCGACGCCCGCCAGGCGGCGCACGATTTCCATGCGCACAGGGTCGCTCAAGGCGTAGAGCAGGCGCTCCAGCGTCAGGTCTTCGGGGTTGGGGTGGGTATAGGCTCGCATGGCCAACATGATAACGGGGGTTTCACAAATTGCCATAGTTCGAATATGATCGAACAATCGTATCCAACCCCATCCCTGGAGTTAGCTCATGGCCGCATTGTTCGAACCCTATACCCTCAAAGACGTCACCCTGCGCAACCGCATCGCCATTCCGCCGATGTGCCAGTACATGGCCGAGGATGGCCTGATCAACGATTGGCACCACGTGCACCTGGCCGGGCTGGCCCGTGGTGGCGCCGGCCTGGTGGTGGTCGAGGCCACCGCGGTGTCCCCGGAAGGGCGCATCACCCCTGGCTGCGCCGGGATCTGGAACGACACCCAGGCCCAGGCGTTCGTGCCGGTGGTCAAGGCGATCAAGGCCGCCGGTTCCGTGCCGGGCATCCAGATCGCCCACGCCGGGCGCAAGGCCAGCGCCAACCGCCCCTGGGAAGGTGACGACCACATCGCCGCCGACGATGCCCGTGGCTGGGACACCATCGCCCCGTCCGCCATCGCCTTCGGCACCCACCTGCCGAAAGTGCCGAAGGCCATGACCCTGGACGATATCGCCCGGGTCAAGCAGGACTTCGTCGATGCCGCACGCCGCGCCCGCGATGCCGGCTTCGAATGGATCGAACTGCACTTTGCCCACGGCTATCTGGGCCAGAGCTTCTTCTCCGAGCATTCCAACCAGCGCACCGATGCCTACGGCGGCAGCTTCGACAACCGCACGCGCTTCCTTTTGGAAACCCTGGCCGCCGTGCGTGAGGTGTGGCCGGAGAACCTGCCGCTGACCGCCCGCTTTGGCGTGCTGGAGTATGACGGCCGTGACGAGCAGACCCTGCAGGAATCCATCGAACTGGCGCGCCGGTTCAAGGCCGGTGGCCTGGACCTGCTGAGCGTCAGCGTTGGCTTCACCATTCCTGAGACCAACATCCCATGGGGGCCGGCGTTCATGGGCCCGATCGCCGAACGTGTGCGTCGCGAGGCCAAGCTGCCGGTGACCTCGGCCTGGGGCTTCGGTACCCCAGAGTTGGCCGAAGGCGCGTTGCAGGCCAACCAGCTGGACCTGGTGTCGGTGGGGCGTGCGCACCTGGCTGACCCGCACTGGCCGTATGCCGCTGCCAAGGCCCTGGGCGTGGAAAAGGCTTCGTGGACCTTGCCAGCGCCTTATGCGCACTGGCTCGAGCGTTATCGCTGAGTGAGGCAGGGGCTGCTTTGCAGCCCTTTCGCCGGCAAGCCGGCTCCCACAGTGATCGGCGCCATCCAGCGAGAACACCGTCTGACTGAGCCCAGCACCCTGTGGGAGCCGGCTTGTCGTGGCGACGAACTGCGGCGAATGGGCCGCGACGCGGCCCCCCTTTCAAAATCGGCTCAATCGATAGGCCCCGATTTGCGGGCAGTCTTCGCCATTTACCAACTGCCCCATCCATTCCGCCGTCACCGCCGCCTGGGTCAACCCCAAATGCTGGTGCCCGAACGCCAGCAACACCTTGCCATCGGCCACCCGGTCGATCACCGGCAGCGAATCCGGCAGCGAAGGCCGGAACCCCATCCACGGGGTCGCCCCCTCGGCATCCAGCTCGCGCCGAAACAAACCCTTGCTCAACCTGTGCAGTTGCCACGCCCGCTGCATGCTCGGCGGCGCCTCGAGCCCGGCGAACTCCACCGTGCCGGCCAGGCGCAGGCCGTCGGCCATGGGCGTCATGATGAACTTGCGCTCCAGCGAGGTGACGGCGAACGGCAGGCGCTGCTGCTCCGCCGGCAGCATCAGGTGGTAGCCGCGCTCGGTATCTAGGGGCACCCGCTTGCCGGTCAGGGTGGCGGTGAGCTTGGCCGAGTGGGCGCCGGCGCTGATCAACACCTGGCTGGCCTCAAGGGGGCCGTGGTTGCTGGCAAGGCTGACGCCCTGGCCATGCACCCGGCCGCCACTGACCTCGGCGCGCAGAAAGCGTACGCCACTGGCCCTGGCGGCGCTGAACAGTTCGCAGACCACTTGATAGGGGTCGAGGAAGTGACCGGTACGCGGGAAGAACAGGCCACCCAGGATCGATGGGCTCAACTGCGGCGCCGCCTCGCTCACCGCCTGTGCCGACCACAGGTCCACGGGTACGCCCTGTGCCTGCATGCGGGCGCGCAACGCCGCGAGGGCCTGGCGCGATTCATGGCGTTCGAACACCAGCAGCGACCCGTCTTCCTTGAGCAAGGGGCTGCGGTCGATGGAGGCGAGCAGCCGTTGCCAGGCGCCAAGGCTGTTTTCATTCAACGTCCGAATGCCCGCCACGCTGCGCTGGAACGGCGCCGGGCGCAGGTTCAGCAGCAGCCGGGTGAACCAGGGCAGGGCGCGGGGCAGGTACTTCCAGTCCAGGCGCAGCGGGCCCATCGGGTCCAGCAACATCGCCGGCAGGCGCTTGAGAATCGACAGGTCGGCGATGGGAAACACCTGCTCGGTGGCCAGGTGCCCGGCGTTGCCATACGAAGCGCCGTGGCCCGGTGCCTGGCGATCGATCAGCAGCACCCGGCGGCCCTGGCGTGCCAGCTGCAGGGCGCAGGCGACGCCGACGATGCCGGCGCCGACCACGGCGATGTCCGTGTCAGTGGCGGTCATCGTTCAGACTTCCCGCTGGCCATCGAGCAGCCGCCGCAAGTGCAGCGGATTGGCCTGCTGCAATGCACCGGGCAGCAGGGCGTCGGGGAAGTCCTGGTAGCACACCGGGCGCAGGAAGCGCAGGATCGCCGCAGTGCCCACCGAGGTACTGCGGGCGTCCGAGGTGGCCGGGAACGGGCCGCCATGGACCATGGCATCGCTGACCTCGACCCCGGTCGGCCAGCCATTGACCAGGACCCGCCCCGCCTTGCGTTCGAGGGTCGGCAGCAGGCGGCGGGCGCTGTGCAGATCGGCCTCGTCCAGGTGCAGGGTGGCGGTCAGTTGGCCTTCCAGATGCTCGGCCACCTGGCGGATTTGCTCATCGTTGTCGCATGCCACCACCAGCGAGGCGGCGCCGAACACTTCGGCTTGCAGCGTAGGGTCGGCAAGAAACGCCTGCGCGGTGGTGACGAACAATTGAGCCTGGCACTGGTTCGGCCCCTGCGCCGGCAGGCCGCTCGCCGCGCACCGGGCGTTTTGGTTTTCGCTCAGTGCTGCCACGCCGCCGACGTAAGCACTGGCGATACCCGGAGTGAGCATGGTCTGCGCTGCCGCTTGGCGAACATGGGTGCTGGCGGCAACCAGGAAGTGCTGGAGGGCCGGGCCCTGTCGGGCGATCACCAGCCCGGGATTGGTGCAGAACTGGCCGGCACCTTGGGTCAGCGAAGTGACAAAGCCTTGCGCCAGGGCTTCACTGCGCGAGCGCAAGGCGGCGTCGAACAGGAATACAGGGTTGATAGCGCTCATTTCGGCATAGACGGGGATCGGCTCCGGGCGCGCCAGGGCCGCCTGGCAAAGGGCGAGGCCTCCGCTGCGTGAACCGGTGAAACCGACCGCCTTGATGCGTGGATCAGTGACCAGGCCGATGCCCACTTCACGGCCCGCGCCGTATAACAGGGAAAACACGCCTTCGGGCAGTTCGCACTGCGCGACCGCCCGGGCCATGGCCTGGCCAACCAGCTCGCTGGTGCCGGGGTGGGCGCCGTGGGCCTTGACCACCACCGGGCAGCCTGCGGCCAGTGCCGAGGCGGTGTCGCCGCCGGCCACCGAGAACGCCAGTGGGAAGTTGCTGGCGCCGAACACCGCCACCGGGCCAAGGGCCACTTGGCGTTGGCGCAGGTCCGGGCGGGCCAGCGGCTGGCGCTCGGGCAGGGCATTGTCCACGCGCACATCCAGCCACTCACCGGCGCGTACCACCCGGGCGAAGGTGCGCAGCTGGGCGCAGGTGCGGCCACGCTCACCCAGCAGGCGGGCCTTGGGCAGGCTGGTCTCGGTGTGGGCGCGGTCGATCAGCGCATCGCCCAGTGCTTCGATCTGTTCGGCGATGGTTTCGAGAAAACGGGCGCGTTGTTCGAGGGGCGTTTCGCGGTAGGTATCGAATGCCGCCCAGGCCAGGGCGCAGGCCTGAGCCAGCTGTTCGCCGCTGGCGCCGGCATAAGCGGGTTCCAGGGCCTGGTTGCTGCTCGGGTCGATGGCGCGGATTGCTTCGCGGTTGCCGCGCACGGCACGCTGGCCGATCAGCAGGTTGCCTGTCAGGGTCATGGGGCGTCCTTTGGGATTGAGTTTGGGGAAAACGGGCCGCTGTGCGGCCCATCGCCGGCAAGTCGGCTCCCACAGGTACTGCACAAGGCTTGCAGCTTGTGGGCGCTGGTTTGCTGGCGATGGGGTGCGAGGCGGCTCCTGGAATCAGGCCTGGTTCTGCTCGGCCGACCAGCTGGCGTACCAGCTACGGAACAGCGCGTACTGCTGCTCGGCATAGTTGCGCTGGGCGTCGCTGAGGGCATCGGTTTCGTTGAAGTGCAGGCGGTACTCGGTGTCGCCGTTGAGCACCATCAGGTGCTTGTAGTACAGCACCAGGTCGCAGCCTTCATCGAAAGATGACAGCACTGCCAGCGCCGACTCCAGCTCCCGGGCCTGGCGTCGGGCCTTGGCATCGCCCTTGGCGGCACGCTTGCTCAGGCTGACCAGTTGCAGCACTTCACGGGGCAGCGCATTGCCGATGCCGGTGATGGCGCCGGTGGCGTTGCAGTTGACGAAACCATGCACCACTTGCGTGTCGACCCCCACCATCAGCGTCACGGCATCGTCCTGGGAGGTGATGTGCTCGGCGGCATAGCGCAGGTCGGTGCCGCCACCGAACTCCTTGAAGCCGATCAGGTTCGGGTACTCGCGGCGCAGTTCGAAGAACAGGTCGGCGCGGGTGGCGAAGCCGTAGTAGGGGCTGTTGTAGATCACCGCCGGCAGCTTCGGCGCGGCGGCGAGGATTGCCGAGAAGTGGTGCTTCTGGGCGATCAGCGAGGCGCCGCGGGACAGTACGCGGGGGATGACCATCAGGCCGGCGGCGCCGACCTTGGCGGCGTGGGCGGCATGGGATACGGCTTCGCGGGTGTTCACCGCGCCGGTGCCGACTATGGTCGGGATGCCGGCGGCCACCAGGCGCGCCACGCCTTCCTGGCGCTCGGCCTCGGTCAGCAGCGGCCAGTCGCCCATCGAACCGCAGTACACCACCGCGCTCATGCCGGCGTCGATCAGTTCGCGGCCCTTGCGCACCAGGGCGTCGAAGTCCGGCTTGCGCTCGACGGTGCAGGGGGTCATCAGGGCGGGCATGGTGCCGGTGAAGATGTTGTCGGTCATTGTTGTCACTCCTGGCGGTATTCAGTGGGAAATGAACGGGGTCAGATGCCCCAGGCGAAGGGATCCTGTTCGTCGATCAGCAGGGTGCTGTCGGCGGTCATGTGGGCGCGGCCGGTGATGAACGGGCGAATGCGTTCGCCGTCGCGTTCGTAGCGGCCCTGGAACTGGCTGCCGGTGATGCTGGCCTGGACCCAGGTCTGGCCTTCGGCGAGCTTGCCGTCAGCGGCCAGGCACGCCAGCTTGGCGCTGGTGCCGGTGCCGC
This sequence comes from Pseudomonas sp. B21-023, assembly GCF_024749165.1. NCBI lineage: Bacteria > Pseudomonadati > Pseudomonadota > Gammaproteobacteria > Pseudomonadales > Pseudomonadaceae > Pseudomonas > Pseudomonas sp. B21-023. The sequence goes on along the minus strand of NZ_CP087190.1, from coordinate 4,379,993 downwards.
AGGGCGAGCGGTCGTAGGCCTTGCCGGGGCACATGACGAAGTTGCGGCTGTCGGCGTTGGTGTCGTCGGCGAACAGCTCGACATGGTCGATCGGGGTGCCGTCCTCGCCTGTGATGCCTTGGGCTTCGAGTGCCTTGAGCAGGGCCCAGGTGTAGTCGGTGAGGGCTTCGCGGTTGTCCAGCTCGATATGCTGGCCGTGGTCGCAGACCAGGAAGAACCAGTTGCCGCCCCAGGCGATGTCGCCACGCACCTGGCCATGCCCAGGCACTTGCACCGCTACCTGACGGCGATAGCGGTAGGACGGCACGTTGCCGACGGTGACGGAACCGTCGTCATGCAAAGTGGCACTGACCTGGCCGACCGGTGTGTCGATCTTGTGCACGCCAGGTTCGATCAGGCCGAGGTGGTGCAGCGAAGCCACCAGGCCGATGGTGCCGTGGCCGCACATGTTCAGGTAGCCGGCGTTGTTGAAGAAGATCACCCCGCAGGTGGCATCCGCAGAGACCGGCGGGCAGTACAGCGCGCCCACCAGCACATCGTTGCCACGTGGCTCCAGCAGGCAGGCGCGGCGCCAGTGGTCGTGCAGCTCGCGCAGCTCGTCGCGCTGCTCGGCCATGCTATGGCCGTGCAATGGGGGAAGCCCTTCATCACCAGGCGGGTCGGTTCGCCGCCGGTATGGGAGTCGATGACATGAACCTGTTTCATCAGCGTGTCCAATCTGTAGTGGGTCAGGAGGCGACAGCGGCGGGCTGCTGGCCAGCATGGGGTTCGCTGCTGGCTTCGCTTTCGTCGTCGCCATCGAGGCGCACCAGCCGCGCCGGCACACCGGTGGCGGCGCCCCAGTAGTAGATGCCCAAGGCACTGGCAGCCACGACCACGGTATCCAGCGGGTGGCCGATCACGCCCAGGCCACCGAAGCTGCCAAGCCAGGAGAGGAAAATGGTCACGGCGTAGAAGCCGATCAGCCAGGCCGACGAGCGCACCTGCTGGCCCAGCGACAGGTGTTCGGTAGGCACGAAGCGGCGGCACAGCAGGTACAGCACGAACATCACGATCTGCAGCGCCAGCAGCCAGGACACGGTGTTCCACCCCGACCAGTAGACGATCAGCGCAGCGATGATGAACGACAGCGGGCCGAGCACGCCCATGCCCTTGACCCGGAACGGCCGGGCCATGTCCGGGGCGCTGCGGCGCAGGGCGGCCACGGACACCGGGGCTACGGCATAGCTCAGCACCAGCGCGGCGGAGACCACGTTGATCAGCGCTTCCCACGACGGGAAAGGCAGGGTCCAGAACACTGCCAGGGCGAAGGTCAGCCACAGCGCCGGGCGCGGAATGCCGGACTGCTCGTCGATGCGGGTGAAGTACTTGAAGAAGGTGCCGGTCTGCGCCCAGCCGTAGATCACTCGCGGGGTGGCGTTCATGTAGATGTTGCCGCAGCCGCTGGGCGAGATCACCGCGTCGGCCACCACCAGGTAGGCCAGCCAGCCGACGCCCAGGGCCAGGGCGATGTCACGGTAGGGCAGGGCCAGTTCCTTGGTCACCCCGGCCCAGCCGTTGGCAATCATCTCGGTCGGCACGCTGCCGAGGAACGCCAGTTGCAGCAGGGCATAGATCGCGGTGGACAGCAGCACCGAGAGAATCAGCGCGATGGGGATGGTGCGCTGCGGGTTCTTTACCTCGCTAGCCACCGAGATGATCGGGGTCAGGCCCAGGTAGGCGAAGATGATGCCGCCGGCCGACACCGCCATCTCCACCCCGGACAGGCCGAACGGGGCGAAGCCCTGGACCTCGAAGTTTTCCGGCTTGAAGAAGGTGAACAGCACGCCGATCACCAGCAGCGGCACGATGAACTTGAACACACTGACCAGGTTGTTGGCCTTGGCGAAGGTCTTCACGCTGCGGTAGTTGAGCACGAAGAACAGCCCCAGCAGGGCGAACTGCACCAGCCAGCCGAGCACCGTCGGGTCGCTGGAGCCGCTCTTGGTCAGCGCTGGGAACCAGGCCGCGGCGTACTGGCGCGAGGCGACCACCTCGATGGCGATCAGGCTCGAGAAGGCGATCAGGGTGATGAAACCCATCAGGTAGCCGAGCAGCGGGCCGTGGGAGTACACCGGGTAGCGCACCACGCCGCCGGCCCGTGGCAGGGCGGCGCCGAGCTCGCAGTAGACGATGCCCAGCAGCAGCACGGCGAAACCGCCGAGGAACCAGGAGAGGATGCCGGCCGGCCCGGCGATGGCCGAGACGTGGCTGGCGGCGAACAGCCAGCCCGAGCCGAAGATGGCACCGAGGCCGATGAAGGTGAGGTCCAGCAGTGACAGCTGTTTCTTGAATTTGCCTGACATGGGTGCGCCTTCTTGTAGGTTTTGGATAGGCAGGTCTGATGTCACGATGCGGCGGCATGCGCCGCGTTCTTGTAGGTCATGGGGCGGCTTGCGTGGGGCATAGAGTGGACCGATCGGGGGCTCGGTTCTTGATGGTTTTCTGCAAGGTGGGTGACGAAATCGGCATAGTCGAGAGCAAGTGCTGGCGCCCGGTGGGGGCTGCTGACTAGGCTTGCAGGGCCGCGAGAATCACTAGAGATAACCGCATGCCCGAGCAACCGTTGACTGCGCTGTACCAGCACCTCGACCAGCACCGCCCTGAATCTCTCGAAGCCTTGCTCACCGGTGTGGTCTGGCTGCTGCCGATGCTCGATGTCATCGCCAATGCGGCGATCTTCATCAAGGACGACCAGGCCCGCTATGTGCTGGCCAACCGCACGCTGGTCCAGCGCTGCGGTTTGAAGCACCTGCAACCGCTGCTGGGCAAGACCAGCGCCGAGGTGTTCCCGGCGCGCCTGGGCCCCGGCTACACCGAGCAGGATCGCCGGGTGCTGGAGCAGGGCCAGGTGCTGGAGGACCAGCTGGAGCTGCACCTGTACGGCAGCCGCGAACCGGGCTGGTGCCTGACCCACAAGCGCCCGCTGTACGACGCGACGGGGGCGATCATCGGCCTGGTGGGCATTTCGGTCGACCTGCAGTCAGCCGCCGACACCCACCCGGCCTACCAGCGCCTGGCGGCGGTGGATGCGCATATCCGCGCGCATTTCCACCAGCCGATCAGCATGGGCGAGCTGACGCGCATCGCCGGCATCTCGGTGGCGCAGTTGGAGCGCTACTGCAAGCGGGTGTTCCACCTCACCCCCCGGCAGATGATCCACAAGGCCCGCCTGGAACATGCGCACCAGTTGCTGCACAGCGACCTGCCGATCATCGAGGTGGCGCTGCGCTGTGGCTACACCGACCACAGCGCGTTCAGCCGGCAGTTCAGGCAACTGACTGGGTTTACCCCGCGCCAGTACCGCCAGGCGACGGCTCAGGAAGCTTGAAAAAGGGCACGGGCCTCGTCGAAGCACTGCTCGGCGATGGCCGAGCGTGGCTCGCTACGGCGTAGCAATAGCCCGACCGGGCTGTGGATGCTGGCCTCCTGCACCGGGATGATGCGCATGTGCTGGCTGAGGTCTTCCAGGCCGCAGTCCAGCGGCATGATCGCGCAGCACACGCCGGTATTGATCGCCTGGATCAGCTGGAAGGTCGAGTCGCTCTCGAGCACGGCATTGGGCGTGAGACCCCGGCTGCGGAAGCTCAGGTCGAGGGATTGGCGGTAGTGCATGCCTTTGCTCAGCAGGCCCAGCGGCAGCTCGCCGAGATCATCCCAGCGCAGGTTGTCGGCCTCGAACCGGAAGTGCCGGGTGTCGTGCAGCAGGCCCATGGTGGTGGTGCTCAGCTCGATCACATCGAAGAAGCTGGTGTTGACCTGGTCGAGGTAGCAGATGCCCAGGTCGAGCTGGTTGCGGCTCAGGCCATCGATCACCTGCTCGGAGCTCAGCGACGACAGCTGGAAGTGCAGCTCGGGGTACTTCGCGCGCAGCGGCATCAGCAGCTGCATGGGGTTGAAGCTGGCCAGCGGCACGGTACCCAGGCGCAGGCTGCCGACCACCTGGCCCCGGCAACTGGCGGCCTCGGCCTGCAAGCCATCATGGGCGGCGAGCAGGGTACGGGCCCAGGCCAGGATGCGTTCGCCGGCTTCGGTGAAGCCTTCGAAGCGCTGGCCGCGCTTGACCAGCACCAGGTCGAGTTCGTCTTCGAGGTTGCGCAGGCGCATGGACAGGGTCGGCTGGGTGATATGGCACAGCGCCGCGGCCTGGCCGAAGTGGCGGGTCTGGTCGAGGGCGATGAGGAACTTGAGCTGTTTGATGTCCATGGTGCGGCCTGGGTTGCGTGGTGGGTAGACCTTAACCAAGAGTGAAGCACCTGGCTAATCATTGCTGACAAATTCGCCGGCCTGTCGCGGGGCACGCGATAGAAACCGTCGATCACCCGGTACGCGCTATCGATTGGACGCTACCAGGGCTTCTCTCTAACGTGGCCGCCAAGCCAATCCTGGAGCAAAGGCCATGAGCGTGAAACCGGACGCGGTGTTCGTACCGCTGAACATCGCGGTGCTGACCGTCAGCGACACCCGTACCTTCGAGACCGACACGTCTGGCGAGCTGCTGGCCAGCCGTGCCGTCGGCGTGGGCCACCGCCTGGTGGCGCGCGAGCTGCTAAAGGACGACCTGTACAAGATCCGCGCCCAGGTCGCCACCTGGATCGCCGATGAACAGGTGCAGGTGGTGCTGATCACCGGCGGCACCGGTTTCACTGGCCGTGACAGCACGCCGGAGGCGGTGGACTGCCTGCTGGACAAGCGCATCGACGGGTTCGGCGAGCTGTTCCGCGCATTGTCGATCCTCGATATCGGTACCTCGACTGTACAGAGCCGGGCCTTGGCCGGCATGGCCAACGGCACCCTGGTGTGCTGCCTGCCGGGCTCGACCGGCGCCTGCCGCACGGCATGGGAGGGGATCCTGGCCGAGCAGCTGGATGCGCGGCACCGGCCGTGCAACTTCGTCCCGCACCTGAAGCCGATCGGGGCCTGCGAAAGCCGCGGTTGATCTGACTCTATCGCGGAGCAAGTTCGTTCCCACGCATTACCTGAACACAGTTGTAGCCGGTACGGCCCTATCGCCGGCAAGCCGGCTCCCACAGGGGGCACTTTGCCTTGTGGGAGCCGGCTTGCCGGCGATAGGGCTGCGCAGCAGCCCCGGCAATGTCAGCTCAACACATGATCCACCGGCACCAGAGCCGGTGGCAGTGGCTCATGCCCCAGCGCCGACAGCACATCGCGCTCCAGGGTGCGCACCAGGGCATCGGTCGGCAGGTCGTTCTCGTCGCGCCCGAACGGGTCTTCCAGCTCGTTGCCGATCGCATCCAGCCCGAAGAAGGTGTAGCTGACGATGGTGGTGAACAGCGGCGCCAGCCAGCCCAGCGGTTCGGCCAGGGCAAACGGCAGCAGCAGGCAGAAGATGTAGATGGTGCGGTGCAGCAGCAGGGTGTACGGGAACGGCAGTGGCGTGCCCTTGATCCGTTCGCAGGTGGCCTGCACGTCCGACAGGCCGGCCAGGCGCTGCGCCAGGAGGGTGTAGCGAAACTCGCTGATCTCCCCGCGCTCCGCCAGCCGCGAACAGTTTCCGCCCACCTCGCGCAGGATGCCGTCGCAGACATTGTGCGGCACGATCTGCGCCTGCTCGCCCAGCCAGGGTCGGGCGGCGCCCAGCTCGTCTTCGTTGCGCAGCCGGGCATTGAGGGCATGGGCGAAAGCACAGAGGCTGCGCAGCAGTTCCTCGCGCAGCGCCGCGTCCTTGATCAGCACACTTTCGCGCACGAATGAACGTACCTCGATAATCATCCGCCCCCAGGCCTTGCGGCCTTCCCACCAGCGGTCGTAGCAGGCGTTGTTGCGAAAGCTCATGAAGATCGACAGCGACAGCCCCAACAGGGTGAAGGGCGTGGCGCTGACCGGGTAGAACAGCGCCGGGTAGTGTCGCTCGACCAGCACGATCAGCGCCGCGAGCAAGGTCACCGCCAGGCAGCGCAGGGCGATGCGCTGGACGATCGAGCCTTTGAGGGTGAATAGCACGCGCAGCATGTCGGGGCGTGAGTGGACGATCAAGGCGGTTCCAGAGGCGGCCGATCAGCCGCCGGTCATGTTCATGAAGCGCAGGATCTGCACCTCGCCGCCCACTTCGAAGTGGTGACGGTAGGGCTTGAGCTGCATGGCGTCGCGAATGGCTTTTTCCAGGCGTGCAGTGTCGCCGGGGTGCTGGCGCATGACCTGCTTGAGGTCCACCGAATGTTCGTTGCCCAGGCACAGCAACAGGCGGCCTTCGACGGTCAGGCGCACGCGGTTGCAAGTGGCGCAGAAGTTGTGGCTGTGGGGCGAGATGAAGCCGACCCGGGTGTTGGGCGCCTCGGCCAGGCGCCAGTAGCGCGCCGGCCCCTGGGACGACTCGGCCGACTCGACCAGGGTGAAATGTTCGGCCAGGCGCGCGCGCACGTCGTCGCTGGAACAGAATGACTCGCCGCGCTCGTGCTCGCTGATCACGCCCAGGGGCATCTCTTCGATGAACGAGATATCCAGTTCACGGTCGATGGCGAAACGTACCAGGTCGACGATCTCGTGGTCGTTGCGGCCCTTGAGCACCACCGCATTGAGCTTGGTGCGGCGAAAGCCCGCGGCGCGCGCGGCGTCGATGCCGGCGATTACCTGCTGGAGGTCGCCGGTGCGGGTGAGGGCGCGGAAGCGCTCGGGGTCGAGGCTGTCGAGGCTGATGTTCAGGCGCGACACGCCGGCGTCGAACAGCGGCTGGGCCAGGCGGCCGAGCTGCGAGCCATTGCTGGTCAGGCACAGTTCGCGCAGGCCGGGCAGGGCGGCGATGCGTCCGCAGAGCTCGACGATGCCCTGGCGTACCAGCGGCTCGCCGCCGGTCAGGCGGATCTTGCGGGTGCCAAGGGCGACGAAGCGCTCGGCGACCTGGTACAGCTCTTCGAGGCTGAGAATCTGCTGGCGCGGCAGGAACTGCATGTCTTCGGCCATGCAATAGACGCAGCGAAAGTCGCAGCGGTCGGTGACCGACATCCGCAGGTAATCGACTTTGCGGTTGAAACCGTCGATCAGGGCCTGGGGGTTCTTTTCCACGTTCGCGCTCGACATTGAAGTGGCAGGGGGCGGCGAAAGGCCGCAGATAAGGTTCAAGCTATAACCTGCGCCCATTGGCGTCAAATTGCTTTCCCCGACCATTCGATCAGTCTCCTCTATCACGGCTGAAGGCCGTGCCGGCCAAGGGCTGTGGTCGGTGATCGAAACGGTTTATCACGCCGTCATTTATTTCGATTGGACGCAGTAGGGGGCGCTTCTTAGGCTGGAAAAAACACCGTGCGGAGAAGCGCAGCATGAGCCAGGACGAACACATCAGGGACTACAAGGGGCCGGCCGCCGGCTGGGGCGCGCTCAAGAGCGTGACCAAGAGCTGGCTGGGCAGCGAGAACGCCTTCAAGAACCTGCGGGCCATGCTCAAGACCAACCAGAACGGTGGCTTCGACTGCCCGGGTTGCGCCTGGGGCGAATCGCCGGAAAGCGACATGGTCAAGTTCTGCGAGAACGGCGCCAAGGCGGTCAACTGGGAGGCCACCGGCCGCTCGGTGGATCCGGCGTTCTTCGCCCGCTACAGCGTCAGTGCGCTGCTCGAGCAGACCGACTACTGGCTTGAGTACCAGGGCCGCATCACCCACCCTATGCGCTACGACGCGGCCACCGATCATTACGTCGAGATCAGCTGGGACGAAGCGTTCGCCCTGGTCGCCCGGCACCTGAACGGTCTCGCGTCGCCGGATGAGGCCGAGTTCTATACCTCGGGCCGGGCCAGCAACGAGGCGGCGTTCCTCTACCAGTTGTTCGTGCGCGCCTACGGCACCAACAATTTCCCCGACTGCTCGAACATGTGCCACGAGGCCAGCGGCGTGGGCATGGCCGAAACCCTCGGCGTGGGCAAGGGCACCGTGGTGTTTCATGACCTGGAGCTGGCCGATGCGATCTTCGTCATTGGCCAGAACCCCGGCACCAACCACCCACGCATGCTCGAACCGCTGCGCGAGGCGGTCAAGCGTGGTGCCCAGGTGGTCTGTTTCAACCCGCTCAAGGAACGCGGGCTCGAGCGCTTCCAGCACCCGCAGCACCCGTTCGAGATGCTCAGCAACGGCTCCGAGCCGACCAACACCGCATACTTCCGCCCGGCGCTGGGTGGCGACATGGCGGCCATGCGCGGCATCGCCAAGTTCCTTCTGCAGTGGGAGCGCGAGGCGCAACTGAACGACGAGCCACCTGTGTTCGACCACGCGTTCATCGCCGAGCACACCAGTGGCGTCGAGGCCTACCTGGCCGTAGTGGACGCCACACCCTGGGAACATATCGTCGAGCAGTCGGGCCTGAACAAGGCCGAGATCGAGCTGGCCGCGCGCATGTACCGCAAGGCCGAGCGGGTGATCATGTGCTGGGCCATGGGCATCACCCAGCACCGCCATTCGGTGCCCACCGTGCAGGAAATCGTCAACCTGCAGCTGCTGCGCGGCAACGTCGGCAAACCCGGCGCCGGCCTGTCGCCGGTGCGTGGCCACAGCAACGTGCAGGGCGACCGCACCATGGGCATCGACGAGAAGCCCAAGGCGGCGCTGCTCGACGCCATCGAGAAACGCTTCCAGTTCAAGGTGCCCCGCGAGCACGGCCATAACGCCGTGCTGGCGATCCAGGCAATGGAAGAAGGGCGGGCCAAGGTGTTCGTCGCCCTGGGCGGCAACTTCGCCCAGGCGACTCCGGACACCCCGCGTACCCACGCGGCGCTGCGCAACTGTGAGCTGACCGTGCAGATTTCCACCAAGCTCAACCGCTCGCACCTGGTCACCGGGCGTGATGCGCTGATCCTGCCGTGCCTGGGCCGCACCGAGATCGACATCCAGGCCGAAGGGCCGCAGGGCGTCACCGTGGAGGACACCTTCAGCATGGTGCATATCTCCCACGGCCAGCTGAAGCCGCGTTCAGCGCAGCTGCGTTCGGAGCCGGCCATCGTCGCCGGCATGGCCAAGGCTACCCTGGGCAATCGGCCCATCGACTGGGACTATGCGATTGCCGACTATGGCCGTATCCGCAGCATGATCGCCGACGTGATTCCCGGCTTCGCCGACTTCAATGCACGCCTGCAGCATCCGGGCGGCTTCCACCTTGGCAACCACGCTGCGGACCGCAACTTCCGCACGGCCACCGGCAAGGCGCGCTTCATCCCGAGCCAGTTGCCGGAGCAACTGGTCAACGCGGCTGTGCTGGCCCGCGGTGACAAGCCGGACCTGATCCTGCAGACCTTGCGCTCCCACGACCAGTACAACACTACGCTGTATGGGCTCGATGACCGTTACCGTGGCGTGTTCGGGCTGCGCGAGGTGGTGTTCGTCAACGAGGCCGATATCCGCCGCCTGGGCTTCGAGCCGGGCGAGCACGTGGATATCGTGTCGTTGTGGGAGGATGGCCTCGAGCGGCGAGTGTCGGGCTTCCGCCTGGTGGCCTATGACGTGCCTGAAGGGCAGGCGGCGGCGTATTACCCGGAGACCAATCCGTTGGTGCCGCTGGAAAGCTACGGCGAGGGGACCTACACACCAACCTCGAAGTTCGTGGCGATCAAGTTGGAGAAGGCGAGGGCGGGGAATCGGATCGAGGCTACCCTGGCTGACTGACAGGGCCGGCCTCATCGCTGGCAAGCCAGCCCCCACAGGGATGTCGTTTGGCTTGAGGTCGACGCCGTCGGGGGGAGCCGGCTTGCCGTCGATGAGGCCGGTCCTGCCAGAGATCATTTCAGCGCCCCACCGGATACGCCGTGGTGTACTTCATCTGCTCCATGGCAAAACTCGAGGTGATGTTCGACAACCCGTCGGTGCTGGTGATCAGCTTCTTGTAGAAGCGGTCGTAGGCGGCGATGTCGCCCACCACCACCCGCAGCATGTAGTCCCAGTCGCCGGACATGCGATACACCTCCATCACTTCCTCGAACGCCGTCACCGTGGCGGCGAACTGCGCCAGCCAGGCGCTGTCGTGGCGCTGGGTCTTGAGCTGGACGAACACCGTCAGGCCCAGGCCCAGGCGCTCGGGGTCGAGCAGGGCAACGCGGCCGCGAATGTAGCCTTCCTCTTCCAGGCGCTTGACCCGTTTCCAGCACGGCGTGGTGGAGAGGTTGACCGCTTCGGCCAGGTCCTTGAGGGACAGCGAGGCGTCGCGCTGGAGCAGGGTGAGGATGTGCTGGTCGAAACTGTCCATGACGTCGTGTCGCCGATTAGGGGAAAAGTTTTTCGAGAGTAGCCGCTCGCAGGGAACGTTGGAACTGTTTCGGCCGCTGCATCGACAGAAATGTTCTGCTGGCGCCTGGGGGTGGTGGATATGAGATAGTGGTGGTTTTCCACCCTCAGGCAATGGACCCGACCATGTCCGACAAACCGCGCAATTTCGCCACCCGCACCATCCACGCCGGTGAGCAATCCAGCGTCGCCGACAATGCCATCTTCCCGGCAATCGTCACTTCCAGCTCGTTCATCAAGCGCGGCCTGGACGACAACCCCGAATACGCCTACAGCCGTGTCAGCAACCCGACCCGGCACGCCTACGAGACCTGCGTGGCCGCACTGGAGGAGGGCGTCGGCGCGGTCGCCTGCGCCTCGGGCGTCAGCGCCACCGCCACGGTGCTCGAGCTGCTCTCCAAGGATGCCCATGTGGTGGTGATGAACGGTGTCTACGGCGGCACCTTCCGCCTGCTGGAAGACTACCGTGGGCGCACCTCGGGCCTGACCACCACCTACGTCGACCTCAACGACGTCGAGGCGGTGGCCGCGGCGATCCGCCCCGAGACCCAACTGATCTGGATCGAGTCGCCGACCAACCCGCTGCTGCACCTGGTGGACATCAAGGCGGTCTGCGAGCTGGCCCGTGATCGGGGGGTGATGACCTGCATCGACAACACCTTCTGCTCGCCGTGGAACCAGCAGCCGATCACCCTGGGCGTGGACCTTGTGATGCACTCGGCGAGCAAGTACATCGGCGGCCATTCCGACCTGACCGGCGGTGTGGTGGTGGCGGCCAACCACGAGTTGCTGGGGCGCCTGCGCAAGATCAGCATGGCGGTTGGCGCGATCCAGGGGCCGTTCGACTGCTACCTGGCATTGCGTGGGCTCAAGACCCTCGATGTGCGCATGGAGCGCCAGAGCGCCAACGCCCTGCGTGTGGCGCAGTTCCTCGAACAGCATCCGCAGGTCGAGCAGGTCTACTACCCGGGCCTGGAAAGCCACCCGCAGCATGACCTGTGCAAACGCCAGATGCGCACGGGCGGCGCGGTGGTGGCGTTGCGCATCAAGGGTGACCGGGCCGCGGTCAACCGCCTGGTCGAGGCGCTGTCGATCTTCGTCCTGGCCGACTCGCTGGGCGGTGTGGAGAGCATGATCAACCACTCCTGGAGCATGTCGCACAACTCCTTGAGCCCGGAGCAGAAGGGCGTGATGGGGATCAGTGAGAACCTGCTGCGGCTGTCGATCGGGATTGAAGACTACCGGGACCTGATCGAGGACCTGGATGCGGCGCTGAAGGCTTCTGCGTAGCGGACGCCGACGTTATCGCGGGGAAAGTCGCGTCCGCGCACCGATGCGACTTGCCCCGCGATAACCTCAGTGAGGGAGTCAGGATTTGGGCGGATGGATTATCCGTTCGATTTCTTCTTTGATCAGTGCGCGTTGCTTGCGAAGCCGGTTGAGGTTGTCATCCGTGGTGATGCCGGTTTTTTCAACGCTCACCACTTCATTGTCCTTTTCGGCGTAGCGCTTCCTCAGCTCAAGGAGTTCGTGTTTCTCCTTCGCAAGCGCATTGAAGTCGTCCTCCTTAACGCCTAGGTCTTCAAAAAGATTGTGCGGAACTGGCATTTCTTCACCTCTCTTCAGGGTTGGTAAACGAGCCTGAACCAAGAGGATAGTCGCCTTTGCCGTATTGCGGGACTGGGTTAGGCTGTCGCATCCCCCTGCGTGAACGGAACCTGCGCCATGCCTCACCTGAACCTGGAATACAGCGACAACCTGCGCGATCTCAATGTCGATGTGCTGCTGCTGCGCCTGAACCACGCCCTGGTCGGTAGTGGCCAGTTTGCCGAAGAGCTGGACATCAAGAGCCGCGCACAGGCCTTTGCCCAGTACCGGGTGGGCACCGCCCCTGGCGAGCGGGCCTTCGCCCATGTGCGTCTGGCGATTCTCAGCGGGCGCACGCAGCAGGTGAAACAGCAGTTGTCGAACAGCCTGCTCGAGGTGTTGCGCGAGGCGATTCCGGCCCAGCCTGGGCTGGACATTCAGCTGTGCGTGGAAGTCCTGGATATCGACCGCGAGCCGTACGCCAAACTTCGCCTGCCTGGCTGAATGGCAGCTGAATGAAAGTTGTTTAATTCATGAAAGACGCCGGCCCACCAATTGTTGGCGTCTTTTTCACAAAAAATTGATGCTAGGCTTTCTAGAGTTCGGCCAACTTTCCAATCTGCCCGTCCGGGCGTGTTGGCCGCTGATGAACTCTTGTTGCGAACGCCATGCTGAAACTCAAATCCCTGCGCACCGAATGGGTCACGTTGCTGGCCAGCCTGTACCTGTTGATCGGCTTCAACACCTTGCTTTGGGAACACCTGGAGTCCATCGTGCCGCCGGGCATGGTGGGGCTGTGGTTGAGCCTGGCGTTCGCCGTGCTGATGCTGTTCGCCTTCAATCTCATCCTCACCTTGCTGGCGTTTCGTTATGTATTGAAACCAGTATTGATTGTATTGTTCATCAGCGGTGCAAGTGTCGCTTACTTCATGAATCAATATGGCGTACTTATTGACGCTGGCATGTTCCGCAATGTGGCTGAAACCAATGTTGCGGAAGTGCGCGACCTGCTTTCGCTGAAGTTCGCCGTATATATCCTGCTGTTGGGTGTGCTGCCCTCGCTGCTGGTGTGGAAGGCCAGGATCGCCTATCGCCCCTGGCACCGCGAACTGCTGGGCAAGCTGGTGGTCAGTGGGGCCTGCGTCGCGGCCCTGGGCTCGGTGGCGCTGGTCAACTACCAGGGCTTGGCGTCGTTGTTTCGCAACCACCATGAACTGCGCCTGATGCTTACGCCGAGCAATATCGTGGGGGCCTCCATCGGCTATGTCAGCGAGCAGGTGGGCACGGCCACCCAGTCCTTCCAGCGCTATGGCGAGGATGCCCGTCGCGATGCGGCCTGGCAGCAGCACCAGCGCAAGTCGCTGACCGTGCTGGTGGTCGGCGAGAGTGCCCGGGCGGAAAACTTCGGCCTGCTCGACTATGCCCGCGACACCACCCCACAATTGAGCAAGGAGCAGGGCCTGCTGAGCTTTACCGACGTCCACTCCTGCGGCACCGAGACCGCCGTGTCGGTGCCCTGCATGTTTTCCGGCATGCCGCGCAAGGACTACGACGCCCGCGTGGCGAAGAACCGCGAAGGGCTGCTCGACATCCTCCAGCGCGCGGGGTTGGCAGTGCAGTGGCGCGACAACCAGTCCGGCTGCAAGGGCACCTGTGACCGGGTGCAGTTCATCGACGTGAGCAACCTGCAGGACCCGAGCCTGTGCGCCAGTGGCGAGTGCCATGACGAGATCCTGCTGCAGGGCCTGGGCGAGTTGCTGGACAACCTCGACCAGGACACCGTGCTGGTGCTGCACCAGATGGGCAGCCATGGCCCGGAATACTTCAAGCGCTACCCGGCCGGCAGCGAACCCTTCACCCCGGTGTGCCGCAGCAACGCCCTGAACCAGTGCAGCCAGCAAGAGATCGTCAACGGCTACGACAACACCCTGGCCTACACCGACAAGGTGCTGGCGACCTTGATCGATACCTTGCGCAGCAAGCAGGACACGGTCGACACCGCGATGATCTATCTTTCAGACCATGGCGAGTCGCTGGGCGAGTACAACCTGTTCCTGCACGGCACGCCCTACATGATCGCGCCGGAGCAGCAGAAGCACGTACCGCTGCTGGCCTGGTTCTCCGACAGCTACCGCGAGGACTTCGGCGTGGACACCGAATGCCTGGGCAAGCTGCGCGATGTGCCGTTGTCGCAGGACAACCTGTTCCACTCGATGCTCGGCCTGTTGCAGGTGCGCACCGAGGTCTACCAGCGCTCGCTGGACCTGTTTGCCGGCTGCCGGCCCTGGCTGGCGGCCGGTCGCTGAGCGTACCGACGATCAGCACCAAGGATGGCGTGGCTTGCGAGGTTTCACCCATTGCGCCCGCGCCGTATATACTGCGCGCCAATGTTAGTGGGAGAGCCTCGTGGCCATCGAAATTCACTGGATCCGTGACGACCAGACCCTGGCCCAGCACTGCCGAAGCTGGCGTGAGCTGCCGTTTGTGGCCCTCGACACCGAATTCATGCGGGTCGACACCTTCTACCCGAAAGCCGGGTTGATCCAGATCGGTGACGGCAAGCGTGCCTTCCTCATCGACCCTTTGCTGATTCGCGACTGGCAGCCGCTGGCCGAGTTGCTCGAAGACAATGGCGTGGTCAAGGTGCTGCACGCCTGCAGCGAAGACCTGGAGGTCCTGCTGCGCCTGACCGGCAAGCTGCCGCAGCCACTGTTCGACACCCAGCTCGCCGCCGGCTACCTGAACATCGGCTTCTCGATGGGCTATTCGCGTCTGGTGCAAGATGTGCTGGGGCTCGAGCTGCCCAAGGGCGAGACCCGCTCCGACTGGCTGCAGCGCCCGCTCTCGGAGACCCAGGTCAGCTACGCCGCCGAAGACGCCGTGCATCTGGCCGAGCTGTTCACCGCCCTGCGCCCGCGGCTGTCGGACGACAAGTACGCCTGGGTGCTCGAGGACGGTGCCGAGCTGGTCGCCGCGCTGCGCCGTGAAGTCGAGCCCGAGACCCTCTACCGTGATGTCAAGCTGGCCTGGAAACTGGGCCGCCAGCAATTGGCCGTGCTGCGCGAGCTGTGCGCCTGGCGCGAGCGTGAGGCCCGCAGCCGCGATGTGCCGCGCAATCGCATCCTCAAGGAACACTCGTTGTGGCCCATGGCCAAGAGCCAGCCCGACAGCCCGTCGGCGCTGGCGAAAATCGACGAGATGCACCCGCGCACCATCCGCCAGGACGGCGAGGCGCTGATCCAGCTGATCAAGCGCGCCGCCAGCCTGCCGCAGGAGCAATGGCCCGCGCCGCTGCCCGAGCCGCTGCCGATCGAAGCCGCCGGCATTCTCAAGCGCCTGCGCGCCATCGGCCAGGCCGAAGGTGAGCGGCTGGGCATCGCCCCGGAGCTGATGCTGCGCAAGAAAGCCCTCGAAGCCCTGCTCAAGAGCGGCTACCCCGACGGTCCCTATCAACTGCCCGATGCACTGCGCGGCTGGCGTCGCGAGCGCATGGGCCAGGCCCTGCTGGACGACCTGGCCGGTGCCGGAGATTCCCGATGAAACGTATCTGCTCGATCTACAAGAGCCCCCGCAAGAACGAGATGTACCTGTATGTGCTCAAGGCCGAGGGCCTGGAGCGTGTGCCCGAGGGGCTGCTGCCTTTCTTCGGCACGCCCGTGCACGCCTTCGACCTGGTGCTCAGCCCCGAGCGCAAGCTGGCCCGCGAGGACATCGCCAAGGTACTGGAGAACCTCGACAGCCAGGGCTACCACCTGCAGATGCCGCCGCCGGACGACGACTACATCGAGCACCTGCCCGAAGAACTGCTGCGCCGCAACGACCCGGCCTGATCCGGGCGCGGCCTCCTCTCTGTCTGCGGCCCGCCTGGCGGGCCGCTTCCGTTGTTTGTCAAGGTTGTGTGTCACATGCGCGTTCTGATCGCTGAACAGGATCATGCCAACTATGCCCGTCTTCTGGGTGAGGCGGCGCCGGACCTGGAGGTCCTGACCAGTGGCGATTCCGCCGAACTGGCCCGCCTGGCGCCCGAATGCCCGGTATGGCTGGGCCAGCCCGACCTGCTGGCCAGCCTGTTGCGCCAGGGTCACAAACCCCTGTGGATGCAATCGACCTGGGCCGGCATCACGCCGTTGCTGGCCGACGGCCTGCCGCGCGACTACCGCCTGACCCGGGCGGTGGGGATCTTTGGCCAGGTGATGGCCGAGTACATGCTCACCTACATGCTTGGCCATGAGCGTGATGTGCTGTCGCGCCTGGTCAGCCAGGTCGAGCGACGCTGGGACGATCGGCCAGGGCGGACCCTGGAAGGGCGTCGGGTGCTGATCGTCGGCACCGGAGATATCGGCCAGCAAGTCGCCGAGTTCCTCGTGCCGTTTGGTGTCACCTTGTACGGAGTGGCAAGCAGTGCCCGTGAGCAGGCGCCATTCGTCGAGGTGGCGGGGCTCGACCAGTTGCCTCGCCTGGTCGGCGAGGCCGATTACGTGCTCAACCTGTTGCCCGACACGCCCGTCACCCACGACCTGTACGATGCGGCGCTGTTCAAGTGCTTCCGTTCCAGTGCTTTGTTCATCAATGCCGGGCGCGGCGTGGCGGTGGTCGATGCCGACCTGGTCGAGGCGCTCAAGCAAGGGCACCTGGCCGGCGCGGTGATCGATGTCTGCCGCCAGGAGCCGTTGCCCCAGCGCCACCCGTTCTGGACTGCCTGGGGGCTGCTGCTGACCGGGCACAGCTCGGCGCCGACCTCGCCGGCGGCGATGGTGCGGTTGTTCGTCGGGAATGCGCAGGCGTATGCGGCGGGGCAGGGGTTGCGGGGCGAGGTGGATTTCGCGCGGGGGTATTGATCGTAGTCCGGCCGTTCCGGCCCATCGCCGGCAAGCCGGCTCCCACAGGAGGCCGCGCAACCTTGTGGGAGCCGGCTTGCCGGCGATGGGCCGGTGCTATCGATGGAAGGCTTACAGGCTGAAGTCGCCTTCGGCCGCCAGCTCGCTCAACGGCCGGCGTGGGCTCGGCACTTCACGGGCCTGCAGGCCTTCGGCCAGGGTCGCCTTGTCGCCCAGCTTGCCGATTGCCACCATGGCGTGCAGCGCGTAGCCCTCGGGGATCTTCAGCTCGCGCCGGGCCAGGTCCTGATCGAAGCCGGCCATGCCGTGGGTGTGCCAGCCGCTGATGCTGGCCTGCAACGCCAGATGGCCCCAGGCCGAGCCGGTGTCGAAGGTGTGCCACAGGGCCGGTTTCTCTTCATCGGAGCCAGGGGCGGCGAAGGTGGTCTTGGAGATGATCAGCACCAGCGCCGAGGCATGCTGCGCCCAGCTGCGGTTGAACTCGTTGAGGATGTCCAGGTAGCGCGACCAGCTCGGCGTGTCGCGACGGGCATAGAGGAAACGCCATGGCTGCGAATTGTAGGCCGACGGCGCCCAGCGCGCGGCTTCCAGGAAGCTCAGCAGGGTTTCCTGACTGATCGGCTCATTGGTGAAGGCGCGGGGCGACCAGCGATTGATGAACTGCTCGTTGATGGCGTAGTCGGCGATACGTGGGGTGGCGCTCATGGCTGCTCCTGCAAGGGCTGGGACAAAGACCGCACGCTACTGCGTCCGGCGAGCACTGACAAGCGGTCTGGCGTTGCCGCCGGACTGCCTCTAGACTGGCGCCGCCGCGCGCCGCGGATTGACGTTGACTGCAGGAACACGTGTGATGATCGCCGATACCGCGCCCTTCTGGCGGCGCAAGACCCTCGACCAGCTCGATGCGCAGGAGTGGGAGTCGCTCTGCGATGGCTGCGGCCTGTGCTGCCTGCAGAAGCTCGAGGACGAAGAGGACAACAGCGTCTACTACACGAGCATCGCCTGCAAGTTGCTCGACCTGCAGACCTGCCAGTGCAGCGACTACCCCAATCGCTTCCGCTACGTGCCCGATTGCATCCAGCTGACTCCGGGCAAGGCCGACCAGTTCAAGTGGCTGCCGCCTACCTGCGGTTATCGCCTGGTCAGTGAAGGCCAGGACTTGCCGTCGTGGCACCACTTGGTCTGCGGTGATCGCGGACAAGTGCATGAGCAACGCATTTCCCGGTCTGGACGGATGCTCAGCGAGAACGATGTGGATGAAGACGACTGGGAAGACCACCTGATTTTTCGCGCGGGTTGAGCCGCGCGGCTACAAGGAGTTTCGTTATGCGTCGCCCGCTGTTGATGGCGCTTGGCCTGCTGCTCAGCACTCAGGCGCTGGCCAGGAAAGTCGATCTGGATTATCAGGTCCGCCTGTTGCCGCAGAGCGGCCAGGCCGAGGTGCGCCTGACACTTGCCGACGGCAGCGTGGTGCGCAGCCTGGACTTCGACCTGGGCAAGGCTGGTGTCTACAGCGACTTTCTCGCTGATGGCCAGTGGCAGTTGCAGAACGGGCGCGGTGTCTGGCACCCGGCGTCAGGCAAGACCAGCCTCAGTTACCGCGTGCTGCTCGACCAGCAACCGAAGGGGGGTGTGCATGAAACCCGCATGACCGCGCACTGGGCGCTGTTCCGTGGCGATCAGTTGGTGCCGCCGGCGCGCCTCGACCAGCAGGACGGCACCGAGCTGGTGTCGCGTCTGACCTTCGACCTGCCGGCCGGCTGGAAGAGTGTCGAGACCGCCTGGCCGCGCATCGGTCGGCAGAAATTCCGAATCGATGACGTGTCGCGCCTGTTCGACCGCCCCACCGGTTGGGTGCTCGCCGGCAGCCTGGGCAGCCGCCGTGCGCGCCTTGGCGACACCGAAGTGACCGTCGCCGCGCCGCAAGGGCAGGGCATGCGCCGCATGGACACCTTGACCCTGTTGACCTTCGTCTGGCCCCAGTTGCAGGCGGTGTTTCCACGCAACCCGCCCAAGTTGCTGCTGGTCGGTGCCCGCGACGAGATGTGGCGTGGCGTGCTGCCAGCCAACAATTCCTTGTACTTGCACAGTGGCCGGCCGCTGATCAGCGAGAACGGCAACAGCCCGCTGTTGCGCGAACTTGTGCAATTGTTCGCCCAGATCAACGACCGCGATGGCAGCGACTGGCTCGGCGAGAGCCTGGCCGACTATTACGCTAGCGAGCTGCTGCGGCGTGCTGGTGGCATGAGCGACGACCGTTACGAGGCATTGCAGGCGCGCTTGCACAAGCTAGGCGACAAAGTGAATCATCTCAAGGGTGCCAAGGCCAGCCCGGCCCAGGTGGCCCGCGGCGTGCTGCTGTTGCAGGCGCTGGATCGCGAGATCCGCCTGCACAACCACGACAAGCGCTCGCTGGACGATGTCGCCCGGGCCCTGATGCGCCTGTCGAGCGTCAGCACCGAAGAGTTCGTGCAGATCAGCGAGAACGTCCTGGGGCGGCAGTCTGAAGTATTGCAAAGCAAGGTACTGCGCTAGGCGCAGGATTTGTCGCGGGCAAGCCCGTTGCCACGACCCCGGACATCATTTTGAACGCCGGCTCGTGGGAGCGGGCTTGCCCCGCGATGCTTTCAACCGCCGGTCACCGTCGCGGTGCGGGTTGCCGCCTCGGCGCTGGCCTTCAGCGCCTTGAGCTCGGCAGCCCCTCGTTCTATATCGCGATGCAGGCGCAGGTACTCGGCGCGATGCCGCAGCCACCACGCCTTGGTCGAACAATGGCCGCTCACGCCACGTGCCAGCGCCAGGCCGCCGACAGCAACCTGCAACATCCCCAGCAGGCCACCGTGGCGCAGCCCCTTGCTGATCATCAACGCGCCCCCAGCCAGGGAGCTGGCGCGCTCCAGGCCATGGACGTTGTGTTCGTGGTGGGGCGAATGGAAATCGAGCATCGGGCAGTCTCCTCTGGTCGTTGATAACCAGCAGACTCCATGTGCAATGGCTGCGTTCAGTGAAATTACCCAGGCGTTTGCTACAAATCCGGATCGACTTATTTGAACTTGGGCCCCGACCGCGTATTCAACCCCTTGGCCATGCGGTCATACAGCACCACATTCACCGTCGCCGCCAGGTTCATGCAGCCCTGGGTCGGAATGTAGATGGTCTCTTCGCACCAACCGCGCACGTCTTCGCTCAGCGAGCCATCCTCTGGTCCGAAGATGTAGATCGCCCGGTCCGGGTGGGTGTATTCGGGCAGGGGACGCGCACCGTCCACCAGTTCCACCGCCACCGGCGTACAGCCCAGGGGGATGATGCGCTGCAGGTCGTCGATGCCGATCAGCGGGATGTCGTAGTGCACGCGCTTGGTATCGGTGACGAAATCCCGGGCGCGCTCATAGCGCTTGCCGGTGTAGAACACCGAATTGACCCCATAGCAGCCGGCCGCGCGCATGACCGAACCGACGTTTTCGGCGGATTTGGGGTTGAACAGGCCGATGCAGCTGTACCGTTTGTTCGCCACGTGTCGGGGCCCTTCGCAAAAAAAAGAACGCGATTATACGGGCTCGCCGACACGGCGGGGCGGGAATCGACGGTCAGTCCTTCTTCATCAGCGCGGCCAGGCCGGCAAACGGGTTGTGGGTGGCCACGGCGACTTTCGGCGTGCTCAGCGAACCTTCGCTGAAGTACTGTTGATCGGTGTAGCGGGCGTGCTCGTTGTCGTGGCAGTACAGGCACAGCAGCTCCCAGTTGGAGCCGTCCTGGGGGTTGTTGTCGTGGTTATGGTCGCGGTGATGCACGGTCAGTTCCGACAGGCGTTTGCCGGAGAACTCGCGGGTGCAGCGACCACAGACGTGGGGGTACATCTTCAGGGCCTTGTCGCGATAGCCCATTTCCTTGTCGCGCTTGGCGTCGGCGAGGATACGGTCGAGGCGGGCGGTGGCGTCGGAGGTGGAACTCATGGTGTTACCTTTCTTCTAATCAGGGCAATGACGGTTATGTTCTTGAGTCTAGCGCGCCAGTCGGGCGGGCGGACAGGCAAAAATGCGCCGTTGGGCATAGCCTGTAGGAAGGTTTCTGACAGGAGGCTGCAGATGTTGCATGCGATCCTCGCCGCATTGTTGCTTGGCGCAGTGCCGTTGGCCGACGCTGCAGGTCAGCAGCGGCCGCTCACGACCGCCCCGGGGGCACCGGGGACGCCGACGCCGACACCCTACCCGCAGATCACCCCGAGCACGCCGCCCAAGGCCGGCGCCAACCGGCCCGGCGCGCCGCTGCTGCCGCCCATGCCGGTGCCGGGGCCGCCGAAGGACCAACCGTTGCCGGGGTTGAACCAGGATCCGCCAAAACCGCCGCCCAAGCGCGATTAGACCTGCTGTGCCAGGCGCTGGCCATCCTGCATCCGCAAGCGCCGTGAAAGCGCCACGGCCAGGGCGCGAATGATCCGGGCGGCAATGCGCGGCGCGTCGGCGAGCATCTTCTCCAGCGAGTCCTTGCCCAGGGTCAGCAACTGGCAGTCGCTGGCGGCCACGCAGGTGGCCGAGCGGCGCTCGCCGTCGAGCACGGCCATCTCGCCGAAGGCTCGGCCCTTGCGCAGGGTAGCGATTTCCACCTCGGCCCCGTTGCCGTCGGTCTTGCGCACCGAGACCACGCCACGGTGGAGGATACACATGAAGGTACCGGCGTCGCCTTCGCTGAACAGGGTCTGGCCTTCGCTGACGGCGGTGAGGCTGAAATAGCCGGCGGCGGTGACGAAATCGCTGGGTTGCAGGGTGTCGAACAGGCCGCAGTCCATGAGCATGTCGCGGATTTCGGCGTTCAGGTGCTGGGTGTCGGGCATGTGTTGTTCTTCTTCGAATGTCTGGAAAGCGCCGCGGTCGCACAATCAGTGGCCGTGGCGCTTGTGAGACAACGAAAATCGCGTTTTACGCCACGCCCAGCTCATTGAAGACGAACGCATACTCCAATGCCACGTCGCGCAGCCCCTGGTAGCGGCCGCTCATGCCGCCGTGGCCGGCGCCCATCTCGGTCTTGAGCAGCAGCAGGTTGGCGTCGGTCTTGCGCGTGCGCAGGCGCGCCACCCACTTGGCCGCCTCCCAGTACTGCACACGGCTGTCGTTGTAGCCGGCGATCACCAGCATGGCCGGGTACGCCTGGGCCTTGACGTTCTCGTACGGCGCGTAGGCCTTGATCCGCGCATATACCTCCGGCTCCTCGGGGTTGCCCCATTCGTCGTACTCGGTAACGGTCAGCGGCAGCTCGGGGTCGAGCATGGTGTTGAGCACATCGACGAACGGCACTTCGGCGATGGCGCAGCGGAACAGTTCGGGGCGCAGGTTGAGCACTGCGCCCATGAGCAGGCCGCCGGCACTGCCGCCACTGATGGCCAGGCATTCACGGCGGGTCACGCCTTCAGCGATCAGGTGTTCGGCGCAGGCGATGAAATCGTCGAAGCTGTTGTGCTTGTGTTCCTGCTTGCCGGCCCGGTACCAGGCTTCACCCAGCTCGCCGCCACCGCGCACATGGGCGATGGCGAAGGCCACGCCACGCTCCAGCAGGCTTAGGCGGGCATGGGAGAACCACGGATCGAGGCTCTCGCCGTAGGCACCATAGCCGTAAAGATAGAGGGGCACTGTCTTGCCTTCGTCGGCGCGGCGACGCACCAGGCTGATCGGTACCTGCGTGCCATCCTTGGCTACCGCCCACAGGCGCTGGCTGACGTAGTCGTCGGCGTCGAACGCGCCGAGCACCGGGGTCTGCTTGAGCACCTGCTGGATGCCTGTGGCCAGCTCCAGTTGACGCACCTGGGCCGGGCGGT